>CAVWPI010000007.1:0-801274 GCA_963756895.1 uncultured Actinomycetes bacterium | reverse complement strand
AGCGCTTCCTCGTACTCGGCCTTGGCGCGCGGCGTCGCCGAGGTCGGGGGACGAGAAGGTGGAGGCGACGACGCCGTCCTTGTCGAGGACGAACGTCGCCCGGTTCGCGCAGCCGAGCGCTTCGTTGAACACGCCGTAGGCCTTGGCGACCTCGCCGTGGGGCCAGAAGTCGCTGAGCACCGGGAAGGTGAAGCCCTGCTGCTCGGCCCAGATCCGCTGGGCGTGGCGCGAGTCGCACGAGATCGCCACCACTTGGGCGCCGCCGCGCTCGAACGCCGAAGGGTCGTCACGGATCTCGCACAGCTCGCCTTCGCAGACGCCCGTGAAGGTGAACGGGTAGAAGACGATCACGACGGGCTTGCCGCGCAGCTCCGACAGGGTGACGTCGGTGCCGTGCTGGTCCTTGAGTGTGAAGTCGGGTGCGACGTCGCCGACTGCGGGCATGGTGGGCTCCTGGAGGGTGAGGGGCGCGGTCGGCTCGCAGGTTAGCGAGCCGAGTTCTCGCCTCTCACCCCGGAGCGTCGCTCCCGAGCGTGTCGACGATGAAGTCGGCGGCACCGCGGGCCGGTCCGCGCACGATGCTCATCAGCGGCGTGACCGACACGTAGCCGTCGTGCACGAGCGCGACGTCGGTGCCCGGAGCCGGATCGGCGCGACCGGTGATCTCGATCTTGAGGTCGCCCTGCGACACGTCGGCCGACGCCACCCAGACCTCGCCGGCGGGGGCGAGCTCCGCCTCCCGCACGCCCTTGAGCTCTTCGATCGGGAGGTTGGGCACGTTGACGTTGAGGACCCGGGCGTCGCCGTCGGGCTTGGCCGCCCATTCGACTGCGGCGGCGGCCATGCGGGCGGCGACGTCCCAGTGGTACTCGCCCTCGATGCTCCAGTCGATCGACACCGCCACGCCGGGGATGCCGTAGCCGGCCCCGGTCAGCGTGGCGCCCACCGTTCCCGAATGGAGCACCAGGTGCCCGGTGTTCGCACCCGGGTTGATCCCGGACACGATGAGGTCGGGCAGGTCGCCGAACGCGCCGAGGCACATCGCGAACACCGCCATGGCGGGCGGTGCGTCGATCGCGTGCACCGGGAGATCGGGCAGCTCGTCCCAGACCCGCTGTTCGACCGGCGGCGGCCCGACGCCCATCATGCGGCCGATCGACGCGCCGGCACCGCTGCGGTCGTCGGTGGGCGCGACCACCACGACGTCGTGACCGTCGGCGACGATCGCCGCCGCGAGCGCGTGGATCCCCGGGGAGTCGACGCCGTCGTCGTTGGTCACGAGGATGCGCATGGGCCCAAGGTACCTGCGGGTCGGCGGTGGCTACCGTCCGCGCGGCGAGCACCAGGTGAACGACGGGTGAAGCTCAGGTGGCGGGCGGTGGCACGTACCGGGCACGACGTACCTTGTCGGCCTCGATCTCGAACACCCAGACGGAACCCTTCTCCATCCGGTGGTCGCGCAGCTTCACGCCGTGCCGTCCGAAGTGGTCGAGCAGGTCCTGCATCACGTCACCGTGCGTGCAGAGCACGACCTCGCGGTCCTGCACCTTCTCGAAGAGGCGCAGCGCCTGCGAGAGCCGGGCGCCCTCGGCGAGCGCGTCGGCCGTCTCGATGTCGATCCCGAGCTTCCGTGCCAGCGGCTCGACGGTGCCGACGCAGCGGGTGTACGGGCTGCTGAGCACGAGATCGATCGACTCCTCGGCCAGGTGCTCGGCGATGCCGTCGGCCTGGGCGCGACCGACCTTGGAGAGGGGGCGGAGCGCGTCGTCACCCTTCCACCGGCCTCGGGAGCCGGCGCGCGCGTGGCGCACGAGGTAGACGGTCACGAGGGAACGGGCGCCTTGGCCAGGAGCTTGCGGTCGTGCGCGTACGACAGGCTGTCGGTGGCCTCGGCGACGCTGCACCAGCGCACCTCGTCGACCTCGTCGTTGGCGACGAACGCGTCGCCGGCGGCGGCCTCCGACGCCGGCTCCATCAACCAGTAGTGCACGACCTTGTCCCGGCCCTTCGAGTCGCGGTAGCGGGTCCGTCCCGCCGGTATGCCGAGGGTGCAGCGTAGGCCCGTCTCCTCCTCCACTTCACGGAGCGCGGTCTCCTCGTCGCGCTCGCCCGGGTCGGCCTTGCCCTTGGGCAGGCTCCAGTCGTCGTACCGGGGCCGATGCACCAGCAGGACCTGCCAGCCGCCGCCGGTCACCTGCCGGATGACGATCCCGCCGGCGGCGCGGACGGTCGCGCTGCCACTCCGGGCGGCGCTCACATCCACCTCCGCAGCCTCGGGTGCTTCGCGTCCTTCCAGGCTGCCGGCCATGCGTCGCGCGACGTCTGCGCGTCGGCCGCTTCGACCAGGACGAGCTGTCCGGCGACGAATGCGGCGCCGCCGTCGTCGGTGGGCACGTGCTCGCGCAGCCACTCGCCGGCGACGACTGCGTCCTGATGGTCGCCGAGCACCTCCTGCACGGCTTCGACCGCCGACGCGAAGCGCTTCGCGGCCTTGCCGACGGCGGGTGCCACCGCTTCGCCGGCGTAGCGGGTCCGCTTGGCTCGGATGCGCACCGCATGCAGGTCCTCGTCGGGCGGATCGTCGTCGAGGTCGTGCACGGCGTCGCGGAGCTTCTTCCACGGCTTGGCCACGAGCTCGCCGAGCTCGAGCTCGAAGTCGGCGCCGTCGTCCGCGACGGGGACCGCGCGCGCTGCCGCGAGGAGGCGCTCGACGAGGTCGAGGTAGCGGTCGGAGCGCATCCCGGCGAGCAGCTCCTCGCGGGCGGCCTCGCGTTCGGCGCGGAGGATGTCGAGCAGGCGTTCACCCGCGGCGTGGTCGTCGTCGGGGAGGTCGGCGACCCGGCGCCGGAGCCGGTCGAGCAGCACGTCGGCGTCGCGCACCGCGCCGAGGAGGCCCCCCAACCATTTGAGCTCGTCCCGCAGCGACTCGTCCCAGCCGGGGTCGAGCGCGCGCCGGAACGTGCGCAGGTCGGAGCGCATCCGACGGGTCGCGACCCGCGCCTGGTGCACGTCCTCGGCGTCACCACCGAGGCGGACGCCGGGATCGTGCGCGAGCAGGCGCGCGGTGGAGCGGGAGATCGCCGCCCGCAGGACGTCGGTCGGGGTCGACGCGAAGTCGAGGTCGCCTGGCGGCACCAGGTCGGACGCGTCGAGTGCCCGCGGACCGAGGGCGCGTGCGATCTTCGACAGGTGTTGGGGCTCCCCGGCACCGGCGTGCTGCAAGGTGCGGGCGACGTCGCGAACCTGCTCGGCCGACGCGGCGTCCACGAACTCGACCTCGAGCTCGCGGAACTCCTTGGTCACGCGATCGTCGACGCGCACCGTCACCGCGTCGTCGACGAGCTCCGCGACGGCATCTCCGTCGCCGTCGCGGAGCATGAAGCGGTGCCGGACGGTGTCGATGCGCGCGGCAAGACGCAACGGCGCTCGCCGTACGAGCGCGACGACGAGGTCACGGGCGGCGTCGGGGGGCTCGCCGGGTCCGCCGTCGACGTGGAGCTCCGTCCGCACGAGCGCGAGGTCGGACCCGCCGGGCAGCTTGACCGTCCAGCCGTCGTCGTCGCGAAAGCGGAGGCTCGCGCCCGTGCGCGCCAGGCGGTAGTCGGCAGTGTCGTAGTAGGTGGCGCGGAGCTTCTTCGTGCCCGCCGGCTCGAGCGTCAGTTCGTGATCGAGGCCGTCGATGTCCGCGACGTCGAGCTCGGGCGCGGGCGTGAACTTGAGCTCGCGCTCCACCGTCGAACCGTTGTTCACGCTCCCGGCCCCGCTCAGGAGGGTTGGGCCCGCGCGACTGCGAGCTCCTGCAGCACGCGGTGCGTGGAGACACCTGCGACCGTGGGGATCTCGTGCCAGGCGCCGTCGGCCGCGAGCTCCCACGCGAGCACGTCGTCGGCGAGATCGAGCTCGAGCATCTCCGCCAGTCTGGCGCGCAGGCGCGGATCGGTGACGGGCACCAGCGCCTCGACCCGGTGGTCGAGGTTGCGGGGCATGAGGTCGGCCGAGCCGATGAGGTACTCGGCGCTGTCGGCGTCGGCGCCGAAGCGATACACCCGTGAGTGCTCGAGGAAGCGTCCGATGAGCGATCGGACCCGGATGTTGTCGGACAGGCCCGGAACCTGGGGTCGCAGGCAGCAGATGCCCCGCACCACGAGGTCGATCTGCGTGCCCCGCTGCGACGCGTCGTAGAGCGCGTCGATCAGCGCCGGATCGACCAGGCTGTTCATCTTCATCGTGATCCGGCCCGCCGCACCGAGCTCGGCCTGCTGCTCGATGCGATCGGCGATGGCGCGGCGCAGGTGCACCGGCGCGACCAGCAGCTTCCGGTACTCGCCCTGGTGGCTGTAGCCGGTGAGGTGGTTGAACAGGTCGGTGAGATCGGCGCCGAGGTCGGGGTCGGCGGACAGCAGCCCGACGTCCTCGTAGAGATCCGCGGTCTTGGGGTTGTAGTTCCCGGTGCCCACGTGGCAGTAGCGGCGGATGCCGTCGGATTCCTGGCGCACGATCAGCAGCACCTTGGCGTGGGTCTTCAAACCGACCAGCCCGTAGACCACGTGCACGCCTGCTTCTTCGAGCGCGCGGGCCCGGGCGATGTTCGCCTGCTCGTCGAACCGGGCCTTGAGCTCGACCAGGGCCACGACCTGCTTGCCCGACTCGGCCGCCTTGACCAGCGAGCTCACCAGCGAGCTCTCGGCGCCGGCGGTGCGGTAGATCGTCTGCTTGATCGCGAGGACCTGCGAGTCGGATGCGGCCTGCTCGACGAACTGCTCCACCGACGTGGAGAAGGAGTCGTACGGGTGGTGCACGAGCACGTCGCCGTTGCGCAACAGCCGGAAGAAGTCGGGCGCGGGATCGGTGCCCTGCAGCACGACGGGCGTCTGCGGGACCCAGGGCTCGTCCTTCAGCTCCGGGCGGTCGAGCGCGTAGAGCGACCAGAGCCCACCGAGGTCGAGCGGTCCGTCGATCACGTTGACGTCGTGGTCGGCGAGCTCGAGCTCGCGGCAGAGCAGCTCGAGCACCTCGTTGGTCATCTTGGCGTCGACCTCGAGCCGCACGACCCGGCCGAACTTGCTGCGCCGGCGCAGCACCGACTCGATCGCCTCGAGGAGGTCCTCGGCTTCGTCCTCCAGCTCGAAGTCGGCGTCGCGCGTGACGCGGAACGGATGATGCGCGAGCACCTCCATACCGGGGAACAGCGCGTCGAGCTTCGCCGCGATGACCTGTTCCAGGAGCACGAAGCGCTCGCCGTCGGGGAGCGGCACGAAGCGGGGGAGCAGCGGGGGCACCTTGACGCGCGCGAATCGCTCGTCACCGCTCGACGGGTCGCGGACGGTGACCGCAAGGTTGAGCGACAGGTTGGAGATGTACGGGAACGGGTGCGCAGGGTCGACCGCGAGCGGGGTGAGCACTGGGAAGATCGAATCGACGAACATCTCGTCGAGGAGCACCCGGTCCTCGGCCGACAGGGCGTCCCAGTCGGCGAAGCGGATGCCTTCGTCGTCGAGCGCCGGGACGATCTCCTTGGCGAACACCGCCGCCGACCGGAGGACGAGGTCGTCGACCCGCACCCGGATGGAGCGGAGCTGGTCGCCCAGGTCGAGGCCGTCAGCGGTGGTGGTGCGCAGGCCGGCGTCGAACTGCTCCATCAGGCCCGACACCCGCACCTCGAAGAACTCGTCGAGGTTCTGGCTGAAGATGGCGAGGAACTTCGCCCGCTCGAGCAGCGGGAGGCGGTCGTCCTCGGCCAGCGCGAGGACCCGGGCGTTGAAGTCGAGCCACGAGAGCTCCCGGTTCAGGAAGCGTTCGGACGCGTCGGAGAACGGCGGATGCCCGTGCTCGGAATGCGCAGAAGCGGTGTCCAGCCCGGCCACCGGCCAATGCTACTCCCGAAATCCGGTGTTGCAGTCTGGCGGTTGACCATGGAGGTGCCGGGTATCGTCCCGGGAGGGACATGAGCACTGACCCCCGGTTCGCCGAACCCACGCCGTTCGCCCGGCTCGTCTACGCGCAGGCGGCCGGCGCCTGTGGCGACGCGTGCATCCTCGTGTCGATGGCCGGGTCCATCTTCTTCTCGAGCCCGACCAGCGCGGCGCGCGGCAAGGTCTTGCTGTTCCTGCTGATCACGATGACGCCGTTCGTGATCATCGCCCCGGTGCTCGGTCCGGCCCTGGACCGCATGAAGGGCGGGCGTCGCCTGTTCCTGATCTCCTCGGCCGCGGGCCGCGTCCTGCTCTGCCTGGCGTTGGCGATGTACATCAGCAAACCGGCGCCCGAGGGGCTCCTCGTGTACCCGCTCGCCTTCGGCGTGCTCGTGCTGCAGAAGGGAAGCGCCATCGCCAAGAGCGCGCTGGTCCCGGCGCTGGTGAAGGACGAAGCCGAGCTTGTCACCGCCAATTCTCGGCTGGCCCTCATCAACGTGTTCGGAGCGTTTGCAGGAGCCGCGCCCGTGTTCGTCGTCTACAAGCTCTTCGGTGCCGACTGGTCGCTGCGCTACGGCGCGGTCGTGTTCACCATCGCGACGATCCTCGCGATCCAGATCCCGCGGACGCGCCTCCGCGAGTCCGACGACGAAGACCTGCAGCAGCTGGAACGCGAAGAGATGCACACGCCGAGCATCCTCCTCGGCTCGAGCGCGATGGCCGTCCTCCGCGCCAGCGTCGGGTTCCTGGCGTTCTTCGCCGCGTTCTCGCTCAAGCACGATCTCGTCGCGTTGGGGGCCGCCGGAGTCGCGGCGTACGTCGGCAACTTCGGTGGCGTGCTCGTCGCGCCCAGGCTCCGCCGCTCGGTGCGCGAGGAGGTGATCCTCGCGTCGTCGTTGGTGCTCCCCGCCGTCTTCACGCTGCTCGGCGCGCTCGTGGCGGGCTCGGTCGGCTTCGTGCTCGCCGCGTTCACGATCGGGATCGGCGCGGCGGCCGGGCGACTCGGCTTCGACAGCCTGCTGCAACGCGACGGTCCTGATGCAGCACGCGGTCGTGCGTTCGCCAAGTTCGAGACCCGCTTCCAGCTGGTCTGGGTGATCGGCGGCATGGTCGCGATCATCCCGTTCGCCAAGCAGATGGGCCTGTTCCTGCTCGCCATCGTGCTCGGCTTCGCCGCGATCTCGTACGTGGCGGCGCTGCGGGCGGCGCGCGGACGCGTCATGCGCACGAAGCTGTTGCCCGAAGCGGTCGACCGCACCATCGCGCAGAAGCGCAACCAGGCGGTGCGCAGGGTGAAGCGGCGGTTCCGGAAGCCGGCGCGCCCTGCGCCCGCCAACGACCCGCCGGCGACGCCCGACGGCTGAGCTACTGGCCCCAGCCGCTCGACGCGCCCTGCACCATGCCGAACGGGCCGACCGGCCAGCGGAAGCAGTCGACCATCAGCGCGTCGACCTGCTCACGCGTGGCGATGCCCTCGTCGATGCACGCGCTGGCTTCATTGATCATCGCCATGTAGACGCGGTTGGCGACGAAGCCCCACGTGCCGTCGGGCGAATCGGTGATCACGACGGGGTTCTTGCCGCACGCGGTGGCGAGATCGACGATCGTCGCCGCGGTGGCGTCGCTGGTGTCGGGGCCGCGCACGATCTCGGCCAGGCGCATGACTGCGGGCGGCGACGCCCAGTGCCAGCCGATCACGAGCTCGGGGCGTCTGGTCGCGCCGGCGATCTGCCCGATCGGGAAGCCCGACGTGTTGGACGCCAGGATCGTGCCCGCAGGCGCGGCGGCGTCGAGGTCGCCGAAGACCTGCTGCTTGAGCTCGAGCTTCTCGGGCACCGCCTCGATCACGACGTCGACGTTCGCGGCCTCGTCGAACGACCCGGTGAACGACAGGCGCGCTCGCGCCGCGTCGGCATCCGCGCGCGTCAGCTTGCCGCGCTCGACGCCGCGCTCGAACCCGTACCGCCCGGTGGTGACGTGCTCGTCACCGCTTGCGAGCGCGTCGGCGTCGACGTCGTAACAGACCGTCTCGTAGCCCGCCGTCGCCGTCACCTGCGCGATCCCCGCGCCCATCACGCCCGCACCCAACACGCCGACCTTCATCACGCCGCTCCCGCTTCGCCGTCGATCGATTCACTGTCCCGTGGTGTCCGCACTGCGAACGTCACGGGGCAATGAATCGGGGTCGGCGTCAGTCTGGGGCGGGGAGGTCGATGCGGGCCAGCCAGAGGCCGGGCGCGTCGAGCTCGTTGGGGGTGGGCAGCATCGCCGGGTCGTCCCACAGGCGGTTGAGGCCCTCGAGCCCGGCCCGCTCCACCACGCCGTCGACGAACGCCTGGCCCCGCTCGTAGTGCGTGCGCTCGAGCTTGAGCCCGAGGAGCCCCTCGATGAAGCGCTCGGCTTCGCCCCGCTCGACGCGGTGGCGCTGCATCGCCTCGTGGATCTGGTCGAACGTGGTGATGAGCCGCCGGCCGATGAGCCCCATCACGTGGTCGGCGTAGCCCTCCATCACCGACGTGAGCCGTTGCAGCTCGTCGCGAGGCGCGATCTGCCGTGGCGACTGCATCGCGCCGAGCACCCGCTCCGGGCTCTCGGTGAGCTGTTGCAACGACTCCGGGTCCTGCGGATCGATCATCCCGAACTCGGCTTCGAACGCCGACGGATCGATCTCGTAGCTCGACACGTACTGCGTCGCCAGCTCCACCAACCGTTCGCGCAACCACGGCACCGAGCGCACGGCCGCGTGGACCGTCTCGTGCAGGGCCACGTAGAAGCGCAGGTCGTCGCGCGGCAGCGACCACTCCGACTCGAACGTGTCGATGTTCTCGACGACGAAGCAGAGGCTCGGCGCGTCGCTCGTGGGCAACGGGAGGTCGTAGCGACCCAGCGCGTGCTGCGCGAGGTACCCGATCATCGAGCCCGCCTGCACGCCGAGCAGCGCGGGGGCGAGCATCGACATCATGTTGCCCATGCCGGCCATCCCGGCCATCGCCGCGAAGGGGGTGCCCTCGAGGCCGGGGAGGTCGGCGAGCCCTTCGGAAGCGTCGTCGGGCTCGCCGTCGTCCTGCTGCATGGCGGCGCCGAGCGTGGTGGCGAGCGCCTCGAGCACCGGCTTGAGCGCGACGAGGTGCAGGTCGACCCAGCCCTTGGGGCCGACGGTCGCGAGCGAGGTGGCGAACGCGGCGGTGAGCCCGGTCTCGCCCACCACGAGGGTCTGCGCCGCGTGCGCGAGCTCCTCCAGCTGGGTGTGGTCGGCCGACGCCACCGACGGATCGACTCGACCCTCGAGCGCGACCCATTCCGCGGTCTGGCGCGCGACCTCCCAATTGACGGGTCCGGTGGACTGGAGGATGCGCATGACCTGGCTCAGGTCGACCTGCGAGAGATCGAAGTTGGCCGGATCGAAATTGCCGGCGGCAGCACCGGCTCCGCCGAGGCCTCCGGGTCCGCCGAGGCCTCCGGGGCCGCCGAGCCCCCCGAACAGGAAGGGCGGGAGGCCGGGCACGCCGGGTTCGTCGGGCTGTTCGCCGGGCTGTTCGTCGGGCTCCTCGGGGTCTCCAGGTTGAGACGGGTCGGCCACGCGGTCAGTGTATGGGGGTGCATTCCGTCGCGGTCACCGGTGCATCCGGACTCGTAGGCCGTCACCTCCTTCCCGTTCTCGCCGCGCATCCCGATGTCGAACGCGTCCTCGGCCTCGACGTGCGCGAGCCGGAGCGGCGCCCCCGCGCGGTCGAGTTCGCCCGGGTCGACATCGCCGGCACGGAGCTCAAGCCCCTGCTCGAGGGCATCGACGTGGTGGTGCATCTCGCCGGCGTGGTCGATCCCGTGCCCGACGTCGCGTTGATGGCGAGGGTCAACGTCGAAGGCACCCGGCACGTCCTCGACGCGGCCGCGTCGGTCGGTGCCCGGCGGGTGGTGCGGATCTCCAGCGCGACGGTCTACGGCGCGTGGGCCAACAACCCGCTCCCGCTCACGGAGGACGCCGCGCTCCGGCCCAATCCCGACTTCTCGCCCGCGGTGCAGGGCGCCGAGGTGGAGCGACTGCTGGCCGAGTGGCGGGGCAGCCACCCCGAAGTCACGGTCACCACCTTGCGCTCCGCGCCCGTCGTCGGCCCCGGGGCCGAACGCCTCCCGGCCCGCATCCTCCTCGGGCGCCCGCCGTTGCGGGTGCGGGGTGCCGACGCGCCGGTGCAGGTTGTGCACGTCGACGATCTGGCCTCGGCGCTCGCGCTGGCGGCCACCCGCGACCTCCCCGGCGCCTACAACGTCGCTGCCGACGGCTGGCTCGACGCCGCCGAGGCCCGCGCCCTCATCGGGCGTCCGCCGGCGCCCGCGCTGCCGGCCGAGGTGCTCCAACGCTGGCTGCGCCGCACCTGGGACCTGGGGATGGGCGACGTCCCCGCCGGCGTGGTGCCCTACCTGGTGCACCCGTGGGTGATCGCCAACGAGCGCCTCCGCGCCGCGGGGTGGACGCCCGCACACAGCAACGCCGAGGCCATCGCCGAGGCGGTCGCGTCGTTGCCACCGCGCGACGCGAAGCCGGCGATCGTCGCCGGCGCTGGCGGACTGCTGCTCGTCGGCACCGCAGTCGCGCTCCGGCGCCGTCGCCGCCGCCGCACCGCCGACTGATTCATTGGTGGCTGGACAACGCCTGACGTCGTCCAGTCGGCAATGAATGCGAAATTGGTGGGTGACGCGGGACCCCGACTGCGACGATGCCGGCATGGTCGAGCACGCGGTCGAGAACGGATGGTGGATCGCGCAATGGGGTGATCCCTGCCGCGAGTGTGGGTTCGACTGGTCGCAGTCGCCGGCGACCGCGATCGCCGCGGTGGAGGCGCTGCCCGATCAGTTCGACTCGCTGCTCGCCGGACGCACCGGCGACGAGCAGGCCGCCGGCGCCACGTGGTCGGCCAGGGCCTACGTGTTCCACGTCGCCGACAACCTCCGCATCTTCGCCGAACGGCTCGAGGGCGTCTTCGCCGGCGCGCCCACCACGCTCGCCGCGTACGACCAGGACGAGCTGGCCGCGGCGCGCGACTACGAGGCGATGTCGGTGCAGTCCGCGCTCTGGTCGGTGCGCACCGCCACCGAGACGTGGGCCGCGGCGGCGCACGCATCGTTGACGCCGCGGCGGTACCTACCTGCACGCGGAACGGGGAGAGCTCAACGCGGCCGAGATCACGCGGGGTCCCGCGCACGACGCGGTGCACCACCTGCTCGACGTCAGGCGCGCGCTGCAGCAGTGACCGAGTCCACGAGGCGCGTGAGCTCCTCCTCGGTGTTGTAGTAGTGCACCGATGCGCGGGCGACGGCGGTCAGCCCGCGCGCCTCGAAGTCGTAGCGTGCGAAGTCGATGGTCGACACCGAGATGTTGACGTGCTGAGCGCGCAGTGACGCGGCGAGCTCGTACACGTCGACGCCGTCGACGGTGAACGTGACGATCCCACACCGGTCGACGCCGCGGTCGTGGAGCGTGAGCCCGGCGATGTCCGCGAGCTGCTCGCGCAGGCTCGCCGCCAGCGCGATCACGCGCTCGGCGATGTCGTCGACTCCGAGCTCGAGCGCGTAGTCGACGGCCCGGCCGAGACCGAGCTGGTTGGCGACCGAGCGCTCCCAGCTCTCGAACCGACGGGCGTCGGCCCGCACCACGACGTCGTCACCCGGCGCCCAGTGCGCGGCATGCACGTCGAGGAACGGCGGATCGAGCCGGTCGAGCCACCCGCGACGCACGTAGAGGAACCCGGTACCGCGGGCGCGCGCAGGTACTTGCGCCCGGTGGCGGAGAGGAAGTCGCAGCCGAGCGCGTCGACGTCGATCGGCAGCTGACCGGCGGCCTGGCAGGCGTCGAGGAGGTACGGGACTCCCGCGGCGCGCGTGACCGCGCCGACCGCGGCCGCGGGGTTCACCAGTCCGCCCTGCGTGGGGATCCACGACATCGCCACCAGCCGCACCCGGTCGTCCAGCATCGCTTCGAGCGCGTCGACCGACAACTGGCCCTCGTCGTCGTCGGGCACGACCTCCACCGATGCTCCGGTGCGACGCGACAGCTGCAGCAAGCCGATCACGTTGCTCGCGTACTCGGCGCGCGACGTGAGCACGCGGTCGCCCGGCACGAACGACGCGCCCAACGAGTACGCCACCATGTCCCACGCGCGTGTCGCGTTCTCGACGAGCGCGATCTCGTCGGCCGATGCACCCACGAGTGACGCAACCGACGCGTACACCGCGCTCGACCGTTCGGTGACCAGGTCCGCGGCCATATAGCCGCCGACGCGCGCTTCCAGCTCGAGGTGGTCGATCACGCTGTCGAGCACCGTGCGCGTCGGGAGCGCGGCGCCTGCGTTGTTGAGGTGCACCACGTCGCCACACCCGGGCGTGTCGGCCCGGGCGCGGGCGACGTCGATCACGGAACCGTCAGGGGGTCGGCGTGAGGTGCGCGGCGCGCCAGTCGTCCCAGTCGTCGGTGAAGTAGCGCACGCGGGTCTTCTTGTACTCCTTCACCGACCACAGCAGCGCGTATTCGTCGACGCCGGTCTCGGCGTGGATCGCGGCGATGGTCTCCTCGCAGTCGCGCGCGTTCTTGCCGTGCACCATGGTGAAGATCGAGTACGGCCAGTCGTCGTAGGTCGGCCGGCGGTAGCAGTGGCTCACCAGCGCGAACCCCGCCATCTGCGGCCCGATCTCGTCGAGCTCGGCGTCGGGCACCGCCCACACGCCCATCGCGTTGGCCTTGAAGCCGGCGGAGCGGTGGTTCATCACCGCGGCGAAGCGCCGCATGAGCTTGCGCTCCTTGAACGAGCGCAGGAGCTCGAGCACCGTGGCCTCGTCACACCCGATCATCTCGCCGTACGCGGCGAAGGGGTGCTCGACGAGGGGCAGGTCCTCCTGGACGATGCGAATGGTGGCGACCTCGAGGTCGGAGAGCTCGGGCGCTTCCATGTGTTCGCGCCGCTCGGGCTTCTCGTGCTCGAGCACCTCGGCCTTGGCGTCGGCCGCGGTGTTGCCGGTCATGTCGAGCTTCACGCCGATCTTGTAGAGCTTCAGCGTGGGGAGCCTGCGGGTGACGATCGCGCCCGACTCGCGGTGCAGCACGTCGATGTGGTCTTCGAGCGACTCACCGGGCGGGACGGCGATCGTGTACCAGAGGTTGTAGCGGTGGTTGCGCTTGTAGTTGTGGCTGACGCCGGGGTGGGCGCTGATCACCGCGGCGGCTTCGTCGACCCGGTCGGGATCTATCTGCGCGGCCACGAGGGCCGAGCCGTAGCCGAGCGCCCGGGTGTCGAAGATGGCCGAGAGCTGGCGCAGGACGCCGATCTCCTTCACCTTGGTGATCCGCTCCCGCACCTCCGCTTCGGCGATGCCCAGACGCTCACCCAGCACCGCGAAGGGCCGCGGTTCGAGGGGGAAGTCCCACTGCACCGCGTTCAGCAGCTCGCGGTCGAGCGCTTCCATCTGGTCGTCGCTCGTGGTCGTCATGGGTTCATGGTCGCGCGTCGCCGCCGACCACGGGCAATTCGGGCCGGCTCACACGTCTCGCCGGCACGTTCTCGCCTGCTCACCCCATGGCCGCTCACCCCATGGCCGGTGCGTACATGAACAATGACGGGTCGCCCGCCTTGAGCGTCACCGTGGTGGTCCGGGTGCGCTCGTTCCGCACGTACTGGACGTCGAGCGGGTCCTGCGGGCGCAGGCCCCGGACGGCGGCGACCAGGTCGGGGCGGCCGCTCACCGTGCGACCCGCGGCCCGCACCACCACGTCGCCGGGCGCCAGCCCCGCCTCGGCCGCGGGGCTCCCGTCGAGCACCGTCATCACGAGCGCGCCGCCCTGGGGTCGGCTCTCGGCGGGGTTCTTGTCGCACACCACGCCCATCCACCCGTGCGTGACCTTGCCGCTGCCGTCGAGCTGGTCGCGGACGTCGCGCACGGTCGAGATCGGCACCGCGAGACCGTCGGGGCTGCCGCTCGTGGCCCGGGTGAGGATGCCCACGAGGTTGCCGTCGGGGTCGACGAGCGCACCACCCGACATGTCGGTGGTGACCGGGATGCCGGTCTCGAGGAGGCCGGCCACGTCGACGCCGGTACCGGCGTCGACCATGACGTCATGGTCGGACACCACGTCGATGCCGACGCGGTAGTGCGTGCCGGCGCCGACCGCCACCACGGTCTGGCCGACCCGCGGCGCCCCGGAGCCGCCGAGCTGGGCCAGCTGGAGATCACCGTCCTGCACCGAGAGGAGCGCCAGGTCGGTCTGGGGATCGGTGCCGACGACCTTGGCGTCGAGCTCGGTGCCGGAGTTGGTCACCACGACCACGTCGCTGACGCCGGTGAGGTTGTGCGCGGCGGTCACGATCCGGTCGGAGCTGACCACGACCCCGGAACCCACCGGTCGGGTGGCGCCGGGCGTGCGGGTGCGGACCATCACGACGCTGGCGGCCACCGCCGTCCCGACGCGTTCGGCGACCGCGTAGTCGACCACGTCGCCCGGATTGGTGACGACCGGCGGGGGGATCGGTGAGCGGTCTCGGCCACCCAGGGCGCCGAACGCCACCAGCACCAGGACCGTCGCCAGCACCGCGGCGACGGCGGAGCCGACCCCGATCGCCCACTCGCGGGGTCGTGGCTCTCGCGGCGGTGCCGAGGGGGTGCTGACGAACGAACGCAACTCGCTGGGGTGAACCCAGGGTCGGTCGAGGGGATCGGGCGGAGGACCGCTCGGCGCGTCGTCGGGTTCGGGCGCGCCGTCACCTCCGGAGTCTTCCGCCGACATGGCGCGGAGTGTACCGACGTGCCTGAGCGGTTCCTCGTCGCCCCGACCAGGGATTATGGGCTCGCCGTGAGCGCGCGACGGGTTGCGACCGAGGAGCGCCGCAGGGCGCTTACGACCCCTTCGTCGCTACGATGGCCGCCGTGCACCCACCCGCTTCCGGCGACTGGATCGAAGTCGTCGACGTGCCCCTTCCGGTCGACGTCGCCACGGCGTGGGCCACGACGCCGGCGAGATGGCGCGGTCGTGGTCTTCCTCGGTGTGGTCCGCGACCACGCCGACGGCCGCGGGGGCGTCACCGGCCTCACCTACGAGGCCTACCAGGAGGAGGCGGTCGCGCGACTCGCCGCGGTGGCAGCCGAGGCGCGCCGGCAGTGGTCGGTGATCGATCGGGTCGCGCTCCTGCACCGCACCGGTGATCTCGCGCTGTCCGACACCGCGGTGGCAGTGGTCGTGTCGTCGCCGCACCGGGCCGAAGCGTTCGAGGCCGCCCGCTTCTGCATCGACACGCTGAAGGAGACGGTCCCGATCTGGAAGCGCGAGCACTGGGAGGGCGGCTCCGACTGGGGCACCGGCGCCAACCCCGTCCGCGCGGTCGGCTGAGGAGCTCCCACTGTCCCGCGACCTCGCCATCGACCTCGGCACCGCCAACACGCTCGTCTACGCGCGCGGGCAGGGGATCATTCTCAACGAGCCGACCGTCATCGCGATGAACACGCGCACCCACGAAGTGCTCGCGCTCGGCCACGACGCGTGGCAGATGATCGGCCGCACTCCTGGCTACATCGTCGCCGTCCGTCCTCTGCGCGGAGGCGCGATCACCGACTTCGAGATCACCCAGCGGCTCATCCGCATGCTGTTCCAGCGTGCGGGCATCTCGCGCCTGCAGCGCGGCGCGCGTGCTGATCTGCGTGCCGTCGGCGATCACCCACGTCGAGCAGCGAGCGGTGCTCGAAGCGGCGCGCCGTGCGGGCGCCGCGCAGACGTTCCTCATCGAGCAGCCCATGGCCGCGGCGATCGGCGCGTCGCTGCCGATCCACGAGCCGCTCGGCAACATGGTCGTCGACATCGGCGGTGGCACCAGCGAAGTGGCGGTCATCTCCCTCGGCGGGGTGGTCGCGCTCGAGGCCGTGCGGGTGGGTTCCTTCGACATCGACGCCGCCATCCAGAGCTACGTGCGCCGGGAGTACGGCCTGGCCATCGGGGAGCGCACCGCGGAAGAGGTGAAGCTCGCGATCGGCTCGGTGTTCCCCACCGACGACGAGTACAAGGCCGAGGTGCGGGGCCGCGACCTGATGAGCGGCATGCCCAAGACGGTCGTGCTCACCCCGGAAGAGGTGCGCGAGGCGATCGACGAGCCGATCCAGGCGATCCTCGGTGCGGTGAAGCAGGCGCTCGCCCGCACGCCGCCGGAGCTCTCGCAGGACCTGCTCGCCGAGGGCATCCACCTCGTGGGCGGCGGGGCCATGCTCCGCGGCTTCGACCTGCGCATCGAGAAGGAGACCGCGGTCCGGGCCCAGCTCGTCGACCTCCCGCTCGAGACGGTCGTGCTCGGCGCCGGCCGGTGCCTCGAGAGCTTCGACCGCCTCAAGGACATGTTCATGTAGGAGCGACGAAGCGGAGCCGTGGCCGGAGGCCGGGACGGTGGAGCGGAGTCGACCATTCAAGGAGTGACGGGCGTGGCAGCTGACGAGTGGGCACCGCGGGCGACGGTCCAACCGTCGGCCGACTGGTGGCGACCGACGCGCCAACTCGCGAACTGGTTGACGTGGCTGTTCGCGGTCCAGGCGGTGGCGCAGCTCGCCAACGTGTTCGCGGTCGACAACGCCGAGGTCTACGTGCGGTGGCACCGCGCGTTCGACGCGCTGCTCGACGGCCGCAACGAAGCCGCGCAGCGCATCATCGACCACAACCAGGCCGAAGCGAGCCCGTGGAGCTCCGTGCTCACCTTCGTCACCGTCGCCGCACTCGTGCTCCACATCGTCTGGGCGTGGCGCAGCGCCCACAACGCGCGTGCCCTCGGTCGGACCGGCGCCCGACTCGGCCCGGGTTGGGCGATCGGGGCGTGGTTCATCCCGCTCGCCAACTTCGTCCTCGTCTACCTGGTGTTCTCCGACCTCTGGCGCAGCTCCGACCCGGGCACCGAACGCGGTGACGGCTGGCGCCGGCTCCCGGGCTCACCGCTGGTGCGCCTCTGGACGGTGGCGTACATCGGCGGCATCGCCGTCTTGCTCACCACCATGGGGCTCGCGGTCGGGGGCGTCACCGGCGTCGAGACCACGCGCCTGATGCTCGCGGCCGCGGGCGTGATCGGCGCCGTCGGTACGGTCCTGTCCATCTTGGTCGTCCGCGACATCACCGCCCGCCAGGAGGTGCTCCAGGCGCGCGACCCCGCGCCGCTCGAGCGCTCTGGCGCCCACCCCGTCGCCCGCGAGTACGCCGCGCCCACCACCGCCGACGGGCCCGGCTGGTACCCCGATCCGAGCCGGGCGTTCGACCACCGGTACTGGGACGGCACGTCGTGGACCGAGCACGTGAGCCGTGGTGGGGTGGCCGACACCGCGCCGGTGGTGCCCGCCGACTGGTACCCGGACCCCACCGACCGGTTCCACTGGCGGTACTGGACCGGGCACGAGTGGACCGAGCACGTCAGCCGCGACCAGGAGCTGTTCATCGACCCGCTGGGTGACGAACAGCCCCCAGCCGGTCCGGCGGGGCACTGACTCAGTCGCCGCGGAGGTCCTCCGCGGCCTGGCGGACCTGCCAGTCGCGGTCGGTGAGCGCAGCCTCGATCGCGGCGTCGACCTCGGGTCCGTCGAACGGCGCGAGCGCGAGCACCGCGCGCCGGCGCACCGCGGGCTTGTCGCGACACGCGTCGAGGATCACGGGCAAGGCATCGACGTCGCCGAGCGCGCCCAACGCGGCGACCGCCGCTTCGCGCGCGAGCGCGTCGCGGTGCACGCGGGTGACCTCGGCGAGCGCGAGCACCGCGCCCGCCGCCGCGGGCGGCGTCGCCGAGCTCGCCCAGCGACCACGCGGCGGCCTCGACCACGGTCACGTCGGGATCGGCGAGCGAGCCGACGAGCGCGGGCGCGACCGACGAGTCGTCCAGCGCGGGCGCCAGCTCCGCGCTCCGTCGGCGCACCGCCGGCGCCGGATCCGCGAGCGCGCGCACCCACGGCGCGTACGCGCCTGCGGGTGCGGCCCGCACCAGCGCGCCGAGCGCGGCGGCGCGGACGCGCGGGTCGGCGTCACCGTCCATCGCCGCGAGCAGGCGGTCGCGGGCGTCGGGATCGAGTGGAGCGTGGTGACCGAGGGTGGCGAGCTCGGTCGCGCGGGCGACCGGGCCCGCGTCGCTCACGGCAGACGGCCGTTGATCGCGATGACCAGGCCCGCGCACACGGTGGCCACCACCGCCGCCACCAGGAAGCCGGCGAACCCGACGAGCAGCAGCATGCGCACGAACGCGGTGCCGCGTCGAGCCACCCGCATGCCGCGGGTGGGACCCGACCGCGCGCCGAATGGCATCGGACGCGTGGCAGGCTGCGGGGTGGGAGTACCCGTCAAACGCTCGACTCCTCGTGCTCGGGGTGCGACGCCAAACTATCCGCCCCTGACCGGAGCCGTATGACCGACCACATCCCTGCGCCGGCGCCCCCGCCCGAGCTGCCGCCGCGCACCCGCAGCCGCAAGCACACCGTCCTCGCCGTCGTGCTGTCGACGGTGGGCGTGCTCATCGCCGCGGTCGTGATCGCGGGCTTCCTCATCCACCTGCCGTACGTGATCATCTCGCCCGGGTCGGCGACGCCACTCGACTCGCAGGTCGTGCAGATCGACGGCGCGCAGACGTACCCGGACGACACCGGCAACATCCTGTTCCTCACCGTGCAGGTCTCGACGCGTGAACCGAACGTGTGGCGCGTGGTCACCTCGTGGCTCGATCCCGACCGCGACGTGGAGAAGAGAAGCTCGGTGCAGGGCTGTCTCACCGACGCGCAGAACCAGCAGTTCAACTCGGAACTCATGGACCAGTCGCAGAACGACGCCAAGTACGTCGCGCTCACGCGCCTCGGGTACACCGTCCCGGCCGATCCGGTGCAGGTCCGGATCGTCGAGGTGTGCCGGGACGCGCCCGCGTACGGCGCGCTCGAGACCGGCGACCAGGTGCTCGCGGTCGACGGCACCGACGTCGCCGACGCCACCGCGATCGGCGAGCAGGTCCGGGCGCACCGACCGGGCGACCGCGTCTCGATCACCTACGACCGCAACGGGGTCACCCGCACCGCGTCGATCGCCGCGGGCGCGTACGCGAAGGACGGCAGGACGTGCATGCCGGCCAAGGGGTCCACGTCGGGCTCCATCTGCCTCGGCGTGTCGTCGCAGGAATTCGTCACCTATCAATTCCCGGTCAACGTCAAGATCAACACGCAGCTCGTCGGCGGTCCGTCGGCTGGGCTCGCGTTCACCCTCGCGATCATCGACGACCTCACGCCGGGGTCCCTCACCGCCGGTCGGCACGTGGCGGTCACCGGGACGATCGAACCCGACGGTCATGTGGGCGAGGTCGGCGGTGTCGAGCAGAAGGCCATCACCGCGCGCACGAACGGGGTGCAAACGATGATCGTGCCCAAAGAGGAGGTCGCGGCCGCTCGACGCGGAGCGGGCGATGTGCGCGTCGTGGGCGTCGACAACATCGAGCAGGCACTCGACGCGTTGCACCGAGCGGGTGGCGCGGAAGTGCCGCCACCGTCGACGACCGCGGCGCGATCATGAGGGAATGACCGACACCTCGGATTCCTTCGCGCCACGCAGCTCACGCACCACCCCCGAGGCGATCGCCGAGCGCACGTTCAGCCAGGTGAAGCGCGGCTACGCCGAATCCGAGGTCCGGGCCTACCTCCGCATGGTCTCCAGCGACTTCGCGTCGGCGGCGTCGCGCGAGCGTGAGCTCGCCGGTCGGATCCGCGATCTCGAGGACCGGCTGCGGAAGCCGGTCCTCCCTCCCTCCGACCAGGATCTCATCGTCGCGCTCGGCGAGGAGACGGCTCGGGTGTTGGGCCAGGCCCGCGAGTCGGCCATCGAGCTCCGGAACAAGGCCGAGGAGCATGCGCGCCGGGTGGTGCGTGAAGCCCAGGAGACCGCACGCGAGCTGCGCACCACCACGCAGCAGGCGGTCGAGACCAAGACCCGCGAGGCGGAAGACGCCGCGCGCACGCGCGCCAAGGAGATCGTGGGCGAGGCGCGCGGGCTGCGTGAGCGCGTGCTCACCGACCTCGAGGAACGGCGCAAGGAGCTCGAACGGCAGATCGGCGAGCTGCGCGCGGGCCGCGGGAAGCTGGTCGAGACGTACGAACTGGTCGAACGCGCCCTCGGGCACGCCGCGCGCGTGATGGCCGAGGAGCCGTCGACGCCGCCCGACGTGCCCGCCGCGCCCGAGGTGCACGACGTCGAGGAGGCGCCGGCCGCCGACGCGGACGACTCGCCGACCGCTGCGCCGACCGCGGAGCCGGCCGCGCCGGCCCCGGAACCGGCGGTGGAGGAACCCGCGACCGAGTCCGCGGTGCCGCCGCCGGCAATCCGCCGAGTCCGCCGAGTCCGCCGAGTCCGCCGAGTCCGGCGAGTCGCAGTCCGGCGAGTCCGGCGAGTCCGGCGAGTCCGCCCACGACGTGGGAGCCCTGTTCGAGAAGTTGCGTTCGGGGCAGGCCGACACCGGGGCCGACACGCCCTCGGCGCCCGACGAGCCCGCGACCGCGGCGGCGGAAGCCGAGTCCGCGTCCGAGCCGGCGGCGGACGCCGGCGACGACCCGGGTGACGAGCAGGGCGCGACCCCCGACGGCAACCCCACGACCGTCGCACGCGACAGCGCCCTGGCCGAGTCCACCGACGACCTCGTGCGCCGCGGCAAGCGGGCACTCCAGGACGAGCAGAACGACCTCCTCGACGGCCTCCGCCGGCAGCGGGGCAAGATCGACACCACCAAGGTCCTCCCCACGCAGGACGACCAGGTGGCCCGGTGGGCGCACGTCCTCCAGCCCGCGGTCGACACCGCCTATTCGAGCGGCGCCGCCTCCGTGGAGGGGGCGGCCGCGGTCGGCGCGGCGCCCCGGGGCCTGCTCACCGAGCTGTCGACGTCGGTCGTGAGCCCCCTGCGGGAACGGCTCTCGTCATCGCTCGAGCAGATCGACGCCCGCACCCCGGCCGACACCGAGATCGCGGTGGCCCAGAGCCTCGGCGCCCGGTACCGCGAGTGGCGCGGCGAGCAGCTCGAGGGCGCCCTCGGCGACGTGATGGCGGTGGCCTGGTCGCGGGGCGTGTTCGACGCCGCCCCCGACGGTGCACGCCTGCGGTGGGTCCCCGCGGTCGGCGGCAAGTGCCCCGACTGCGACGACAACGCGCTCGAACCCACCGTGAAGGGGAGCGACTTCCCGACCGGCCAGCCACATCCCCCGGCGCACCCGGGTTGCCGCTGTCTCCTCGTGGTCGACGCAACCTGAACCATCCCGCGCCCTGCCGTCAGCACTCCTCCCTCTAGGCTGCTGCCCCGATGCGCCTCCCGACCGTCGAGCCCCGACGACGATCTCGCTTCCGCCTGCGCGGCTGGATCATCGGCATCGTCGTCATCCTGGTCGTGCTGCTGTTCAGCCTGCGCGGGCTGGCCGGCTTCTACACCGACTTCCTGTGGTTCGACTCGCTCGGCCAGGGCTCCACCTGGAGCAGCCTGCTCGCAGCCCGCGTCGCGCCGGCGCTCGTATTCACGGTCGTGTTCTTCGTGATCATGTTCGTGAACCTCGTGATCGCCGACCGGCTCGCGCCCAAGTACCGCGCGATGGGGCCCGAGGACGAGCTGATCGCGCGCTACCAGCAGGTCGCCGGTCCGTACACCATGCGCATCCGCATCGGCGTGTCGCTGTTCTTCGCGCTGATCGCCGGCATCGGCGTGTCGTCGCAGTGGAACCAGTGGGTGCTCTTCACCCACTACCAGAGCTTCCATCGGGTCGACCCGCAGTTCCACAAGGACATCGGCTTCTACGTCTTCCAGCTCCCGTTCCTGAAGTTCATCGCCGAGTGGCTCTTCGCCGGGCTGGTGATCGTGCTCATCGTCACCGCGGTGGAGCACTACCTCAACGGCGGCATCCGCTTCCAGAGCCCGTTCCAGCGGGTCACGCCGCAGGTCAAGGCGCACCTTTCGGTCATCCTCGCGGTGATGGCGCTGGTGAAGACCGCCCAGTACTACCTGGGGCGATTCGAGCTGAACTTCTCGACCCGGGGCGTGGTCCAGGGCGCGAGCGCGACGGACGTGAAGGCGCAACTTCCCGCGCTCAACCTGCTGATCTTCATCTCGATCGGTGCCGCCGCCCTGTTCCTCTGGAACATCCGCCGTCGCGGCTGGGTGCTCCCGATCATCGCGGTCGGGCTCTGGGCGTTCGTGTCGCTCGTGATCGGCACCATCTACCCGGCCGCGTACCAGCAGTTCAAGGTGGGGCCGAACGAGTACCAGGCCGAGGCGAAGTACATCGACCGCAACATCCGCGCCACGCGCGACGCCTTCGGACTCGACGCGGTGCAGACCAAGCGCTTCGACTTCACGTCGTTGGAATCACTCGACGCCAGCGAAGCAACCGACGCGGTGCGGAGCAACGTGACCACCATCAACAACGCGCGGTTGTGGGACCCGGCCATCATCCGGTCCAACTACGCAACGAACCAGAACCTCCAGACCTACTACCAGATCGGCGACGTCGACATCGATCGCTACCTGGTCGACGGCAAGGTCCAGCAGGTCCTGGTGGCGGCGCGCGGGCTCAACACCGCCGACCTTCCTTCGCAGTCCTTCGTCAACCGCCACATCGTCTACACCCACGGGTACGGCGTGGTCGCGTCGCCGAGCAACGCGGCCGAGAGCTCCGGGAACCCCGACTACCTGCTGAAGGACGTGCCCACGCAGGCCACTGGGATCGACCTCGCGAATCGGGCCACCGTCGCAGATCTACTTCGCCGAGAACCTGAGCAGCTACGTGCTCACCGGCGCGCAGTCGCGCGAGTTCGACTACCAGCGCGAAGGCGCCACCGACAAGTTCACGCGCTACAAGGGCAAGGACGGCGTCAAGCTGTCGAACTTCGTGCGCCGCGCCGCGTTCGCACTGCGCTTCGGCAGCCTCGACCCGCTCATCTCCGGGCAGATCGATTCGGACACGAAGCTCCTCATGGAGCGCGACATCCGCGCCCGGGTCACCAAGCTGGCGCCGTTCCTGCAGTTCGACGCCGATCCGTACCCCGTGGTGCTCGGCGACCGCACCGTGTGGATCATGGACGGCTACACCACCTCCGACCGGTATCCGTACGGCCAGTCGCTCGGCGGTGGGGGGGCGTTGTCGTCGTCGTTCAACTACGTGCGCAACTCGGTGAAGGTCACCGTCGATGCCTACGAGGGCACGGTCAACTTCTACGTGTTCGACCAGAAGGACCCGATCATCAAGGCCTACGAGGAGGCGTTCCCCGACCTCTTCACCGACGCGTCGCGGATGCCGAAGGAGATCCGCGCGCACCTGCGCTATCCCGAAGACCTCGTCTCGGCGCAGTCGGCGATGTTCGGCCGCTACCACGTGACCGAGCCCAAGCGCTTCTACGACGGGAGCTCGAAGTGGCTGGTCTCACCCGATCCCGGATCGGGCGTGATCGCGAGCAGTGAGATCACCGCCCTGGCCTCGGGCGCGAATGCGGCGACGAACTCGTCGAACGCGCCGCAGTCGGCGACGTCGACGGGCAAGCGGATCGACCCGGACTACCTCAACATCAAACTGCCGGGGCAGGACGAGCACTTCATCATCTTGTCGCCGTTCGTGCCGGTCTCGTCGGGCAACACCCAGACGCGCCTCGTGTCGTTCCTCACCGCGAACTCCGATCCGGAGCAGTACGGGCAGCTCCAGGCGTACGTCATGCCGACGGGTCAGAACGTGAACGGCCCCGTGCAGGTCAACAACGCGATCCTGCGCACCGCCGCGGTGTCGACCGCGATCACGTTCCTCAACCAGCAGGGATCGAGCGTCATCCAGGGCAGCATGCAGCTCATCCCCGTGGGGAACTCGATCGTGTACGTGCGGCCCTTCTACGCGCAGAGCCGCCAAACAGGCAGCTTCCCGCAGTTCCAGTTCGTCGTCGTCTACTCGCAGGGTTCCGGCAACGCGTTCTGCGGTCAGACGGTCGAGGACGGCCTCAACCAGTTGCTCAAGCTGACCGAGATCACGCAGAGCTGCATCTCGACCGCCGCACCCGTGGACTCCGGCTCCGACACCACGACGACCACCACCACCACCACCACTCCCGGCACCGCCACCACGACACCGGCCACGACCGCGCCGACCACGACGACCATCCCGCCGGCGGCCGGGAGCGCGCAGGAGCTGCTGAACCAGGCGGCGGCGAAGCTCGACCAGGCGCAGACGGCGCTCGAGGCGGGCAAGCTCGGTGAGTACCAGACCCTCGTCGACGACGCCCGCACCCTGGTGAAGCAGGCCCAGCAGAAGCAGAGCGGCGGGTAGCTCGCGCCTGTCGGCCCCGGGTTGGGGATCGGCCACTGGATTGTTACTATGGGCGTAGTGGAAATCCCCTCGCGCCCTTGTAGGGAGCCATAGATGGCCGTTTCCGGTATCGATCTCGGCAAGTACAAGCTCGGCTGGCACGACAGCACCGACGACTACGTCTACACGCCCAAGAAGGGCCTCAACGAGGCCGTGGTGCGCGACATCTCCGGACAGAAGGAAGAGCCGGACTGGATGACGAAGTTCCGGCTCAACGCGCTGAAGCGCTTCGAGCGCAAGCCGATGCTCGAGTGGTTCGCCACGAACATGCCCGACATCGACTTCGACGACATCTACTACTACCTCAAGCCCACCGAGGGGCAGGTCGCCGACTGGGACATGCTCCCCGAGAGCATGCAGAAGACCTACGAGAAGCTGGGCATCCCCGAGGCCGAGCGCAAGTACCTCGCCGGGGTCACCGCGCAGTTCGAATCCGAGGTCGTGTACCACAAGAACCGCGAGGACCTGGAGGAGCGGGGGATCCTGTTCACGACATGGACGCCGCGCTCCGTGAGTACCCGGACCTCGTGCGCGAGCACTTCGGTACCGTCATCCCGCCGGGCGACAACAAGTTCGCCGCGCTCAACTCGGCGGTGTGGTCGGGGGGTTCGTTCATCTACGTGCCGCCGGGCGTGCACGTCGAGATGCCGCTGCAGGCGTACTTCCGCATCAACGCCGAGAACGCCGGCCAGTTCGAGCGCACGCTGATCATCGCCGACGAGGGTTCGTCGGTGCACTACGTCGAGGGGTGCTCGGCGCCGGTGTACTCCACCGACTCGCTGCACTCCGCGGTGGTGGAGCTCATCGCCAAGCCGGATGCGCGCATCCGGTACACCACCATCCAGAACTGGTCGCCGAACGTCTACAACCTCGTCACCAAGCGGGCGCGCGCCGAGACCGAGGCCACCGTCGAGTGGATCGACGGCAACCTCGGCTCCAAGCTCACGATGAAGTACCCCGCGGTCGTGATGACCGGCCCGAAGGCGCACGGCGAGGTGCTGTCGGTGGCCTACGCGGGTGCCGGCCAGCACCAGGACGCCGGGGCGAAGATGACCCACGCCGCGCCCGAGACCACGTCGATCATCGACTCCAAGTCGATCTCCAAGGACGGCGGCCGCACCACCTACCGCGGCCTCGTGCGGGTCGAGGAGGGTGCGCACAACGTGAAGGCGCACGTGCGTTGCGACGCGCTCATCCTCGACGACGACAGCCGCTCCGACACCTACCCCTACATGGAGATCGACGAGAAGGACGCCCGCATCGGGCACGAGGCCACCGTCTCCAAGGTCGGCGACGACCAGCTCTTCTACCTGATGAGCCGGGGCCTCTCCGAGCAGCAGGCGACCGCGATGATCGTCAACGGGTTCATCGAGCCGATCACCAAGACGCTGCCCATGGAGTACGCGGTCGAGCTCTCGCGGCTCATCGAGCTCAACATGGAAGGCAGCGTCGGGTAGCACCGCTTGGCCCATGACGATGCTCGAGCACTTCACTCCTGACGCCGCGCGCGGTCTGCCCGGCCCCGAGTGGCTGGCGGCGCGCCGCGCCGGCGCCGTCGACCGCTTGGCCGAGGTCGAGTGGCCCACTGCGGCCGAGGAGATCTGGCGCTACAGCCGCATCGGCGAGCTCGACCTGTCGAAGTTCCGCCCGGTGCCGGCCGAGCAGATGGGGGAGCCGGGCGACGAGCCCGCGCCCGGCGGCGGCCCCATCGCCGCCGAGGCCGGTGAGCGCTCCGGGCTGGTGGTCGTGCGCAACGGTCGTGTGGTGCACCATGCGCTCGACGCCGACCTCGAAGCCAAGGGCGTGCACGTGTGCGGCATCGCCACGTGCGACGCCGACGAGCTCGCGTCGCTGCTCGGCACCTGTTCCGACGCGTCGCCCGACGCCTTCACCACGCTGCACGACGCGTTCCTGGCCGGCGGCGCCTACGTCAAGGTGCCCCGCGGCGTCGTGGTCGACAAGCCGATCGTGGTGCTCCACTGGTCGGAGGGCGACGGCCTGGCCTCGTTCCCCCACACCCTCGTGGTCGCGGAAGACGGTGCCCAGGTCACAGTGTTCGACCGCTACGGCTCGACCGACACCGCGCGCCGGCGGCACCGGGCACTTCGTCGACGCGGTCGTCGAGCTGATCGTCGGCGACAACGCGCACGTGCGCTACCTCTCGGTGCAGGAGCACGGCCCGCACACGTGGCAGGTCGCGCTGCAGCGCGCCCACCTCGGGCGCGACGCGTCGCTCAAGTCGTCCGTGGTCGCGCTCGGTGGCTCGTACGCGCGCCTGCGCAGCGAGTCGCTCCTGGCCGGATCGGGCGCAGAGTCCGACCTCACCGCCGTCTACTTCGGCGACGGCCACCAGATGCTCGACTTCCGCACCCTGCAGGATCACGACGCGCCCAACACGCGCAGCGACCTGCTGTTCAAGGGCGCGGTCGAGGACACCGCGCAGTCGGTGTACTCGGGCCTCATCCGCATCCGCCCCGACGCGGAGAAGTCGGTGGCGTTCCAGACCAACCGCAACCTCGTGCTCACCGAGGGCGCCGAGGCCAGGTCGGTGCCCAACCTCGAGATCGAGGCCGACGACGTGAAGTGCTCGCACGCGAGCACCGTCGGCCCGATCGACGACGACCAGCTCTACTACCTCGCCACCCGCGGCGTGCCGCCCGACGAGGCCGAGCGTCTCATCGTGCTCGGGTTCTTCGACGACGTGTTCGACCGACTGCCGGTGCGCTCGCTCGTTGCGCCGCTGCGGCGCAGCGTGGTCGAGAAGATCGAGCACCGCGACGCGATCGCGAGGGCCGGTGCGCTGACGTCCGCGTGTGCTCCGTCGACGACGTCGCCACCGGTACTGCGGCGCGCTTCGACGTCGACGGCCACCGCCTCTGCGTGGTCAACATCGAAGGCACGTTCTACGTCATCGGCGACGAGTGCTCGCACGACGACTACTCGCTCGCCGAGGGCGACGTGTGGGAGGACGAGCGCGAGATCGAGTGCCCGCGCCACGGCTCCACCTTCTCGCTGGTCGACGGCTCACCCCAGAGCCTCCCCGCCACCCGCCCCGTCCCCGTCTACGCGGTCCGGATCGACGGCGACGACGTGATCGTGAGCACGCCGTGAGCGTGCTGCGGGTCGAGGAGCTGCACGCGACGGTTGCGGGGCAGGAGATCCTGCGCGGCGTCGACCTGGAGGTGCGGTCGGGCGAGGTGCACGCGCTCATGGGCCCCAACGGCTCGGGCAAGTCCACGCTCGTCGCACGTCCTGATGGGTCGGGGCGACTACGCGGTCACCGGTGGGTCGGTCACGATCGACGGCGACGAGCTGCTCGACCTGCCGACCCACGAGCGCGCCGCGCGCGGGTTGTTCCTCGCGCTGCAGTACCCGGTGGAGCTACCGGGCGTGCGCCTCGACGACTTCCTCGCCGCCGCCTTCCACGGTCAGGGTCGGGAGGCCGGCGACCTGAGCGCCAGCGTCGCCCGCGAGGCCGAGCGCCTCGGCGTGGCGCTCGCAGTTCCTCGAGCGCGGCCTCAACGTGGAGTTCTCCGGCGGCGAGCAGAAGCGGGCCGAGACGTTGCAGCTCGCGGTCCTGCGCCCGAAGTTCGCGGTGCTCGACGAGATCGACAGCGGCCTCGACGTCGACGCGCTGCGCGACGTCGCCCGCCGGGTGGAGGCCATGACCACCGAGGACGACCTCGGCGTGCTCGCCATCACCCACTACGCCCGCCTGCTCGACGAGCTCCGCCCCGACGTGGTCCACGTCCTGATGGGCGGGCGCGTGGTGCAGACCGGCGGGCCCGAGCTGGCGCAACAGCTCGAGGAGACCGGATACGAAGGTCTGGCCGAGGCGCTCGGGGTGGAGACGACGGTCGAAGTCGACGCCCAGCAGGGCGACCCCTTCGCCGACCCGTTGGGGTTCTGACCCGGCGGTCGTGGCCAACGGCCGCGTGGTCGCCGGCCCGGTCAGGTGATGACGGTCAGGTGATGACGACGGGCGTGCCGAGCGGCAGCGTCGACAGCTTCAGGATGACGCTGTTGTCGACGCGCACGCACCCGTGCGACACGCTCTGACCGATGGTGCCGGTGTCGTCGGTGCCGTGCACCGCGATCTGGCCGTCACCACCGGCGAAGGTCTGCAGCACGTTGCTGTGACCCGACAGGCCGATGGCGAACACGCCGTACCCGGTGCCCGGCTGCGTCGCGAGGTCGAGCGGGTCGGTGTAGTAGAAGGTGCCGGTCGGCGTCGGGGTGTCGCCGGTGCCGGTCGCGGCCGGCGCGTCGAACTGGACGACGCCGTTCTTCAGCAGCGTGAGCTTGTGGTCGGCGAGCGACACCTTGATCTGGTACTCGAGCGGCTTCGAGACGGTCACGTCGGCCGCCTTGATCCAGCCGGTGGCGTCGTTGGGCCGCGTGGGCAGGTACACGTGCAGCCAGTCCTGGTACTGGTCGAACACGAGGAAGCTGCGGGGCAACGTGTACTCGGTCTGTGCGGCTCAGCGTGGTGGTGGGCTGGGCGTTCGGGTCGGGTGACGCGTACACCGCGATGTCGCCGCCCTTGGTGACCGCGTTGCGCAGCGGCGCGGACGGCGTACGTCGCCGAGATGCCCGACGAGTTCTCGACCGCGGTGGTGGGTGGAGGCTTCGGCGCCGCCTGCTCGGAGTCGTCGCGGGTCGCGACGAACACGCCGGCTGCGGCGACGATCAGCAGGACGACGACGAAGGCGCCGAGGACGACGCGACGCCGTTGCTGGCGGCGCTTGCGGAGCTCGGTACGGGGGGAGACTTCGTCCGCCATGCGGACGCCGAGTGTACCGAAGCGGTGCGGAGCGGCTACCCGGCGGGAGTGGCGGCGGGCTCGTCGAGCAGCTGCTCGAGCGACTCGACCTCCAGCAGGAGCAGGCGCAGGTCGAGGAGCACGTCGACGACCTCCGCGCTGGCGACGAGATCGCGACCCCGGAAACGCTCCAGCGCCTCGTCGACCACCTGGGTGAGCTCTTGCTGGTTCATGGGCTGACCTCCGTGGACAACAACCTATCGGCTCCCGGTTTCGTTCCTGGATCACCTTTGTTTCGTGACCGTTGCCGGGTGTTCGTACCCGGATGGCCGAACGGTTTGCACCAAGTGGCACGATCGGCGGAGATCAGGTGCGGTCAGGGGGCCTCGATCTCGTCGAGGCCCTGCTGCAGCGTGTTCCAGGCCAGCGTGGCGCACTTGATGCGGACGGGGAACTTCACGACGCCCTGCAGCGCCTCGAGGTCGCCGAGGCGCACGCCTTCGAGGTCGGAGCGCAGGTCTTCGCCGTCGCCCTCGCCCTCGAGCTTCGACTCGTGGATCGACATGAGCGCCTTGAACGCGCGGATGAGGCGACGGGCCTCGTCGACGGACTTGCCCTTCACCGCCGCCGACATCATCGAGGTGGACGCCTGGCTGATCGAGCAGCCCTGGCCCGCGATCTTGAGGTCGGTGACGGTGTCGCCGTCGACGACGAGGTAGAGCACGACCTCGTCGCCGCAGAGCGGGTTGAACCCCTCGGCCTTGTGCGCGGGCGGTACCGGCAGCTCACCGCGGTTCCGCGGGGCGCGGTAGTGGTCGAGGATGATCTCGCGGTAGAGGTCTTCGAGGCCGGGCATCGGATCTCCTGGGTGGCCTTAGAAGGCGAAGAACTTCTCGGCGCGGGCGAGCGCGTCGATGAGGGCGTCGGCGTCGGCTTCGTCGTTGTAAACGTAGAACGACGCACGGGTGGTGGCGGGGACACCGAGGACGCGCATGAGCGGCTTGGCGCAGTGGTGACCGGCGCGCACGCACACGGCCTCCTCGTCGACCACCTGCGAGATGTCGTGGGCGTGGATGCCCTCGAAGAGGAACGAGATCGCGCCGCCGCGGACCGCGGTGTCGAGCGGGCCGTAGATCGTGAGGTTGTCGCCGAACCGGCGCTGCAGCGCGTCGAGCGTGTACCCGGTGAGCGCCCGCTCGTGCTCGCGGATGGCGTCCATGCCGAGCGTCGTCGACGTAGTCGACCGCGGCGCCGAAGCCCACCGCCTCCGCGATCGGGGGCGTCCCCGCCTCGAACTTCCAGGGCACCTCGTTGGGGGTGAACCCGTCGACGGTCACCTGCGTGATCATCTCGCCGCCGCCCATGAACGGCGGCATCGCCTCGAGCAGCTCGCGGCGTGCCCACAGCGCTCCGATGCCGGTGGGCCCGCACATCTTGTGGGCGGAGAAGGCCACGAAGTCGGCGTCCCACGCCTGCACGTCGACCGCGAGGTGGGGCACCGCCTGGCAGGCGTCGACCAGCACGTGCGCGCCGGCCGCGTGCGCGGCGTCGGCGAGCGGGCGGATGTCGTTGATGGTGCCGAGCACGTTGGACATCGCGCTGACCGCGAGCAGCTTGGCGCCGTCGAGGAGCGCCGGGAGGTTCGAGAGGTCGAGGCTGGTAGTCGGCGGTGAGGGGGATCCACCGGATCTCGACGCCGCGCTCGGCGGCGAGGATCTGCCACGGCACGACGTTGGCGTGGTGCTCCATGTGCGTGAGCACGATGGGGTCGCCTTCACGCAGGTTCGCCCGGGCCCAGGAGTACGCGACGAGGTTGATCGCCTCGGTGGCGTTGCGCACGTAGACGATCTCGTGCGGGTGCGCGGCGTTGACGAAGCCCGCGACCTTGGCCCGCGCGGCCTCGAACGCGGCGGTGGCCTCCTCGGCGATCGTGTAGACGCCGCGGTGCACGTTGGCGTTGTACTCGCGGTAGTAGCGGTCCATCGCGTCGAGCACCGCGAGCGGCTTCTGCGACGTGGCCGCGGAGTCGAGGTACACGAGGCGCTTGCCGTGGACCTGGCGCTTGAGGATCGGGAAGTCGGCCTTGATGCGGGCGACGTCGAGCGTGGACCATCAGGCTGCCACCTCGTCCTTGAACGCCTCGAAGCCCTCGGCCTCGATGCGGCGCGCCAGCTCGGGGCCACCGGTGGCGACGATGCGGCCGTCGAGGAGCACGTGCACCGCGTCGGGCGTGAGGTGGTCGAGGATGCGCTGGTAGTGCGTGATCAGCAGGATGCCGAGGCCGGGGCGCGCGGAGCGGACCTCGGCGATGCCGTCGGCGACGAGCCGCAGGGCGTCGATGTCGAGGCCGCTGTCGGTCTCGTCGAGGATCGCGACCTCGGGGTCCATCATCGCCATCTGCAGGATCTCGTTGCGCTTCTTCTCGCCTCCCGAGAAGCCCTCGTTGAGGTAGCGCTCCTGGAAGCGGTCGTCCATGCCCAGCCGCTTGGTCCACTCCATGAGCTGGAGGCGCACCTCGAGCACCGAGAGGTCGGGGATGCCCTTGCGGACGGCCATCGCCTGGCGCAGGAAATTGAGGACGCTGACCCCGGAGATCTCCTCCGGGTGCTGGAACCCGAGGAACACGCCCCGGGCGGCCCGCTCGTCGGTGGGGAGCGCGGTGACGTCCTCGCCCCGGAAGCGGATCGCGCCGCGGGTGACCTCGTAGGCGGGGTTGGCGAGGAGGGTGTTGGCCAGGGTCGACTTGCCCGAGCCGTTGGGGCCCATGAGGGCGTGGACCTCGCCGTCGGCCACCGTGAGGCTCAACCCGCGCAGGATCTCCGAGCCGTCGACGGTGACGTGGAGGTCGTCGATCTCGAGCAGGGGAGCGGCCGCCATGGCCGTCCATTCTATTAGCACTACCGCCGTAGTGGAAACCCGGAAGCGAGCGGTGCGAGCCGGGAGGTGGCTCAGTCGGCGACGTCGGCGGCGCTGACCACCTTCTCCGGGCGCAGGCGGACCAGCAGCTCGCCGGCGACCCCGTTGCGCTCGCCGTACTCCTCGCCCGTCCGACCCCATGTAGCGGCCACCGATCAGGCCGGCCCAGTGCCGCACGTCGGCGAGATCGTCGGAGATGGCTCACCGGTCCCTCGAGGGTGACGAACGAGAACGGGGCCCGTCGTCGTCGACGCTCATCGCCGCCCAGCCCGGCGCGGCGCAGGTTGCGGCCCTTCACGGTGGTCTCACCGGTGTTGAAGACGATCGTGCCGTCGTCGTCGACCACGTACCAGACCGGGGCCACGTGGGGGCGGCCGTCGGCGCGCGACGGTGCCCAGGATCGCCGGACGGGCAGGCAGCGCGGTGAGGAACGCGCGCACCTCGTCGTCGCGCATCGGGCGGTAGGGCACGCGCCGAGGCTAGAGGTCTGCTCGGGCCACGATGGCGTTCAGCGGACGAACGACAGCGACAGCGCGAAGTCCGCAGCGGGGTCGGTCCACCACTCGGCGAGGTGGAAGCCGGCTGCCGCGAGCTCCTGCTCGACGCCGCGCGCGACGGAACTTCGCGCTGATCTCGGTGCGCAGCTCCTCGCCCGCGTCGAACTCGACCGTCGAGACCGAGGGCACGCACGTGCACGGTCTGGGCCGCGACGCGATCGCAGTCGCATCTCGATCCACTCCTCGTCGGGGTCCCAGACGGCGACGTGGTCGAACTGCTCAGGGTCGAAGTCGGCGTCGAGCTCGCGGTCGAGCACCGACAGCACGTTGCGGTTGAACGCGGCGGTCACGCCGGCGGCGTCGTCGTACGCGGCGAGCAAGCGGTCGACGTCCTTCACCAGGTCGGTGCCGAGCAGCAACGCGTCGCCGGGGGCCAGCGAGGCCGCCAGATCGGCGAGGAACCGGGCCCGCGGCTCGGGCGCGAGGTTGCCGATGGTGCTCCCGAGGAACGCGACCAGGCGCGTGTCCCCGCCGGGGAGGTCGCCGAGGTGGTGCTCGAAGTCGCCGACGACCGCGTGCACGCGCACGCCCGGGTACTCGTGCGCGACCGCGGACGCCGCGTCGCGCAACGTCTGCTCGCTCACGTCGAAGGGCACGAAGCGCTCCAGGGTGCCGGCGTCGCGGAGGGCGTCGAGGAGCAGGCGGGTCTTCTCCGACGTTCCCGATCCGAGCTCGACGAGCGTGTCCGCCTTGGTGAGCTCGGCGAGCTCGCCCGCGTGCGCGACGAGGATCGAGCGCTCGGTGCGGGTCGGGTAGTACTCGGGGAGCCGGGTGATCTCGTCGAACAGCTCGCTGCCTCGGTCGTCGTAGAACCACTTCGGTGGCAGCGTCTTCGGCGTGGCGCCGAGGCCGGCGCGCACGTCGGCCTCGAGTGCACGCGCGGCGGCGTCGGGAGCGAGGTGCACGTCGACGGTGACGTCGGTGGTCATGGCCGTCCTCTCAGAGCGGGGTGTCGGTCACGCGGTCCGGCGTGAGCGACGGTGACCGAGCGATCGGGGATCTCGTACCAGCCCGGCGTCGTCGTCGGTGGGTTCGGACGCGATCACCGATCCACGGCGGAACAGCGAGTTGCCGACGCGCGTGGCGTGGACGGCGGCGCCGTCGGTCAGCAGGAGGTTGAGGCGTCCGGTCGTGACCGCGAGCACGTCGTGCACCACGGTCACGAGGGCGTCGGGCGGCGACAACCCGTCGGCCAGGTGCTGCAGCACGAGCGCGAAGAGCACTTCGGTGTCGGCGTCACTCACGATGCGCGTCGCGGCGCGCGGGTTCGATGCGCTCGCGGAGCGCGTCGCCGACATTGTCCTGGAAGCCGTGCACGATGCCGTTGAGCGAGAACGCCCACGGACCGTCGACGAAGGGTGCGTTGCCGGTGTCGACGAGCGTGGCACCGGGTGACGCCAACCGCGCGGCGGCCGAGGAACGCACCGCTGCGCACCGCAGGCGCGCGCGACGCGAAGGCGTCGTCGTCCCAGATCGGCGTCACCGTGCGGTACCGGTGCGGCGAGGTGGACGTCTCGTCGTACCAGGCGACACCCCAACCGTCGGGGTTGGTGGTCCCCGACGTCTGGTGGCGGGGGACCTCCGCCTGGCGCGCCAGCGAGTGTGGCGCGGTGAACAGCAGATCGTCGACGCCGACGGTGGGTCCCAGGTACGCGAGGTGGCGGCACATCAGCAGGTCACGCGTCGCGCGCGCAGCGGAAGCCGGCGAAGATCTGACGGCGGATGGGGAAGTCCCAGTTGCGGAACGTGGTGCGCACGGCCGAAGGGTGCGTCGCCCACGACCCGCCGCGCAACACCCGGTACTCGGGACCGAAGAACACCTCCGAGTACTCGCGGTACGGGAACGAACGGAACCCCGGGTACGCCAGGAAGTCGGACGCGGTCCACTCCCACACCCCGCCGAGCATCCCGCGCGCGCCCGTGCGTGCTCACGACGTCGGCGGTGGTGCCGACCGGCGCCGGCGCGAACCGGCGCGGCCCGTCGCGCCAGAGATCGGCGCCGGCCAGGGGCGTGCCGTGCGCGGCCGCCTCCCACTCCGCCTCGGTGGGGAGCCGTGCCCCGGCCCACCGCGGCGTACGCGTCGGCTTCGTACCAGCAGACGTGCTGCACCGGCTCGTCGGCCGGGACCGGTTCGGTGCGTCCGAACCGCCGACGGACCCACCCGCCGGCGGTGTCGCGGGTCCAGAACTGCGGTGCCGCGAGCTCGGCTTCGGTGCGCCACGCCCACCCCTCCTCGGTCCAGTGCGCGGGATCGTCGTAGCCCCCGGCTTCGACGAACTCGGGTGTACGCGGCGTTGGTGACCGCAGTGGTGTCGATCCGGTAGGCGTCGAGCTCCACCACGTGCGCGGGCCGTTCGTTGTCGTACGCCCACGGCGCGGTGTCGGTGCCGAGCACGTGCTCGCCGGCGACGACGAGGACGTCGGCGGGCAGGTCGACGCGCGCGACCTCGAGGTCAGGGCACGGGTGGCCGGCGTCGCCGTCGGCGGCAGGGTGCGCGAAGCCGTCCATGAGCTGAAGCGTCGCCAGCAGGGTCTCGTCGTGCTGGTGCTCGTGTTGCACGACCATGCCGTAGACGAACCCGTCGGCGAGCAGCGGCTGGTGGCCGTCGAGGTCGAGGGTGTCGAGCACCTCGAGCACCCGGGTTCGCACCGCGGCATCGAACGCGCGCGCGCCGCCGGCGTCGAGGATGTCGAGCGCCGGCCGATCGCGCCGCGGGTGCTTGAACGCGTCGTACACGTCGTCGAAGGCGGCATCGGTGGGATCCGCGCCGACGAGCTCGCGGAGGAGCCAGAGCTCTTCGTAGTGCCCGATGTGCGCGAGATCCCAGCACAGTGGCGACATGAGCTCCGACACCTGCCCGCGCTGCTCGTGATCGGGGACGGGCGCGAGCAGGCCCAGCGTGCGGCGGCGCGACTCCTCGAGCGACGCGACGATCTCGGCCTTGGTGACCACGTCAGCGGGCAGCGATGGGGCGTCCGGCCCGATCGTCGAGCAGATCGTCGGCAGGGCAGCGTGCTCGACGGACGAAGCGCGCCGCGTACTCCTCGGTGGCATCGATGGTCGCGGCATCCGCTCCCACCCGCTCGAGCGCGAGCTGCGCGGCGTCGAAGCACCAGCGCGCCGCGTCCGCGAGGGCAGGATCGTGCAATGCATCGCGCGCCGCGGTGCCCCAGCGATCGCGCACGCCGGCCGTCGCCGACGTCGCCCACTCGGCGGCGAGTGGATCGTCGAGCAGTGCGACGGTGACCGCCACCGCGACGGGCCACCACGCCTCGGGGAGCGCGTCGATCATCCGCAGCTCGAGCCAGCCGCGGGGCCGCACCGGTGGGAAGAGCGTGGTGACGTGGTACGCGAGGTCGTCGGGCGTCGGCCAACCCAGGGCGTGGCCGTCGAGGATCCACTGCTCGAACGAGTGAGGCCCACGCAGGGCGACGCTCCGGGTGTCGTCGACGCGCATCATCATCACGGGCGCGTCGAGCACGTACCGGCTCCAGTCGGGGCGCGCGGCTGCTCCGGCATCGTGGCGTCGCGCCGACGCGGTCCGTGCGGGGTCGATGGCGTGCCACACCGCGGCGCGCGTCGAGAGGAAGCCCGACGGTCGGCCCGTGGCGTCGAACGGGGAGTTCGCGAAGCACGCAGTGAGCACCGGGCCGAGGTCGTGCGCGCGATGCCAGCGCGCCTCGACTTCGTGCGGCGCACCGATGTCGACGTTGACCTGGATCGACGCGGTGTTGCGCATCATCGTGCGGCCGGCCGGCCACGAGGTGTCGAAGTACTCCTCCATCGCGGCGTAGCGCGGCTCGTGCAGCACGCGCTCGACGTCACACCGCGTGTCGATGCCGGTGCCGACGAGGTCGATCCCGGCGGCGAGCGAGCGTGTCACGCGCCACGTCCATGTCGGCGCGCATCGCCGCGATGGCGGCGCTGAGCCTTGACGCCGGGGGGCCGCTCAGCTCCAGCTGCCCGCCGGGCTCGAACGTGATCCTGCTGCCGCCCGGGAGGTCGGGCAGCAGCGAGCGGCAGCTCGCGGGAGCGAGGACGCGGCCGTCGTGGGCGACGGTGATCCACTCGAGCTCGATGCCGACCTGTCGCTCCGTCCGACCGTCGGTCGCAGTCGTCGGGAAGACCTGCTCGTCGACGTAGCGGTGGACGTCGGCGACGGTGAGGGAGCGGGTCGGTGCCGGCATCGTCAGCGGTGGCCGAAGTGGGCGGCGACCCAGGTGAGGTTGCGGACCGGGGCAGACCAGAGGTACCAGGAATTCACGGTTCGCCTCCCTGGGGGTCGGGGACGGAAACGGGCGCCGACTTCCGGTGCTGACGGGGTGCAGTCCGGGCTCAGGCCCGGACGTTGCCCGACATTCGGAGAGGCGAGCGTGCCCGGATGACCGTTGTGGACAAACCCTACTGTGCACCCGTGGCGCAGCCGATGGACCTCGGGTTCGAGACGATCGGCAACGCCACCGTGGTCGTGCACGACCGGGAGCCGGTGCTGGCCACCGACCCGTGGATCGAGGGCTCCGCCTACTTCGGGAGCTGGGGCCTCTCCCACCCGGTCCCTCCGGCCCTGGCCGACTCGATCCTCGCCGCCGGGACCGTGTGGTTCTCGCACGGCCACCCCGACCACCTCAACCCGGCGTCGCTCCCTCGCTTCCGCGACACCCGGATCCTCCTGCCCGACCACGTCGGAGGCCGCATCGCCGGTGACCTCACCGCCGACGGCTACCGCGTCGAGGTGCTGCCCGACGCCACCTGGGTGCGGATCTCCGACCGGGTGCGGGTGCTCTGCATCGCCGACGAGGGCCAGGACGCCGTGCTCCTGATCGACGTGGGCGGAGAGCTCGTCGTGAACCTCAACGACGCGCAGGACCGCGGTTGGGGAGCGCTGGTGAAGCGGGCGATCAACGCCTTCCCGCGTTCGTTCCTCATGCGCCTGAGCGGGTACGGCGACGCCGACATGATCAACTTCGTCGACGCCGACGGTCAGCGCCTGCCCAGCGTGGCGCAGCTCCGTCGCGAGCAAGGGTTCGAGGTCGGCGCCGACGTCGCGCGCATGACCGAGACGTTCGGCGCGACGCACTTCGTGCCCTTCAGCTCGTTCCACCGGTACCAGCGCACCGACAGCGTGTGGGCCAACGAGTGGACCACGCCGGTCGCCGAGTACGCGCGTGGCTTCCGGTCCGATCGCGTCACCCTGTTGCCCGCGTTCGTGCGCTACGACGTACCGACCGGGTCGTGGGAGGCGATCGACCCGCCCGCGGCGCCCGACCTCGCGTTCCCGCCCGAGGAGTTCGGCGACGACTGGTCAGAGCGGCTCGAGCGCGCCGACATCGATGGCGTTGCGCGCCTACTTCACCGGCGTCGAACGGCTGGCCCGCCATCTCGACCGGGTCGTCGTCCGCGTCGGCGGCGAGGAGCACGCGGTGGAGCTCGGTGGCCACCACACGGGACGGTCGGTCACGTTCGCAGTCCCGCGCGCGTCGTTGACTGCGCGCGGTCGAGTGGGAGATCTTCGACGACCTCCTCATCGGCAACTACATGACGACCACGCTGCACGGCCCGTGGCCCAGCTCGCGGCTCTATCCCGGGTTCACACCGTGGGTCACCAAGTACGCCGACAACGGACGGGCGCGCACCGACGCCGACCTGCGGGCCTACTTCGCCGAGTACCGCCGCCGCCTCGGGCTCGCCACGTGGCTGCGGACCTCGCTCGAGCAGCGGGCCAAGGACTCGGTCCGGGCTCGGCTCGCGGCCGATTCGCCGGTGTACCAGCGGGCCCGTCAGGTCTACGCGCGCGTCAAGGGCGCGACCTAGGCGATCAGCGACGACGGAAGAGGAGACCTCGGCGAACCGGGGCGGCGGGGGCGTGAACGCCGGCAGGCGGGCGCGCCGGCGTTCCGGCGCGTGTCGCGCGGGGAGGAGCTCGAGGAGCGCGGCGGCCAGCGCGTCGGCGTCGCCCGGGGCGACGGCCAGTGCCAGTCCCCGGCGTGGCTCGGGCCACGATCTCGGGTGGTCCGCCGTGGTCGGTGGCGACGACCGGCGTGCCGCTGGCCAGCGCCTCGACCAGCACCAACCCGTACGACTCCGGCTCCACCGACGGAAGTGCGAGCACGTCGAGATCGGCCATGACGTCGGGGATGTCGTCGCGCGCCTCGAGGAGTTGCGCGCCGGGTGTGCCGGCGACGCGCGCCCGGAGGTCGGCGGCGTACGCGTCCTGACCGAGGACGCGGACTCCCGACGATCACGAGGTGGAGCTCGGGTCGCAGCTTGGTTCGCGTCGTGCGCGCCTGCACGAACGCATCGAGCAGCACGTCGAGACCCTTGAGCGGATCGAGCCGCGCGACGGCGCCGATGAGCGGCTCGTCGTCGGGGATGCCGACCCGCGTCCGGAAGCGGCCGGCGTGGGCGGGCGTGAACTGATCGTGGTCGAGGTATTCGTCGAGCACCACCACGTTGGCCGGGTCGAGCTGAGCGGCGACTGCGTACGACACCGCGATCACGCGGGTCGCGAAGTGTCGGCACAGGGCTCGCTCGACGCGCAAGGCGGCGCGTGACTGCACCACGATCTCGCGCGCGTGCACCACGTGCGGACGACCGAGCATCCTCGCCACGGCCCATCCGTACCAGGTGTGGAGCGAGTTGGAGTGGATCGAGGTCGACGTGCAGTCGCCGCGCCAGCGCGGTGATCCGGGCCACGGCGACCGGCCAGTCCGCGACGTAGCCAGCTCCATTCGACGCCGCCGTGACTGGTCGACAGGCGGGGCATCGGGACGACGTGCAGGGTCGCGCCCGCCGCCTCGAACTCCGCTGCGAGTGGTGACGGAGCCGGCACGGCGATGTGGAAGTCGAACTCCCCCCGTGGGAGGCTCCGCACGAGCCGGAGGAGCGCCTGGTCCGACCCTCCGCGCTCCGCGACCGGTTGCACGGAGAGGATCGTGATCGTGCGGGTTGCCGTCAACGTCGAACAGTTGCTCCACGAGGCGCCGGGTGGCATCGGTCGCTACACGGCGGAGCTGTTGAGGTTACTCCCGACCCTCCAGGTCGACGTGACCCCGTTCACCGCCCGGCACGCCCGCGCCGACGTGGAACGCGCGCTGCGCGACCAGGACCTCGACGGTTTCGATCCGGTGATCCTCCCGCTCCCGACGGCGGTGCTCTACGACGCCTGGCACGTGCTCGGTGTCGCGGGCCCGGCCCGGCGCGTCGCACCCGTCGACCTGGTGCACGCGCCGTCACCGGCGGTCCCGCCGACAGGTGGTCTCCCCCTCGTCGTCACCGTGCACGACGCGGCGCCCTTGGTGATGCCCGACGCGTTCACTCGCCGCGGCGTGAAGTTCCACCGCCGGGGGTTCGCAGCTGCCGCCAAGCGGGCGCGGCTGGTGATCGCAGTCTCCGAGTTCTGCGCCGACGAGGTGACCACCCACACCGCGATCCCCCGCGACCGCATCCGCGTCGTCCCCAACGGCGTCGACCGCGAGCGCGCCACGGCCGAGGCGGTGGCCAAGGCGCGCTCGATCTACGCGATCGACGACCAGCCGTACGTGTTCTGGGCCGGCACCTTCCAGCCCCGCAAGAACGTCCGCGTGCTGCTCGACGCGTTCAGCCGCCTCGACCCCGCGGTCGTGCCCCATCGGCTGGTGCTCGCGGGTCCGCCCGGGTGGAAGCCCGACGACGCCGACGCCGAGGTGGCGGCCGGGCTGGGGGATCGGCTCCGTCTGCTCGGTCCCGTGCACCGCGAGCAGCTGTTCCCGCTGTTCGCCGGGGCCGACCTCTACGCGTTGCCCGAGCCTGCACGAAGGCTTCGGCATCCCCGCGCTCGAGGCGATGGCGCAGGAGACACCCGGTGCTCTGCTCCGACATCCCTGCGCTGCGCGAGGTCGCGGGCGATGCCGCGCGCTTCGTGCCCGCGAGCGACGTCGACGCGTGGGTCACCGCGTTCTACGACCTGCTCGGGCGACGCTGCCGCGCGCGCGACCTTGGTCGGCGGCCGGGACCGCGCGCGTCGCGAACTACTCGTGGGAACGATGCGCGCGCGAGACGGCCGCGGTGTACCGCGAGGCGCTCAGCGGGTGAGCACGTCGGCACCCGTCGTCGGTGACGAGGATGGTGTGCTCGAACTGCGCCGTGCGGGAGCCGTCGGAGGTGGCCGCGGTCCAGCCGTCGGACCAGATGACCGGCTGGATGCTGCCCATCGTGATCATGGGTTCGATGGTGAAGACCATCCCGGGCTCCATGGCGGTGGTCAGCGCGCGCTCGTGGTAGTGCGGCACCTGCGGCGGGCCGTGGAACACCTCCCCGATGCCGTGGCCCACGAAGGCGCGCACCACGAAGAAGCCGGCGGCGTGCGCATGGGTCTCGATCGCCAGGCCGATGTCGGAGAGCGGTGCCCCGGGTCGCACCACGCCGATGGCGTGCTCGAGGCACTCCTCGGTGACCTTCACGAGGCGGCGCGATTCGGCGTCGACCGTCCCGACGCAGAACGTCGCGTTGGTGTCGCCGTGCACGCCGTCGACGTAGACGGTGATGTCGAGGTTGACGATGTCACCCTCGACGAGTGCGCGGTCGTCGGGGATGCCGTGGCAGATGACCTCGTTGACCGACGTGCACACCGACTTGGGAAAGCCCTTGTAGCGGAGCGGACTCGGGTACACGCCTCGCGCCACGTGCGCTTCGTGCGCGACGCGGTCCAGCTCATCGGTGGTGATCCCCGGAGTGACGGCCGCGCCCGTCTCGTGCAGCACGTCGCGCGCGATGCGGCAGGCGACCCGCATCCGCTCGATCACGTCGGGTGACTTGACCGCCGATTCGGTCGTGCGCACGGGTGCACCGGGCGTGGCGTAGTCGGGGCGCACGATGTCGTCGGGCACGGAGCGCTCGGGGCCGACTGTGCCCGCGTGCACCAGCGCCGCCTTGTGGCAGCGCTTGTACTTCTTGCCGCTGCCGCACCAGCAGTCGTCGTTCGCCCGCAACACGGTGGATCGTCACCAACCCCGGTCGACCCACTCCTGGAGGTGGGGTCGCTCGGTGCCGATGGTCGTGTCGAGGCCGTGGCCAGGGAGCACGCGCAGGTCGGCGGGGAGGGTGAACAGGCGGCGGTCGATCGATTCGATGATCTGCTCGAAGTTGCCGCCGGGCAGCGAGGTGTTGCCGGCGCCGCCGGGGAAGAGGGTGTCACCGCTGAACAGGATCGGGTGGCCCTCGAGCAGGAACGACGTGGACCCGGCGGTGTGGCCCGGGTTGTGGATGGTCCGCAGCCGCAGGTCGCCGATCGCGATCACCTCGTCGTCGGGGATCACGAAGTCGTAGGCCGGCAGCATCGACGCGTCGTCGGGTGCGATGCCGACGTCGATCCCCGCGTTGCGCACCGCTTCGACGGCCTGGATGTGGTCCCAGTGGCCGTGCGTGGTGAGCACGCGGCGCACCCCGGTGGCCCGGCTCACCTCGAGCAGCAGCTCGTGCTCGTTGGCCGCGTCGATGATCACCGCGTCGCCGGTACCCGTGCAGCGCACGACGAAGACGTTGTTCTCGAACGGCCCCACGATGAGCTTCTCGATGCGCACGGTGGGCGTCTCGTAGTGGGCCGGGCGGGGCATGCGATCAGGGTATCCGGGTCGCTTCGCGACCGGCTCGCCGACCGGCGCCGACCCGACCGTTCGGCCTGGCTCGACGCGAGGCCGGTCCGGTAGCGTTCGCGCCACCTATCCCAGTACCAGCCGGGGGCCCAACCGTGAACTTCGCCTTCTCCGACGAGCAGGAGCAGCTGCGCGACGCCGTGCGTCGATTCCTCGAGGCGAAGTCGCCGTCGACCGAGGTGCGGCGCCTGATGGAGACGACGGAGGGGTACGACCCCGCGGTCTGGGCGCAGATGGCCAACGAGCTCGGCCTCCAGAGCCTCCACATCCCCGAGGAGCACGGCGGTCAGGGCTTCACCTTCGTCGAGCTCGGCATCGTGATGGAGGAGATGGGCCGGGTGCTGCTGTGCGCCCCCTACTTCTCCACCGTGGTGCTGGCGGCCGATGCGATCATCAACGCCGGCACCGCCGACCAGCAGGCCAAGCTCCTCCCCGGCATCGCCGCGGGCGAGACCATCGCCGCGCTCGCCTTCACCGAGCCCGGTGGCAAGTGGGACGCCAACGGCATCGAGATGGTGGCCAAGGGCTCGGGCGACAGCTACACGCTCGACGGCACCAAGATGTTCGTGATCGACGGCCACACCGCCGACCTGATCGTGGTCGCGGCCCGGCTCGAGGGCACGACCGGCGAGGACGGCATCTCCTTCTTCACCGTCGACGCCGGTGCATCGGGCCTCACCCGCACCGCGCTCGCCACGATGGACCAGACCCGCAAGCAGGCCAAGCTCGAGTTCGCCAACGTCGCGGCCACGCCACTGGGCGAGCCCGGCGCCGGCTGGGCGGCGCTGTCGAAGACGCTCGACCAGGCGGCTGCGATGTCGTCCAACGAGATGGTCGGCGGCGCGCAGAAGGTCCTCGAGATGTCGGTGGAGTACGCGAAGGTGCGGGTGCAGTTCGGTCGCCCGATCGGGTCGTTCCAGGCGATCAAGCACAAGTGCGCCGACATGCTCCTCGAGGTCGAATCGGGCAAGTCGGCCGCGTACTACGCGGCGTGGGCCGCCGCGGAGGACAACGAGGAGCTGCCGGTCGCGGCGAGCCTCGCCAAGGCCTACTGCTCCGACGCCTACTTCCACGCCGCGGCCGAGAACATCCAGATCCACGGCGGCATCGGGTTCACGTGGGAGCACGACGCGCACCTCTACTTCAAGCGCGCGAAGAGCTCCGAGATCCTCCTCGGCGACGCCACCTACCACCGCGAGCTCCTCGCCCAGCGCATCGGCATCTGACTTCCTCCGGTCGCTCGGTCGCTCGGCTCCGCCGCCGAGTGCGCCTGAGATCGATCGCGACGGTTCGCTAGCCTGCGCCCGATGGCGGTCCTGGTCGTGCTGCTCGCAGTCGTGGTCGCCCTGCTGGCCTTGCTGGTCGCCGGCCTGCTGCGCAGCCACGCGGAGATCCTCCGGGCGCTGCACCAGCTCGGGGTCAACATGGACCCGGCCCAGGACGACGGCGCCGGCGTCACCACGCCGGTCGGATCGCCCGTCATCCGCTCCGCCGAGGTTCCGAAGCGACCGTCGCGTGGCGCCGTCGACGTCGTCGGCACCTCGCCCGAGCACGACGCCGTGAGCATCGCGATCGAGGGAACCAAGCACCTCACGTTGCTCGCGTTCCTGTCGAGCGGGTGCGGCTCGTGCCTCGCGTTCTGGGACGTCTTCCGCGACGGCGGTCCGGTCGAGATCCCCGGAGACGCGCGCCTGGTGTGCGTGAGCAAGGACGCCGGTGAAGAGAGCATCTCGAGCATCAAGCGCCTGGCGCCCACCGCCGTCCCCACCGTGATGTCGAGCGCGGCCTGGGCCGACTACGACGTGCCGGTGGCGCCGTTCTTCGTGCTGATCGACGGGACGTCGGGCGAAGTGATCGGTGAGGGCGCGGCCAACGAGTGGACCCAGGTGCAGTCGCTGTTGCACACCGCGCTCGCCGACGCCGACCTGCTCGACAAGAAGGGCAACTACAAGGGCGGCCGCGCCAACGGCAAGCCGCGAGCCGACGCGTTGCGCGAGGCGCGCGCGGACCGTGACCTGCTCGCCGCCGGCATCCGGCCCGGGGACCCCAGCCTCTACACGCTGACGGGGCTCGACGCCGCCGACGACGCCGGACCCGTGGAATGACCGACCTGACCGCGCTCGGCATCGACGTCACGCTCCCCACCGGATGGGAAGGTCGCCTGTTCCGCCGTCCGCTCGAGGGCGAGGTCGCGTCGCGGGACGCCAACATCGAGGGCGAACCGGCCGCGCCACAGGAGACGACGAACGCGGTGCTGCACGCGTCGACGATCGCGGTGCCGCCCGGGGTGGGCGACTTCGCCAGCGGTGCGGTCGACAAGCTCGGCAGCGACGACCTGTTCGTCGTGCTGTTCGAGTACGACCCCTCGAGCGTCGACACCGCGCTGTTCAAGAGCTCGGGCATCCCGCGCCCGCTGACCACCGACGACTTCAGCCCCAACGTCATGCAGCGCGCCATCCGCGGCCAGGCCGGCGTGCAGAAGTTCTTCAACGACCAGGGTCGTGCGTTCTGCCTGTACGTGGTCATCGGTTCGTTCGCTCGCCGCAAGGAGCTCGTGCCGCGGGTCAACGAGGTGCTGGCATCACTCGCGATCGAGCCGCTCGCGGGCCCGACCACGACATCGAGCACCACGACCACGACCGAGCCGTCGAGCACGGTGCCGACCACCGAGGCACCGACGACCGAGGCGCCGACCACGACCGCGCCGAGCGGCGAAGGACCGTGAGCGTCCTCGCCGGTCCGTTCGCGATCGCGGCCGTCCTGCTCGCCGTCGGCGGTGCGGCGAAAGCCGCGCGACCACGCGACACCGCGCTCGCGCTCAGCGCGGTCGGCTTGAAGTTCCCGCGTCCCCTGCCCGGGCGCGTCGCCGTCCGTATCGGCGGTGCGATCGAGGTGGTCATCGGGGCCGCCGCCCTGATCGTCGGGGGGCCGGCGCTGTGCGCGCTGGTCGCGCTCGAGCTACCTCGCGTTCGCCGGCTTCGTGGTGGTCGCGCTGCGCATCGGCGCGCCGATCAGCTCGTGTGGGTGCTTCGGCAAGGTCGACACGCCACCGAGCGTCGTGCACGTCGTGCTCGACTTCGCGTTCGCGGGCGTCGCGGCCGCGGCGGCATTCACGGGCGACGTCGCGCTCCCCGACGTGCTCGGCGACCAGCCGCTGGCCGGCGTGCCGTTCCTGATGCTGCTGGCGATCGGCTGCTCGCTGGTGTTCCTCGCGTTCTCGTCACTTCCCAAGACGATGGCCGCCGTCCGAGAGGTTGCTGCATGACCGAAGTCCCGGGTGGGAGCAAGGGCGTCGGCTTCACGAACTGGCTCGTGAACAAGGCCGCCGGCGTGCTGGAGCGGAAGTCGAGCCGTCGTGGCTTCCTGCTCGGATCGGCGATGGTCGGGTCGGCCGTCGCGGTCGCGGGCTGCGCGCCGGGCACGCAGCCGGGCTCGCCGTACAACCACATCACCGACTGCGCCGGTGGGCTCTGCACCGACGGCTACACCGAGTTCTGCTGCACCATCAACAACGGCATCAACGCCTGCCCTCCGGGCACGTTCGTCGCCGGTTGGTGGCGCGCCGACTACTCGTCCTTCTGCAACGGCACCCGGTACTACATGGACTGCAACGAGTTCTGCTGCGGTCCGAACCTCGGCAACGGGTTCTGCGCCGGCTGCTCGGAGTGCCGCTGCGGTGGTGGCTGCGACACCCGTCGCGTCTACTGCAACTACTTCCGCTACGGGCAGTGCCACCAGGAGATCGGCGCCCTCGGGCCGATCGCCTGCCGGCTCGTGACGTGCACGCCGCCCTACACCGTGGCCGAGTACGCGTGCACCGACCGCGCTCGCGGTCGACAACGCCACCGCAGAGCACGCGCCCGCGCACGGGTGCACGCCGCCGCCGCCGCCGCCGCCCAAGACCTTCGCCGCGGTGTTGCCGAGCGCGGGAGCCGTCGTCGCGCCGACCGCGGGCACGCTCACCGCGTTCGGGCGACTCTCCGACGGCACCATGGCCCTCCAGGAGTTCGACGGCACCAACTGGAGCACGTCGGGCATCCCGTTCGCGATCTGCAGCTCGGGCATCGGGGCGACCCAGTCCGGGTCGAACACCTACGCGTTCGTCAAGAGCAACAACGGCGGCTACTGGTGGAACGAGCGGCCGAACGGCGGTTCCTGGTCGTCGTCGTGGACCAGCCTCGGCGGCAACTTCATCTCGGATCCGGCGATGGCGGCCGACGGCACCGGCGCGTACGCCTTCGGCCGGGGTGCGGACGACGGGGTCTGGTTCTGCAAGAAGCCAGGAACCGGCTTCACGCTGCCCGAACCGCTGGGTGGTCAGGCCTCGTCCGACCCCTGGGCCGTGAGCGACGCCACCGGGTTGTACGTCTTCGTCCGTGGCATCGACAACGCGATCTACTACCGGCGGTTCGTGGGCGGCAACCCGGGTCCATGGACGTCGCTCGGCGGTACACTCACGTCGGACCCCATGGCGTGCGGCACGTCGAGCGGGCCGATCGTCATCGCCCGGGGCACCGACAACGCCGTGTGGGTGCGCTACGTCCTCGGCGCCGGCGGGACCTCCTGGCAGTGGATCAACGGGTACGCGACGTCCGACCCGGCGATCTGCAGCGGCCCGGCCGGCACGTTCGCGTTCGTGCGCAGCCTCGACAACGCCATCTGGTTCACCAGGTACAACGGGGGCACGTCGTGGGCGTCGTGGGTGCGGCTGGGCTCCTCCGCCGCGTCGAGTCCGATTGCGATCAGCGACGCCACCGGCGTCTCGGTGCTGTTCCTCGGCGCCGACCGGGCGCTCCGCACCTTCCGCTTCGCCAACGGCTCGTGGGGTCCCGACCAGCTCATCCGCCCTGGCTTCCTCCCGGTGCGAGGCGGCGGCTGAGCGTGCGTCCCCGTCGCCTGTTCTTCGCGTGCGCGGTGGCAGGCTCGTTGGCGTGGTCGGCGTCGCTGCCTGCAGGCGCGGTCGACACCATGTCGCCGGGCTCGCCCCAGGGCAACGTCACCCCGACGCTGCAGCCGGCGAAGGGCGTCGCCGTCGCCGCGCAGTCGGCGCCCGTCGACGGCCGGGTCGCGCTGCTGCTGCACAACGCCACCACGCGCCCGGTACGCGTGGATCAGGTGATCGCAGTGGCGACGCGCACCGACGGCGGCGCAGCCACGCGTGCGGGTGCGGTGAAGACCTATCCGCAGGTGGTGGGTCCCGACCAGCTCGCGCTCACCTCCGTGACGTTCCGCAAGAAGCAGCTCACCCCCGACGCCACCATCACCACCAAGGTGCGGAGCACGCCGGTGTCGACGGCGCGGGCGGCCCGGGTCCTCTCGGTCGGCGACCTCGCGCTGTCCGCTCCCGCGAGCGGGGCAGTGGCGCAGACCCTGCGGGCGACGCTCACCAACACGACCGACTCGTGGACGGCCAAGGTCCCCGACGTGGCGGTGATGTGCTTCGGCGAGGCCGGCACCCCCACCACGTTCGCCTCGGCGCGGGCGTCGACGCGACGCGTCGCACCCGGGGATTCCGCGTCGGCATCGGTGCCGCTCACCACGCTCTGCCCCACGTACCTGGTCGCGGCCCGAGCGTCCTAACGTTCGACCCGTGGCGGTCGTCATCGGGTTCCTCGTGGTGGGCGTCGTGATCGCCATCGCCGCCTTCTTCGTCACGCGCGAAGCGACCCGGATCGCCAAGCAGCCACCGCCTGCGCTCTACCACCTCGACGACGCGCTCGCCTGGGTGGTCGACCACCTGCCCGACGAAGTCGCGGCCACGCTCACCGTCGACGACGTCCGGCGCATCCTCGAGGCCCAGATCGACTTCTTCAAGCGCAAGGGCGTCTCGTCGAACGGCTCCACCGCGTACCCGGCGGGCCCGGTGGTGATCGGCGGCTCGGAGACGGTCGACTACGTGCTCGAACGGTGCGCGGCGACGGGCGACGCCTATCTGCCCGAGCAGGTGTACGGCGTGATCGACACGCAGTTGAGCTACCTGCGCGCCATCGGTGCCATCGGTCCCGTGGCGGAGCCGGACCTTCCGCCGGATCCGGGCGACGACCTCTCGCGCGGCTGACGGCGCGCCCGGCCGACCGAGCGTACGCATCCGGTTCCACGACGGCCGATCGCGGGTCTCGAGCTGCTGGGCCAAGCGGCCGGCCCTGGTTGTGGTGCGTGCGCACGAGGACGAACCCGAACTCCATGCCGTTCTCCGCCGTCGACAGCCGGGCGCGACACTCCCAGTTCTGTCCGAGGTCCTCCGAGCAGTATCGGAGCACCTCGGTGAACTCGTCCTCGGTCCAGCAGTGCACGTGGATCGAGCGGTCGCGGTGCCAGGCGAACAGCCGGGCCCGGGCGTCGGGATCGTCGGGGATCTCGAAGTCCGGTCCCTGGTCGGCGCCGACGAGGAAGTCCAGCACGTGGTCGTCGTCGGGCACGGTGGCGTCGAGCTCGTGGTCACGGATCAGGCACGCCAGCGGGGTCGCGCCGCGGTCGCGGTCGAACGTGCATCGCCGGTCAGGGACGAGGAGGAGCAGGATGCCCCCCACCCGGAGGACGCGGTGCGCGTCGTCGAGGAAGCCGAGCGGATCGGCGAGGTGCTCGATCACGTGCGACGCGATCACGAAGTCCTGGCTCGAGGACTCGACCGCCCGGAGGCGGTCGGCGTCGAGGTCGGCGACGATGTCGGGTTCGACGAAGCCCATCTCCAGTGGCAGCTCGGGGAACAGGTCGTGGTGCTGCACGGAGGTCAGCCGGTCGACGAAGCGCACCTCGACCCCTTGCGGCACCGGGAAGGGCACGTGGCCGGGCCCCACTTCGAGGCCGGTTCCGGCGAGGTGTGTGCTCAGCGTCTCCCGACTGCTCATGCCCGAATCCGTTGGTCGTCGTGGTCGAAAAGGTCGGCCCCGCCCGGACGGGGCGGGTTGTCGCGATCATGCCGCACCCAACCCGTCGTCGTGGGAAAACGTGACGACGGGGTTGCCGGTTGTGCTTCAATCGTCGTACCAGAGAAAGGAGGTGGTCCAACACATGCATGATCAACATGGGACCCTGGAGGTGCGCGGCCGCTGAGGCAGCCTCGTCATCCTTGACAGCTAGGACCGCCTGGCGGAATCCACACCGCCGCACCGGCGTCAGGACGGGTGGGAGATGGTCCCCCCAAGCAAGCCGTCCGGCGTTTCTCAACGTGGTCTGACGGAGGGCGCTTCGGCGCCCTCCGTCGCGTCCGGGGCCGGTCGAAGCCAGCCGACGACGTAATCTCACCGTCGATGAGCCGACCGACGCGCTTCGAGGAGTACCGCTACCTGGGCGACAAGCGGACGCAGGTGGTGTACGACCTCGACACCGACGACGCCGACGCCCAGGAGGCGATCGCCGAGCTCCTGGCGTCCGAACGATTCGCGGCCTTCTCGCCCGACACGCTCGACGAGGCGCGGAACCGCGGCTACCACCCGCACGCGAGCGCGCGCGAAGCGATCGACGCCGCCTGACCGAACCTCAGGCCGGGTCGGCGAGCGACGGCAGCGCGTCGACGCTGCCCTTGAGTCGCGCCGCGAAGGCGACGTCGGAGAGCGCGGGCTCGCTCGGGAGCGACGCCGGATCGTCGGGCAGGCCGTCGAGCTCGACCCACGACGTGCATCCGCCGTAGGCCGCATCCCACGGCACCGTGACCGTCTCGAACAGGCGGTGCACCCGCAGCGCCAGCACCCAGAGCGGATCGCGCTTCTTCCAGCCCAGACGCGAGGCCGCGTAGTCGTCGGTCCAGATCAGCTTCGACGCGATGGCGTCGAGCTCCCCGGCCTCGGTGATGGTTGCGAGCTTGACGACGTCGGCCCAGGCCTCGATCGTGATCGGTTCGCCGACCGGTGCCGCGTCCGCGAGCTCGATCCAGTGGCGGTACGGCTCCTTGAGCAGCTCCGCCTTCTGGTGCTCGGCGGTGGGGTACAGCCAGAAGCGTGTGGACTGCACCGAGAAGTGGCGTCCGTCCTCGCGGATCCCGCCCTTGCGGACGTCGAGGATCTGCTCACCCTCGAGCAGCGCGTGCGACCACCGCGGCCCATTCCTTGCAGGAGGCTGCCATGTGCCCACAATAGGCGGGCCATGGACGACACGATCCTGTCCGGAGACCTCAAGTTGTCCGCCCACGTGGCGGTCCCGAACCCGCCGGTGCCGAGCCTCGGGCTCGTGCTCTGCCACGGCCTCCCCAACCCACCGCGCGGCGCGGCGACCGTCGGCACCACCTATCCCGACCTCGCCGACCACATCGCGAACGAGGCGGGGTGGACGGTGCTCACCTTCAACTTCCGCGGCACCGGCACGTCGGAGGGCGACTTCTCCGCGCACGGCTGGCTCGACGACCTGCGCAACGCCGTGCGCGGCGCTGCACGCGCGTCCCGACGTGCGCGGGGTGTGGATCGCGGGCTTCGGGCACGGTGGGACGTTCGCGGTCTGCGCCGCGGCCGACGACCACCTGGTGCGCGGGGTGGCGACGATCGCGTCGCCGAGCACGTTGCGCGACTGGGCGCAGGATCCCGGTCGCCTGCTCGGGCACGCGCTGCCGATGGGCATGATCCGCAGCGAGGGGTTTCCGGCCGACTCGACCCGCTGGGTGCGCGACATCGGACGGGTCGACGCCATCGCGGCGGCGAAGCGCCTCGATCGTCGTCCGCTGCTCGTGCTGCACGGGGTGGAGGACGTCGAGGTGCCGGTCGAGGACGCCCGCGCCCTCGCCGACGCCGGCCGGCCCAACTCGGAGCTGCGGTTGGTGCAGGGCGCGGGCCACCGCCTGCGTCACGATCCGCGCGCCATCGCCACCCTCCTGGGCTGGCTCGCCCGTCAGGTCCCGAGCAGCAGCCCGAGCGCGACTCCGCTCGATCTTCCTCTCCAGCGGCGAGCGGGAGCGGGCTCCGCCCGGCCCGCCGCCTGGGACGGAGCGAGCGGAAGCGAGCGACGGGGAAGGGCGCGTCAGGCCGTCCGCGCGGCGGCGAGGACGGCGTCGAGGGTGTCGTCGAGCGAGTGCTCCGGCTGCCAACCGGTTGCGGTGACGAGCTTGCCCGGGTCGCCCACGAGCACCGGTACGTCGACCGCGCGCACGAGGTCGGTCGCGGTGACGACGCGCAGTGGACGTCGAGCGCGAGCGATCAGCTGCGCAGCGAGGTCACCGACGCGCACGCCGCGGCCCGAGCACACGTTGTAGACCTCGCCGGCGACACCGCCTTCCGCGAGCAATGCGTACGCGCGCACGACGTCGCGCACGTCGCTGAAGTCGCGGATCGGGTCGCCGTTGCCGAGCGTGATCTCGTCGGTCCCGTCGCGCTCCGCCGCGACGATGCGAGCGGCCAGACCGGGGACGAGGAATGCCTGCGACTGGCCCGGGCCGGTGTGGTTGAACGCACGCGTGCACACGACCGGGAGTCCGTGCGTCCGGTACGCGTCGAGCGCGACCGCCTCCGCGGCGACCTTGCTCTTCCCGTACGGGCTGACCGGTCGGCACGCGGTCCGCTCGCCGACCGGGATCGCGTCGGGGTCGACGGTGCCGTACTGCTCGGCGCTGCCGACGACGAGGACGCGCGCGACGCCGGCGGCGACGCATGCGTCGACGACCGCGCGCGTGCCGTCGACGTTCACCTGCGTGAGCAGGTCGCCGTCGGTCCACGACGCGCCGACGTGGCTGCGCGCCGCGAGGTGGTACACGACCTCGGGTGACTCCTCCGCGATGCGGCGGGCCACCGCATTGCGATCGGTGATGTCGACCGGCTGCGAGTCGCCGACGTCGAGCGACACGACGTCGACGTGGCGGGCGGTGAGGTGGCGCGTCAGATGATTCCCGACGAAGCCCCGTGCGCCGGTGACGACCGCCTTCACCCGCGCACCGTCCGGTAGACTCGAGGAGACCGTCGACCGTCCGGTCCCACGAGAACGCGTCGTGTCGTGCGCGGCCCCGCGAGACGAGCTCGCGTCGGGTGGCGTCGTCGGTCAGCACCGTCCGCAACGCGTCGGCCAGCGCGTCGGCGTCGTCGGGATCGACCAGGAGTGCGGCGTCGCCGACGACCTCGGGGACGGCACCGGCGCGGGTCGCCACCACCGGGATGTCGGCGGCCATGGCCTCGAGGGGCGGGAAGCCGAACCCCTCGTAGTGCGAGGGGAAGGCGAGGACCGAGGCGCCTGCGAGCAGGTCGGCGCGGTCGGCGGCCGACACGTACCCGGGCGTGTGCACACGGTCGCAGTGGCTGGCGGCGGTGAGCGCGGCGTCGAAGTCGGCGCTGCCCCAGCCCCGCGTGCCCGGCGACCACGAGCCGGAGGTCGGGGTCGTCGGCGGCGAGCGCGTCGAACGCCCGTACCAGCACCGGGTAGTTCTTGCGCGGCTCGATGGTCCCGACCGCGAGCACGTACCGCGTCGTTCCCGCCGAGCGCGTGGCCGTTCGCCGCGTCACCGCCGCGGACCGGGGGCACACCCGGGTACACGCGCACGACCCGCTCGGCAGGTACCGGGAACGTCGCCACCACTTCGTCGCGCACGAAGTCGCTGGTGGTGTGGATCCACGCGCCGCGTCGGATCGCGCGCCGGAGCAGCTCGGGGTAGTCGAGCGCGTCGGCGGCCACGAACTCGGGGTAGCGCAGGAACCCGAGGTCGTACACCGACACCACCTCACCGGCCTTCGTCGGCGGTGCGACGTAGTTGGTGCCGTGGACCACGTCGACGGGCCCCGTCCAGCGCTCGATGCCCGGCATCTCGCTGTGCAGCCACGCCTGACGCACGAGGCGCGCCGGGTAGGGCCGGGTGGCCGACCGAGTTCCCGGGGGCAGGCTCGCGGCCAGTTCGTTGCGTCCCCGCAGCGTGAGCGCGTAGGCGACCAGCTCGACGTCGGGCCGGCGCGCCAGCTCGTGGGCGATCCCGGCCACCACCTCACCGATGCCGGAGCGGAACCCGAGCAGCGGGGTGCCGTCGAGCGCCAGGCGCATCATCGAGTGGGCCGCGGGATCAGATCTCGAGCGGCTCGTGCTCGATGGCCTCGATGAGCACGCTCAGGTCGCCCTCTTGCGAACGCAAGCGGGCGATCAGGAAGATCGTCATCATCACCGCGGCGCCGAGGCAGCCGGCGAGGTACCCGAGCTCCACCCGGAGGAAGAGGTCGTCGATGGTGGCCGAGCTGCCCAGCGCCATGACCCCGACGCACAGGACGAGTCCGACCGCCCACGCGATCAGCGCGCGCCCGTGGCCGAGCAGCGCGATCAACGCCTGCGCCAGGGTGAGGGCGAGGATGAAGGCCGCGCTGCCGAGGAACAGGAGCGTGAGGTCGCGGCTGCCGAGGTTGAACTTGTCGCCGAAGAGGATCTCGCCGACCGTCGGCCCGATGGTGGCGCCGCAGATGACGCCGAGCACGCCGACACCGACCACGATCATCGCCAGCTTCTTGAGGCCCGAGCGGAAGTCGGCGTGCTTCCCGGCGCCGGAGAGCGCGGCGAGCTTCGGGAGCAGTGCGGCCTGGATGGCCTGGAAGAGGAGGATCGGGATGCGGGCGATGAAGAACCCGACGATGAAGTCGGCCGCCGCATCCCGCTCCGCCTTCCCCTGCGCCAGCACCAGCACGCCGAGGGCGGCCGCGTAGCTCAGGGCCTGGGCGGCGAGCGACCCGAGGAACAGGAGCGTGAGGTTGGTCGAGAGCTCCGACCACTCGGCGTCGGGGCCGGGTTCCATGCAGCCCGCGCTGGCCCCACACCGAGACGATGCTGGCCAGGACGGGCGGGATCGCCAGCGCCAGGCCGTACCAGAGCAGGTCGTCGACGCCGGCGGCGTACACCACGATCACGGGCAGGATCCGGAACACGCCCTCGGCGCCGAGGATCATGCCGTAGGGCCCGAAGCGGCCGTTGCCCGAGAGCGTGCCGCGCGTGATGTGCTGCACCGCGTACGTGCCGAGCGCGATCACGAAGCAGACGAGCAGCACCTCCTGGCCGTGGAAGAGCCGGTCGGTGAACCCGAACGCCTCGAAGCCGAGGACCGAGAGCGCCATCAGCGACAGGGCGAGGATCAGGCCCGCTTGTGCCGCTTTGCGCACCACCGGTCCGCCGCCGATCAGACGCGAGCGGCGGTCGGCGACCGCGCGGCCGACCTCCTGCTCCAACGGCAGGAAGAACCCCGGCGCGACGACGAACACGAGGATCCAGAGCCCGTTGAGGGCCGCGTACTCCGACTTCGTGAGCCCCTTGAACGCGAGGATCTGGAAGCCGTACGCGGTGATGCCCGAGATCAGGAGTCCGAGGCCGACGGCGTAGGTCCCCTCGGGGACCGGCAGCTTGCGAGCGGCTTCGATGAGTCGTTGTGCGCGCTGCGACATGCTCTCTCGCGACGGGTCCGGGATGGGTCCGGGATGGGGTCCGGGAAGGCGGTGGCCTGGAACGTGGGCACTTCGCCGGCCCGGCGATGCCCGGCGAGTCAGCATATCGGCGCGACCCCGGCGCCCCGGGTACCAGCGGACGGACGCCGGGCGCGAGGATTGGGCCCGATGAGCACCCGGACCCTCCTCATCCTCGCGGCGCTGACCGGGGTGGCGATCCTCACCGCCGGCGCGGTACAGATCCTGCTCGCCCGGTGATCCGGGGCGGCCCGACCGTGCTGGTCAAGGCCGGTCGGGAAGGGGTCGAGTGAATGTTCGGGAACGCAATGACCGAAATCGGGGTTCCGCCTGGAAGAATGGCGGGATTCCGCAATTGATCGCCGGGTGGGGCGCTCCTGCGCCGCGCCGGTGAACTCGAGGAGGTGGCCGTCCTGGCCGAGCAATTCGACGTCGTGATCCTGGGTGGCGGTCCGGCGGGCTACGCGACCGCGCTCTACGGCGCGGCGGCGGGGCTCGACGTCGCACTCGTGGAAGAGGGTCGAGTCGGCGGGACGTGCCTGCACCGGGGTTGCATCCCGGCCAAGGAGCTTCTCCAGACGGCCGAGGTGCTGCGCACGATCCAGCGGGCTCCCGACTTCGGCATCGACGCCGGGGCCCCCTCGCTCGACCTGGCCCGCTCGCAGGCCCGCAAGCGCGAGGTCGTCGACCGGCTGACCAAGGGCCTCGAGACCCTCCTGAAGGGGCGCAAGGTCACCGTGTTCGGCCAGCGCGGCGAGGTCGCCGACGCGGCCGCGCACCGGGTGCGACTCGCCGACGGCACCGAGGTGGAGGGCGCCAACCTGGTGCTGGCCACCGGTTCCTACCCGCGTTCGCTGCCGCGCCTCGACTTCGACGGCGCCCGGGTGCTGTCGTCCGACCACGTGCTCGAGCTCGACGACCTGCCCGCGCGCGTCGCCATCATCGGCGGTGGGGTGATCGGCGCCGAGTTCGCGTCGATGCTCGCCGACATGGGCAGCGAGGTCACCATCATCGAGGCGCTGCCGCGCATCCTCGCCGCCACCGACACCGACGCCGGCAACGTCGTCGCCCGCTCGTTCAAGAAGCGCGGGATCAGCGTCAACACCTCGGCGCGGGTCACCGGGATCGAAGGCGCCACCGAGCTCACGGTCACGTGGGAGACCGACGCGGGGGAGAAGTCCGTCGTCGTCGACAAGATCATCGTGTCGGTCGGTCGGGCGCCGCGCAGCGGTGGCTTCGGGCTCGAAGCCTCGGGCGTTGAGATCGACGACCGGGGCTTCGTGGTGGTCGACGGCGAGATGCGCACCACCGTGCCCGGTGTGTTCGCGGCGGGCGACGTGGTCGACACGCCCGCGCTGGCGCACGTCGGGTTCGCGGAGGCCATCGTGATCGTGAAGACGATCCTCGGCGAGCCGGTCACGCCGATCGACTACGAGAAGGTCCCCTGGGTCGTGTACTCGCACCCCGAGGTCGCCTGGTGCGGTCTCACCGAGGAGCAGGCACGCGAGCGGGGTCACGACGTCCAGGTCACGACGCACCGGTTCGCCGGTGACGCCCGGGCGATGATCCTCGGCGACACCGAGGGCCTCGTGAAGCTGGTCACCGACGCGGACGGTCTCCTGTTGGGTGCGCACTTCGCCGGACCGTGGGCCACCGAGTTGCTCGGCGAGGGGTACCTCAGCGTGAACTGGGAGGCCAACGCCGCCGACATCGCCGCGCTGATCCATCCGCATCCCACCTTGAGCGAGGTGTTCGGCGAAGCTGCGCTCGCGCTCACCGGTCGCTCGCTCCACTAGTCACACCGAATCCCCGACCACCCCACCCGAGGAGTACGCAGTGGACGTGACGATGCCCCAGCTGGGGGAGACGGTCACGGAAGGCACCATCACGCGTTGGCTGAAGCAGGTCGGCGAGCACGTCGACGCCGACGAGCCCTTGTTCGAGGTCTCCACCGACAAGGTCGACTCCGAGGTGCCGGCGCCCACCGGCGGCACGGTCACCGAGATCCTCGTGCCCGAGGGCGAGACGGTCGAGGTCGGCACGCGCCTGGCGGTGGTCGGCGACGCGGCCGGAGCCCCCGCGCCGGCAGCCGACGCGCCCGCGAGCGACGCGCCCGCGGCGCCCGGACCCGCACCCGAACCGGTCGCCGAGACGCCTGAGCCGGTCGCCGAGGCGCCCGCGCCCGAGCCCGAGCCCGAGCCCGAGCCCGAGCCCGAGCCCGAGCCCACGCCCGAGCCCGAGCCCGAGCCGGCCGCGGTGTCGGCACCCCCGATCTCCTTCAGCGCCGAACCCGCCCCCGACACCGACACTGCCCCCGACAGTGCCCCCGGCACCCCCGCCGACGCGGGCGAGGGGCAGAGCGACAGCACGCTGACGTCGCCGATCGTGCGCCGCCTCGTCGCCGAGCGCGGGCTCGACGTGTCCACCATCCAGGGCAGTGGCCCCGGCGGGCGCATCACCCGCAAGGACGTGCTCGACGCCGCGCAGCAGTCACCCGCGTCGACTCCTCCCTCGGCGCCCGCCGCATCACCCGCCCCACCCGCGCCCGCGAGTCCTCCGCCACCCGCACCGGCCCCCACGCCCGCAGCACCCGCACCGGCTCCCAGGCCCGCGGTCCCTGTCGCCGGGCGTCCCGTAGCTCCCGCCACTCCGGGAACGGCACGGGTCGCGCGCGGACGAGGTCATCCCGTTCGACAACATCCGTCGCCGTACCGCCGAGCACATGGTGCAATCGCTCGCCACCAGCGCCCACGTGTACACGTCGATCGAAGTCGACTTCGAGCGCGTCGAACGCGTGCGGGCCGCGCACCGCGAAGCGTGGAAGGCAACCGAGGGCTTCTCGCTCACCTACCTCCCGTTCATCGCGCGCGCGTTCGCCGACACCGTGCACGACTTCCCGAAGGTCAACGCGAGCGTCGGCGACGATGCGCTGATCGTCCACCACGACGTCAACCTCTCGATTGCGATCGACCTCGACTTCGAAGGTCTCGTCGCACCGGTGATCCGCGACGCCGACGGCAAGCGCCTGCGCCTGATCGCGCGTGAGGTCCACGACCTCGCCGACCGTGCCCGGTCCAAGAAGCTGGTGCCCGACGACGTCTTCGGCGGCACGTTCACCATCACCAACCCGGGCCCGTTCGGCACCTACGCCACGTTGCCGATCATCAACCAGCCCCAGGTCGCGATCCTGTCGACCGACGGCATCAAGAAGCGGCCGGTGGTCGTGACCGGACCCGACGGCGACGACACCATCGCCATCCACCACACCGGTTTGCTCGTGCTCACGTGGGACCACCGCGCGTTCGACGGTGCGTACGCGGCCGCGTTCCTGCGAGGCATGCGCAGCGTGCTCGAGCAGCACAACTGGGAAGACGAGCTCGACTGATGCTGCGGGCGCGCTGGCTCGGTCGGGTGCCCTACGGGGAGGCCGACCGCCTGCAGCGGGCGCTGCACGAGCGCGCGTCCGACGACTACCTGCTCCTCCTCGAGCACCCGCACGTCTACACGCTCGGCAGCACGGCCGATCCGGCGCACGTGCTCGTGCCACCGGCCTCGGTCGGCGCCGAGCTGGCGCACGTCGACCGCGGCGGTGACGTCACGTACCACGGCCCCGGTCAGCTCGTCGGCTACCCGGTCGTGACCCTGCCCGAGTGGCGCGACGGCCTCCGCGACGTCGTGGCGTACGTGCGCCTGCTGGAGGACGTGCTCATCGGCGCGCTCGCGGGCTTCGGCATCGAGGCGCACCGCGAGCCGCGGTACACCGGGGTGTGGGTGGGCGACGAGAAGATCGCCGCCATCGGCGTGAAGGTGGCACGGGGGCGCACCCGTCACGGGTTCGCGCTCAACGTCGACCCCGACCTCGCCATGTTCGACCACATCGTGCCGTGCGGCATCCGCGAACGCGGCGTCACGTCGATGGCCGCGGTGCTCGGCGAGGCGCCGGAGCTGCGCACCGTCGTCGACGCGGTCGTCGCGCAGTTCTCGGCTCGCTTCGGAGCGTCGGCGCTCGAGCGGCAGGACGTCGTCTGGCGCGAGCACCCCGACGACCTCAGCGTGTTCACCCGCGCCGCGATGGGGAGCGACGACGTCGCCACGTCGGGCAACGCGTCGGCCAATGCGTCGGCCAATGCGTCGGTGCGGCGCGCCGGTCCGGCTCCTGGGTCGCCTGGCCGAGGCCGGGGTGCAGGAATCGGTCGACGGCCCCGGTACCCGTCGTCCCGAGTGGATGCGGGTGAAGGCCGACCTCGGCGCCAACTTCCGTGAGACCAAGCGCCTCGTGCAGCAGCTCGACCTCCACACCGTGTGCGAGGAAGCGGGCTGTCCCAACATCTACGAGTGCTGGGCCGACCACACGGCCACGTTCATGATCCTGGGCGACCGGTGCACGCGGGCGTGCGGCTTCTGCCTCGTCGACACCCGCAAGCCGCTCCCGCTCGATCCCGACGAGCCCCGCCGGGTCGCCGACGCCGTCGCCACCCTCGGGCTCGAGCACGCGGTCATCACCAGCGTCGCCCGCGACGACATCCCCGACGGTGGGGCGGCCGGGTTCGCGGCCACCATCGCGGCGATCCGTGCGCTCAGCCCCGGTACGAAGGTCGAAGTGCTGATCCCCGATTGCAAGGGGTCGACCGCCGCCCTCGACGTGATCTACGCCGCCCGCCCCGACGTCCTGAACCACAACCTCGAGACGGTGGCCCGCCTCCACCGTGCGGCGCGACCGTCGGCGGCGTACGCGCGCTCCTCGCGCTCCTGGCGCGGTCCTCGGATGCAGGTCAGCTCACGAAATCGGGCATCATCCTGGGCATGGGTGAGACGGCCGACGAGCTGCGCGGCGCCATCGCCGATCTGCGCAACGTCGGCGTCGACGTGCTCACCCTCGGCCAGTACCTGCGACCGTCGCCCCAGCACCTGCCGGTCGCCCGGTGGTGGACGCCCGATGAGTTCGCAGAGCTCGGTGCCTACGCGGAGAGCCTCGGATTCCGTCACGTCGAAGCCGGACCGCTCGTCCGCTCCAGCTACCACGCCAAGCGCGGCGACGGAACCGTCCCAGGTCAGCTGACGTGTACGTCGAGCGTCTCGATCGCGCGAGGGCGCGCATGCGGGAGCTCGGCGTCGACGTCCTGCTGCTCTCCACCGGCGCCGACCTCCCATACCTCACCGGGTACGAGGCGATGCCGCTCGAGCGGCTGACCATGCTCGTCGTCCCGGTCGACGCCGACGCGGTGCTGGTCGTACCCACGCTCGAGGCGCCGCGCGTCGTCGAGCAGCCCGACGCGTTCGAGCTGTTCACCTGGGACGAGACCGACGATCCGATCGAGATCGTGGCCGGCCTCGTCGTGGGACTCGCGCCCGACACCACGTCGGCCGCGATCGGCGATCACACGTGGGCGCGGTTCGTGCTCGACCTGCAGCGCGCGCTGCCCGACGTCGAGTTCCGGCGCGCCACCGACGTCACCGGTCCGCTCCGCGTCGTGAAGGACGTGGCCGAGATCGCGGCCCTGCGCGCCGCCGCCACGGTGGTCGACGACGTCGCGCAGGCCATGCGCGACCGCCCGTTCGCGGGCCGCACCGAGCTCGAGGTGCACCGCGAGTTGGTGGAGCGCATGCTCGAAGGCGGTCACGAGCGCGCCAATTTCGCCATCGTGGCCGCGGGGGCCAACGCGGCCAGCCCGCACCACGACCCGAGCGATCGCGTGATCGTCGACGGCGACGTCGTGCTCTGCGACTTCGGCGGCACGATGCACGGGTACTGCTCCGACATCACGCGCATGTTCGTCGTCGGCGAGGTCGACGCCGAGGTGCGCGAGGCCTACGAGGTGCTGTTCGCCGCGCAAGAGGCCGGCGTGCAAGCCGCGACCGTCGGCACTCCCTGCGAAGCGGTCGACGCTGCGGCGCGCGCGGTGATCACCGAAGCCGGCTACGGCGACTTCTTCGTGCACCGCACCGGTCACGGCATCGGCACCGAGGCCCACGAGGATCCGTACGTGGTCTCGGGCAACGCGACGCCGCTGGTCGCCGGGCACGCGTTCAGCGTGGAACCGGGCATCTACGTGCCGGGTCGCTTCGGGCTCCGGCTCGAGGACATCGTGGTCGCGACCGACGCCGGCCCCGAGCGACTCAACCACGCGGCACGCGATCTCGCGATCGTCGGTTAGCGATGCAGCTCGACCTCGCGACCCTGCTCGCGCAGTGGGCCACCGGTGGGCTCCTGTTCTGCTGGGTCACCACCCGTCGTCGCGAGGTGGGCATCGGGTACGGCTGGCTGCTCCGCATCTCCTACGGCGTGATGGCCATCCTGTCCGTGGTGTCGGGCGCGGGCGACGAGGGGACCGGCGCGCTGATCCGCAACGTGGCCACCGCGCTGATGGCGCTCGCCGCGGGCGTCGCTCTGCTCCAGTCGTACGTGCGCCGGGCCGCGGGTGTGCGTGGGCAGCAGGAGACGCGCGAGCGGCGCACGGCGCGGGTCGCGGCGATGACGGGCCGGGTCGATCCCGACGACGATCACGAACCGCTGCCGGAGTTCGATCCCCGTCTCGACCTGCTCGCGCCGGTGCTCGGCGTCGTCGGGCTCTTCGGGGCCGCGTCGTTCGTCGGCGGTGACTACGCGCTGAGCCTCGCTCGCCTGGTGGTGGGGGCGTGCTTCCTCGGTGCCGTGTCCGACGCCATGCTCCTCGGGCACTGGTACCTGGTGCAGCCCGGCCTCGGCCGTGACCCGATCAAGGAGATGGTCAAGGCGGTGGGTGCGCTCTGGCCCTTCGAGCTCGTCGTCTACCTGATCCCGGTCGGCATGGTGTCGGTGCTGAACGGCAGCGTCGACGACGGCTACGGCGGGCTGATGGGCTGGATGTGGGTGGTCGCGTCGGTCACCACCATCGGCCTGGTCGTCGCCACCTGGTTCGCGCTCAAGGAGCGCTCGTACTCGGCCGTGATGGCAGCGACGGGGCTCATGTATCTCGCGATCCTCACCGGATTCGGCATGGACCTCCTGCCGCGGGCACTGCTGGGCTGACTCGTCCGGAGTTCCACCAGGGTGGTCCGGTAGCGTGAGGGAGCAATGTCTCGCTTGCAGGAGTTCGCGGGTACGCACGATCTCGCGATCAATCTCACGCTCCGCGAGCTACGGGGCCGCTACAAGAAGTCGGTCCTCGGCTGGACGTGGTCGCTGCTCAACCCGCTGGCGACCGTGGCGATCTACTCGCTGGTCTTCAGCTACTTCCTGAAGATCGACCCCCCGACCGGGCACCCGAGCGGCCTGCACTCGTTCGCGCTGTTCCTGCTGTGCGCGCTCGTCCCGTGGAACCTGTTCCAGAACGGCCTCAACATGGGGCTGGGTTCGATCGTCGGCAACGGCAACCTCATCAAGAAGGTGTACTTCCCCCGCGAGCTCCTCGTGGTGTCGGGCACCGCCTCGTTGGTGGTCACGATGCTCATCGAGATGGGCGTGCTCTGCGCCATCCTGCTCCTTGCCGGCAACATGGTCCTGCCCTGGATCCCGGTGATGATCCTGCTCATCGCGATCGAAGCGGTATTCGTCTTCGGGTGCGCGCTCGTGCTGTCGGTGTGCAACGTCTACTTCCGCGACGTGCAGTACCTGATCGCGATCGCGCTGCAGGTGATCTTCTACACCGTGCCGATCGTCTACCCGATCCGGTTCGTGCCCGTGCACGCGACCGTGTTCGGCGTCGAGATCCCACTGTTGCGGATCTACTCGCTCAACCCGCTGGTGCGTTTCGTGGGCGCGTTCCGCGACGTGCTCTACGACCTGCGCTTCCCACCACTCTGGGACCTCGCGTACATCTCGATGTGGGCGATCGGCATGTTGCTGGTGGGCTACTGGGTGTTCGGCAAGCTCGACCGCCGACTCGCCGAGGAGGTCTGACGGTGGGCGCGGCGATCGTGGTCGACGACGTCTGGAAGAAGTTCCGCCTCTACGACGAGCGCAACCAGTCGCTGAAGGCGGCGGTCATGCGCGGTCGGCGCGCCCGTTACAAGGAATTCGACGCGCTCAAAGGTGTCTCGTTCGAGGTGGAGCAGGGCTCCACCTTCGGCCTCATCGGCGAGAACGGCTCCGGCAAGAGCACCCTGCTGAAGTGCATCGCCAAGATCCTGCGACCCGAACGGGGCGCGATCACGAGCACGGGCAAGATCTCCGCGCTGCTCGAGCTCGGCGCGGGGTTCCATCCCGAGCTCTCCGGGCGCGAGAACGTCTACCTCAACGGCGCGATCCTCGGCATGTCGAAGAAGCAGCTCGACGCGCGCTTCGACGACATCGTCGACTTCGCCGGTCTCACCGAGTTCATCGACTCACCGGTGAAGAACTACTCCTCGGGCATGTACGTGCGCCTGGGCTTCTCGGTGGCGATCAACGTCGACCCCGACATCCTGCTCGTCGACGAGGTGCTCGCCGTGGGCGACGAGCAATTCCAGCGGAAGTGCAACGAGAAGTTCGCCGAGCTGAAGGAGAGCGGCAAGACCATCGTCGTCGTGTCCCACGCGCTCGGCACCATGCGGACACTGTGCGACCAGCTCGCGCTGCTCGAGCACGGTGCGCTGGTTGCGGTCGGCCCATCGGGCGAGGTCGTCGACGCGTACCTCGGCGACGTGCACGAGGACCGGGTCGACGACGGCACGCACGGAACCCGTTGGGGCTCCGGCGAGGTGACCATCCACGACATCGAGCTCATCGACGCCCACGGTCGATCGGTCACGTCGGTGCGCACCGGCGATCAGGTCACGTTCCGCCTCACGTACCGCGCCAATCAAGCGATCGACAAGCCCGTGTTCTCGTTCGCGATCCACACCCTCGAAGGCATGCACGTGACGTCGCCGAACACGCGCGACAACGGGTACACCGCCGACCGCATCGACGGCACCGGCACGCTCGAGCTCCACGTCGACCGGTTGCTGCTCGTGCCGGGCACCTACGACATCGGGGCATCGATCTCCGACTACGCGTGCATGCACATGTACGACTGCCGGCACCGGTCGATCCGCTTCGACGTCGAGCGGGGCACGCCCGAGGAGAGCGGCGGCGTGATCTCGCTGGGTGGCGTGTGGGACGGGCTCGGCGTCCAGGGCCTCGCGTGAACGCGGCCACGAGCCGCGTGTCGGTGATCATCGTCAACTACCGCGGCGCCGACGACACCATCGCGTGCGTCGAAGGGCTCACCGATCTCGACTGGCCCCGTGAGCACCTCGAGGTCATCGTCGTCGACAACGCGTCTGGCGACGGGAGCGTGGAGCGCATCCGCGCCGCCGCACCCGACGTCACGCTCATCGAGTCGAAGAAGAACCTCGGGTTCGCGGGTGGATGCAACCGGGCGGCCGCGGCGGCGACCGGCACCTACCTGGCGTTCCTCAACAACGACGCCCGTCCCGACGCCCACTGGCTCATCGCCGCGGTCGCGACGCTCGAGCGGCGCGCCGGGGTCGCGTGCGTCGCCAGCCGGGTGCTCGACTGGGAAGGCACCGAGATCGACTTCGCCGCCGCGTCGATGTCGTTCTACGGACACGGGTTCAAGATGCACGCCGGCGACCCCGACGTGGCCGCGCACAACGAGGAAGCCGACGTGCTGTTCGCCTCCGGTGCGGCGATGGTGATCGATGCCGGCGTGTTCGATCGGGTCGGTCGCTTCGACGAGCGCTACTTCATGTTCTTCGAGGACGTCGACCTCGGGTGGCGCCTCTGGCTCCTCGGGTACGAGGTCCGGTACGTCCCCGCGTCGTTCGTCTACCACCGGCACCACGGGTCGATGTCGACCGTCGGGTCGTGGCGCGAGCACTACCTGCTCGAGCGCAACGCGCTGTTCACGATCTACAAGAACTACGACGACGAGAACCTGCGCGCCGTCCTGCCGGCCGCGCTCACGCTGACCATCGGGCGCAGCGTCGTCCGCGGCGGCGACGATCCGCACATGCTCGAGGTCTCGAAGGCCGTCGCCGACGAGCCGACGACGGCCTTCGTCCACAAGGAGACGCTCGCCGGGCCCTTCGCGGTCGACGCCTTCCTCTCGGAGCTCGACGACCTCACCGCCACGCGGCGCGAGCTCCAGGGGGCACGGCGACGAGCCGACGCCGAGATCCTGCCGTTGTTCCGCCAGCCCTTCCTCCCCAACTCCGATCTCCGCGCCTTCGGACACCGGTACGCTGCTGCGGTGTCCGCCTTCGGCGTCGAGGACAATTTCCCGGCACGGCGGCGGATCCTCGTGGCCACCGGCGACTCACTGCAGCCGGCCATGGCCGGCCCCGCGATCCGCGCCTGGCAGATCGCGCGGGCGCTGTCCCGCGAGCACGACGTGGAGCTCGTGAGCACCACGAAGTGCGAGGACCTGACGCATCCCGACTTCCGGGTCCGCAAGGTGAACGGGCACCAGTTCCACAAGCTCGTCAACTGGTGCGACATCGTCATCTTCCAGGGCTACATCATGTTCGAGAACCCGGCGATCGCGAAGTCCAGCAAGGTCGTGGTCGCCGACATCTACGACCCGTTCCACCTCGAGCAGCTCGAGCAGACCCGCGATCTCGTCCAGGCCGACCGTCGCAACGTGGTGCGTTCCGCAACCGACGTGCTCAACGAGCAGCTCGCGCGGGGTGACCTGTTCTTGTGTGCTAGCGCAAAGCAGCGCGACTTCTGGCTCGGTCAGCTCGCGGCCGTCGGTCGCATCAACCCGGTCACCTACGACGACGGCGAGAGCCTCGAGAACCTCCTGCAGATCGTCCCGTTCGGTGTGAGCGACAACGTGCCGCTGCACACGCGGAACGTGCTGCGGGGCGTCGTTCCCGGCATCGACGACGACTCGAAGATCATCCTCTGGGGTGGCGGCGTCTACAACTGGTTCGACCCGATCTCGCTGCTCCGCGGGTCGACAAGCTGCGGGCCCGCCTCCCCGAGGTGCGGCTGTACTTCCTCGGGATGAAGCACCCGAACCCCCACGTGCCCGAGATGCGCATGGCGGTGCGAACAAAGGAGCTCGCCGACGAGCTGGGGCTCACCGACACGCACGTGTTCTTCAACGAGGGCTGGGTCGAGTACGAGGACCGCCAGAACTACCTCCTCGAGTGCGACGTCGGCGTGAGCACCCACCTCGACCACGTCGAGACGGAGTTCTCGTTCCGCACCCGCATCCTCGACTACCTGTGGGCCGGGCTCCCCGTCGTGGCCACGGGCGGCGACTCGTTCGCGGACGTGATCGAGGAGCGGGGGATCGGTCGTACCGTCCCGGCCGAGGACGTCGACGCGCTCGAAGAGGCGCTGTTCCTACTCCTCTCGGACGCCGACGCCAGCGCGCGCTGTCGAAGCGCCGCCACCGAGCTCGCCGACGAGTTCCGGTGGTCGCACGTGCTCGAACCGTTGGTGCAGTTCTGCCGGTCGCCCCGGCGTGCGCCTGACCTCGTGCTCCCCGAGATGGCGGAGCTGGTGGGAACCGGCCGGTCGCAGGTCACCCGGCCGCTGCGCATGGTCCACTGGCGTGAAGACGTGCGCACGTTCGCCGGCCACCTCAAGCGCGGCGAGCTCAAGACGATGGTGCGCAAGGCCGGGTCGCGGGTGCGCATGGTCATGGCCCGCACCTGGTCTCGTTCCTGATGACCGACGCACCGCCCCCGAACGACGACCGGGAAACCGGCGGGGCGACCACCGTCGTCGTCTACGTGCACGGCGACGAGCGTCGCTACGTCGCCACCGTCCACGATCTCCTCCGTCCGCGGGGGCGCGATGTCGTCGTCGCCGCGCGCGACGAAGCCGCGCTGGCGGAATTCGCCGAGCTGCCGGTGGAGACGATCGTCGCCGGCGATGCCCGCGAGGCCATCGACACGGTCTGGTCGAAGCGACGCACCCACATCTTCGCGGTCACCGACGCCGCGCTGGTGCCCGCCGACGCGATCGAGCGCGCCGAACGGATCCTGGTCGACGATCTGCGCCGCGCGACGGTGTCGTTCTTCTCGAACGACGCCGGACCGCTGAGCTTCCCGTCGAACCAGCCGACGCCGGCCGCACCCCCCGGGTTCGACCACGACTCGTTGACGCGCCGGTTCCGGGAGCTCGATCCGGTCACCGAGCCGTGCCCCGTGCCGTACGCCGCCGGCGCCGCGGTGATGCTGTCCGACGTCGCGCTGACCGCCGTCGGCGGACTCGACGCCCCACCCCCCGGTGTCGAGATCGGTGGTGTCCTCGCCGACTTCTCGATGCGGTGTCGCGAACGGGGCTTCGTCGACCTCCTCGATCCCGAGACGTTCGTGTTCCGGCCGCCGACGCCCGGGGATCCGCTGCGGACGACCTGGATGAGCGTCGGGGACCGCGAGTGGCTGGTGCGGCGCCATCCCCAGCTCCTGCCGGCGTTCGAAGCCGAGGCCGCGTCGCGCGAGACCCCGCTGGCGCTGGCGACCAGGTCGGCGCGCGTCAAGGCCTTCGGCTTGCGGGTGCTCGTCGACGACGCCACCCTCGGCCCGTTCGAGACCGGTGCCCAGATCACGACGTTGGCGATCATCGACGCTGCTCGCGAAGCTCGACGAGGTCCAGGTCGTCGGCGTCGCGCTCGGGAGTCACATGCCCGCGTACGCGCGGAACGTGCTCGGCCAGCCCAAGATCGACGTCAACCTCCGGGTGGGCGGGTACGCCGCCTTCGCCGACTACGACGTGTTGCACCGCACGGCGCAACCTGACAAGGACTTCGACGTCGACGTCGCGCGCGGGCCGGCGTCGCGCGTGGTCATCTCGATCCTCGACCTCATCGCGTACCACGCCGCGAGCTACCACGCGACCGCGGGGGAGTGGCTGCAGTACCGCGGCGTGCTGCGTGAAGCCGCCCGACGCGCCGACGGGATCACCACGATCTCGGAGGACGTCGCCGCGACCTTGCAGCGTCGAGCGTCTCCCCGTCGAGCACGATCGCGTGTTCCCGGTGCTCTACGGCACCGAGCACCTGAGCGGACACGAGCCGGCCTCGTTCCCGCACGAGCTCGCCGACGACGGTCGGCTCGGCGCCGAGTTCATGGTGTGCGTCGGCACCGACTACGCGCACAAGAACCGCGACCTCGCGATCGCGGTGCACCACGAGCTCGCCCGGCGCGGGCGCGCGATGACGCTGGTCCTGGCGGGCCCGTCGGTTCCCTTCGGTGGTTCGCGCAATTCCGAACGCCAGCAGCTCCGAGACGACGGCGACGTCGTCTTCCTGCCGGCCGTCACGTCACGTGAGCGCAACTGGCTCTTCCGCCACGCGTCCGTCGTGCTCTACCCGACGTCGGCCGAGGGCTTCGGGCTGGTGCCGTTCGAGGCGGCCCGCTTCGGGAGCCCCACCGTGACCGTCGGGTTCGGGCCGCTGCTCGAGACGTCGGCCGAGGTGCCCGTCCTGGCGACGTCCTGGGACCCGCGCGAGCTCGCCGACTGCGTCGAGCGACTGGCGGCCGATCCGGTGCTGCGACGCGAGCAGGTGAGCGCCACCTTGCAGGCAGCCGATCGGTATAGTTGGCGCCGGACCGCGGAGGAATTCGTCCGCATGTACAGGGCGTTGCTCGCCCGGCCGGCGCGGTGAGCGTGGGCACGATCCGGTTCTCCTCGACCAGCGCACGGGTGATGTGATGGCTCGGAATCTCTCGACCAACTCCGGCAGCGACGTCGTAGGACCGGAACTGGAGCGCGAGCTCGACCGGCTGTCGGTCGAGCAGGCGTTGCGCGACTTCGAGATCGCCAACGCACGCACCATCGACGTCACCCAACGCCTCGTCGACCTCTTGAGCGAGGTGCGCGAGCTCCGCGAACGGCTCGTCTCCAGCCAGGAGATGCTCGCCGCGGCCAACGCCGAGAACCGAGCGATTCGTGCGTCGGCGACGTTCCGTCTCGCCGAGCTCTCCACGAAGATCCGCGCGCGCCTGCGCCGGTGACGGCCGACCCGGTCGGGACACCGACGCGCACGCTGATCGCCGCCTTGGTCTACGGCGGTGCGGAGTTCGTACCGGCGTGCATCGAGTCGCTCGCTGGGCTGCTGGTCCCGGGTGAGGTCGACGGCCTGGTGCTCGACGACTGCAGCCCCGACGCCGCGTGGAGTGACACCATCCGCGAGCAGTGCGAGAGCAGCGGGGTGGGGTACTACCGGTCGCCGCGCAACATGGGCATCCCCCGGAACATGAACCTGGCGCTGCTCCACGCCAAGGACGCCGGGTACGACTACGTGGCGATCACGAACTCCGACGTCGTGTTCCCGTCGAACCTCGTCCCCAGCATGGTGTCGACCGCGGCGAGCGATCCGACGATCGCCTCGGTCACCGCGTGGTCGAACCACGTGTCGTCGTTCTCGCTCGAGAACATCGACCCCACGCGCACGCTCGGCACGCGTGCCGGCGTCGACCGGGTCTCCGCGTTGCTCGAGCACCACTTCGGCGGCCGGGCGGTCGACATCCCCGTCGGCGTCGGGTTCTGCATGCTGGTGCCGGTGCCGATGGTCGACGCAGTCGGGCTCTTCGACCCGATCTTCGGGCGCGGGTACTGCGAAGAGGTCGACTGGTGTCTGCGGGCGAAGGAGTTCGGCTTCCGCAACGTGCTGGCACCGTCGTCGTTCGTGTACCACATCGGGAACGCGACGACGAAGTCGGTCGGCGTGCTCGAACACTGGGAGACGTCGGATCCGGCGAACGAGGCGATCATCGACGTGCGGTACCCGGAGTACCGCACCCAACTCGTCGAGTGGGATCGCGCGTCGACGCTCGACGACCTGTGCGCCGAGGCGACGACAGAGCTGGTGCTGCGGGGCGCGCGGGAGTACGGCTACGTCGTGGAGGTCGCGGCGATCCCGCGGCAGGATCGCCACGACCAGGCGCGGTTCGTGCTGTCACCCGACCCCACCGAACGCACGATGTTCGCCACCCAGGGTGGCTTCGAGACGTCGGTGCGGCTCGACGGCCCACCCGTGCTCGACCAGCTGGAGGCGTGGATCGGGACACGACCGCAGGCGCTCGTGGTGCGCGACCGGAGTCCTCGTGCGCGCGACCTCAGTGAGGCCGCCGCGGCACGCGACATCTCGGTCATCGACACCTACAGCTATCCCCAGCTCGCGGCGCCGCGCGGCCCGGCCGAGGACGCCCGGGCCCTCGGTGACCGGTCGCGCTGACTCGGCGCGCTGACTCGCCGCGCGACTCAGCGCGACACCGCGAGGTCGCGGAGCGCGAGCAACGCCGGGGTGGGGAGCGGCGCGATTCCGGTGTCGGCGTCCCAGAAGGCGCCCGTGTGCCCGGCGATGTGACGGGCTGCGACCCGCCGCCCGGCCGCCTCGAAGGCGTCGAGGATCGGTGGGATCACCTGCTCGGGTGCGCGTGGCGAATGGACGCCCGTGTCGGTGAAGAAGTCGGCCGGGCACTCGTGCGAGAACAGCACGCCCCGGCGATCCAGACGCGGGAACACGGCCATGACGTCATTGCTCGAGGACTCGAGGTCGACGTCCATCCAGAGGCACATGAAGTTCGGTTCGGTGAAGCTCCCGAGGCTGTCGGCGAAGAATCCGGGGTGGAACTCGACCGGTTGCGGACGGCCGTACGCGTCGACGTTGCCGCGGACTTCGGGGAGCGAGCCGGCGAACTCGCCCTCGCGGTAGTACGCGGAATCGGTCGCGGGCAGGCCGGCGAAGGAATCGAACACGTGCATCGGGATCCCGAGCTGGTGGCAGGCGTCGCTCAGGATCGCGGTGCTGAATCCCTTGAAGCAGCCGAACTCGAGGAACGGTCCGGTCACGCCGTGGGCCTGCAGCGTGATCAGGTGGACGGCGATCGCGAACACCTCGAGCGCCGAGTTCTGGATGCCCGACCGGTCCTTGTCGTCGAACGCGGCCGCGTCGTTCTCGCGGGGGAAGTACGTCTCGACGAACTGGGCGCGCACCCAGAGCTGCGCGACGAGGGCGAGGTAGCGGTGGAGCGACGGTGTCGCGCGCGGCCCGCGCTCGAGCAGGAAGCGCAGGTCCTCGATGCCCTCCGCGACGAGCGCGTCGTCCCACGTGCCGGCCTCGGCGTACTCGCTTCGGTAGCGAGCCAACAGCTCGAGCACGTCGGGAGGGAGCGGGCCCGTGATCGCCGCATCCGAACGCTCGGACACCACGGGCACCATCGTCGGTGCCACCTCCTGGTCGCCCACCCGGACGGCGACACGGGCGCGGCTTCCCGGCGTCCGATCGAAGTGATCGGGACGGAAGCGGAACTCGAACCCGCTCTGCTGCGCACCGTCGTCACCGAGGCTGCGCGCGACGTCGATGCGGAAGGCACCCAACTGCGCGTGGCCGACCGGCTCACCTTCGACGAGGACCGTGACCTGCGGCGTCGAGTCGGGGTCGTACGCCCACCCGAGCACGCGGTCGGCGTTGACCTCGTCGACCGAGAAGCGAAGCATGCCGGCGAATCTACCAGCGTGGTTTCGGCCCGAACGGCTCCTGCGCGTGGCCGGTGCCGAGCCGGCGGTGCAGGGGCCAGCGGCTACCGTCGCGCCATGCGGAGGTTGTTCGGGGGTGGCCGCGCCGCTCCGTCGGAGCCCGATCGCGCGGAACCTGACGGCCGCCCGGCGCGCCAACTGAGCGGCGAGGAGCTCGACGCGATGCTGCCCCGAGCCCACGGCGAGCACGCCACCGTCAGCTATCGCGGCGAGTTCGAAGGCCTCTGGACCGATCGGGTCGACGTCGACGCGGTCATCGACCGTCGTCGACGAGCTGGACAGCTGCACGAGGGCGACGCCGAGTTGCTCACGCATTGGCTCGACAACGGGTACGTGATCCTCCCGGGCGCGGTGCCCCCCGACGTGTGCGAAGCGGTCAAGTCGGATCTCCGGTCGGCGTTCGAACGCGGCGATGCGCGCCTCCACGTGCTCGCCCCCGGCGACCACTTCGGGCGGCCGCTGGAGCCGGAGACCGACATGCGCGGCATGCGGGTCAACGACGCGTACGTGCACTACGAGTCGGCGCGACGCGCCCTCTTCGTGGAGCCGGTGCTGCACTTCCTCCGCTTGATCTTCGACGCGGCGCCGTTGCTGCTCCAGAGCCTCTCCTTCGATTCCGGGAGCGGGCAGGGGTACCACCGCGACACCGCGTACGTCGTCGTCGACCCGCCACTCGCGCTCGCCGCGAGCTGGCTCGCGCTCGAGGACGTGCAGGAGGGATCGGGCGAGCTCACGTACTACGAGGGCAGTCACAAGGTCCAGGGACTGCTCTTCGGCGACGGGTACAAGTGCTGGAACCCGGGCCGCCACGGCGTCGAGGCGCACGACCGCTTCATGGCCGAGCTCGTCGCCCGCAGTGAGGCGGCCGGGATGCCGCGTCGGACCCTGCTGGCGCGCGAGGGCGACGTGCTCATCTGGTCGGCCGACCTCGCGCACGGTGGCGCTCCGGTGGTCGACGAGTCGTCGACGCGCCGATCGCTGGTCGGACACTGGTGCCCCGACTGGGCGGTCCCGCGGTACTTCGACCAGTTCCCGGACCACGCGACGCGCCGCGCGTTCGGCGACGCGTACTACGCGAGCACCCACTACGTGATCGATCCGGCCTCGTAGCTGCCCGTGCGGGTCGACACGACCGTCGCCGACGAACCGGGGACGCCACCCACGACCGAGACCGTCGTCGCGCCCCCTCGGTCGCGGGGCGCGCTCGTCGCGTGGCTGGTGGTCGGGACCGCCGCGGTGGCGGCGTCGCTGCTCCTCCTCCACGTCGGTCGCGGGACCACGTGGTTCTTCGACGACTGGAGCTGGATCCTCACCCGGCGCACCGGCTCGCTGGACGACTACCTCGCCAGCCACAACGGCCACCTCAACCTCGTGCCCGTCCTCGCGTCCAAGGCCATGTGGGCGGTGTTCGGCCTCACCGGTTACACCGCCTTCCGCGTCCTCGCGGTCATGGTGCACGCGGGCACGTGCATGTTGTTGTTCGCGTACCTCCGCCGCCGCGCCCAGCTCTGGTTCGCGGTGAGCGCGACGATCGTCGTCCTCTTCCTCGGGTACGCGTTCCAGGACCTCGTCTGGCCGTTCCAGATCAGTTTCACCGGCGCCATGGCCGCGGGCATCGCCGCGCTCCTGTTCGTCGATCGGCGCGATCGCGCCGGTGACATCGGCGCGTCCATCGCGCTCGCGATCTCGGTGGCGTGCTCGGGCGTCGGTCTGCCCTTCATCGGCGCGGTCACGCTGGAGCTGCTGCTCCGGCGGGCCACGTGGCGCCGGTTGTGGGTGCCGCTGGTCCCGTTCGCGCTCTGGGGTGTGTGGTACCTGCAGTACGGGCAGTCGCAGGTCAAGGGCTCCAACCTCCACCTCGTCCCCGAGAACGCGGCGCAGATGGGGTCCGCCGCCGTCGGCGCGCTCATGGGGGTGTCGATGGACGGTGGCCGCGTGCCGCTCGCCGTCCTCGGCGTGGTCGTCGTCGTGGTCCTGGCCGTCGACCGACGCATCTCGCCGCGCTTCGCGGCCGTGCTGGCCCTGCCACTCGGCTACTGGATCCTCACGTCGCTCAGTCGCGCCCAGTTCGGCGATCCGGCCGCGAGCCGCTACCTCTATCCGGGCGCGATCTTCGTGGTCCTCGCGCTCTCCGAACTGGTCCCTCGGCTGCGGGTGCCCGGTGGCCGTCTCGGTGCGGTGGTCGCCGTCGGCGTGCTGGTGGCGCTGGTCGCGGTGTCGCTGCGGGGCAACGTCGACCAGCTCCGGCAGGGTGCCGCCGGGCTGCGCGACGCCTCGACCCACGTGAAGGCGGAGCTCCGCGCGGTCGAGCTGGCGCGCGATCGGGTGGACCCCTCGTTCCGCCCCGATCCGGTGCGTGCACCGCAGATCGACGCGGGCGGATATCTCGCCGCGGTCGACGATCTCGGATCGCCGGCGGATTCGCTCGCCGAGCTGCGCGCGCAGGCGCCCGAGGTCCGCGCCGTGGCCGACGCAGTGCTGGTGCGCGCGCTGAGGGCGCGACTCCGTGCCGCCCCCGGTTCGCCGAGCGCAGGTGCCGCCGGCCCCGACGTGACGGACACCGTGGCGGGGACGATCGTCGGTGACGGTTCGTGCGCGCAGTTCACCCCGAATGGCTCGGCCGCGTCCGACGGTGGACTGGAGCTCCGGACGCGCGGCCCCGTCGTCGTCGACGCCTCGACCGCACCGGTCACCGTCGGCGCACGGGTCGTCGGTGATGCCTTCGTCCCGATCGGGACCATCGCCCCGGGCACCCGGCGCACGGTCGATCTGCCGGCCACTGCCGCCGGTCCGTGGCGTGTGCACCTCGGGTCCACGGGTCCGATCCGCGTCTGCACCGCGGGTTAGTGTGCGCGCGATGGAGGGCCCGGCCGACGTCTCGTGGTTCGACGACCACTACTACGGCGCGCCGAGCCAGATCGTCGACTTCCTCGGTGGTGACGGTCTCGACCTCGCCGGAAGGTCCGTCGCCGACCTCGGTACCGGCGACGGCATCATCGCGCTCGGCCTCCACGACCTCGCCCACCCCGACTCGATCGTCGGGTTCGATCTGCACGAGGTCGACGAGGCCGCGCTCGTCGAGGCCGCCCGCGAACACGGTGTCGCGGAGAAGCTCCCGCCCGGACTCCGCTTCGAGCGTTCGTACGAGGACCGGATCCCCGCACCCGACGGCACCTTCGACTTCGTCGTGTCGTGGTCGGCGTTCGAGCACGTCTCGGACCTCGAGGGGATGGCGCGCGAGGTTCGTCGCGTGCTCGTGCCCGGCGGCGTCGTGATGATCCAGCTGTTCCCGTTCTACCTGTCGGAGCACGGCGACCACGGTTGGCACCGACCCTCGTTCGAGCACCTCGTCACCGGGGTCGACGAGACGCCCGGCGACGCGTTCCTGAACCGGATCACCCTCGACGGGCTCCACCGCGGTCTCCTCGCCGGCGGCCTGCGCATCGGCAAGGTGGAGCTGATCCACCACGCGTTCCACGTCCCACCCGAACTGTCCGAGCGCCGGCTGACCGACCTGGCGATCGGCGGCGTCAAGCTGCTCGCCACCGCGTCGGTCGGATGACCCGGTCCCGGGCCGCAGGACGCCCACGATGATCCGCCGACTCGCCGGCAAGGTCCGCCGCCGGCTCCTGCGGGCACTCGGTGGCGAGCCGGCCGTCCCTCCGGCACCGCTGCCCGCGGCCGCGCCGGACCGCAGCGCCGACCAGTGGTTCTGGGACCACTACGAATGGGCGCCGATCGAGGTGCTCGGGTTCCTGCGGGAAGACGGTCTGGACGTCACCGACCGCGAGGTGGCCGACGTGGGGTGTGGCGACGGCATCATCGATCTCGGCCTCGTGCACCACGGACTGCCCCGACGGCTGGTGGGCTTCGACGTGAACCCGGTGCGCGAAGATCTGCTGCTCGAGCGGGCGGTGGCGGCCGGCGTCGCCCAGACGCTGCCGACCGCGCTCGAGTTCGCGGTCAGCGACACCGCCAAGCTCCCGGCACCCGACGACAGCTTCGACACGGTCGTCACCTGGTCGGCGTTCGAGCACATCGACGATCCCGCCGTCGTGCTCGGGGAGATCCGGCGCGTGTTGCGGCCCGACGGCGTGCTCTTCCTCCAGCTGTGGCCCTTCTACCACTCGCAACACGGTGCCCACCTCGACGAGTGGTACCCCGAAGGCTTCGTGCAGTTCCAACGCGATCCCGACGCCATCGAGGCCGACGTCCTGCAGCGGGCGGAGGACGAGGGCTGGGCGAAGTACAAGCTCGGGGAGTACCGCACGCTCAACGAGCTCACCGTCGACGAGCTCGGTCACGCGGTCGAAGCGGCCGGGTTCCGGATCACCAAGCTGCAGCTGATCAGCGAACGGGTGCGGCTCCCACCCGAGGTGAGCGGGATGGACCTCTCACGGGTCGGCATCTCCGGGATCATGCTCCTCGCCCGTTAGCCGGTCCCCGGCGTTGGTACCGTGCACCGGATGGCACCGGGCACCGACGACGGCAACGCTCCGCTACGGCTCGATCTCGGCTGCGGCAACGCCAGGCGCCCCGGGTTCGTGGGCCTCGACGTGTTCCCCGGCGAGCAGGTCGACCACGTCCTCGACCTCACCGCGGATCCGTTCCCCTTCGCGGACGACACCGTCGACGAGGTCTTCTCCGCGCACTTCCTCGAGCACATCGAGGAACCGAACCACGTCTTCTCGGAGATCGGCCGCGTCTGTCGCGACGGTGCTCGCATCGAGTTCTGGACCCCGTACGCGTGGACCAACGAGGCGTTTCTCTACGGCCACCTGCACGGCATCACCGAGGAGATGTGGACGCATCTCGGGCTGTCGCACCGCGACATCTACTCCGCGATGCTGCGCGGGCACTGGCTGCTCGTGCGGTTCATCTTCGTGATCGACCAGGTCATCATCGACGACCTCGCTCGCCACGACGTCGAGCTCGACTTCGCGGTGCGGTACTACAAGGGCGTGGTGCGGGAGTTCGGCGTGGAGGCGGAGTACCGGTCGGATCTCGCCACGCCGGCGCGCATCCCCGAGCGCGTCTACGCGACCGAGCGCTTCGGACCCCGGCGGCAATTCGCCGGCCAGACCGCACCGAGCACCTCGCGGTGGCGCCGGGGCGCGTCGAAGGTGAAGCGCACGCTGGCTCGCTGAGTCGATGGCGGCGCGTCAGCCGGTGCTGACGTTGCAGAACCGGGTGGTGCCCTCGGCCGGCACCCCGACACGCAACCAGAGCTCGGTGGCGGACGAGCTCACCGCCTGCGTGTCGCCCGCGGTCGCCGGCCAGACGCGCGCGCGGCTCCGAACCGACGACTGACGGTCCGGCGGCTGCAGCTGGGTGGTGATGGCGCCGTCACGGCTCGGGGTCACCGCGACCGTGCCCGGTTCGGCGAACGACAGCAGCACGGTGGGCGATTCCGAACGGGGGGTGATGACGATGCAGGAGCCCCCGGACGAACGGGCCGTGGGCGCGCCCTCAGTCGCCTCGAGCGTGGCCTCGCCGGTCGCCGCGGCCGGAGGCGTGCTGCCCACTGTTACCTGCAGGAAGGCCGCCGCGGTCAGGCGATCGACCTCGTCGACGTGCACGTTCCCTGGGAGATCGCCGTCGCGCGCGAGTGCGCCGAGTCGTTCGACGCTGAGCTCGGGGTCGAACTCGGGGGCCGGCTGATCGGAGATGAGGGTGGCACCCGAGCGCACGAGGTCGGCGGCGGCGACGATGCGGTGCTTGTTCTCCTGCTTGATCGGCGCGTAGGTCTCCGCCTCGGTGTTGAGCGTCGACACTCCGACGAGGCAGAGCGCTGCCGTCGCCACCACGATCAGCAACACCCGGAACGGTCGGTGCGCGAGCAACGCGGTCGCGGCGAGCGCGGCGGCGGGGAGGAGCAGCGCGAGCACGGCGTACGAGTACCGCGGTGCGGCCGCCGCGTCGGTGCCGAGTCCCGACCGTCGGATGTCGATGAGGAAGAGGAAGATCGGTGCACCGACGAAGAGCGCGAGCACGGGTGGCCACGGTTCCCGTGGTGTGCGGTTCGACCTCACGACCCAGATCGTGAGCAGGACCAGTACGACCGGACCGATGCCGGCGAGCCCGGTCACGCCGTCGACCGCGGCCACCAGGCCCCGCCACACGAACTCGGGCGCCTTCTGCAACGAGGTGCTGAGCGACTCCTGCTCGACCGCGGTGGCGTGCCGTCCCCAGCCTGCGTACCAGAGCAGGTAGACGACCGCGGGGGCCGCGACCACCAGCGCGGCCGGCTTCCACCCGCGACGGAGGAGGATCGCGATCCCGACGACGATGGCCATGGTGAGGCTCACGCCGGAGAACGGCAACGCAAGCACGAGCACGAGAGTCGCCCACGCGTCACGCCGCGAGAACGGTCCGTCGACCGACGCGATGAGCAGCGCGGCCAGGCCGAGGAGCATCGGCACCACGAACGTGATCTGGAACGCGTTGATCAGGTCTTCCCAGCCGGCCCCGAGCACCATGAAGACGGCCGCCGCGCCCGTGGCGACCAGCCAGTCGACGCCGTACCGCAGCATCAGGCGCCACAAGAGATGTGCGATCAGCAGGTGGGACACGACGAGCACGAGGAGATACGGCAGGTACGTGCGGACACCGAAGACCGAGAACAGCGCCCGGTAGATGAGCACGGGAAACGTGACCCAGTGTTCGTTGTGGGGCTCGAGCAGGCCGAGCTCGCGGTGGCCGAACACGCCCCGGCGTACCAGGAAGTCCCACTCGTCGCCGCTGAACCACTGGTGCCGGTCGATCCACAGCAGGAAGGGGAGCGCGACCGCCAGCGAGATCCCGTGGAGAATCCACGCGCGCTGGCGCACGGGGCGATCGGTCCAGGCCTGCACCACTCGATCGGCTCCCGTGGACATGGGCGTGGAACCTATTGGCCTGCCCGGGGCTGCGCGGGAGTGGTCGGTGCGCGACCGACCACGAGGAATTGCTTTCCGAGCGCGTGCCACGCCAACGGGGCGCGGAGGTACAGGCGCGTGAGCACCGGCCATGCCGGAAGTCGCCCGGTAAAGGAGTACGGGAGGAAGCGCGGCGCCACCGACTCCACCTCGAAGCCGGCCGCGGCGAGGTGCTCGAGCACCGTGACGTGTGTCAGAGGCAGCACGTGGTCGGCGAAGTCGAAGTACTGCTTCCACGCGTACTTGAAGTTCGGTCCCATGACGACGATGCGCCCGCCCGGCGCGATCGTCTGGCGCATCTGGGCGAGGAAGTCGGCGATGTCGTCGGGCTTCGCCAGGTGTTCGAGGAAGTTGGAGACGAAGATCCCCTCGAAGTACGCGTTCGGTAGCTCGACGTCGCGGATGTCGGCGAAGATCGCCTTGACCATCGGATCGCGGTGGTGCTCCGGGAACTCCACCGCGTCGACCAGCCATCGTTCCGACGCCGGCACCGCGTTGATGAACTCGCCCCAGCCCGCCGCGGGATCCAGCACGCGCTCGGGGTCGGCCCATCAGCTCGTAGACGAAGGGAGCGATCTCGTTCCAGACCGCGACCCGCGCATCCCGGTAGACGCGCCGATGACGGAACTCGTAGAGCCGCTCGTAATCGATGCCGGAACCACGGGGACGTTCGGGCGTTTGGGGCATGTGGGGGCGACTCCCGAAGCCGGTCGGCGACGATGCGGGCACGCGGATGGTAATCCCGGCGGCTCCCGGAACCATGCACGTGCCGAACCCCGTGGGCCGGTTGCCAGGTGTCCGGGGGACCCTCCGGTACGATTCCGGGGTCTCGCGTGTCGTCGGAGAAGGGAACCGGGGAATCACGATGACCGGCTCGAACGGCGTTGCGATCGTCGGCGGCTGCGGCCACGTGGGCCTGCCCCTCGGCCTCGCGTTCGCGAGCCGCGGTCTCGACGTCGTGCTCTACGACGTGAACGAGCGCTCGGTCGCGATCGTCAACGAAGGCACGATGCCCTTCGACGAACCCGGTGCGCCCGAGGTGCTCACCGAGGTCGTGGCCTCGGGCCGACTGCGGGCGTCCAGCGATCCCCAGGTCATCGGCGAGGTCGAGCACGTCGTCGTGGTCATCGGCACGCCGATCGACGAGCACCTCAACCCCAACCTCAACGCGGTCCCCGCCGCGATCGGGGAGTTCGCGTCCTACCTGCACGACGGCCAGCTCCTCGTGCTCCGCAGCACGGTCTATCCGGGCGTCACCGCGCTCGTCGAGCGGCTGGTGACCGATCTCGGGCTCGACCTCGACGTCGCCTTCTGTCCCGAGCGCATCGCCGAGGGCAAGGCGATGGTGGAGCTCTACGAGCTCCCCCAGATCGTCGCCTCGCGCTCACCGCGCGCGCTCGAGCGTGCGGGCAAGTTGTTCCGCAACCTCGCGGACGAGATCGTGGAGCTCGAGCCCGAGGAGGCCGAGCTCGCCAAGCTGTTCACCAACACCTGGCGGTACATCAAGTTCGCGGCGTCCAACCAGCTCTACATGATGGCCAACGACTTCGGCCTCGACTACGAGCGCATCCGTTCGGCGTTGTCGTACAACTACCCGCGCGCCGCCGACCTGCCCCGCGCCGGGTTCGCCGCGGGACCGTGCCTGTTCAAGGACACGATGCAACTGGCGGCGTTCAACAACAACAACTTCCACCTCGGGCAGGCGAGCGTGTCGATCAACGAGGGCCTGCCCCTCTACGTCGTCGCCCGCCTCGAACAGCGCTACGACCTCTCCACCATGACGGTCGGCTTGCTCGGCATGTCGTTCAAGGCCGAATCCGACGACATCCGCTCGAGCCTCAGCTACAAGCTGAAGCGGATCCTCAAGTTCAAGTCGCACCGGGTCCTCACTCACGATCCGTACGTCACCACCGATCCCGATCTCGTCGACCTCGACACCGTGCTGCGCGAGTCCGACCTCCTCGTGATCGGCACGCCGCACTCGATGTACCGCGACCTCGAGGTCTCGGTGCCGGTGGTCGACATCTGGAACGCGCGTGAGGGCGGAGTGCAGGTGTGATCGAACCGGTCCAACCGCGGGTGTCGGTGGTCATCCCGGTCTACAACGAGGGTGAGGCGATCGTCGGCTGCCTCGACCGCATCTTCGCCGGGGTCACGCTCCCGTGCGAGGTGCTCGTGGTCTACGACGACGACGCCGACTCCACCGTCGCGCCGCTGCAGAAGTACTCCGAGGCCGACTCCCGCGTCGTGCCCATTCGCAACACGTACGGCCGGGGACCGGCCCGGGCGATCCGGTACGGCATCGACCACGTGCGCGCGCCCGTCGTCGTCGTCACCATGGCCGACGGCAGCGACGACGCCGAGCAGATCGACGAGCTCTGCAAGCTCGTGGAGCGCGGCGTGGTGGTGGCGGCGGCGTCGCGTTACATGAGCGGCGGCCAGCAGATCGGTGGCCCGGTGCTGAAGAGCCAGCTGTCGCGACTGGCGGGGCTCTCGCTCTTCTGGCTCGGCCGGGTCGGGACGCGCGACGCAACCAACTCGTTCAAGGCGTACTCCGTCGAGTTCGTGCGCGACGTGCACATCGATTCCGACAGCGGGTTCGAGATCGGCATCGAGCTCGTCTCCAAGGCGCGGCGCCTCCGGCGCCCGGTCGCCGAGATACCCACGATCTGGCTCGAGCGCGCGCACGGTGCGTCGAACTTCAAGGTCGCCAAGTGGATCCCCAAGTACCTCAAGTGGTACCGCTTCGCGTTCGGACCCGAGCTCTCGCTCGACGCGGTCCGGACCGCCGGAAAGGAACTGGAGTCATGACCAACCTCGCGCCCGACCCGACGAGCAGCAGGTGCTCGTCAGCGGATCGTGTGGGTTCATCGGCGGATATATCGTCGAAGACCTCCTCGGCCGCGGCTACCGCGTGGTGGGGATCGACAACCTCTCGAAGTACGGGCCGGTCGAGAAGTCGTTCGACGACCACCCGCGCTACACGCTGGTCGAGGGCGACTGCCGCGACGTCGAGCTCATGACCAAGCTCCTCATGGACTGCGACCACTTCATCGCCGGTGCGGCGCTCATCGGCGGCATCTCGTACTTCCACGCGTTCGCGTACGACCTCCTCGCCACCAACGAGCGCATCATGGCGTCGTCGTGCGACGCCGCCATCGCCGCGCACCGCGACGGACGGCTCCAGAAGGTCACGTACATGAGCTCGTCGATGGTGTTCGAGTCGACCGACTCGTGGCCGTCGTACGAGGGCCAGGAGCAGCAGGTGCCGCCGCCGATCTCGTCGTACGGATTCCAGAAGCTGGCGGTCGAGTACTTCGCCCGTGCCGCCCACATGCAGTACGGGCTGCCGTACACGATCGTGCGCCCGTTCAACTGCGTCGGCACCGGCGAGATGCGGGCCAAGACCGAGGTCGAGATCGAGAGCGGCAACGTGAAGCTGGCGATGAGCCACGTCGTGCCCGACATCGTCCAGAAGGTCGCCAAGGGCCAGGATCCGCTCCACATCCTGGGTGAGGGCAACCAGGTGCGTCACTACACCTACGGCGGTGACCTGGCGCGCGGCATCGTCGACGCCATGGAGCACCCGGCCGCGCTCAACGAGGACTTCAACCTGTCGACCGCAGAGTCGACCACGGTGCTCGAGCTGGCCGAGAACATCTGGAAGCGACTCAACGGCGACCGCCCGTTCAACTACATCAGCGACGACCCGTTCGACTACGACGTGCAGAAGCGCGTCCCGTCGGTCGAGAAGGCGCGCGAGGTGCTCGGCTTCGAGGCCACCACGTCGCTCGACGACATGCTCGACGTCGTCGTGCCGTGGATCCTCGAGGCGATGGAGCAGGGCCTGATCTGAGGTCGCGTGCCCAGCGTCTACGCCGCCGCGGGGGGTGACGAAGGGTTGGTGCGGCTCGCCCACGCGTGGCACGCGCGGGTGCTCGCCGACGAGGTCGTCAGCCACGCCTTCAGCCACGGCTACCACCCGCAGCACACCGAACGGCTCGCCGCCTACTGGGCGGAGGCGCTCGGCGGCCCGACGACGTTCTCGGCGCGCTGCGGCGACGAGACCACGGTGGTCCGCATGCACAGCGGCAACGGGCCGCACGAGGAGATGGACGCCCGTGCGATCGAGTGCTTCGATCAGGCGCTGATCGACGCCGGGTTCACCGACGAGCGGCTCGTGCGTGTCCTCCACGACTACTTCGCCTGGGCGACCACCACCACGATGGCCCGCTACCACGACTCGGCCGACGACGTGCCCGACGGCCTGTCGATCCCGCACTGGTCGTGGGACGGGTTGGTCCAGGATCAGTCGGGACGCGTCGAACCCTTCTGACGCGCCGACACGAGCCCCCGCATCGCCGCGCCCCAGGCGCGGAGCCGGCGGCCGGTGACGTCGCCGCGCGGCCGTTCACCGACGAACAAGGGCGCGACCATGTCGCGGGCCGCGTACGACGCGCTCACGCGCAGGGAACGCAACGCCGCCATCGCCGCGTCGCGTGTCGTGCCGTGGCGGGCGAGGACGAGGAGGCGGTTGCGTTCGTCGTAGTACTGCTTCAGCCGCGAGCCGCGTCCGCTGGTGGCGGCGTGGACGTGACGGACGACCGAGGTCGGTACGGTGCGGTACCGCCAGCCGTGTTCGGTGCCCCGCCACGAGAGCTCGAGGTCCTCGTAGTACACGAAGAAGTCCTCGTCGAAGAGGCCGACGTCGTCGAGGTACGCCCGCCGGAGCAGCGCTCCCGCGCCGCACCACCCGAACACCTCCGCCGGCTCGTCGAACTGCCCCTCGTCGGGTTCGAGAAAGCCGCGGTCGACGCCGAAGCCGCCGGGGAGCAGCTCGGTGCCCACGTTGTTGATCACGTCGATGCCGTCGCCCGTCGCGGCGACGTCGAACCACGCGGGCTCGATGCCCACGGTGTGTTCGACCGTCTCACCACCGGCGCGCAACGAGACCGCTCGCGGACCGTCGGCCGCGAGCAGGAACGACACCGTCGCCGCGGTGCTCTCACCTCTCGGCACCCGCAGGTGCGTGACGGTTCCCGTCCACTCGCCACCCGCGGCGGCGTCGGGTTCGAGCCCCCACGTGCCGTCGACGAGCTGCACGCGTGACCACACGTCGACGCCGTCGACGCGGGCACCCGAGAGGAAGACGCCGAGATCGCGGCGGTCGCCGAAGCCGCGCCGTGAGGTGGCGCTGCGCAGCTCGACGTCGCGGAACCGTCCGGCGAACAGGATCTTCGGGCACGTCGCCCCCAGGCCCGGGTCGGCGAGGAGCGCATCGACCAGGGGCGACAACCAGTTCGGCTCGACGTACGCGTCGTTGTTCACCAGGGCGACGAAATCGGCGCCGTCGAGCGCGCGGATCCCGGCGTTGCAGCCGGCCCCGAAGCCGTCGTTCGTCGGTTGCTGCACGACCTGTACGACCGGGAGCTGGTCGCGGACTCGTGCGACGACGCCGTCGGTCGACGCGTTGTCGACCAGCACGATGCGCAGCCGCGCTGCCGGCCATGCCGTGCGCACGAGGCTGTGGAGGCACTCGAGCGTGAGCTCCCCGCCGTTGTAGTTGACGACGACGACGCCGACGGTCGCGACCTCGGCGCTCATCTAGCCGCGCTGCTTGAGCGGTTCCCACCACCAGCGGTTGTCGCGGTACCACGCCACCGTCGCCTCCAGCGCCTCGTCGAGCGTGCGCTGCTTCTGCCAGCCGAGGGCGGTGACCTTGCCGATGTCGACCGAGTAGCGACGATCGTGGCCGAGGCGGTCGGTGACGTACTCCACCGAGCGCTCGTCCTTGCCCAGCATGGCGAGCAGGGTGTCGACCAGGACGCGGTTGGCGGTCTCGTTGCCGGCGCCGATGTTGTAGATCTCGCCCGGCGCGCCGGCAGTCGAGCACGAGCTGCACGCCGGCGCAGTGATCGTCGACGTAGATCCAGTCGCGCTGGTTGAGGCCGTCGCCGTAGAGGGGGACCTTCCCGCCGTCGAGCAGGTTGGTGGTGAAGAGCGGGATCGCCTTCTCCGGGAACTGGTAGGGCCCGAAGTTGTTGGTGCAGCGGGTGACCGTGACCGGCACCCCGTAGGTGTGGTGGTACGAGAGGGCGATCAGGTCGGAGCCCGCCTTCGACGCCGAGTACGGCGACCGGGGTTCGAGCGGATCGGTCTCCCGGGACGAGCCCACCTCGACCGAGCCGTACACCTCGTCGGTGCCGATGTGCACGACGCGCGCGATCTCGAGTCGGCGCGCGGTGTCCATCACGACGTTGGTGCCGAAGCAGTTGGTGTGGATGAAGTCGTCGGGGCCGACGATCGAACGGTCGACGTGGCTCTCGGCCGCGAAGTGCACGACCGCGTCGTGCCCGCGCATCGCGTCCTCGAGCGTCTCCGGATCGCAGATGTTGCCCTTCACGAACTGGTAGCGCGGGTCGTCGTCGACGTCGCGCAGCGTGCTGAGGTTGCCCGCGTAGGTGAGCGCGTCGTAGACGGTCACGGAGTCGTCGGTGGTGGCGAGCACGTGCCGCACGTAGTTGGAGCCGATGAACCCCGCGCCACCGGTGACCAGGATCTTGCGCCCGCGCTCGCTCATGTACGCATGGGCCAGTACGGGCGGCGGCCCGCGGGCAGGTCGGCGCGGGCCGGGTTGCTCTGGTCGCGCTTCGACAGCGTGGGCTCGGTCACGCCCCAGTCGGCGTCGATCGCGGGGTCGTCCCACGCGACGCCGAGCTCGTCCTCGGGGTTGTAGTAGCCGTCGACGAGGTAGGTGATCACCATGTCGGTCAGGGCGGCGAAGCCGTGGGCGACGCCGGGCGGGATGAACACGCCCCGGTGGTCGAAGGTGCCGTCGGGCCGCTCACCGAGGTCGATGGTCAGGGTGGCGCCGTCGGTGGGGCCACCCTCGCGCAGGTCGTGGAGCACCACCCGGGCCCGGCCCACCGGCACGTACCAGTAGTCGGCCTGGTGGAGGTGGTAGTGCAGGCCGACGACGGCGCCGGCCTGGCGGTTGCCGCGGTTGCCCTGGATCATCTCGCGTCCGTTCGGGAACCACTCCCGCCGGTAGGTCTCGATGAAGATGCCGCGCTCGTCGCCGTGGATGGTGGGCTCGCACGACGTACACGCCGGCGATGACGTCGGACTCGGTGATCTCCGGCATGGCCTACGCGAGCTCCACGCGGGAGTGGTCGCCGACCAGGAGGCGGGTGGCCATCGGCGTGGCGCCGGAACGGGTGACCTCCACGTGACGGCCGATGAGCGAATCGGTGAGCCGCGGGACGGACACCACCCGGCTGTGCTCGAGCAGCACGGAGTGCTCCACCTCCGAGTCGAGGATCTCGCAGTCGGCTGCCACCGACGTGAACGGGCCGATGAAGCTGTTGACGACGCGCGTGCCCGCGCCGATCGCAGCCGGACCACGCACGGTCGAGTTCACGATCTCCGCGCCGGCCTCGATCACGACCCGACCTTCGACGCGCGATGTCTCGTCGACGGTGCCGTCGCACCGCGCCTCGAGCGTTTCGAGGACGAGCCGGTTGCTCTCGAGCAGCGGGTCCTTCTTGCCGGTGTCGATCCACCAGCCCTGCAGGATCTCGTGACGCACGCGACGGCCGTTGTCGACCAACCACTGGATGGCATCGGTGATCTCGAGCTCGCCTCGTGCCGAAGGCTCGATCTCGCGCACCGCGGTGTGGATCTGCGGGTCGAAGAGGTAGACGCCGACGACGGCGAGGTCCGACGGCGGTTCCTGGGGCTTCTCGATGAGCTGCACCACCTCGCCGTCGGGGCCGAGGACCGCGACCCCCGACTGGCGGGGGTCATCGACGTGGGCGAGGAGGATCTGCGAGGAGAGGACGCGGCCGTCGTCGCCGGGGCCGAGGGCCCGCTCGGTCTCGAACGCCTCGACGAACTCCTTGAGGCCCTGCTGCAGCATGTTGTCGCCCAGGTACATCACGAAGTCGTCGTCACCGAGGTAGTCACGGGCGATGAGGACGCAGTGGGCCAGACCGAGGGGTGCGTCCTGTCGGAGGTAGGTCACCTCGGGCGCCGAAGTCGGACCCGTCGCCCACCGCGGCCATGATCTCGTCGGCGGTGTCGCCCACGATGATGCCGATCTCGTCGATGCCGGCCTCGACCATGTCCTCGATGCCGTAGAAGAGGATCGGCTTGTTGGCCACCGGCACCAGCTGCTTGGCGCTGGTGTGGGTGATGGGCCGGAGGCGCGTGCCGGCACCCCCGGACAGGATGAGACCCTTCATCGTCGGAGCATGGTAGGCGGGACCCTCTCCCCACGCATCCTCCGAGTCCAGGTGACGCCTCGGTCCCGCGGGCCGCCGCTATGGTCCGCCGCCATGACGGCTTCCGGTCGTGTCGCTCCACGACGTGGTTCGCGACGCCTCCGGGCGGCGCTGGTCGCGATCCTGGTCTGCCCGGTCGCGATGTCCGCGCTCGCACCGGCGGCCTCGGCCAGGAGCACGCCGACGACCGCCCCGGCGCCGAAGCAGTGGGACCCTCGACTCGAAGCCGATCGCCGACAAGGTCGCCGAGCTGCGCCATCTGAAGTTCGACCATCCGGTCGCCGCCAGGTTCCTCGACGACGCCGCGTTCGAGAAGAAGGTCGCGGTCGACCGCAGCAAGCTCACCAAGGAGGACAAGGAGTCCATCGCCCGGGCGCAGGGCCAGCTCCGCGCCGTCGGACTGATCGGCTCCGACGTCGACCTCCTCGACGCCACCGAGTCGCTCCAGCAGTCGGGGGTCCTCGCCTACTACGACCCGAAGACGAAGCAGATCACGGTGAAGGGCACCGATCTCGACGAGGTGTCGACGCGCGTCACCGTCGCCCACGAGCTCACGCACGCGCTGCAGGACCAGCACTTCGACCTGGAGAAGTTGACCAAGGCCGCGGTGAAGGTGCACGGGACGACCGCCCTGCAGACGGTCGTCGAGGGCGACGCCCGACGGATCGAGAACGCCTACGAGGAGACGCTGTCCGACGCCGACCAGCAGGAGTACGCGACCCAGCGCGCGACGCTCGGCCGCGAGGCGCAGACGGAGATCACGGACAAGGGCGTGCCCGACACGATGAGCGTGTTGTTCCAGGCGCCGTACCTGCTCGGCCCCTCGATGCTCATCGCCGTGATCGCCAAGGACGAGGAGAAGGGCGTCGACGCGCTGTTCGAAGACCCGCCCGTCGCCGACGCGTCGTTCGTGACGCCGTCGACGCTCCTCGACCACCGCACGTTCCAGACTGTTGCGCGACCCGCATTGCAGGCGGGGGAGAAGCGTTCGGGCAAGGCCGACGTGTTCGGGTCCCTCGCGCTGTTCCAGGTGCTCGCGTCACGGCTCGACAACGCGACCGCGCTGAGCGCCGCCGACGCCTGGGACGGCGACGCCATGGTCACGTTCACCCGCAACGACCAGGTCTGCCTACGAGCCACCTTTGCCGGGAAGGGCACCGACGGCGTCGCCACCATGACCGACGCCTGGAAGCAGTGGGCTGCCCAGGTGCCGGCGGGCACCGCCACCGTCGAGGGCACCCCCCACCGGGTCACGGTCACCGCGTGCGACCCGGGCCGCGCCGCCACCCCCATCCCCAACCCCCCGTTCGGGTCGCTGGTGTACCTGGACAGCCGCGACGGCCTGTTCGCGGGGCTGCTGCAGGGCGGCGCTCCCACCGATGTCGCGAGCTGCAGTGCCGACAAGCTCGTGCGCGATCCGGTGTTCGCCCCGATCGTGGCGGCCGCCGGCACCGACCCCGACGCCGAGCCCGACGAAGCCACGATCACCGCGCTGCGAGCCCGCGTGCAGGAGATCGTCGCGGGCTGCCGGACGACGTGACGCCGACGCCGCTCGTCGCGCTCGAGCGCGACGGCTACACGGTGCTCGAAGGTGTCATCGACGACGCCCTCGTCGCGGCACTCCTCGAGACCGTCGACCGCGTGATGGTCGACGCCGACATCCCGTACGGCGCGAACGCGTTCCTCGGGTTGGACACGCGCCGCATCTTCAACCTCCTCGCGCGCGCCCCGCTGTTCGCGAGCGTGCCCCTGCACCCGGCGGTGCTCCCGCTCGTCGAGCAGGTGCTCGACGAGCAGTGCCTCCTGTCGTCGCTCACCGCGATCGAGATGCACCCCGGGCAGGACGCGCAGCCGCTGCACTGCGACGACGGCTCGATCGGGTTGCCCCGACCGCATCCGCCCGTCGTCTGCGTCGCCCTGTGGGCGCTCACCGACTTCGATCATGCCAACGGCGCGACCCGCCTGGTGCCGGGCTCGCACCGGCGTGACCGTCGGCCGGCCAGGGGCGAGCAGGCGGACTACGTCGAAGCCGAGATGTCGGCGGGAAGCGTGCTGCTGTACGACGGTTCGCTCTGGCACGGCGGCGGCACCAACGCCAGCGACGACCGGCGCGTCGGCATCGTGGTGAACCACTGCGCCGGCTTCCTCCGCCAGGAGGAGAACCAGCTGCTGGCCGTGCCGCGCGAATTGGCGGCGACCTTCCCGCGCCGACTCCAGGAGATGCTCGGGTACGGCGTCTACCGCGGTCTCATGGGGCACGTCGAGCAGCAGGACCCCGGTGTGCTCCTCGACCCCGACGTCCCGACCGACATGGTCTGGCGAAGGATGCGCTGACGCCCACGCGAGGCGACGCTCGTCCGACGCTCCAAACGGCGGGCTGGGCTGTTGTTCAGGATCGAGGGATGTCGTTGCCGGTCGGGCGATACTCGATGAGCAGGAGCCGACCGTCGAGCGTGCGGTGCCCGACGAGGTCCAGGTCGGCGGACGCATGGTTGCTGAACGCCCACTCGCGTCCGGCGTCGCCAGCGAGCAGAGGGAACGTCATGAGGCGCAGCCGGTCGACGAGGCCCGCGCCCATGAGTTGCCGGCAGAGTGACAGGCTGCCCATGGTCCGTAGCGGGAGGTGCGACTCGTGTTTGAGGCGTCGCGTCTCCTCGACCGCGTCGTTGCTGCACAGCCGCGCGGTGGGCCACGCCAACGTCGACAGGGTCCGGGAGAAGACCACCGTCTCGCGCCGGGTCATCTGCTCGTGCCCCTCGTCCTTGTCTTCGTCCGGGAGGCCTGAGAGGAGTTGGTAGGTCTTGCGCCCCATCAGCGCGATCTGCGGCGCCGCGGACTCCTCGTCGATCCACGCTTCGAGCTCCGGCCCGAGGTAGCCGAAATAGCCGGGTAGGTCCTCGGATCCAGCCCAGCCGTCCGCCGAGATGAACAGGTCGATCGTCAACGTCGTCGTCATCGTCGCTCCTCGTGTTCCGGGTGCCACACCCTCGCGCACCCGACACCTTATACTGAACCAATGAGTTCAGTAACTGGCGAGCTGGACCGGACGTTCGCGGCACTCGCTGACCCCCACCGCCGAGACATCCTCGAGCGGGTCGGTCGCGGGCCCGTGTCCGCCTCGGAGCTGGCAGCACCCTTGGGCATGACGGTGACGGGTGTGCTCAAGCACGTCCACGTTCTGGAGGATGCCCACTTCATCACGACCCGCAAAGTGGGACGCACCCGCTGGTGTGAGCTGGCGCCGAGCGACCCCCTGGGAACAGCAGCGAAGTGGATCTCGTCTCGGCGGCACCTGTGGGAGCGTCGACTCGACCGCTTCGAAGCCCACGTCCATCAGCAGTCCAGGACCACACCATGAACGACGACATGCGCGTCGAACGACGCCTCCGCGTCACACCGGAGGTCGCGTTCCGGCACTGGGTCGATGCCGACGCACGGCGCTCGTGGTATCGCGGCGACGAAGACGAGTGGGTGGTCGAAGCCGAGACCGATCTACGGGTCGGCGGGACCTTCGTCGTGCGCTGGGGCCCATCGGCCGACGACGCATACCAGGAAGACGGCACGTTCGAAGTGGTCGAACCACCACATCGCCTCGTCTACACCAGCCGCTTCACTCCCCGATCGTCCGCGGAAGGCGAACCGTTCGAACTCCACGTCACGGTCACCTTCGACAGTGATGGAGACGGAACCCTCCTGCGTATCGTCGAGTCGGGCTTTCCCACAGCCGAGATTCGCGACGCGTTCCGGCGCGACGGCATGGCGCAAGGCCTCGACTACTTCGAGCGCACGCTGCCCGACGCATCCGGGTGAGGTCACCGCCATACTGGGCGGCCACCTCGGCGGCGAAGCCCCGGACGGCGGCCACGTTGGCGGGGTCGCGATCCTCGTCGGGTGGGTGCGTCTCCGTCGTGGGCTCCTCGACCTCTGAGACTCACCTCGCGTGGACGGACGAGTCAGTCGGGTCCGATGACGCAGAACTCATTGCCTGCTGGATCCCGGAGAACACGAGTCGTCCACTCGCCGGCCTCGACGCGGGAGACCAACGATGCTCCCGCAGCCAGCACGTCGTCGACCAATTGCTGCGCTCGATCGACGAAGAGGTCGAGATGGAGTCGGGCCTTGGCTGCCTTCGGTTCCGGAACGGTCTGAAAGGTCACGAACGGAGGCCCGTCCGGGCTGTCGTCGCCTCGTTCGATCGTCACGTACGGGCTTCCGGGCGCGCACGGGCGACGCGCGTATCCCAGGACGTGCTCCCAGAACTCCGCCAACCGTGCCGCGTCATCGCAGTCCACCGTGATGCCTACCTGGCGTGGGTTCACCCATTCCTCCGCGGGTCGGTTCAGGTGAACCTACACGTGGTCTCCAGCGTGACTCGGCGGATTTCATGCTGCCCCCGGTGGTGAATCGCGTCCTCAGAACCGCCAGCTGAAGAGACGCCGCTCGTCGGGTGCGATACCGATCGCGGTGGGGCGACGTCCAGAGCCCCGCACCACAAGCGTGGCTCAGAGCAGACACCCCGAGCGCCGTCGCTCTCGGGCGGCGAGCAGGAGCAATGGCTTCGTGCCCCTTTGGGTCGGAACCGTCGCGACCGTCGTGTAGTGGTGCAGGACGGGAGAGGTCCAACCGAAGCTGTAGTCAACGAGGCCGTCGACGTGATTCGCACGCAGGAAGGCCTCGAGACGCCGAGGTTTCTCGAGCACGTGCAACCGGTAGCTGTTGGAGTTGACGAGTCCGTCGAGGTCGATGAACCGTCCGCCCGAGAAGTACCCGAGTTGCCCGGCATTGAACGCAGCAAGTCGGCACGAGGCCGGACCACGTTCCGCGAGCTTCGTGCCGAGGTCCCGCCGCGCGGCGTAGACGCCAGGAATCGAGCGCTCTGAGAGAGCGGAGGCCAGCACGCAACAGGCGAGGAGGAGGATGCCAGCGGCTGCGAGCAGGGCGGTCGAGCGGGAACGCCGCCGACGTGCCTCGACGAGTTTCGCTCTGACCTCGACGACCATCCACGTCGCGAAGATCGCGTAGAAGTAGACCGCGATGGCGAGGTACCACGCAGGCAACTGGCCGACCGCGAGCGACATGAACGCGCAGTAGACGACGAAGGCACATGCCGCGGTGATGGTCGCCCGCGCGAGTCGGGGTGCCCGCAGGTGGTCGCGGTTGGCGATGACGAACACGGCGAGCACGATCATGGCGGCCGTTCCGATGAGGCCGAAGACGGCGTTGCTGGACGCCCAGAAGCGGGCGAACGGAAAGAGCGCACCGAGGAATCGGTTGAGGAAGCCCGTGAGTCCGTGAGGAACGCCCTGGTGCAACTTCACGAGCCCGCTGACCGGAACGAACGTGCCGTCGATCGCGAAGTAGAGCGAGAACGAGACCACGAGACCCAACACGACAGCGCCGAACACCGGGAGCGATCGCCGGAGCTCTTCACGGACGACGATCGACAATGGTTCGTGACGACGCCCGAGGATCCGGATGACGAACAGCGATGCAACCAGCGTGCCGGCCACGATCACATAGTCCTGTCGACAGAGCACGAGGAGGACGGCGAAGACGCAGCACAGGGCCGTTCTGCGTCCTCCCACGTCGTCCGGATCGTCGAGAGCGAGGAGCGACCGCGCGAAGAGGACGAGCACCAGGAACGTCAGCGCGGATTCCATCCCGGTGAGCAGGCCGGTCAAGGGGCTGAACGCAACCAGAACGACGGCGCCGAGCGCGAAGAACGCCGCCAGGCGCCGATCGACTTCGGCGTCGCACCGCGAGGCGCACAGTCGTGCGAGCGTGTACGCCGCGACGGCGACCGATGCGCAGACCGCGATGAACATCGCCTCGAGCAGGGCATCCCGACCACGGAACACGAACGCGAGCGGGACCAGGAAGCCCTGCCAGGCCAGTTGGTAGCCGTTGGTGGCGGAGACGCGATCGAACGTCGAGCCGTAGCCGTCGGCCAGGTTGCGGGCGATCTGGAGGTAGTAGTAGGTGTCGTCGACCGTGAAGTTGCGGACGATGGCGTCGGGCCCCCCGATCACGAGCGGGCTGGCGAGCAGCAAGAAGCCGAACGCCGCCGTGGCACGCAACCGGTTGGTGGTCTTCGTCAACATCTCGTTGCCGGCACGGAGAGGAGCACGACGGTCACGGCCCTCATCACTCCTCGTGCTGCCGTCCTTCTCCAAGGCGCCCGTGCGACGTCTCGTGCACCGGGCGGTCGTCGAGCGCTCAGGGTCCACGAAGTTACAACGGCTTGGCAGGGGCCGCTACGCCGATCGTATGAAGTGCCGTCAGCAGACATCCATCATCCGCGGCTCCTGCGCTCGAGGCCGATCAACAGCCGACATCCCGAAGGAGCATCGTCACGATGGCCGACCAGCTGAGCTGACGGCCCACCCCAGTGTCACTACTCGAGATTCGTCCACTGCCCGTAGTACGACGCATGGACGATGCCGGCCTCTTCCAACAAGCCTCGAATCTGACCCGAATCCTCGTCGTCTACGTCGAAGACACCGACGATCGCCTCACCGGCATCAAGACGTTCCTTCGCCGCCGACCAGGGCTCACTCATCGCCCGCGTAAACCAGTTCCCGAGGTTGTCGAGGAAGTCGCTCCCGTCGTCGCCGTACAGAAAATGGATCCGGTCTTCAGGAACCCCGTGTGCAACGAGATTCCGAGCGACGCTCTCGACCGTTGCGTCGGTCCCCAGCGAACCAACCGCGACCCGCACGGGATGCGCCTTGACTTCCAGACCCGGCGGCGTGTCATCGTTCGCATAGATGGGCGGTGTCGGGCTTGATGCCTGCTTGTCCATGCGTCTGCCTTTCGTTCGGCCAATGGCCTCACCTCGGTACTCCTACCCAGCGGACGCGGAATCGGCGCACACGCGCCCACACGGTGCCCAGCTCGTGGCGCGCCGAGGTCGTCGGGGAACTCGCCCACGAGGCAACCCAAGATCTCCGGAACACCTTCGCCATGCGCCACGCACAGCGCCCGGTACTGGAAGGACCGTGCTGCAGTTCTGGCGCGGAGGGGTTCGGGACTGTCGACGAACGTGTGTTCGGTCTACACTGTCTCAGTGTGCAGCATGCCTTTCGTGCGTCGCGAGAGCACCGAACGGGCCTGGACTGAGCACCTCGCCACGAACGTCGGGGCGCGAGCTCTGCTCGAGGCCGTACGTCGAGCGCACCTTCCCGAGCACACCTCGGCGACGCTGGACGAAATCCTCGGCACCCTCGTCGCCGAGACGACGGGCGACGAGTTCGGCGTGGCACCTCCTCGACCAAGCCACTGCGCGATCCACCAGCTCCACGTCGCGGGCAAGTTCCCCGACGTCGGCATCAACGATCCGCGCGACCGATTGTTCGCCGTGATCGAAGCCCAGCGAGGTCGAGCCGACGACCACCACATCGCCAAGCTCGCGGCAAACTACGTCCCCAGAAGCGGCGCCCGGCTCGGAATCCTGGTCGCAGAAGGTTGGCGACGCTCCAGCGCCCGTCACCCCGCCTGGGCCGTGTGCCCCGCCCCGGTGGTCGTGGTGGTCACTCTCGATGCGCTGTCCGAACCCGACTACCAGGTCGCCTGGGTGCACTATCCAACGGTCCCGGACGATGACTACAGCTAGCCGGCGTTCTGGGCACGTGCGGTGATCGTTCTGGCGTGTCATGCAGCCACACCCATGTCGGCACGCGTGACGACATCAGGCGCAGCCAGTGGGGCAGTCTCGGTGGAGCGCGGGCGAGTACACGCGTGGCCACGGTGCAGGTCTCGTAATGCGCCGATCTCCGCGATGTGATGAACATGCTCGGTCAGCATCGTCGTGATGAGGTTCGCAGCGGGGAGAGACTCTCCCCAATGCGCCGGGCGCAACTCGAAGACCGAGATGTCATCGAGCGCCTCGACGGAACTCACGAAACGGTCCTGCGCCCCATAGAGCCACGCCAAGCCACCGGCTGCGTCCCCAGGCACGTCGGCGTCGAGGAGTGTGTTGGCCGCCCGTTCCCGAACCCCCACTCCCGAGAGATGTCCGTCCACGCTGCGAGATGGATGACCCGCCAGCCGAGCGGCGTCAGCGACGCGGACGTTGCCCGACGGCTACGTCACACGACGAAGTACTTGGCTTCGGGGTGGGGGACGATGATCGCCGAGGTGCTCTGCTCGGGTTCGAGCTGGAATTCCTCGGTGAGCTTCACGCCGATGCGGTGCAGCTCGAGCAGATCGTCGAGCTTGGCCTGGTCGTCGAGATCGGGGCAGGCGGGGTAGCCCCACGAGTAGCGCGAGCCGCGGTACTGCTGGCGGAAGAGTCCGGCGAGCGACGGGCCGTCCTCGTTGACGAACCCCCACTCCTCCCGGATGCGGTGGTGCCACAGCTCGGCGAGCGCCTCGGTCATCTCGACCGAGAGGCCGTGGGTCAGCAGGTACTCCTGGTACTTGTCGGCAGCGAACAGCTCGCGCTCGCGTTCGCTGGCGAGCTGGCCGACGGTCACGACGTGGAACGCGGCGTAGTCGGCGTCACCACTCTCGACCGAGCGGAAGAAGTCGGAGATGCAGAGGTGGCGGTCGGCGCGCTGCCGCGGGAACGTGAACCGCAACCGCTCGTTGCGGCGGTCGTCGTCGGTCCACACGATGAGGTCGTTCCCGTCACTGTTGACCGGGAAGTAGCCCCAGATGACCGCGGGGACGAGCCATCCCTCGGCCTTGGCCTCGTCGAGCTGCGCGGCGCAGGATCGGGCGGATGCGCTCCTTGAAGTCGGTGTCGTTCTCGCTCAGCGACTTGTCGGGGCGGAACTGCCACTGGTTGCGGAACAGCGCGGTCTCGTTGATGTAGCGCGAGATCTCGTCGAGCGAGGTCCCCTTGCCGACGCGCGAACCGAGGAAGGGGGGCGTGAAGATCTCGACGTCGGCGGCGACGTCGGAGCGCACCGCGGCGGCGGTGACCGCGCGCTCGGCTTCCATCTCCGACTTGCGTGGCGGCAGGACGCGTCCACCGAGCGCGCGACCGAAATCGGGGTCGAGCACTCCGGTCTTCTTGCCCTCCATCAGCTGGTCCATGGTGTGGAGGCCCTCGAAGGCGTCCTTGCCGTAGAACAGCCGGCCGTCGTAGATCTCGCGCAGGTCGCGCTCCACGTAGGTGCGGGTGAGCGCGGCGCCACCGAGCAGCACCGGGATCTCGGCCAGGCCCTGGACGTTCAGCTCCTGGAGGTTCTCGCGCATGATGAGCGTGCTCTTCACGAGCAGGCCGCTCATGCCGATGGCGTCGGCGCCCACCTCGTTCGCCTTCTCGACGAACGCGGTCAGCGGCGCCTTGATGCCGATGTTGTGGACCTCGTAGCCGTTGTTGGTGAGGATGATGTCGACGAGGTTCTTGCCGATGTCGTGGACGTCGCCCTTGACGGTCCCGAGCACCACGCGGCCCTTGCCGCCGGCGTCGGCCTTCTCCATGTGCGGTTCGAGGTAGGCAACGGCAGCCTTCATCGTCTCGGCGCTCTGCAAGACGAACGGCAGCTGCATCTCGCCCCGACCGAACAGGTCGCCCACGACCTTCATGCCCTCGAGGAGCACCTCGTTGACGATCGAGAGCGCGGGCCGGGACGCGAGCTGCTCCTCGAGATCGGTCTCGAGGCCGTCGCGGTTGCCGTCGATGATGCGGTGCTCGAGGCGCTGTTCGATCGGCCAGTCGGAGCGGTCCTCCTGCTCCACTGCGGTGGCGTCGACGCCCTCGAACATCGCCATGAGCTCGGTGAGCGGGTCGTAGCCGTCGGCGCGGCGGTCGTACACGAGGTCGAGGGTGACCTCGCGGACGCGGTCGTCGATCTTGTGCATCGGCATGATCCGCGCCGCGTGGACGATGGCGGCGTCGAGGCCGGCCTCGCGGCACTCGTGGAGGAACACGCTGTTGAGCACGTGGCGGATCGCGGGCTTGAGCCCGAAGCTGATGTTGGAGAGGCCGAGCACCGTCGACGACTCCGGTAGCTCCGTCTTCGCCCGGCGGATCGCCTCGATGGTCTCGATGCCGTCGCGGCGGAGGTCCTCGGCGCCCGAACCGAGCGGGAACGTGAGCATGTCGAAGATGAGGTCGCTGGGATCGATGCCGTAGCGCTCGACGGCGAGGTCGTAGATGCGACGACTGATGCGGAGCTTGTCGTCGGCGGTGCGGGCCTGCCCCTCCTCGTCGATGGCGAGGCAGATGACCGCGGCGCCGTACTCGCCCGCCAGCGACAGCACGCGGTCGAAGCGCTTGCCGGTGTCCTCACCCTCCTCCAGGTTGGCGGAGTTGAGGATCGCCTTGCCGCCGGAGTGCTGGAGGCCGGATTCGAGCACCGCGGGTTCGGTGGAGTCGAACACGAGGGGAAGCGCAGCCTGGGTGGCGAACCGGCTGGCGATCTCGTGCATGTCGACGGCGCCGTCGCGGCCCACGTAGTCGACGCACACGTCGAGCACGTGCGCGCCTTCCTTCACCTGGTCGCGCGCCATCTGCACGCAGGTGTCCCAGTCGGCTTCGAGCATCGCCTCGCGGAACTTCTTCGAGCCGTTGGCGTTGGTGCGCTCGCCGATTGCGAGGTACGCGAGCTCCTGGTGGAAGGTGACCGGGCTGTAGATCGACGAGCAGCTCGGCTCGTGCTCGGGCGTGCGCGCGACCGGAGCGCGGGTGCCGATGCGCTCGGTGACCGCGCGCAGGTGCGCGGGCGTGGTGCCGCAGCAGCCGCCCACGATGTTGAGCCCGAACTCCTCGATGAAGCGCTCGTGGGCATCGGCGAGCGCGTCGGCGGTGAGGTCGTAGTGGGTGTGGCCGTCGACGATCGACGGCAGGCCCGCGTTGGGCAGGCACGACAGGTAGGTGCGCGAGTGCTGTGCGAGGTAGCGCAGGTGCTCGGTCATCTCCGCGGGACCCGTCGCGCAGTTGAGACCGATCACGTCGGGGTGCATCGCCTCGAGCGCGGTGAGCGCGGCGCCGATCTCGGAGCCGACGAGCAGGCGTCCGGTGGTCTCCACCGTCACCTGCACCATCAGCGGGACCTGCGTGCCGGCGGTGGCCATCGCCCGGCGGGCACCGATGATGGCGGCCTTGCACTGGAGGAGGTCCTGCACCGTCTCGATGAGGAGCACGTCGACGCCGGCCGCCAGCTGGCCGGCGACCATGGCCTCGTAGTCGTCGCGCAGGGTTGCGAACGCGATCTGGCCGAGCGAGGGGAGCCGGGTGCCCGGACCGATGGAACCGATGACGAAGCGGGGGCGGTCGGGGGTGGAGAAGTCGGCCGCCACCTCCTTGGCCAGGCGCACCGCGGCCTCGTTGATGGCGTAGGTCTCGTCGGCGATGTCGTACTCGTTGAGGACCAGCGAGAAGGCGCCGAAGGTGGCGGTCTCGACCGCGTCGACGCCGGCTTCGAAGTACTCGGCGTGCATCTGCTTGATGAGCTCGGGCCGGGTGAGCACGAGGCGCTCGTTGCAGCCTTCGAGTGCGGGACCGCCGAAGTCGTCGGGGCCGAGGCCCTGTTCCTGCACCCAGGTGCCGAACGCGCCGTCGAACACGAGCACCCGCTCGGTCAGTGCGTCGAGAAAGGTTGACATGGTCCGATCAGGGTACCGGAGGGGTGTCGGGCATCAGAATGGCTATCGCCCCCCGGGTCACCGGTCGTCGCGCACGTAGACGCGCACCCAGGTGGGTTCGTTCACTCCGTAGGTCCGCGCGGTCTCGACCAACCGGTAGCGACCGTCCAGCTCGCCGAAGATCTCGTCCGGGTCGGCGGGCACCGACGAGAAGGCACCCCGGCCGGTGAACACGAGGTCGTCGACGCCAGTGAAGACGACCGCAGCGGGGGTCCGTCGCCGCAGCATGGAGCGCAGCATCGGGCGGTTCACGAAGTGGTAGTCCCGCGCCTCCTGGAGGGTGAGGTCCTCGTACGAGAACACGCCCATGGTGACGCCGTCGACCTGGTCGCGGCCCGACTCCAGCCCGGAGGACTGCGCCCACATCGTGAGCACCAGGTCACCGTCGCGGGTGTGCGCGCGGAGCACGTCGGCGATGTGTCCCGCCTCCTGCACGCTGCCGGCGTCGTCGGGGCCGGTGAAGTACTCGCTCACTCCCGGATGCACGAGCGTGGCGATCGCCACCGCCGCGACTGCAACCGTCGCGCCGACGGCGAGCGCCCGGTGCGTAGTCCAGCCGTCGTCGGGCCGCAGCGCCTGCACGAGCATCACGACCGTCACCGCGAGGAGCGCCGGGATGACCGGCGTGAAGTACTCGACCGGCGCCCACTCTCCGCCCACGAGCTGGGCGAGGAGCATCCCGACGATGCCGAGCGCGACGATCGCCACCCCGGGTTGCCGGCGCAGGTAGGCGCGCAGTCGAGCGGACGCGCAGACGGCGACGACCGCGGCCGCGGCGAGCACGACGTACGCGGGGTAGTCGCGCAGCCAGTCCTCCACGCGCGTGTTCAGGATCTCGTCGAGCTTCGTGCGGGCGTCGGCCCCATGCCAGAGGAGGTTGTGGAAGGTGAACAGGTTGTAGCGCGCCGAGCTCGGAGCGGTGAGCGGCAGCGCCAATGTGACGACCACCCCCGCGAGCGTGCACCAGGCGACGCTCCGCCGGGTCGCGCGATCGGGTGCGCGGACGAGGCAGAAGAGCACGACGAGCGCGGTCACGGGAAGCCCCGTCGTGCGCGTCAGCAGCAGCCCGAATGCTGCCGCGGTGGCGAGCGTCCACGTTCGGGCGGGACGGCCGGGCGCGGTGAGGCACGCGAGCACGCCCGCGAGCATGAAGGCGCTGAGCGCATACGTCTTGACCAGCGTGAGGTTGTAGATGCCGACGGGGAAGGCGACGCACAGGATCGCGACGGCGATGGCGGCCGCGCGACCGGCCTCGCGCCACGCGACGCGCGTGCACAACGCGACCGCACCGACCGCGAACACGACCGACGTGAGCCGCCCGAGGAACACGCTGGGCGTGATGGTCTGGAGGAGGCCGTACACGTACGCGGTCAGCGGCATCTGGGTGAACGCGAAGTCCTTGTACGGCAGCTGCCCGCGCCAGGCGAGGCGCCCGCCGTAGAGGTACCAGCCTTCGTCGCCGTTGAGCCGACCGCGGAACACGAAGACGATCGCGGCGAACGCGAACGCGGCGACGATCAGCGCCGCCGCGATCGCAGGTACCGACGGGCGGCCGCGACGCGCGGTGGGCTCCGTGTCGCCGGGGTCGACGGTCGTCGGTGGGTTGGCACTCGTCGCCATGGTCGACTCAGCCGCTTCCCCGTGCCGGCACCTCGTAGAGCACGTCACCGTCGTAGGTACCGAGGTGGCGCAGCGGCGCGGCATCGGCAGGCGTCAGCAGAGGAGCCCACACCGTGCCCCCGGCCCAGTCGCGCACCACGACGTAGCGGATGCCGAGCGCGCGGAGACGTTCGAGCGTCGCTGCGTCGGGCAGTTCCTCCATCTGACGTGAGAGGCGCTTCCACGACGACGGGAAGAACCCGGAGTACCCGTTCGGTGTGATGCGGTGGTGCGCGGTGGTGCCGTAGACGTTCTCGGCCTGGCGGAAGCCGCTCAGGGCCTCGCTCACGTCGTCGGCACCCTGCTCGAGCGCCGGGAGGTACAGCACGCCGCCGGGCCGGAGCGCGGCGAGGCGTTCGTCGACGGGCGACACCGCGATGGCGACGGTGCCGCCGTCGGCTGCGGTCCACGGCGCGTAGCCCTCCGCGAGCACGCCGAGGAGCGCGACGGCGGCGACCACCCCGATCACCGAGCGGGCGCGCCAGTGGCAGCGCCGGGCGAGCCAGCCGCCGATCGCGAGCGCGCCGATGCCGGCGAGCACACCCACGCCGAGGAGGCCCACCACCCAGGCCCGCCCGGTGGCACGGAGCGCCTCCCACCCGGGCACGTACTCGAAGAGGAGCCGGTACGGCGCGTACCGGCGCCAGCCGGTCGGCCCCGCACCCAGGCCCAGCGCGAGTCCGACGAGCACGAGCGCGAGCGCGGCGATCGTGGCGAGCCGGCGTCGAGCCGACCGCCAGCCCGCGACCGCCCCGATGGGGGCGAGGAGCAGGAGGAACAGGCCGGGGAACGCCGGTTCGCCGTAGATGGGCCAGCCGCCACCCGTGCCCAGGATCGATCCCCAGATGGACAGGCGCGGATCGGTCGCCCCGAAGTCGGCGGCGAGCGGGGGGAGGTCGGCGAGCGTCCGCTTGAACCCCGGCTGGTCGTTGCGCACCTCGAGGTACGGGATCGCGAGGGCGAGCGCGCACGCGCCCGCGAACCGCGAGCGCACCGACGGCCCAGAGCCAGCCTCGTCGTCCGAGCGAACGCCAGCGCACGAGCAGGATCACCGCGGCCGCACCGAACGCGTACGCGCCGGGATAGAACGAGACCGAGGCCTGCCACACGAGCGAGACGGCGAGCAGCGCGCTCGGAGCGAGCAGCGGCCGGTCGGCGCGGGCGCGGTCGGCGAGCCACCACGCCGCCGCTGCGGCGACGCCGACACCGGCGTGCGCGGTCGCATGGATCACCCCGCTCGACACCGAACCGAACGGCCCGAACGCGAACGCGACGCCGGCGAGCGCGCCGACGACGATCGAGCGGGTGACGACGTGCCCGAAGAGGTACCCCGACGCGAACGTGCTCGCGAACGACAGCAGGAGCGCGAGGTTGAGCTGGCCGATGGGTGACACGCCGAGCCACCGGGCGGGGAGCAGCGGGATCGCGATGCCGAGCAGTGAGTCGGAGTACGCGAGCGTGTGCGGCTCCGGGGCGAAGATGTTGGCGTCGAACAGCGATCCGGGCGATCCGAGCTTGTGCTGCACCCAGTCGATGGTCCACGCCTGGAACCGAGGGTCGAACGCATCGTGCCCCACGTGGCCGAGCTTGGTCACGAGTGGCCAGGTGACGGCGATCGCCATGACGAGACCGAGGCCGAGAGCCACCAGGGTCTCGAGCGCGATGCGCCGTACCGTGACCGGCGCTTCCCACGCGTCGTGATCGACGTCCGCGGCGCGCCCGTGGTCGCCGCTCTCGGTCGTCGTGCCCGGCGGCGGCCCCGCGTCGGTGAGGGTCACGAACCGACGAGCTCCGGTGCGCGGTCGGGGGTGGTGGCAGGGGTGGGTGACGCGGGCCGAATGAGGCGCCAGAGTGCCTCGAGACCGACGCCGCCGAGGATCGCGAGCATCACGTCGGCACCCACGCGGTAGCGCGTGATGCCGATCGAGATCGCCGCCGTGAACGTCACCATCACGACGATTGCGAGCATCGGCGAGATCGGGATGCGGCGCTTGCGCATCCACACCAGCGCGTAGAGCGACAGGGCCACCAGCGCGTAGTACATCCACGTGCCCGCCCACGACGGCCAGTGCCCGCGGCGCTCGAAGAACACGTCGAGGTCCACCTCCTGGTGAACACGGAAGAAGCCCCACACGTGCCCGACCCGTGCCGCGGCGACGAGCGGCGCCCGCGTGAGGTGGTCCTCGATGTAGTCGACCGCCTTCGTGCGCGCTCGCAGGTCGGCGACCGACTCGTCGCGGGGGTCCTGCGCGAGGAGGTACGCGACCCCTGGGAAGGACTTGCTGTGCAACAGATCGCGTTGCTGCTGGTTCTCCGGTGGCCTCCCGGCGGTGATGCACTCGATGTTCCAGTACCCGACGAACGGACCGGAGTACGTCTGGTCGCAGTTGGCACTCTGCAACACGCTGCCGTGGCCGGTGGCGAGGAACACCGGATTCTCGAACGTGGTCAGGTTGCGCACCCACCACGGCGCGATGACCGCGAGACAGGTCACACCGACGAGCAGCACCACGAGGATGCGGCGCTTGATGGTGCCGGTGCTCTTCACGAAGAGGAAGGGGACCCCCACGAGCGCGACGAGCATCACCGCTTCCGGACGTGTGAGCGCCGCCAGGCCGATCGCCCCTCCAAGGACCGCGGCGTCGAGCCATGAACGCGAGTCCCACAGTCGGTACGCGAACAGCAGCGTCAGCGCGACCAACGGCACGTACATCGACTCGGAGATGAGCATGCCGTCGTTGATCCAGAGCATCGGGTACACCGCGCCGAGGAACGCCGCGAGCAGCATTGCCCGCGGGCCCGCGATCCGACGGGCGACCATGCCGATCAGTACGACACCGCCCGCGCCGAGCACGCAGGACGCCAGCCGATGCACCAGGGGGGACGTGCCGCCGAACCAGGACACGACGGCGAGGTAGAGCGAGTAGAGCGGCGGGTGCGCGCCGCTCGGATCGATGCGTCCGAGGGCCTTCCACGTGAGGGGATTGAGGAAGCCCATGCCGTCGGCGAGCGCGTTGGCCTGCCAGTGGTAGAAGAAGTCGTCGCCCTTCAGCGCGAAGTCGCGTCCGCGCGACCAGCACCCAGGTCACGCGCACCGCGAGGGCGAAGACGCCGATGGCCGCGAGCCACAGCCAGTGCTTCCGGCTGGCGGCGTGCGGGTCGGGTGTCGGGGACGGCGGGCCGTCCGTGGAGTGGGTCGTCTGGGTCGATGTCATGACCGCCCCAGGCACTGCCGCGTGAGGAAGCGTCGAGAAGCTCCCATCGGCCTCAACCTACCAGCGGCCCGGCATCGGTCCGGTACCGCGAACGAGCGGTCAGCCGGTGCCCTGGTGCGCACGACGGCCGAGCCGGACGGCCCGGTCGGCGCGTGCCCAGAGCTCCTTGTCGCCCGAGCTGTCGCCGTACGCCCACACGAACGGTGTTGCGCCGGCGAGTTCTTCGGCGATCCACGCGTCGAGGCGGCGCGCCTTCTCCGGGCCGCGCACGTTCTCGCCGCGCATGCGGCCGGTGAGGCGACCGTCGTCGCCGACCTCGAGCTCGGTTGCGAGCACCGCGTCGAAGCGGAGGTGCTCGGCGATCGGCCGGAGATACGTGGCGAGCGATGCCGACACGATCACCAGGCGATGGCCCTGGTCGCGGTGCCAGTCGGCGAGCGTGACCGCCTCGCCACGGAGGTGGCGGGCGATCACGTCGGCGGCGAAGGTGCGGGCGGTGTCGTCGAGGTCGGTTGCGTCACGGCCTCCGGCGAGTTGGCCGAGGATCTCGGCCTTCATGTGGTTGCGCGACCAGCTCTCGCGACCGCGCTTCGCGAGTCGCAACGCGCCGTTCGCGAACGCGGCGATGGTGGCGGAGGTCCCCGCGAACCGTCGCAGGAACGGCACGAAGTTGTCGCGGGGTGAGAGCGTGCCGTCGAAGTCGAACGCGGCGACCACGTCGGGCCGGCTCATCGGTGCCCGTCCATGCGCGCCATGGCTAGCACACGGGTCCGCGCGCTCGACCGGGTGCGTCAGGCGGCAGGATCCGGCTGACCGGGAACCGCGGCGAGCAGCGCGTGGCCGATGACGACCTCGGGCGGGTCGTGGTCGTTGCCGAGCGCGATGCCCAGTCCGCACACGAGGCCGGCGGTGTACACGAGGCGACGCGCGATGTGTGCCGCGTCCTCGTCGGCGCGTATGTCGTTGCACACGACTGCGAACCGGCGGTCACCGATGCGGGCCAGCGTGTCGTCGGGGCGGAGCCGTTCCTGCAGCGCCCTGGTGACGGCCATCGCGTCGTACGGTCGGTTGGGGAAGTGGGGCTCGTCGACGACGAACACCGCGACCATGGTCTCGTTGCGCCGGGCGCGGGCGAGCGCGACGCCGGTGCGATCGATCAACAGGCCCCACCGGGGGAGCCCCGTGGGCGAATCGAGCAACGTCTCGTAGCGGGCACGCTCGAGCTCGAGCCCGTCCATGTCGACTGAGGTCATCACACCTGCCCGTATCCGGCGGTTTGCCACCCTGGTTGTCGGCGGTCCGGGCGGCGCGCTTGAGGCGCGGCGGCCGGGCAGGGGTGTCAGAGGAGGGGTGTCAGAGGAGGGGTGTCAGATCGGCAGCTTGCGGAACACGGTGCGGGGCACGTGGCGCAGGACCGACATCACGAATCGCAGCTGCATCGGCACCCAGACGGTCTCGTGCCCGCGGGCGAGGCCCCGCACGATCGCGTCGGCCACCGCCTCGGGCGTGGTCGAGAGCGGCGCCGCGTCCATGCCGTCGGTCATCTTGGTGTGCACGAAGCCGGGCCGGACGATCATGACGCGCACGCCGGTGCCCACGAGCGAATCGCCGAGGCCCTGGAAGAAGGCGTCCATGCCCGCCTTCGACGAGCCGTACACGAAGTTGGAGCGGCGGGCGCGTTCACCCGCGACGGACGAGAGGGCCACGATCGTGCCGTGACCCTGCGTGCGCATGCGCTGCGCGATCGGCACCGTCACCGACACCGATCCCACGTAGTTCACCTCGGCGATGTCGACCGCGGCGCGTCCGTCGTGCTCGGCCTCCTCCTGATCGCCGAGGACGCCGAACGCGACCAGCGCGAGGTCGACGTCGCCGACGCGCTCGAAGACGTCGGCGACGAACGCGTCGTGCGACGCGGTGTCGCGGGCGTCGAACGCCACCGTCTCGACCCGGGTCGCACCCGCCGCAATCAGCTCCTCGGCGGTGGCGGTCAGCGCCTCGGGGTCGCGTGCGGCGAGCACCACGGTGCGCGCCCGCCGCTGTACGAGCTCGCGCACGGTTGCGAGCGCGATGTCCGAGCCGCCGCCGAGCACCAGCACCGACTGCACCGATCCGAGCGCATCCTTCATGTCGTGAGTCCTCGTCTTCTCGCGTTTTGGCGTCGCCGCGGCGGGATTATTGCGCTGCTTCGACGCAGGAACAGGGTGGGAGGAGGGTGGATCAGGGGAGGCCGAGGCGGCGCTGGAGGTCGGACTGGAGGACGCCGGCGGGGTCGACGTGGGCGCGCAGCTCGGCGAAGCGGTCGAGGTCGGGGTACATCACGGGGAGGAGCTCGGGGCGCAGTCGTGAGTCCTTGGCCAGGTAGATGCGCCCGCCGACGTCGGCGACGAGCTGGTCGAGGTGGTCGAGCAGCTCGGCGAGCCCGGGCACCGTCGCAGGGATGTCGAGCGCCAGCGTCCATCCTGGTTGGGGGAACGACAACGGCCCCGGGTTGCCGGGCCCGAACCGCTTGAGCACCGCCAGGAACGACGCTGCGCGCGCTTCGCTGAGCATCTCGATCGACTGGCGGACCGCGGCGTGCGCGTCGTCCGGTACCACGTACTGGTACTGCAGGAACCCGCAGCTCCCGTAGAGCCGGTTCCAGTCCTTCACGCCGTCGAGCGGGTGGAAGAACGACGAGATGGACTCGACGTGCCCGTGCAGCGACGGGGTGACGCGGTACCAGAACTCGTTGAAGGCGGCGACGCTCAACCGGTTGAGCAGGCCGTTGGGCGCCCACGGCGGCGCGGGAAGCAGGGCCTTGGGCGCGAAGCGCAGCGGGTCGCGCCGCAGCTTCTTCGGCAGGTCGTCGAGGGCGGCGTGGTCACCGCGGGACAGCACCGACCGCCCGAGCGACGCGCCCGTGGCGAGGCAGTCGATCCAGGCGGCGGAGAACCGGAACTGGTCGTCGCCTTCGACCATGAGCGCCATCACGGTGTCGAGGTCGGGGCAGCGCAGGTTCTCGGCCCGGATCATCGAGGTCTCGACCGGCAGCAGCCGGATGGTGGCCTCCGCGATCACGCCGGTGAGGCCGAGCGCGCCCGCCGTGCCCCAGAACAGCTCGGGGTCGGAGTCGGGCGAGACGGTGACCGTGCCCTTGGGGGTGTGCAGCACGAACGACTCGACGTGGTTCGAGAAGCTGCCGTCGACGTGGTGGCTCTTGCCGTGCACGTCGGCGGCGATGGCGCCACCCACGGTGACCTGGCGCGTGCCGGGCGTGACGTGCACGAACCAGCCGAGGGGCACCATCGTGCGCATGATCGCCTCGAGGCTGACGCCGCCGTCGACGCGGATGACGCCCTGCTCGACGTCGATCGCGTGAAAGCCGGCGAGCGTGGTGGCGTCGAGCACGACGCCACCCGCGTTCTGCGCCGCGTCGCCGTAGCTGCGGCCGAGGCCGCGCGCGATCAGGCCCCGCCGACCCGCGCGTGCGAGGACGGTGTCGACGTCGCCCGCGTCGTGGAGCTCGACCACCGTGGCCGCGGTGGGCGCGGTGCGGCTCCAGCCGGTGAGGAGCTCGGTGCGCTCGGTCAGCGGGTCAGCCACGCACGCACCTACCCGCGGACACCGAGGGCGAAGGTCACGAGCCAGATGACCCCCACGATCTGCAGCGTGCGATCGGAGAGCACCACCTCTTCGGGCGCGCCACCACCACCCTGGTCGACCACGAGCGCGTAACGCAGCACCGCGATCACCAACGGCACGATCGACAGGCGGAACCAGGTGTCGTCGCCGGTGTGGGCGGCGTTCTCGAACGCCCACAGGCAGTACGCGGTGATCATCACGCCCGACGACACCGCGCGCACGTAACCGAGGAACGCGGTGGAGTACTCGCCGAGCGTGCGGCGATGCTCCGACGAGTCCGATCCGAGCTCCACGAGCTCGGCGTGCCGCTTCCCGGTGACGATGAACAGCGATCCCGCGCCGGCCACGATGAGGAACCAGTCGGACAGCCGCACGTCGGTGGCGACACCCCCGGCGATGGCCCGGAACACGAAGCCCGAGGCGACCGCGGCGAGGTCGATCACCGGTTCGTACTTCAACCACGTGGTGTAGGAGATGGTGACGAGCACATAGCCGGCGACGACGCCGGTGAGCTTGAAGTCGTTGATCGGCGCCGTGACCACGAACGCGAACAGGATGAAGACGACGGCGATGATGCGTGCGGTGCGCACGTCGAGCTCACCGGCGGCGATGGGGCGGAGCCGCTTGGTGGGGTGCAGCCGGTCGGCCTCGGCGTCGTTGGCGTCGTTGAGGAAGTAGGTGCCGCTGGCGGCGAGGCAGAAACCGATGAACGCCACCAGCGTCTGCAGGAGCGCGTCGCGCTGGTCGAGCACGCCGGCGGCGGCCGGCGCTGCGAACACCAGGACGTTCTTCGTCCACTGCTTGGGACGGGCGGTCTTGACGATCGCCTTGAGCGTGGAGGTCCGGCGCACCGGGGGCACGTTTGCGGGCGACCGCGCAGGATCCGGGACCGCCGACATTCGGTCAAGGTTACTGGCCGTGTGTGGTGCTTCCGGGCCGCTCGCACCCCCGTCGCCGGGAAGGTCTCGGCCGTAGACTCCTGCCCCGATGGCTCCGAAGATCTACACGCGCAAGGGCGACGACGGCAGCACCGGGCTGCTGTACGGCGGGCGCGTGGGCAAGGACTCGCCGGGGCCCGATGCGTACGGCGCCGTCGACGAAGCCGTCTCCGCGTTCGGGGCTGGCGCGGGCCGAGACCGAGCGCGGCGCCGAGCTCGACGAGCTCCTGATCCGGCTGCAACGCGAGCTGTTCGTCGTCGGAGCGGAACTGGCCACCGCGCCGGAGAAGCGTGACAAGTTGGCGCCAGGGGTCTCGCGCACCACCGACGACATGGTCGCCGCGCTCGAACCGATCATCGACGACGTGACCACGCGCTACGACCCGCCGACCGAGTTCGTGCTGCCGGGTGAGAACCGCGTCGCCGCGGCGCTCGACCTGGCGCGGACCATCGTGCGTCGCGCCGAGCGCCAGGCCGTCGCCGCCGCGGGGGCGGGTTGGCTCGACGACAGCTTCGTGGTGCCGTACCTGAACCGGCTGGCCGATCTCGTGTACACCCTCGCCCGGTGGCAGGAAGGGACGTTCCGTCCCGTCCGCACCGACCGTGCCGACCAACGCGCTGCCGACCGGCCCGCGGCCACCTGACCCACCGCCTCGTCCACCTCTGCACCCTCCGGAGCCACTCGTGTCCCTCTCGTTCACCGTCTCCACCACCGCCACCGATCGGGTCGCCGTCGACCTGCTCGCCGTCCCCATCGGGAAGGGCGGCGAGCTCGGCCCCGGTGCCGACGCCGTCGACGCCGCGCTCGACGGCGGCCTGGCCGCGTTCCTCACCGATGCCGGGTTCGAGGGCAAGCTCGGCGAGACCCTCGCGTTGCCCACCGGTGGCCGTCTGAAGGCGAAGGCCGTGCTGCTCGTGGGCGTCGGTGACCCCGCGGCGCTCACCGTCGACGGCGTCCGCCGCGCGGCGGCCGCGATCTCTCGCCGCTCGGGCAAGGTGGGGTCGATGGCCACCACGCTGGCGACGGCGGGCACCGAGCTCGCGGTTGCCGACGCCGCGCAGGCCGTGGCCGAGGGCGTCGTGCTCGGCGGCTACCAGTACCTCGAGTACAAGGGCAACGCCACGCCGTCGAAGCTCAGGAAGGTCACCGTGCTCGCGGCCGGCGGTGCACCGGTGCGGGCAGCGGTCGAACGCGGCGTGACCGTCGCCGACGCGGTCACGTGGGCACGCGACCTGGTGAACCGACCGGCGAACGAGAAGTCGCCTTCCGACATGGCCGCGGACGCGCGCGAAGCTGCTGCGCGGCACCGGGGTCACGGTGCAGGTGCTCGACGTGAAGCAGCTGCAGGCCCAGCGCATGGGCGGTGTCCTCGGCGTCGGCCAGGGCTCGGACCAGGCACCGCGCTTCCTCAAGATGACCTACGCGCCGTCGGGGACGCGCGGCAGGCCGCTCGCGTTCGTGGGCAAGGGCGTCATGTTCGACTCCGGTGGTCTCTCGCTCAAGACCTCGGGCGGCATGGAGACGATGAAGACCGACATGTCCGGCGGCGCGGCGGTGATCGCGGCGATGTCGACCTTGGCGTCGCTCGGCGTGAAGACCCGCGTCACGGGGTACGTGCCGCTCGTGGAGAACATGCCGAGCGGCAACGCCATCCGCCCCGGCGACGTGCTGAAGATCCGCAACGGCAAGACGGTCGAGGTGCTCAACACCGATGCCGAGGGTCGGCTGATCCTGGCCGACGCGTTGTCGCTGGCGTCGGAGGAGAAGCCGGCCGCGGTGATCGACCTGGCCACGCTCACGGGCGCGTGCATGGTCGCGTTGGGTGACAAGATCGCTGGTCTCATGGGCAACGACGACGACTGGTCCGACCAGGTCCGCGCCGCCGCCGACCGCGCCGGCGAGCCCGTGTGGCCACTCCCGCTGCCGACCGAGTACCGCAAGCAGCTCGAGTCGGAGGTTGCCGACATGAAGAACATCGGCGGGAGCTACGGCGGCGCGCTCACCGCCGGTCTGTTCCTGCAGGAGTTCGTCGACGGCGCGCCCTGGGTGCACCTCGACATCGCCGGCCCCGCGCCGCGCGGCAGCCGACGACGGCTACCTCACCCAGGGCGGCACCGGGTTCGGCGTGCGCACACTGGTCGAGCTCGCCCGCGGCTTCGAGCCTCCCGCGCAGTGATCCGTCGCGCCGCGCTCGCGTGCTCCTGGTGACGGCGCTCGCCGCCATCGGGCTCGCGGGCGGTGTCGCGGCGGCGCGCGTGGAGCCGGCGGTGGAGCGGGTGGCGACGGTGCACAAGACCGTCACCATCCACATCCGGGACAACACCTTCAACCCCGCGGACTTCGCCATCGAGGCGGGCACGACCGTCCGCTGGATCAACGACGGCCGGAACAACCACAACGTGACACCCACGCGGGGCCACTACTTCGGTAGCGACAACCTGAAGCCGGGGCGCTCCTACGTGCACACGTTCCCGGACGCCGGCACGTTCGCGTACTACTGCACCCTGCACGGCACGCCCACCAGCGGGCAGCGCGGGACGCTCGGCGTCGGCGATGCGACCGCCGCCACTCCCGTCGAGCCGATCGGCGCCAGCGACGCGCCTGCACCCTCGATCGAAGCATCGGGCCGCACCATCCGCGTGCCTGCCGACGCCCCGACCATCCAGGGCGCGGTCGATCGCGCCAGGAAGGGCGACCTCGTGCTCGTGTCGCCCGGTGTCTACAAGGAGAGCGTCAACATCGGCACCGACGGGATCGTGCTGCGCGGCGTCGACCGCAACCGCACCATCCTCGACGGGGAGTTCGAGCGGGCGAACGGTGTGTTCGTGGTCGGCGCCGACGGCGTCGCCGTCGAGAACATGACCGCCCGCAACTTCACCGAGAACGGCTTCTTCTGGAACGGCGTGCTCGGCTACCGCGCCTCGTACCTCACCGCGTACCGCAACGGCGACTACGGCGTCTACGCGTACGACTCCCAGTACGGGATCTTCGAGCACTCGTACGCGTCGGGCAGTCCGGACTCCGGCTTCTACATCGGTCAGTGCAATCCGTGCCACGCGGTGATCACCGACGTCGTGTCCGAGTACAACCTGCTCGGCTACTCCGGCTCGAACTCGTCGGGCGACCTGTTCCTCGTGAACTCGGACTGGTCGCACAACCGCACCGGCATCGTGCCCAACAGCTTCGGCGCCGAGGAGCTCTCACCCCAGGGCCAGGCCACGATCGCCGGCAACGTCGTCGGCGACAACGGCGACCCGCGCGCGACCCGGGGGAACGAGGAGGCCTACGACCCTGCGTACGGCGTCGGCATCGTGATCGCCGGCGGGCAACAGGACGTCATCACCAAGAACCGGGTCACCGACAACGCCAAGGTGGGGATCGCGCTCGCCCCCAGCGTCGGGCTCGAGGACGTTCCGCACCAACCGGTGGGCAACCGGGTCACCGACAACGTGGTCGAGCGCTCGGACATGGTGGATCTCGGTGTCGTGCTGAGCGATGCCGCCGACCAGAACTGCTTCTCCGGCAACACGTTCTCGACGTCGGCACCGGCGAACATCGAACAGGTGGTGCCATGCGACGCGACCGGCACCAACGACTTCGCCACCGGCGCGGTCGACATCGCGCAGTTCCTCGACACGTCGGGAAACGCGAAGGGCGTCGGCTACAAGGAGTCACCGGTGCCGAAGCGCCAACGGACCATGCCCGGCGCGGCCCGCGCCAAGGCGCGTCCTGCGGGCGCTCCGCCCGCGGTCGACCTTGCCGCGATCGCCGTTCCCGCCGGCTGACGGGTCAGGTGACCAGGCCCGCAGTGGCGGTCAGCGTTGGTTCACCCGCGAGCGCAGCGCCGCGAAGCACAGGCCGAAGCTGATGAGGAACACCACGAACACGGCCACGAACGCCTTGCCCAGGTCGTCCCAGCGCCAGCCGGCGAGGGCGAGGGAGCGCATGCCCTCGAGCAGGTAGGTGACCGGGTTCCAGCCCGCCACGGTGTCGAGCCAGCCGCTCAGCTGGTCGCGGGGGACGTACGACGACGTGAGGAACAGGAACGGGAAGAACAGCAGGAAGCTCGAGTTCACCGCGGCCGGGTTCCCCGTCTTCGAGCGCGATCGCGTAGCCGAAGCCGGCGAAGCTGAGGCTCCACAGCGCGGCGATGACGATGAACATCAGGACACCGAGCGCGCCGGTCTGGAAGTCGATGCCGAGCGCGAACGCGAGGGCCAGGATCGGGACGCAGAGGATCGACGAGACGGTCACGTCGGCGACCATGTGGCCCACGAGGATCGCGCTGCGCCGCACCGGCGTGAGCAGCAGCCGGTCGAAGTAGCCGCTCTGCACGTCGACGACCAGCGCCTGCGCTCGGGACACGCCGGTGACGCCGAGCAGCACCGCGGTGGCCATCTCGAATGCGGTGTAGTCGAAGCCCTGGATGTTGTTCTGGGTGAGGTTCTCCAGGGTCCCGATGTTCACGATGAAGAAGAACACCGCGATGAACACCGGCGGCACGATCGCCTCGAGGTCGCGCGGCACCGCGCGCAGTGCCCGGCCGGCGATCGAGAACACGTCGTGCAGCGCGCCGGCGGGTCGGGCCCGCACCACGGACTCGGGGATGCGGGGGGTGTCGATGGTGACGTCGGCGGTGGTCATGCGTGGTCCTCCCCGGACGTGGCGTCGGTGGCGAAGTGGGCGCCGGTGAGCTCGAGGAACACGTCGTCGAGCGTGGGCGTGCGCAACGTGAGATCGCGGACCCGCACCGAGGCGTCGTGGAGCGCGATGGCGATCGGTCCGATGGCGGACGATCCGTCGTCGACGCTGATGGTGAGCTCGTGGTCGCGACCTTCGACCTTGAGCACGCCGTACACGCCCTCGAGCGCGGCCTTGGCGGTGTCGGCGTCGCCTTCGATGCAGGCGAACACGACGTCGGTGCCGATCGAGTGCTTGAGGTCGGTGGGCGTGCCCTCGGCGACGAGGTGACCGTTGTCGACGATGCCGACGCGGTCGGCGAGCTCGTCGGCCTCCTCCAGGTACTGCGTCGTGAGGAGGATGGTCATGCCGAGCTCGTCGTTCAGGCGTCGCACCTCCTGCCACACGCTGGCCCGGCTGATCGGGTCGAGCCCGGTGGTGGGCTCGTCGAGGAAGAGCACCTCGGGGTTGTGCACCAGCGCCGCAGCGAGGTCGAGGCGTCGACGCATGCCGCCGGAGTAGGTGGCGATGCGGCGGTCGAGCGCGTCGCCGAGGTCGACGAGCGTGCGCAGCTCGCCGAGCCGCTGGTCGATCTCGTCGTGGCGGAGCCCGTAGAGCTGGCCCTGGAGTCGGAGCAGCTCGATGCCGGTCTGCTTGGGGTCGAGGGCGACGTCCTGCAACGCCACGCCGATCCGGAGCCGGACGTCCTTCGGGCGGGCGGCGATGTCGAAGCCGGCCACCTCGGCCTTCCCGCCGGTCGGCGAGAGCAGGGTGCAGAGCATCTTGACCGTGGTCGACTTGCCGGCACCGTTGGGACCGAGCAGGCCGTAGATCTCACCGCGATGGATGGTGAGGTCGAGGGCGTCGACCGCGGTGACCTCCCCGAAGGTGCGGGTGAGTCCGGTGGCGGTGATGGCGGGACTGCTGTCGTCAGGGGGCACGGGGGTCCTCGCTCGGGTGTTGTGCGTCATCGTCTGCATGGAGATCAACCTACGGATCACTGCGGCCAGATCCTGACCGCAACTCGCGCGAACATCGCTCCATGGACACGACCGCGGCAACGCCGCGAACTCATCGTTCCGGGGTGTCCGGGTGAGTGCCGATCCCACCGAGCGCGCCCTCCTGCTGCTCTCGCTGCTGCAGACCCACCGGTTCTGGCCCGGCGAGGAGCTCACCGGCCGCCTCGGCGTGAGCGCCCGCACCCTGCGCCGCGACGTCGACCGGCTGCGCTCGCTCGGCTACCCCGTCGACGCCACCCCCGGCTCCGGCGGTGGCTACCGGCTCGCGGCCGGCGCCCACCTCCCGCCCCTCCTGCTCGACGACGACGAGGCCGTCGCCATCGCGGTGGGGCTGCGGTCGGCGGCGAGCGCGTCGATCGACGGCATGGAGGACATCGCGCTCCGCGTGCTGGCGAAGCTCGAGCAGGTCCTACCCGACCGCTTGCGTCGGCGCGTGCTCGCGGTGCACACCAACGTGGCGTCGTTGCAGTGGTCCGACGGCGGGCCGGTCGTCGACGCCGAAGCGCTCGCGGTGCTCGCGCTCGCGTGTCGCGACCGCGAACAGGTCCGGTTCGACTACCGGCGACGCGACGGTGACGACTCGAGCCGGTTGGTGGATCCGTACCAACTCGTCTCGACCGGTCGGCGTTGGTACCTCGTCGCGTGGGACGTCCGCCGCGACGACTGGCGCACGTTCCGCCTCGACCGGCTCGAGCGTGCGGGCTCGCGGGTGGACGATGCGGGGTGCGCGCGCTGACCCGGCGGTGACGCCGCCGCGTTCGTCGCCCAGTCGATCCGGTCGATGCCGCAGCCCGCGTGGGCGGTGCTCGACGTCGACGCGCCTGCCGACACCGTGCGCAGCGCGCTCCACTGGGGCGAGACGCAGATCGACGAGCGCGACGACGGCAGGTGTCGCGTACGCATCGAGGGCGGCAACGACGACGCGTTGCTGCGCGTCGTCACCTGGCTCGCCGCCCACCACGCCGTCGCCGTGGTCGAACCTCCGTCGCTGGCGGCCCGCGTCGGCGAGCTCGTCGCCCGCCTCACGGCCGAGTACACCTAGCTCCCTAGCGTTTTGGCCCCCCTCGACGGCGACATACGCCGTCCAGCGGCGCCAAAACGGAGGCGAGGGCGAACCCGATCGGTCAGTGCGTGAGGACGCTGCCGTCGGCGAGGACGGCGTGGGGCAGGCACTGCTCGTCGTACTCGGCGATGACGATGGGTGCTGCGTGCGGCCCGCACGCCGGGCAGTTCGGGTCTCGTCGCACCTTGAACGCGCGGAACGACGTCTCCAGTGCGTCGTAGGCGAGCAGGCGGCCGACGAGTGGGTCGCCGAGGTCGAGGAGGAGCTTGATCGCCTCGAGCGCCTGGATCGATCCGACGATGCCGGGCAGCACGCCGAGCACGCCGGCCTCGGCGCAGCTCGGGGCGAGCTCGGGCGGTGGCGGCTCGGGCAGGAGGCAGCGGTAGCACGGGCCCACGTAGGGCTGGAACACCGACACCTGACCCTCGAACCGGAAGATCGAGCCGTGCACGACGGGGATGCGCTTGAGCAACGACGCGTCGTTCACGAGGTAGCGGGTGGGGAAGTTGTCGGTGCCGTCGACGATCACGTCGTAGCCGTCGATGATGTCGAGCACGTTGTCGGCGCCGAGGCGGACGTCGTAGGTGACGACGTCGACGTCGGGGTTGAGCAGCGTGAGCGTCTTCTTCGCCGAGTCGACCTTGCGCTCGCCGATGCGGTCCATGTTGTGCAGGATCTGACGCTGCAGGTTCGACGCGTCGACGACGTCCATGTCGATGATGCCGATCGTGCCCACGCCCGCGGCGGCGAGGTAGAGCGCGGCCGGTGAGCCGAGGCCGCCGGCGCCGAGGAGCAGGACTCGGCTCCCGAGCAGCTTCTGCTGGCCCTCCTCACCGACCTCGGGAAGCAGGAGGTGGCGTCCGTAGCGCTCGCGTTGCTCGGCGGTGAGGGCCTGGGGCGTGATCCACGGACGACCCTCGTTCTTCCAGCGCCCGAAGCCACCGGCCATCGAGACCACGTCGGTGAAGCCGAGCTGCTCCAGGGTCTCGGCGGCGAACGCCGAGCGGTTGCCGCCCGCGCAGTAGATGACGATCGGTTGGTCGCGGTCGGTGAGCTTGGTCTCGGCCTGGCTCTCGAGGTGACCGCGCGGGATGAACACCGACCCGGGGATCGTCCCCTGGTCGTGCTCGTCCTGCTCGCGGACGTCGAGGAAGGTGGCGTCGCCGAGGCGGGTCTCGGCGTCCTCGGGCTGGATCTCGGTGATGCGGGACTTGGCGTCGCGCAGCAGGTCGCGGTAGCTGGGCATCTCGTGCTCTCTCCTCGTCGAACTGGTAAATGCTACCGCGATGGTCGGGTATTCCCAACCGGGTCCGACCGGGCCCGACCGCTCGCTAGACCCGCTCGACCAGGGCCGGGAGCAGCTCGCCCAGGCGGTCCCGGAACACGAACTCGGCGACCCCGTCGAACGGGGTGGGCTCGCCGTTCAGGATCGCCAGCGTGGCACCGGCCCGCAGCGCATGCTCGGGGAGCGCGGCCGCCGGGTAGACGCCGAGCGAGGTGCCGACCGCGAGGAAGAGGTCGGCACCGTCGGCGGCGCGCTGCGCGCGCACGAGGTCCTCGGCGACGAGGTTCTCCCCGAACGAGATGGTCGCCGACTTCAGCATCCCGCCGCACTGCAGGCACGCCGGGTCCTCCTCGCCGGCGAGCACGCGCGCGAGCGTGTCGTCCATCGGGCCGCGCCAACCGCACTGCAGGCACTTGGCCTCGTGCACGGTGCCGTGGATCTCGATGACGATCGCCGGCGACGAGCCCGCGGCCTGGTGCAGGCCGTCGACGTTCTGCGTCACCAGCGTGTGGACGTCGGCCCTGCGCTCGAGCTCCGCGAGCGCGAGGTGGCCGGCATTGGGTTCGCCCGCGAACAGCTCGCTGCCGGCCCGGTTGCGCCACACGTCGCGGCGATGGTCGGCATCCTGCACGTAGTGCTGGATGTTTGCCTTGCGCTCCGCCTGCGGGTCCTTGGTCCAGATCCCCTGCGGGCCGCGGAAGTCGGGGATGCCCGACTCGGTCGAGATGCCCGCGCCGGTGAGCACCACGATCTGATCGGCCTCGCGCAGGCGCGCCGCGAGGCGATCGAGCTGCTCGGCGTCGGCCATGCGTGCACGGTATCGATCGGGGCGAGGTGACGTTCAATAGGCTTCGTCGGTGCCGGCCACTCGGAAGCATCGTGTGGTCGAAGCGGGTTGCGTCGCGGCTGCGGTGGCGGTGCTGACGATCGCGCAGCTCTTCCGTCAGACGGGCGTCCATTCGTGGGACACCGTCTGGGCCGAGGACGGCAAGTACTTCTTCAACGGCACGAACGGCCTGGGCGACCTGTTCGAGCAGCAGGCGGGCTACCTCCAGCTGACCGGGCGCATGTTCGGTCTCGGCGCTCACGTCGTGCGGCTCGACGACGTCGCCATCTTCTACGCCGTCGGTGGCGCGGCCCTCACCAGCCTGATGGCCGCCGCGGTCTGGTACTTCTCCGAGCACCTGGTCACGTCGCGCGTGCTCCGCGTCGTACTCGCGCTGCAGGTCGTCGTGCTCCCCGCCATGTTGCTCGAGCAGGTGGCGAACGGCGTCAACACGATGTGGGCGGTGGTCTACGCGGGTTGGTGGGCGCTGGTGTACCGACCGCGCCACGTCGCCGGCGCGGTCGGCGCGTCGCTGGTCGCGGTGCTGGCCGCGTGCTCGAGCAGCCTGGCGCTCGTGTTCCTCCCGCTCGCCGCGGTGCTGGCATGGCGGCGCCCGGGCCCGTACCGCATCGTCGCGGTCGCGTTCGGCGTGGGATGCGCGATCCAGGGCATCGTGATCGTCACCGCGCCCGAGGTGGCGACGGCGCCGAGCCGGGCGACCGACCTCCCCGGGATCTTCTCGATCCGGGTGCTCGCATCGATGCTCGTCGGCGAGCAGTGGGTGGGCGACGCCTGGTCGGCGATCGGGTGGGGTCTCGCCGTGATCGCGGTTGGCGTGACCGCCGGCTGGCTGATCGCGCTCGCCGTGCGGGGGCGGGGCGAACCGCGCGTGCTGGGGCTCGTCGCCGTCGCCTACGCGGTGCTGCTCTACGGCGGCGAGCTGTGGATCCGAGGTTCGGTCGGGATGCGCATCGGCACCGAGTACCACTCGTTCGGCGCCCGCTACTCGTCGTTGTCGATCTGGCTGTTGACGGCCGGACTGGTGCTCCTCGTCTCCAGCGTGCCGGTCACCCGGGTCGTGCGTGCCGTCGTCGTGGTGATCGTCGTGTGGTTCGTGGTCACGAGCGTCGCCGGGTTCCGGGGGTCGACGCCCCGGTCGGAGGGGCCGCCGTGGAAGACGTCGGTGCTGCTCGGTCGCCAGGCGTGTCGAGCCGGCGCGAACGAGGTGACGCTCGACGTGGTGCCGTACCCCTTCGACATCACGGTCTCGTGCGCGGAGCTGGAGTAGCCGTGCGCGCGCGAGCGGCGCGCCCAGGGGACGAGGGGCGCGCCGCTCGGTGCGGCCGCGAGCACGGGGGCGAGCTCGAACCGCGATCGGGGGAGGGAGTCGCTACGACGCGACGCCCTGCGCGTGGTCGAGCGCCTCGCGGTGGCGTTGGTACGCCCACTGCGAGCTCTCGTGGCACAACGCGGGATGGAAGCCGATGGCGTGCAGCGCGCGCTCCACGTGGTCGGGATCGTCGCCCTGCTCGAGCAGTGTGAACGCGATCCGGCGCGCGCGTCGACGGGCCTCGGCGAGTGGAGCCTCGGCGAGCTGCTGCTCCGCCCACTCGGCGTGCGCGCGCTGCAGGTCGCGCGGGAGCCGTCGGAGGTGACGGATGTTCACCGGTGGGACGTTGCGACGCACCGCGACGGTGTCGGACATTGGGTCTTCGCACGCGAGGTCGAACTGCGTGAGGCGTCGCAGCGTGCGCACGATGGGGGACGCGCTCCCTTCCCGCTGGCCGAGGCCGAGGGCGTGCGACGTGTCGACCACGGTGAGCTCGACACCCTCGGGGTCGCGGTCGAACCGGTCGGCCAGGTGGCGGAGCAGGAGGAGGGCGGTGGGCCCCAGCGTCGGGAGCCAGAACTGCTCGACGTAGCGTGACCGGGGGTCGTGGCCGAGCGTGTCGACGACCGGGTCGTGCCAGGGCTTGATCACCAGCGTGGCGGGCATGGGCTTCCTCCGCGAGCCTGCCGGCGCCGCCGGTCTGGTGCCGGGGGCCGGGAACGTGCGGGGAAGCGGGGCAACGGATCCCGTCGGACCACGTGTGAGTGCGAAGAGTAGCAGAAAAGCCGCGAATCCGTCAAGTCGGAGCGCTTGCCCTCAGATCCGGAGAGTGGTGGCGGTCTTGGTTCGCAGGCTGCGGCGCTGCCGCCCGGCGGGGCCGGTCGAACGCGCGGCGCGGGTCGGCACCGAACACCTCGGGCGACCGCGCCGGCCCGAACAGGAAGCCCTGACCCACTTCGCACCCCATCGCCCGCAGGTGCTGGAACTGCTCGCGGGTCTCGATTCCTTCGGCCACCGTCGACAGCCGCAGGGCGCGGGCGAGCCCGACGACCGCGCCGACGATCGCGGTGCTGTCCTTGCGGATGCCCACGCCGTTGGTGAACGAGCGATCGATCTTCAGCGCTTCGACGGGGAGCCGTTCGAGGTAGGCGAGCGACGAGTAGCCCGTGCCGAAGTCGTCGACCGCGAGGTGCAGGCCGAGCGCTTGGAGCGCGCCGAGCGCGCTGAGCGCCGATTCCGCGTCGCGCATGAGCGTGCTCTCGGTGATCTCGAGCCAGAGCGCCGACGGCTGGATGCCGGTGTCGTGGAGCACGCGCGCCACGTCGTTGGGCAAGGCCGGCTCGGCCAACTGGCGCGGCGAGAGGTTCACGCTCATCGACAGTGGCGGTCCTTCGGGCGACGCGTCGTGCCAGCGCACCGCCTGCTGGCACGCCTGCTCGAGCGCCCACACGCCGAGGGGCACGATGAGTCCGGTCTCCTCGGCGAGCGGCACGAACTCCATCGGTGGCACCAGCCCGCGCTCGGGGTGCTCCCAACGGATCAGCGCCTCGAAGCCGAACAGCGTGCCGGAGGCGAGGTCGATCATCGGTTGGTAGTGCACGCGCAGCTCACCCCGCTCGATGGCGCGGTGCAGTTCGTTGCCGGTGCGCAGATCGTCGACGGCGCGGTGGTGCTCGCTGGCGTCGAACAGCTCGGCGCGGTCGCGGCCACGCTCCTTGGCGCGGTACATGGCGGCGTCGGCGTTGCGCACCAGCGTCTCGGGCGTGTCGCCGTCGTTGCCGGAGAGGGCGATGCCGATGCTCGCGGTGACGAACACCTCGCCTTCCATGAGCGCGACGGGACGGGCGATGGCCTGCGCGATCCGCTCCGCGATCAGCTCGACGGTCTCCTCGCTCGACACCTCGCGGCAGAGGATCGTGAATTCGTCGCCGCCGAAGCGGGCGACCACGTCAGTGGGGCCCATCACCGAGCTCAAGCGGTCGGCCACCGCGACCAGCAGGCGGTCACCGGCGGAGTGACCGAGGCTGTCGTTCACGACCTTGAAGCGGTCGACGTCGAGGAACAGCACCGCGATCCGCTCGCGATGCTGGTCGGCCCGGGCCAGTTCGCGACCGAGACGCTCGACGAACTGCAGTCGGTTGGGCAGGCCGGTCAGCGGGTCGTGCACGGCCTGGTGCGCGAGCGCTTCGCCGCTCGCGCGGCGCTCGCCGATGTCCTCCACCTGGCACACGAGGTAGAGCGGCTCGTCCTTGACGTCGCGCACGAGCGACGCGCTCAGCGACACCCACACCGGATGTCCGTCGTGGTGCACGAAGCGCTGTTCCAGCTGCGCGCTCTGCGTCACGCCCGCGAACAACCGGCGGACCTGCTCGCGACAGTGGTCGCGATCGTCGCCGAAGCAGAGGTCGAGCAACGATGACGCGAGCAGCTCCGACTCGCCGCGTCCGAGGATCTGCACGAGGGCGCGGTTGACACGGAACAGCCGGCCGTCGGTCGAGATGAGCGCCATGCCGATCGGCGCGTGCTCGAACGCGCTGCGGAACCGCTCCTGTGCCTCGCGCAGTTCGGCTTCGGCGCGCCGACGGTCGGTGAGGTCGCGCGCGCTGATGACGATGCCTTCGACCGACGGGTCGTCGAGCAGGTTGGTGGCCACCGCCTCCACGACGCGCCAGGTGCCGTCGGCGCGACGCAGGCGCAGCTCCACCCGTTCGGCACCTTCCTTGCCGTCGCGCGTGAACTGGAGCCCGCGCCGGGCCCGGTCGCGATCCTCGGGGTGGATGAGGTCGAATACGTCGGTGCCGATCAGCGGCTCGATGTCGAGTCCGAGGATCCGCTCGGTGACCGGGCTGGCGTAGACGAGACGGCCGTGGGGGTCGACGATCGCCATGATGTCGTTGGAGTCGCGCACCATGGCGCGGAAGCGGGCCTCGTTGCGTTCGAGGAGGTCCGTCACCTGGTCGACGGTGCGGGCGGCGCGCCGGCCCACGACGCGCGTCGAGACGATCGCCAGCACGACGATCGCCAGGAGCAGGCCGCTCGCGACAACACCCTCGGCACTCACGTCCTTTCTGTCGGTCTTCGGCCGTCCCCACCTTGAGCGGGACCGCCGATCACATGAGTGGCCGGGAGCGCCGGATCTCAGGAACGGGCCCCCAGATGGGCCGCCACCACGGCCCGGGCGGCCGCCGTGGGCGTGATGGCGCCGGCGGCGACCTCCGCCTCCAGACGCCGGGCGAGGTCGGCGGTCCCGGAATCGGTGGTGAGGGCCTCGAGCAGTGAGTCGGTGACCTCCGACCACATCCACTCCCGGTTCTGGCCCGCCCGCAGCGCCGGCAGCTCGGCGGCCACCGCCTTCCGGAACTCGGCAACCGCCTCCCACACCTCGGCGATGCCGGTCCCGGTGAGCGCCGAGCAGGTCAGGACCCGGGGGATCCACGCCGCCGAGCGGGGCCGTACGAGGTGCAGCGCGGCGGCGTAGTCGGCGGCGGTGTGGGCGGCGACGGTTGCCAGATCGCCGTCGGCCTTGTTGACCACGACGAGATCGGCGAGCTCCATGATCCCGCGCTTGAGCCCCTGGAGCTCGTCGCCGCCGCCGGGCGCCACGAGCACGAGGAAGAGGTCGACCATCGCGGCGACCTTCACCTCCGACTGGCCGACGCCCACCGTCTCCACGAGGACGACGTCGAAGCCGGCGGCCTCGCACAACAGCAGCGCCTCGCGGGTGCGACGCGCGACGCCTCCGAGGGTGCCGCCGGTCGGTGACGGCCGCACGAACGCGTCGGGCGACCGCGTCAGCTGCTCCATCCGCGTCTTGTCGCCCAGGATCGAGCCGCCGCTGCGCGTGCTCGACGGGTCGACCGCGAGTACCGCGACCCGGTGGTCCTGCGTGACCAGGTGCGTGCCCAGTGCCTCGATGAAGGTAGACTTCCCCGCGCCCGGCGCGCCGGAGATGCCGACGCGCACCGCGCCGCCCACGTGCGGGAGCACCTCGGCGAGGAGCGCTTCGGCGTCGGCGCGGTGGTCGGCGCGCGTCGACTCCGCGAGCGTGATCGCGCGCGCGAGCGCGCGCCGGTCACCTTCGACCACCTGCTGCGCCAGCTCGCTCATGAGCCGAGCGTACGGGAGCCGGGCAACGCCGGAGTGGACGAAGTGTCAGACGCGGCGGAGCAGGCGCACGATCTCGGTGGCGGCCTGCGGGATGTTGGTGCCGGGTCCGAAGATGGCCGCGACCCCCGCCTCACGCAGCTCGTCGTAGTCCTGCGCGGGGATCACCCCGCCGGCCACGACGAGGATGTCGTCGCCGCCCTGCTTGCGCAGCTGCGCGATGAGCTCGGGGATGAGCGTCTTGTGTCCGGCAGCCTGGCTCGACACACCGACGAGGTGCACGTCGTTCTCGATCGCGTCGCGCGCCGCCTCTTCCGGCGTCTGGAAGAGCGGGCCCACGTCGACGTCGAAGCCGAGGTCGGCGAACGCAGTGGCGATCACCTTGGCGCCGCGGTCGTGGCCGTCCTGACCGAGCTTGGCCACGAGGATGCGCGGCCGACGGCCGGCGGCCGTGGCGAACTCGTCGACGGCCGCGCGCACCTGCGCGTAGCCCTCGTCGCCCTCGTAGGCGGCGCCGTAGACGCCGGCGATGCTCCGGATCGTGGCCCGGTGCCGGGAGAACACGTCTTCCATGGCGTCGGAGATCTCGCCGATCGTGGCCCGGGCGCGGGTCGCCGCGATCGACAGCTCGAGCAGGTTGCCGGTGCCGCGAGCACCCTCGCGCAGCTCGTCGAGTGCGGCCTGGCACGCAGCGTCGTCGCGTGACGCGCGCAGCTCCGCCAGACGCGTCGAGCTGCTGCTCGCGCACGCTGACGTTGTCGACGTCGCGGATGTCGACGTCGCCTTCCTCGGCGAGCCGGTACTTGTTGACACCGACGATCACTTCGTCGCCGCGGTCGATGGCGGCCTGCCGGCGCGCGGCCGCTTCCTCGATGCGCAGCTTCGGCATGCCCGACTCGACCGCCTTGGTCATCCCGCCGAGCGCCTCGACCTCTTCGATCAGCTTCCACGCCTCGGTGGCGAGGCTGTTCGTGAGCGCTTCGACGTAGTAGCTGCCGCCGAGCGGGTCGACCACCTTGGTGACGCCCGTCTCCTCGGCCAGGATGAGCTGCGTGTTGCGCGCGACCCGGGCGGCGAACTCGCTGGGGAGCGCGATGGCCTCGTCGAATGAGTTGGTGTGCAGGCTCTGCGTGCCGCCGAGGACGGCCGCCATCGCCTCCACCGTGGTCCGCACGATGTTGTTGTAGGGGTCCTGTTCGGTGAGCGAGACACCCGACGTCTGGCAATGCGTGCGCAACATCGACGAGCCCGGCTTCTGCGGGTCGAACTGGCCGATCACGCGCGCCCAGAGCAGTCGCGCGGCGCGCAGCTTCGACACCTCCATGAAGAAGTTCATACCGATGGCGAAGAAGAACGACAGCCGGCCGGCGAACTCGTCGATGGTGAGGCCCCGTGCGAGGGCGGCGCGCACGTACTCCATGCCGTCGGCGATGGTGAACGCGAGCTCCTGCACCGCGGTCGCGCCGGCCTCCTGCATGTGGTAGCCGGAGATCGAGATCGAGTTGAACTTCGGCATCCGCCGCGCCGTGTACTCGATGATGTCGGCGACGATCCGCATGCTCGGCTCGGGCGGATAGATGTAGGTGTTGCGGACCATGAACTCCTTGAGGATGTCGTTCTGGATGGTCCCGCCGAGCTGCGACTCGTCGACCCCTTGCTCCTCCGCGGCCACGACGTAGCCGGCGAGGATGGGCAGCACCGCTCCGTTCATGGTCATCGACACGGTCATCTTGTCGAGCGGGATGCCGTCGAACAGCACCTTCATGTCCTCGACCGAGTCGATGGCGACGCCGGCCTTCCCCACGTCGCCCACGACGCGCGGGTGGTCGCTGTCGTAGCCGCGGTGGGTGGCGAGGTCGAAGGCGACCGAGAGACCCATCTGGCCGGCGGCGAGGTTGGCCCGGTAGAAGGCGTTCGACTCCTCGGCGGTGGAGAAGCCGGCGTACTGGCGGATCGTCCACGGCCGGTTGGTGTACATCGTCGCCCGCACGCCGCGGACGAACGGTTCGAACCCGGGGAGCCCACCGACGTTCTCGAGGTCCTCGAGGTCCTCGGCGGTGTACAGCGGCTGGACGTCGATGCCCTCGGGGGTGTGCCAGGTCAGCTTGTCGAGGTCGCCCTTGACCTCCTTGCTGGCCAATGCCTCCCAGTCGGACCGTGTCGGACGTTCGCTCTCACCCATGCCCGAAAGGGTACGGCGGTCCTGCGCACAGGGAGAAGCCGGAGGCGTCGCCCCGGCGACGAGCGCGGGACCGGACCGGAGGCGCCGGAGGGGCTCCGGTGGGGTCAGCTGGCCCGGAGCTCCTGTTCCAGCGCGGCCTCGAGGGCTCGGCGGGCGCTCGCGACGCCTTCCCGGCCCACCCGGCGCGTGCCGGCGTCGAGACGCCAGTCGCCCCAGGAGGCCGACCGACGCCCGGTGCGGGCGGCGCGCAGTGGTGCGGCCGCGAGCGGTCGTACGACGGGTCGTGGCCTTGGCGGGAGCCTTGGCGGAGCGCTTCGCGGCGCCCGCCGCGGGGCGGGGCCGGGGTTCGGGGGGCTCGACGAGGCGCAGTTGCGTGGTCACATGAGGAGTATCACCGGGGGGTGTGACAGTTATTCCGGCTCCGTACACTTGACCGGTGAACACCCCTTCCGACGCCGGTTTCGTGTACCTCGACCACGCGGCCACCACCCCGGTCCGGCCCGAGGCGGTCGAGGCCATGGCGCCCTTCCTGGCCGGGACGTTCGGCAACCCGAGCGGGGGTCACGCGGCCGCCCGGGCGGCCAAGACGGCGCTGGAAGCGGCGCGGCGAAGAGGTCGCCGCTCTCCTCGGCGCGGCCCCCGCCGAGGTCGTGTTCACCGCCGGTGGCACCGAAGCCGACAACCTCGCGGTCAAGGGCGCCGCCCGCACCCTCCGGTCCCGCACGGGGCGCGACGGCGTGGTCACGACGGCGTTCGAGCACAAGGGTGTCCTGGCCTCGTGCGATCGCCTCGCAGGGGAGGGATTCCGGGTCACACGGCTGCCGGTGCCCATCACCGGCGTCGTCGACCCCGAGTCGGTCGCAGGCGCGGTCGACGACGGCACCGCGCTGGTCTCCGTGATGCTGGTCAACAACGAGGTCGGCACGATCCAGCCGCTCGGCGACATCGCGCGTCGAGTCCGCGAGGTCGCGCCCGGCGCGCTCGTCCACACCGACGCGGTCCAGGCGGTGCCGTGGCTCGATGTCGCCGAGGCCGCGGTGGCAGCAGATCTGGTGGCGATCTCGGCCCACAAGTTCGGTGGTGCGAAGGGCACCGGCGCGCTCGTCGTGCGCACGGGCGTGACGCTCGAGCCGTTGATCGAAGGTGGGGGTCAGGAGCGTGGGGTGCGATCCGGCACCTCCAACGTCGCCGGCGCGGTCGCGATGGCGGCTGCGCTGCGCGTCACGTGCGCCGAACGCGATGCCGACGTCGCCCGGATCGCCCTCCTCCGCGACCGCCTGGTCGACGGCCTGCTCGCGACCGTGCCCGATGCGTTCGAGAACGGCGATCGCGCGGCCAAGGTCGCGGGGAACGCGCACCTCGGCTTCCACGGGGTCGACGCGGAGATGCTGCTCGTGGCGCTCGACCAGGCCGGTGTGTGCGCCGCCGCGGGATCATCGTGTTCCTCGGGTGCCACCGAGCCGTCGCACGTGCTCGACGCGATGGGGATCACCCGCGACGACGCCGTCTCGTCGATCCGGCTCTCGCTCGGCTTCGCGTCGACGGAGCACGACATCGACGACGCGCTCGCCGTGATCGTCCGCGCGGTGGAGCAGCTACGCCGCGCCGCAGCGTGAGCATGGGCGTGAACATGAGCGGGAGCGTGCGCGAGCGGGTGCTCGTCGCCATGAGCGGCGGCGTCGACTCGTCGGTCGCGGCCGCGTTGCTGCTCGAGGCGGGCCATGACGTCACCGGGGTCACGCTCAAGCTCTGGGGCGGGGAATCCGACTCCGGATGCTGCAGCGTCGCCGACGTCGAAGATGCCCGCCGGGTCGCCGCGCAGCTCGGAGTGCCGCACTACGTGTTCAACCTCACCGACACGTTCCACGACTCGGTCGTGGAGCCGTACGTCGCGCGCCCACGCCGACGGGCGCACCCCGAATCCCTGTGTGGAGTGCAACCGGTCGATCAAGTTCGGGGCCCTCTTCCGACGCGCCGAGGCGCTCGGCTTCGACGCCGTCGCCACCGGTCACCACGCGCGCGTCACCGCCGAGGCCGACGGGACCTCTGCGCTGCGGCGGGGTGCCGACGCGGCCAAGGACCAGTCGTACGTGCTCTACATGCTGCGTCAGCGCGAGCTGGCGCGCACCCGACTTCCCGTGGGTGAGCTCACCAAGGCGCAGGTGCGTGACCACGCGGCGCGCCTCGGGCTCCGCACGGCCGCCAAGGCCGAGAGCATGGACGTGTGCTTCATCACCCGGGGTGGCCGTCGCGAGTTCCTGGCCGAGCGCATCCCCGCGCACGCGGGCGCGATCGTCGACACGCAGGGCGCGACGCCTGGGTGAGCACGACGGCGTCGCCGCGTTCACGATCGGCCAGCGGCGCGGGCTCGGGGTCGCGACGGGCGATCGTCGCTACGTGGTCGACGTCGATGCCCGCACGGCAACCGTGACCCTCGGCGAGCGGAGTGAGCTGTTGCGTGACTCGGTGGTGCTGCGCGACCTCACGTTCGTCGACGCGTCACCTGTCGGGCGCGACGACCTGAGCGCACAGACGCGGGCCCACGGCGAGCCCGTGGCGGCCACGTTCGACGGCACCACCGTGCACTTCGCCACCCCACAGCCGCGGGTCGCGCCGGGTCAGGTGGTCGCGCTGTACGCCGCCGACGCGTTGCTCGCCGGCGGCATCGCTACCTGACGGGCACCTTCACCGGCAGCCGGCGCTCGGCGGCCTTGCGCAGCATCTCGTCGCGGCGTGCGACCGCGACCATGATCTCGGCCGTCGACACCGTCGCACCCCCGTGCCGGCCGCGGGCCGCCCGGGTGAGGTCGACCTCCTCGTCGAAGCGCACCGACACCGAACCGGCGCCGGCACCGAGGCGCAGGTCGAGCACGCCTTCCGGTGCGGCGGTCGGCGGCTCCGGAGCCACGTGCCGCACGTGTTCCCGCAGGAACAGCGTGGGGTCGGCGAGGCTGAGCGGGTCCACGACCACGAACCCCGCGGGCACGAGCACCGCCCAGCGGCGGGAGAGCGAGTCGAGCGAGCGGCCGAGCAGGTACACCACGCCGCCGCCCACGAGCAGGGCGGCCACGCCGAGCACGATGCGGCCGTCGGCCAGCAACAGCACCGGCGCGACCACGCCGGCCATCACGAGGAGGCGCGCGCCGGGGAGTGGACCGAGGAAGAGCGCGGGTGGCACACGCAACGGGTACCGCTGTTCGTCGCCGTACGCGACCGCGTTGGCGGCCGCCGACGCGATGTCGTGTCCCGACGCGAGGAGCGCGCCCACCAACGTCGCGACGACCGCGCCGACGATCGCGATGGCCGACGCATCGCCGTCGATCGCGACCAACACGCCGCCGATGAGGAACGCGGGCGCGACGACGCGCAGCACGGTGAGCATGACCGGGCGCGGCGCGAGCGTCGCGAGCAGCCCGACGGCCCACGCGACCCACAGCAGCACCGCGCCCGCGATGCGCGGTCCGTCGGACCAGTTCGCGAGCGACGCCGATGCGCCGGGCCCCGCGGTCACCGGCAAGGTGATCCACGCGACGCGCAGCAACCACAGGAAGGAGAGGACGAGGCAGCGGGAACTCCGTTCGTTCCGTTCGACACCGGGCGCGCCCGCTTGGAGCATGCCGCCGAGCCGATCGTAGAGTACGGCCCCATGTCGTCGACCCTCCGGGCCCCGGTCCTCGTCCCCGGGGTCGCGACCGGCATCGGGAGCCTGCCCCACGACGATCCCGTCGGCGCGGCGGAGCTCGTGTTGCGGTGCTTGCCCGACCTGCCGGCCGTGCCGCAGCTGCCGGGCCGTGACCCGCGGGAAGGGATGCTTGCCCAGTGGCTGGTCGCGCTGCCCGAGGTGCAGGTCGCGCCCGACGGATCGCTCACGGTCCTCGGTGAGTCCGACGCCGCGCCGGAGTGCGTCTTCGACGATCGTGCGCACTCGGGCCTCCTCGCGTTCCTCGACGTCGCGTCACGGGCCGAACGCTCGCCGCTCCGGGTGAAGGCCCAGGTCACCGGTCCACTCACGCTCGGCACCGCGCTGCACGCGGCCGGGATGCCCGCGCCCCGCGCGTTCCGGCGTGCCGCGACCGTCACGCGCGCGTGGTCGGTGGCGATCGAAGCGCTCGTGCACGCACGCCTGCCCGGTACCGGACTCGTGTTGTTCCTCGACGAACCGTCGTTGGTGTCGTGGCGACGTGACGAGGCGCCGCTCGACCGCGAAGCCGCGATCGACGTGTTGTCGGGTGCGCTCGCCGCGGTCGACAGCATGACCGGCGTACACGTGTGTGGCGACGGCGATCTCGCCTCGCGCTCGAAGCCGGGCCCGAGGTGCTCGGCGTCGAGGTCGGCGACGACCTCGTGGAACACACCGTCGGTCTGGCGCGGTTCCTCGACGGCGACGGTTGGATCGCGTGGGGCGCGGTGCCGACCGACCGCCCGGTCGGCGAGTCGGCCGATCCGCACTGGCGCGTGCTGGCGCGCGTGTGGTGCGAGCTCACGCGGCGCGGATGCGATCCGGTGCCGCTGCGCACGCGCGGGGTCATCACCCCGGCGTGCGGCCTGGCGGGCTACGGTGCCTCGCAGGCCGAGCGCGTGCTCGGCATCGCACGCGAGTTGGCCGCCCGGGTGCACGACCAGGCGGTCGCGGCGCGACTCACACTGGGAGCCTGAAGTGGAAACCTCGTCGTACCGCTACTGCGGAGTGTGCGGTCAGCCGCTCGAACCGGGCGCGACCGTGTGCGCCAATTGTGGTGCGGCGGTCGACGGTGGCGCTGAGGGCGCACCCCCGACGGGCGAGCAGACGATGGCCATGCCCGCGGCTGCGGCGGCCGCCGGTGCTGCCGGCGGCGCGGCGGGAGCGGGTGCTGCCGGAGGCGGTCGCGGAGGCGACGGGGACGTGCCGCCCGACGACGATGACGAGGGGATGTCGTCGGGGATGCGCTGGCTCATCGCCGCGCTGATCGTCCTCGCGGTCATCCTCGCCGGTGTGGTGATCGCGCTGGTCGTGTCCGACGATGGCGGCGACGACACCCCGAAGACCACCACCACGTCGTCGTCGAGCACCACGACGAGCTCGTCGACCACCTCGACGACCCGCCCCACGACCACGACGGCGCCGCCGACCACGGCGCCGCCCACGACGGCTCCGCCGACGACGGCGCCGCCGACGACGGCTCCGCCGACGACGGCGCCGCCGACGACGGCTCCGCCGACGACGACCACGACGTAGCCCGCATCCCCGTCACACCCGATCGGTAGATTGCGGGCGATGGCCCGCGCCGCTTCCGGAGCAGTCCCGCCCGAGGTCGCCGCGCGCGCGGCCGACCTCGCGACGCAGATCCGTCACCACCGCGAGCGGTACTACCGCGACGACGAACCCGAGGTCTCCGACGCCGAGTTCGACGACCTCGTCCGGGAGCTCCAGGCGCTGGCCGACGCAGCACCCCGAGCTCGACACCGCCGACTCGCCGCTGGAAGAGGTCGGCGCCCCGCCGTCGGCCACGTTCGCTCCGGTCCGCCACGTGGTCGCGATGCTCTCGCTCGACAACGCCTTCGCCCGGGAGGAGCTGGCCGCGTGGTACGCCCGCATCGAGCGCGTCATCACCGACCCCGTCACGTTCGTCGGCGAACCGAAGCTCGACGGCCTCGCGATCTCGTTGCTCTACGAGGACGGCCGGCTCGTGCGCGGCGCGACCCGCGGCGACGGCGAGACCGGTGAGGACGTCACCGCCAACGTCGCGACCATCGCGTCGATCCCGGAGCTGCTCCACGGCGACGCGATCCCCACCCGGCTCGAAGTACGGGGTGAGGTGTTCATGCCCCTCGCGTCGTTCGAGGAGCTCAACCGACGGCAGGGCGACGCCGGCGACCGGCTCTTCGCCAACCCGCGCAACGCCGCCGCCGGGAGCCTGCGGCAGAAGGATCCACGCATCACCGCGTCACGCGATCTCGCGTTCGACGCGTACCAACTCGGTGTGCAGGACGGTGGTCCGGCGCTGCAGTCGCATCACCAGACGCTCGAGTGGCTCGGCGACCTCGGTCTCCCGGTCAACGACCACATCGAGCAGCTGGCGTCGCTCGACGACGTCTACGAATTCTGCGAACGCGTCGAGGCGAACCGCCACTCGTTCGGCTACGACATCGACGGCGCGGTCGTGAAGGTCGACGACCTCGCGCAACGCAACGAGCTCGGCTTCACCAGTCGCGCGCCGCGCTGGGCGATCGCCTTCAAGTTCCCGCCCGAAGAGAAGACCACGGTGCTGCGCGGGATCAAGGTGAGCATCGGTCGCACCGGTCGTGCCACACCGTTCGCGGAGCTCGAACCGATCTTCGTGGGCGGGTCGACGGTCGGTTTGGCCACGCTGCACAACCAGGACGAAGTGGCGCGCAAGGACGTTCGCGTCGGCGACACCGTCATCGTCCGCAAGGCCGGCGACGTCATCCCCGAGGTCGTGGGCCCGGTGCTCGCCAAGCGCAAGAAGGGCGCGCGCAAGTGGAAGTTCCCCACCCACTGCCCCGTGTGCCGGCAACCGTTCGTGCGCCTCGAAGGTGAGGCCGACACGCGCTGCGTCAACGTCGACTGCCCGGCCCAGCGCGTGCAGCGCATCGTGTTCTTCGCCGGGCGCTCGGCGATGGACATCGAAGGCCTCGGCGAGGAGCGGGTCACGCAGTTCGTCGCAGCAGGCCTCCTCAACGATGCCGCCGATGTGTACTCGTTGACCGTCGAGGCCCTGATTCCGCTCGAGCGCATCGGCGAACGATCGGCGCAGTTGCTCGTCGACGCCGTCGACCAGTCACGTGACCGGCCCCTCGCCCGGTTGCTCGTCGGCCTGGGGATCCGACACGTCGGTCCCAGCGCGGCCCAGGCCCTCGCCCGTGAGCTCGGGAGCCTCGACGCCATCGTCGGCGCCGGCGTCGAGGAGCTCGCGGTCGTCCCGGGAGTCGGCGGCGTGATCGCCGAGAGCGTGGTGGCGTTCTTCGGCAACGAGCGCAATCGCGACCTCGTGCGCCGGCTCGTCGACGCGGGTGTGAACGTGCAGGGTCCCGAGAAGGCCGAGGTGCGCAGCGACGGTCCGTCGCTCGCGGGCCTGAACTTCGTGATCACGGGCACGCTGCCGTCGATGACGCGCGACGAGACGCAGGCCGAGCTCGAGGCGCGCGGCGGCAAGGTCACCGGGAGCGTCTCGAAGAAGACGAGCTACGTGGTCGTGGGCGAGAGCCCGGGATCGAAGCTCGCGAAGGCCGAGCAGCTCGGTGTCACCACACTCGACGAAGACGGCCTCCGTCACCTCCTGGAGCACGGACCCGCGACGTCCGAGTGACGTGGCTCCCGCCGCTAGATTCCCGGCAACCACGGACCACACGGGGGAGACATGGCAGACGACTCGGTGATCGGGAAGCGCTATCCCGGTTACACGTTCCCGATCGAGCGGGGGAAGATCCGCGAGTTCGCGCAGGCGACGAAGACGAGCAACCCCGACTACCTCGACGACCCCGCAGCGGTGATCCCGCCCACGTGGCTGATCGCCTCCGGGTTCTGGGCGCCGGCCGACCTGCCCAACCCGGTGGTCTCCCTCAACATCAACCTCGCCCGACTGCTGCACGGCGGTCAGGAGTTCGTGTTCCACGGTCCGCCGCCGAAGGCGGGCGACGTGATCAGCACCGAGTCGTGGATCGACAAGGTCTACGAGAAGGACGGCAAGCGCGGCGGCACGATGCGCTTCGCGGAGATGGTCACGGAGTACAAGGACCAGACCGGCACGGTCGTCGCCGAGTCCCGCACGACCATGATCGAGACCGGCAAGGCACCGACGGAGGGATCGTGATGGCGGGCTGGGACGAGCTGCAGGAAGGCGGCGCGCCCCGAGGCGCGCGAGTACGGCCCGATCAGCCGCACCGACATGGTCAGGTACCAGGGCGCATCGGGTGACTTCAACCCGATCCACCACGACGAGGAGTTCGCCAAGTCCGCCGGCTACCCGTCGGTGTTCTCGGTCGGCATGCTCCAGGCCGGCATCCTCGCCGGTTTCGCCACCGACTGGCTCGGCGCCGCCAACGTGCGCCGCTACGCGGTGCAGTTCCGCGAGCAGGTGTGGCCGGGCGACGTCGTGATCTGCTCCGGCACCGTGACCCGCCGGTACGAGGACGGCGGCGAGCGCAGGGTCGACGTCGACCTGCTCTGCACCCGTCAGGCATCGGGTGGCGCGGCGATCAAGGGTGAGGCGACGTTCGTCGTTCCGTAGCTGATGCGCGGCGCGCAGCAGCTGTCGGCCGTGGCTCCGATCGCATCCCGACCGCTCGCGGCGGTCGAACGCCCCGATCCCGTGCCGGGTCCCGGCGAGGTGCGCGTGCGGGTGCACGTGTGCGCCTGCTGCCGGACCGACCTGCACGTGGTCGAGGGAGATCTCGAGGTGTCCCGCCTCCCCCTCGTTCCCGGTCACCAGGTCGTCGGCCGGGTCGAGACGCTGGGCGCGGGGTGCCGACACCTCGCGGTCGGAGACCGGGTCGGCGTCGCGTGGCTGCACCGGACGTGCGGCGTCTGCGAGTTCTGCCGGCGTGGCGAGGAGAACCTGTGCGTGGCCGCGGAGTTCACCGGGTGGACCGTCGACGGCGGATACGCCGACATGATCGTGGTCGGAGAGGACTTCGCGGTGCGGCTGCCGGAGGCGCTCGACGATCTCGCGGCCGCGCCGTTGCTGTGCGCGGGTGTGATCGGTTACCGCGCGCTGCGGCGCGCCGACGTGCAAGCGGGCGAGCGCGTCGCCCTCTTCGGGTTCGGCGCGTCGGCACACCTCGCGCTGCAGGTGCTGCAGCACTGGGACTGCGACGTGGTGGTCGTGACTCGGGGTGAGCAGCACCGCGCGCTGCGCGTGCGAGCTCGGTGCCCTCTGGACGGGTGACGTCGCCGACGCCGCCGGAGGCGACGTGCGACCGCGCTGTCGTCTTCGCTCCGGCCGGCGAGCTCGTGCCGGTCGCGCTGCGAGCGGTGCGCGCCGGCGGCACCGTCGCGCTCGCAGGCATCCACATGAGCGACGTCCCCGCGATGCGCTACGAGCTGCTCTGGCACGAACGCACGCTGCGTTCCGTCGCCAACATGACCCGCGCCGACGCGCAGGAGTTCATGGATCTCGCTGCGGTCGCCGGCCTGCACGTCGCGTACGAGGTGTTCCCGCTCGACGCCGCGAACGACGCGCTCCTGGCGATCGCGAACGGAGCGGTGCGCGGCGCCGCCACGCTGTCGCTGATCTGAGGCTCAGGCGCTGGCCCGGAACTGCCAGCCGTAGGAGTACGGCTTCTCGGGCCGGTCCTGCAGCCGTCCGTTCCAGTACAGGACGACCACCTGGTTGCTGCCCGCGTTGAAGCGGCTGATGGCCTTGTCGGGTCCGGGCCGGAAGCTCACCTGCTGGATCCCGACGACCCGCTCCAGCTCGTCCTCGGGGATCTCGACGCCATCGATGACCAGCACGCCGGTGTAGCGGTCGGCGAGATCGACGCTCACGGTGTCGATCAGACCGGTGAGCTGGTTCGGCTCGGGGCTGACCGCCTCGATGTCGGCGGGGAGCGCCTTCGGACCGGTCCGCGTGCTGTCGGTCTGGTTGAGCAGGACGATGCCGAGGTTGAACACCACGAGCAACGTGATCGCGACCACCGCGACGCGGCCCGGGGTGCTTGAACAGTCGCCGACGCGTCGGGGCGACGGCGGCGGGGGAGTCGGCCATCGACTCCGAGGCTAACGCCGCGCGGTCTCGCTCCGACCATCGCCCGACCGCCCATCGCCCGACCACGTCGTGGCGTTGCCGCGGATCGGCCGGGTGCGGCCGGTACCGTGACCCGATGGCGATCTCCGGCGTCGCCGATCTCACCGGCCGTGTCCTCGCCGGTCGCTATCGCCTGCTCGCACCCATCGGTGCAGGCGCGAGCGGTCGCGTCTACGTCGCCGACGACGTGCGCCTCAAACGCCGGGTCGGAGTGAAGGTCCTGCACCTCGCGCTGGCCGAGGACGCCGGGTTCCTGCGCCGCTTCCGGGCGGAGGCCCAGGTGGCGGCGTCGCTGAACCATCCGAACGTCATGGCCGTGTACGACTGGGGCGAGGACGAGGTCCCGTTCATGGTCCTCGAGCTGCTCACCGGCGGCAGCCTGCGCGGCATGCTCGACGCCGACGGGCACCTCAGCCCGTCCCAGGCCGCGCACGTCGGGCGCCAGGTCACCAGCGCGCTCGAGTACGCGCACGCGCGCGGCGTCGTCCACCGCGACATCAAGCCCGCCAACCTGCTGTTCGACGAGCACGGGATCGTGCGCGTCGCCGACTTCGGCCTCGCCCGTGCCCTCGCGGAGGCGAGCTGGACCGAGCCCGCAGGCACGGTCGTGGGCACCGCGCGGTACGCGGCGCCCGAGCAGGCGACGGGCGCCCCGCTCGACGGTCGCGCCGACCTCTATTCGCTGGCGGTCGTGTTGGTCGAGGCGGTCACCGGCACCGTGCCCGCGGTCGCCGACACGGCCATCGGCACGCTGGCCGTGCGCACACACACCGCCCTCGTTGCGCCTCTCGCGCTCGGTCGCCTCGGTCCGGTGGTCGAGCGTGCCGGCCGCCCCGACCCCTCCGACCGGTACCCCGACGCGGCCACGATGCGCGCCGCGCTCGTCGACGCCGCCCGCGCACTCCCACCACCGCAACCGCTCGCGCTCGCCGGGCTCGGTGGCGAGATCGACGGTGGTCCGCCGACGCAGATCGGTCGATCCTCCAAGCTGTTCGACCAGGACGAGCCGGTCGCACCGCCCGTCGTCGTCGACGAACCGGTCCGACCGATCACGGCCCGCCGCCGGCGCGCGCCGGGCGCGGCCCGCTGGATCACCTACGCGGTGATCATCGCCATCCTGTTGGCGATCCTCGGTGGGGGGATCGCGATCGCGGCCGTCTCGTCCGGCGGCGGCACGGTGTCGGTGCCGTCACTCGTCGGCCTCACCCAAGAGAAGGCGACCGACGAGATCTCGGCCACCGGGCTCTCGTTGACGATCGTCCACCGCAACGCCGACGATCCCGTCGACACCGTGATCGGCCAGTCGCCCGCACCGGGCGCGTTCGTGAACGACGGCGGTTCGGTCCAGCTCGTCGTGTCCCGCGGTCCCCCTCCGGTCACCGTCACCCCGGTGCAGGGTCGAACGGCCGCCGACGCCCAGGCCGCGCTCGAGGCCCAGGGCTTCGTCGTGAACGTCAGGCACCAGTACGACGAGACCGTGCCCGTCGACGGCGTCATCGGCACCGATCCGGCCGGCGGCACCAAGACCGCCCGCGACTCCACCATCCTCCTGCTCGTCAGCGACGGTCCGGCACCCGTGCCGGTGACCGACGTGACCGGCAAGACGTTCGACGAGGCGTCGCAGCTGCTCACCGCGGCAGGCTTCACCGTGGTGCGCGCCGACGACTTCAGCGACACCGTCGAGAAGGACAAGGTGATCGGCACCGATCCCGCGGCCAACCAGGGCGCGAACCGCGGCGCGCAGGTCACGGTGCACGTCAGCAAGGGCCCGGAGATGGTGGCCGTGCCGAGCCTGGTGGGCCTCTCGCTCGAAGCGGCCCAGCAGCAGTTGCAGGCCAAGGGCTTCGAGGTCGACACCCAGAGCTACCTGCCGGGACGTCTCGTGCGCGCCCAGTCGCCGGCGGCCAACACCAGCGTGAACAAGGGCACCCAGGTGACGCTGTTCTTCTGATCTCCTGAGCGGTCGGTCTAGTCTCCCCGCTGTCCGCGACTGAGGGAGTCCTCGATGGGTGCACTGGACGGCCGGGTCGCGATCATCACCGGCGCCGGCCGCGGGCTCGGTCGGGAGCACGCGCTGCTCTTCGCGAACGAGGGCGCCAAGGTCGTGGTCAACGACCTCGGCGGCGACCAGCAGGGTGGCGGCGCCGACGCCGCGCCCGCGCAGCAGACCGTCGACGACATCCGCGCCATGGGTGGCGAGGCCGTGGTCAACGGCGAGAACGTCTCCGAGTGGGAGGGTGCGCGCCGGCTCGTCGAGCAGGCCGTCGACACATTCGGCGACCTGCACGTGCTGGTGAACAACGCCGGCATCCTGCGCGACCGGGTAATCGTGAACATGTCCGAGGACGAGTGGGACAGCGTCGTGCGTGTGCACCTGAAGGGACACTTCGCGCCCACCCACTTCGCGGCCAACTACTGGCGCGAGCAGACCAAGTCGGGTCGCGAGATCAACGCCGCCATCGTCAACACGACGTCGACGTCGGGCCTCTTCTCGAACCCGGGGCAGGCCAACTACGACGCCGCGAAGTCCGGGATCGCCACCCTCACGCAGGTGATGGCGAAGGAACTGGTGCGCTACGGCGTGCGCGCGAACGCCATCGCGCCCGGCGCGCGGACGCGGATGACGTTGGCGACGCCGGGCCTGGGCGAAGCCATGGCGGCGCCCACCGACGGCTCGTTCGACGAGCACTCGCCGGCCAACGTGTCGCCGATGGTCGCGTACCTCTCGACCGCCGACTGCACGATCACCGGTGAGACGTTCCTGGTGCGCGGCGGGCTGGTGCAGCGGGTGCAGACGTGGACCCTGGCCGAGGCGATCGAGCAGCACGATCGGTGGACGGTCGCAGACCTGGCGCAGCGGGCCTCCGAGCTCGCGTCACGCCTTCCGCTCGAGCGCGGGCAGCACGGCCATCCCCAGTACCCGAGCGCGTGACGCGTCGGGCCGCGCGTCGTCTGGTGAAGTGAGCCACGCGACGAGCGTCGCTCCAGGGCGGAAGGTTGGAGGTTCCCATGTGGCGTCCCGCGCACGGCGCGACGAACAGACCGGGTCCGTGCCGGCCCGCGAGCGGCTACGGCCGAGCCGTCGGTCGCCCCGGGCCACGGGTCGACGGCCCGCTCGTCGAGGCGACCGGGGTCGGCGTGCTCGATCCGTCGGCCTTCGGAGCGACGATCGGACCGGTCGAGGCCGACGTCGACGTGACCGCCGAGGCCCCCGCCCCCGTCACTCCGTGATGGCCGACAGCTCCTCGGCGAGGCCCGGCGCCCCGGGACCGGTGCCCGCCACCTGCGCGGCCATCAACTTGGTGAGGTCGCCCTGCAACTTGACCTTGCCCTCCATGAACGCCTGCATCCCCGCCTGCGGGTTGCCGCTCATGAAGATCTCGCGCGCCGTCGCGTAGTCGGTGGTGAGGGTGAGGTCGGCGTCGGCGACGTGGCCGGTGCCCCAGTCGGGCTTGCCGTCGCGGGCGCCGATGTGGAGCTGGCGGTCGGCACCGAACGGCGTGTCGGTCACCACCAGGTTCATGGCGAGCTCGGCGTGCGGTGGGATCTCGACGTGCGCGCGCTTCGACGATCGCACCGACGGCGGTGAGCCACTCGTCGGAGAGGAACGGGTAGGTGGGCACGAACGGCATCGTAGCCAGGGGGATGCGACTCCTAGACTCGGATGCATGTCCCGTTTGTCGCGCGCCGACGTCGAGCACGTCGCGGCGCTCGCCCGGCTCGCGCTCACCGACGACGAGATCGAGCACTTCACCGCGCAGCTCGAGGTGATCCTCGAGCACGCGGCGCAGATCGCCGCGCTCGACACCCACGACGTGCCGCCGACCGCGCACCCGCTGCCCGTCGTCAACGTGCTGCGCGCCGACGAAGTGCGGCCCAGCCTGCCGCGCGACGAGGTGCTGGCCATGGCGCCGGCAGCGGAGGACGGTCGGTTCCGCGTCCCGCGCATCCTCGACGCACCGTGAGCGACGGATCGGCATTCGAGCTCGCGGCGGCGGTGCGCGGCGGCGACCGCTCCGCGCGTGAGGTCGTCGACGAGCACCTCGCAGCTGGTGGCCGCCCGCGACGGCGAGCTCAACGCCTGCAACCTCGTGATGGACGACGCCGCACGCGCCGCGGCCGACGCCGTGGATGCCGCGGTGGCGCGGGGCGAGGATCCCGGTCCGCTGGCCGGCGTGCCGATCGCGCTCAAGGACAACCTCTGCACCGCGCGGCGTCCCCACCACGTGCTCCTCCCGCATCCTCGAGGGCTGGGAGCCGCCGTACACGGCGACCGTGGTGGAGCGCGTGCTCGCCGCCGGTGCGGTGCCGGTGGCCAAGACCAACCTCGACGAGTTCGCCATGGGCTCGTCCACCGAGAACTCGGCGTTCGGCGCCACCCGCAACCCGCACGACCCGTCGCGCGTCCCGGGTGGTTCGAGCGGCGGTTCGGCGGCGGCGGTGGCGGCCGGGTACGCGCCGCTGGCGCTCGGGTCCGACACCGGGGGATCGATCCGCCAGCCCGCCGCGCTCTGCGGCGTCGTCGGCGTGAAGCCCACCTACGGCCTGGTGTCGCGCTACGGGCTCGTGGCGTTCGCCAGCTCGCTCGACCAGATCGGCCCCTTCGCGACCACGCGTGAGCGATGCCGCGCTCCTGCTCGACGTGATCGCCGGCCACGATCGGATGGACTCCACGTCGATCGACGCGCCCTACGAGCCGGTGCTCCCGGTGGTCGATCGAGGGGTCGAGGGGCTGCGCATCGCCGTCGTCGACGAGCTCGTCGAAGGCGAAGGCTTCCAGCCCGAGGTGCTCGACGCGGTCGACCGCGCGTCCCGCGCGCTGGAGAAGGCGGGCGCGACCGTCGATCGGGTGAGCGTGCCCGAGCGCGCGCTACGGGCTGTCGGCGTACTACGTGATCGCGCCGGCCGAAGCGTCATCGAACCTCGCTCGCTACGACGGCGTGCGCTACGGCCTGCGCGTCGCCGGGCGACGACGTCGCCACGATGAACGCGCGCACGCGCGACGCCGGCTTCGGACCCGAGGTGAAGCGGCGCATCATGCTCGGCACCTACGCGCTGTCGGCCGGCTACTACGACGCGTTCTACGGGCAGGCGCAGCGGGTGCGCACGCTCATCATCCGCGACTTCGCGCGTGCGTACGAGCAGTACGACGCGTTGCTGTCGCCCACGTCGCCCACCGTGGCGTTCGAGCTCGGGGCCAAGTCGGCCGACCCGCTCGCGATGTACCTGTCCGACGTGTGCACCATCCCGACCAACCTGGCCGGGCACGCGGCGATGAGCGTGCCCTACGGCACCGGCGAAGGTGGGTTGCCGGTCGGCGTGCAGGTGCTGGCCCCGGCGCTCGGCGAACCGGTGATGTTCCGCGTGGCGCGCGTCCTGGAGGAATCGGCGTGACGCGAACCGGCGACGTACGAGCCCGTCATCGGCCTCGAGGTGCACTGCGAGCTCTCGACCGCCACCAAGTTGTTCTGCGGGTGCCCCAACGAGTTCGGCGCCGAGCCCAACACGCACGTGTGCCCGGTCTGCCTCGGGCTGCCGGGCTCGCTGCCGGTGCTCAACGAGCGCACGGTCGAGTACGCCCTGCGGTTCGCGGAGGCCGTCAACCTGCGCGTGCCCGAGCAGTCGACGTTCGCGCGCGCAAGAACTACTTCTATCCCGACATGCCGAAGGACTACCAGGTCTCGCAGTACGACGAGCCGATCACGATCGACGGCTGGATCGACGTCGACGGCGGCCGCGTCGGCATCGAGCGTGCGCACCTCGAGGAGGACACCGGCAAGACGCAGCACGTCGGCGGTGGAGGACGCATCCACGAAGCCGACCACTCGCTCGTCGACTACAACCGCGCCGGCGTGCCGCTCATGGAGATCGTGAGTCGGCCCGACATCCAGAGTGCGGAGCACGCGCGCGCGTACGTCGCCGAGTTGCGTGCGGTGCTCCAGGCGATCGGCGTGTCCGACGTGAAGATGGAAGAAGGGTCGATGCGCGTCGACGCCAACGTGTCGGTGCGTCCGGCCGGCGCGACGGAGCTCGGCACCAAGGTCGAGGTCAAGAACATGAACTCGCTGCGGTCGCTCGGGCGGGCGATCGAGTACGAGATCGAGCGCCAGACCACCGCGCTCGACACCGGCGAGCGGATCGTGCAGGAGACGCGCCACTGGGACGAAGCCGACGGGCGCACGCACTCGATGCGCACCAAGGAAGGGTCGTCCGACTACCGCTACTTCCCGGAGCCCGACCTCGTGCCGGTCGCGCCGACCGACGCCATGCGCGCCGCGGTGGCGTCGTCGATGCCCGAGCTGCCGGCGGCGCGCCGCGAGCGGCTGCAGCAGGAGTGGGAGATCAGCGACTCCGAGGCGCGCATCCTCGTCGGCACCGAGGGCCTGGCCGACTACGCCGAGGCTGCGGTGCTCGCGCTCGACGGTGGTACGCCGCGCGACGTCGTCAAGTGGGCCAACGGCGACGTGCTCGGCCACCTCAACGAGACCGGGCTGTCGCCGGTCGTGCTGCCACTCGCGCCCGACGGACTCGCCGAGCTCGTGGGCCTCGTCGCGTCGGGCGCCATCTCGCGCAGCCCAGGCCAAGGACGTGCTCGACGAGTGCCTGCGCGAGCCCAAGCGCCCGAAGCAGGTGGTCGAGGAGCGGGGGCTGTCGCAGGTGAGCGACGCCGGCGAGATCGAGACCGTCGTCGACCGCGTGCTCGCCGACCAACGCCGACGCCGTCGCCGACTACCGCGCCGGCGACGACAAGGCCCGCAAGAAGAAGCGCGGCTTCCTCATGGGCGAGGTCATGAAGGCCCTCCAGGGCGGCGGCAACCCCCAGGTCGTCAACCAGCTCCTCGACCAGAAGCTCGCCGCCGGATAACCGTCACACCCCACCGATTTCATTGCCGGATGGACAGCCGCTGGAGCGAACGCCGAACGGACAATGAATCGCCGAGTGCGGCGACATCGCCGCGATCGCGACCGCAGTTCGGCGTCGTTCTCGCGAGCCAAGCGCTCGACGCTCGGCTATCACCGCAGGCGTCGATCAGCCCGCGGATGCGTCCGGCGACTCTGGCAGCGTGCTCTTCCGGGGCGTGTTCCGGATCACCGGTCGCCGCGGCGGCGCTGCAGCAGTCGCCGATGGCGGCCGCGCTCTGGGCTGGGGACGGCGCGGTGGTTTCGCATGCGACCGCGGACGGCTGTGGGGCATCGAGGGAGCGTCGCGAGCGGAAGGTCGAGCTGTGGGTCCCGCCTCTCGCAACCCCCGGCACGACCTGGTCGAGGTCCACCGGGGCACTCGCATCGACCGGGCCGATCGCGCGCTTCGAGGGCCGATCCCGATCACGACGCCCGTTCGCACGCTGATCGACCTCTCGGCACGGATGGAGGACGACCGGCTCCTCGCTGCCGTGGAGAGACGCGTTCCGCGCGAAGCTCTGCACGCCCGAACGACTCGGCGTGCGGGTCGACATCCTGCGGACCTCGGGCCGTCCTGGTGCCGGACGACTCGCCGAGCTCCTCTCGGCTCGGAGCGGTCGCACCCGCTCGAGTCGATGCTCGAGGCGAAGATCTGGCGTTTGATCCAGCGCACCGGCTGCCACTGCCGCAGCGCCAGTTCTGGGTGTCACTCCCCGGGGTTCGGTACCGCCTCGACTTCGCGTGGCCCGAGCACAAGGTCGGTCTCGAGTGCGATGGCTGGGAGCACCACGGCACGCGGTCCGCCTTCGACCCCGACCGGGCGAGGCTCGCCGAGTTCGCCGCGGCACGTTGGCGGATCCTTCCCGTCACCTGGCACGCGTGCACGCATGAACCGGAGCGCGTGGAACGTTGGTTGTGGACGCAGTTCGAGCTCGTCCGGTGATTCAGTCCGTCAGTGCTGGACGCAGCTCGGTGCAATGAGTACCGACGATCAGTCCATGGGGACTTTGCGGACGATGCGGCCGTCGATGCGCTCGAAGATCTCGTCGAGGCTGTGGCCGGTGATGGTGAGGCCGTGGTTGCGCTGACCGACGACGGCGCGGCTCGGGTCGGGGGCTTCGCGCACGAGCTCGGCGACCGACTCCGCCAGCTCGACGGTGCCGCACGGGTAGTTGATCTCGGTGGCGACGGTGCCCTCGATCCACGCGTGCACGTGGAGGATCGCGTTCACCTCGGGGTGCTCGCGGTAGATCATCCAGTGCTCGATGGCGTCGACCGACACGCGCCGCGGTTCGACGCCCGTGGGTACGCGCAGCTGCATCACGTCGCGCGCCTCGTCGTAGCCGGTGACGAGGAGGATGTCGCGCCCGACCTCGTGCAGCGCCGACTTGTCGACGCCGCTCGCGCTCATCCAGTACTGCGGCTGCGTCTCGCCGGGACCGGTGTCGAGGCGGCGAGCGCTCACGTTGCCGTAGCTCAGCCCGCCGATGCCGTAGAGCAGCTTGACGTGACGGAGATCGCGGTCGGAGAGGATCTCCTCGATCGGGAACGCAGCCGGCAGCAGGTCGAGCGCGGCGAGCCGCTGACCTGCGCGGGTGATCTGGCGCGTGATGTCGTCACCCGCGCGCACCGCCTCGGGCAGGTCGTCGGTGAACTCGTTGCCGATCACGAGCCGTGACGACGCGAGTGGCTCCACGCGCGAGAACACGCTCTTGAAGAAGATCTGGTCGTCGTCGGTACCGGTGTCGATCGCGTACGTGCCCTGTTCGAGGGTGACGAACTGCGCGATCGATCCGTCGCCCGACGGGCTCACCATCACGCAGAGGTTGGCCAGGCCGCGGACGAGCAGCGGATAGCCGGTGCGCAACATGTCGGTGGGCGTGGCATCGAGCTCCGCCAGGGCGACGACGAACGTGGGCGCGTTCTTGCGCCGGTAGGGCCGGGCGGCGTCGGGGTCGACGAAGTGCAGGACGACGGCGACGTCGGGTCCCGGAGCATCGACCTCGATGTAGCCCTGGTCGAGCATGACGGCCCGCAGCCCGGCCACGAACCACCGCAGACGCTCGCCCCGAGGCTCGCCGCTCCACGCGAACGTCCTCGGTACGACGGCGCGTCGGTCGACGACGCCGATTCCGGCGGTCTGGGTCATCCGGAGCCCTTCGATCGAAGAACCGGCAGAAGCCGCTCAGGTTAGTGGGGTCGTCCGTCGCGATCAGGCGACGGTCGCGCCGGTGACGCCATCGAGTCGCTCGGCGATCCGTTCGAATCCCTCGAACGCATCGGCCGAACGCCACACGGCACCGTCTCCGTCGACCAGCGCGACCACGGTGCCGTCGCTGGCGATGCAGCGGGAGTCGACGTTGCCGTGCAACTCGCCGAGGCCGCCGGTGACCGGGGCCACGGGACCACCGTCGACCGGTGCGCGGTAGACGGCCGCGCGCGACGCCCACGGGCCGTCGGACACGGTGACGACGACGTCGTCGCCGACGATCGCGACGCCGCGCGCGTAGGTCATCTCCATCCCGTCGGTGGTCGACGTCCACGTCGCGCCACCATCGCGGCTGCGACAGAGGCCCACGGACGCTGCCGCCACCACGATCTCCGGTCGCGTCGGATGCGCCAGGACCTGGTGGACGTCGTCGTCGACCGCGACGGTCGGCTGCCACGTGTCGCCGCCGTCGACCGAGCGCGGGATGCCGCCGACGTGCACATTGGCGAGCACCGCGCCCGCGTCAGCGGTCGCCGTCATCGTGCGCACCTGCAGTGGACTGCCGACCTGGTGCCATTCGTCGCGGCCCGCGACGGTGTCGAACCCGGCGAGCGCTTCGAACCCGCCCGAGCGAGAGAGGCGCAGCACCCGCGCGTCGTCGGTGCCCGCGAACACCGCGTCGCCGGCGGAGACGACCGCCGTGAGCGTGGTCTCCGCCTTCGCGAGCGGCGTCCACTCGCCGTCGCTCCCGTGCGACCACACCTCGTGCCGGTCGATCACGGCCAGGAACGTGCCGTCGGGTCCGGGCGTGAAGCTCTCGACCCGATGACCGTCGAGCGAGGTGAGGTGCTTCCCGCTCGACGTGAAGATGTGATAGCCGTCCGTCGTCGTCACGAGCACGCTCATCGACAGGCCTTTCTCGAGGAGGACGCGACAACACCGAGGGTACGCTCGCCGCATGTCAGATCACACGACGGACGTGTCCCGGGAATTCGTGTCGGGGAACCCGGGGCGCGACGTCCAACGCGTCGGGACCGCTCGCTTCCTGGGTGAAGACGTCGCCAAGGTGCACGATCCCGTCTGGGGCGTCATCGGCACGCTCGGCGACAGCCAGTGCTATCTCGGCGTGCGTTCGAAGGTCGACGCGGTGCACGAAGCGCTGGCGCAGCGGATCCACGACGACGACCTCCCGGTGCGCCTCATCGCCCCCGCGTTCACCCTCGGGGTCTCCGACGGCCAGCTCAACGGCACTGCCCGGATGCGGTACTCGCTGACCAGTCGCGAGCTGGTGAACGACAACACCGAGACGCACCTCAAGGCCAACGACATGTCCGGCGTCATCACCGTCGTCGCGTGCGACAAGCCGCCGGTCGGCACGCTTGCCGCGCTGCTCGAGCACAACGCACCGGCCCTGATGCTCTCCGACGGCTCGATCCACCCCGGGATCGACCCCGTGACCGGCGACCCCATCGACCTGGTGACCGCGTTCCAGTTCGCTGCCGATCCGGATCCCGACGTGCGCGCCCGCCTCGCGCTGCACGCGTGTCCCGGTCAGGGCAGCTGCGGTGGCATGTTCACCTACAACACCATGCAGACCTTCATCGGCGTGTTGGGCATGGAGCCGCTGCACATGGTCGCGCCGGCTTCCGACGACGCCCGTCGCACGAAGACCTTTCCCGACGAGCTCGCCGCGCTCCTCGCCACGATCACCGCCGCCGGCATCCGCCCGCGCGACATCGTCACCCCGACCTCGATGCGCAACGCGTTCGTCGTGGTGATGGCGATGGGCGGTTCCACCAACGTCGTGCTCCACGGCCCCGAGATCGCCCGCGCCGCCGGCTTCGATCTCTGGGACGACGTCATGAGCCAGCAGGAGTTCAACGAGCTCTCGCACCGGCTCCCGGTACTCGTGAACATGCGGCCGTTCGGGGCGTACTCGATGGTCGACGTCGACGCCATCGGCGGCGTCGGCGTCATCGTGCGCGAGCTGCTCGCGGCCGGTGAGCTCGACGGCTCGGCCCTGACCTGCACCGGCGAGACGCTGGCGGAACAGGTCGAGCGGCTCGACCTGCCTGCGCCCGACGGCGACGTCGTGCTCCCCGTGAGCGCGCCCTTCAAGTCCACCGGTGGCCTCCGTCTGCTGCGGGGCAACCTCGCCCCCGACGGCGGCGCCATCCTCAAGGTGGCGGGGGTCGAGGGCGGCATCGTCGACGGGAAGTTCAACGGTCGCGCCGCGCGTGTTCGAGGGCGAGCCCGCGCTCATCGCCGCGCTCGAAGACGCGCCCGACTCGTTCACCGACGGCGACCTCGTCGTCGTGCGCTACGAAGGGCCGCGCGGTGCGCCCGGCATGCCCGAGATGCTCGACCCGACGTCGCGCATCACCGCACTGTGCCGGGCGAGGGGCATCACCGTCGCGCTGATGACCGACGGCCGGTTCTCCGGTGGCTCCGTCGGACTCGTCATCGGCCACGTGTCCCCGGAGGCGTTCCTCGGCGGTCCGATCGCGCTGATCCACGACGGCGACACGATCACCGTCGACCTCAACGCCGACCGGCTCGACTGCGTGGAGCTCGACGACCCCGCGCGACCTACGAGCAGCGCGCGCAGAGCTGGGCCGACGCCGTCGCCGCCAACGGCGGGCGTGCACCCCGACGCACCGGTGGTCACGACTCGGGTGCTGCAGCGCATCCGCGCCACCGCCACGTCTGCGCTTCGCGGCGCGGGCGTGACGAACGACTGACTGACCACCGGCTGCCGGAGATCCTCGAGGTCGAGACCGCGCGCGCACTGCTCGACGCGCGTGCGCTCGATCGCGAGATCGTCAAGGTGCACGCCCCCGACGCGTGGTTCCTGAAGCGCGGGCTCACGCCGCCCGGCGTGCGCGCCGCGCTCCAGGGCCAGTCCTTCACGCACGCGCGGCCGACGCGGCAAGCTGATCCTGGTCGATCTCTCGAGTGGTGCGGTGCTCGGACTCCACCTCGGCATGAGCGGACGGGTGCTCGTCGACGACGAGGCCGCCGGCGATCCGCTGCTCTACGCGAGCAACAAGGCCGATCCCGCGTGGCACCGCTTCGGCGTGACGTTCGCCGACGGCGGCACGATGTTCCTCCGGGACCCGCGTCGCCTCGGCGCGGTCGAGCTCGACCCCGACGAGGACCGCCTCGGTCCCGACGCCTTCGACCTCACCCTGGCCGAGCTGCGCTCCATCCTGGCCAAGAGCCGGGCGCCGGTGAAGGCCGTCATCATGGACCAGTCGCGCATCGCCGGCCTCGGCAACCTGCTCTGCGACGAAGCCCTCTGGCGGGCGGGGATCGACCCTGCACGCGCCGCGCACGACCTCGCCGACGACGAGGTGAAGCGCCTGCACCGCGCCATCCGGGACACGCTGCGGATCCTCGGCCGGCGGGGCGGTTCACACACGGGCGACCTCACCTCGGCCCGGGGACCGGGACTCCACTGCCCCAAGGACGGTGCGCCCCTCCTGCGCCGCACCGTCGGGGGCCGCACCACCTACTCGTGCCCGGTCCACCAGCGATAGTGACTTGCGTTCGGGCCGCGGATCGGGCATGATTGCGGGCTCATGCAGCTCCGCACCACCCTCCTCGTAATCACCTAACGCACGGCGCCTCGCGCCCGTGCGTTCCCACCCCTCGCCCAGGCGGGGGGTTTTTTCTGCCCGCTTTTCCCTCGTCACCACGCTGCTCGACAGGACCCACCATGCAACTCACCGGAGCCCAGGCCCTCATCAAGAGCCTCGAGATGGAGCACACGGAGGTCATGTTCGGCCTCCCGGGTGGCGCCATCCTGCCCGTGTACGACCCGCTCATCGACTCGTCGATCCGCCACATCCTCGTGCGGCACGAGCAGGGCGCAGGCCACATGGCCGAGGGGTACGCGCACGCGACCGGCCGACCGGGCGTGGCCATGGTCACCAGTGGTCCGGCGGCGACCAACATCGTCACGCCGCTGTGCGACGCGTACATGGACAGCATCCCGCTGGTGGTCATCACCGGGCAGGTGCCGTACTCGGTGATCGGCACCGACGCCTTCCAGGAGGCCGACACCGTCGGCATCACCATGCCGATCACCAAGCACAACTGGCTGATCACCGACGCCTCCGACGTCCCGCGGGTCGTGCGCGAGGCGTTCCACGTCGCCACGACGGGGCGCCCGGGTCCGGTGCTCATCGACATGCCCAAGGACGTCGCCAACCAGGCGATGAACTGGTACTGGCCCGAGGCGGTCGACCTGCCCGGCTACAAGCCCAACACCAAGGGCCACGCCAAGCAGATCAAGGACGCCGCCCGGCTGATGGGCGAGGCGGAGCGCCCGGTGATCTACGCCGGCGGCGGGATCCTCAAGGCCCGCGCCGCCGAGGCGCTGCGTGAGTTGGTCGACCTCACCGGCTTCCCCGTGGTCACCACGCTCATGGCGCGGGGCGCGTTCCCCGACGACCACGAGCTGTGCCTCGGCATGCCGGGCATGCACGGCAACTACACCGCCATCACCGCGATGCAGCAGTCCGATCTCCTCATCGCGTTGGGGTCGCGCTTCGACGACCGCGTCACCGGCAAGCTCGACGGCTTCGCCCAAGGCGCCAAGATCATCCACGTCGACATCGACCCCGCCGAGCTGGGCAAGGTGCGCCGGCCGGACGTGCCGATCGTGGGCGACTGCCGTCTCGTCATCGAGGAGATGGTGAAGGCGGTGCGCGCCGAGAAGACCCGCCGCCAGGATTCCGGGCACGACTTCCCGTCGCTCGATGCGTGGCACCGGCAGCTCCATGACTGGCAGGACCAGTTCCCGCTGCACTACGAGCAGCTGGAGGACGGCCCGCTGAAGCCGCAGTTCGTGATCGATCAGCTGCGCGACAACACGCCCGACGACACGATCGTCGCGTCGGGCGTGGGCCAGCACCAGATGTGGACGAGCCAGCGCTGGAAGTTCAATCACCCCTACACGTGGGTGAACTCCGGTGGTCTCGGCACGATGGGCTTCGCGGTGCCCGCGGCCATCGGGGCCAAGGTCGGCAAGCCCGAACGCATGGTGTGGGCGGTCGACGGCGACGGCTGCTTCCAGATGACCGCGCAGGAGCTCGTCACCGCGAGCGCGGAACGCATCCCCGTGAAGATCGCCATCCTCAACAACGCGTACCTCGGCATGGTCCGCCAGTGGCAGGAGCTGTTCTACGAGGAGCGCTACAGCGAGGTGTACCTCTCGCCCGACCTGCCCGACTACGTGAAGTGGGCCGAGGCGATGGGATGCGTCTCGTTCCGCGTCGACACGCCCGAAGACGTCGAGACCACGATCCAGAAGGCGAACGAGATCGACGACCGTCCCGTCGTGATCGACTTCCGCACCGACTACCGGGAGAAGGTGTATCCGATGGTCGCGCCCGGGACGACGAACGACGACGTGATCCTCGACCCCGCGCACGACCGTCCGGGAGGGCGTGACTGATGGCGACCAGTGAGATGAGCGGCAAGCACCACATCCTCACGGTGCTGGTGGAGAACAAGTTCGGCGTGCTCTCGCGCGTCGCCGGCTTGTTCGCGCGGCGCGGGTTCAACATCGTGTCGCTCGCGGTCAGCCCCACCGAGGACGAGCGCTTCAGCCGGATGACCATCGTCGTCGACGCCGACTCGGCGCCGCTCGAGCAGATCACCAAGCAGCTCAACAAGCTGATCCCGGTGCTCAAGATCGCCGAGCTCCACCCCGACGAAGCGGTCGAGCGCGAGCTGATGCTCGTCACGGTGAAGGCCACGGCCGAGCTGCGCTCGCAGATCACCGAGCTGGCGTCGATCTTCCAGGCCCGCATCGACGACGTCGGTCACGACAGCCTCACCATCCAGGTGGCGGGCGCTCCGGAGAAGCTCGACGCCATCTCCGATCTGCTGCAGCCCTTCGGGATCATCGAGCTCCAACGGACCGGGCGCATCGCCCTGCCCAAGCTGGCCCGCCGCCCGGCCAAGCTGCGTGCAGTGAAGAACCGCGCGGTCTGACAGACTGTTTCGCCGCAGAAACCGACCAGGAGACTCTCGTGCCTGCAACCATCTACTACGACGACGATGCCGACCTCGGACTGCTCGAGGGCCGCAAGGTCGCGGTGCTCGGGTACGGCTCGCAGGGCCACGCGCCACGCGCTGAACATGATGGAATCGGGCGTCGACGTCCGCGTCGGGCTGCGCGAGGGCTCGTCGTCGTGGGCCAAGGCCGAGGAAGCGGGCCTGCGCGTGCTCACCACCGCGGAGGCGTGCAAGGAAGCCGACGTGATCATGGTGCTGCTCCCCGACACCGAGCAGGCGCGCGTCTACAAGGAAGACATCGAGCCCAACCTCGACGAGCGCGACTCGCTCGCGTTCGCGCACGGGTTCAACATCCACTTCGGCCAGATCACGCCGCCGAAGGGCGTCGACGTGTGGATGATCGCGCCCAAGGGTCCGGGTCACCTCGTGCGCCGCACCTACGAAGAGGGCGGCGGCGTGCCGGCGCTGGTCGCGGTGTCGGCCGACGAGACCGGCAAGGCCAAGCAGACCGCGCTCGCGTACGCGCGTGCGATCGGCGCCACGCGCGCCGGTGTGCTCGACACCACCTTCGAGGAGGAGACCGAGACCGACCTGTTCGGCGAGCAGGTCGTGCTCTGCGGCGGTCTCGTCGAGCTCATCAAGGCGAGCTACGAGACCCTCGTCAACGCCGGCTACCAGCCGGAATCGGCCTACTTCGAGACGTTGCACGAGGTGAAGCTCATCGTCGACCTCATCTACGAGGGCGGCATCGCCAACATGCGCTACTCGATCTCCGACACCGCCGAGTACGGCGACATGACCCGCGGTCCGCGCATCGTCACCGACGACACGCGCGCGGAGATGAAGCAGATCCTCGACGAGATCCAGACCGGCAAGTTCGCCCAGGAGTGGATCCTCGAGAACCAGGCCGGCCGTCCGGTGTTCAACGCGCTGCGCAAGAAGTCGGCCGAGCACCCGATCGAAGAGGTGGGCGACCGCCTCCGGTCGATGATGCCGTGGATCGGTCAGGGCAAGGCCAAGCCGCGCGACGTCTCGGGCGGCTGACCGCCCATCCGAACGTTCCTGCGTCAACGTGGCGGAACTCTTCCGCTCGCTTGACGCAGGTTGGTGATAAGGACGGGGCATGTCGGACGTCGGACAGGTCCTCGTCGGCGCGTTGGTCGGGTACGTGATCGGGATGTTCCCGTCGGCCGACCTCGTGGCCCGGCTCGCGTCGCGGGGTTCGGTCGATCTCCGCGCGTCGGGCAGCGGCAACCCGGGCGGGCTCAACGCCGCGCGCGTCCTGGGCAAGAAGTGGGGTCTCCTGGTCATCGTGCTGGACGCGGCCAAGGGCGCGCTCGCCGGCGTCATCGGCCTGGCGATGGGCGACCCCGGCGCGTACGCGGCGGGCACCGCGGTGATCGCCGGTCATTGTTGGCCGGTGTACAACGGCTTCCGTGGCGGCAAGGGCGTCGCCGCGGCCGGAGGGTCGTTCTTCTCGGTGTTCCCGCCGATGGTCCCGGTCGACGGTTTGACCACGGCCGCGGTCGCCTTCCTGGGCAAGAGCTCGCGGCTCGCGATCAAGGTGGCGCTGGTGCTCTGGGTGGCCGCGGCGGCGGTGTGGTGGGCGGCCGACTGGCCGATGTGGTGGGGGCCCGAGCCCGGCGCCGGGCTCCTGATCTACGCGGTGCTCGGCGCCGCGATGATCCAGCTCCGCTTCACGCTCTCCGCGTGGGCGGGATCCGGTTCGCTGTAGCGTTCCGTGGTCCACGCGCCGCCCCGTCCAGGCGGCTCCGACCTTCACCGGGTAGCAACCGTGTCGGCCAGTGATCCGGGCCGGGATCGGCGGCGAATGACCCTCCGATGGCTCCACTCATGACCGCGTCCGCCGGCCGCCCGGTCGCGGCACGCACGGTGCCGCCGAGCGGCTGGGAGGCCGACGTCCGCGAGCGCGTCGTCGCCGGTGACGACGCCGCTCTGGGTGAGGTGTACGACCAGTACGCGTCGTTCGTCTACGGGCTCGCGGTCCGCGTGATCGGCGATCACCGCGCCGCCGAAGACGTCAGCCAGGACGTGTTCGTCAGCTTCTGGGAGCGGCCGGCGGCGTTCGATCCGGCACGGGGCAGTCTCCGCACCTGGCTCGGCACCCTCACCCACCGCCGCGCCGTCGACCACGTGCGGCGGGAGGAGGCGCGGCGCCGACGCGCCGAGCGGGAAGCCGGCCGCGCGATCGCCGCCCCCGACGTCGAGGAGATGGCCACCGCGCTGCTCACCGCCGAACGGGTGCGTGCCGCGCTCGAGGTGCTCCCAGCGGAACAGCGACGCGCGGTGCACCTCGCGTACTTCGGCGGCAAGACCTACCGGCAGGTGGCCGAGACGCTCGGCATCCCGGAGGGCACGGCGAAGTCGCGGCTCCGGCTCGGGCTGCGACGCATCGCCGCGACGCTCGAGGCCCAAGGGGACGAGTGGTGACCGCGTTCGAGCTGTCGGAGGCCGAGGTCGAGGAACTGCTCGGCGCATACGTGCTCGACGCGTGCGTTCCCGAGGAGGTCGCGGCCATCGAGGCGGTGCTGACGCGCCGTCCGGATCTCGCGCGCGAAGCCGAGCGACTCGCGACCGTGGCCGCGTGGCTCGGTGCCGCCGAAGCGATCGAACCGCCCGGTCGGATGCGCGAGCGGGTCCTCGACGCCGCGCTCGCCCGCCGAGGCGGAGCCGCCGACCCGGTGATCGACGTCTACGTGTCGTTGTCGGACCGCTTCGTGCAGGCGGTCGTCGAGCTGCCCGACGATGCGCTCGACGTCGTCACGCCGAACGGGCTGACCGCGCACGACCTGGTCGTGCACATGGCGGCGCAGGAGAGCCTGCTCGCACAGAACCTCGGCGACCCGACCATCGACGAGCTCGACGAGGACGACATCGTCGCTCGCACCCACGCGTTGCTCCCTCGCTTCGCCGGGCGTGACCTCGACGATGCCATCGCGTTGTGGCGCGCCGTCGGTGGAGACCAACCGGACGTGGGCCGTCGCCAACCCCGACCGCACCGCGATCTGGCGCGGCCTCGGGCTCACCCGCGACGACACCCTGCTCGTCGCGTGCGTTCGAGGCGTGGGTGCACACCGACGACCTGCGCCGCGCCGCCGGACTCCCGGGCATACCGCCCGAGGTCCGTCACCTGTCGCTGATGTCCGATCTCGCCCGTCGGATCCTGCCGTTGGCGCTCGCGATCGCCGGCCGCGAGCACGACGGCAAGACCGCACGGTTGGTGCTCACCGGACCCGGCGGTGGCGACTGGCTGGTGCCGATGGGGGCGGGTGTTCCTGCGGCCACCGCCGACGTGACCGTCACCGCGGACGTCGTCGACTGGTGCCACCTCGTCGGCGACCGGATCCCGCCCGACGCGCTGCCGGTCGCGGTCGACGGCGACGAGACGCTGGCGCGCGACCTCGTCGCCGCGGCGCCCGCGCTGGCAACCCTCTAGGCGGGCGTCTCGCCGCGGGTCGTCGGAGTCGGCTGCTTCGCCGGCGGCGACCTCGGCCTCGGTGGCGTTGATCTCGGCGACGATGCGCGCGATCTCGACCTCGGGGTCGACACCCACGGCGGTCGTGCCCGACTTCTGCGCGTAGACGACCTCGCCCAGCTCTTCCTTCAGGTCACCGATCTTCTTCTTGAGCTTCTGCTCGTCGATCTTGTCCTGACCGGCCTTGACGCCTTCCTTGGCGAGGTCGGCGCCCTTCTGCGCGGTTTCCTTGACCTTGTCGAGTAGACCCATGGGACCGCTCCTTCTCGTTGGGCTCGCCACGCGGACAGCCCGGAGGGTCCCCGATGCTAGGCGGGAGGCATCCGCGGGAGCAGGGCCCTCAGGCCGGTTCCTGGCGGACGAGCACGAGTCGTGGTGCGGCGAAGACCTCGGGTGCGCCGAGATGGTAGCCCTGCGCGCGATCGCACCCGAGATCGACGAGGCGCAGTCGTTGCTCCTCGGTCTCGACGCCCTCCGCGCTCACGACCATGCCGAGCGTGTGGGCCATGTCGATGGTGGCCGCGACGATCGCGTCGTCGGCCGCGCTGCGCCCGAGCCCCTCGACGAACATGCGGTCGATCTTGAGCTTGTCGACCGGGAAGCGGCGGAGGTAGGTGAGGGACGATCCACCAGTGCCGAAGTCGTCGATCGCGAGCTGCACGCCGACGTCTTCGAGCGCTCGGAGTGCCTCGGCCGTGGTGTCGAGGTCGTCGAGCAGCGCGCTCTCGGAGAACTCGAGGCAGAGCGTCGAAGGATCGACGCCCGCGTCGCGCGCGGTGCGGGCGACGAGCTCGGGGAAGTCGGTCCGCTGCAGCTGGCGCGCCGAGACGTTGACCGACACGGTCAGGGGGCGCGCGTCGCCGGTGTGCAACGAGGCGCGGGCGACCTCGCACGCCTGTGCCAGCACCCACGCGCCCATGGGCACGATGATGCCGGTCTCCTCGGCCACCCGCAGGAAATCACCGGGGGCGACGACCCCGCGCACCGGGTGCTCCCACCGCAGCAACGCCTCCACCGCGACGCGCTCACCGGTCGCGAGGTCGAACTCGGGCTGGAACAGGACGCGGAGCTCGTCGCGATCGAGCGCGCGCCGGAGCGCACGCTCGGTGAGGAGGCGGGACACCGCCTGCGTGTGCATCGCTTCGTCGAAGAGCTCGTGACGTGCGCCGCCGCGTCGCTTGGCGCGGTACATGGCCGCGTCGGCGTCCTGCAGGAGGTTGGCGGCTCGATCGGACGACCGATCGGTGACCGCGATGCCGATGCTGGCCGACACCGTGACCTCGGCCCGTGACAGCGCGAACGGCTCGGCGAACGCCTGCGCGGTGCGGTCGGCCAATTCCACCGCTTGGTTCTCGTCGTGCAGGTCCTCGCAGAGCACGACGAACTCGTCGCCGCCGATGCGCGCGATGGTGTCCTGGCGGCGGACGGCGCCGCCGAGGCGGCGGCTCACCGCCACGAGGAGCTCGTCGCCGGTGTCGTGGCCGAGGCCGTCGTTGACCAACTTGAAGCGGTCGAGGTCGACGAACAGCACCGCGACGTGCGTGTCGTCGTCGGTCTGGGCCAGGCGCTCCAGCGTGTGCTCCAGACGGTCCTGCGCGAGCGCGCGGTTGGGGAGTCCGGTCAGGGTGTCGTGCAGCGCGAGGCGACCGAGCTCCTGCGTGCGCGCGTCGCGGTCGATCGCCAACGCGGCGAGGTCACGCGGCGCGCTCGAGGATGGCCAGTTCGCTGGGCCGCGGTTCGCGCACGGTGCGCACGAAGAAGGCGAAGAGGCCGAGGAAGTCCGATCCGTCGGGCGACCGGATGGGGGCGGACCACATCCCCCGCAGTCCGTGGGCGAGGCAGAGCGCGTTGAGGTCGGCCCGCGCGCCCTCGTGCTCGATGTCGCTGAGCACTCGGGTCTCGGTGGCGCTCAGGAACGCCTCGACGTCGGTGACGGTCGTGTGGTCGGACACCTCCTCCACGTACGCGGGGGAAGGCTCGGCGCCGCGACCGACACCAGCATGCGGGTCTCCGGATCGAGGAGCCGGATCGACCCCACGCCGTCGGGGATGTAGCTCTCGAGCGCGCGTACGAGGGAGCTCAGGGTCTCCGGGACGGGCGCGCCCGAGAGGATCTTCTCGAACACGCGGGTCTCGTCGAGTCCGAACGCGTTGGCCCGCTTGCGATCGGTGATGTCACGGAGGTTGCCGACGATGCCCCGGACCGTGGGCTCGTGCAGCTGGTTGGTCCACGTCGCCTCGATCCACCGCCGGTTGTCGCCGTCGGGCACGTCGAACTCGGTGGGGACCGGTTCGTCCGGGTGGTCGACGAGCGTCTGGTAGAGCGCCAGGCTCTGGGCGATGCCGCGGGCGTCGAGGTAGTCGACGAAGCTCGAGCCGAGCAGCTCGTCGGCCGGCCGGCCGAACACGGTGTCGACCGCGGGGCTGACGTAGGTGACCTCGCCGCGCTCGTCGAGCACCATCACGATGTCGGTGGCGTGCTGCACGAGGGCCCGGAACCGGGCCTCACTCGCTGCGAGCACGACGCGCGCGTTGTTCGACTCGTCGACGATGCGTGTGATGCGCCATGCCACCGCGACCGCGGCGATGCCGGTGATCAGGGCGAGCGTGATCGCGGTGGCCGATCCGGAGTCGTCCAGCAGCACGACGCCCGGTACCGCGAACAGCGCGATCCCGAGGACCACCATGCGGGCGCGTCCGTCACGGACGAGCGCCACGTCGCGGTCCTCCCAGAGGGCGCGCATCGAGGGGTGCATCACCGCCGCTGCGAGCAGCAGGTACGCGATCGGCCAGAGCGCGTCGAGCACGCCGCCGTCGGTGTAGGTGCCGTCGGCGACGAGGCGGGCGTACAACGCGTCGGCCACCAGCATGAGGGCGAGTCCCGCGAAGAGCAGCCACGCCGGCGCGGTCCACCGGGGCAGCGTGAACACCGTGTGCACGATGACGACGACGAGCAGGATGTCCATCAGCGGGTAGAGCACGGTCACGAGGCGTTCGAGCTGCGGTCCGGACGAGCTCTCCAGCACCGGCGTGATCACCCACTGCCAGATGACCGCCGACAGCGTGACCGCGACCACCGCGCTGTCGATCAAGGTCGAGCGATCGAAGCGCGAGCGGGCCAGTCGGATCAGCGCGATCGCGAGCACCGGGTACGCGAGGAGGTAGAGGATGTCGGCGAACGGATAGCCGTCAGGGCGCCCGAAGCCACGCAGCGCGACGTCGAACGCCACGTCGCCGGCGGCGAACAGCGCCAGGCCCAGCGCGAACAGCTGCCAGACGCCGCGCCGGCGCGGCTCGTTCCGCAGGAGGCCGTACACCGCACCGCCCGCGGCACAGAGCGAGAGGGCGTCGTAGGTGAAGGACCGGGCGTTGTCGGAGGGCAGCGCGAGCGACACCAGCGCCAGCCCGATGCCCACCGCGAGGAACCACCAGATGACGCGTCGAGACACGCCGCCGGTGCGGGTCTCGGGTGCCCCATCGGTTGTCACGGGCTCCATCGGCCCTATGCCCGCCATGGACCGGCGACAGTACGAGGTTCACGCTCTGTGGTCAAGTCTCACGGAGGGTGGGTATAGGCCGATTGTGGGACACTCCCGGCACGGCGAGGGGCACGCAGAGCGCGCGCGAGGGCACGCACGAGGACATGCAACGAGGGCACGCGACGAGGGCACGCAACGAGGGCATGCGACGAGGAGGTTCGATGCGGGAGCTGCAGGACCGGGTGGCCGTGGTCACGGGCGGGGCGAGCGGGATCGGACGGGCCCTGGCCCGGCGATTCGCCTCCGACGGCATGCGGCTGGCGCTGGCCGATGTCGAGGAGGCCCCGCTGGCGGCCACGGTGGCCGAGCTCGAGGCTGCAGGGGTGGCGGCGGTGGGCGTGGTCGCCGACGTCGCGGTCGCCGCCGACGTGGAGGCGGTGCGCGACCGGGCGCTCTCGGCGTTCGGTGCCGTCCACGTCGTGTGCAACAACGCCGGGGTCGGGGGCGGAGGCATCGTCGACGCGCCGCTCGCGGTGTGGGAGTGGACGATCGGGGTCAACCTCATGGGGGTGGTGCACGGGGTGCACACGTTCCTCCCGCTCCTCCTCGAGCAGGACGAGGGCCACATCGTCAACACCGCGTCGCTCGCCGGCCTCGGTGGCGTCGCCGGGCTGGGGATCTACTGCACCACGAAGTTCGCGGTCGTGGGCCTGAGCGAGTCGCTGCACCACGATCTCGTGGCCCGCGGCTCCGCGGTCGGGGTGTCGGTGCTGTGCCCGGGCTTCGTGCAGACCCGGATCGGCGAGTCGAACCGCAACGCGCCGGCCTCGGTCGCGGACTGGGTGGCGACGCCCGATGCGTTGGCGACGGCCGAGTTCGCCAACGCACTCACCAGCGCGGGCATCGCGCCCGAAATGGTCGCGGACGCGGTGCGCGACGCGATCGTCGACGGCACGTTCTATGTCGTGCCCCATGAGCATGCGGCGGTGGCGACGACGCGGGCGCGGGCCGAGTGGATCGCGGGGGGCGAGCCGCCGGCGCTCGATCCGTCGCCGCGCGGTGCAGCCCTGATCGACCGGCCGGGTCAGGCGTGCACCGGCGGGCGCCGGTCGATCCACGGACGCGACGCCTCGAGCTGCGCGGCCACGCGGAGCAGGAGATCTTCGCGACCGGTGGCGGCGACGAGCTGCACGCCGATCGGCAGGCCGTCGGACCAGTGCAGGGGCACCGACATCGCCGGTTGGCCGGTCACGTTGAACGGGACGGTGAACGCAGCGTACGGCGTCGCGGCGAAGAGCGCGCCGTCGGCGTCGTCGCCGCGGATCTCGCCGAGCGGTGCCGGTGGACGCGCCATCGTCGGTGTGAGGAGCAGGTCGAAGCCACGTCCGCCGTCGGCCGGTTCCCACCACGCCGCCATGCGCCGCGACCACTCGCGCAGCGACTCGACCGCGTCGAGATAGGCCTCGGCGGTCACGGCGCGGCCGAGCTCGGCCTGCGCCCAGGTGACCGGCTCGACGTCGTCGGCGGTGAGGCCGCGACCGGCGATCGTCGCGAGTTTGCGGAGGTCGTACGCGGTGCTCGCGGCGAGCACGGTGGTGAAGTGCACGAGGAGCGCGATGTCGTCGAGTGGCGCGGGGGACGCGGGCTCGACCGAGTGGCCCAGCGACGCGAGCAGCGCCGCGGCGTCGTCGGCTGCGGCGGTGCACGCCGGATCGACCGGCACCAGCCCGGCCGGTGCCGTCGCGCTCAGCACACCGACGCGGAGCGCGCCCGGTGCCGCGCCGAGCTCGTCGACGAAGGGCCGGCTCGGAGGCGCCGCGGCGTACGGGTCGCCGGGCACCGCGCCCGCGAGCACGTCCAGCACCGCCGCGCTGTCACGCACCGATCGGGTGACGACGTGACGGGCGACGAGACCGGCCCAGGCCTCACCGTCATCAGGGCCGAGCGAGACGCGCCCGCGCGTGGGCTTGAGCCCGAAGAGACCGCAGGCGCTGGCGGGGATGCGGATGGAGCCACCGCCATCGCCGGCGTGGGCGACCGGCACCATGCCGGCGGCGACCGCGGCGGCGCTGCCACCGCTCGAACCACCGGGCGAGCGGGTGACGTCCCATGGGTTGTGCGCGGGACCGTAGGCGTGCGACTCGGTGGTGGGGAGGAGACCGAGCTCCGGCGTGTTGCTCTTGCCGACGATCACGCAGCCCGCGGCGCGCAGGCGCGCGAACAGGTAGGAGTCGTGATCGGCGACGTGGCCGAGGTCGCGCAGCATCCGGTTGCCGAGATGCAGCGGCTCGCCCGCGAGCGATCCGTCGAGATCCTTCACGACGATCGGAACCCCACGGAACGGGCCGTCGGGCGGACCGGCGTCGGCGTCGGCGCGGGCGCGCGCGTCGCGCCGGTGGATCACCGCGTTGAGCTGTGGGTTGACCGCGTCGATGCGCGCGAGCGCGGCGTCCACGAGCTCGCGTGGGGTGGCGGCGCCGTCGCGGACGAGCGCAGCCTGTGCGGTGGCGTCGAGCACGGCGAGATCGTTCATGAGCAGGACGGTAACGCGACCGTTCAGGTCTCGCGCACGACGTCGGCGGCCGCCTTGTCGTCGCGCAGCCCGCGGTAGCGCGGCGCGCGCAGCACGCCGGCGCTCGTCCACTCGTGGAATGCCACCTCGACCACGAGCTCGGGCTCGACCCACTGCGGCGAGGGCAGCTTCGGAGTGGTGACGAACGGCGAGTCGTCGCGGCGGATGGGCGCGAGCGCGCGCGTGAGCCGTTCCCGAGCGGTGGCATCGATGCCCGAGCCGACACGTCCCGCGAACTGCAGTCCCTCGTGGTCGTGGTGGCCGACGAGCAGTGACCCGAGCTGGCCCTCCAGGCGGCCGGCGCCGGGGATCCACCCGCCGACCACGAGCTCCTGGCCGAGCGTGGTCTTGACCTTGCGCCACGCGTCGGAGCGTCGTCCCGGGCGGTAGACGCTGTCGACGCGCTTCGCGACCACACCTTCGAGGCCGAGCGCGCGGCTCGTCTCGAGCACGTCGTCACCGCCACCGAAGGTCGCGGGCGGGGTCTGCCATGACGGACCCGCGAGCTCGAGGCGCTCCAGCAGGGTGCGCCGTTCGGTGTACGGCAGCTCGCAGGTGGAGTGGCCCGCCAGCCAGAGCACGTCGAACACCATGAGCACCACGGGCTGCGTGGCCATCCCCTTCTCCACTGCGGTCCGACCGTGCGCCTGCATCCGCGGCTGGAGCCGTTCGAAGCTCGGGACGCCGTGGTCGTCGAGGGCCACCAGCTCACCGTCGAGCATGGCGTCCACCGAGCCGAGCGCGCCGGCGATGGGCGCGATCTCGGGGAAGCGGCCGGTGGCGTCGTTGCCGGCACGCGACGTGAGCCAGACGTCGCCGCGGTCGATGCCGACGAGGGCGCGCATGCCGTCCCACTTCATCTCGTAGGCCCAGGAACCGTCGTCGACCGGCAGTTGGCGCGACGGGACGGCGAGCATGGGACGGAGGTCACGGGGCACGGGCTTCGTCGAGCGGGCGATGGGGGCGAGGGTACGACCCTTGCGAGCTCCGCCACCCGCCGCGCTACCGTACGCATCGTAGGAGTGATCGCTCCAAGAGTGGAGACGCCCATGAACGCCCCCAGCAAGACTGCCGAGAAGAATTCTGGCCGGGTGATCCGTCCCGGCGCCGACTGGACCGTGGTCGACGCCGGCTACGGCGACATCCGGTACGAGACCTCGGACGGCATCGCCAAGATCACCATCTGCCGGCCCGAGGTGCGCAACGCCTTCCGGCCGCAGACCCTCTTCGAGCTGCAGGACGCGTTCGAGCGTGCCCGCAACGACCGCGACGTCGGCGTGATCGTGTTCACGGGCGAGGGCCCCGACGCGTTCTGCTCCGGTGGCGACCAGCGCATCCGCGGCGACGACGGCTACGTGGGCGACGACGGCATCGGCCGCCTGAACGTGCTCGACCTGCAGGTCCTCATCCGGCGCGTGCCCAAACCCGTCGTCGCGATGGTCGCGGGCTACGCCATCGGCGGTGGCCACGTGCTGCACGTCGTGTGCGACCTGACGATCGCCGCCGACAACGCGCGCTTCGGTCAGACCGGGCCGCGCGTCGGCTCGTTCGACGGCGGGTACGGCTCGGGCCTGTTGGCGCGGTCGGTCGGGCAGAAGAAGGCGCGCGAGATCTGGTTCCTCTGCCGTCAGTACGACGCGCAGCAGGCGCTCGACATGGGGCTGGTCAACACCGTCGTCCCGCTCGAGGAGCTCGAGGAGGAGACCGTCGCGTGGTGCCGGCAGATGCTGGAGCACAGCCCGCTCGCGCTGCGCATGATCAAGGCGTCGTGCAACGCGGCCGACGACGGCCTCGCCGGCATCCAGCAGCTCGCGGGTGACGCCACCCTCCTCTACTACATGGGCGAAGAGGCCCAGGAGGGCAAGCGCGCCTACCTCGAGAAGCGCAAGCCCGACTTCGACCAGTTCCCGAAGCGCCCGTGAGCGCCCCCCCGACCCATTTCGGCGTCGAAGTGGAGCGATTATTCGCCCACTTCGACGCCAAAACGCGAGGGGTCGGCGGCGGATGACGTCCGCGTCGTTGTGGGTGCAGGGGGCGCGGCCGCGGACGTTGGGCGCGGCGGTCGCGCCCGTCCTCGTCGGCACGTCGGCCGCGGTGGCAGAGGCCGACGGCGTGATCTGGTGGCGGGCGGGATGCGCGCTGGTCGTGGCGCTCGCGTTGCAAGTGGGCGTCAACTACGCCAACGACTACTCCGACGGCGTGCGCGGCACCGACAAGGACCGCAAGGGTCCGGTCCGCCTCACCGCGACCGGACTGGCCACGCCGGGCGCGGTCAAGCGCGCCGCATTCCTCTCGTTCGGGGTTGCTGCGGTCGCCGGGCTCGTGCTGTCCCTCGTCGTGAACCCGTGGCTGTTGCTCGTCGGGGTCGCCGCGGTCGCCGCCGCGTGGCTCTACACCGGGGGACCGAAGCCGTACGGCTACCTCGGTCTCGGTGAGCTCATGGTCCTGGTGTTCTTCGGCTTCGTGGCCACGGTCGGATCCGCGTACGTCCAGGTGAAGGACGTCCCGTCGGCCGCGTGGTGGGGCTCGCTCGTCGTGGGCCTGCTCGCCTGCGCGATCCTCCTCGCCAACAACGTGCGTGACGTGCCCACCGACGCGGTGACGGGCAAGCGCACGCTGGCGGTGCGACTCGGCGCGACGACTGCCCGTCGTCTCTTCGTCGCCAGCTACGCCGGGTCGTTCCTGTCCGTGGTCGTCATCGGGCTCTCGCAGCCCTGGGCGCTGCTCGGGCTGCTCGCGTTGCCGCTCGCGGTCATGCCGGTGCGCACGATCCTCACCCGCAGCGACCCGCCGTCGTTGGTCCGGGTGCTGGTCGCGACGTCGAAGATCGAAGTGGTGGTGGCGGTGTTGGTGAGCGTGGGGCTGTGCCTGTCCTGAACGAGCACCGGCTCCGGCTCGGAGACCGCGAGGTCACGCTGCTCGAAGGGCCGGCCGGGTGGGGTGAGTGCTCGCCGCTCCCGGGCTATCCGAGTGATCCTGCCGCCTGCCGCGCCGCGGCCGAGGACGCCGCCGCGCACGGCTTCCCGCCCGCCGTGCGCGACACGGTGCCGGTGAACGCGCTCGTCGACGGTCCGTTTCTCGTGCAGGCGGTGCGCGGCTTCTCGGCGGTGAAGGTGAAGGTGCGCGACGCGTCGGGCATCGCGCTCGTGCGGGCGGTGCGCGACGCGGTCGGACCCGGCGTGGCCGTGCGGGTCGATGCCAACGGCGCGTGGGACGTCGACACCGCGATCACGATGATCATGCGACTCGCGGCGTTCGACCTCGAGTACGTCGAGCAGCCGGTGGCATCGCTCACCGACCTGGCCGCGGTCCGCCGCCGGGTCGACGTGCCGATCGCGGCCGACGAGTGCATCCGCTCGCTCGACGACGCGCGTGCGCTCCGCGCGCGGGATGCTGCCGACGTGATCGTGCTCAAGCAACAGCCCCTCGGTGGCGTGCGCGCCGCGCTCGCGGTGGCGGAGGCGGCGGGCGTCCCCGCGGTCGTGAGCTCGATGATGGAGAGCTCGGTGGGCATCGCCGCGGGAGTCGCATTGGCAGCCGCACTGCCCGAGTTGCCGTACGCGTGCGGCTTGGCCACGCTCGCTGCGCTCCCGGGCGACGTCACCCACGCGCCCCTCGCGCCGGTCGACGGCGTGCTCCCCGTGCGAACGGTCGTGCCCGACGCCGACCTGCTGGCGCGCTACTCGGTGAAGGAAGCAAGCAGGTGAGCGACGCGCTCGGGTTGCTCGAGGTGGCACGCGTGCCCGGCGCCGTCGATCACCTCGACGCGTACGTCGGTGATGCTCGCGGCCATGCGCTGCGCGAGGTCCGCGTACTTGGTGTCGAGCGCGCCGACGATCAACAGCACGGGCATCCGCAGTTCGCCCAGACGGTCCCAGCTCGACGGCTGGGCGCCCTGGCCGAGGACGCGCAGCTGCGACGTCAGGCGCTCGACGGTGTTCTGGGCTCGGCGCTGGTCGAGGCCGGCCCGCTCGGCGGGCAAGGTGGCGAAGAGCGGCTGCGCCAGCCAGCGGTCGAGGAACGCGTCGACGCCGTCGCGTTCGATCTCCTGGGCGAGCCGCTCGTCGGCCTCGACGCGCGCCGCGCGTGCAGCGGGGTCGGCGATGCCGGGCGAGGCGCTCACCAGCACCAGCCGTCGCACCAACTCGGGTCGGTCGAGCGCAAGTTGCAGGCACAGCCGTCCACCCTGCGAATACCCGACGTAGGTCGCGGTGGCGATCCCGAGTCGACCCGCCGCGTCGGTGAACGTGGTGTCGGACGAGACCTCCGGGAACAGGGAGAGGCGCACACCGGGATCCTCCGGCAGCGCGTCGTCGACCGGGGCCCACGACGAACCGGTCTGCGTGAACCCGTGCACGTAGACGAAGTCCGCCATCACGGAGGCATCCTTCCATGAGCCGCGACGCCACGACCGCCTTCGCCCACACCCTCGTCGACGAGTGGGTGCGCCACGGCGTCACCGACGCCTGTCTGGCGCCGGGCTCCCGTTCGGCACCACTCGCGCTCGCGCTCGCGGGCGATGAGCGGATCCGCGTGCACGTGCACCTCGACGAGCGGTCGGCGTCGTTCTTCGCCCTCGGGCTCGCGCGGGCGAGCCAACGTCCCGTGATCGCGCTGTGCACGTCGGGCACCGCGGCCGCGAACTTCCACCCCGCGGTGTTGGAGGCCCACCACGGGCGCGTCCCGTTGATCGTGTGCACCGCCGACCGACCGCCGGAGCTGCGCGACACCGGCGCGGGACAGACCGTCGACCAGGTGAAGCTCTTCGGTGCGGCGGTCCGCTGGTTCCACGAGCCCGAGGTGCCGACCGACCGTCCCGGCGTGGGCGCCGCGTGGCGTGCGCTCGCCTCGCGTGCCGTCGGTGCGGCGCTGGGACCGGTGGCCGGGCCGGTGCACCTGAACCTGCCGTTCCGCGAGCCGCTCGTGCCCACCGGCGACGAACTGGTCGACGCGCCCGGCCGCTCCGACGACCGGCCGTGGACCGCGAGCGCGCCCGGCGTGCGTGCACCGTCGGTCGAGGTGCTGGACGCGCTGGCCCATCTCGTGGCCGATCGGCCGCGCGGGCTCGTGGTCGCGGGTTGGGGCGCCGGCGTCAAGCCGTCGACCGTGTTGCGCTTCGCCGAGGTCGCCGGGTGGCCGGTGCTCGCCGACCCGCTGTCCGACCTGCGGGTGCCCGGCACCGTCGCCGCCTACGACCCGCTCCTGCGCGTTCCCGGGTTCGCCGACGGTCACCGGCCCGACGTGGTGCTGCGCATCGGCGGTCCCACGACCAACAAGCCGCTGGTGCAGTGGCTCGACCCCTCGATCGACCAGGTCATGGTCGATCCCGACGGTGCCTGGCTCGACCCGCAGCACGCGGTGAGCGGGCGCATGGTCGCCGACCCGGAACTGCTGCTCGGCGCGCTCGCCGACGCGGTCGACGTCATGGTGGACGAAGCGTGGGTGGGGGCGTGGACCGACGCCGACGCCGCGGCCCGGGCGGCGATCGACGGGCTGATCGACCAGTGGGACGATCCGTTCGAAGGCCGCGTCGCCCGCGACGTCGTGCGGGCGTCGCCCGCCGGGACCTCGCTGGTGGTTGCGTCGAGCATGCCGGTGCGCGACGTCGAGAGCTTCGCCGGAGCGCGCGACGGCGTCGCGTTCTTCGCCAACCGCGGAGCCAACGGCATCGACGGATTCGTGTCGACCGCGCTCGGCATCGCGAGCGCCGCCGACGGCCCGACGGTGGCGTTGCTCGGCGACCTGTGCTTCCTGCACGACGCCAACGGGCTGCTCGGCGCCGTCGACCGGGGCGTCGACGCCACGTTCGTCGTGGTCGACAACGGCGGTGGTGGCATCTTCTCGTTCCTCCCCCAGTCCGAGCTCGCCGAGCACTTCGAGACGCTGTTTGCCACACCGCAGCCGGTGGATCTCGCCGCGCTGGCCGGTGTGCACGGCATCCCCGTCACCGAGGTCGCCTCCGCGGCGGGGCTCGAACCTGCGCTCCGAGCCGCGGTCGACGGCAGTGGTGTCAACGTCGTGCGCGTGCGCACCGACCGCGACGTCAACGTCACCCGTCACCACGAGGTGTGGTCCGCCGTCGCCGATTCGTTGTCGTAGGACGTCCGCACTGCGGACGCCACGCGCCGAATGAATCGTCAGGGGCGGACGAGGGCGCGGAGCATCGGCTCGAGCTTGGCCTGGGTCTCGGCCCACTCCGCGTCGGGGTCGGAGCCGGCGACGATGCCCGCCCCGGCCACCAGGCGGGCGCGTGACCCGTCGAGCTCGGCCCCGCGCAGCGCGATGGCCCACTCCCCGTCGCCGCGGGCGTCGACCCAGCCGACCGGACCCGCGTAGCGGCCCCGGTCGAAGCCCTCGAGCGCGCGGATGGCGTCGAGCGCGGCCCGACGGGGGGTGCCACCGACCGCAGGCGTGGGGTGCAACCATCGCGCCAGGTCGAGCGCGCTCGGTGCGGGCGCCGCGAGCCGACCCCGGATCGGCGTGGCCAGGTGTGCCACCGGGCCGAACACCGCCACCTCCGGGATCGCATCGGCGTGCAGTTGGTCGCAGCGCGGACCGAGCACGTCGACGATGCCGTCGACGACGAAGCGGTGCTCACGCGTGTCCTTCACCGACGCCGCGAGCGCCAGCAACGCGGCGTCGCTGTCGGCGACGGTCGTACCGGCGACGGGACGGGACTCGACGACCTCGCCGAAGCGCCGCACCAGGAGCTCGGGGCTGGCGCCCACGAACCCTCGACTCGCGTACACGAACGATCCCGGCTGGCTGGCGACCAGCCCGCGCACGACCTCGTGAGCGTCGAATTCGGCGTCTGCCTCGATCAGCACCTCGCGCGCGAGCACGACCTTCTCCAGGTCGCCTGCGCGGATGGCAGCGAGCGCGCGCTCGACCGCGACGCGCCAGTCGTCGCGCGAGCGGGGTGCCGCGACGTGGAAGCGCGTCGGCGGCACCACGGCGACCGACGACGCCGGCTCGCCGGGCCCGATCTCGGTGACCCACGCACGCCCGTCGTGTACGCCGTGGACCCGCGCCGGAACGACGAGCTCGCCGGCCGCGTCGGGGTCGAACGGCAGGGCGCCGACCGCAACCGCGCCCGTGCCGGGGAGGCCGACGGGATCGTCGGCGTCAGCCGCCGTGAGCAGCGTGAGCGCGTCGGTGGGCGCGACTCGGGCCGCGACCCCGGACGTCACGAGCCGGGTGCCGTGGTGCAACCACGCGAACCCCTGCGGGTCGAACCCGCCGAGCGCGTCGTCGCCGGGTTCGATCTCGCGCGTCACCGCGCGGAGGCGGGCGGGCACCGGTGTGGTGGTCACGCGCGCGTTCCCGTGAGCAGGAGCACCGAACCGCCGGTGAGTGTGGTGTGGCGCACGTCGCGGAAGCCGGCCCGTCCGAGCCGATCCTCGAGCGCCTGCGCGCTGGGGAGGTAGGCCGTGCTCTTGGGCAGGTAGCTGTACGCCTCGGCGTCGTGGGCGACGACGCGCCCGAGGAGCGGAACCGCGCCGCGGAACCACACCGCGTTGCCGGCGCGCAGCAGCGGGTTGGTGGGCACGGTGGCGTCGAGCGCCGCGAAGCGACCACCCGGGCGCAGCACGCGCGCACACTCGGCGAACACCGCGTCGAGCTCGACGAAGTTGCGCAGCGCGAAGCCGCAGGTGACGCCGTCGGTGCTCGCCGTCGCCACGGGCAGCGCGGCGCCGTCGCCCCGCACCAGCGGCACGTCGACTCCTGCGGCCGCGAGCATGCCGGCGGAGAAGTCGATGCCGACGGGCGCGTACCGCGCGCGGCGAGATCGCGACACAGGTCACCGGTGCCGCACGCGAGATCGAGCACGATCCCGCTCGACGGCGCCGCGAGGGCGTCGACCGTGCGGCGACGCCATCCCTTGTCGAGGCCGAGCGAGATGATGCGGTTCATGCGGTCGTAGCGCGGCGCCAACCGGTCGAACATGCCCTCGACCGCGTCGTGCTTGGCGTCGCCCTGCGGCAACGAGCCGCCGTGCCCCAGGACGGTCATGGGTTGCCCCACCCGGGTTCGCCGCGGGCGGCCGCGAGCTCGCGCGGATCGCCGACCGCTTCGAGGTGCTCCTGCGCGACTTCGAGGAGCACGGAGCGGAAGTGGTTGGCCACCAACGTGGTGACGGTGGGCAGCAGCGTGCGGAACGCCTCGACCAGGCGCTCGGCCTTCACGTCGTCGTCGAGATCACTGGCCTGGATCGGTCGCCGCACATGCGCGTCGAACATCTCGACCGCGTCGGCCGCGATGGCGCGGGTCGCGTCGTGGTGTTGTCGCGCCAGCGCGAGGAGGTCGGGCAACGGGAAGCCGGCCTCGAGCAGACGGAGTCCGGCGCGCAGCACGTCGGCGTCGGCCGCGGTGTAGCCGGACACGCCGCCGCGCTGCTGGGGCAGGATCAGCCCCTCCCGCGCCACCGCGTCGAGCAACGGCGCGGGCACACCGACGCGCACGGCGAGCTCGTCGAGGGTGAGCAGCTCCGCGTCACCGGTCTGCGCGCCCGCGACCGCGGCCGCCAGCGGGACGTCGGCGGCGTCGAGCTCACCGACGAGCAGCCGGCGGATGACCGCGAGCGAGAATCCCTGGCGCTGGAGGTCCTTGATCCGCTGCAGGCGCTCGACGTGGTCAGCGCCGTACCAGGCGATGCGCCCGGCCCGGCGGGGCGGCGGCAGGAGCTGGCGCTTCTGGTAGAAGCGGATGGTGTCGACCGAGACCTCGGCGCGCCGAGCGAGCTCCTCGACCCGGATCTCGCCGTTGGCGTCGGGGCTGGTGCCGGCGTTGGTTGTGCGGGTGGGCGCGGGGCCCGCGGTTCCCATGAGTGGAGATTCTAGGAGCAGTTGCTCCCGCGATCACACCGATCGTCCCGACGCCCGCGGCGACCTGCGCGCAGGGCTCAGACCGCGGGCTCGGACCCGGCCTCCGGGTGCGCCGCCCCGGCCTCGCGCATCTCGGTCCGAGCCGCGGTCCGGGCCTTCTCTGCGTGGTAGCCGACCAGCACCATGAACAGCACCGCGACCAGGATCGCGAGCTCGGTGCTCGCCTTCTCGGACACGTGGTCCGACGACCACGAGGCGAAGGCGTAGAAGAGGAGTCCCAGCAGAACGTTGTGGAAGAACTTGCCCAGGAACAGCGGGACCGCCAGCCGGCGCATGCCGTAGTGCACGACGGCCAGCGGCACCACGACCGCGCCGTCGGGCAGCGGCGAGAGGCCGAAGAGGAAGATCCCGAACGACGTGGCGCGCGGGCGGTCGTCGACGTTGCGGGCGATCCAGCGGAACGTCTTGCCGGCGGGGAGGTGCGGCGTCTTCGCCACCAACGCGTCGGCGACCTTGTACGACGCCACCGCACCGATGCCCGCACCGAGACCCGACGCCAAGCCGAGGCCCATCACGTTCTGCAGGCTGGCCCCGCCGAGCGCGGCCGACAGCAGCGGCAACGTGTAGGGGATCTGCACCAGGATCGACAGGTTCGCCACCAGCGCGATCAGGAAGATGCCGACGAGCCCGAGTCCTGCGAGACGGTTCACCCCGTCGGTGACGGTGTCGTTCACGCCGCTGAACGCGCCGGTCGCGTGCAGGATCACGAACAGCAGGACGATCGTCACCGCGATGGCGGCGTACTTCAGCTCCAGCGAGAGCCGGCGCGCGCGACGGGTCGCCTGCTCAGCCACCGTCCAAGCTTCGCGCGGGAGGCGGCTCGACCACCGGAGTGATGACCGCATCCGCACCGCCGGTGGCGGCCGCGGCGGTGATCGTGTCGCCGATGGCGTCGGCGGCGCGGGGCCGGAGCACGCGCCACACGAGCAACAGCGCGCCCAGCAGCACGGCCGCACCGGTCGTCGTGGCGCGCAGGCCGATCTCGTCGGCGATGGCACCCTGCACGATGCTGCCGATCGGATACAGCGCACCGATCAACATCATGAGCACGCTCACGACGCGGCCCCGCAGCTCCGTGGGAGCACGGAGCTGCGCGACGGTCGTGAAGCTCGACAACGAACCGAGGTAGAGGCCACCGACGAAGAAGATCGCGACGACCGCCAACGGCAGCGTCGGTGCGAGCGCGTAGAGCACGAGCGCGGCCGGCAGCGTGAACAGCACGCCGAGCAGGATCCGGCGGGTCCCGAAGCGCGCGAACAACGTCGCCAGCGCGAGGCCCATGCACACCGCGCCGACGCCCTGCGCGGTGACGAGCACCGCGGTGCCCAGCTTCTCCTCGTGGAACACGTCGAGCGCGACCGCGGGGATGAGGGCGATGAACGGCGCCGCCAGCAGCGAGTTGAGGGCCATGCAGACCACGACGAACCGCAGGGCGGCGTCACCGCGCACGAAGCGGGCCCCTTCGCGGATCGAGCCGAGGATGGAAAGACCCGACGCAACCACTGGTGGTGGCAACCGGAACGACGCCACCACCGCGAACACGGCGAAGAAGCTCACGGCGTTGAGGAAGAACGCGAGCTCGTAGCCACCGAGCCCGATGACGACCCCGGCGAGCGCCGGGCCGATCACCCGGCCGAGGTTCCACTGCGCCGACGACAGCGCGACCGCACCGGGAACGTCTTCCCGCGGCACGAGGTCGGGGAGCATGGCCTGGAACGCGGGGAAGCCGACCGCGTTCGCGCACCCGGCGCCGAACACGATCAGCGTCACCAGGCCGGGGCTCGGATCCCCGAGGCTGGCCACGAACGTGAGCAGCGCCGCGAACACGATCTGGAACGCGTTCGTGGTGAGCAGCAGCGTGCGGCGCGGCACCCGGTCGGCGAGCGCGCCGCCGAGCGGTGCGAGCAGCGCAGTCGGCAGGAAGCCCGCGGCCGCGACGAGTCCCGTCCAGCCGGCCTTGCCGGTCGCGGTGGTCACCAGGATGCCGACCCCGATGGTCTCCATCCAGGTCCCGATGTTCGACACGAACGCGCCGGCCCAGAGGAGCGCGAAGCGCCGGTGCCGGAACGGCGCGAACGCGCTCGAGAGATTCACCGTGGCCGACGGTACCCGGCTACTCCTCGAGCGGATCGGGGCGGGCGACGAACCGCTCGAGCACGAGGTGCTCGGGGGTGAACGCGCCGTCCCACTCGAACGCGGCGATCTGCTCGAGGCTGCGGCGTCCGGTGAGTGCACGAACGAACTCGAAGTCGTCGGTGCGCAACGACGCCACCGGCTCGCCCGAACCGAAGGTCACGATGGTGTCGTCGTCGTGCACGACGAGCGCGCCGCAGTCGGCGCGGTCGAGCTGCTCACCGAGTGAGAGGCCGACGAACCCGACACTGAGTCTCACGGCGTCGGAGTCGCGCGCGCCGGGAGCGCGGAGCGCGCCGCGGACGTCGTGTTCGTGCATGACCGCATCCGACACGAGCTGTCCGCCGGCGCGCCCGAACTGCCCGGCCATCTCCTCGACGACGGGCCCGTGCTCGCCCCACTCGGTCAAGAGGTCGTCGACCCTGCGGCCGCGCCGGGCGTCGACCTGGGCATTGGCCCACGCGTCGGTCCCGACCCCGTCGAGGTTCCCGGACACGATGTCGGTGGTGACGCCCACGAGGTGTGCGAGCAGGTCGTGCACCGTCCATTCGGGTGTGGCCGGCGCGATGGTCCCGAATGCCTCGTCGTCGGCACCGGCCACGAGCCCGGTGACCCGCAACCGCACGCCGCGGTACGCCTCGCCGATCTCGTCCACGACGACTCTCCCTCCGCTCGTCCCGCTGCGCCCGAGGCTACCGACGACCGGCGGCAGTAGCGTGGGCTCTCCAGCACGCACCACGGAATCCGCAGCGCCACGAGGAGGCCAGCGATGGAGACGCGCAGGGTGGGCAGCCTCGAGGTATCGGTCGCGGGCCTCGGTTGCAACAACTTCGGCATGCGGATCGACGACGACGCGTCGAAGCTCGTCGTCGACGCCGCGCTCGACGCAGGCGTGAACCACTTCGACACCGCCGACATCTACGGCAAGGGTCGCTCCGAGGAGTTCCTCGGGCGCGCGCTCGGCAGCCGCCGGGCCGAAGCCGTGATCACCACCAAGGTGGGCATGCAGGCGCCCGAAGGTGAGCACGGCGGCAGCGAGCCCTACATCACCCGTCACTGCGACGAGAGCCTCGCCCGCCTCGGCACCGACCGCATCGACCTGTACCTCCTGCACCAGCCCGACCCCGAGACGCCGATCGCGGAGACGCTCTCGGCGTTCGCCAAGCTGGTCGCCGCGGGCAAGGTGCTCGAGGTCGGGTGCTCCAACTTCAGCGGCGCGCAGCTCGAGGAAGCCGAGCAGGCCGCCAAGGACCTCGGCGTGCCGCGCTTCGTGAACGCGCAGAACGACTTCAGCCTGCTCAACCGCTCGGTCGAGGACGACGTCCTGCCGGTGTGCGAGCGCCTCGACGTCCTGCTCATGCCCTATTTCCCCCTCGCGAGCGGCATGCTCACCGGCAAGTACCGCCGGGGCGAGGAGCACCCCGAGGGCTCGCGGCTCGCGGCGTGGGGGCCGATGGCCAGCCAGTTCGCGAGCGAGGAGAAGTTCGACGTCGTCGAACGGCTGGCGGAGTACGCCGAGGCGCACGGCCACACCCTCGTCGAGCTCGCGCTCTCGTGGTTGGCGGGCACGCCCGCGGTCGGCAGCGTGATCGCCGGCGCCACGACGCCCGAGCAGGTGCGCGCCAATGCCGCCGCCACCACCGCGTGGGCGCTCACCGACGCCGAGCGGGCGGAGGTCGACGCGCTCGCGCGCGTCGACAGCTGAGCCGGAGACGCACATCAGCGGCGTCGCCATCGTCGAGCTGTCGCCCGGGCCGCTGGCCGACCCGTCGGGGACGGCGTGCGGTCGCCTGCTCGCGGAGCTCGACGACCTCACCGTCGATCCGCCGCGCGCGCTGCTCGTGCGCGCGCTCGACGGTGTCGGCGCGCGCGAGCGCCGCGTGCCCACGCCCGCCGGCTTGCGCGATCCCGCGGCGATGCTGGCGTCGTTCCCGGCCCCCACCGTCGCGGTGTGGAACGGCCCCGCGGTCGGCGCGGGCGCGGAGCTCCTGCTCGCGGCCGACCTCCGCATCGTCGGGCCGGCGGCGACGCTGGCGTTCCCCGAGGTCGGCGACGGCCAGCTGCCGTGCTGGGGTGGAACGCAGCGGCTGACCCGCGCCGGTGGCGTGGCGCTCGCGTTGCAGCTTCTCGTGGTCGGCGACCCCGTCGACGCCGGCGCCCTCGTGCGCTGCGGGCTGGCGGTGCTCGACGCCGACCCCGGTGCCCGAGCCGAGGCGCTCGCCGACCAGCTGTCGCGCGGGCGCGCCGCGTGCACAGGCGGCGGCGCGGGACGCGGTGCAGCGGGGACGCGATCTGACCCTCGCCGACGCGTTGCGGCTCGAGTCCGACCTCAACCTCCTCATCTCCACGACCGACGATCGCGCCGAAGGCATCGCCGCGTTCTTCGAGAAGCGGCCGCCGCGCTTCACCGGCCGATGACGCCACGATGAGCCTGCACTGCGCGACCCGGGTCGGCGTCGCGCTCGCGCGGCGGGAGCTCGACGACCTCGCTGCTCGACTGGGCGTACCCCTCCCGGTCGAGGCCCGGCCCGGTGCCGACCTTGCGGTCCGCGCGCGTCGCGGCGTGCCGTGGCCGGTCGACGCCCCGCTGCTGCGCACCGCCGACGGATGGGTGCACCCCGGTCCACCCACCGCGTGGGCGTCGTTCGTCGACATGGTCACGGCGCTCGGAGCGTCGTGGCCCGCGCTCGACGGGCTCGCCACCGACACCATCGACGCGGAGGCGGCCGCGTGGATGCTCCCCGCCGCGGCAGTGCGCGCGCGACCGGCCGCGCCCGACCCCGTGCCCGACCTCCGCGACGAGTCGATCTCGGGCGCGTGGGTGGTGCTGTTCGGTACCGCGTGGGCGACGCCGCTGGTGGGCCGGATGCTCGCGGCCTCGGGCGCACACGTCGTGAAGGTCGAGCATCCGTTCCGACCCGATCCGTTTCCGCTGCGCGACGACCTGGCCGCCGGTCAGGAGGTGGTTGCGCTCGACCTCGGCGCGCCCGCCGACCGCGACCGCGTTGCCGCGCTGGTCGCGCGTGCCGACCTCCTCGTCGAGGGGCATCCACCGCGGGTGCTCGCCAACGCCGGCATCGTCGCGCCCGCCTCCACGGCGGTGCTGCGGATCGCCGCATTCGTCGCCACCGACCGTCCCGGGTACGGCCCGGCCGCCGAGGCGCACGGAGGTTGGGCGGCGCGCCATGATCCGCCCCGACTCGCCCGCACGTCCGTCGCCGATCCGGTCGCGGGCCTGCTGGGCGCCGTCACCGCCGTCCGCCTCCTGAACTCGGGCCCGACGGGCGCGCACGCGCGCATCTCGCTGGAGGGCGCAGTCGGGCGGCTGCTCGACCGGGAGCGACGTGGTGGCTGACGACCGACTGCACGTCCGCACCCGTGGCGCGGTCACCGAGATCGAGTTCGACCATCCGCCGATCAACATCTACGACGTCGCCACGCGTGACGTGCTGTGCGAGGTGCTCACCGCGGTCATCGCCGATCCCGGCGTCCACGTCGTGGTCTTCACCGCCACGGGCGAGCACTTCTCGGCGGGCGCCGACCTCGCCGAGTTCGGCACCGCGCCGTCGCTGTTCGCCATGCGCGACGCGCGGTGGGGTCGCGACGTCTGGGGTCTGCTGCGCGCGGTCCCGGTGCCGATGGTGGCGTCGATGCAGGGCAACGCGGTCGGCTTCGGCTTCGAGCTCGCGCTGCAGTGCGATCTGCGCATCGCGGCCGACGACTGCGTGGTCGCGTTGCCCGAGGCGCGCGTCGGCATGCTGCCCGCAGGTGGTGCGAGCCAGACGCTGCCGCGTGTCGTGGGCACCAGCGCCGGGCTCGCCGCGGTCCTGACCGGCGAGCGGGTCGGCGCGGCCGACGCCTTCGCCCGCGGCTTCGTCGACGAGATCGTTCCCCGCGCCACGCTGCGCGAGCACACGGACGCGCGAGCCGACGCGCTCGCGGCGCGTCCGTCCGCCGCGGTGCGGGCCGCCAAGGCCGCGGTGTGGGCCGCCGTCGACCTGCCGCTCGAGGTCGGACTCCGGCGCGAGGCCGACCTGGCCGCCGCCCTGCTCGCCCGCCGGGCGGAGCCCACTCCCGCCTAGCCTCCGGGAATGCCCACCCACCAGGGAATCGTCGGTCCGATCCCTCCCGGTCACGATCCGGAGGAGTACGACAAGCTCCGTCGGCGCGTGCTGTGGAAGATGCCGAGCGGGCTCTACATCCTCGGTTCGCGTGCGGGGGAGCGTCGCAACGGCATGACCATCAATTGGGTCACGCAGCTGGCGTTCGAGCCCAAGCTGGTGGGGGTGAGCGTCGAACACGAAGCGTTCACCCACGAGCTGGTCACCGACGGCGGGGTCTTCACCGTGAACCTCGTCGCCCAGGACGACCGCGCGATCGTGCGCAAGTTCACGAAACCGGTCGAGGTCGACCTCGACGCGCGCACGCTCAACGGCTTCCCCTTCCACGATGGCACCACCGGGGCACCGATCCTCGACCAGGCCGTCGCCTTCGTCGACTGTGAGGTGCGACAGACGGTCGAGCTCGGCGGTCACACGTTGTTCCTCGGCGAGATCGTCGACTGCGGGTTCCAGCTCGACGAGGAAACGCCGGTGCTGTCGATGGGTGACACGCGCATGAACTACGGCGGCTGACCCGGGATCTGCAGGGTTCGATCCGAGTACGCTCCCACCAGTCGAACGGGGAGCGGTCCGATGATGCAGTCGACGATGCAGGACTTCCCGCTCAACGTCGGCATGATCTTCCGCCACGGACTCGCCCTGCACGCCGAGAGCGAGATCGTCACCTTCGAGGGTGACGGCAGCCGCCGGGCCTCGTTCGCCGTCGTCGCCGACCGCGTCGCGCGGCTGGCGGTGGGTCTCCGTGACCTCGGGGTGCGACCGGGTGATCGCGTCGGCACCTTCATGTGGAACACCCAGGAGCACCTCGAGGCCTACTTCGCGGTGCCGATGCAGGCCGCGGTGCTCCACACGCTGAACATCCGCCTGTTCCCCGAGCAGCTCTCGTACATCGTGAGCCATGCCGGAGACCGCGTGATCCTGGTCGATGACGTCCTCGCTCCCCTCCTCGCGCGCGTCGCCGCCGAGCTCGACACGGTCGAGTGCTACGTGGTCGTCGGCGACGGCGACGTGTCCGTGCTGGAAGACGCGGCGCGCGACTCCGCCCGGTTCGTCCGCTACGACGCGCTCCTCGCCGACGCCGATCCTGCCGCGTTCGACTTCCCGGAGGTCGACGAGTGGACGGCGGCGGCGATGTGCTACACGAGCGGCACCACCGGCAACCCGAAGGGCGTCGTCTACTCGCACCGCTCCACGTTCATGCACACCATCGGCATCCAGACCGGGTCGGGCGTGCCCTACACCTGGCACGACCGCCTGCTGCCGATCGTGCCGATGTTCCACGCCAACGCGTGGGGCGCGCCCTACGCGGCGTGGATGGCCGGCGCCGACCTGCTGATGCCCGGGCGCTACCTCCAGGCCGAGCCGCTGGCCAAGTTCATCGCCAACGAGCGCCCCACGACCACGTGCGCGGTGCCGACCATCTGGGCCGATCTCCTGCGGTACTCCGAGCAGCACGAGGTCGACTTCTCGTCGTTGCAGCGGATCATGTGCGGCGGCGCGGCCGTCCCGCGCGCGCTGATGGAGGCGTTCCAGGATCGCTTCGGGATCCGCATGCTGCAGGCGTGGGGCATGACCGAGACCAGTCCGGTGGCGGCGGTGTCGCTCCCGCCCCGTGGCGTCCCGCTCGGCACCACCGAGGAGATGGACTGGCGGGCGTTCACCGGCCGGCCGCTCCCGGGTGTGGAGCTGCGGATCGTCGGCGACGACGGCAGCGTCCTCCCCTGGGACGGCGAGGCGGTGGGGGAGATCCAGTGCCGGGGATCGTGGATCACGGGCTCGTACTACGGCGACCCCGCACCGGAGAAGTTCGACGACGGCTGGCTGCGCACCGGCGACATCGCCAGCGTCACGCCGAACGGCTACGTGAAGATCTCCGACCGATCGAAGGACGTCATCAAGTCGGGCGGTGAGTGGATCTCGTCGGTCGAGCTCGAAGGTCACCTCATGGCCCATCCCGACGTCGTCGAGGCGGCGGTGATCGCGGTGCCCGATCCGCGGTGGGACGAGCGGCCGCTCGCGTGCGTCGTCTGCCGCGAAGGCGTCGACCGCGACGCGTCGGATCTCCGCGAGTTCCTGGCGTCGCACGTGGCGAAGTGGCAGCTCCCCGAGCGCTGGACGTTCATCACCGAAGTGCCGAAGACCAGCGTCGGCAAGTTCGACAAGAAGGTGTTGCGGGCGCAGTACGCCGACGGCGAGCTCCTGGTGGTGGAGCTCTGACCTCCCGCTCGACCTCCCGCTCCATCCCCGGCCGACCATGACCACGACCCTCGCGGCCTCGGTGTTCGAGCGCCTGGGCGACGACCTGTGGTTGCTCGTCCCCGCGTTCGCGTTCGCGCTCCTCGCCGGTGCGCTCATCGGGCGCGTGCTCGGTGTGCGCCGGTCGTTCGCGGCCACGCTCACCTCGGGGACGATCGGCTGGATCGTCGGCGTGGTCGTGGCCCTCTGGATCGCCGCCGACGCCCATCCCGCCTCCGACGGCTTCGCCCGCAACCTCTTCCTCTTCTCGCTGCTCGGCACCATGGCGGCCGCGGTGTGGCTCGAGTTCCTGGCGCGTCCCGGGATCGTGATGCGCGCGCAGACCGGTCTGCAGTCCGTGCCGCACCCGGTCCGGTCGCTGCGCCGGCGGGGACGCCGGATCCAGCGGTACGCCGAGATCACCCGCATCGCGGTGCGCAACGGCCTGGGACCCTCGCTCGGCCTGGGGCGCAAGGACGACGTCGAGGCGTCGGCGGCGCGGCCGCCGGTGCGGCGGCTCCGGCTCGCGTTGGAGGAGTGCGGGGGCATGTTCGTGAAGCTCGGCCAGGTGCTGAGCACCCGCACCGACCTCATCTCGCCCCAGGCCGCCGCGGAGCTCGGGCTGCTGCAGGACCACGTGCGCCCCGCGCCGCGTGACGGCATCGCCGAGATGCTCGAGGAGGAGCTCGACGCGCCGGTCGGCGACGTGTTCCGCGGCTTCGACTGGCAGCCGGTCGCGGCCGCCTCGATCGGCCAGGTGTACCGGGCCCAACTGCCCGACGGGTCGCGCGTCGTGGTGAAGGTGCAGCGCCCGGGCATCGACGAGTCGGTGCGGGTCGACCTGTCCGTGCTCGAGGAGCTCGGCCGGGTGATCCAGACGCGCACCACCTGGGGTCGCGAGTACCACGTCGAGGATCTCGTGGCCGAGTTCTCCGCGCGCCTCCGCGAAGAGCTCGACTACCGGATCGAGGCGCGCAACGCGGCGGCCATCGCCGCGACCATGCCCGACGATGCGCACATTCGGGTGCCGTTCGTGTACGAGGAGCTCAGCACGTCGCGTGTGCTCGTGATGGAGTGGCTCGACGGCGCGAGCGTGCGCGAGGTCGACTGGAGCGGCGTGCGCGTCGCCGACCGCGTGGAGCTGGCCGACTCGCTGCTGCGCACGTTCCTCGAGCAGATGCTGCAAGAAGGCGTGTTCCACGCCGACCCGCACCCGGGCAACGTGATGCTGCTCACCGATGGGCAGCTCGCGCTCATCGACTTCGGTGCTGCAGGGCGGCTCGACCCGGTGCAGCAGGCCGCGCTCCGCGAGCTCATGGCCGGTGTGAGCCGGCGCGACGCCGACGCAGTCGTGCAGGCCGTGCTGCAGGTCGCGAGCCTGCGACGCGGCGTCGACGTCAACGACTTCGAACGCGCGCTGGCGCGGTTCATGGTGCAACACCTCGCGCCCGGATCGCAGCCCGACGCGGCGATGTTCAACGCGATGTTGCGGCTCATGTTCGACTACGGCATCACCATGCCGGCCGAGTGGAGCACCTTCTTCCGCGCGCTCATCGTGTTGGAGGGGACGCTCACGACGATCGCGCCCGGATACTCGGTGATCGACGCCGCCGAGAGCATCGCCGCGAAGTGGGTGCGCAGCCTCATCAACCCCAGCTCGATGCAGCAGGCGGTGCGTGACGAGCTCCTCCGCACGGTGCCGATGCTGCGGCGGCTCCCGCGCCACATCGACCGCGCCTTCACGAGCATCGAGCGCGACGGCCTGCGCGTGCGCGTGTCGCACTTCTCCGACGAGCACGACGAGCGCGTGGTGGTCCGGATGGTGAACCGGATCGTGCTCGCCGTGCTCTCCGGTGCGATCGGTCTGGTCTCGGTCGGGCTCATCGCCGTCGACGGGGGTCCCGCGTTCTCGGACAGCACGTCGCTGTTCCGGGTCTTCGGGTACTTCGGCCTGTTCTGCGCCACCGTGCTCGCCATGCGGGTGATCGTGGCGGTGCTGCGCGACGGCTTGAACTAGGCGCGGTCTGGGCAGTTCGTCCACTTTCAGTCACGCTCTGCAACCAAGTTTGCGCGGAGCGCGCGAAATCTACGCCATGGCCGTATCCGCCGGTCGATCGGCGCCGTTGGCGGGTTCGAGTGATCCGAGGAGAACCCGATGTGTCAGCGCGAACCCGCCACGCCGTCCTGTCCCGCTCCTGACCGGCCTCCTCGGCCTGGGGCGGGCCGGCGCCGGGGCCGTGATGTTGCGGGTGCGCCGTTTCGGGTACGAGGGCTGAGTGCCCCACCCGGAGCCGAGTGCGCATGACGTCCGCTCTCGTCCTCGTGGGTGCTGAGCTCAAGCACCCGGATCTCGACGCCGATCCCGGTCGGGTGGCTCGCAGCCGCCAGACCGGGATCGGTGAGGTCGCGTTCGACGACCTGTGTCGTCGGGCGCTCGCGCACGAGCCGTGGGCCTGCCGTCGGCTCTACGACGACTACGCCGCCCGCGTCCTCGGCTACCTGCGCGCGCAGGGCGCCCGTGAACCCGAGGACCTCACCAGCGAGGTGTTCCTCCGGGTGTTCGACCGGCTGCCGCAGTTCACCGGTGACGAACCCCACTTCCGGTCCTGGCTCTTCACCATCGCCCACCGGATCCTGATCGACGACGCCCGCCGTCGGCAGCGCCGTCCGCAGACGACCCCTCTCGGCATCGACGTCGAGGTCCGCGCAACCGGCGACGTCGAACACGAGGCGCTGGCCAACGTCGGGCGCGGAATGGGCCGACGCGATGCTCGCGTCGCTCCCACCCGACCAGCGCGCGGTCGTTGCGCTGCGCGTCACCGCCGACCTCTCCCTCGAGCAGGTGGCCGACATCCTCGGCAAGCGCGTCGGTGCGGTGAAGTCGTTGCAGCACCGCGCGCTCGAGAGCCTCCGTCGACGGTGTGAGGAGGTGCCGGCATGAACGACACGCAGCTGCTCGAGCGCCTCAGCGCCGCGTACGGGACCGTCGAGGCACCCGCACCGAGCGCCGCGCTCGCCGAGCTCATGGACGCCGGTGGGATCACGGACCACGCCCGACGCGACGACGACCGGCCGCGTGGCCGTCGTCATGCCGTTCGCCCGTCCGCGGCCACGCCTGCGGATGCGCTACCTCGTCGCCGCGTTGGTCGCGAGCTTCGTGGCGGTCAGCGGCCTGGCGGTGGCGGGCGCGCTGCCGGACTCGCTGCAGCGTCAGGTGTCGTCGGTGGTGTCGCACCTCGGGATCGACCTCCCGAGCCCGGCACCCGCGCCCGGCGACAACCCCTCCCACGCACCATCCGATGCGAACGGATCGGAGCACCGTGCGCCCACGTCGACCGGCACGCCGGCCGCGGGTGCGGACGATCCGGCAGCCGTGTCCGCTCCGGGCGCCACTGCGCCCCGGAACGCGCCGTCGACCACGCCGACGACCACGCCGTCGACCACGCCGACGGTGCCGTCGCTCGGTGACCTCGGCGTCCTCGGTGGCGGGACGACGCCGACCACCCTGCCCGCGGGCGGCGGCCTCGGACTGCCGCCGATCGCGCTCCCGCCGATCTCGCTCCCGCCGATCTCGCTCCCCGGGATCGCGTTGCCTCCGATCTCGTTGCCCCCGATCTCACTCCCCCCGCTCTTCCCGAGCTCGGGGCCCTGACCACTCCCCGTCAGCTCACCCGTTGCGTTCACCGCGGGTGAGCACATCGGCCAGCTCGTGCTCGTGGATCATGTCGTGGCGCGCCGCGGACCGGGAGAGCACGACGGTGGCGACGGTCATCGCGACGACCGACACGGCGACGGCGATCCACTCGAGCGCACCCTCGGTCGGCACCGTCTCGTGGAGCATCGTGACGCCGATCATGGCGGCGACGATCGGTTCGACGACGGTGAGGGTCGGCAACGACGCGGTGAGCGATCCCGCCTGGAACGCGCGCTGGTTCACGACGAAGCCGAGCGCGCCGAGCACGACCAGCGCGTACGGCTCCCAGTGGCCGAGCGCGCCGAAGCCGTGATCGTCGACGAGCACGACGGAGGCCTTGGTGAGCGCGGCGGTGATGCCGAAGAGCACGCCGGTCGCGAACGCGAACAGCACCGCACGTCGCGTGCCGACGCGACCGGGCGCCGGCGACCAAGGTGACACCGAGCACGGGGGCGGCGATGGCGGCGCACGCCAGCCAGGCTCCGGTGGACGCGAAGTCGCGTCCACCGTCGGTTCCCGCCAGGAGCAGGAACGCGGTCAGGCCGACGGCGAGCACGCACGCCCAGGCGAAGTCGGCCCGGCCGAGGCGACGGCCCGCCCACCAGGCCCCCGCCGGGAGTGCGAAGAGGATGCCGCTGGTGAGCACCGGTTGCACGACCAGGAGCTCGCCCACCCCGAGGGCGAGGGCCTGGAAGCCGTAGCCGACGGCGTCGGCGCCCAATCCCGCGAGCCAGATCGGGCGGCGGGCCAGGCGCAGCACCAGTCGGATGCCGCCGCCGACCGCCCCGCCACGGGTCGGAACCGGCGTCGGCCTCCGCTTCGCGTTGCTGGAGCACGGACGCGGCGGCGTAGGCGAGCGCCGCCCCCAGGGCCAACAAGACGGCCGACATGCCCCGAGGACGGTAGTCTCTGCGGTCGTGCGCCGGAGCATCCTCATCGTCTCCGCCTCGATGGGCGCTGGTCACGATGGCGCCGCCAAGGAGCTCCGACGACGCCTCGAGGCGTCCGGGCACCGGGTCGAGGTCATCGACTTCCTCGACGCGGTCGCGTTCCACATCGGACCGCTGCTCCGCTGGTTCTACCAGGTGCAGCTGCGCATGGCCCCGTGGAGCTACGAGCTGAGCTACAAGCTGGCGCCGGTGCTCCGGGCGCCGGCCGTGATGCTCGACACCTGGCTCACCCGCCGCAAGCTCAAACGCGCGATCCAGGAGTTCCGCCCCGACGCGGTGGTCTCGGTCTACCCCCTCGCCTCGCTCGTCCTCGGCCGGATGCGGCGCAAGAAGCAGCTCCGCGTGCCGGTGCTCACGTACCTCACCGACTTCGCGGTGCACTCGCTCTGGGTGCACCGGGGCATCGACCGTCACCTCGCGGTCAGCGAGATCTCGGCCGAGGCCGCCACCTCTCGCGGTGGACGCGACGCCGCGGCGCGCGGGCCGCTCGTGAGCGACCGGTTCCGCGACGCGTACCTACGACCGCGACGCGGTGCGCACCAACCTCGGGCTCGCGCCCGAGGACCGCGCGGTGCTCGTGGTCGCCGGGCTCGTGGGGTGTGGGCGACGTCGTCGCCACCGTCGAGGCCATCGGCCGCAGCGGCGAGTTCCACCCGATCACCGTGTGCGGACGCGACGACAACCTGCGCGCCGAGCTCGAGCAGCGCGGCTACGGCACCGTCATCGGCTGGACCGACCAGATGCCCGCGCTCATGTCCGCGGCCGACGCGCTGGTCGAGAACGCCGGCGGGCTCACCTGCATGGAGGCCTTCGCGGTCGGCCTCCCCGTCATCACGTTCAAGCCCATCGCCGGTCACGGCAAGGACAACGCGGAGATGATGGCCCGCGCCGGCGTCAACTGCTACGCGCGCGACGACGACGAGCTGCACACGATGCTCGCCGCGGTCACGCGGCCCGGGCCCGAGCGCGACGCGCTCGTCGACACCGCGCGCCGCCTGTTCGTCGCCGATCCCGCCGACGACGTCGAGGAACTGGCCGAGACCGACCACCTGGTCGACCGCAAGGGTCGCGTGGTCGCCCTCCGCGCGCCGCGCGGTCGGCGCACGGCGATGATCGCGGCGGCGAGCGTGCTCGTGCTCTACGGCGGGCTGACGCTGGGAGCCCAGGCGGTGTCCGCCATCGGCGTCGGCGTGGCGAAGCCGCCGAAGCACGCCGATCACACCGCCTACGTCGGTGTCCGGCTCGACCACACGCAGCTCGCCGACGACGTCCTGCTCACGCAGATCCGCGACATGGGCGTCTCGGTCGTCGTCGACGCGCAGGCCGCCACCCACCGCTCGGTCGAGCTCGAGGACCTCGCCGACCAGGGCGTCGACATCGCCAACGGTGGCTGGGGCAAGGGCTCGTTCCTGCGCTGGAACCGCGCCCACAACGACGTCACCAAGGCCGGCAAGGTGATCGCGCGGGAGGCGGGCACGCCCACGCGCGAGTTCTGCCCCGGGCGCCGCCTCGACTTCTTCGACCAGCTCCTACTCGCACCGTCACAAGCAGAAGCTCGTGGTCGCCAACTTCACCGTGCGGCCCGAGAGCCTGCCCGAGCGGCTGCAGGCGGGGAAGGTCTACGTGCTCGACGGTCGCGACCGCGACCCGACGGCCATGGAGGTCGCGGTGGCCGACCTCCACGCCCAGTTCGAGTCGGCCGGCCTCCGCGCCGCGCCGCTCGAGGAACTGCGCTGAACCCGTCGCGCGCCACCGCTGTCGTCTCGTCGGCGCAGCCGGACTCGCGGGGGCAGCCGCGGTCGCGGTCGTGCACGCGGCACCCGCGCTCGGCGGGGTCTCGCCGGTCGGGCGTGCGGTTCACGCCCGCGCTGGTGGGCGTCGGCCGCAAGGGCCACGTCGCGCTCACCTTCGACGACGGCCCCGATCCCGAGTCGACGCCGCAGTTCCTCGACGTGCTCGACGCGCTCGGCTGGCGGGCCACGTTCTTCATGCTCGGTGAGATGACCCGACGTGATCCCGGCCGTCGCGCGCGCGGTGGCCGAGCGCGGCCACGAGGTCGGCGTGCACGGCGACGTGCACGGCAACATGCTGCGGCGCACGCCCCGTCACACCGGCGACGACATCCGTCGCGCGTTCGACAGCGTCGCCGACGCCACCGGGCGTCGAGCCGCGCTGGTTCCGGCCGCCGTTCGGCATCTCGTCGTACGCGTCGTTGCGCGCGGCACGCGGGCTCGGGATGACCACCGTGCTGTGGACCACCTGGGGTCGCGACTGGCGGCGCGAGGCCACGCCCGACACCGTCGTCGCCGACGTGACCCGCCGCTACGTCGACGGCGGCACGGTGCTGCTCCACGACTCCGACTGCACGTCGTACCCGGGATCGTGGCGCTCGGCGCTCGGTGCGCTGCCCCGCCTCGCCGACGAGTTCGCCGCACGCGGCCTCACCGTCGGCACCGTCGGCGACCACGGCATCGACCGCGTCGCCGGATCACCGGTCGCTGATCCCCGGCCTGATCTTCACCGGATCGTGGTCGGGCGTTCAGCCCGACGCCACGCGCGCGAGAGGTGCGTTCCGTACCGTCGGTGCGTGGTCGTCGTCGCGCAACGCACCGACTCACGTCTCATCCGTCGAGCTCGCCACCCGGTCGAGCTCGAGGGGTGCGCCAACTTCCGTGACGTCGGCGGGTTGCCCGCCGGCGAACGGCGCCCGCGTGCGCACGCGCCGCCTCTTCCGGTCGAACGCGCTGATCGCCGCCACGCCCGGCCGACCGGCGCACGCTGCAGGCGCTCGGCGTGGCCACCGTGATCGATCTGCGCAGCGACGACGAGGTCGCGTGGTCGGACGACGTCGTCGCGCCCGGCGCGGTCCGTCACCACCTCCCGCTCGGCGACCTGCTCGGCACCGGCGACGACTGGGAGCGCTGGCGCGACCCGATGCTACGTCGCCGACCGGTACTTCGACCTGTGCCGGTCGGGCACCGCGTCGATCACCGAGATCTTCGCCGTGCTCACCGATCCCGGCGACTATCCCGGTCGTGGTGCAGTGCTCGCTTGGGCAAGGACCGCACCGGTGTCGTCGTCGCGCTGGTGCTGCGCGCCGATCGGCGTCCCGCGTCGGCCGCATCGTCGAGGAGTACTCGCGCAGCCGCTACGCCGCGTTCCGCATGGTCGACGCGATCCGCAGCGCAGCTCGACGACGAGCACCGCCAGCGCGCTCGGTCCGTACCTGCCCGCGCTGCTCGCCGCCGATCCGTTCACGATGCTGGGCTTCCTCGGCCGGGTCGACGACGAGTTCGGTTCGATCACGGGCTACCTGCGGCACCTCGACGATCGTGAGCGCGATCCCGTACCTCGGCGCCGCGCTGCTCGTGTGAATCACGCGCCGCATCGCGGCTACGCAGTGATGCGGTAGAGCTTGCCGCTCGTCCAGTCGCCGACGAACAGCGCGCCGTCGCGCGTCGAGCATGCACCGGCACCGGGTTCTCGAAGCCGCTGAGGAACGCAGTGGTCTTCCCGGTGTAGCCACCGTCGCGCCGCGGTGAGCTGCACCAGCTGCACCTTCCCGGTCACCCACTCGGCGACGACCGCGCCGGTGCCCACGGTGGACCCGAGCTGGCCGGTCACGATGGCCACCCCGCTCACCGCCGCGTGCTCGTCGAGCTCGGCGACCGGGATCGGCACCGCCGAGCACTTCGCAGTGTCCTGCCCGTAGCACGACGGGAATCCCCACGACTCGCCCGGCCTGCACCACCGCGAGCCAGTCGCCCGGCGTCTTCGTCGCCGAGGTCGTCGCGCTGGTTCATGGTCACGAACAGGTCGTCGGTGCCGGGGAAGAACGCGAGCCCGATGGCGGCGCGGATGTCGCGGGCGAACACCTGGAGGTCGCTGCCGTCGGGCAGGAACGACACGACCGACGCCGAGTAGGCCTCGGTGGCGCGTGCACGAGTTGCACGGTGCCGAGATGCCCACGTAGAGGCGTCCGTCGCCCGCCCACGGTGATGCCGTTGACCTCACCGGTGCCCTCCGGGAACGACACGACGGTCGCGCGCGACGCGAAGGTGCTGCCGTCGAAGCCGGCGAGCGCGAGCACGCTGTCGGCCTGCGACACGTAGAGCGTGTCGCCGATCCAGAGGAGCCCGAGCGGTGTGTGCACGTCGGTCACCACCTTCTGCGGTGTCGCGCCGGCCTCGGCGACGAGGTAGATCGCGTCCTTGCCCGTGTCGCTCGCCGCCGCGGTCGCAACCCAGACCCGTCCCTGCGCGTCGGTCGCGAGCGCAGCGATGTGCTTCAGGCCCTTCGCGTAGACGGTCGCATCGAGGCCCGATGGTCCGCGCAGTCCGGCGCCGATCGCTCCTCGAACTCGGGACGGCGCCGCGCTTGTGCTCGCGGTGCCGACGGACGACACGAAGGTCACGGCCAGTGCGAGCAGGAAGCACGACACGCCCGAGCCTCGGCGAAGCGGGAGGGTCATCCTCCGAGGCTCGCAACCGCGCCCTGTGCGCGCGCTGAGCGTTGGCCGTGACCCGCAGATTCTCGCGTCCTCTTACCCGGCTTCAGAGCCCTCACAGCCGACGGTGTGTTTCGTGGTCCGAGACACAACGCACGACGAGAGGAGGTGATGCACATGCAGAATTGGATGCGCAGCGGCCTGCTGTCGGTCGGTCTCGCGGGAGCGATGATCGGCGGCGGCGCGATGGTCGCGCACGCGCAGACCAACGACAGCTCCAGCTCGTCCTCGGACTCGGGGAGCAGCTCGACGACGACCGACAACGGGAGCGCGTCGACGACCGCCCCCGCGCAGGGTTCCGCCCCTGCGGGCGGGGCTCAGGGGAACTGCCCGAACATGTAGTCCAGCGCAGCCCCGCCCGGTCCCCGGAGACCGGGCGGGGTGCGTCGCGTTGGTCAGCTTCTCTTCAGCGTCCGGTCACGCTCACGCCACCCGGGGCACACGGTCCCGCGACGAGCGCCCGCCACACTCGTGGTGATGCTGATGGTCGACTGCGACGGGATCGACGTCGCGCTGGTTCCGTGGCCCGACGACGCGTCGGTGCTCGACGACCTGGCGCGCTCCGGCCGACCGCGCATCCTGATGGTGGCGACGACGGTTCGGCCGCCCGACGTTCGTGACCCGCTCGAGGACTGGGTCCGGGTCCCGGTCGACCACGGCGACGTCGAGGTCCGCGCCCGGCGACTGGCGAGGATCGCGCTCGCGCGGCGTTCCCCGCCGCGTGGATCGACGGCATGCCGGGAGCCCATGCGGTCGACGCGCGATTGTGGCGCCGCGGGTTGATGCTGGAGGTGGACGAGCTCAGCGCGTGACGGCGGTCGAAGAGTCGCGCGTGCCCTGGAGGTCGAGGAGCCCGTCAGCGAGCTCCTCGACCTCGGCGCGCCACGAGTCCGCTTCCTGCACCGGCACGAGGACGAGCTTCGAGAACCCGACCGCGAGGTACTCCTCGAGCCGCTCGCGCAGCGCGGGGATGCCCACGACGATCACGTCGCCCGGATCGAACCCGAGGCGGGCGCCGACCATGCTGGCGTACGGCTCGGGCACCTCGGTGCGCGCGTAGAACACCATGGCGCCGTAGTGCTCGTCGTCGATGGCGCGGCCGGCGGCGGCGGCGGCGGTCTCGACCTGCTCCCGTCCCTCGGCGACCGTCGCCGGCGTGCAGAAGCTGGGCAGCCAGCCGTCGGCGAGCTCACCGACGCGCCGGAGCTCGCGCGGTGCCCGACCGCCGAGCCACACGTCGGGCGGCTGCTGCACCGGGCGGGTGCCGATGGACACGCCCTCGTAGTGGAAGCGCGGCCCGTCGTGGTCGACGGTGTCCTCGCTCCAGAGCCGTCGGATCAGCGGGAGCGCTTCCTCGAACCACGGTGCGCGTTCCTCGCGGGTGACGCCGAACGCCTGCTGCTCGTGCGGCTCCACGACGCCGAGTCCGAACGCGGGGAGCGCGCGCCCGCCCGACAGCACGTCGAGGCTGGCCCACTGCTTGGCGAGCAGAACGGGGTTGCGGCCCGGCAGCACCTGCACGCTGGTGCCGAGCTTCAGCTTCTTCGTACGTCCGGCCGCGAACGCGAGCGACACCATGGGCTCGGGAATCGGACCGGTGGCCCGCTCGGAGCACCAGATCGAGTCGAACCGGAGCTCCTCGAGCGCGTCGATGAGCTCCGCGAAGCGGGCGCCGCCGTCGGCGAGGCCCTGCGTGCCGATCCCGTACCCGATGCGCACCTTCATCGCTCACGCATCGTACGGCACGCTCGCGATTCACTGTCGCGTGACGTTCGCACTGCGAACATTCTCGGACAATGAACCGTCAATCGGCCGTCCGGAATTGCTCGTAGGCACGCAGCTCGCGGCGCGCGATCTGCTGGAGGTGCACCTCGTCGGGCCCGTCGACGAAGTGCAGGGTGCGGGCGTGGCCGTACATCTCGGCCAGCGGCCAGTCGTTGGTGACACCCGCCGCGCCGAACGCCTGGATGGCACGGTCGATGACGGTGGTCGCCAGGCGGGCCGCGGCGACCTTGATGGCCGAGATCTCGATGCGGGCCCCCTTGACCCCGACGGTGTCGATCAGCCACGCGGTCTTCAGGGTGAGCAGACGCACCTGTTCGATCGCGAGCCGCGACTCCGCGATCTCCGCCTGGATGGTGCCCTGGTCGGCGAGCGGCTGCCCGAACGCCACCCGCTGCTGCACGCGTTCGCACATGAGCTCGAGCGCCTTCTCGGCCATCCCGATCGCGCGCATGCAGTGATGGATGCGTCCGGGGCCGAGGCGGGCCTGGGCCAGCGCGAATCCGGCGCCCTCCTCGCCGAGCAGGTGGTCGGCAGGCACGCGCACGTCGACGAACAACGTTTCGGAGTGGCCGCCGCCGGTGTCGTGGTCGAAGACGGGCAGCGACCGCTCGATCGACACGCCGGGTGTGTCCAACGGCACGATCACCATGCTGTGGCGGCGATGGCGGTCGGCATCGGGGTCGGACACCCCCATCAGGATCGCGAACGAGCAGCGTGCCGACGCCGCCCCGCTCGTGAACCACTTGTGCGCGTTGATCACGTAGTGGTCGCCGTCGCGTGCGATGCGACTCTGGATGTTGGTCGCGTCCGAGCTCGCGACCCACGGCTCGGTCATCGCGAAGCACGAGCGCGTGGTGCCGTCGAGGAGCGGGTCGAGGAACCGCTCGCGTTGGAACGGCGTCGCGAACTTCTCGAGCAGCTCCATGTTGCCGGTGTCGGGGGCAGAGCAGTTGGTGGCTTCCTGCGAAAGGGGTGATCGGCCCATCAGCTCGCAGAGGGGTGCGTACTCGAGCGTCGTCAGTCCGGCCCCGAGGTCGGATGCGGGGAGGAACAGGTTCCAGAGCCCGCGCTCACGCGCTTCGGCCTTGAGCTCCTCCATGACCGGTGGATGGAAGTGCGGGTCACCCGACGCCCGCACCTCTTCCCGATGGACGGCCTCCGACGGATCGACCCGGTCACGGATGAATTCGGCCAGCCGATCCTGCAGCTCCCGGGTCCGCGTGCTCGGCTCGAAGTCCATCACGCGTGACCCTACCCGTGGTCAGCATGCGCACTTCGCGTAGCCGGGCGCGATGGGCGGGAGTGCCGGCGCCACGTGGTCGACCGGCACCGACTCCGGCGGCACGACCAGTTCGCGGCGGGGCGCGAACGTCCGCGGGTCGACGACGAGCACGCGGTCGGCAAGGACGACGTACAGCGCGCTGTCGTCGCTCGTCGGTTCGATGCCGGCGATCTCACCGGGGGCGAGGGTCCACTCGCCCGCGTCCATGGCTTCGAGCGTGACCGGTGCGATGCGGTCGGCCACCGACAAATAGAGCGTCGACTCGGTCGCAGTGGCGCGCGCCGTCGTCGGCGCGATCCCGACCGGCGGTGGGACAGTGGCGGTCCGCGTCACGTCGAGGCTGTTCGTGTCGAGCTCGGCCAGCGCGCCCGCGGTCGGGGAGTACACGAACAGTCGGCTGCCCGACGGCGTCACCGCGACCGCGCCGAGTGGATCGGTGGCGAACTCGGCTGGGAGGTCGACGCAACTGGCGGTCTCGGTGTCGAGGTCGAGGACGTGCACGAACGCCTCGGCGGGCTCGTCCGCAGTCGCGTCGCGCGAGTAGAGCGTGTAGAGGCGGCGCCCGTCGGGGGCGACGGTCTGGGCGCGCGCAGTGCCCCGCATCGGCTCCTGCAGCTCGGCTTCCTTGCTGCGCACGTCGTCGACGGTGCCGCGTGAGAGGTCGAGACGCGCAACGCGGTAGCGCTCGGGCGCGAGCGGCGGCACGAAGTCGATCACGAAGAGCGCGTCGCCCGACAGCGAGAACGCCTCGGGTTCCACGTTTCCGGGCACGTCGAGGCGCTGTGGCTCCGGGTCGCCGCGTCGCACGATCACCAACGGCGTCGGGTTCTTGGCCGCGGGGTGGTAGGTGTCGGTACCGGCCGGGGCGGGCGGGGTGAGTGCGACCATCTCCCCGTTCTCGGACACCGTCCGCACCGTGAACACGCCGGGGACGGTGCGTCGGTCGACCTCGTCGCCGGTCGCGGGGTCGAGCGTGCGCAGGGTCGTGGTCGCGCCGTCGCTACTGGTGGTGTAGAGCACCGACCAGTCGCGGCTCGGCACTGCGCTGGTCTCCTGGAAGCGCACGTGGCCACGCGCCGGCGCCAGCGCGGTGATGCCGGTGGCGCTACCGAGGTACAGGAGCTCGGGACGGGCCCGGTCGGTGTCGATGGACACGTCGCCGTCACCACCTCCACCGCACGCGGTCGCCAGCACTGCCAGCACGACGAACAGCGTCGCGCACGTGGTCACCTGGATCGACTTCGTCATCTTCATCGCGTTCCCTCCTCGACGCCTGCTCGACGTCCGGGGAGCGCAACCGGTTGCCTACGGAACGGTGATCTCGGAGAGCCCGCCGTTGGACACGATGCGCACCGTGTGCGCGTCCGTCCACGCCAGCGCGGCGCCGCCGGTCGCGTTCTCGAGCACGATCGTGGCGCGCACGCCGTCGTCGTCCAGCAGCGCGATCGCGGGGGCATCGTCGACGGTGCCGGTGACCCAGAGGCGCGTGGTCGACGCGCCGAGGCCGTCGGCGACGAACCCGTCGGGCAGCGTCGCGGTGATCTCCACCGGCGAGTCCGACGTCGAGCGTGCGACCCGCGCGTGCTCGACACCGCCGTTCTCCGGTGCGAGCAGCACCCGACCGTCGAAGCCCACGGACGCGAGCCCGAGGATCTCCGGGCCGTACGTGATGGGATCGCTCATGGCCCCGGACACGTCGAGGCTGCGGACCGTACGCCCGTCGGTCACCGCGGCGCGCTTGCCCACCTGCGCCACCCACCGGTGGGTCGCGTCGGGCAGGGGGATGCGACGGAGGAGGTTGCCGGCCGGGTCGAACTCGAGCACGCCGTCGCGCAGCGGCACCCACACCGCCCCACCGATCGCGGCGATCGGCCCCACCGGCTCCGCGTTCTGCGGGAGCGGCATCGACTGGGGGACGTTTGACCGCGGGAATGCGCTTGAGGAACGAGTCGGGCACCCGGCCCTTGCCGGTCGTCTCGTAGTTCTGGGTGAGTGCCCAGCGAGCTCCCTCACCGTCGGCCATCGACAGGACGCGGGTGGCCATGAACTGCACGATGTCGAGCACGGTTGCGCCGTCGATGCGGACGACATGTGACGTCGCGATCCCGGCGGGTCCGGGGTCGTAGCTCGCAACCGACAGTGCGGACGAACCCACGAGCACCGGCGCCCGGAGGAGCTGCGGATCAGGGTCGAGCACGACCTGCGTCGGGGTGACGCTCTTGCCCGCGTCGCCGTCGACCGCGCCGTCACCGGTGATCACCCGCGCCTGCAGACGCGCGCCCGGCGACGCGATGTGCGGTGACGAGCTGTCGTCGCGCGTCACCAGGACGGTCCCGGTGCCGACGACGAGCACGGCGACGACGGCCAGCGCGCCGGCCGTCAGCCGCCGGTTGCGGCGCCGCTGCGTGCGGCGTCGGGTGACCTGGGTGACCACGCCGGACGTCGGTACGGTGGGCGCGGCGTCGTGCAGCGCCTGCTCGAGACGCGAGTCGTCGAAGGCGTGGTCATCCGTGGGCACGGTCGACCTCCTCGTCGTGGTCGTCATCGTCGCCGAGCGCGACCGCGAGCGACTGCCGGGCGCGGAACAGCATCGCCTTGACCGTCCCTTCGGCGATACCGAGGTGTGCGGCGATCTCGCGGACGTCGAGGCCGAGGTAGTAGCGGAGCACGGTGACCTCGCGCTGACGACGGGGAAGCGCGCGGAGCGCCTCGCGCACCGCGTGCGCATCACCGCTCGCCGCCGGTGCGTCGCTGAGGTCGTCGCGCAGGGGTCCGAGCCGGTCGCGCGCCCTCCGCTCCGAACGCCACCGGCGCATCTGGCTGCGGGCGAGGTTGAGCGCGACGGTCGTGACCCAGGCCGGGAGCCGGTCGATCCCGTCGCCCCGATCGAGGCGCTCCCACGCGCGCGCCAGCGCTTCCTGCACCGAGTCCTCGGCGGTGGCGACGCTGCCGCACACGAGCGCGACGGTGGCCACGACCTTGGCGTACTCGCCGTCGACGAAGTCTCGGATCCGCTCGTCGTCCACCTGTCCACCGAGGGTCTGGGCGCGTCGCCGCGCGGTCGACGGTATCGCGGTGGGGCTCGCCACGATGGTGTACAACTCCGCCACGGTGACTCGACGCACGAAGCGCCATCGACGTTTACCGTCGGAGCTGTGGTTCGTGAACCCGTAGCCTCGAGCCGTGCCGATCCCCGCGCGACCCCTGCACTCGAACGATCTCGATCCCGACCCGTTCGTGCAGTTCCAGCGCTGGTACGACGATGCCGAGCAGCACGGTCAGTTGCAGCCCGACGCCATGGTGGTCGCCACCAGCACGCCCGGCGGCCGGCCATCTGCGCGCATGGTGCTGCTGCGCGGCATCGACGCGCGCGGCTTCTGCTTCTACACCAACTTCGACAGTCGCAAGGGTGAGGAGCTCGCCGCCAATCCGCACGCTGCGGTCGCGTTGCACTGGCCCGAGGTGCTGCGCCAGGTGCGCGCCGCGGGCCCGGTCGAGCGCGTCGCCGACGCCGAGTCCGACGCGTACTGGTACGCGCGGCCTCGATCCAGTCGGGTGAGCGCGTGGGCATCGGCACAGAGCGAGCCGGTCGCCAGCCGCGAGGAGCTCGAAGCGAACGTGCGTGAGATCGAGGCTCGCTTCGCCGACGACGAGGTGCCGCGGCCCGACGGCTGGGGTGGCTTCCGCGTCGTGCCCGACGAGATCGAGTTCTGGCAGCACCGCGACGATCGGCTGCACGACCGGTTCGTCTACACGCGCCTCGCAGGCGAGGACCCCTGGCGCGTCACCCGTCTGCAGCCGTGACCGGGGCGGGGACGCGGTCGAGCGTCTCCACGATCGTCACCACCACCACCAGCCGTCCGAGCACCCACAGCCAGGCGAGCAGCGCGAACACCACCCCGATGGTCCCGTAGACCGCGGACGACTTCGACACCAGCAGCGGCACCACGTAGGCACCGGCGATCTTCAGCGCCTCCAGCCCGATCGCGCCGGTGATCGAGCCCGGGAGGAGGCTCCGCCAGGGCGGCGCGGGGCGGTTGGGCAGGATCCACGACGTCCACAGCCAGAGCACGGTGTTCACGGCGAGGCTCAGCGCCAGCACGAGGGGTGCCACCAGCGCGGGGAGCTCGCTGAGCCCCGCGGTGACCAGGCTCCCGGCGGCGAGCAGCACGCCGCTGCCGGCCAGCCAACCCAGTCCGACGAGGCGCGCCCGCGTGGTGCGCGACGGCACGCCCCACGCGAGGTCGTACGCGCTCGCGATCGCCACCGCGAGACTGCTCCCCACCCAGACCAGACCGATGATGCCGACGATGCTCGCGACCTTCGCGCTCGTGCTGCGCGGTGTTCACCGCGTCGGTCACCGTCGTCGCGGCGTCGCCGTGCAGACCGAGCCAGCTGACGATGTCGTCCGCCACGTGGTCGTTGCCGGTCGCGAGGATGCCGACGAGCGCGACCGCGAGAACGCACAACGCGAACAGGGCCAGGAAGCCGTACAGCGTGATCGCAGCCGCGCTCAACCGACCGTTGAGCTCGCCGTAGCGCTGCGCGATCGCGCGCAGGCGCTCGAAGTTCCGGCGCACCCGCTTCCTCTCGTCTCGCCGTCGGTGACGCGCATGTATACCGTGTCCGCCAACGGCAACGGCGCTGAGCACTGGGAGCCCGCATGCGACGCTCGATCGACGACGCCACCGACGACCATCCCGAGGACGACGACGAACGACCGCCGGTCTCGTGGGCCGTGGCGCTCAGCGACGACTGCGACTCGTGCGGCATGGGCGAGCCCCGGGTCGTGCTCACCATGGAGGAGGTCGGCCGCGCCGGGCTCGGCCTGGTGGCACACCTCGCGCCGGCGACGGCGCGCCGAATGCGGGCCGCGATCGCGGCCGCGCTCAAGGAGATCGGCGAGGAGCCCGGTCCCTAAGGTGGGGTCATGGCGACCGAACCCGGTCAGGGACCGGACCAGGCTCTGCCGGCCCGGCGACTGCAACCCGGGCAGGCAGCGGCGATCTGGGGCGTGGTCGCGGTGGCGTGGGCGGTGTTCCTGCTGCCCCTGTTCTTCGGCACGGTCGGGTTGGCGCTCGGTGGCTTCGCCTGGTGGCGCGGTGAACGCCGGGGCCGGTGGATCATGATCGCCGCGGTGGTGGCGACGCTCGTCGGCCTCGGCATCAGCCTGCTCCCCGACTGGTTCGTCTCGAACTGAGCCCGGACGGGTTCGCTCAGCGAATGGCGCCGAGGTGCACGACGTACCACTGGCCGCGCCACGAGATGAGTGACGTGACGGGGAACGAATCCGCTCTGCCCGTCGACCTCGTACTGCAACGTGGTGCCGTAGACGCGCCAGTACGAGAGCTTGTTGGATTCCTCGCCCGGCTGCACGAGGACCGCCTGGTCGTCGGGCACGGTGATGCCGACGAACTTCGCGTCGGCCGCGTTCGCGCCGAGCTGCGCGTGCAACGCGTGGACGTCTTCCTCGAAGTTCGCGATCAAGCGGTTCTGGTAGTCGGACGCGGGATCGTCGAGCGCCTTCACCTGCTGGTACGCGCTCGCCGGGAAGAAGAACGGCAACCCGAGTTCGGGCTCGTCCTGGCGGATCGCCTCCCACAAGCCGTCGACGCCGGCGGTGAAGGTCGCACCCGACGCGCTCGGCTGCTCGTCGGTCTGCGGGAGCGCGCCCGGGTCGGATGCCGGTGTCGTCGACGTCGTCGGAGCCGGCGCGGTCGTGGACGTCGGTGCGCTCGTCGGCGTCGCCCGCGTCGTGGTCGCAGTGGGGAGCGTGTCCTGCGCAGCCGCGGCAGCGACCTTCGGCGCGTCGGATGGCCCCGAGCCGAGGGCGACGAGCGCGGTGCCGACGAGCGCGGCAACGAGCATGACACCGAGGGTCGTCGCCCGCTGCGCCCGTTGATCCTCGCCGTCCGCCACCGGCTGAAGCTATGCCCCGGACGGGCCTAACGTGGCGGTGTGGCCGACGACACCGACGACGACGCTGAGGCGGCAGGCACGGAGCGAGCGGACGCGTGCGACACGGACGCAGGCACGGAGCGAGCGGACGCGAGCGACGGGGACGCTGGCACGGAGCGAGCGGACGCGAGCGACGGGGACGCCGACGGCGAGGAGTGGGAACGACCGATCGACCGCTTCCGGCGCGGCGCCGCGGGCAGCGTCATCGCGGCCGGGCTGCTCGGGGTCCGTGACGCGCTCGAGGGACGACCGGAGCGGGAGGAGCCGGCGATCGTGTCGGAGGCTCCCGAGCCGAAGCTCGACCACATCGACATCGTGCTCGACCCCGACCATCCCGAACGCTCGCGGGCCGTGGTGTACCTCCCGCCGCGCGACGAGCCGCCCGAACGCAACTAGCCGCCGAGTGCGCCGAGCGTCGGGTAGCTGCCCACGTCGAGGGCGGCGAAGAACAGGGCCTCGGGATGTGCCTTGAGCACGGTGTCGAGCCAGCCGATGGTGAAGCGGACGACGAGGTCGTAGTGCGGATCGCCGACGTTCATGAACGGTCCCTCGTGTGACGCGTTCCACAGGCTGAGCACGACCTTCGGCTCCTGGAGGTAGGCACGGTCCCACCCGATCGCCTCGCCGTAGGGGTTGTACACGTCCTGGTCGCTCAACACGTGGAGGATCGGCCGACCGTTCGCCTGGTACGGGCCGTAGTACTGGAGCCCGGTGCCGAAGCTCACGACCGCGCGGACGCGCCAGTCGAGCTTGAACGGCGTGTAGCCGATGTTGAACGCGATCGCGGCGCCGTCCGAGTGGCCGGCCACCGCGATGCGGTTCGCATCGATGAGCCCACTGATGCCCGAGCAGCTGCAGCACCTCGCTGGTGACGAACCACGTGTCGGGCACGAGGTCCTCCCAGCCGACGGTGTCGGTGGGACCGGCCGGCTGACCACTGAGCAGCGGGTACGCGGGCGCGGCCACCACGTACCCCGCGGCGGCGATGCGCGCGATGAGCGGCGCGTAGTTCGCGGCCGTGGCACCGAACCCGGGGATGAAGACCACCAACGGGAACGGGCCACCGCCGTCGGACGGGTAGGAGATCGAGGTGGGGATGACCCGCGAGGGGGAGCCGGGGTAGGCGCCGAACGGGGCGGTGGGTCGCGACGAGTCGACGAAGGTGACCTGACGCACGCCCACCGAGTGCGTGATCCCGATCGGCATCGGGGTGATCGCGCCGGGCGGGGCCGGCGGCGGCGGGATGCACCCGGCCGCGATCACGGAGGCGACGGCGACGCCGAGCGCGGCCACGAGGGCGCGGCGACGACTACGGGGGCTGGTCGGCGAGGGCACGGCGCGTGTCAGGCTACCGGGGCCTCGTACGGGCGAACGCGGTCAGAGCAGCAGCGGTGAGACGAGCCCGTGCGACGAGGTGTCGTCGTGCGCGAGGCGGTGCTCCACGAGTTGGTCGACGGCGACCATCGCGATCCGGTGATCCGACGCGAACTGCTCGAGGTACGGGAATCGGGCAGGTGAGCCGTCTTCGCACAGCACCTCGCAGATCACCGCCACCGGCGGCAGGCCCGCGAGGCGGGCGAGGTCGACCGCCGCCTCCGTGTGGCCTCGACGTTCGAGCACGCCGCCCTCCCGGGCCCGCAACGGGAACACGTGGCCCGGGCGCTGGAAGTCGGACGGCCGGGCCGAGGGGTCGAGGATGCGCCGGATGGTGATGGCCCGGTCGCCGGCACCGATGCCGCTGCCGGCGGTGACGTGGTCGACCGACACCGTGAACGGCGTGTCGTTGCCCGCACGGTCGGACGGCACCATCGGCCAGAAGTCGAGCTCGTCGAGGCGTCCGGCGTCGCAGGGCATGCACACGAGCCCACGCGCCCAGCGCAGCATGAAGTTCACCGCCTCGGGTGTGACCCAGCACGCGGCCATGGTGAGGTCACCTTCGTTCTCGCGGTCCTCGTCGTCGACCACGAGGACCATCTCACCGCGGCGGATGCGCTTGAGGGCTTCGTCGATGGTGGCGAGCGGCATCGGTGTCTCCTGGATGTTCGGTGGGTCGGGACGGATTCAGCGGATGGGAAGGATTCAGCGGTGGGGAAGCGTGACGACCATGCGGCAGCCGTGCGGGTCTCGTCGTTCGGGGTGGATGTCGCCGCCGTGGAGGTCGACGATCCATTGCGCGATGGCGAGGCCGAGCCCGGCGCCGCCGTCGGTGGACGCGCGGCGCGGAATCGGCGCGGTAGAAGCGCTCGAAGATGCGCGCTTCATCGGCATCGGCGATGCCGGGGCCGTCATCGAGCACCTCGATGGTGACGCCGTCGTCGTGGCGACGGGCGCGCACCTCGATCGAGCCCCCGTGCGGTGTGTGGCGCACCGCGTTCTCGAGCAGGTTGGCGACGACCTGGTGCACTCGCTCGGGATCGCCGTCGGCGGTCAGGTCGGGTGACTCGACCGAAACCGACACCGCGATCTCGGGTGCGTGGAGTTGCTGCTCGCGCACCGCGTGCTCGAGGAGCGGCTCCACCCGGAACTCGGTGCGATCCAGCGGGACCACGCCCGACTCGAGCCGCGACAGGTCGAGCAGCTGCTTGACCAACCGACCCAGCCGTTCCACCTGGGCGAGCATCGTGCGGAACGTCTGCGGGTCGGGCTCGCTGACCCCGTCGACGAGGTTCTCGAGCACGGCCTGCAGCGCGGTGATCGGCGTGCGCAGCTCGTGCGAGACGTTGGCGACGAGGTCGCGCCGCACCCGGTCGGTCTCGGCCAGCTCTGCTGCCATCTGGTTGAACGCCCGGGCGAGCTCACCGACCTCGTCGCGGGACGAGGTGGAGACGCGTCGGCCGTAGTTGCCCTTGGTCATCTCCGACGCGGCCGCGGCCATCTCCCGCAGCGGCGACGTCATCCCCCGCGACAGGAACCACACCATGGCCATCGCGATGATCGCGGCGATGATGCCGCTCACCGACGGCCACACACCGATCTTGATGAGCACCCAGAACACGAAGACGGTGATCGCGACCGCGGCTGCGATCACGAAGCCGAGCTTCAGCTTGATCGACGGGACGTCGTCGAGCGGATGCGCGAGTCGTTCGCGACGGGTCATGTCGGCACGCCTTCGCCGGCGGCGTAGCCGACCCCGTGCACGGTGCGCACGACGTCGTTGCCGAGCTTGCGGCGGAGCGCGCGCACGTGCGAGTCGACGGTGCGCGCGCCGGAGCCGTCGTGGTATCCCCACACCTCGCCCAGCAGCTCCTCTCGCGTGAACACGCGCTCGGGGGCGACGAGCGAGGTAGGCGAGCAGGTCGAACTCGGTCGGGGTGAGGTGCACGGCGTCGTCGTCGAGCAGCACCCGGCGCGCCTCGAGGTCGATGGCGACCGGTCCGAGGACGACCGACCCGGAGGTGGGCGCGGGTCGGCGCTCGACCCGGCGGAGCAGCGCGTGCACCCGGGCCACGAGCTCGCGCGCGCTGAACGGCTTGGTGAGGTAGTCGTCGGCGCCGACGGCCAGACCCACGACGAGGTCGGTCTCGGAGTCGCGTGCCGTCAACATGAGGACGGGAACGGGCCGGTCGCGCTGGATCTCGCGGCACACGTCGAGGCCGTCGATCCCGGGGAGCATGAGGTCGAGCACCACGAGGTCGGGCTGGAGCTCCCGGCAGCACTCGACCCCGGCCGGACCGTCGGCGGCGACGGCCACCGTGAACCCCTCGCTGCGGAGCCGGGTGGCGACCGCCTCGGCGATCGACGCCTCGTCCTCGACCACCACGATGGTGCGAGGGAGGGCGGGAGCCGGGGCCGACATGTCGGTCAAGCGTAAGGAGCCGGTCTGTGCGTGTCGTGCCGAAGCTGTGGAGATTCGGTGCAGATCGACCGTGGCGGCCCGCGGCATGGGTCCCCGACCGGACGCTACGGGTGGGAAACGGACCCTTGCCCACGCCCGGGGGCCGCGCTCAGCCCATCTCGACGATGTCGTCGGCTGCCAGCGACACCCGCTCGCCGACCTGCGGGACGTGAGAAGCGTCCAACGCCACCTCCACCTGCACCAGGTCGTCGTCGGCGGCCAGCCCATCGACCCGGACCGCGACGAGGAAGTGGTCGCGGCGGAACGTCCGGGTCACGACGGATCCACTGACCGCCTCCGCGCCCGACGCGGCATCGACCTCGCGGAGCCGTACGGCCTCGGGCCGCACCGCGGCCGGCGCGTCGGAGAAGGCGCGGGTGACGTTCCAGCCGAGGAACCGGGCCACGAACGTGTTGCCGGGCCGTTGCCAGACCTCGGCGGGCGTGCCGACCTGCTCGATCCGCCCGGCGTGCATGACCACGAGCCGGTCGGCGAGCGCGAACGCCTCGTCGTGGTCGTGGGTGACGAACAGGGTCGTGAGCTCGAGGCGCACGAACAGCGCGCGCAACTCGGCGACGAGGCGTTCCCGCAGCGCGCGGTCGAGCGCACCCAGCGGTTCGTCGAGCATGAGGAGGCGCGGCTCGGCGGCCAGGGCCCGAGCGAGGGCCACCCGCTGCTGCTCACCGCCGGAGAGCTCACGGATGCGGCGTCGCTCGAACCCGGTCAGCCCCACGAGCGCGAGGGCGGCGGCCGTGCGCGTCTCGATCTCGGCCCGGGGCAACCGCTGCATGCGCAGCCCGAAGGCCACGTTGCCCTGGACGTCGCGATGGGGGAACAACGCGTGGTCCTGGAACATGAGGCCGAAGCCGCGCCGATGCGGCGGGACGCGGGCGAGGTCGTCGCCGTCCCACGAGACCCGCCCCCGCACGTCGGGCTCCAGGCCCGCGACCGTGCGGAGCAGTGAGCTCTTGCCGCTCCCGCTGGGCCCGAGGATGCACACGATCTCGCCGTCGGCCACCTCGAGGTCGACCCCGTCGACCGCGATGAAGTCGTCGTAGGAGACGGTGAGATCAGCGATCCCGAGCATCAGGCGTACATCTTCAGAAGCTGCCGACCGTGCCGGCGCGGAAGCGCTCGATGCCGAGGATGGCCAGTGCGGTCAACGCCATGAGGATCACGCTCGCTGCCATCGCGCCACCGAAGTTGAGCGGTCCCGGCTGCCCGAGCAACCGGTACACGAGGACGGGGAGGGTGGGCTGGTCGGGCCGCACGATGAAGACGGTGGCGCCGAACTCGCCCAACGAGATGGCGAACGCGAACCCGGCGGCGACCAGCGCCGCCCGGGCCACGATCGGCAGGTCGACCTCGCGCCAGACGCGGGCGGGCGACGCGCCGAGGGTGGCGGCGGCGTCGCGCAGGCGCGGGTCGATGGCGCGCAGGACCGGTGTCATCACCCGCACGACGAACGGTACGGCGACCAGCGCCTGCGCGATCGGGACCAGCCACCACGAGCCCCGCAGGTCGAACGGCGGGTGGTCGAGCGCGATGAGGAACCCGAAGCCGACCGTGACCGCGGAGACACCGAGGGGGAGCGACACCAACGCGTCGAAGCCGCGTCGGCGTGTCGACGCGCGAGCGCGAACGCGGCGCACCCACCCACGATCACGGCGATGGCTGTTGCCGCCACCGCGAACCGGAGCGAGTTGGCGATCGCGTGCACCGGCTCCACGAACAACGTGCTGCCCGCGTGCACCTCGCCGAGCGCCCGGTAGAAGTCGAGTCCGAGCCCACTCGGCGTGTCGAACGAGCGGAAGAGCAGCACTCCCACTGGCACGCCGAGCAGCACTGCCATCAGCGCGAGGTTCGCGGCGACGAACGCTCGGGCGCCGGGCGTGCGCGGCCGGCGCAGCGTCTCCGCCGCGGCGCGCAGCGAGAGCGTGACCCGCTGCCGCCCTTCGATCCAGCTCGTGAGCAGGAGGAGGAGCACGATGGCGACGAGTTGCACGACGGTCAGTGCGGCGGCGAGCGGCAGGTTCAGGAACTGCGCGGTCTGGCGGTAGATCTCGGTCTCGAGGGTGGCCGTGCCGGGACCGCCGAGGATGAGGATCACGCCGAACGACGTGAAGGTGAAGAGGAACACGACCGCGGCCGCGGCCGCGATCGCGGGTCGCAGCGACGGCAGGGTCACCTCGCGGAACGTCCGGAACCGGCTCGCACCGAGCATGCGGGCCGCTTCCTCGGGCCGGGGATCGAGGTGCGCCCAGAGGCTCCCGACCGTGCGCACCACCACCGAGTAGTTGAAGAACACGTGGGCCACGAGGATCGCGCCCAGGGTCTGGTCGAGCCCCAGCGCACCCAGTGGCCCGCCCTCGCCGAGCAACGCCACGAACGCCGACGCCACCACGACCGTCGGGAGCACGAACGGCACGGTCACGAGCGCACGCACGAGCGCGCCGTCCGGGGAACTCGCAGCGCGGCGAGCACGTACGCCCCGGGGAGCCCGACCGCGAGGGTCAGCACGGTCGAGAGCGTCGCCTGCCAGACGGTGAACCACAGCGATGTGTCGCAGCGCGGCATCGGTGACGACGTCGCCGAGGGGGTCGAGGTCCACCGACCACTGCGGCACGAGCCCGCGCCCGACGATCGCGAGCACCGGGTAGGCGAAGAACACCGCCAGGAACCCGAGCGGCACCGCGACCGTCGCGACGCGCACTGCGCGCGGCACCGTCCGGTGGTCGCGCTTGCGGTCATCGCAGCACGGTGTCGGTCCACTGCTCGATCCACGTGTCACGGTGGGCGCTGATGTCGGCCGGTGGCAGGGACAACGGCTTCGCCGGCACCTCGGCGAACTTCGTGAACACCGCCGGGAGCGGCGTGCCGTCACGCACCGGGAACACGAACATCTGCAGCGGGATGTCGGCCTGGAACCGCTCGGCGAGCATGAAGTCGACCAGCTTGCGCGCTGCCGCCTGGTGCTCCGTCCCCTTGATCACCCCGGCGAACTCGATCTGCCGGAAGCACGAGTCGAGCATGGTGCCGATCGGCGACGTCTTCGGCTGCGGCTTCGAGTAGTACACCGCTGCGGGCGGGCTCGACGCGTACGAGACGACGAGAGGGTGGTCGCCCTGGTTGGCGCCCTGCGTGAAGTCGCCGTCGTACGCGCTCTCCCACCCGTCGTCGACCTTCACGCCGTTGGCGCGCAGCTTGCTCCAGTAGTCGCGCCAGCCGTTGTCCCCGTACTTGGCGATGGTCGCGAGCTGGAACGCGAGCCCGGGCGACGACGTCGCCGGGTTCTCGACCACCAGCAGGCCCTTGTACGCGGGCTTGGTGAGATCGTCGAGGGTCACCGGCACTGCGAGCTTCTTGTCCGCGAACCACTGCTTGTCGTAGTTGATGCACACGTCACCGTGATCGATCGGCGTGAGCCGGTGCGACGGGTCGAGCTGGTACTCGTCGGGCACGCTGGACAGTGCGCCGGATGCGTGCTTCGCGAACACGTCGGCGTCGAGCGCGCGGGAGAGGAAGGTGTTGTCGACGCCGAAGAACACGTCGCCGATCGGGTTCGACTTGGTGAGGATCACCTGGTTCAGCGCCGCGCCCGCGTCACCCGACTGCAGGATCTTCACCTTCACACCGGTCTGTCGCGTGAACGCGGCGAGCACCGACTTCGACACCGCGAACGAATCGTGGGTGACGAGGGTGATCGTGGTCGCCGACGCGGCCGACGCGGTCGCCACGGGAGCGACGAGCGCGCCGCTCCCCAGCGCGACGGCGATCGTGACCGCAAGGAGCACGCGACGCATCAGATGTCCTTTCCAGGGTCGGGCTTTCCGGGGTCGGGGACGACGGCGAGGAGCACGCCCGTCGTCGAGTGAGACGGTGGCACGCGTCCCGAGGAACTCGTTGCTGACGCCCCTCGTCGTGCCCGGCGGGAGCGTCTCGCGCCGCAGCGGGAACCGCAGGCCGTCGGTGAGCACGCCGCTCGCGGGACCGCCGAGGGGGAGGAGCGAGCAGAGCCCGCCCGGTGCGCCGGTCAGCTCCACGCGCTCGTGCACGACGGTCACGAAGGCGTCGCCGATGCGGGCGTCGACGCGGACGTGGGCGTAGCGCGGCGACGCGAGCAGGAGCACGTTGCCGAGGAAATGGTCGAGACGGCCACCGCCCACGCCGACCACGAGCACCGCGGTGGCGCCCCGGTCGACGGCGGCGTCGAGCGCGAGCTCGAGGTCGGTGGCGTCCTTCGCGGCGGGGTGACGCTCGACCACGGCACCGTCGGCGACCGCGGCGGCGAGCGCCGCGGGGTCGACGGAGTCGAGATCACCGACGACGAGGTCGACGGGCACGCCGAGCGCCCGCGCGTGCTCGAGCCCCGAGTCGGCCGCGATGACGAGGTCGCCGCCCGCCGGGGTCGGCAGGTCGGCGGCGACCGGCCGGTCGCCGCCCGCGAACACGATTGCCGCCCGCGACCGTCCGCGCGTGCCCGCGACGTGATCGCGCGGTCGGGTGGTCCCATGGTTCCCTCCGCCGGCATTACCCGGTTCAGGTTCGAGGGGTCGGCGACGCGTGATGGTCGCCCTCTCAGCCCGGCTGACCCGAGCTCCCCGGGATGTAATTGTCGACCGCAGGCTACACCGGCGCTGGCTCGCGCCCAGCTAGAAATGGCGGGTGCAGTTCACCCCCGACGTCGCGATCGTGCTCGTCCGTCACGGCGAGACCGAGTGGAGCAGCTCCGGCCGTCACACGTCGTACACCGACGTCGCGCTCACTCCGCGCGGGTGCGACCAGGCGCGCGCGCTCGCCACACCGCTCGAGGCCATCGATTTCTCACTGGTGCTCACCAGTCCACGTCAGCGAGCGCGCACGACGTGCGCGTTCGCCGGGTGCGAGCCCGAGGCCGCCGTCACCGACGACCTCGCCGAGTGGAACTACGGCGACTACGAGGGCCGCACCACCGAGCGAGATCCGCGCCGAGGTGCCGGGATGGACGATCTTCCGCGACGGCGCCGTCGGAGGCGAGACGGCCGACGAGGTCGCGGCGCGCGCCGATCGCGTGCTCGCGCGCGGTCGCTGCGGGTGGCGTGGTCGCGCTGTTCTCCCACGGCCACTTCCTCCGCGTCCTCGGCGCACGCTGGATCGGCCAGCCCGCGGCGGCGGGTGCGTGGCTCGGACTCGACACCGCCACGCTGAGCGGACTCGGCCACGAACGCGAGCAGCGCGTGCTGCGGGTGTGGAACGCCTGACCGGCCGGACCGCCGGCGCATCACTCGTGGCGCTGGTCCTCGTCGTGATCGGAGTCGCGGCCACCCCACCGGCGACCGCCCGCGCCGACCGTCCAGGTGGCCGACGCCGCGTGGTCGCTCCCCTCGCCGGTGGCGCGCGAAGTCGTCGTCGCGTCAGGGTCGCGGTTCACCGTCGTCGGTGGTGTCGACGCGTCCGGGGCGTCGACGAACGCGCTGGTCGACGTCGACCCACGGTCGGGCAGGTCGACGGCGGTGGGATCGCTCGCGCTCGGCGTGCACGACGCCGCCGGCGTGCGAGCCGGACGCCGCATCCTGGTGCTCGGTGGTGGCACCGGCGAGACCGGCACGGCCGACGTGCAGTCGGTGGCGGCCGACGGTGTGGGTGTTGCCGTCGGCGCGCTCCCGAGCCACGCGCCGACCTGGTCGCCGCGCGGGTCGGGAACGCCACGTACGTGTTCGGCGGTGCGAACGGCGACGCCATGCTCGCCGACATCCTCCGCACGACCGACGGGATCACGTTCACCCGGGTCGGCACGTTGCCGGTGCCGGTGCGCTACCCCGCGCTCGCCGTCGTCGGTCCTGCGATCTACCTGTTCGGTGGCGTGAGCAACTCCACGCGCGGGATCGACACCCCCGCGGTACAACGCTTCGACACACGACGGGGCGTCGTCGACACCGTCGCGCAACTCCCGACGTCGCTGTCGCACGCAGCGCGGTCGTGCTCCGCGGGTACGTGTTCGTGCTCGGCGGCTACGTCGACGACACGCGTCTGAGCGACCAGATCCTGCGCTTCCATCCCGCGACCGGCACGACGACCGCGGTCGGTGCACTCCCGGCTGCGGTGTCCGACGCCGCCGCGGTCGTGGTCGGCGACCGCGGCTACCTCGTCGGCGGCCAGGGCACCGACCGCGCTCCCCGTAGCACCGTCACCGTGCTGACTCCAGCGCTGACGCCGAGCGGATTTGTTCCTGCAGCGACTACCGCATGTTGCCGGTGTGGCCGAGCGAGTAGCGCCCGGGCTGGGGCCACACGGTGAGACCGTGGGGCTCCGCACCGACGGGGATCTGCGTGACGTTCCCCGAGGTGGTGTCGATGGCGTAGACGACGTCGTCGTAGCGACCGCTGAGCCAGAGCACCTTGCCGTCGTTGCTCACGTTGCCCATGTCGGGGCTGCCACCACCGGGGATCGGCCACGTGGCGACGATCTGCCGGGTGGCGAAGTCGAGCACCGACACGCTGCCCGGGCCCTTGGGCGGACCGCCGACGTGGTCGCTGCCACGGTTGGCGACGTAGAGCTTGGTGCCGTCGCGGCTCGGGTAGAGGCCGTGGGTGCCGATGCCCGACGGGATGAAGCCGGTCTCGGTGAAGGCGTTGGGGTCGACGGTGTACACGCCGCCGCGCATCATCTCGGCGACGAAGAACGTGTTGCCGTCGGGCGAGCTGCGGATGTCCTGCGGCATGCCGCCCTGACTCAGCTGCAGGTACCCGACGACCGTGCGGTTGACGACGTCGATCTTCGCGATCGCGCCACCGAACTCGCAGGTGAACAGCACGAACTTCCCGTCGATCGTGAAGTCGGCGTGGTTGATGCCCGCGCATCCCGGCACGTCGAGCGAGCTGATCACCTGCATCGTGTGCGGGTCGAGGAAGTCGAGCCGCTTGCGCGCTTCGGCGACGTTGATCGCGTACTTGCCGTCGGGGGTGAAGTACATGTTGTACGGGTCGTCGACCACGACCGACTGCCCGGGCTTCCCCGTCCTCGGATCGATCGGGGTCAGCGTGCCGTCAGGGGTGCCCTCGGCGTTGTTCGTGACCCACAACGTCTTGAGGTCCCAGGACGGCACCACGTGCTGCGGGTTGAGACCCACCTCGAACGTGTCCACCACGGTCATCGTGGCGGGGTCGATCACCGACACCGTGTTGTCGGCCCGGTTCGGGACGTAGATCCGGGTGAGCGCGCCCTTGGTGGCCTCGGCGAAGTTGTCGGTCTTCGTCTCGCTGTAGAGGTTCGACGGGTCGGGCACGCCCGGCATGCCCGGGATGGTCTCGATCTTCTTCGGCGCCGGGGTGGTGGGCACGGTCGGCGCGACCGTGCTGCCGTCGGCGGGAAGGGTGGTGTTCGCCGCCTGCCCGGAGTCGTCGCCGCCACCTCCGCACGCGACCGCGAACAGCGCGATGGCGGTGAGGAGGACGACCATCCGGCGCGCCCACGAGAGGTCGGGGCTGTTCAGGAACCGGCGGGACCGGCCGCGTCGAGCCGGCGTGGAGGTCGAGCGTCGGGGAGACAAGCCAGCGACACTACGCGGCGCACCTGGCCGAACCCGGGCACCAACGAGGGTCTGTCCGACACGGGTCGAGTGCCGACCCGGACCTCAGCCCGCCGTGGTCTCGAGCCGCCATCCGGTGTCGAGCATGAGCAATCGGTTGCGGGGACCGGGCTTCTCGGTGTCGAGGTCGTCGTACGCGGCGTCGCCCTGCCAGATCGACGCGATCCCGCCGTCGACCCGGGCGATGTGCGTGAAGTAGATCTGCGGGTCGCGGTCGCGTGCCGCTGCGCACACGTCGGCGGTGCTCGACGCGCCGGCGAGCGCGTGGAGCGTGACCCACGTCGGTGGGATCAGCTCGATCTCGCCGATCTCACGCTGGGCGAGCGCGTCGGCGGGACGGATCCACTGGTGCTCGCGGATCTCGCCGTCGTCGACCACCACTCGACCTTCGGGGGCGACGCCGACGAAGAACCAGGTGGCGAAGCGTCGGGGCGCGATGGCGCCGGGCGTCCAGTGCGCGAACCACACCAAGGTCGCAGGGTCGACCACGAGCCCGGCCTCTTCCATCGCTTCGCGCGCCGCGGCGTTGCGAGCCGCGGCCAGCACCGTGTCGTCGTCGTCGGACACCGCGCCGCCCGGATAGTCCTCCGGATCGATGCGCCCACCGGGGAACACCCACGCGCCGCCTGCGAACGCGAGCTTCGAGTCGCGGCGCAGCATGAGCGTCTCGACGCCGTCGGCCCCGTCGCGCAGCAGCACGACGGTGGCGGCCGGGATCGCCGGCGGAAGCTCCTCCTCAGGCACACCGCGCCGACCCTACTCGCCGCCTGCCGCGAGCGTGCGTCCCGGGGAGTGCTGCGGTAGGTTCACGCCGCCCTTCCTCCTCGGGAGCTGTCCATGAAGCCCGCACCGTTCGAGTACCACGCACCGGAATCGATCGCCGACGTCATCGCGCTGCTCGCGGAGCTTGGCGACGAGGCCAAGGTGCTGGCGGGCGGTCAGAGCCTCGTGCCGATGCTGGCGCTGCGGCTCACGCGCTTCGAGCACATCATCGACCTCAACCGGGTCGACGACCTCCGCGGCGTCTCGCGTTCGAACGGCACACTCACGGTCAAGGCGATGACGACGCAGCGCACGGTCGAGCACGACACCGCGGCGGGCGAAGCGGTGCCGCTCCTGGCCGAGGCCATCCCGCTGATCGGCCACTTCCAGATCCGCAACCGCGGGACCGTCGGTGGTTCCATCGCCCATGCCGACCCCGCGTCGGAGCTCCCCGCAGTCGCGCTCGCGCTCGACGCCGAGCTCGAGATCGCCGGCGCGAGCGGCACCCGCACCGTACCCGCGTCCGAGTTCTTCGTCGGGACGTGGACCACGACCGTCGGCGAGGACGAGATCCTCAGCGCGGTGCACTTCCCTGTCTGGTCGGGTCGTGCCGGCTTCGCGGTGGAAGAGGTGGCGCGGCGCAGTGGTGACTTCGCGCTCACCGGGGTCGTCGCCGCGGTCGAGGTCGACGGGGCCGGCGCGGTCTCGCGTGCCGGCATCTCCTTCCTCGGCATGGCGTCGACGCCCGTGCGCGCGACGCAGGCGGAACAGGCCCTGGTCGGCACGTCGCCCACCGGCGCGGAGCTCGCCGAGATCGGCCGCCTCGCGGTGACCGACACCGACCCGACTGCCGACGTGCACGCGTCGGCCGAGTACCGCAAGCACGTCGGCGCCCATCTCGTGGTGCGCGCCCTCGACCGAGCCCTGGGAGCCGCGCGTGGTTGAGCACGCCATCCAATTCACCGTCAACGGCCAGACCCACACCGGATCGTCCGAGGCGCGCAAGACGCTGGCCGACTACCTGCGCGAGGACTGCGGCCTCACCGGTACGCACCTCGGCTGCGAGCACGGCGTCTGCGGCGCGTGCACGATCCTCGTCGACGGTGAGGCCGTGCGCTCGTGCCTCATGTTCGCGGTGCAGGCCGAGGGTGCCGACATCACCACCATCGAGGGCATCGGCCCCGCCGACGGCTCGCTCGGCCCGGTGCAGGAGGCGTTCCGCCAGGCCCACGGTCTGCAGTGCGGCTTCTGCACGCCCGGCTTCGTGGTGACCGTGCACGCCTTCCTCGAGGACAACCCGAACCCCAGCCTCGACGAGATCAAGGAAGGGCTCTCGGGCAACCTCTGTCGGTGCACGGGCTACCAGGGGATCATCAAGGCGGTGCAGATCGCGGCGGAGACCATGAGCCCGCAGGCCTCCTGAGATGGCAGTCACACTCGACACCCCCGACGGTGCGATGGAGATCTACGAGGCGGCACCGGCGGGTGAACCCAAGGGCGCGGTCATCGTGATCCAGGAAGCGTTCGGCGTGAACGACCACATCCAGGACGTCACCCGGCGCTTCGCTGCTGCGGGCTACCTGGGAGTCGCGCCGGCGCTGTTCCACCGCGCCGGTGGTGGCACCGCGTCGTACGACGACTTCTCGAAGGTGATGCCGCTGTTCGAGGGCGTGTCCGACGGCGGCGTGCTCGCCGACGTCGACGCCACCATCGCCCACGTCGAGGCGCAGGGCTTGGCACGTTCACGCATCGGGATCGTCGGCTTCTGCTTCGGAGGCCGGGTCACCTTCCTGGTCGCGGCACGCCGCGCGCTCGGTGCCGCGGTCGGGTTCTACGGCGGCGGGATCGTCTCCGCCAGCGGCCTCGGGTTGCCGCCGCTGATCGACGAGGCCGCCGGGTTGCAGACGCCGTGGCTCGGTCTCTTCGGCGACCTCGACAAGGGCATCCCGGTCGAGGGCGTGGAGGAGCTGCGCGGCGCGCTGGGCGACGCACCGGTTGCGGCCGAGGTGATCCGTTACGCGGACGCCGAGCACGGCTTCCATTGCGACGCGCGCGACGCCTACCACGAGGCGTCGGCGACCGACGCCTGGCAGCGCACGCTGGAGTGGTTCGACACGCATCTCGGTTGAACGACCACGCAGCGCGCGAAAACCTTTACCGACTCTTGGAGCGGCGGTCATCGCAGGCTGGTGGCGCATCCGACAGAATCAGGGCCGATGAAGACCGAGCACCAGGCGTACGCCGTTGCCCCCGCCGAGTCCGTCAGCTCGAGCGGCTGGGCGTGGCGCTGGACCGGCTGGGCTTCGTGGCCGATCTCGCCTGCAGTCCTGTGGGTCTGTGCGATCGCGGTGGTCGTCGACGTGGGCACTTCCTGGTGGGGCGAACCCGAGTGGTATCTCGGGCGGGTCTCGCTGTCGCCGGCCCTGCCCCTCGGCGTGCTCCTGTTCGCCCTCGTGGGGCCGGGCAACCTCGGCTTCTCGCGCTCGGACTTCCGGGCGTGGCGCGAGTTCCTCATGCTCGGCGGACCGCTGCTGGTGGTCTGGTGCATCTCGTACCCCGACTCGGTCGCGGCCTGGCGCGACGTCGAGGGCATCGTGGTGGCGGTGGCGGGCGAGGAGCTCGTGTACCGGCTGGCCGCGGTCATCCTCATCGGCGCCGTCGCGGCGCGGATCGCGGGACGCGACTGGCGCAACACCGCGGAGTGGGGCAGCGGTCCCGCGATCGCCGGGCTCGTCGGCGCGGGCGTCGTGTTCAGCTCCCTGCCGGGTCACGTCGAGCAGATGACCGGCGCCGCCAACGTGTTCCCGTTCCTCAGCCTCGCGGTCCTGCTGGGCTACGTGGCGTTGCGATCGGGATCGATCATCCCGGGGTTCCTCGTGCACCTCACCATCGATCTCGCCGCGCTGGCGTACTTCGCGGGCGAGCTGCCGGCCACGCTCCGCGTGCTGATCGACGTGGGCGTGCTCGTCGGTGTGGTGCTCGGGCTGATGCTCGCGGGCCGTCGTCTCGGACTGCGCCGTCGGATGCCGCGCGTGATCGACCTGCGCGAGCCGTCCACGGTCACTCCTGCCACCAGCTGACCGGGTCGCGATGACGTCGCGCCTGCTCGTCGTCGCTCCCGATTCGGACGCGCACGACACAGGGCGCGGCCACCCCGAACGCATCGGCCGGGTCGAAGCGGTAGTCGCGGGCATCGCCGACGTGCACCTCGACGATCTCGTGGCGTTCGACGCCGGCCGCGACGCGACGCTCGACGAGATCACCAGAGTGCACGACGCGCGGTACGTCGACGCGCTCGGTGAGTTGGCGCGGGATGGTGGCGGGATGCTCGACGCCGACACCGTCGTCGCGCCGGGCTCGTTCGCGGCGGCGACGCGTGCCGCGGGGTGTGGCCTGCACGCGATCGACGCGCTGCACGCCGGTGGCGCCCACGCCGCGTTCGTGGTCGTACGCCCACCCGGTCACCACGCGGTGGCGACACGGGGTCAGGGCTTCTGCCTCTTCAACAACGTCGCGATCGCCGCCGCTGCGCTCACCGACCGCGGTGAGCGGGTGCTCATCGTCGACTGGGACGTGCACCACGGCAACGGCACCCAGGACCTGTTCTGGGACGACCCGAACGTGCTGTTCGTCTCCACCCACCAGTACCCGGCGTACCCCGGTACCGGTCGGGCCGAGGAGACGGGGGGCGCACACGCGCGGGCCTCACGCTCAACTTCCCGCTTCCGCCCGGCGCGACGGGCGACGTCGCGCTCGCGGCGCTCGACGACGTGGTCGCACCGGTGACGGAGGCCTTCGCTCCGACGTGGGTGCTGATCTCCGCCGGTTTCGACGCCCACCGTGCCGACCCCTTGGCCGACCTCGCGTGGACCGCGGGTGACTACGCCGCGCTCGCGGCGCGCGTGTCGCACCTCGCGCCGGCGCCGGGGCGGACGATCGCGTTCCTCGAGGGCGGCTACGACCTCGCTGCGCTCCGCGCCTCCGCCGCCGCGACCGCGGGCGTGCTGGCCGGCGCCGACGTCGCGGTGTCGGACGACGAGCGTCCGAGCAGTGGCGGGCCGGGGCGTGAGGTGGTCGCCCGCACGGGCCGCGCGCTCAACCCCTGACCTCGTCGAGGATCCGCACCACCTCGTCGTCGGTCGTCGGCGAGAAGTCGCGATACCACTGGCCGATGGCCGAGAACGGCGAGGGCGTCGCCACGCACACCACGGCGTCGGCGACCCGGGCCAACTCGGTCACGGTCGTCGGCGGTGCCACCGGCACCGCGAGCACCACCGAGGGTGCTCCGGCGGCCCGCGCCACGCGGATCGCCGCCCGGGCGGTGCTTCCAGTCGCGAGACCGTCATCCACCACGATCACCGGCCGATCGTGCAGCGACACCCGGGCCCGCCCCGCCCGCAGGCGCGCCGACTCGGCGCGCGAGCTCCGCCTGCTCCCGCGCCTCGACCGTGGCCAGCTGCGCGTCGCTCACGTTCCACGTGCGCAGCACGTCGTGCTCAAGGACGCGGATGCCGCCTTCGCCGATGGCGCCCATCGCGAGCTCCGGCCGTCCGGGTGCGCCGAGCTTGCGTACGATGATCACGTCGAGCGGCGCGTCGAGCGCCCGGGCGACGCGCGCCGCCACGGGGACACCGCCTCGCGGCAGCGCCACGACCGTGGGGTCGCCGGCGATGAGCTCGGGATGTCGCGCGAGCACACGGACAAGCGCGTCGCCCGCGGCGTCCCGGTCGGCGAACGGGACCGTGAGATCCTGGTCGTGCGCCACGGAGACTCCCTCCGACTGATGGCAACACAACCATGATGACGTGCCTGACGCGCCGTGTCGACGCGCCAGGCACTCGCTACGTCAGCTTGTCCTTGACCTTGTCGATCACGTCCTCGGCCTTGTCCTTCATGTCGTCGAGCTTGTCCTTGGCCTGGCCCGACTTCTCGTCGACCTTGCCTTCGCGGCGCAGGTCGTCGTCGTCGGTGAGGTCGCCGACCGCCTGCTTGGCGCGGCCCTTGGCTTCATCCATGTTGCCCATCTCGGGCCTCCTTCTTCGTCGCGAACGGTGACCGCGCGGATCTGCCCGATGCCGGGCGACCGGTAAACGTGCACTGGTGCTGATTGGCCACCACGCACGACGGGTAGACACGGGGCCTCTTCTTCCTGCTTACCCGGAGGTTCCGATGAACGACGAGCAGCCGACCCGTCCCAGCGGCGAGACGCGCGCGGCCGAGCGTGACGAAGCCAAGCAGCCTGCGAGCGCGGGCCGCGAGGCCACCCCCGAGGAAGCCGAGCGCGCCGACGCTCACGACCTCGACCCCGAGGTCGCCGAGCACGAGCGCGAGATGAACGAGCGCGGCGCGAACCAGAAGGGCGAGGGTCGCTTGCCGTGAGGCGCGCCCGCGCCGACGGCTGCTAGTCCTGGAGCAGAGCGGATTCGAGACCGGTGATCTCGAACACCTTGCGTACCGAAGGCTGCGCGCCGACGATGCGGATGGAGCCGCCGTCCTCCCGTAGGCGCTTGTACGTGCCCACGAGCACGCCGAGTCCCGACGAGTCGACGAACGACACCGCGGCGAAGTCGAGCGTGAGGTGCCGGGCTCCGCCTCCGATGAGCGCGCTCAGGTCGTTGCGGAGCTGCGGGGACGTCGCCACGTCGATCTCGCCGCGCACGACGACGACCGGGGTGGCCGGCGGACCACTGACCTCGACTCCGAATGGGCTCACCACGGTCGCACCTTCCCTTGCCCTCGCATCCATCGTCAGGCCTCTGCGACTGCTGACGCGTGCTCACCGAGCGTTTCGAGGCTGCGGGCGAGCAGACGCGACACGTGCATCTGACTGATGCCGACCCGATCGGCGATCTCCGACTGCGTGAGCCCCTCGAAGAACCGCAGGTACACGATGCTCTGCTCGCGTTCGGGGAGCACCGCGAGCATCTCGCTCACCGCCACGCGGTCGTCGACCGCGAGCAGCTCCGCGTCGAGCTCGCCCAGCCGCTGCGCCGGGCTCGTGCTGGACTCGTCGTCGGCGCGACCCGCGTCGATCGACGCGAGGCGGTAGAGACTCCCGGCCTCCATGCTCTCGAGGACGTCCTCCTCGAGCACGCCGGCCCGTTGGGCGATCTCGGCCGGAGTGGGCGGACGGCCGAGCTCCTGGCTCAGATCGTTGACCGTGCGGTCGAGCTCGAGGTGGAGCTCCTGGACGCGGCGCGGCACCCGCACCGCCCATCCGCGGTCGCGGAAGTGGCGCTTGAGCTCGCCGGTGATCGTGGGCGTGGCGAACGACGAGAACTGCAGTCCGCGGTCGGGTTCGAATCGCTCGACGGCCTTGAGGAGGCCTACCAGCGCGACCTGACGCAAGTCGTCGGGGGACTCGCCGCGGTGGGAGAACCGCCGGGCGAGGAACTCGGCGAGGCGCACGTGCTCCTCGACCAGCTCGTTCCGCAGGGAGCGCTCGCCCGTACGGCGGTACTCCTTGAACTTCTCGTAGGTGTCCGGCGAGTCGCTCATCGCTCGGCGGCTCCGCCGCGCTTCCTTCATCACCGCGAACCCCAACTCGTCGTCGCGGTCGGTGAGCTCGTGGTGATCGGCGACCGAGTCGATGATCGTGCGGGAGAGATCGTTGAGTGGTGCCAGTGGACGCCCGGGCCGGCGCTGGGCCCGGCCGCGCGCGAGAACACTGCGGCCCACGACGCCGAAGGACACCGCGATCTCCTGGTCGGTCGACGACATCAGGAGATGGCAGAGCTCGTCGACGGCGATGCGGAAGTCCTCGACCTCGTCGTAGTCGAGTCCCGCGCGCACGGCGGCATCGGCGGCGACGAGGCGCACGGTGCGGAGGTAGTCGGAGAACGGAGGGACGGTGAGCCACACGTCCTCGCCCACGATGTTCAGCTGGTCCTGGATCCCCGCGTCCATGCCGTGTGTCCCCTCGTAGTCGGTTGCGGCGAGCAGGCTGCCCGGAACGGGCGAATCCGAAACCTCCAGTTCAGGGTATGGCGCCATGTGCGTATGCTCGGCCGTCCATGGACCCGAGCCCGGTGACCGTCACCTTTCCCGCGGCGCCCGAATACCTGCGCCTGGCCCGCATCGCCACCGCCGACGCCGCCAGCCGGGCGGGCCTCGACTACGAGGAGATCGACGACGTCCGGATCGCCGTCAGCGAGCTCTGCAGCCTCGTGTCGGTCGACGCCGGTTCCACGGTCAGCCTCGCGTTCCTGGTCTCGACCGGGAACCTCACCGTCGAGGGCGAGTCCCGCACCGGACGCGACGACGTCGTGCCGAACGAGCTCTCGCAGGCCATCGTCACCGCAGTGACCGACGAGCACTCGCTGGTCACCGACGACGGCGTGACCCGGTTCCGGGTCTCCAAGCACGCCCGCAATTCGGACGGCTGAATCCGGAAGGGTCCGGACGCGACGACGCAGGCTCAGCGGGGACTGGAGCCTGCGTCGTCCGGGCCGGGAGGGGCCGGCACCATCAAATTTCCCGCCCCCTCCGCGCGTCAAACCTCCCCCGGCCAGATTTTTTTCGCCACCGCTACAGTCGATCGATGCTCCTCAGGCGGCGGCTCCTGCTGCTCTTCGTGGGGATCGTGGCCGGGGTGTTGGCCCTCGGCGTGTTCATGGTGCTGACGCAGCGCGATCGTGACCACTCGCAACAGCGGGAGCGGAAGCTCTCGGTGGCGGTCGAGCGGGTCGCGCAGCTCTCCACGGCGTACGCCGACCAGGAGACCGGGGAGAGGGGTTACGTCCTGAGCGAGGGCGACGAGACGTTCCTCGAGCCCTACACCCGGGGCCTGGCGGCCGCCCACATGCTGGTGGGGCAGCTGCGCGCCGACCTCGACACGCCCAGCGTGCGCCGGGAGCTCGCCGGGGTGACCGGTGCAGCTGCCAAGTGGCGCAGCCAGGCCGCCGCACCCGAGATCGCGCTCGCGCGGAGCGGCGACGTGGTGGGTGCCGCCGAGCGGGTCGGCACGGGCGTGGGCAAGCAGCTCTTCGACCAGGTGCGAGGGGCGCAGGGCCGGCTCGCCGCACGGGTCCAGGCCGAAGAGGATCGCGCCCAAGGTCGCCTCGACGACATCCGCACCCGGCTCAGCGTCGTCTTCGCGGCGATCATCGCGGTGGCGGTCATCGGTGCCGTCGTGGCGGGGTTCCTCATCCGCCGATGGGTGACGCGCCCGATCGACCATCTCGCCGACGAGGTCCGGCGCGTGCGCGCCGGCGCGTTGGACTCGCCCATCCGGATCACGGGGCCGCCGGAGGTGGCGTCGCTGGCGCTCGACGTCGACGCGATGCGCGGCCGCATCCGCCAACAGCTCGTGGAGTCGGAGCGCTCGCGTCAGGCCGTGGAGCAGAGCGCGGCAGTGGTGCTCACGCTGCGGTCGGAGTTGGAGCCGGTCGTGGGTGACCTGGCCGACGGTTGGACCGTCGCCGGTCGCCTCCGCGCGGCGGAAGGGGTCGTCGCAGGCGACTGCTACGACCTGTTCACGCCGCGCGACGGCCACATCGCGCTCGTGGTCGTCGACATCGCCGGGCACGGCGCGACCGAAGGCATCCTCGCGCTCCGCTGCAAGGAGATGCTGCGCACCGCGCTCACGTCGGGTGCCGAACCGGGCGGAGCGCTCGACACCACCGCCGAGATCCTCGGCGACATGGGAGCCGAGGTGTTCCTCACCGCGTTCGTCGCCGTGATCGACACCAACGACGGCCGGGTGCGGTACGCCAATGCCGGCCACCCGCCTGCGTACGTGATCGGGAGCGACGAGATCGTGTCGCTGGAGCCCACCGGTCCGCTGGTCGGCCTGCTCGTCCCGGGTTGGAAGACCGCCGAAGCCTTGATCGGCCCCGGCGACAACCTGTGTGCCTACACCGACGGTCTGATCGAGACCAGGAGCCCGGACAACGAGTTCTTCGGTCCGGAGCGACTGGTGGAGTTGCTGCAGGGCGCCCGCTGCGACGAAGCGCCGGCGGTGGTGAAGCGCTGCATCGACGAGGTCGAGCTCTTCTCGCCCGACGGCCTCCGCGACGACGCGACGATCGTCGTATTGTGTCGAGCCGAGTAGTCCCCGACGCAAGGATGAAGCGTGGCCGATCTGCAACTCGAGTCCCGGGAGACCGACGACGGCGCATCGGTGACGGTGCGGGGTGAGGTCGACATGGCGACCGCACCCCAGTTGCGCGACACGCTGATGGCGCTGGTCGACGCCGGTGCCACCCGCGTCGTGCTCGACTGCCGGGGTCTCGACTTCCTCGACTCGTCGGGCATCGGTGTGCTGATCGCGGTGCGCAAGCGCCTCGGCGACGACGGGTCGCTCACGCTCGAGGCGCCGCCGGCGCACGTGCGCAAGGTGCTCGAGCTCACCGGCGTGACCGAGCACGTCAACGTCACGTCCTGAGGCCGTGCTCGAGTACGGGAAGGAGCGTCAGGTCAGACCGGGACCTCGCACCACACGACCTTCCCGGACGCGGTGGTGTCGACGCCCCACGTCGACGCGAGCTGCTCGACGAGCGCGAGCCCGCGGCCGGTGACCGCGTCGGGCTCGTAGCTGCGGACGGCGGGCTGGTCGTTCGACCGGTCCTCCACACAGATGCGGACGTGACCGGGACGCGACTCCAACGTGAGCAGGAGCGGCGTGCGCGCGTGCAGGATCGCGTTGGTGACCAATTCGGTCACGAGCAGCGCGACGACCTCGAGCGTGTCGGTCGAGCACGACGCCTCCAGCCGCTCGCGCGCGAGTGTACGCGCACGGGTCGCGCTCGATGGCTCAGGAGGTAGATCGACCGACAACACCCGGGTCGATCCTAACGACGCCGGGTAGGACCGGAATGGCTCCTGCGCGAGGCGTGTCCTGCGTCACTCGCCGTCCTCGGCCTCGTGCTCGATCTCGGTGATCGAGCCTTCGGTGAACAGGTAGGTGTGGAGGTGCCGGTCGAGCGCAGGATCACGGCGGCGCAGCCACTCGAGGAGCATCGACGCGTGCTCCTTCTCCTCGTCACGATGGTGCTCCAGGATGGCAGCGAGCTCCGGATCGTCGGTCGCTCGGGCCCGCTGGTTGTACCAGTCGGCGGCCTCGAGCTCCTCCTGGATCGACACCAACGCACGGTGGATGTCGATCACCTCCGGCCCGAGTCGCTCCTCCGTCTCGTGCAGTTCCGCGCTTGCACCCGCCATGGCGGGTCGCATACCCGGCGCCCCGCGTGCGGAAACGTCGGTCGGCGCGCGATGCCGTCGTCAGCAGGACGACGGTGCGGGGACGCCCGCGAGGCGCGCCTGCATCCACTCGAGCACGTCCTTCTCGGCCGCGTCGTTCTCTTCGTAGTGGTCCTTGCCGGAGAACGTCTTGTACTCGATGGTGTTGCCGAGCGCGCACGCCTTCTTCACGTACTGGTCGGTGAAGATCTTGTAGACGACGTCGTCGGAGAGACCCTGGTACACGAGCATCGGCGCAGCGGTGGGGACCTTGCCCGGTGTGTCGAGCACGAAGAGGTCGGGGAACGGCGCCACCTCGGACGGGTTGCGCGCGATGACCTGGTCGACCGGCTGCTTGAACGCGTCGAGCACTGCGCCGTAGCACTTCTGGTCGACGATCTTGGTCTGCTCGAGGCCGGCGGGCGTGAGCACGTCGGCGACCTTCGCGTCGGGGTAGGCCGCTTCGATGCCCATGAGTCCCATCACGGCGAACCCGAGCGTCTCGGGGATCGTGGCCGCCGCGGGGAACATCGCGGTCGCATCGGTGACGGGCGCGCCCGAGACCACGCCGAGCAGGTCGAGCTCGGGAGCGTAGCTGGGCTGGATCTCACCGGCGAAGAGCGCGGCCTGACCGCCCTGCGACTGGCCCCAGACGAACGTCTTGTCGTTGGCGCCGGTCTCACGGATCTGCTGCGCGGCCTTCACGATGTCGAGCACGCCGCGGGCTTCGCTCTCGCCGACGAGGTACGGGTGGGTGCCCGGGGTGCCGAGGCCCTCGTAGTCGGTGGCCACCACGACGTAGCCCTGGGACACGACCTTCCCGATCGACGGGAGGCGCGACACCATGTCGGCGGTGCGCGACGGCGCGCACTGGTCGGCGATGCCGTGGGTGCCGTGCGCCCAACTGATCACCGGCCGCCCGCCGTCGGGAGCCGCGTCGGTGGGCGCGACCACGACGCCCGAGACGGCGACGTCGGAACCGTCGAGGGCGCTGCGAGTGGTAGAGGATCTTCCAGGCCTGCGCACCCGCGACGGCCTTGAACGGCGCGCTCCAGATGAGCTTGCCCGGCGCGGCCTCGGGCAGCGGGTCCGGCGGCACGTAGAACGCGCGGCCGGTTGGTGCCTTGCGCGGCGACTCCTTGGGCGCCGCCGCGACGGGCGCGGCTGCGAACACCATCGCCGCGCAGATCCCCGAGCGCGGTCACCATCACCGCGTCGGCGCACACCGCCGCTCCTCGTCTGCCCCGTCCCGTCCACCGAACGCCCATTCACGAAGGAGATGCCTTCCACGTGCCCCACTCCCTGTCCGGGAGTTCTCGAAACCCTTGCCCTAGGGTCCGGATCGACACGCCGAGCCAGCATCTTGACCCTTCGCTGGACCAGACTCGCGCACCGTCCCCCGTCAGCACCGTCAGGACCGTCGATGCGCAGAGTCCGAACCATCGTCGCCCGGTCCGACGGCAAGCTCCAATTCATACCAGTCGGGGAGCTCTGGGCGGTTTCGGCAGTTCTCGCGGACACCTTCCCGCTGGATCGCAACCTGGCCCGGTCGCCCCGGTGGGCCCGGCGGGCCTCGCACTGGACCCGCCTCGTGCTCGTCGACCGGGCCCTCACCGACCCGGGTCGCACCGCGCTGCTCACCCTCAGCGACACGCCGTGGGTCCCCGCGGTCCTGGTCGCGGTCCTCGCCGCGGCGGTGGCGCCCCGACTCCCGCGCTCGGCTCCGCGTCGCGCTCTTCGGCGCCGCCGCGGTGTGGGTCGTGCGCGGCAGCCGGGCGTCGCGGTTCGTGGTCATGCGGCGTGAGCTGCAGCGGGTGGCGCCGAACGGCCTCCTCGTCGCCGACTTCGTGGCGCTCGAGCCGGGTGCCGGGATGCGGTGGGTCGCCGACGCCCTCGAGACCGTCGGCGACGACATCCCGTTCGTCGCGCTCGCTGCCCGCGTCGGGAGACGCGCGACGCGACGCAGCGCGCGAGCGGCTCTACGTGCGACGGCTCGGGTTCCGCCGCGTGAGCGAGACTTCCGCGGGCGGACAGGGAGTGACCATCCTGGTGCGCGACTGATCCGCGACCATCCGGCGAGAGGCCGGTGACGAATGACCAGAGAGGTGAGCTCCGCCACTCGCTCCCGTAGCCCGCACTGGCCCGCGCTCGACGGCTGGCGAGGCTTCACGATCTGGTTCGCGATCTCCGTGCACGCCGGGTACTTCACCGGCGGCGGCGTGCTCTCGCTCGACACGTTCTTCGCGCTGTCGGGTTTCCTCATCACCGGTCTGCTCCTGCGCGAGTGGCAGCGGCACGAGGGCATCGACCTCCTCGCGTTCTGGGCGCGTCGGGCACGGCGGCTGCTGCCCGCCCTGTTCGTCGTGCTCGCGGCAGTGGTGGTGTACGCCGCGTTCGTCGCGTCGCCGCTCGGTCTCGACACGCTGCGCGGCGACGTGCTCTCGACCCTCGGGTACGGGGCGAACTGGCGCTTCGTGCTGAGTGGCCAGTCGTACTTCTCGTCGTTCACGACGCCGTCACCGGTGCTGCACATGTGGTCGCTGGCGGTCGAGGAGCAGTTCTACCTGGTGTGGCCCCTGATCGTGCTCGGCGTCCTCTGGTTGGCTCGCCGTCGTCTCTCGACCACCGGCGCCGATCGTCGCGGTCGGCGTCGTCGCCGCCGTCGGGGCCATCGCGTCGGCGATCGAGATGGCGGTGCTCTACACCCCCGGCGGCGACGTGTCGCGCGTGTACTACGGCACCGACACCCGGGCGCAGGCGATGCTCGTCGGCGCGGTGCTCGCGGTCGTGGTGTTGCTGCACGGCCCGGTGCGCACCCGCGTCGCGCAGCGCGCCCTGTCGATCGGCGCGGCGATCGTCGCTCGTGGTCGTCGTGGTGCCGTGGTTCGCAGGCGACGCGCGCGAGATCCACGACGTGTTCTACGGCCGCTTCGGCCTGCTCGCGTACTCCGTCGCCACCGCGGTGGTGTTGTGGCGCCTCACGCAGCCATCGGTGGGCTGGTTCGGTCGTGTCCTCGAGTCGTCGCCGCTGCGTTGGGTCGGCGCGATCTCGTACGAGATGTACCTGTGGCACTGGCCCACGTACCTCTTCCTGACCGAGCAGCGCACGTCGCTCGACGGCGGTTGGCTGCTGGCGCTCCGGCTCGCGGTCGTCGTCGCGCTGTCGTGGGTGACCAACCTGCTGGTCTCCGGGCCGATCCGGCGCGGCGTGCGTCTCCGCTCACCCCGCCTGGCGCGGTCGGCCGTCGTGATGCTCGCGCTCGTCGTGACGGTCGGGACCTTCGCCGCGACGGTGGGTGCCGAGCCGGTCCTCACCGGTGACACGGGGCAGGTGGCGGTGGCCGGGCCCTCCGCCGCACGACCGCGTCGACTCCCGACCACGACGCATCCCTCCTCAAGGTGCTCGTGGTCGGCGACTCGCAGGGAGCGACGCTCGCGCAGGGTCCCGGCATCGAAGGCGGTCAACACGGGCTCGCGGTGCAGCCCCGTGTGCTCGTCTGGAACCGCGCCCTGCTCGGATGCGCCGATCAGCACCCGACCGACGTTCGTCATCGACGGTCGCGACGCGCACAACAAGTGCGGCGGCGACGGGGTCTGGCAGCGGCTCTGGTCCGACCGACGTCGCCCAGTTCGATCCCGACGTGGTCGTGGTGGCGGCCGGCGCGTGGGACCTGTACGACGTCGTGCTCGACGACGGGCGCGTCGTCGCACCGGGCGACGACCCCACCTGGTCCGCCGGATACGAACACGACGTCGTGCAGATGTTCGAGGAGCTGGGCGCCGACCGGCGCCCCGGTGATCGCAGTTGTGCCGCCGTGCTACGGCGAGAACACGTACCCGGGTGGCGAGCAGCCGCCCTCCGAGCGTCGAGACCGGGGACGCATCCAGGCGGTGAAGCGGGTGTGGACCGCGGCTGCGCGCGCCGACCGGCACGACGATGGCGCCGCTCGACGATGTGCTCTGCCCGGACGGCACGTCCGACCCGTCGATCCGCCCCGACGGGACGCACTTCGACGGCGCGGGTGCCGATCGCATCGCGCCGGCGGTGATGGCGACCGCGCGTGCTGCGTTCGCTCGCTCGACCGGCGTCGGTCAGTCTTCGTTGCGCACGCCGCGCAAACCGAACCACGCGAGCTCGGCGACCCATCCCGCGAGCTGATCGGGCTCGTGCGGTCCGTCGGGATCGGTGAGCGCGTGGCGGCTGATGCCTTCGGCCATGCCCACCAGCGCGTGCGCGAGCACCATGCGGTGCTCGTGGGATCCGTGGATCTCGATGAGCGTGCTCACTGCGGCGGCCGCGTCGTTGAGCACGCGGTCGACGACGTCGGCGAACTCCGGGTCGTTGCGAGCCGAAGCGCCGAACAGCAGGCGGAACGCGGCGCGATCGTTCTCGACGAAGCGTGAAGTAGGCGGTGAACCCCTGCTCCACGCGCGCGCGGCCCGGTCTCGACGCTCGCCGTCGCCTCGGTGAGCACCTCGAGCAGACGGCCCCCGACGTCCTCGAGCACGGCGACGAAGAGCGCCCGCTTCGACAGGAAGTGCTGGTAGAAGACCGGCTTGGTCACGCCCGCGGCGAGCGCGAGGTCGTCCATCGCGGTGGCGTGGAAGCCACGATCCGCGAACTCGACGCACGCCACGTCGAGCAGCTGACGGCGTCGCTCGTCGGGAGCGAGCCGGGTCGGCGCGACGCGGCGGGGTGCCGTCACCCTCCGGTGCTCGACTTCAGCGGCATCTCGTAGCGGTTCGTGACGCCGAAGTTGTCGTCCCACAGCTCGTCGACGCGGGCCTGCTCGTCGGCCGTGAGCGGCAGATCGCTCGCGGCGGAGTACTCGCGCACGTCGTCGACGTTCACGCACGTGGGCAGCACGGTCGTGAACGCCGGGTTGGCGAGGATGCCGGCGATGGCGGCCTGACCGATGGTGCGGCCGGTGCCCTCCCAGAGGAACGCGAGCGTCTCGGCCTTGTCGAAGTTGTCGAGCATGTTGTCGCGGTTGCGGTGCGAGCGGTGATCGCCGGGCGGGAACTCGGTGTCGCGCGTGATGCGACCCGACAGCGTGTCGGACGCGTGCGGCACGCGCGAGATGAGCCCGACGCGACCGTCGGCGACCGCAGGCTCGGCCGCGAACGTGCGACCGGGCTCCTGCTCGAGCACGTTGAACACCGTCTGCAGCGACACGATGTCGCGGTTGCGCAGCGCCTCGAGTCCTTCGTCGACCCAGCCGATCGCCGGCCCGAGCGCGACGCCGAGCTCGCGCACCTTGCCTTCGGCGCGGAACTTCTCGAGCTCCTCCCACAGCGCGTCGCTGCGGATGGGCTCGATGCGGGTGTTGTGCAGCTGGTAGAGGTCGATGTGATCGGTGCCGAGTCGCTGCAGCGACGCCTCGAGCTGGAGCCTGATCGACGCCGGCTCCCAGTCGAACGGACGCTCGGACTGGCCCGGGTACTTGCGCGCGGCCTCGATGTCGTAGCCGCACTTGGTCGTGAGCACGATCTCTTCGCGTTGCGCCTTGAGCACGTCGGCGAGCAGCACCTCACCGAAGCCGCCGTCGCCGTACACCGGCGCGGTGTCGATGAAGTTGATGCCGGTGTCGAGCGCGGCGTGCAGGAGGCCCTGCTTGTCCTCGACGACTCCCCACCAGTCGCTGGCGAGGGTCCAGACTCCGAATCCGACCTCTGAGACCTCGAGGTCGCTCCGACCGAAGCGGCGGTAGCGCACGGTGGCTCCTTTCGCCCGCTGACGCTGGCGGTGCGGCGCGAAATCTACTGCCGGGCGGTCGGCGGCTCCCCACCGGCACGGCGGGCCGCGGCCTCGCGGTCCTCGCGCTCGGCGGCACGGAGCCCGTAGCCGAGGACGATGGGCACGGGCAGCACGACGCACGCGGCGATGAGCGCGACGACGGTCAGTGTGACGACGCCGCTCGGGAACCCGGAGATGGCGGCCACGACGAACGCGACGATCGCGAGCAGCAGGAGGCCGTAGCCGACCCGCTTGCCCAGTCCCACCCACCGGGCGATGCGTGCCCGACGCTGGACGACCGGGTCGTCGGCGTTCACCACGTGCCCCATCCTGCGGAAGCGAACGCCCCACCGATGCGTCGGGGGAGATCGGGGAGGGAGCAATGGGGCCGCACGCGCTCAACGTTGGCCTCGAGGACCGCAGGGTCGGGCGAGCGGAGCCACGCCTCGACCCCGTCGACGTCGTCGATGGAGAGCAGGTGCACGCCGAAGCCGCGGAGCTCGTCGAGCACGGGGTAGTGGCCGACGGCGATGGGACGCCGGTGGGCGATCGACTCGATGACCGGGTTGCCGAAACCCTCCCACGTCGACGGGAAGAGGATCACGTCGGCGGCCGCGTAGGCGTCAGGGGCACTGGCGGCCCGACCGACGGTGACGGGCACGGCAGAGTCTGCGATCAGGCGCGCGAACACGTCGTCGTAGCCGTCTTCGGCCGGACCCGTGATCCAGAGCCGGAGCTCACGATCGGGTTCCCTGCGCGCGAGCTCGGCGGCGAACTCGATCGTGGCAGGAATGTTCTTGCGCGGGATCGCGCGCGTGGGCTGGAGCAGCACCACGTCGGTCGGGTGCGAAGCCGAACTCGACACGCGTGCGTTCGCGGTCACCGCGCGCGGGATCCAGGTCGAAGGCGTTGCGCAACGTGACCGCGTCGAAGCCGCGGTTCGCGAGCTGCACGCGCGAGTGGTCGTTGATGGTGACGTGCAACGAGTTCGCGCGGTGCGGCGGAACGTTGGAAGGCGTTGGCAGACCGGCGCGTTGCCACGGCAGGTCGTGGTGGTGGAACACGACCCGACCGTCATGGTGGTCGAGCACGGTTGCCGCCAGCGCCGACGCGTCGGGGTTGATGGGGAGCGAGCAGAGGTTCTCGACGACCACGAGGTCGGCGCCGGCGATCGCGGTCGCCAGCTCGGATGGCGCGGGCGACGTGCCCTCGGGCGGATCGATGGCGAGGAAGGGGAGTACGACGTCGTCGGCGCGACGGTCGTCGTCGATCTCGCCGGCGACGCGTCGCACGGAGAAGCCCAGCTCCTGCAGGGCCCACTCCCACTTCCGCGCCTCGACCGCCACCCCGTCGGCACCGCCGAGCCGGAACGAGAGCTGGACGGCGACCGGTGGCATCGACCGAGGTTCGCGCGTGATGACCGCGCGATGACGGATCAGCCTGGTGTACGGCGGCGCTCGGCGCGGGCGAGGCGACGATTGGTGGCGTCGAGCAGCGCACGGGCCACGGCGTCGTCGCGATCGCGGCGCACGATCGCCGAGCCCGACACCACGAGCTCCGTCGGCGGATCGACGTAGACGACGGTGACGATCGCGACCCGGTTGCTGCCGATGCGGCTGATCTCCGCGTTCGTGATGTGGATCGCTTCCGCCGCCGGCTCACCCTGGCGCACCGCATCGAGTGCGGCGGCGGCGACGAGCTGCGGGCGCGCCGCGCTCGCGACAGAGCCTTCGGCGAACCCGGTGAGCTCGCGGTCGTTCTGCGCGAGCACGACGCGAACCTCGGCGCGGAGTCCGACGGCCTCGATGTTGATGGAGCTGACGCGGGCGCGGACCTCAGACCGCGGCAACTCGATGCCGACGGGCGTGTTCTGGTCGTTGGTGTTGAGCTGCGCGACCGACACGATGCGATGGTCGAGCTCGATCCCGAAGACGGTCTGCGCGACCGCGCGCACGTCGCGGACGATCTGCTTGGCGGGCTTACTGGGGTCGGCGAGGACGTGGACCTCGATCGGTCGCCCCGACCGATCGCCGACGATGCGGACGGCGTGCACGCCGCCCAGGCGGCAGAGCTCATCCTCGAGCTCCCGCAGCTCGGCGGCAACGTCTCGGTCTCCCTCGGCCGACAATTCGTCGTTCGACCACTCGCTTGCCATGGCGACCCCGTCACTCCCCGAAGGCCCGCAGCCCCCGCCCGGGCACAGCATACGGCCATCCGACCACCCTGCGTGGGGGCCGCGCGTTGCCGATGTTACTTGTGGGGCTTGCGTGGCGATGCGATCCGGGTGAAACTGTGCGTTCCTTTTAATCTGGAGGAAGGAAGAACAACTCGTCTCGGGGTGGAGACGGCAGGGCCTCGGCCTGATTTCAACGAGTCATCTGAAGCGAAGCGACGTGTCCGGTAGGGCTCACAGCGATGCCCATGCGGGAGATCGAAGTTTCAGGAGGTCTCGTGCAAAAGGCCATGGTTCGCGTTGCGGCCGGCGCGTCAGCATTGGTCGCAATGCTGCTCGCCGGTGGCGCTTCCCGTTGGAAGTAACACGGAAAGCCCGTAGGCAAGCCGAGGCTCTGCCTCCTCCACCTCGAAGCTCAAGGCCATGGATACACAAGGAAGAACCGAGCGGATGATTCGGCTGACCGTACTTGTGCTGTGCGGTCTTACAGTCGCGCTCGTCGTCACGGCGGGTGCGCTGACTGAAAACGTCTTCACGCTTGATGTGGCACTCGCTCTCGCGGTGTTGGGGCTCTTCGCGCTGGCCGCTACGAACTTTGACGTCACTGCGCGCGTCGGTCTCGGAATCAGCGGCAATGTGATGGTTCTTGTCGCGTCCCTCGTCGTGTTCCGCGACTTTCGGTTCTTCCTTGGGCCCGTGATCGTCGGCTGCTTTGGAGCGCTCGACTGGACGCAACTTCGCGAGCAGGCTTGGCTGAAAATTTCCTTCAACGCGTCTGCTGACGCCCTCTCGCTCCTTGGGGCGACTCTTGTGTTTTGGGCGATTGCAAACCAGCCAGTCGCTGGGTCGACGACCCGCCTCTTGATTGCCACCGCGCTCGGCGCTGCGACCTACCTCCTTGTGCACGCACCGCTAGTCAGCATCCCTGTCGCACTGAGTTGCGACGAGCCATATTTCGGCGTTCTCAGGCAGATTCTCGCCTTTGACGTCGGGGCGTTTCCGTTTGCGTTGTTGGGGTTGGGGCTGGGGTGGGTGTACCTGGAGCTCGGTGCCGCCGTCGTTCCGCTGCTCGTCGTCCCGATCTTGATCGCACGCTCGACGTTCGCCAGCTACCTCGAGCTCAAGGCGGGCCAGGAGCAGACGATCGAGACGCTCATCCTCGCCCTCGAGGCGAAGGACCCGTACACCGCCGGCCACGCGCAGCGCGTCGCCACCTTCTCGGAGTACGTCGGCGCCGAGCTCGCCTTCGGACAGCGGCGTCTGGAGCGCCTGCGCTACGCCGCGCTCATGCACGACATCGGGAAGCTCGTCGTGCCGAACCAGATCCTCAACAAGCCGGGGCGTCTCACCGAGGCGGAGTTCGAACGGGTGAAGCGCCACGAAGTCGTGTCGGTCGAGCTGTTGCACCGCATCGACTTCCTCGCTCCCGTCGCCGGTGACACCACGACCGAAGCGGCCACGGCCGCGGTCGGCGGCGGCGTCATCGAGCCCGCGATCATCCACGTCGCCGACGCGTTCGACGCCATGACCTCGACCCGTTCCTACCGGCGTGCACTCAGCCAGGAGACGGCCTTCGCCGAACTGCGCGATGGCGCCGGCACCCAGTTCAACGAGGCCTGTGTCGACGCGCTCGATCGCGGCCATCGAACGTCGGGGCGAGCAGTACGGCGCCGGCTACGAGGTCGACGAGCACGAGTGGGCCGTTGCTCCGCCCGAAGCCGGCACCGGCTCGGCCGGCCTCGGCAACCTCATCTCCGACGAGCTCGTTCACGAGGAGCAGGCGGCCGGGTCGTGAGACGCTGGGTGCGCGTGCTCGTCCTCGCGCTCGGGGGCGCGTCGGTCGCGATCGGGATCGAGATCGCTCACCCGGGCAGTCCCTGGGCGCCCCTTGCGGCGATCGGCGGCGCGATCGCGGCCGGTGAGCTGATCGAGCTCAAGCCGCCGCTGCGCGCCGCGCTGCCCATCTCGTTCGCGTTCATGGTCGTGCTCGCACGCCAGGGTTCGGTGCGGGACGCGGCGTTGGTGCTCGTGGTCGCCGAGCTCGCCACCTTCCTCGTGCGCTCGGAGCCCACCTCGGTCGAGGGTCGGCTGGCCCTCTTCGCGGAGCGGATCGTCGAGGGTCTCGCCGCCATCCTCGTGTACCACGGCATGGCCGACGCTCTCGGTGCACCGTCGACGTCCAAGCTCCTCTTCGAGTTGGCGCTGGCCGCGCTCGCGCCGATCGTGATCGCCGAGATCGCCCGCATGATCCGCGAACGCAGCACGACGATCTCCCACCACGGACGCATGGCCGATGTCGCGCTCGTCACCAGCGCGACGCTCATGGCGATCAGCGCGATCGGAGTCGACGGCGGCAGCGGCATGGGCTTGTGGGGTCCCGCCGTGTTCACCATCCCGCTGCTCGCGGCGTGGTACTCGTACGAACACCTCGAGGTCATCCGCCGCACCTATGACCAGACGATCCGCGCGCTCGGCGCCGCGCCGGAGCTCGGGGGCATGGTGCGCGACGGTCATGCCGAACGCGTCGCCGAACTCGCGGTCGCGATGGGTGGCTCGCTGGGCTTCTCGCGCCACGAGCTCACGCAGCTCGAGACCGCCGCGCTGCTGCACCACCTCGGCCAGGTCTGCCTCGACGAGCCAGACGACGGTCGACCGCCGGAGCCGGTGTCGGTCGCGGAGGCGGGCGCGACGATCCTCCGCGGCACGCAGTTGCTCGCCCCCGCCGGCGACATCATCGCCGCCGAGTGGGCGCCCTACCGCCAGAACGTGTCCTCGCGACCGTCGGTGATGTCGGGCCAGATCCTCAAGGTCGCGAGCGCGTTCGACGAGCTCGCCGACGGTCACGCGGAGCGATCGAGCCTCGCGCTCGAAGCGCTGTGCAGCGCGCCGGAGTACCTCTACGACTCGCATGTCATCGCGGCGCTCGAGATGGTGCTCGACCGGCGCGGCCTGCTCGACGATCAGCTCTGCTGAGCGCGACTCACCGGGCGAGCGAGTCCGCGCCGTCGCGGCACGCGGCTGCCTTCGAAGCAGAGGTCGACGATTCCGAGTCCCATCACGATGTCGCCGATCGAGAACTGCTGGTTCGGGAACTCCGGCACCGTGATCACGTCCCCGAGGAAGCCGACCAGGTCGTCGTCCTCCTGCGGTCGGTGCTTCACGGTCTGCTCGATCGGGACGCGCACCTCGCGGCCGGCGCGCTCGCGCACGTCGTCCTTGGTCGGCATGCCCTGGTTCAGCGCGATCACGAGCACGTTGAGCGCCACGCCGATCGCGATCAGGGTCATGCCGCGCACCGAGCGGTTTGCGAAGCAGAATCCGAGGATCGCGACGTAGGAGAGCAGGAGGATCGCGAATCCCAGGTCCTCGATCCGATCCTTCGGGAAGTCGACGACCTCGAGGACGATCTGGACGGCGAGACCCAGGAACAGCAGCCACAGCATGCGGAAGCGCAGCCGCCCGAGCCGCTCGACGCTCCCCTTCGTCGCGACCACCACGATGATCGCGAGCGCGATCGTCGCCACGAAGAAGATCACCGCACCACGCTACTGACGGCGACCGCGAAGCCGCAGGTATCCTCCCGCGCATGTACGAACTGCGGTCGTCGAGCGAGGGCACGGTCCTCCGGGTCGAGGTCGACGAAGGCCAGATGGTTGCCGAGGACGACGAGATCGCCGTGCTCGACACCGAGGCGGGTCGCGTCGTGGTCGTCACCGACGTCCCTGGGGTGGTGCGCGAGCTCTACATCGAGGCCGGCTACCCGGTGACGCCGGGCAAGGTCGTCGCGCTCGATCGACGAGTCCTGACTCGGGATCATCAGGTCCGTCAGTAGTTCGACGGCAGCAACCGTTCGAGGTACGTGTAGGCGACGAAGAGCACGACGAGGAACGGGATCACCCCGATCAGCCACGTGGTCCAGCGCGGGTGGCGGTGGAACAGGAGCCACCAGAGCAACCCGACCGCCAGTGCGATCGTGCCCCAGAGGATCGTCGGCGTGCGTGACGACGACTCGCCCGACAGGCCGCCGATCGTCGTGGCGTCCTTCCCTTTGGCCACCTTGGTCGGTGGCAGCGGAGTCTGACCCGGCGGCAGCTGGAGTTGGGCGCGGACGATGAGACGCTGCTCGGCGGAGTACTTCGGGTTGCAGGTGGTGAGGGTCAGGGTGGACAGCTGGTGACCCGGACGCGCCGGGTCGGGTGTCGAGTCGAGCACCTCGATCTGACTCGGGTCGACGACCAATTGCTCGGTGACCTCGTACCGGAAGGTGCCCTGCACCGTGACCACCCGGATCTCGTCGCCGGGCGCCAGTTGGTCGAGATCGCCGAACGGGGCTTCGTAGGTCGTGCGGTGGCCGGCGATCGCGCTGTTGCCCTCGTGGCCCGGCATCTGGGTGCTCGGGTAGTGACCGGGCCCCTTGCGAAGGTCGTCGACGTCGACGCCCTCGACCACGAACTTGTCGAGTCCGATCCTGGGGATGCCGATGCGTCCCATCACCTCGCCTTCGGGCGGCGCGGGGAACGGGGCCAGGTCCGGGGGGGTCGTGACCACGGGGTCGTCGGTCGACGGAGCCGCCGTGGGCGCGGTCGTGGTGGTCGTGCCGGCTTCCCGTTGTGCCTGCTCGAACTGCTCCTGGAGGTCGTTCTGCGCCCGGGCGGTGTAGATGCCCGTCCCCCAGAGTTGGTAGGCGACGAAGAGCAGGAGCAACAGCCCAACTGTCACCAGGGCTCGGCCCACGGAGCCCAGCACCCTGCGCATGGGCGCCGAGGCTAACCGGCACACTTCCTCACGCTCGCTCGGTGCGGTGCCCGGGACGCCGGTTCGACCACTCCTGACGTCCGTCCGTAGAATCGCCGCGACCGAAAGCCCGGAGGCGAAGTGCCTGCCGTCGTCCGTTTCCGCGCTGCCGTCTGTCTCCTGGGGCGTTTCCCGGCTCTCGCCGGAGTCGACCTCGATGCCTCGACCGGTGAGATCGTGCTGCTCACCGGCGCGAACGGCGCGGGCAAGACCACGCTGCTCCGGCTGCTCGCCGGCCTCGTGCCGCTGTACTCGGGCGAGGCGGTGGTGCTCGACCACGACCTCGCCGTCGACCGCAAGGGCGCACGGCGCGACCTCGCGCTCGTCGGCCACGAGACCTTCTGCTACGACGACCTCACCGTGCGGGAGAACCTGCACTTCGCGGCCAAGGCCGCGGGCCGCGAAGACGGCGATGCCGACACCGCGCTCGAGCGACTCGGCCTCGCCCGTCAGGCCGACGTCGTGCACCGCCGCCTCTCGATGGGGCAACGTCGACGCCTCGCGGTGGCGGTCGCGCTGTCGCGCGACCCGCGCCTGCTCCTGCTCGACGAGCCCCACGCGGGCCTCGACGCCGAGGGCCGGGAGGTCCTCGACGACGTCGTGCGCGCAGCACCGTCCGAGGCGCGCACCGTGCTGGTGGCCTCCCACGAGCTCGACCACGCGCGTGGAGCTTGCGACCCGCGAGGTCGTCATCACCGCCGGACAGACCCAGCTGGGCCCGATCGTCGAGCCAGTGCCCGACGTGGACGAGTCGACCGATCGGGGCGTCGCGTGATGGAGGCGGCGTGACGCTGTGGCGCGAGGTGTGGCTGGTCGCGGGGAAGGACCTGCGGATCGAGGCCCGCACCCGCGTGACCGCGCAGCAGATCGTCCCGTTCGGGCTGATCGTGCTCCTGCTGTTCGCGTTCGCGCTCGATCCCGACCGCGGCATCCTGCAGCGGGTCGCGCCCGGTCTCTTCTGGGTGACCGTCCTGCTGGCTGCGCTCCTTGCGGTGTCGCGCTCGTTCAGCATCGAGGCCGACAACGGCGCGCGCGACGGTCTCCGCCTGTCCGGCCTCGACGGACCTGCGCTGTTCCTGGGGAAGGCCGCCGCCATCGCGCTGCAACTGCTGGCCCTCGAGGTGGTGCTGGCGGCGACGGTGGTGCTCGTCTACGGCATCGAGCTGAACACGTTGGTGCCCCTGGTGCTGGCCACCCTCGCCGCGACCGTGGGTGTGGCGGCCACCGGTACCCTCTACGGCGTGCTCGCCGCGGGAGTGCGGGTGCGCGAGACCTTGGTGCCGGTGCTCCTGCTCCCGGTGGTGGCGCCGGTCCTCCTCGGGGCCACCCGAGCCTGGGAAGCGGCGATCGACGGCATACCGTCGGACGCTTGGCCCTGGGTCGCGCTCCTCGGCGGTGTTCGCGCTGCTCTTCACGGCGATCGGGATGCTGGCCTTCGGCCCGCTCCTGGAGGAAGCATGAACGACGGAACGAGACTGCTGAAGCCCCAGCTGAGCAAGCTGCTCGGCTGGCTGGCGCTGGTGTCGGTGATCGTGCTCGCGCTGTTCGGGCTGTGGGGCGCGCCGAAGGACGAGGTGCAGGGCGACGCGCAACGCCTCATGTACCTGCACGTGCCGGCGGCGTGGATCGCGTACCTCGCGTTCGGCATCACGTCGCTCGGCTCCGCCCTGTGGCTGTGGCCGCGCACGCGGGCCACGGTGTGGGACCGCATCGCCGGCGCGTCGGCGGAGCTGGGTGTGATCTTCACCGCGCTCACCCTGATCCTCGGCTCGCTCTGGGGGCGGCCGGTGTGGGGTGTCTGGTGGGCGTGGGACGCGCGGCTCGTCACCACCGCAGTGCTGTTCTTCCTCTATCTCGGATACCTCGCGCTGCGACGCATCCCCGCCGCACCCGAGGCGCGCGCGAAGCGCTGCGCGATCGCCGCGCTCATCGCATTCGTCGACGTGCCGATCGTGCACTTCTCGGTGAACTGGTGGCGCACGCTGCACCAGCAGGGCACGGTGTTCAACGAACGTCTCGACGCCAAGATCCACGGAGTCATGGCGTTCACGCTCTGGTTCGGCGTGCTCGCGTTCACGCTGCTCTTCGTGTACCTCCTCGACAAGCGCTACCACCTGCTCGCGCTCGACGAGGACCGCGAGGAGCGCGAAGTGGAGCAGGCGATCGCCGAGCGGGTCGGGGCGGTGACGCCGTGAACTTCGCCGAGTACGTCATCACCGGCTGGGTGCTCACGTTCGCGGTGATCGGTGCCTACTGGCTCTGGATCATGCAGCGCACGAAGCGAGCAGAGCGGTCACGAGGCCAGGAGTGACGACGGTCGCCTCGCCCCCCTCGGCGCCCGCCCCCCGTCCGCGACCCCAGCGGCGCGGCCGCTACATCGTCGCGATCGGCGGCTGCGTGGTGGCGGTGGTCGCCATCATCGTGCTGGCGGTCGTGCTCTCCGAGAACGTCGTCTACTTCCGCACCGTCACCGAAGCGGTGAACAACCGCAAGGACGAAGGGAACGTCGCGCTTCCGCCTCGCCGGGGGTCGTGGTCGACCACTCGATCGACTCCAAGACGAACGGCGTGAACTTCCGGGTCACCGACGGCAAGAACACCGTCGCCGTCCACCACGACGGCGACCCCCCGGCCTTGTTCAAGAACGGCGCGCCGGTCGTGGTGGAGGGTCACTGGGCGTCGAGGGCGCAGCCGACGCGCCGTTCCTCTCCGACCGCATCCTGATCAAGCACGGCGCCGACTACACGCCGCCGAAGGTCGACACGAACAAGGCCGCCGGCCAAGAAGGCAGCGTGAGGGCAGCGTGAAGGCGGCGCTCGGATACGCGTCGGTCGCGTTCGGAGCCGGCGCCGCGGTGATCGGCATCACCGCCCTCCTCGCCGGGCTGCAGACTGCGCGACGCGTTCCTCCTGCGCTTCGGGCGTCGGTGCGTCTTCGCGGTGCTCATCGCCGCGCTCGCGGCGGCGGGCGTGATGGAGTGGGCGCTGATCAGCCACGACTTCTCGCTGCGCTACGTCGCCGAGAACAACGCGACGCGGCACGCCGCTGCTCTACACGCATCACCGGACTGTGGGCCGCGCTCGAGGGCTCGATCCTGCTCTGGGCGGTCATCCTCGGCGGCTACCTCACGTTCGTCGCGCGCTGAAGTTCCGCAGGCGCGCGGCACGACCCGCTGGTGGCGGTCGCGATCATCACCGGTCTCGTCGTCGCGCTGTTCTTCTTCGCGCTCATGCTCGGGCCCGCGAACCCGTTCCGCGAGCTGTCGACGGTGCCGCTTCGACGGGCGCGGGCCCAACCCGCTCCTGCAGAACCACATCCTCATGGCGTTCCACCCGCCGATCCTCTACCTGGGATACGTCGGGTTCACGGTGCCGTTCATGTTCGGCATCGCCGCGCTGGTCACCGGTCGCTTCGGTGAGGGCTGGCTCGGCGACACCCGCCGGGCGACGCTCGTGGCCTGGGGCTTCCTCACCCTCGGCATCATCCTCGGCGCGTGGTGGAGCTACGAGGTGCTCGGCTGGGGCGGGTTCTGGGCGTGGGACCCGGTGGAGAACGCGTCGTTCCTGCCCTGGCTCACCGCGACCGCGTTCATCCACTCGGTGATCGTGCAGGAGCGCCGCGGGATGCTGCGCGTCTGGAACCTGTCGCTGGTGATCGCGACGTTCTGCCTCACCATCCTCGGCACGTTCCTCACCCGCTCGGGCGTCATCGACTCGCGTGCACGCGTTCACGCAGTCCGACATCGGCCCGTGGCTGCTCACGTTCTTCGGCGTCGTCGCCGCCACCGGCATCGGCCTCATCGCCTGGCGGGGCGACAAGCTGCGCGCGCCCGGGCGCATCGACTCCGCGGTGTCGCGCGAGTCGGCGTTCCTCGCTAACAACCTGCTGTTCGCGGCGCTCGCGTTCGTGGTGCTGCTCGGCACCGTGTTCCCGCTCATCGCCGAGGCGCTGCGCGGCAGTCGCCTCTCGGTGGGGGAGCCCTACTTCGACCGCATGGCCACGCCCATCGGGCTCGCGCTGCTGTTCCTGATGGCGGCGGCGCCCGCGCTGCCGTGGCGCGCGACGAGCGGCGAAGTGGTGCGCAACCGGCTGCTCGTGCCCGGCGTGGATCGGCGGGCTCACCATGCTGGTCGCGGTGATCCTCGGCGCCCGCGGCCTCGCCGAGATCCTCGCCTACGGCCTCGGCGCGTTCGCGACCGCGGGCATCGTCCGCCAGTTCGTGCTCGGCATCCGCGGTCGCCGCCGCGCGCTGGGTGAGTCGCGCGCGGTCGCGCTCGGGCGCGCGACGCGGTCGAACCCACGCCTCTACGGCGGGCTCGTCGTGCACTTCGGTGTCGTGCTCATCGCGGTCGTGCTGGCGGCGTCGTCGGCCTACGGCGCGAACCGCGACGTGAAGCTGAAGAAGGGCGAGTCGGCGACGGTGTCGGGCTACACCGTCACCTACCTCGGCTCGCACACGTGCGGTCAGCGACCAGAAGACCACGGTGTCCGCCGACATCAGGGTCGAGAAGGGCGACCGCGAGCTCGGCACGTACGCGCCGGCGATCTCCACGTACCCGAACAGCACCGAGGGCATCGGCACGCCGTCGGTGCACACCGGGCTGGTCGACGACGTGTACCTCACGCTGGTCTCGTCGCCGAACGCGCAAGCGCGAGATCACGCTCGGCGTGCGCATCAACGCGCTCATCGTGTGGCTGTGGATCGGTGGCGGCTTCATGGCCCTCGGCACGATCCTCGCCCTCGCACCGCGCCTGCGCCGTCGTCCCGCGCCCGATCCCGTCCGACGACCTCGCGCCGGTCCCGCTGGCAACCCCGACGCCGCGATCGCGGAAGGACGCGCGAAGCAGAGGTGCCGGTGTGAAGCACCCGGCGCGCATCGCCGCGCTCGCGGTCGCGCGTCGTCGTGATCGTCTTCGGCGTGGTGCTCGCGCTCAACGTCGGCAGCGACCCGCAGGAGGACGCGAGGCAGAGCCACCTCGTCGGCAAGGCCGCACCCGAGCTTCAACCTCCCGAACCTCAACGGCGGGCGGGTGACGCTGGCCGACATCGCGGGCAAGTCGGCGATCGTGAACTTCTGGAACTCGTGGTGCATCCCGTGCCAGGAGGAGGAGCCCCTCCTGAAGAAGTTCTACGCCGCGCACAAGGACGACCCCGACTTCGCCATGATCGGCATCGTCCGTGACGACGAGACCGACACCGTGCGCGGCGTACGTGAAGGACGACGACGTCGGCTGGACGATCGCGCTCGATCCGAAATCGCTGGCGGCGCTCGACTTCGGCACGCGTGGACAGCCGGAGACCTATGCCATCTCGCCGAGTGGGGTCGTGGCTGCGGCGAAGATCGGACCGATGGCATCCGGTGAGCTCGACACGTTCCTCGCCGCGGCGCGGCAGACGGGGTGATCCGACGGTGGGGCGCATGGATCGCGCTGGGTGTCGTCGTGGTCATCGCCCTCGCGGTGGTGCTGTGGCCGAGCGGCTCGCAGTCGCCCGCGGCGCGCGCCCACGACTCTGGAGACCCAGCTGAAGTGCCCGGAGTGCCAGGGCCTCTCGGTGGCCGACAGCCAGGCGCCGACCTCCCGCGCGATCCGGTGCCGACATCAAGCGGCGCATCAAGGCCGGGCAGAGCGACGCGGAGATCCGCCAGGCCTACATCGACAACTACGGCGAGTCGATCCTGCTCGCACCGCAGGGCTCCGGTGTCAGCCTCCTGGTGTGGATCCTCCCGATCGTGGTCGTGGCGCTGGGCGCCACGGGCATCGTGTTCGCACTGCGGCGCAACCGCGACCAGCCGCACCTCCACGCCACCGAGGCCGACGAGCGACTGGTCGAGCGCGAGCGTGACGACGAACCCGAAGCCCCCGAGCCGGAAGGCCCCCAAGGCGTGGACGACACCTATGGCTGACCAGCTCGATCCGGAACGGCGCCGCCAGCTCGAGGAAGAGCGCGACTTCCTGATGCAGTCGCTCGACGACCTCGAGCTCGAGCACGAGAGCGGCGGCATCGACGACGAGTCGTACACCGAGCTGCACGACGACTACACCGCGCGTGCGGCGGCCGTCATCCGGACGCTGCGCGACGGCGTCGACGTCACGCCCGCACCGCGCGCCCCGTTCGCCGAACCGGACGCGCCGGCGTGTCGTGCTCGTGAGCGTGGTGCTGGTGTTCGCGATCGCCGCAGGCACGTCGCTGGCGTACGCGCTCGGTGCCCGCCTCCCCGGCCAGACCGCGTCGGGCAACTCCGCGGCCGCACCGTCGACCACGAACGCAGCCGGTCGTGCGCTGGCGCAGAAGATCGCGGAGCTGCAGAAGCAGGTCAACGCGAGCCCTGACGACTACGACCTCCGACTCGAGCTCGCGCGCGCCGTACGAGGAGAACGGCGACCTGCAGAACGCGTTGAAGCAGTCCGACGCCGCGCATCACCATCGACGCGCAACCGACCCGAGGCCAACGCCAACGCGGCGCGGCTGATCTACCTCGCGTCGGAGCTCGCGCCCGACGCGTCGGCGAAGCAAGCAGCTCGTCGACGCAGGCGTTGGCGGGCTTCACCACGGCGATCACGGTCGGGCCCGACTACCCCGACAGCTACTACTTCCGCGCCGTGCTCTACTCGCAGTCGCTGCGCGACTACGCGCGTGCGCAGGTCGACCTGCAGAGCTACCTGCGTCGAGCGCCCGACGGCACGTGGGCCGAAAAGGCGCGCGCGTCTGCTGGCCCAGGTCACGACAGCGCTCGAAACGCCTTCGACTACGGTGCCTCCGACGTCCACGACGAGGAAGAAGAAGTGACCATGGCGCAGCCTCCCGCGTTCGAGATCGACACCGACAAGATCTACCGCGCGACGATCGTCACCGACCGGGGTCAGATCGTCGCCGACCTCGACCCGAAGCTCGCGCCCAACACGGTGAACCACTTCGTCGCGCTCGCGCGTGCCGGCTTCTACGACGGCCTCACCTTCCACCGGGTGGAGCCCGGCTTCGTGATCCAGGGCGGCGACCCCGACGGTCGCGGCACCGGCGGACCCGGGTACAAGTGGGACGACGAGCCGGTGCTCGGCGAGTACACGCTCGGCGCGGTGGCGATGGCCAACGCCGGTCCGAACACCAACGGCTCGCAGTTCTTCATCACCACCGCCGACTGCACCCGAAACCTCACCAAGAGCTACAACCTCTTCGGTTACGTCGTGCAGGGCATGGACGTCGCGCTGGCGACCCAGCGTGGCGACGTGATGCAGTCGGTCAACATCGAAGAACGGCCCTCCTGAGCTCAGTGCGTAACGTTCCAGCATGAGCGGCGACGCAGGGATCTTCGGGCCCGACAGCGTCGCGTGGCGGATCCATGCGGATCCGGCCATGCTCATCGGCGGACTGCGAGCGCTGCTCGTGCAGGGGCTTGAACCGCGGGCCATGGCCGCGGTCGACCAGCACAGTGCGTTCCGCGAAGACCCGTGGGGACGCCTGGCGCGCACGACGCAGTTCGTGGTCGCCACCACCTACGGCGACACCGAAGCCGCGGAAGCGGCGGCGGCGATCGTGCGCAAGGTGCACGAGCACATCCACGGCGTCGATCCGGTCACGGGCGAGGCGTACGCAGCCAACGACCCCGACCTCCTGTTGTGGATCCACGCGGTCGAGGTGGAATCGTTCCTGCTCGCGTACCGGACCTACGCCGGACGGATCACCGCCGACGACGGCGACCGGTACGTCAGCGAGATGGCGCGGGTCGCGGAGATGGTCGAGCTCCCGCCCGGACGCGCGCCGCGCACCGAGGGTGACGTGCGCGACTACCTGTTGTCGGTACGCGGACTGCGGGCGTCGCCGGCCGCGTTCGAGGGTCTGCGAGTCGTGCTGTTCCCGCCCATGGACCTGAAGTACCGACCGTTGTGGGCCATCCCGACGACGGCGGCCATCGCCATCATGCCGGCGTACGCGCGCCGGCTCTACCGCATCCCGTGGTTCCCGCCGGCCAAGCTCCCCGTGCGCACCTCGGTGTTCGCACTCAGCCGGGTGCTCAACCTGGTGACGCCGACGCCGCCGTCCTTGCGTGCCGCGCGCGAGCGCGTCGCCGCGTGACGAACCACGTCACGCCGCCGCCGACGAGCGCGAGCACGAGGATCGCCAGCAACGCCTCGTTCGGCACACCGAGGAGCTTGAGGCCGGTGAGCGCGAGCACGAGCACGAGGACGGGCCGGATGAAGCGGTCGGGAGCGCGCGATGAGATCTGCGCGCCGATGATCACGCCGGGGATGCTGCCGATGAGCAGGGAGCTGGTGATCCCGAGCTCGAACTCCCCCCAGATGAGGTGGCCGATCGCGGCGGCGAGCACCAGGGGCACCGCCTGCACGAGGTCGGTGCCCACGAGCTCGCGCGACGACAACGTCGGGTAGAGCAGCATGAGCGCCACGATCATCAGCGAGCCGGAGCCCACCGACGTCATGCCCACGATGGTCCCGCCCACGAGCCCGACGGTCAGGGTCGCCGCCCGGCGCACCTGCACTCGGCGTGCCTCCTCGCCCTCGACGCCGGTCCCGCGGTGGCGGCTGAGGTACAAGCGCACGACCATGGCCGCGGCCGCGACCAGCAGCACCACGCCGAGCACGGTCTCGATGGTGTCGCCGACGTCGCCGCCGATGTGCGAGATCACGTACGAGCCGAAGAGGGCACCCGGTACCGATCCGAACGCGAGCCACTTCACCAGGCCGGTGTGCACGGTCCCGCGACGGAAGTGGATGCCGCCACCGATCGGCTTCATCACCACGGCCGCGACGAGGTCGCTGGAGACCGCCGCGAGCGGTTTGATGCCGAAGCCGAGCACGAGCACGGGCGTCATCAGCGCACCGCCACCCATCCCGGTGAGTCCCACGACGATCCCGACCAAGAAGCCGGCGAGCGCGATGCCGAAATCGAGGTCCATGGGCCATTCTCTTCGGGAAGAGGTTCTTCGGGGAGATGTTCTTCGGGACGAGGTCCTGGTAAATCCAACTGAGCTTGTCGACATTGTAGGGTTTTGCGGGCCGGCCGGGCAACGCGGAGGTGGGCGATGAAGGTGACAGCGAAGGCCGACTACGCGGTCCGAGCGGTGCTCGAGCTGGCGGCGGCCGACGGCGGGCTGGTGAAGGCCGACCGCATCGCCGAGGCACAGGCCATCCCCCGCCACTTCCTCGACAACATCCTCACCGACCTCCGACGCGCCGGGATCGTCGCCACGCATCGCGGCGCCGACGGGGGGTCGCGGCTCGCCCGGCCCGCGAAGCTGATCACGCTGGCCGATGTCATGCGTGCGATCGAAGGTCCGCTCGCGGCCGTGCGAGACATCCGGCCCGAGTCGCTGACCTACGAGGGCCCGGCGGAGAAGCTGCCCGAGGTGTGGATCGCAGTGCGGGCGGCGTTGCGCAGCGTGCTCGAGAAGGTGACCGTCGCCGACGTCGCCGCCGGCAAGCTGCCCCGCCAGATCGAGAAGCTCGCCGACGACCCCGAGGCGTGGAAAAGCCACTGAATCGAGATGGTCCACCGACGCCGGAGGCGTGCCGGGGCGTTGGCCGGGCGTAGATTCGGGGGGACGACACAACGCAGACGAAGACGACAACGTCGCAACAATGAGGTGCACATGGCTACGACTGTCGGCCCCACCACGCCGCTCGAGCTCGTCGAGACCGCGTACGCGCGCTACCCCCGGGCGCTCGGCGATGCCCGTCGCCGACTCGGTCGACCCCTGACCTTCGCGGAGAAGATCCTCTTCGCCCACGCCGACGACCCCGGCACCGTGGGGCTCGAGCGGGGCGCCGACTACGCCGACTACCGCCCCGACCGCGTCGCCATGCAGGACGCCACCGCGCAGATGGCGTTGCTCCAGTTCATGACCGCGGGTCTCCCCACCGTGCAGGTGCCCAGCACCGTCCACTGCGACCACCTGATCCAGGCCCGCGTGGGCGCCGCCGCCGACCTCAAGAACGCGCTCGACGTGAACTCCGAGGTGTACGAGTTCCTGCGCTCGGTGTCGGCCAAGTACGGCATCGGTTTCTGGAAGCCGGGCTCGGGGATCATCCACCAGGTCGTGCTCGAGCAGTACGCGTTCCCGGGCGGGATGATGATCGGCACCGACAGCCACACGCCCAACGCGGGCGGACTCGGCATGGTGGCGATCGGGGTCGGCGGCGCCGACGCGGTCGACGTGATGGCGGGCTGGCCGTTCAACACGCGCGTCCCCAAGGTGATCGGGGTGCACCTGCGCGGTGAGCTCTCGGGTTGGGCCGCGGCGAAGGACGTCATCCTCAAAGTCGCGGGCATCCTCACGGTGAAGGGCGGGACCGGCGCGATCGTCGAGTACTTCGGCCCCGGCGCGGAGTCGATCTCCGCCACCGGCAAGGCGACGATCTGCAACATGGGTGCCGAGATCGGTGCCACGTGCTCGCTCTTCCCCTACGACGCCCGCTCGGCCGCGTACCTGAAGTCGACCGGGCGTGAGGCGCTGGCGGATCTCGCCGACGCGCACGCCGAGCACCTGCGCATCGATCCCGAGGTGATGGACGATCCCGAACGGTTCTTCGACCGCGTGATCGACATCGACCTCGACGAGCTCGAGCCGCACCTGGTCGGCCCGCACACGCCCGATCTCGACCGTCCCATCTCCGAGGTCGGCGCGGCGGCTCGTCAAGAGGGCTACCCCGTCGACATCAGCTACGCACTGGTGGGATCGTGCACCAACTCGTCGTACGAGGACATCGGTCGCGCCGCCAACGTGGCGCGTCAGGCCAGTGCGGCGGGGCTGCGGGTGAAGACGCCGCTCCTCATCACGCCCGGCTCGGAACAGGTGCGCGCCACCATCGAGCGCGACGGCCTGCTGGCCGACCTCGAGGCGATCGGCGCGACCGTGCTCGCCAACGCCTGCGGTCCCTGCATCGGGCAGTGGCAGCGCGACGACATCCAGAAGGGTGAGACCAACACGATCGTCTCGTCGTTCAACCGCAACTTCCCCGCCCGCAACGACGGCAACGCGGCCACGCTGTCGTTCATCGGCTCGCCGGAGACGGTCACGGCCATGGCGCTCACCGGGCGCCTCGACGTCGACTTCGTGCGTGAGCCCGTGGTGGCTCCCGACGGGACCGAGGTGCAGCTCGACGCGCCGTCGGCCGACGAGCTGCCGGCCAAGGGCTTCGACCCCGGCGAGTCCGGGTTCCTCCCGCCGTCCGACGACCCGTCGTCGGTCGACGTCGTCGTGAAGCCGGACTCGGAGCGCCTCGAGCTGCTGGCGCCGTTCCCCGCGTGGGACGGCAACGACTTCACCGGCATGCAGGTGCTGATGAAGGCGGTGGGCAAGTGCACCACCGACCACATCTCGCCCGCGGGGCCGTGGCTGAAGTTCCGCGGCCATCTCACCAACATCTCGGGGAACCTGTTCATCGGCGTGAACAACGCGTTCGCGCTCGAGCCCCCGGGATCGGGCGTCGACGTGCGCGACAGCCCGACCGAGCCAGTGATCGTGCCCCTGCCCGACCTCGCCAAGCGCTACAAGGACGCGGGCATCTGGTGGGTCGCCATCGGCGACGAGAACTACGGCGAGGGTTCCTCGCGTGAGCACGCGGCGATGGAGCCGCGCTACATGAACGGCCGTGCCGTCATCGTGCGCTCGTTCGCCCGCATCCACGAGGCCAACCTCAAGAAGCAGGGTGTGCTCGCGCTCACGTTCGCCAACCCCGACGACTACGAGCGCATCCAGGCCGACGACACGATCGACATCGTGGGGCTGGCCGACCTCGCCCCGGGCCGTCCGGTCGAGGTGGTCGTCCACCACGCCAACGGCACGAGCGACACCATCGTCACCACCCACACGATGTCCGAGGAGCATGTCGCCTGGTTCCGCGCCGGCTCCGCGCTCAACGTGCTGCGGGGCGGCTGACCCCTCCCCGTTTCTGCGTCGCCAGAGGCGAACTATTCGCCTGTCGTGACGCAGGAACGGATGGCGGTGAGCTGGAGCTCCGTCGGCTCGGCGCAGCAGAACCAGCTCTCGCTGAGTCGGGGGCGGCCGGTGGTGACGTGCGACAAGTCGACCGGTGACGCGCCGGCGGCGTCGCGCACGCGGGCGTAGACGGCCACGGGATCGTCCGCGCCGTCGACCTCGCTGCCGGCCACGATGGCGGCGATGCGTTGCTGCAGCGCGTCGACGGCGGGATCGGCGGACGCCCACGTGTAGGTGGACCGCTCGGGGTCCCACGGGCCGACGAACGGTACGAGGTCGGGGTGGTCGAGGAGCAGCGAGCCCTCGGGGAGCAGCAGCCGCACGCTGTACTGCACGGGGTCGATGCTGCCGACCAGGTCGTGCCCGTACACGAAGTCGAGGAGTGCGGTCACGTCGTCGAGGGTTGTCCAGGGAGTGAACGGCAACCACGACGGCCGCACCTCGATGTCGGCGTCGCGCAGGATCGTGACCGCGCGCGAGGCGTCGGCGGCGGTGTGGCCCTTGTCGAGACGCGTCGAGCACGGCGTCGTCGACCGATTCGAAGGCGGAGACGACGAACACGCATCCGGAGGCGGCGAAGCCCGGCCAGAGGTCGGCATGGCGGAGGACGTGCTCCACCTTGACCGTGCAGTCGAAGGTGACGTCGGAAAACCGCTCGTGCACGGCGGTGACGATGCGGAGCGAATGCGGCGGCGCGTTGAGGAAGTCGGGATCGCCGAACGAGATGTGGCGGGCGCCGGCGTCGACGAGCTGCTCGACGTCGGCGAGCACCGACTGCTCGTCGACCCGACGGATGCGGCCGTCGAACACCACCGGCACCGGACAGTGGCGGCACCGGTGTGCGCACCCGTGGGTGGCCAGGACCGATCCGACGAGTCGCTGCTCGCCACCGATCTCGAGCCGCGCGTAGCGGTCGAGCGGCTGCAGCAGGTCGCGTGCCGGGAGATCACCACCTCGTTCGATTGCCCACGCCACCGGCTCACCGAAGTCTCGGCACTGCTCCGCGTAGAGGCCGAAGACGCGCACCGGCTTGTCGACGCCTCGAGCGAGGTCGCGGGCGAGTCGGGTCGCCGTGTGCATCGGCACCGAGAACGCCACCTCGTCGGCCCACTCGACTGCCGAGGGGTCCCACGGGTCGACGGACACGTCGAGCGCACGCACGTCGTGGCCGTGCTCGCGCAGGTGCGCCACCGCGGCTCCGACCGCGCCCGGCTGCTGGCCGAGCTCGTAGGTGGCGACGAGGAGGATCCGCACCCGGTCCAGGCTAGGTGTCGATGACGACGTCGAGGGCGGCGTGGGCGGCGCGCAGGGAGCCCTCGACGGCATCGGGCGTGTCGCCCCGTGCGAACACGAACCCGAGATAGCGGTTGCCCTCCGGCAGCGGGACGACCGGACGGCCGCGCGGGATGGTGATCTCCAGACCCGTGACGCCCGGGACGACACGCGCCGCGTCCTGCCCGCCGACCTCGCGCAACGTGCCGGCAGCGGGAATCGGCAGCATCATCACGCCCGACGCGGCAGACTCCCGTTCGAGGCCGTCGAGCGACAACCCCAGCGCGTGTCGCAGCACCAGCTCCTCGAGCGCAATGCCGGCGCCGAAGCGCAGCGTGCGCGCGCACAGGCCTCCGATCGAGCGGGCGGCGACCTCGATCACGTGCACGCGGTCACCGTCACCGTCGAGGTCCAGCCGCAACTCCGCGTGTACGGGCCCCTCCACGAGGCCGATCGCCGCGCAGGCACGTGCGGTGACGATCTCGGCGCGACCCAGCGCCTCGGGAGGCAGGCGCGACGGCGTGACGTAGATGGTCTCCTCGAAGTAGGGACCGACGAGAGGGTCGGGCTTGTCGAACACCGCGAGCACGGTGAGCTCGCCGTCGCGCAGCAGCCCCTCGATCGCGATCTCGACGCCGGGCACGTACTGCTCGACCAGCAACGGCCCGTCGCTGACCATCCGGATGCGGCTCGCCGCCGCCCGCGCCGAGTCGACGTCGTCGGCGCGGATCACGCCCTGGCTGCCGGAGCGGTCGACCGGCTTCACCACCCAGGGGAACGGGAAGTCGGCCGGGTCGGGCAGGGCCGTCGACGGGTCGGTGCCATCGGTCACGACGAACGCCGGCTGGGGCACCTCGGCCGCGCCCAGGGCCCGGCGCATCGCCGCCTTGTCGCGGGTGGCCGCCACCGCGTCGGGCGGGTTGTGCGGGAAGCCCAGGCGCTCGCCGGCGGTCGCGGCCACCATGACGCCGCGGTCGTCGACCGCCACGACCGCGTCCACACCTCGGCGGTCGTCCAGCGCCACGATCAGCTCCGCAGCGGCCTCCGGCTCGTCGAGCGGCACCACGAGGGCCCGCTCGGAGCTTCCTTCGAGGAGGAGGGGCATCTCGTCCGACCCGACCACGACCTCGACGCCGAGCCGGGTGGCGGCCCGTACGAAATCGGGTGCCCGGTAGGTCGATGTGGGGAGCAGGAGGAGAACGCGCAGCACGCCCCTATCATGGTGGCTGTGACCGACGTCCTTGCCATCTCGCCCGAGGCACAGCAGAAGGTGCTCGAGGTCCGCAACAGCGAAGCCGAGCCCGACACCCTCGCGCTCTGGGTCGAGGTCAACGGCGAGGCCAACGGCGCCTACACCTATCTGATGGAGTTCCGGCCCACCGCCGAGCTCGACGCCGACGTGCTCGTCGAGCGCGACGGCGACCTCGCGATCGCGATCCCCGCCGAGAGCATCGACCTGCTGCGCGGCGCCACGCTCGCGTTCAACGGCGGCATGGTGATGCAGAACCCGAACCGCCCGCTGCCGCCGGTGGCACGCGTCGCCAACCGGCCGGAAGCCGACCTGTCGGGTGAGATCCCGCAGCGGGTGATCCAGGTGCTCGAGGAGCAGATCAACCCCGCGATCGCGTCACACGGTGGGTACGCGGAGCTCGTGGCGGTCGAGGACTCGATCGCATACCTGCGGATGGGCGGCGGGTGCCAGGGCTGTGGCATGGCCGCGGTCACGCTCAGCCAGGGCATCGAGGTCGCGATCCTCGACACGGTGCCCGAGATCAGGGAAGTGGTCGACGTCACCGACCACGCCTCGGGCGACAACCCGTACTACGAGGCCGCCAAGAAGTAGCACGCGGTTCAGAAGCGCGTCGCGTCTTCGGCGGCGTACTTCGCGACCGTGTTGTCGGCGCCCGCGTGCTGCTGCACGGACGTGACGATGTCGGCCAGCTGCGCGGCCGGGATCGCGCACGTCATCTCGGTGGGTGACATGCCGGTGCGAACGCGGCTCAGCGCGCATCCGACGCTGGCGGCGGGCACGCCTTCCTCCTTGGCCAGCGCCACGATGTGGCACTGCGGCTTGCCCTCGATGCGCAGGTTCGGGATGGCATCGGAGAGCACCATCATCTGGCGACCGGTGACGCGCACGAACACGACGTCGGGGTCGACCGGGGTCTCGGCGAGCGGCCCGTAGGTCACCGCGCCCGGCTTCTCGTGCACCACCGGGATCTGCGGCACGACGTCCATCGTCACCCATCCCGAGTCGAGGAGCGCGGCGACGTCGGAGTTGCCCGCGACCTCTTCGAGCGTCTTGAAGCCGTGGGTGACGCTGCCGACGCTGCAGTTGCCGTGGTCCTCGGCCACCGTGCCGAACGTCCGGTCGGCGGCCTTCATCCAGAAGACGCAGCCTGCGGGAACACGACCGGTGCGACCGTCGGGGAGGGGTTCGGGCATCGGTTCGTCGAACATGGGGACCCCGGCGAGTGGCGCGTCGGAGAACGTGATCGCGAGCGGCGGCGCCGACAGATGGAGGGTGTCGGTGAGCGCGGCAGAGAGGGCGGGCCAGTCATGCGTTGTCATGCCGCGCAGCTTACCGACGCAGGCCGTTTCTGCTTCTGGCGCTACTTCCGGAGGTCCCGCAGCAAACCGACGACCACCGGCAGCGCGTCGAGGAACGCCTCGACCTCGTCCTCGGTCGACGACCAGCCCACGCTGGCGCGCAACGAGCGATCGGCGTCGACCCCCATCGCGGCGAGGACGGGCGACGGTTCCAACGACTCGCTGGAGCAGGACGACCCGGAGTGCACCGCGACGCCGCGCTGGTCGAGCGCGAGCAGGATCGGCTCCGCTTCCACGCCCTCGACGCCGAGGCACACGAGGTGCGGGAGGCACGCGTCGGGATCGCCGTAGCGCTCGACGCCGTCGACGCGCCGGAGGGTGCCGGCCACGAGCCGGTCCGCCAACGCTCGTTCGCGCGGCTCCTCGTCGTCACCAATCGCGGTGCACGCGGCGCCGAAGCCGACGATGGCGGGGACGTTCTCGATGCCCGCCCGTCGGGCCCGTTCCTGGGCTCCGCCGACCACGAACGGTGGGAAGCGCAGGCCGCGGCGCACGAGCAGCGCGGCCGCGCCCTTCGGGCCGCCGAAGGTGTGCCCGGTGACCGAGCACAGGTCGGCGCCGAGCCGGCCGAAGTCGACCGGTACGTACCCCGCCGCCGCGCAGGCGTCGACGTGCACGGTCGCGTCGTGGTGCTCGTGCACGAGGCGGACGACCTCCGCCGCCGGCTGGAGCGTGCCCACCTCGTGGTTGGCGAGCTGCACGGACACGAGCGCGGTCTCGGGCCGCACCGCGGCGGCGACCGCGTCGGCGTCGAAGCGGCCCCGACGATCGACGCCCACGATGGTGACGTCGTCGGCGCCGCGTGCGACTGCGTCGAGCACCGACGAGTGCTCGACCGCCGTGGTCACCACGTGGCCACCACCGGCGCGGGCGAGGGCGCCGAAGATCGCGCTGTCGACCGCTTCGGTGCCGGTGGCGGTGAAGACCACTTCACGCGGTCGCGAACCGAACCGCGCGGCAACCTGCTCACGCGCCTCCTCCACCGCGATGCGCGTCACGTGCCCTTCGGCGTGCAGACGGCCGGGATCGGCGTGATGCTCCCGCAGGTACGGGAGCATCGCCTCGAGCGCGATCGGTCGCAGTGGTGACGACGACGCGTGATCGAGGTAGGCGCGAGCCACGACGGTGGGTCAGACGCGGGCGACGCAGTGATCGCCGCCATCGGGGCGGCTGGTCTCGAACTGCGGTGACGTCTCGCCGTAGAGACCGGCGAGCATCCCGCGGATCATGCCGCGGTCGAGCGCGCACACGACGTGCGGGTACTGCTGCGCGGTCTCGCCGAACGGGCAGCACTCCGACACGATCGCGAGCCCGCCCTCGCGGGCCTCGGTGTGCGCGGCGAAGCCGTGGGCGGTGAGCGCGTCGGCCACCGCGGTGAGCGCGGCGCGCACCGAGCGGTGGCCCTCGGTGGGGTCCATGCGGGCGGCGAGGACGGTGCCGTACTCGAACCCCACCTCGTCGGCCAGCGCCTCGGCCTGCGCGGGCCCGATGGCGTCGAGCGCCCGCGCCAGCAAACCGCCGAGCAGGTCGTCGTGCTTGAGGGGGAGCGCGAGGGTGGCGTCAAGCGGACCCGCGAGGTAGCGCTTCGACGGACGCCCGGCCGCCCTCGCCGGACCGTCGGCGGGCGTGCCGACCTCGACGACGAGGTAGCCGCCGCCCGTGAGCTTCTCGAGGTGGTGGCGGGCGACGTTGGGATGCAGCTCGAACTGCTCGGCCACCGCGCCGGCGGTGACCCCGGCGCTCCCGGTGTCGCGGGCGAAGAGGTAGATCTCCCGCCGGGTGGGGTCGCCGAACGCGTTCGTGACCGCGCTCACCACCGAGTTGAACTCGTCCGCGGTGAGGGCCTCGGGGTCCATGGGCCGTATTCTACCTACGTACGTAGTGGAAATCCCCCAGGAGCCCTCATGCCTGAAGCTCTGGACGTCCAGGCCGCCCTCGCTGCGGTCGAGGAGCCCGAGCTGCGCCGATCGATCGTCGAGCTGGGCATGGTGCAGGGCGTGGCCGTCGATGGCCGCACTGCGGTGGTGGCGGTGGCGGTCCCGCTCCCGGGCGACGCCTCCCGTGCGGAGCTGCGTCGTCGGATCATCGAGACCGTCGGCGAGGTGGAGGGGATCGATCGGGTCGACGTCGACGTCCGCGACATGACCGAGGACGAGCTGGTGGCCCTCGGTCGCCTCCTCAAGGGCGTCGCGCCCGCGCCCGCGCCGGCCAACCCGCTGGCGGTCGTCGACGCGTCACAGGCCCAGCAGCCACCGCCCCGCGTGAACCCCTTCACCGACGCCCGCACGCGCGTCATCGCGGTGGCGTCGGGCAAGGGCGGCGTGGGCAAGTCGTCCGTCACCACCAACCTCTCGATCGCCCTCGCCGAGCGTGGCCACCGGGTCGCGGCGGTCGACGCCGACGTGTGGGGTTTCTCCATGCCGCGGATGCTCGGCATCAGCGCGCCACCGGGGCTCATCGACGACGTCATCGTGCCGCCCGAGGCCAACGGCGTGCGCCTCATCTCGATGGGCTTCTTCGCGCGCGAGGACCAGGCGGTGATCTGGCGCGGCCCGATGCTGCACAAGGCGCTGGAGCAGTTCCTCACCGACGTGTACTGGGGCGACCTCGACTACCTCGTCGTCGACATGCCCCCCGGCACCGGCGACATCTCACTGTCGATCGCGCAGTTCCTGCCGCGTGCCGAGGTGCTCGTGGTCACCACGCCCCAGCCCGCGGCCCAGCGGGTCGCGGTGCGCGCGGCTGCGATGGCGGAGAAGGTCGACCTCCAGGTGATCGGTGTGGTCGAGAACATGTCGTGGTTCACCGGCGACGACGGCACCCGCTATGAGCTGTTCGGCGCGGGCGGCGGCGAGGAGCTCGCCCAGGAGCTCGGGGTCCCGCTCCTGGCGCGCATCCCGCTGGTCCCCGCGCTGCGGGAGGGTGGCGACGTCGGGCGTCCGATCGTCACGTCGGAACCCGACGGCGAGGTGGCCCAGGTGTTCCGGACCCTGGCCGAACGGCTCGACACCGACCTGGCGCCGAAGCGGGTCTACAACCCTGAGCTCAAGCTCAACTGAGCCGGTCTCAGCCGAGGGCCGCCAGGAGCGCTTCCCGGAGCGCGGCGTCGAACTTGTACGGCGCATAGAACGACAGGCGCGTCGCCGCGCCGTCCCAGCGCTCGCGCAGCTCGCGGGCGACGGTCGGGACGTCGCCGACGGCGGCGAAGGTGCGCACCATGTCGTCGTCGATCAGGTCGCCCATCTCCTGCCACTTGCCGTCCTTGGACATGCGGGTGAGCTCGGGTTGCAGATCACCCCAGCCGTGGTGGTCGAGCACCCCGCGGTAGGCCGGCGTCGACGCGTAGAACGCGATCTGCTGCTTCGCGCCACGCATCGCCTCGGCCAGATCCTCCTCGGTGTCGGCGACGCACGTGAACGCGGGCCCCGCGATGTCGAAGCCCTCGAGTCCTGCGTGCCCACCGGCGACGCGACCGCGCGTCAACGCGGGGAGCGTGACCTCACGCAGGTACGACGGCGTGGTGAAGCCGTGGAAGAAGAACCCGTCGCACACCTCGCCCGCGACCTCGGTCATGCGCGGACCGACGCCGGCGAGGTAGACCGGCGGCGGACCCCACTCGTGCGCCGGCGGCGAGAAGAACGGCGTCATCAGGGTGTGCGTGTAGAAGTCGCCTTGGAAGTCGAGCTTGATGCCGTCCTGCCAGCACGCCCAGATGGCGCGCAGCGCGCGCACGAACTCGTGCATGCGGGCGGCGGGGTGTGACCACGGCATCGAGAAGCGTCGTTCGATGTGCGGCTTCACCTGCGAACCGAGCCCGAGCACGAACCGACCGCGGGTGTAACGGGCGAGGTCGTAGCTCGTGGTGGCGAACGTCATCGGGGTGCGACCGAACGCGATCGCGATCGACGTGCCGAGGGTGACCCGGTCGGTGACCGCGGCCGCCTGCACGATCTGGAGGAACGGGTCGTGCATCGTCTCGCCCGTCCACAGACCCGCGTACCCGGCCGCCTCACCGGCGGCCGCGGTGGTGCGCACGTCGTCGAAGCCACCGATGGTGCCGTCGATCAGCATGTTCAGACGTCCTTCATGGGGAGGACTCGACCAGGGAGGCACGAAGCAGCGCGACCTCGCCGTCGGTGAAGCCGTGTCCCAGCAGGTAGGGCTCGAAGCCGCCGTGGGTGGCGTGCAACCAGGCCAGCGTCTCCCGCATGGTCTGTGCCTCCGCGGTCATGAAGCGTGCCGCCGGCGGCCGTCCGGTGCCCTCGGCGCGCTTGGCGGCGCGCGCCTTGAGTGCCTCGATGGCGGCCGCGGTTGCGGCGTAGTCGGCGACGATCTCCTCGTCGTCGACCTCGAGCAGCGAGAGCACGGTGGCGGCGATCAAACCGGCGCGGTCCTTGCCCGCCGCGCAGTGGAACACCAGCGGGTGGTTCGCCGGCTCGGCGACGATCTGGAGCACCTCGACGAACTCGGCGCCTGCGCTGTCGAGCAGGAACTGGTAGAGGTCGACGAGCGTCATCGTCTCCCAGTCGAGTCCCGACCGTTCGCGCTTCTCGGGGTCGATGAGCGGAATGTGGTGGATGGTGACGCCGGCGTCGGCCATCGGCCGGTTCGGGAACGCGTCGACCTCGGCCGCGCCGCGCAGGTCGACCACCGTGCGCACGCCGCGCTCCTCGACGAGGTGCACGACGTCGTCGGGTGCCGCGTGCGCGAGCGAGTCGCTGCGGAAGACACGGCCGGCGCGCGTGATGCCGTGAGGGGTGGGGTGGCCGCCGAGGTCGCGGAAATTGACCAGGCCCGAGATCTCGGAGCGTGAGGTGTCGGTCACCGCCCGGAGACTATTCGCGCGCGGGGCGGTAGCTTTCGGCCGTGCAGGTGCTGGTGATCGGGGGCACGGGGCCGACGGGGATCCCCCTCGTGCAGGGTCTGGTCGACCGCGGTCACGAGGCCACGATTCTCCACCGCGGGACCCACGAGCGCGCCGAGACCCCGACCGCGGTCGAGCACCTCCACGCCGATCCCTTCGACGAGGACGCGACGCGCGCGATCCTCGCCGGCCGCACCTTCGACCTGACCTACGTGATGTACGGCCGGCTGCGCATGCTCGCCACGGTGCTGCGCGGTCGCACCGGCCGGGTGATCTCGGTCGGTGGTGTGCCGGCATACCGCGGGTGGATGAACGCCTGGCTCCACGACCCCCCCGGGCTGCCGGTGCCGGTGCGGGAGGACGCGCCGACCGTCGCCGAACCGCAGGAGGACGAGAAGGGGTACCGCATCGTCCGCACCGAGGAGGCGGTGTTCGAGCATCATCCCGACGCGACGCACTTCCGCTACCCCTACGTGTACGGCCCCTACCAGCTCACCCCGCGAGTGGATCGTCGTGCGGCGCGTGCTCGACGGCCGGCGTCGGATCGTCGTCGCCGACGACGGGCTGACGTTGCACCACCACGGTTACACCGAGAACATCGCCCACGCCCTCCTGCTCGCGCTCGAGCAACCGGACGCGGCCGCGGGGAAGCTCTTCAACATCGCCGACGAGGAGGTGCTGTCGGTCCGCCAGGTCGTCGAGCTCGTCGCGGCCGCGCTCGACCACGAGCTCGAGCTGGTGTCGATGCCCTACGAACTCGCGGTGCCCGCGCGGCCGCTGCTCGCGCAGCCGCTCCCGACGCACCGGGTGCTCGACGTCTCGCGCGTCCGCACCGATCTCGGGTACCGCGATCTCGTTCCCGCGCGTGAGGCCGTCGCCCGCACCGCGCGCTGGCTGGCCGAGCACCCGCTCGTGGGCAGCACCGAGGAGTACACGCTCACCGATCCGTTCGACTACGACGCCGAGGACCGCCTCGTCGACGCGTGGTTGGCGGCCCGGGCGACCGTCCCGCCGTTCGACGGCGAGTCGGAGCCGCGCTGGGGCCTCGCGTACAGCGGCCCCGGCGGTCGTCCACGATCGCAGACCGAGTTCCGGACTGACTTCGGGACCTGACCTGGCCACTAGATTCGCCGCATGGAACTTCGCATCGGTGTCGTGCACACGCCCAAGGAGCTCAACCTCGAGCTCGACGGAACCGCCGACGAGGTCGTCGGCAAGATCGACAAGGCGCTGGCCGACGGCACCCCGGTGGTGTGGCTGATCGACACGAAGGGTCGTCGGGTGGGCATCCCCGCCGATCGCATCGCCTACATCGAGCTCGACGAGGACGCCGGGAACAAGCGCGTCGGGTTCGGCCGGTAGCCGGTCGCACGCCGCCCTCGTGAAGGGCCGGGTGTCGTGAGCGGGCTGCTCGACCGCCGGCTGCTCTTCTTCACCGGGAAGGGCGGCGTCGGGAAGAGCACCGTCACCGCGGCCACCGCGCTCCTCGCCGCCGACCAGGGCAAACGGGTCCTGCTCGTCGAGGTCGACGCCAAGAACAACCTCACCGCGCTGTTCGAGCATGCGCCGGTGGGATTCGAACCACGGCAGGTGCATCCCGGCGTCTTCGCCATGCAGATGGACACCGAGGCGTCGCTGCGTGAGTACCTCAAGGTGCAGGCGCGGGTACCGGTGTTCGGACGCATCGGACCCATGGCGCGCGCGTTCGACTTCGTCGCCACCGCCGCGCCCGGCGTCAAGGAGATCCTCACCGTCGGCAAGATCTGCTGGGAGTTGCGCGAGTCGCTGCAGGGCCGAGCCGACTGGGACCTCATCGTCGTCGACGCGGCAGCCACCGGTCACGTCATCAGTCAGCTCGACGCACCCGAGGCCATCCAGGAGCTGGTGGCCGTCGGTCCCATCCGCAACCAGACGGGCTGGATGACGGAGCTGCTCTCCGATCCCGCGCTCACCGCGCTCAACGTGGTCACGTCGCCGGAGGAGATGCCGGTGAACGAGACCATCGAGCTGGTCGGGCGCGCCCGGCAGGAGCTCAAGGTCCCGCTCGGCGTCGTGATCGTGAACCGCGTGCTGCCGGAGCTGTTCACCCACGCCGACGACGAGGTGTTCGAAGCTCTGCGCGCGCCGGAGGCCGCCGCGGCGTTGGCGCGGCACGCGGGAGAGGGCGCGACTGCGGTGATCGACGCCGCGCGCCTCGCGGTGTCGATGCGGCGCAGCCGGTCGGTGCACCTCGGTGACCTGCGCGACGCCGTCGACCTGCCCCTGCTGCTCCTCCCGTACCTGTTCGTGCGCGACCACGGGCTGCGCGTCACCCGCATGGTCGCCGAGGCACTCGGCCAAGAGCTCACGTGAGCGTGAACGCGACGCCCGCAGCGAACCCGCAGTCGCTCGCGGCGTTGCTCTCCACGCGTGAGGTCGTGGTGTTCTGCGGCTCTGGTGGGGTCGGCAAGACGTCGACCGCGGCGGCCGCGGCGCTCACGGCCGCGGCACGGCTCGGCGGCAAGGTGCTCGTCCTCACCATCGATCCGGCCCGGCGGCTGGCCGACGCGCTCGGGCTCGAGGCGTTCGGCAATGTGGCCCGCCGGGTTCCCCTCGACGCCTATGCCGAGCTCGGCGTGGAGCCGCGAGGCGAGTTGTGGGCGGCGATGCTCGACACCAAGCGTTCCTGGGACGAGTTGGTGCTGCGGCACGCACCCGACGAGGCCACCGCCTACCGCATCCTCGACAACCGCATGTACCACAACGTCACCAGCCGCTTCGTGCAGAGCCACGACTACATCGCGATGGAGCGGCTGTACGAGGTACACGCGAGCGGCGAGTACGACCTCATCGTGATCGACACGCCACCGACCCGGAACGCGATCGACTTCCTCGAGGCGCCCGCGCGCATGGCCGACTTCTTCGGGGGACGGCTGCTGCGTTGGCTCACCATGCCCTACCGCATCGGCAGCGGTCGCGGCGGACGCATGTTCAACGCCGCGAGCAAGCCCTTCTACCAGATGGCCGACCGCGTGCTCGGCAGTCAGTTCCTCCAGGACATCGCGGAGTTCTTCCTCAACTTCCAGTCGATGTACGCCGGGTTCGTCGAGCGGGCCGACGCGGTCGAGCAGTTGCTGCACGACCGGCGCACCACGTTCGCGGTCGTGACCACCCTCGAGGGCGCGCCGCTGCGCGAGGCCGAGGCGTTCTGCCGCGAGCTCACTGCCCGCAGCTTCGATCTCGGCGCACTCGTGCTCAACAAGGCGCTTCCGGAGTACCTGTTGTCGCCCGACGGTGAACGGGCGGCCGACGTGTTCTCGCACGAGAGCGACGCGATCGCCGGTGAGCTGGCCGCGACCGGCGTGGACGGACTCGACGACGCGACGTCGACCGCACGGGTGCTGCGCACGGTCGCCGACTCGTTCCGCAACTACGAGGTCGTCGCCCGGCGCGAGGCCGAGCTGCGTACCGAGCTCACGCGGCTCGGCCCTCCCGGTCCCGAGGTGATTGTGACCGTTCCCGCGTTTTCCGCCGACATCGACGACGCGCTGCGGCGTTGGCGCGCATCGGCGAAGCCCTCTTCGCCACCGGCACCACCAGTACGATCCCCTCGTGACCACGTTCTTCGAGCAGGCGCGCACCAAGACCGCGCTGTGGGGAGAGTCGCTGCGTCACGTGCAGCGGCTGGCCGCGTCGTGGCAGGCCCTGTCCGACCTGTGCTTCTCCGACCTCCTGCTGCTCGCCCCGGTCGTGGGGGAGGACGGCAGCCGCTCGGTGGTGCTGGCCCAGGTGCGCCCGACGACCGGTCAGACCGTCTACCCGATGGATCTCGTGGGCGCGGTCGTCGACGAGGTGGCGCGCCCGCTCGTGTCACGGGCCTTCCGCACCGGTGAGATGGCGGAGGGCGACTCGCCCCTGCTCGGGTCGAGCGAGCGGGCCCACGTGCAGTGCATCCCGGTGCGCCACGCGGGCTCGGTGGTCGCCGTCGTCACGCGCGAGACCCGTCCCACCCTCGGCCGGAACCTGGGCGAGCTGGAGCAGTACTACCTGTCGACGTTCGAGCGCTTTGCGTCGATGATCGCCGAAGGCAGCTTCCCGTTCCGCCAGGACGACGACGAGTTCGAGGATCCGCCGCGCGTCGGTGACGGCGTGATCCTGCTCGACCCCCACCTGCGGGTCCGCTTCGCCAGCCCCAACGCGGTGAGCTCGATGCACCGCCTCGGCATCCACTCGTACACGTCGGGGCTCCACCTCGCCGAGATGGGCTTCGACCAGGACGCGGTCGACGTGGCCATCCGCGCCCGGCTCCCGGTCACCGAGGAGATCGAGCGGGGCGAGACATCACTGCTCCTGCAGGCGATCCCGCAGCTGTCCGACGACAAGGTCGTGGGGGTGTGCGTGCTCGTGCGCGACGTCACCGATCTCCGTCGCCGCGACCGCCTGCTGCTCTCCAAGGACGCCACCATCCGCGAGATCCACCACCGGGTGAAGAACAACCTGCAGACGATCGCCGCCCTGTTGCGGCTGCAGGGTCGGCGCCTGCAGTCACCCGAGGCGCAGGAGGCGATCGAAGAGTCGGAGCGGCGGATCCGCTCGATTGCGATCGTCCACGAGACGTTGTCGCGCGAACCGGGCGACGAGGTGCGCTTCGACGACATCGTGCAGCCGCTCGTGCGGGTGGTGGCGGAGACCGTCACCGGTCCCGGCCGCGACCTGCGCCTGGCGGTCGAGGGCGACGCCGGCATGTTGCCCGGCGACCTCGCCACACCGCTCGCGGTGGTGCTCAACGAGCTCATGCAGAACGCGGTCGACCACGCGTTCGTGAGCGACGACCGCACCAGCGGCACGATCACGGTGCAGCTCGCCCGCACCGACGGTCAGCTCGTGGTCGACGTCGTCGACGACGGCGTGGGCCTGCCCCCGGGCTTCACCGTCGAGCAGTCCAGCGGGCTCGGTCTGTCGATCGTGCACACGCTGGTCACCAGCGAGCTGGGCGGCACCATCGAGCTCCGCAGCGACCACGGGACCCGCGTGCACCTCACCGTGCCGCTCAAGCCGACGGTGACGACGGCTCTCTAGCGGGCTGGCGCTGAAGGAAAGTCGTGCTGCCGGGTCAGCCGACCATGCGCTGCGTGGCCAGCCAGACCTTGCGCAGCTTGCGGCGCTCTTCCTCGGTGGCGCCGCCCCAGATGCCGGCTTCCTGGTTGGTGGCCAGGGCGAACTCGAGGCATTCCTCGTTGACCGTGCACGCCCCGCAGATCCGGCGGGCGGTCTCGATCTGCTCGACCGCCGGCCCGCTGCTCCCGATCGGGAAGAACACGTCGGGATCCGAGTCGAGACAGGCCGAACGCGTACGCCACGCGCTGACATCCCAATCGTGCGTGCGTACCCAGGTCAGTGCCACGCTTCGTTCCCCCAGTTCGTGAATCAGGCGATATGTCCGGATTCGACGTCCCCGGGCCGAACCTCGGGGCGCTTGAGACCGAGACGAATTTCGTCCGACGGCCCGCGGCAAGGGGCTGACCTGGAATTTCGCGTGTCCCGGGTCGAACCGCCGGCGGGGTGGCATGGTGAGTCCGATGCTCGTACTCGCGCACCGGGGTGCCAACCGGCTCGCGCCGGAGAACACCGTTCCCGCCATGGCGCAGGCCGTCGACCTCGGCGCCGACGGGGTCGAGCTCGACGTGCACGGCACCGCCGATGGGTCGCTGGTCGTCCGCCACGACGCCGACACCCCGTCCGGTCCCATCGGCCGGCTCACCTGCGACGAGCTCCGTACGGTGTGTCCGGACGTCCCGACGCTGGCCGAGGTCCTCGACGTCTGCCGCGGCACGCTGGTGAACGTCGAGGTCAAGGACCCGGATCCGCGGGCCCTCGACGCGCTCGTCACCCTGCTCGCGGCCCGGGAGGACGACTCCTCCCCTGACGACTCCTCCCTGGACGACGTGCTGGTGTCGGCGTTCGACTGGACCCTCGCGGAACGTGTGCGCGCTGCGGCGCCGCAGGTCCCGACGGGGCTGCTGTCGTTCGGTGTACCGCCCGACGAGGTGCTCGTCACCGCGGTGCGCGGCGGCCACAGCGCGGTGCACCCGGACGTCTGGACGCTGCTGACACTCGACATCGCCGGGTTCGTCACCCGCGGCGCACGACCAGGACGTGCAGGTGAACGTGTGGACGGTGAACGACGCGGCGCAGGTCGAGATGCTGCGCGACGCGGGTGTCGACGCGGTCATCACCGACGACAGCGACCTGTACCAGTACGGCGTCAGGGGAAGACGACGGTGAGGCAGTCGGGCGCGTAGGTCACGGTGAGGTGCTCGACCTCGCCCAGGTAGTCGCCGTCGACCTGCCAGGGGAACGGCGCGTCGGCGGTGACCTCGACCGCCCGCACGTCGGTGCGCTGGACGATCTCGGGCGACGACGTGAGGTAGGTGATCCGCCCGACCGCGGCGGCGGCGGCACGCACGACGACCGCGCCCCGCAGCGTGCGCAGGAGCGTGATGGTGAGCTCCGCGTCGAGCGACGCGCCCGGCGCGATGCGCAGCGCGCGGCGACCGACGTAGGCGTACGGATCGGAGTTGGAGATCACCGCGTAGGGACCGACACCCACCTCGATCCCGTCGACGGTGAAGTGGATCCGCGCGTGACGGTCGTAGTGGCGGAACCAGGTCGTGAGCGTCGTCGCCGCGAACGCCGGGTGCGCGAGGTAGCGCTTCACCGACGAGTGCTGCTCCATCCGACGGATGATGGCGGCGTCGAACCCGATGCCCAGATGGAAGAGGAAGTAGCGCGGGGGTGCATCGGGCACGGTTGCGGAACCGAGGCCGATGCGGCGAGAACGACCGCGCGCCAGGGCGTCGACCACCTGCTGGGCCGCGGTCTCCGGCTTGTAGGCGAGACCGATCGTGCGCGCGAACACGTTGGTGGAGCCGCCGGGGAGCGGTGCCAGCGCGACCGGCGACCCGGCCAGGCCGCCGCCGGCTTCGTTCAGGGTGCCGTCACCGGCGAGGACCGCGACCACGTCGTACCCGGCCTCGACCGCGTCGCGCGCGAGCGCGGCGGCGTGGCCGCGTCGCGTCGTCTCGGCGACGTCGACGGTGTGAGCACGGCGCAACACGCGCTCGACGTCGGCACGCACGCGCGGGGTGACGGACGACGCGGTGGGGTTCACCACGAGAAGCACGCGCACGGCGGCGAACCCTACCCTGACGGCCCTTGGCTCGACCGATGGTCCGACCCGCCGCACTCCGTGTGCTCGACGACGAGATCGTTGCGTGCCGCGCGTGTCCCCGCCTGGTCGAGTGGCGCGAACAGGTGGCGGTGGAGAAGCGCGCCTCCTTCCGTCACGACACCTATTGGGGCCGTCCGGTCCCGGGGTTCGGCGACACCCGTGCCCGAGTGCTCGTCGCCGGGCTCGCGCCCGCCGCGCACGGGGCCAACCGCACCGGCCGGGTGTTCACCGGGGACCGCTCGGGCGACTTCCTCTACGCGTCGCTCTTCCGCACGCGCTTCGCCAACCAGCCCACGTCGGTGGCCGCCGACGACGGGCTGGAGCTGCGCGACCTGTACGTCGCCGCCGCGGTGCGGTGCGCGCCGCCCGCGAACAAGCCGACCCCCGAGGAACGCGACACCTGCCTGCCCTACCTCGTGCGGGAGCTCGACCTCCTGGAGCACGTCCGGGTGATCGTGGTGCTCGGCGCCTTCGCCTACGACGCGATCGCCAAGGTGCTGGCCGCCGCCGCGTCGCCACTGCCGATCCCACGGCCCAAGTTCACCCACGGGGTGGAGGTGGCGACGGCGCGGGCCCTCGTGCTCGGGTGCTTCCATCCGTCGCAACAGAACACGTTCACCGGCAAGCTGACCGAACCCATGATCGACGACGTGTTTCTCCGGGCCCGCGAGCTGGTCGAAGCGGTACCCTCGCGCCCGTGACTGGTGGCCGTCTCCTCGAGGGCGTGTACGTCCCGCTCATCACGCCGTTCGCCGCCGACGGCAGCGTCGCGCTCGACGCGGTGGAAGGGCTCTGCCACGAGTACCTCGAAGCGGGGAGCGCGGGCATCGTCGCCCTGGGTACCACCGGGGAGTCGTCGGCGCTCGACGCGTCCGAGCAACGTGCGGTCATCGACGCGTGCGCCCGGGCGTGCCAGGAACGCGGCGCCCAGCTGATCGTCGGGGCGGGCACCAACAACACCGCCAAGACCATCGCCGGGGTCGAAGCGCTCGCAGGCACGCCGGCGCTCGCCGCCACCCTGATCGTGGTGCCCTACTACGTGCGTCCGTCGGAGGCCGGGGTGGTCGCGCACTTCGAGGCGGTCGCGGCCGCAAGCCCGGCGCCGGTGGTCATCTACAACATCCCGGTGCGCACGGGTCGCAACCTCGGCCTCGGCGGGATGCTGCAGCTCGCGGAGCACCCCAACATCGCCGGGGTGAAGCAGGCGGTCGGGGCGCTCGACACCGAGACGCTCGAGATCCTGGCCGCGGCACCGTCCGACTTCTCCGTGCTCGGTGGCGACGACCCGTTCCTGCTCCCCACCGTGCTGATGGGGGGCGCGGGCGCGATCTGCGCCAGCGCGCACGTGCGCACCGAGCGCTTCGTGGCCATGACCGACTGCGGGCTCGCGGGCAAGGTCGACGACGGTCGCGCGCACGCCGAGGCGCTGCTCCCCGTCGTGCAGGCGTGCTTCGTGGAGCCGAACCCGTCGGTGTTCAAGGGCGTGCTGCACGCCCAGGGTCGGATCCCCACCCCTGACGTGCGCCTGCCGCTCGTGAACGCGTCGAGCGGCGCGGTCGAGCAGGCCGTCGCGGCCGTGGACGCTGCCCGCTAGCGCTCGGTAGTATCGGCACACTTCCGTTCCGGAACTCATCCCTTCCCTTCCGCTCCAGGGAGCGAGCATGACGAGCACCCTGAGCGAGCGCGCGCAGACCCGCGCCGAGGAACGTCGGTGGTGGATCCTCGCGGTGCTGTGCTTCAGCCTGCTGGTGATCGTGCTCGACAACACGATCCTCAACGTCGCCATCCCCACCATCGTCCGCGACCTCGACGCCACCAACAGCCAGCTCCAGTGGATGGTCGACGCGTACACGCTCGTGTTCGCGGGCCTGCTCCTCACCGGCGGCAGCCTGGGTGACCGCTTCGGTCGCCGCGGCGCGCTGCAGGTCGGGCTCGTGATCTTCGGCCTCGGCTCGCTGGCGTCGGCGTTCGCGACCTCGTCGGGCCAGCTCATCGCGACGCGCGCGTTCATGGGCATCGGCGGCGCGTTCATCATGCCGGCGACGCTGTCGATCATCACCAACGTCTTCCCGCCGCGCGAACGGGGCAAGGCCATCGGCGTGTGGGCGGCCACCGCCGGACTCGCCGGTGTGCTCGGACCGCTGACCGGCGGCTTCCTCCTCGAGCACTTCTACTGGGGCTCGATCTTCCTGGTGAACATCCCGATCGTGATCGTCGGCCTGCTCGCGGGGGTGTTCCTGATCCCCACGTCGAAGGATCCGTCGGCGCCGCGGCTCGACCCCGTCGGCGCGGTGCTGTCGATCGTGGGGCTGAGCGTGCTGCTCTACGGGATCATCGAGGCGCCCCAGGAGGGCTGGACCGATCCGAAGATCCTCATGTGCTTCTTCGTGGGGCTTGCGGTGCTCGGCATGTTCCTGGTCTGGGAGGCGCGCTCCGACCACCCGATGCTCGACGTGAGGTTCTTCCAGAACGCGCGCTTCACCGCCGCGAGCGTGGGCATCATGATGGTGTTCTTCGCCATGTTCGGCGCGACGTTCCTGCTCACCCAGTACTTCCAGTTCGTGCTCGGGTACACGCCGCTCGAGACCGGCATCCGGTTCCTGCCCATCGCGCTCTGCATGATGGTGCTGTCGCCGCTCAGCGCGCGGTTCGTGCATCGACTCGGCACCAAGCTCGTGGTCGGCACCGGTCTGATGATGGTCACCGCCGGCCTCGTGTCGTGGGCATCGCTCAGCGCGAGCAGCCCGTACTGGCCCGACATCGTGTGGCGGCAGGCGCTCATGGCCAGCGGCATGGCGCTCACCATGGCCCCCGCGACCGAGTCGATCATGGGCTCGTTGCCGCTGGGCAAGGCCGGCGTGGGCTCGGCGGTGAACGACACCACCCGCCAGGTCGGAGGCGCGTTGGGCGTCGCGGTCATCGGCAGCGTGCTGGCGTCGATCTACGGCTCGCAGGTGGGCGACTTCCTGCACGGCAAGCCGGTGCCGAGCGGCACCGCCGCCCAACTGAAGCAGTCGCTCGGTCTCGCCCTGGCGGCTTCGGACAAGGTGCCGGGCCTGGCCACGACCGCGGTCGACGGCTTCATCGACGGCATGCACACCGGCGTGCTCGTCGCGGCCGCGGTCGCCCTCGTCGGTGCCGTCGTCGCGTTCGTGTGGTTGCCCGCGCGCGCGAGCTACGACGCGCTCGCCGAGGAGCACACCGACGGGGAAGCCCCGGCCGAACCCGTCGCCACCGGCGTCACCTGAGATGGAAGCCACCACCTGAGATGGACGCCACGTCGATGGAGACCATGCGCCGCTCGCCCGGGCGTCCCCGCAGCTCGGCGGCCGACGAGGCCATTCTCGAGGCCACGGTCGACGTGTTCGCCGAGGTCGGCCTCGAAGCGCTCACCATGGAAGGGGTCGCGGCTCGCGCCGGCGTCGGCAAGAACACGCTGTACCGCCGCTTTTCCAACAAGCTCGACCTCGTGGTCGGCGCGGTGCGCCGGTACACCGATGTCGGCGCGCCGCCGCCCGACACCGGCACCACCCGCGGCGACGTGCAGGCGCTGGTCGATCACCTCGTCGCGATCGTCACCGAGACCCCGATGGGTCGCATGTTGCCGATCCTCGTCGTCGCGCGCACTCGTGTCCCCGAGCTCGACATCGCGTACTCCGAGATCGTGGCCGACAAGCGGGCGCGCAGCGCCGCGGTCGTGCGGCGGGGCATCGAGCGCGGCGACTTCCGTCCCGACGTCGATGTCGACGTCGTCGTCGACGCCTTCGTGAGCGCGGTGTTCTACCGGTTCCTGGTGACCCACGCCCCGCTCGACGAGGCGTTCCGCATCGCGGTCGTCGACACCGCTCTCCGCGCCTTCGGGCCCTAGGAGGCGGTCCCTAGGAGGGCGGCGCCCGCCCGGCACCGCGCCCGAGCAAGCCCGCCTTGCGGTCGCGTTCGGTCTTGGCCCAGTGGTCGGGCTTGCAGCGGGCCTTCAGGTTCTCGTAGCTCGTCGGCCCGTCGTTCGCCACGGGATCGTCGTGATCCCACTCGAGTCCGTAGCGCCGGTCGCATCCCTCCTCGACGCAGACCGCGCCCTCGAACCGCGGCGGCGGACCCAGCTCCAATGCGGTCTGCAATGCAGCAGGGCGGTGCCGTCCCACGTGCGCGACCGTGTGGATCGCCACGCCCTTCGTCATCACGAGCTTGACGAACGCATCGTGCGCGACCGCATCGCGCACCACGCTGACCGCCACCGGACCGCCACCGATGACATGGCACATTTCGGCACCGTGAGTGTGGCCGCGCCGGTAGGCGTCGAACGAACAGACCAACACCACGTCGGCCCGGTCCGACCTGCCCTTCCCCCGACCCTTCGTCATCGCCACGAACGCGTCGGCGGCGTGAGCTTCGCGGGCGTCGGTGCTGCCGTCCTTCCGCGCCTTGCGCTGCGCACGATCCGTCTCCGCGTCGAGGCGGTTGACGAACGGGACACCCACCTCGGGTGGCAGCCGGAACTGTCCGGCCACCATCCCTTCACCGTCGACCCAGTGACGGAGGGATCGCGCTGCCCACTGTCGACGATGGAGCTCGTCGCGATCGATCGACCCGAGCACGACCCGACGTGACTCTGCACGCAGTCCTGTCATCCCTCTCGAACCCGCGACCTCGAGCAGCGCCGCTTCGGAGCCCGGTACCGCGCCTTCGGCGCGCGACGATCTCACGCGCCTCGGTCAACGAGACCGAGCCGTCCGCCACCGCTTCGCTCGTCGCCGGACACGAGCCCAAGGCCGCGGTGGTGGTCAACGACTCGCGCGCCTGCGACGGGGTGGCGCCGATCGTCCGAGCCACCCATTCGACGTCGCCCTGGTTGCATTCCACCGCCCGCGCCGCCGCGCGGGCGGCCGCGGCGTCGCACGCCTTCGCGGCCCGCGCCAGTTCCGACGTGAAGCGGGCGCAGTCTTCACCTGACCACCGATCGGCTTCGAAGCCCGAGGCCGCGTCGCGCACTTCGGCCAACAGATCCCACAGACGCGCCACGACCCTCCTCCCGAACACGCAAAGAAATGGAAGGCAGGTCGTCGGCCCGACCTCGAGGCGTCCCCGCACCCCACCGAACGTACGTTCGGTCTGCAAGCCCGTATCGCGAGAAGGAGGCGTCAGCCGGTGGCGGCTTCGTCGCCGTCGACGCCCACGGGCACCAGCTCCGGCGTCCACCGGTGGTCGCCTTCGTGCCCCGGCGTGAGCAGGCAGCGGAGCCGGTAGTGCAGGCGCGTCGAACGGACCTCGTCACAGGTGATCACCCGGTTGGTGCACTCCCGCTGGTCCGCCATGTCCCCCAGTATCGGCGCTGGAGCCGACTCCTTTGAGGCCAATTCGTGACCAGGTGGTGAACACCTCGCTCGCGAACGCTGGTCTGGTTCACTGGGCGACGTGCGCGCCGTCGTCCTCTCCGACACGCATCTGCGGGACGACGGCGCCCGCCGGCTACCCGATGCCGTGTACGGCGCGCTGCGCGACGCCGACGTCGTCCTGCACTGCGGCGACGTCGTCGAACGAGATCTGCTCGATGAGCTGGCAACGTTCGCGCCGGTGCACGCGGTGCTCGGCAACAACGACGTGACGCTGCGCGGCACGCTCCCCGAGCGGCTCCTGGTGGAGCTCGCGGGCGTGCGCATCGGCATGGTGCACGACTCCGGCCTCACGAAGGGACGCGGCGCCCGCGTCCACCGGATGTTCCCCGACTGCGACGTCGTGGTCTTTGGTCACAGTCACGCGCCGGTCGACGAAGTGGGCGTCGACGGTCAACGACTGTTCAACCCCGGATCACCCACGCAGCGGCGCAGGCAGCCGCATCCGTCGTTCGGCGTGCTCGACCTCGACGGCGGCCGGATCACCGGCCACCGCATCGTGATCCTGGACTGACCGCCCACCGCAATTCGCTCGCCAGCATTCGCTCACCACAGTTCGTCGGTGTACCGGTCGGTCCCGAAGTCGGTCTGGATGAACGGGCCCGTCCACACGTGGGTGGCGAGGCCGCTGTCGTCGATCGCCTGCCCGATCTTCGCGTAGCCGTCGGCCCAGCCCTCCTCGGGGTCGTGGTCGAGGAAGTGCAGCTGCAGGAACCGGTTGGGCCCGGCCGCGGGCGGGGGCACGTCGGCGGGGCGCTCGTCGAGCAGCGGCAAGCGTGGTCGCGTCGAGCACGAGGTCGGGGCCCCACGGCTGCGCGCACGCATCGGGCAGGTAGGTCTCGCGGAACCACGCGTCGACCTCGTCGTGCGTGTGGCCATCCTTCACGTCACCGGCGACGACGACGAGCCCCGGGTAGTTGTGGTCGAGCGCGAGCTCGATGGTGCAGCCGCCGTCGGTGGCGCGGTGCGCCCAGCGCTTCTCGTACAGCAGCGTGTGCACGTGCGTGCGGGCCTCGAACATGCGGCCGTTCGCGTGCAGCCAGGTGACCTGCTCGACCGCCCACTGGTTCCACTCGTCGTGCTTGCCGTCGAGGACCCAGTAGATCGCGAGGTACGAACCGGTGAGCGGGTCGGGCGTCATGTCGCTCTGCGCCGGGTAGCGCAGGTCCTTCAGCCGTCGGGTGGCGACGAAGCGGTCACCGGCGAACTGCCATTCGCCGACCATGCACCCGGAGTAGAAGTGGTCGTGCTCGTACCAGCGGTTGTACTCGACCTCGCGCCCCTTCTCGGGCTCGACCATGGTGAACAGCAGGGTCCCGAGCTTGATCGGGTAGTCCTCCATCCCGGGGATTGCCATGGGCGGTCTCCTGTCGTCAGGCGAGTGCGCGGCGGGCGACGCTAGCTTGTTTCTGACGGACCGTCAGGTCCGCCGCGACCACACGGAGGGCGTGAGCAATGGGGGACTACCGGCCGTCGCACGTGGGCCTGTGCGTGCGCGACCTCGAGCGGTCGCTGCGGTTCTTCTGCGACGGGCTCGGCTTCGAGAAGGCCGAGGGCTTCGAGCTCGACAGCGACACCGCGCCCGGCCTCGAGCGCAGCCTCGAGGTGCCCGGCCCGGTCAAGATCGTGTCGCAGTTCATCCAGAACGACACGATGAAGATCGAGCTCCTGCACTTCGTGTCGCCCGGTGTCGACGGCACGCCGTCGGCCGTGCGCAACCAGCTCGGCCTCACCCACCTCTCCTTCTACGTCGACGATCTCGACGCCGCCACCCGGCATCTCGTCGACTGCGGTGCGACCGTCATCGAGGAGACCCGCGCCAGCCCCGGCATCGACCTGCTGTTCCTCGGCGACCCCGACGGTGTGCGCGTCGAGCTCATGGCAGCTCCGACCGGAATGTCGCCCTCCTGACGTATGGCCGACGTCGATCTCACCGACGACGACGCGCGCTTCCGGCGTGACGTCGCCGCCTGGCTCGCCGACCACGTCGTCGGCGACTACGCGGAACTGAAGGGCCGCGGCGGTCCCGGCGACGAGGACGTCGGCTTCGACGTGCGCGTCGCGTGGGAGCACGAGCTGGGCAAGGCGGGGTTCATCGGACTCGGCTGGCCGGTGGAATCGGGCGGTCGCGGCGCGACGCTCGACCAGCAGATCATCTGGGCCGAGGAGTACGCGCGTGCGGAGGCACCGGCGCGGGTCAACCACATGGGTGAGAACCTGCTCGCGCCGACGTTGATCGCGTACGGGACGCCTGCACAACAGGAGCGCTTCCTCCCCGGCATCCTGCGCGGCGACGAGCGTTGGTGCCAGGGCTACAGCGAACCGAACGCGGGCTCCGACCTCGCCAACGTGGCGACGCGCGCGCACCGCGACGGCGACGAGTGGGTGGTGAACGGCCAGAAGGTGTGGACGTCGCTTGCGCACGTGTCGCACTGGTGCTTCGTGGTGGCGCGCACCGACCCGCAGTCGTCGCGCCACCAGGGCTTGTCGTTCCTGCTGGTGCCGATGGAACAGCCCGGCATCGAGGTGCGACCGATCGTGCAGCCCACGGGCGGCGGTGAGTTCAACGAGGTGTTCTTCGACGACGCCCGCACCGAGGCGTCGCTCGTCGTCGGCGAGGTCGACGACGGCTGGCGCATCGCGATGGGTCTGCTCGGGTTCGAGCGCGGCGTGTCGACGCTCGCGCAGCAGGTGGGCTTCGAGCGCGAGCTCGACCACGTGCTCGACCTCGCCCGCGCGCGCGATCGCGGCGCCGATCCCGGGCTGCGCACGCGCCTGGTCGACGCGTGGATCGGGCTGCGGCTCATGAAGTGGAACGCGATGCGGAGCATGGCCGCCAAGGGCGTGCCCGGGCCCGAGGCGTCGATCTCCAAGCTGTTCTGGGGGACATGGCACCGCGACCTCGGCAACCTGATGATCGACGTGCTCGGTGCCGAGGGGCTGATCGGCGAAGGTCTGCCCTACGAGCTCACGTTCGAGCAGAAGCTGTTCCTGTTCAGCCGCTCCGACACGATCTACGGCGGCTCGAACGAGATCCAGCGCAACGTGCTCGGCGAACGCGTGCTCGGGCTGCCACGCGATCCGCGCTGAGTCGTGGTGCGTGAGCGTGCGGGTGGCCGGGTAGGCACGGGCCCGTGAAGTTCCGCACGCGGGGGAGGCTCGACACCAGCCAGGTGTCCGACCAGCGCGGCGCGGGCGGTGGGCTCGGCGGTCTCGGAGGCATCGGACTCGGGCGCGGCGCGGCCGTCGGTGGCGGCGGGATCGTGGGTGTCATCCTCGTCGTCGTGCTCCTGCTGGCCAACGGGCTCGGCGGCGGCGGGGGAGGAACGAGCGCGAGCTCGTTCGACGGTGCCGGCGAGCTGTCGACGAACTGTCAGACCGGCGCTGACGCGAACCAGCGCACCGACTGCCTCGTCACGGGGGTCGTCAACTCGGTGCAGGAGTACTGGACCGGTGCAGTGCAGGGCTACACGCCGGCGCAGACGGTGCTGTTCGACGGCCAGGTGTCGACCGCGTGCGGCCTCGCCGACTCCGCGGTCGGCCCGTTCTACTGCCCGGGCGATCAGCAGGTGTACCTCGACCTCGGCTTCTACGACGAGCTGCGCACGCGGTTCGGGGCGAACGGCGGGCGGTTCGCCGAGGCGTACGTGCTCGCGCACGAGTACGGCCACCACGTGCAGAACCTGCTCGGCACCAACGACCGCGTGGGCGGCGACCGCGAAGGCCCGACCTCGGCATCGGTGCGGCTCGAGCTCCAGGCCGACTGCTACGCCGGGGTCTGGGCCGCGCACGCGGTCGACACCGCATTGATCGAACAGGTCACCGCAGCCGACGTCAAGGACGGCCTCGATGCTGCGGCCGCAGTCGGCGACGACCGCATCCAGCGGGCCGCGACCGGGAGCGTCGACCGCGAGTCGTGGACCCACGGCTCCTCGGCCCAGCGGCAGCACTGGTTCCGCGAGGGCTACGACACCGGCGACCCGAACCGCTGCGACACGTTCGCCTCCGATGCCCTTTGAGTTAGCGTCCCCGCCATGAGCATCGAAGTCGGGGGCTACGTCGAGCCGGGGTTCGAGGGCGTGCGCGACGCCTTCGCCAACAACTTCGAGGAGCACGGCGAGGTCGGGGCGAGCTACGCCTTCTACGTCGACGGCACCAAGGTCGTCGACATCTGGGGTGGTGTCCGCACCGACACCGGCGGTGCGTACGACGACGACACGTTGCAGATCGTGTTCTCGTCGACCAAGGGCGCCACCGCCGCGTGCGCGCACCTGCTCGCGCACCGCGGGCTGCTCGACGTCGACGCACCCGTCGTCACGTACTGGCCCGAGTTCGGCCAGGCGGGCAAGGAGCACATCCCGGTGCGCTGGTTGCTCAGCCACCAGGCTGGATTGCCCACCGTCGACGCCACAGCTGACGCGCGAAGAGGCGTTGGCGTGGGAGCCGGTGATCCACGCGCTCGAGGTGCAAGCGCCCTACTGGGAGCCGGGCGTCGCGCACGGATACCACGCGCTCACGTACGGACACCTCGTCGGCGAAGTCGTCCGACGCATCGACGGCCGGAGCCTCGGCACCTTCTTCCACGACGAGTTCGCCGAGCCGCTCGGGCTCGAGTTCTGGATCGGGCTGCCCGAGGAGTTCGACGCCCGTGTGGCGCCGATGATCTCGATGAGCGCGGGCGATGCTCCGAGCATCGAGGACCTGCTCGGCGCCGACTCGATGATGGTCCGGGCGCTCACCCTCAACGGTGCGTTGTCCGGTGGTGACCTGGCGTGGAGCGCGAACTCAACGTGACTTCCGGGCCGCCGAGCTCCCGGCCGCGAACGGCGTGGCCAACGCGCGGTCGCTGGCGCGGTTGTACGCAGGGCTCATCGGCGGGGTCGACGGCGGTCCGTCGGAAGGACTCCTGTCCCGGGAGCAGGTCGATCGTCGCCCGCACGCTGCAGACGGCGGGTGCCGACCAGGTGCTGTCGTTCCCCGGCATCGACGTCGAGTCGACCATCGCGCTCGGCTTCTGGTCGGCGTCGGCGTTCGCACCGTTCGGCGGCCGGCACGCGTTCGGCCACTCGGGTGCGGGCGGATCAGTCGGCTTCGCCGATCCCGAGCACCATGTCGCCGGCGGCTACGTGATGAACAAGATGAGCATGGCCATCTCCGCCGACCCGCGGTCGAGCGCGCTCATCCGCGCCAGCTACGAAGCCGCCGGCGCCGAGATCACGCACGTCTGACCCCCACCTCCACTCTTCACGAACATGCGTCAGGAGACACGAATATTCCGTGTCTGGCGACGCATGTTCGGAGTTCGGGGGACGCAGTCAGCGGTCGGAGCCGGCGAGCAGGCCCTGCACGAAGTAGCGCTGGAAGGCGAAGAACACCACCAGCGGCACGAGCATCGACAGGAACGCCGCGGGCGCGATGACGTCGAAGTTGGTGCCGAACTGGCGCAGCTGGCTGCGGATGGCGACGGTCAGCGGCTGGTGCGACGTGTCGGCGAACACCAGCCCGACGAGCAGGTCGTTCCACACCCACAGGAACTGGAAGATCGCCAACGATGCGATGGCGGGCAGCCCGATCGGGAGCACGACGGTGCGGAAGACCTTGAGCTCCGACGCGCCGTCGATGCGGGCCGCCTCCAGCAGCTCGTGGGGGATGCCGGCGAAGAAGTTCCGCAGGAGGAAGATCGCGAACGGCAGTCCGAAGGCGACGTGGAACAGGACCACGCCCAGGATGCTCGCCGTAGACGCCGAGCCGACCGTAGAGCGACGCCACCGGGATCAACGCGACCTGGATCGGCACCACGAGCAGCGCGACCACGATCACGAACGTCCAGTCGCGTCCGGGGAAGTCGATCCAGGCGAACGCGTAGGCCGCGAGCGACGCGATGCCCACCACCAGCAAGGTGGCCGGGAGCGTGATGAGCACCGTGTTCCAGAACGAGTGCACGATCAGGTCGTTGTCGAGGATCGAGCGGTAATTGTCGAACGTCACCGACGACAGGCGGTCGAAGATCGTCCACCATCCCGACTGTGCGTTGGCGACCTCGGTCCGCAGCGACGCCGCGAGCAGCCCGAACGCGGGCAGCAGCCACAGCAGCGCGATCACGAGCAGGACCAGGTTCAGCGGCCCGTGCGACACCGCGCGCCCGAGTCGACGCGCCACCGACTCCTTGGGGAGGACGATCGTGTCGTCGCCCGGATCCGGCTCCGGTCGGGGGCTCGGTGCGCGGAGGATCGATCGTCGACGTCATCGTTCCACCCGGAGCCGGCGGATGTTGAAGAGCATGGCGGGGACGACCAGCACGAAGAGGATGATCGCCAGCGCGCTGCCGAGACCCTGGTCGTGCGCGCCCCCGAACGAGACGCGCCACATCTCGAGCGCGATCACGTTGGCGTCGTCCTGCACCGACGGCGGCGCGATGACGAACACGAGGTCGAACACCTTGAGCACATTGATCATCAGCGTGATCAGCACGACCATGAGCACCGGCCGCAGGAGTGGCGCGGTCACGCGCCGGAACACCTGCCACTCGTTGGCCCCGTCGGTGCGCGCCGCTTCCATCACCTCGCGGGGGATGGCGGCGAGACCGGCGCCGATCACGATCATCGCGAAGCCGACCCAGATCCACAGGTACGACGCGATGATCGACGGCGTCACCAGCGCCGGGCCCAGCCAGCTGACGCCGGTGGCCGAGGCGCGGAAGTTGTCGGAGGCCAACGCCAGTCGGTAGTCGCCGGGCGACAGGTCGGTGAACGTGAAGGTGCCGTTCCGGTCGCTGGTGGCGTCGGCGACGGTGTCACCGCCCCGGACGGCCTGGAGGTGCATGCCCGGCAGGCCCTGCTCGGTGGGATCGACGGCGCCCCGCGTCCCGCCCACCACCCCGGGTGAAGTCGAGCCACACGACGCCCCGGATCCCGCGCGCCGGCGCGGTCGGTCGGTTCCCTCGCGCGGATCGCGTCGGCGGGCACGTTCTCGGGCCGGATCGCGACCATCCCGATGGTGGCGACGTCTCCGGGCCGGAACGTCGCGGTCGTGCGGAAGCCGCCGTCGCGCGCCCGGAGCGCGGCGGGATCCGACGGTCGCGCGCCCGGGTAGTCGCCCGGTGGTCGGACCGCGTCCTGGATGCTGGTCACCACCGCGTTGGCGACGCCGCGGCTCGGGTCCTGCTCGTACACGAAGCGGAAGATGACGCCCGCGGCGAGGAACGAGATCGCCATCGGCATGAAGATCGCGACCTTGAACGCGGTCTGCCAGCGCACGCGCTCCGAGAGCACTGCGAAGACGAGGCCGATGGCGGTGGCGAGCGTCGGCGCGACGACCACCCAGATCGCGGTGTTGCGCAACGCCCGCAACGTCGACGCCGACTCGAACGCGCGCTGGTAGTTGTCGATGCCGATGAACTCCGAACCGACTGCGGCCGTACAGGCTGCGGACGACCGAGTACACGATCGGGTAGACGACCAGCGCACCGAGCAGCAGCAGCGTCGGGAGCAGGAACAGGAGCGCGCGCAGCATGTTGCCGCGCCGCTGCGGCTTCGGCGGCCGGACGCCGCCGCCCGGACCCGGCGCCAGCTCGGGCGGCGGGCCCGACGAGGCTCCGGCGCCGGGAGTGTCCCGGTCGCCGGTGCCCGTCGGAGCCGTCGCGCTGGTGCCGACGTCGGTGCTGGTCACCGCGCCCGACTCGTCACTGGCTGCTCATGCGCCTGGGTCGCCGCCGCTTCGAGCTGCTGGGTGATCCCGTCGACATCGCTCGGGTTCGACAGGAAGTCCTGGAACAGCTTCCACTCGCCCTGACCGTCCGTCGCACCGAACGCCGACGGGTACTGGTCGGACATGTCGAAGCGCACGTTGTCCGAGCTGACGAGCGCGTCGGCGATCTGTCCGCGTCGTCTTGTCGGGGTACGCGCTCGCCGGGCACGTCCTTGTTCGGCGAGATGTAGCCGCCGGGCTTCGCCCAGACCTCGCCCGCCTTGGGCGAGGCCATGAACTTCAGGAACGCCGCCGCGGCGGGGTTGTCGTTGAACATCACGGCCACGTCACCGCCGGTCACGACGGGCGCCTCACCGCTGCCGACGGGCGGGAACGAGAACACCTTGGCGTCGGTCCCGACCTTCGCCTTCGTGTTGCCGGTGATGGTCGCGCCCACGAAGTCGCCCTCGATCTCCATCGCGGCCTTCGGCGGGTTGCTGAACATGTTCTGCACCGACTGCGGGAACTCGGTCTGCAGCGTGTCGCTCGTGCCGCCGGGCAGCCAGTCCGACTTCACCATCTCCGCCATGGTCGTCGAGCGCGTCCTTGACCGACGGGTCGGTCCACGGGATCTCGTGCGACGTCAGCTGGTCGTACTTGTCGGCGCCGGCCTGCGCCAGGTAGATGTTCTCGAAGATGTCGGTGAGCGTCCACCCGTTGGCGGCACCGATCGACAGCGGCGGCACGCCGAAGTCGGAGATCGTCTGCATCGACGACAGCAGGTCGTCGAAGCTCTTCGCCGGCTTCACGCCCGCGTCGTCGAAGACGTTCGCGTTGTACCAGACCAACGACTTGTTGGCGCCCTTCACCCACACGCCGTAGAGCGTGTTGTCGACGGTGCCGAGCGTGCGCCAGATCGGCGAGTAGTGCTGGTCGACCTGCGCTGCCGGCCGCGTCCTCGACCGACTTCAGCGCGCCGCGGGACGCGAAGTCCTTGAGCAGCCCGGGCTGCGGCAGGATCGCGACGTCGGGCGCGTCGCCGCCGGCGATCCGGGGCTCGAGCACCGACGAGATGTCGTCGCCGGTCGACGTGAACGTGACGTCGACGCCGGTCTGCTTCGTGAAGGCGTCGAGCACGCGCTTGAAGTTCTTCTGCTCGGCGCCGGTCCACACCGCGGCCACTTCGATCTGCTCGCCTTCGAGGCTCTGGGCGCGATGGCGACGCTCGCCGCCGCGCTCCCGGTGATCGGGAGCGCGAGCGCGAGCGCCGCGCCGATCGCGAGCAACGCGTCGAATGATCCGCTTCATCATGGCCTCCTACTCGTCGGGTGCCGGCCTCCTCTCGTTGTCCCCCCGGTCGTCTGCACTCGACGCGGCCGCGACGCGGGCGTCGTCCGGTCCGGGTCCCGCCGAGGGCGAGGCCCGTGTCGAGATCGAAGAAGTAGAGACGGCGGGTGTCGACCGCGAGCTCGGCGTGGTCGCCCTCGGCGACGCGCGTCTCGGGATCGAGCCGGGCGACGCCGGCCGTGGTCTCGGAGGCGACGTGTCGCTCGAGCGCGGCTGTCGGTGAGGTCGGCGCGCTCGCGCATGAGCTCGCGCGTGTCCTCGGTCTGCACCGGTCGGGCGTCGATCGAGAAGTGCGCGTACACCTCCGACCCGAGCCGCTCGACCAACTCGATCTGCACCTTCACCCGGTCGTCCATCCGGTCGTCGGCGGGTCGCTCCGATGTGCTCGGGTCGGTGAAGCTCTCGGGCCGGATGCCGAGGACGACGCGCGACCCCGCGCGGCCGCGCAGCGCGGGACGGGCGTCGAGGAGCGCAGCGTCGAGCGGCAACCGCTGGGTTCCGAAGCGGGCCCACGTGCGCGTCGTCCTCCTCGACCAGGTCGGCCTCGACGAGGTTCATCGCGGGTGACCCGATGAAGCCGCCGACGAACAGGTTCACCGGCTCGTCGTAGAGGACCTGCGGCGTGTCGACCTGCTGCAGCACGCCGCGCTTGAGCACCGCGACGCGGTCGCCCATCGTCATGGCCTCGGTCTGGTCGTGGGTGACGTAGATCGTGGTGGTGCCGAGCTCGCGCTGGATTCGCGCGATCTCGGCCCGCATCTGCACCCGCAGCTTGGCGTCGAGGTTCGACAGCGGCTCGTCCATCAGGAACACCGCGGGCTCGCGGACGATCGCGCGTCCCATCGCCACCCGTTGGCGTTGTCCACCGGAGAGGTTGCGGGGCTTGCGGTCGAGGAGCTCTTCGAGGCCGAGCACGCGCGCGACCTGTTCGACGCGCTGCATGCGCTCGGCCTTCGGCACCTTGTGCAACTTCAGGCTGAAGCCGAGGTTGTCGCGGACCGACAGGTGCGGATACAGCGCGTAGTTCTGGAACACCATCGCGATGTCGCGATCCTTCGACGGGACGCGGTTCACCACGCGGTCGCCGATGCGCACCTCACCCGCGCTGATGTCCTCCAGCCCGGCGACCATGCGCAGCGCGGTGGTCTTGCCGCAGCCCGACGGGCCCACGAACACCATGAATTCGCCGTCGTCGACGCGGAGGTCGAGTCCCCGGACAGCGGGCGTGCCGTCCGGATACACCTTCGTCACGTCGTCGAGACTCACCTGTGCCACGTCGGACACCTCCCGCGAAGTACTCGGCCGCAGGTCCTCGGCACGCGTACCCGGGAGCGATCCGCGACAAACGGCGCGACCCGCGCGCCGTGGCCTACTTGCGCTGGAAGTTGGGGGTGCGCTTCTCCGCGAACGCCTTGGGACCTTCCTTGGCGTCGTCGGACGCGAAGACGGCCTGGCCGTACTCGAACTCGTGCGCGAGGGCTTCCTGCTCGGTCATGCCGTCGGTCTCGCGCAGCGTGCGCAGGATCGCCTCGACCGCGAGCGGACCGTTGTTGTTGATCGTCTCCGCGATCTCGAGCGCCTTGGTGAGCGCCTGACCGTCGGGCACGACGTGACCGATCAGCCCGATGCGCGCGGCCTCCTCGGCGGTGATGTGCTTCGCGGTAAGCAGGATCTCGGCCGCGTGCGTGTACGGGATCTGGCGGCGCAGGCGGACGGCCGATCCCGCCATCGGGTACAGCGACCAGCGCGCCTCGCTCACGCCGAAGCGTGCCGACTCACCCGCGACGCGGATGTCGGTGCCCTGCAGCAGCTCGGTGCCGCCGGCGATCGGCGACGCCCTCGACCGCGGCGATGAGCGGCTTCGACGGCTGGTAGTGGCGGAGCAGGCCCTTGTAAGGCAGGTCGGGGTCGTCGGCCATGCGGGCGGCGACGTCGATCTCGGAGTCGGTGTCCTCGGCGTCGCCCGCCATCGCCCGCAGGTCGGCGCCCGAGCAGAAGTTGCCCTCGGCGCCGGTGAGGATGATCGAGCGGATGTCGTCGTCGGCGCAGGCCTCGACCATCCCGTCGTACATCCGGGCGAGCATCGCTCCGGTGAGCGCGTTGTAGCGCTTGCGGCCGGTTCATCGTGATGACCATCGTGTGGCCGTGGCGTTCGACGAGTGCGTCGGGCATCGAGCGGCTCCCCTTGCCGGAAGTCTTGCCTGGGTGCGAGGACGGGCGTACTCTGCCACACAAATGCTTGCGCATGCGCAAGTAACTCACGACGCTACCCGGGGGACCACCGTGCGCACACCGATCTGTGACCGTCTCGGCATCGAACTGCCGATCTTCGCCTTCTCGCACTGCCGCGACGTCGTCGCCGCGGTCAGCAAGGCCGGTGGCTACGGCGTGCTCGGCGCGCTCGCCTACGCCCCCGACCAGCTCGAGATCGAGCTGAGCTGGATCGACGAGCACGTCGACGGCATGCCCTACGGCGTCGACTTCGCCATGCCCGCGAAGTACGTGGGCAAGGGCGGCGGCGCGGAGGCGAGCCTCGCCAACCTCCACGAGATGATCCCCGCCGAGCACCAGCAGTTCGTCGAAGAGCTGCTCGCCGAGCACGGTGTGCCGCCGCTGCCCGACGACCTCCAGACCGGCGTGGTGAAGGCCGCGGGCTTGGGTGTCGACGAGGAGGGCCCGGGTCAGGTCGAGGTCGCGCTCTCGCATCCCGTGTCGATGGTGGTGAACGCGCTCGGCCCGCCGCCGCCGTATGTCGTCGAGGCGGCGCACGAGCGCGGCATCCTCGTCGGTGGTCTCGTCGGCAACCGTCAGCACGCGGAGCGCCAGGTCGCGCAGGGCACCGACGTGATCGTCGCCCAGGGCACCGAGGCGGGCGGCCACTGCGGCGACGTGTCGACGATGGTGCTCGTGCCCGAGGTGGTCGACGCCGTCGGCCCCGACGTGCCCGTGCTCGCGGCCGGCGGGATCGGACGCGGTCGGCAGATGGCAGCGGCGATGGCACTCGGCGCGCAAGGCGTGTGGACCGGCTCGATCTGGCTCACCGTGGCCGAGGCCGACACCAACCCGATCGCGGTCGAGAAGATGTTGGCGGCCAACTCGCGCGGCACGGTGCGGTCACGCTCGATGACCGGCAAGCCGGCGCGTCAGCTCCGCACCGCGTGGACCGACGCGTGGGAGCGCGACGACACGCCCGATCCGCTGCCGATGCCGTTGCAGGGCATCGTGTTCTCGGAAGCGGCGCGCCGGATCACCCGTTCACAGGACCGCGACCTCACCGGGTTCCCGGTCGGGCAGATCGTCGGCAGCATGAACAGCGTGCGGCCCGTGCGCGACGTCATCTTCGACATGGTCGAGGAGTGGGTCGAGACCACGCAGCGGCTCGATTCGCTGATCGAGACGGAGTGAGCGTGAGCGAGCCGGGCAGCCGGATGAGGGAGCCGACGAGAGCGAACGACCAGTGGACTCGGAGTGAGCTCGACCGACCTCGAACGGATACACGAGTTCACGTCACTCCTCATCGCGAGCACCCGCAGTCCCCGTCAACGCGAGCGGTTGCAGCGCGCGCTCGGGCTGTCGCTGTCCGACACGAACCTCGGGGTGCTGCGGCTGGTGCAGCGCCAGGGGCCGGTCGCGGTGAGCGAGGTGGCGCGCCGGCTCGAGGTCGATCTGTCGAACGCGAGTCGTCAGCTGCGTGTGCTCGAGGACCAAGGACTGGTGACGCGCGCCGCCGATCCCGACGACCGACGGGTCGCGACGCGTCGCGGTCACCGCGGCCGGACGACGGGTGCTCGAACGTGCGCGCGCGATCGCGCTCAACGACTACGCGGTCGCGCTCGACGACTGGTCGGCGCGTGACCGGGCGCAGCTCGCGACCCTGCTCGACCGCTTCCGCACCGCCTTGCTCGCCACCGAACCCGACGAGTCGGGCTGGGCCGTCAAGCCCCAATGACCATTTGGCGTGGCTGACCCGCGAATTCGCGGGTCTGCCACGCCAGACGTCAGGGGCGGCGTGCAGGTGAGGAGGCCGGTGGCCATGTCGATCAGGTTGGCCTTCCACTCGTCCTCGGGGAGCAGGCCGCGGCCGTCCTCGTCGTCGATGATGCGGGCCCGTTCGGCCACCTGGAGCAGCACGAGGTCGAACGAGGCGACGGCCCGCTCGCGCACGAGGTGCTCGGGCGAGATCGGGAAGCGCCTCGTGGATGAGCTCGGCCTGGGCGCGCACCGACGCCAGCGACGGCGGGTCGGTGCCCTCGAGCAGGTGCTGGCGCAGCGGCAGACGGATGACGAACTGGAAGACCACGCGGATGTAGTCGCGCCCGTCGGGCGTGGCGAGCCACGCGCAGGAGCGGTCGACGAGCCCCTCGACCACCTCACGGACCTCGTGGGGCCCCGACTGGAGCTCCGCCTCGATGGCGGCGTGTTCCGCGTCGCTCAGCCGGTAGCGGTCGATGATCGCCTGCACCAGCTCGGGACGTCCGCCGAAGTGGTAGTGGAGGGCCGACGCGTTGCGCTGCCCGGCGAGCTCGTTGATGTCGCGGAGGGGGACGTCGAGGCCCTGGCGCGCGAACAGGTGCAGCGCGGCGCGCAGCAGCTTGTTGCGCGTCGTTTCGACCGGTGTCCCGGTGTCGAGCTGGGCCATCGGGTGTTAATCTAACGCCATTAACCCGGTCCACTGCCGGGTTGCAGGGGGAGACGCACATGTCGAACGGCTATCTCGTCATCTCGGCCGACTGCCACGCCGGACCCGACTCGCCCGTGTACCGCGAGTTCCTCGATCCGCAGTACCGCGACCGGTTCGACGAGGAGCTCGCGGCGCGCGACGCGCTCATGCAGCAGATGCGACGCGAGCGCTTCGGCACCGACGACGACGTGTTCGCGGGGAGCCAGGAGTTCCAGGAGGAGTGGTTCGGCGAGGACGAGGACGGCAACAGCCTCCACGAGCTCGGCCTGCGCGGCGGCTGGGACGCCAAGAAGCGCGACGAGGAGCTCTCGGCCGACGGTGTGACCGGCGAGGTGGTGTTCCCGGGGCCCGACGCGGTCACCGGCAAGATGGGCGCGCCGTTCGGTGCCGGCTTCGCCATCGATTCCACCGCTGATCCCGAGCTCGTGCTCGCGGGCGCGCGCTCGTACAACCGCTGGGCAGCCGAGCTGTGCGGCCAGAGCCCGCAGCGGCGCGCCGGTCTGATCGTGGCGCCGATCCTGGCCGACATCGACGGCGCCATCGCCGAGATCACGCGCGCGCACGGCGAAGGACTCTGGGGCGGGGTCATCATCCCCGCGCAGTGGGGTGAGTACGCGTCGTACACGAACTACCGCTACGACCCGATCTGGGAGCTGTGCGAGTCGCTCGACCTCCCGGTGCACACCCACTCGGGTCCCGCGGCGCACGCCGACTACGGCGCGGTGCCCGGCGTGCTCGGGTCTCTACGCGAGCGAGACGGTGTGGTGGACGTCGCGACCGCTGTGGTTCCTCCTGTGGTCGGGCGTGTTCGAGCGCTTCCCCGGTCTGAAGATGGCGGTGACCGAGGCCGGCTCGTACTGGGTGCCGGACCTGCTGTGGCGGTCCGACTCGCTGATCCTCAAGGACCAGGGCTCGCGCAAGCTCGACGACAGCGTGCGGGGCCTCCTCACGATGCTCCCGAGCGAGTACTTCGACCGCAACATCAAGATCGGTTCGTCGAACACCCGCCGGCGCGAGCTGGCCCGGCGCTTCGAGATCGGCGTCGGCAACATCATGTGGGGCAACGACTTCCCGCACCCCGAGGGCACATGGCCCTACACCAAGCGCATCCTCGCGCGAGGCGTTCCACGACATCCCGGTCGACGAGACCAAGCAGATCCTCGGGCTCAACGCGGCCGAGTTCTACGGCTTCGACGTCGACGCGCTGCAGCCGATCGCCGACGAGATCGGGCCCACGCCCGACGACCTCGGTCAGACCGACACCAGCGCGTTCGCGAAGTGGGACGACCTGCGCGCCGCAGGCCGTCACTGGCTGACCGGCCGCGAGGCGGTGCCGGTCGCGCCGTAGCCTGCGCGCGATGGCCGAGGGTGGGGGTCCGCTCGAAGGGAGGTCCGCGCTGGTCACCGGCGCGGGCCAGGGCATCGGGTCGCGGCATCGCGCTCGCGCTGGCCAAGGCGGGCGCCGGGATCGTGGTGCTCGAGCGCAACGCCGACTCCGGCGCGCGCACGGCCGGAGAGAGATCGGTGAACTGGGCAGCGACGTGCTCGCCGTCACCGGCGACGTGCGGTCGCGCGCCGACTGCGAGGCCGCGGTGACGACTGCGGTCGACGCGCTTCGGTGGTGTCGACGTCCTGGTCAACAACGCGCAGCAGGTGCCCACGGGTCCGCTCGACGCGTGCACCGACGACGACATGTACGCGGCGTGGGAGTCGGGCGCGCTGGCCGCGTTCCGGCTCATGCAGCTGTGCCATCCGCTGATGACGGCGCGCGGCGGTGGTGCGATCGTCAACCTGGCGTCGGGTGCGGGAACCGAGGGACTGGCCGGGTTGGGTGCCTACGCAGTGGCCAAGGAGGGCATCCGCGCGCTCACGAAGGTCGCGATGCTCGAGTGGGGGGTCGACAACGTCCGGGTGAACACGATCTGCCCATGGGCGCGCAGCGACCACTGGGACGGTCTCGACGACCGCCAGCGTGCGGCTCGCCTCCGGCACAACCCGTTGCGGCGCATCGGCGAGCCCGAGGCCGACGTCGGTGGCGTCGTCGTGTTCCTCGCGAGCGACGCGGGGTCGTACGTGACCGGTCAGACCATCCACGTCGACGGCGGGAACATGGCCTTCCGCTGAGCCGATGATCGGGCTCGATCGGGGGCGGGTGCCGTTCGTCACACCCGGCGCCCTTGCCCCTCGCTTGGCTGTGCCTTTACCCAACGCTGGATGTGCGGTTGGTACGACGGGTGTGGTGAGGCGGCGGGCCTTGCGCGAAAGAGTCACCACATGGGTCATCGTCAGAGGTTCCTGGGAGCGTTCGTCGCCGCGTGCGTCGGCGTCGCGACCCTGGTCGCCGGGGTCGTCGGCGCGTCGTCCGCGTCGCGCGACGACGACCATGCGAGCGGCAGCGACGACCGTCAGCGGTTCGACGTCCGTCGAGGACGTCGCGCTCGGGACGACGTCGGTGGCGGGCGTGACGATCGGAGCCGACGGCCTCGACGGCGCCATCGACTGGCAGCAGACGACGACGCTGTCGACGCAGTTCGACACCGACGCCGTCCGCCAGGGTCGCGCCGTCGACCCGGAGGACCGCGCCACGCGCACCGCGACGGGCACGATGGTCGCCAACTGGTCGCTCGCCGACCTCGAGGTGGCCGTCCCCGGATTCTCCCCGTTGGCCATCGGCACCGTCGGGCTGAGCTCGTCGGGCCACTGCGACCTGCGCTTCGGTGGTGCTGCCTACGTGTGCCATCTCGAGAGCGACCCGTCGCCGGTCGTCGACCCGGCGACGCCGGGGCCGTACGTGAACGCCGAGCTCGCGGTCGATCTCACGATCACTCCGCAGGCGCTGGCGACGATGCGGACCGCGTCGGTCGGCGGCACGCCCGCGGGTACGGCGAACCTGGCGCTGGGTGAGTCGGCGGTCATCGACCCGCTGGGGGTCGCGTGCAGCGCGCGGCACGGGCGGCGCGTTGTCGTACGCGCTCGGCACGCTGTCGACGACACCGGGGTGCAGGTCGAGGCAGCGTTGACGCTCCAGGTCGGGGTCGTCGGTCGCCAACCCGGCGTACCCCGACACCGACCCGAACCCGGTGGTCGACCTGCCGCCCCTGGCGCAGCCGACGTTCCCCTTCGCGGCGGTGCACACGTCGATCCCGATGAGTGGTCCCGGCGCCACGTTCGACCTCGGCGCGGTGCAGGCTGACGACCAGCCGATCACGGCCGACGCGGGCGGTCCCTACGGCGGCGTCGAGGCGGTGCCGGTCGCGTTCGACGGCTCGGCGACGTCGGGCGGCTGCGGGAGCGCTGCCCTCCACTGGGAGTTCTCCGACGGGGCTAGCGCCGACGGCGTGCAGCCGAGCCACACGTTCGCCGACAACGGCACCTACACCGGCACCGTCACCGCGACGGTGGGTTCGCGCCGCGACACCGCGACGTTCACGGTGACGGTCGAGAACGAGGTGCCGTCGGTCGACGCGGGCGGGAACGTCACCGGCGCGGCCGGGAGTTCCGTCTCGTTCATCGGCACGGCGACCGACCCGAGCAACGTCGACCAGGCCACGCTCGAGTACACGTGGGACTTCGGTGACGGCTCGCCATGGGCGACGGCGGCCGTGGGGACCGCGACGCACATCTACACCGTCCCCGGCACCTACGACGTCACGCTCATGGTGTGCGACAAGGACGGCGGCTGCAACGTCGACGGCAAGCGGGTGACGGTCGCGGCCCAGCAGCAACGGCAGCCCACGCTGCTCGTGTACTTCGGCGACCTCGTCGGCCGCACGGGATCGACCAGCGACATGCGGGCGATCCTGGTCGACCGGAGCCTGCGACCGATGCCGGGTCGCACGGTCACCTTCAACCTCGGTGACCGGACGGTGTCCGCGACGACCGATGGCCGGGGTGTCGCACACACGACGCTGAGGGTCACGCAACGGCGCGGGCTGTACGCGGTGAGCGCCACGTGGCGTCCGGGGGGAACCGACGCCCAGCAGTACACGGGCGCGTCGATGACGCTCCCGTTCCTGGTGCTGCCGCGGTAGCGAGGTGGCGGGAGACCGGGCCGGCCTCCCGCCACTTGCTCCCTTCGACGGCGCCAGCGCGTGCGCAGGATCACCGGCGATGACCGCGTACGACCCCGCACAGTGGTCCGACTTCGCGCTCGCGCAGCTCGGTGCATCAGCCGCGTTGCTCGGCCTCGTGTTCGTCGGCATGTCCATCAACCTCAAGGAGTTCGTGGGGACACCGTCGCTGGTGAACCGCGCGCTCGAGGCGATCGTCCTGCTCGCCACCGTGCTCATCGCGGCCACCGCGGTGCTGATTCCCGACCAGGCGCGCGAAGCGGTCGGGATCGAGCTCCTGGTGCTCGGGCTGGCCACCGTCGTCGTCGAACTGCGACTCCAACGGGGCGTGCGGGGAATCGTCGTCGCGACCGGCGACCGCGGGCCCACCCGCGCGAGCGTCGTCAGCCGTCGACTCCTCGGCCTCGGCAGCGCCGCCCTCGTCGTCGTCGCCGGCGTCACCCTGCTCGCGGAGGGCGGCGGCGGCCTCTACTGGTGGCCGGCCGCGATCGTGGTCGCGTTCCTCGGCGCGCTCGTCGACGCCTGGGTCCTCCTCGTCGAGATCCTCCGCTAAACCCGATGCCACGGCACGAGGTCAGGTGCGGAAGCGCCAGGCGAGGTGGTCGCGGCGGCCACGGAGCTCGGCGCGGCGTTGCTCGGGGGTGACGACGGGTTCATCCGCGGGGAGCGCGGCGCGCGACGTCGGCCAGCTTCACGACCCGGGCGACGGGTGACGGAGGATCGCCCTCGGGCCAGAACCACCGCAGCGTGAGCAGCGCCTCGCGCCGACCCTCGGTGTCGAGCCAGTTGGCGACGCCGGGCTCTTCGTGCGCGACCACCACCCGGATGCGACCGTCGTCGCTGATGCGGGTCTGCGTGTGGTTCCGGGTGGTGACGCGCGTCGCGTACTCGAGCGCCTCCCACCACGCGAGCGAGTACAGGTGGAAGCTCCAGTAACGGCTCTGCGGGATGTCGCAGTCGACGACCAGCGCCTCGTCGGGTGCGAGGTCGAAGAAGCAGAACGCGTACTTCGCCGCGGCCAGCCCACGCTTCACGTCGTAGCCGCCGCCGAACACGTTGTCGGTCTGTTCGGCGCGGGCGTCGAGCATGTACTGGTTCCAGTAGGTCAGCGATCGATGCAGGTGGGTCGCCGCTTCCTCGAGCCCGAACGCCAGGCTCTCCGACGTGAACGGCGCGCTCGGGCCGTCGGCGTCGAGGCACTCGATGGTGAACGTGGCCGGTTCGCGTGGCTGCCAGTCGAAGTAGTACTCGCGGATCGACACGGAGAGCGCGCCTTCGGGCAACGGGACGCGGTTCGGTTCGTCGCCGTCGCCGCCGAGCAGGATCTCGAAGTCGTCGCCGGGACGCAGACCGAGCTCGTGCGCGCTCAGCTCGGCGATGGTGCCGTTCTCCGGCATGTGCATGAAGTTGCGGCGGATGGCGAGGATGAAGTCCTCACACGAGTGCATGCGCCCGACGATGCGGTACGTCAGCGACGGGTGCACGCGAGCGTGCCGGTAGATGTTGTCGGCGTTGGGACCACCCCACTGCAGGACGAGGTCGTTCTGCCGTTGGAAGAACGGCGCGCGCGGATCCTGGTGGGCGAGCCCCCACTCCAACCAGCACACGGCCTGCAGCGCGAGGTGGCGCAGCCCTTCGACGTCGTCGGCGTCGGTGGCCGGGAACGGGGGCGCGGTGACGGCGCGCCCGAGCTCGTCGAGTCGGCCCGTGAACTCCTGCCACCGAGCGAGATCGTCGGAGCTCATGACAGCAGTTCCTCCGGCACGCTGAAGTGACGCTGGTACCGACCGAAGCGCTCGCGCTCGACCGCGGGATCGAGGCCGAGGTCGGCGAACGAGTACTCGTGCTTGCCGTGGACGTCCTTCGGGCGTCCGGCGAGATACACGCGCGCATGGCATCGGCGGTGTCGGGCGCGAGCGAGTCGCCGAGCGCCCGGTAGAGCGCCTCGATCACCCCGACCTGGTCCTGCACGAAGTCGGCGTAGTGCACGTGGTGCACGCGCGCCGGGTCGAGGGTGCCATCGGTCGACGCGGTCGTCAGGTCGTCGAGCGCGGTCGTCCACAGCTCTTCGTGGTAGGCGCCGACCTCGGCGAAGTCGACGTGGTCGCTGTGCGCCCACCGCAGCGTCGCCACCAGGCTGGTGAGCGAGGCGAGCACGGTGAGCGGGTCGCGGTGGGTGATCGCCAGCCGCGCGTCGGGGTAGACCGCGAGCAGGGTCGGCAGCGCGCTCACGTGGACGGGCGACTTCAGCACCCAGTGCACGTTGCGCGAACGACGTTGCAGCACCTGGAGCACGAGGCGATGCATGTCGTAGGCGGGCCGCAGGTCGCACCGCTCGTACCAGGCCACGTACGACGGCACGTGGTAGCGCGCGGTGAACTCCTCCGATCGGAACGCGAACGACATCGCCGACAGGCACTCCTTGTGCATGCGGCCGCGGTACACGTGGATGGCGTCGAGCTCGCCCGCGACCTGGCCGGGAAGGCGCAGCTCGCGGTCGGCGAGCGGGATGCGGGCGTCGGCGGCGAAGTGCTCGGGGTCGGGATCGGGTGGCGGCACCGGCCGGAGCAGCTCCCAGCCCTCGGGGACGCGCGACGTCGGGTCCTGGGCGAGCAGCGCGTGGAGGATGGTGGTGCCGGTGCGGGGCGCGCCGGTGACGAACCACGGCGCGACGATCTCCTCGTCGACCACGCCGGGGTCGCGGCGCACGAAGTCGGTGAGCTGCAGGCGCACCTCGAGGAAGCGCAGCAGGAACCGTCGCGTCATCCACCGCCCGATGACGGTCAGCTCGGCTTCGTCCTCGAGCGCGGGCAGCAGCACGTCGAGCGGTTCGAGGAAGTCGTCGGTGCCGAAGTCGGCCATGTCGCTCTCGGCCATGCCGAGCACGGCGCGGGCCTCGGCCAGCAGCGCGTCGCGCGCTGAACGGGAGCTCGGCGACCTCGGCGATGGGGAGGATCCCCCCGGCGTTGACCGCCTGCACCCATTCCGGTCGCGCCGGCGGCTCCCAGGTCACAGTTCCCTCACGTGTCGGTGCTCACGGGCTCGTCACCCGGCCTCGGCGCGTTCGACCATCTCCTCGAGCAGGTCGCGGAACATGATCACGTCGTCGAGGTCGTCGGGCTGCTCGGCGTCGCCGTACGCGACGGACCGCAGCGTGGTGCGGATCGACACGATGGCGAACCGCTGCGCGGCGAACATCTCGTACCACTCGAGGTCGTGCAGCTCGCGTCCCGACTCCTCGAGGTAGATCTGCGCCACCTCGTCGCGCTGCAGGAACCCGTCGAGGCACGGCATCTCGTAGCGCTTCGTGAGGTCCTCGAAGAAGCGGTTCATGAAGATCATCCACGCCACGTCGACCTCGGCCGGGCCGAGCGCGGCCATCTCCCAGTCGAGGACGGCGGCGGGGGCGAAGTCGTGGAACATCATGTTCCCGATCCGGCTGTCGCCCCAGTTGAGGACGGTCGGACCTTCCGGGGGACGGGTCGCGTCGAGCGCCGCGAACGTGCGCTCGATCAACGGCACCGTCTCGCCGTCGCGCGCCCAGTCGTAGTACCAGCGCTGGTACTCGAGGTGCTGGTCGAGTGCTCCGGTGGCGAACTTCGGGCGGTCGAGGAACGCAAGGTCGTGGGTCTCGGGGGTGAGCGCGTGCAGCCGTGCGAGCACGCGCACCGACTCGCGCTCGAGCTTGCGCTGGTCGGCCTCCGATGCCTCGAACAGCCAGCCCGCCATCGTGTATGGCGGGATGTCCGACGGCACGATGCCGTCGACCCTGCGCATCAGGAGAAACGGCGAGCCCAGCCACTCGGCGTCGGTCTCGTCCGCGAGCACCTCGGGAACGGGCACCTCGGTGTGCGCGCCCACGGTCTGCATCACCCGCCGCTGGAGCTCGAGGTCGTACTCGGGGAACACCGGGAACTGCTGCGACGCCAGCGGCGCGAGGCGGGCGACGAAGCGCTCGGCGTTCCCGTCGGCGGACGCGATGGTGAAGAGCAGCGTCTCACTCGACATGCCGCTGCCCTCGGGTGCCGTCACCTCGGTGACGGTGGCACCGGGCGCGCGGGTGGCGTTCCACCACGCCGCGATCCGGTCGGCCATCGCCGACGGGTCGCTGCGCCACGGCGTCGAGAGCATCGGTTCCTCGGTCGTCATCACGTTTGTTCCCGCCCCGGTGTCCAGCGCCTCGGTGTCGAGAGTGTCGGTTCCTCGGTCGTCATCACGTTTGTTCCCGCCCCGGTGTCCAGCGCCTCGGTGTCGAGAGTGTCGGTTCCTCGGTCGTCATCACGTTTGTTCCCCGCCCCGGTGTCCAGCGCCTCGGTGTCGAGAGTGTCGGTTCCTCGGTCGTCATCACGTTTGTTCCCGCCCCGGTGTCCAGCGCCTCGGTGTCGAGAGTGTCGGTTCCTCGGTCGTCATCACGTCGTCCCGCCCCGGTCTGCGATGCGACGCGTGTGCGGGCGCCAGTCTGGCATCTCGGTAGCATCACCCCTCATGCGCAGGGTCGTGACCGGCACCGACGCCCAGGGGACCTCGGTGTTCGTCAGCGACGACGAGGTCGCGCCGCTCACCGTCGAGCTCATGCCCGGCGCGTCGGTGGTGAAGGTCTGGGGCGCCGACGAACAGGTGGTGCTCCCGACCGACGGCACCGCTCCAACCGCACCCCGGTACATGCCACCCGCGCACGGCTACCGGTTCGTCGTCGTGACCCTGGGGCCCGAGGACGCCGCGCTGCCGGCCGATCTCGGCCTCGCCGCCGCGCAGGCCGAGATGGAAGAGAAGCTGCCCGGGCTGATGGCGCTGATGGAGCCCGACCACCCCGGCACCCACACCACCGATTCGGTCGACTGGGACGTCATCATCTCCGGCGAGGTCTGGCTGGAGCTCGACAACGGTGAGCGCACGCTCGTGCGCACCGGCGACTGCGTCGTGCTCAACGGCTCCCGCCACTCGTGGCACAACGAATCGGACCAGCCCTGCACCATGATCAGCGCCGTGATCGGCGCGGAGCGAACATCATGAACGAGCGTCGTGTCCCCTGCAGCCGTCGGGCCGCACTCGGGGTGGCTGCGCTCGCAGTGGCCGCGCTCGCCGCGGCCTGCCTCCCGCCGCCGCCCCCGCCGACCCAGCCACCGGTACTCGCCGCCGCCTGCGCGAACACCTTGGTGGTGTCGAATCCGGGCACGGTGGCGTCCGACGCGATCACGGAGGCGTCGGGCATCGCCGCCAGCCCGCGGTTCGACAACGTGTACTGGGTGCACAACGACTCCGGTGACTCGGCGCGCGTGTTCGCGATCGCCGGCACCGGTCAGACGATCGGCGAGTTCGCGCTGTCGGGGGCGACCGCAATCGACTGGGAGGACATCGCGGCCGGGATCGGGCCCACCCCCGGCGTGTCGTACCTCTACCTCGGCGACATCGGTGACAATGCCGCGACGCGGACGAGCGTGCAGGTGTACCGGGTGCCCGAGCCCACGGTCGACCCCAACGCGCCCGCTTCGTCACCCCAGACGCTGACCGGCGTGGCCACGCTGAACCTCAAGTACCCGGACGGGGCCCATGACGCCGAGGCGCTGCTGCTCGATCACGCGACCGGCGAGCTCTTCGTGATCACCAAGGACCTCTTCGGTGGCGTGGCGCGGGTGTACCGGGCGCCGGCCAACCTCGCCGCCGGTTCGACCACGACGCTGACCCAGGTGGCGACCGTGTCGTTGGGCACGGGGCAGGGCGTCACCGCGGCCGACATGACCGGCGCCGGCGACGTCGTCGCGCTCCGTACCTACCTGGGCGTGTTCCTGTACCCCCGATCGGGGGGCGAGTCGGTCGCGCAGGCGTTCTCACACCCGACGTGCCCGGGCGCCGCCCCGCCCCTCGGGAGCGGTTCGGTCGCGTCGGAGCCGCAGGGCGAGGCCCTGGGCTTCACGCGCGACGGCCGCGGCTACGTGACGCTCAGCGAAGGCGCGCACGTGCCGCTGCACCGCTTCATCGCGCCCTGAGGGCTCGATCGACGCGTCGTGGTACGGGCACGAACCGCCCGCCGTACACCGTCGGATCGGTTGCGACCGCCGCCGAGGTGTTGACGTTGTAGACGACCGCCCATCCGGCGCGGCCGAGGTCGACGGCCCGCGGGTCGTACGCGAACTGCTCGGCGGTGGTGACCGCGGTTGCGACGGTGCCGAGTCGTCGCCACGGGCCCTGCGGGGCCGCGGCGGTCCAGCCCGCGATGGTCGGATCGGGGAGCGGCGACGCGAACGCGACCGCGACGTACCCCGTCGTCGTCGCAGTGACGAACGCAGGCATCGCCGGGGTCGCGCCCGCGAACGTCATGGGCACGAGCGCGCCACGCTCACCCCAGGTGCGGCCGGTCCAGAAGTGCCACGGTCCGGTGGCGAGTCGGTCGAAGCGCACGCGCGCCACGTACTGGGTGGTGCCGGTCGGGCTGCTCACCGTGCCGTACACGTACACCCAGTCGCCGTTGCGCGCCGCCCCGGTGCCCCACCGGATGCCGGCCGTTTCGACGAACGGGAGTGCGACCCGCCCGGTGAAGGTGATGCCGGGAAGGTCGAAGGTGGCGAGGGCGGTGCCGACGACCTGGAACCCGAAGCCGGGAGGTCCGTCGGCCGCCACGACCTCGGTGCAGAACACCACCAACTTCGTTCCGCGCGCCACGCCTGCGCTCTGCCAGCACGCGCGGCCGTCGGTTGTCGGCACGAGGTCGTCGCGCACCTCGGCGCTCCCGCCCATGAGCGGGGTGAAGCACCGGCCGCGCTGCACCACGATGCTGTTGCGCACGAAGGTCGACCCGGTGGCGGGATCGGCGGCCGGCGGTCCCACCAGCGTGTCCGACATCAGCCACGCGGTGCGGTGGTCGGGAAGCGGCACCGGCACGTAACCGTCGGCGGTCGACCACGCGGCACCGAACCCGGGCAGGGTCGCGAACGCGGCCTGGTGCGCGGCGACGGTCCTCGGGGAGCCCGCGCACGGGTCCGCCGTCACCGCACGGCGCGCCGCGCGCACGCGCGGACTCCGCGCCGGCGTGCGTGGCCCCGCCGACCGCGAGCACTGCGACGGTCGCGGCGGCCGCGGCGATCGCGAGGGGAAGACGTCGGCCGATGGCGTGAGGCTACCGGTGCCGTCGCCGCCGGGTGCCGCATCGGTTTAGGGTGGCGCGACCATCACACCGAGGGGGACCGATGCCCAAGGCGATCATGTTCGTGCAGTCGAGGCCGTCGACGCCCGAACGCGAGGACGAGTACAACGACTGGTACACGAACACGCATCTTCCCGAGGTGCTCGACATCCCCGGGATCACCGCGGCGCGTCGGTTCAAGGCGAGCGATGCCGCGCCGCCGCCCGACGGTGCCCACCAGTACTGCGCGGTCTACGAGCTCGACGTCGAAGACCTGGACTCGGTCATGCCCGTGCTCGCACAGCGCTTCGCCGACGGCAGCATGCACATGAGCGACGCCATGGAGATGGACCCCACCCCGTCGTTCGTGATCTACGAACTGCTCGATTGAGCGCAGTGTCCGACCCCGAGCGCGTCACCGTCACCGTCGAGGACGGGGTCGCCGACGTCCGCCTCGTGCGGGCCGACAAGCGCAACGCGCTCGACCGCCGGATGTTCCAGGCGATCATCGCGGCAGGTGAACAGATCGCCGACGACCGCTCGGTGCGTGCGGTCGTGGTGTCGGGCGACGGCAAGGCGTTCTGCGCCGGACTCGACACGTCGCTGTTCTCGGCGATGGCCGACCGCGAGCCGAACCCGGAGGGTGGAGCCGGCTCCACCTCGGGCGCGATCCGCGTCGAGGCCGTGCAGGCGGTGCGCGTGTGGGTCGACATGGCGCCGCCGGTGATCGCGGCGGTGCACGGCGTCGCCATCGGGGGCGGCTTCCAGCTCGCTCTCGGCGCCGATCTGCGCGTGGTGGCGCCGGACGCGCAGCTCGGCGTGTTCGAGATCAAGTGGGGGATCGTGCCCGACATGTGCGGCACGCAGCTGCTCCCGCGACTCGTCGGGCCCGACGTGGCCAAGGACCTGATGTTCACGGCGCGCGTGGTGACCGGCACCGAGGCGCACGCGTTGGGTCTCGTCACCCGGCTGAGCGACGATCCGCGCGCGACCGCGCTCGACCTCGCCCGCGAGATCGCGTCGCGCAACCCCGACGCGATCAAAGTGATGAAGCGACTCGTCGACGCGTCGTGGACGCTCTCGTTCCACGACGGCGTGCGCGAAGAACGCGATCAGACCGAGGGGATGATCGGTTCGAAGAACCAACTCGAGGCGGTGGTCGCCAACCTCGAGCAGCGGCCCGGCCGCTTCGCCGACTGAGCGGAGCTACTTCCCGCGTCCGAAGAACCAGCGCCGCCTCTTCGGCGACGGCTGGACGGCGGCGGCCTTCTCGCCGGCGGGCTGCGCCCGGTCCGGGACGGACACGGTGGCCTGGTCGTCGGCGCTCGTGTCCGGCGCCTCCATCGGCGCGGCGGGGGCCGACGCGGCTGCGGTGCCGTTCTTGTGGGTCCCGTTCGTCCCGTTCGTGTGGGTCCCATTGGTGCCGTTGGTGAGGGGGCCGTTGGTTCCGTTGGCGTCCTCGGTGTCGGTCGGGCTGTCGGCCCGCCAGCGGACCTCGGTGATCGACGCCGACACGACCGTGCCGGTACCGGCGACCGGGACCGCCGGGCGGCGCGACGCGGCGGTCGCCAGCGTCGGGAGATCGGGGGCGGGGTCGGGCGCCGACGACAGACCTGCGGCAACGGAGGCGGCAGGTGCACTCGGCGGCTCGGGACTCGGTGTCGAGGGCTTCACCGACGGTGTCGTGTCGGCGGCGACCTTCGCCGCGGTCGCGATCGCTTCGGCTTCCTCGCGCGTTGCCGTGGCCTCCGCCTCGGCACGCGCCACGATCTCGCGTCCCTCCACGGTGGCCCGCTCGACGACCTCGGCCGACTTGCGCTCCATCTCCTGCTCGGCTGCGTCGCGCAGCCGAGCCGCGTCGGTGGCCGATGCGGCGCGTGCGTCGGCCATGACCTGTGCGGCTTCCTCGCGCGCCGACTCGAGCAGTTGCGACCGCTCCTCGTCGAGTCGTCGCAGGAACCCAGTGACCTCGTCGTGCGCCGCGCTGCGGATGGTCACCGCTTCCTGCATCGCGTCGGCGACGATCTGGTCGCGACGAGAGCGCGCCTCGATCTCGGCGTCGCGGGTGATGCGCGCCGCTTTCAGCTCGGCTTCGGCGAGCACGGCGCGTGCCTCGGCCTCGGCGGCGTTGCGGTGCTCGGCCGCGACTGCGCTCGCGGCGGCTGCGGCGTCGGTACGGCCCTGTTCCACGATGCGCGCGACCTCGGTCTGCGCGTCGGCCCTGATCGCCGCGGTCTCCTCCGCCGCCGCCGCCAACGCGGTCTCTCGGATCCGCGCGGCTTCCGCGTCGGCGCTGACGAGTTCGAGCTGCGCGGTGAGGCGAGCCTGGCGAAGCGTGGCGACGGCCTTGCGGCGCAGCCGCTTGATCTGCTTCTTCGGACTACCGCCCTTACCGGCGTGCTGGGGCTTCGTCATGGTGAACCCAGGTTACGGAGTGCCGGGCCGCATGTCGTGCATACCGAGCTGCCGCCCTCGGGTCCTACCGACTCCACTCCGAACCCGGGAGCGGGCAGACTGCCCGCCGTGCTTCGTCCTCACCTCGTCCGCGTCGCCGCGGTGGCGGTCACCTTCGCCGCACTCGCGCTGGGTGCCGCCGCGCCTGCGCCCGCGGCCGATCCCGCACCCCCGCCGGGGCCCGGTGGTTCGGTGGCCTGGAGCCCAGCCGGACGGCAGGCCCTCGGGCGCTCCGTGCTCTACACCGGGTCCGCCAACGGCGCGTTCGTGACGTGGATGGATCCGCAGCTGACGCGACTCGCGGTGGTGCCCGGCACCGGCGATCCACTCGGCTCGCCGTGGGGCGGCCAGGTCGCCGCCGAGCAGCAGCCGTTCCTGGTGTCGTCGTTCAACGGCGGGTTCAAATGGGGCGACTTCGACGGTGGCGTGATCGCGTTCGGCGCGTCCTATCGCAGCCCGGTCGGGGGCGAGGCCTCGCTGATCGGGTACGAGGACGGCAGCTACACCGTCGGTGCGTGGGGGCGTGACAACGACCCGAACAAGCAGGTCGTCGCGCTGCGCCAGAACCTCGGCATGCTGGTCGACGGTGGCGCGCCGACCGCGGCCGCGTCGAACCCGGGTGCGTGGGGCGCGTCGGTCGCCGGCGTCGCGACCACGCGTGGTGGCGTGGGTGTCGACGCCAACGGCGGACTGGTGTGGGCCGGCGGACGCGTGAGCCCGCTCGACCTCGCCAACGCGCTGATCGCGGCGGGCGCAGTCCGCGGCATGGAGCTGGACATCAACCCCGATTGGGTCGGCTTCAACTCGTACGACGTGGGACCCGACAACATCGCGCACGGCAACGGCCTCTACGGCGCAACCGGCGCCAACCGCTACCTCAGCCCGGACAGTCGTGACTTCGTCGCGGTGTTCATCCGCGGCACCGTGGCGACGGGCGCAAGCGCCAAGCTCGGCGCCGGCGCGCTGCAGACCTCGGTGAAGGTCAAGTAGGTCAGTCCTCGGCCGCCGTAGCGAGGCCCCGAGCCTTCAGCACCGCTTCGATGCCGTCGAACACGAAGTCGCACGCCTCGTCGCGTGTCATCCGCATCGCTCGCGCCCGGGCCGCCGCGATCATCTCGGGATCCTCGGCCGCACGCTGGATGAGTTTCGGGAAGACGGTGAACGTCGCGGTCGGTGCGATCACCCCACATTCGGCGATCGCGGCGAGATCGACCGCAAGGGTTGGCTCCGGGTCGACCATCGCCTCGCTGATGCTGGCGAGGAGGATGACGAACATGAAGAGCTCCTCGTGCTCGTGGTGATCGCGGAGGATCGAACCCCACTGGACGAGCTGGTCCACGGCATCGCCTCGCGACGCGAGCGAGTTCGCCGCCGCTGACCCGACGGTGGTCGACCAGAACTGTCGTTGGGTTCGATCGATCGCCATGACCTCGTCGGCCGCGGCGAGCCCGCGCGCGGCGTCGGATCCCAACGGGTCCGCGGCCAGCAGGGAGCAGGTCGCCACCGCGAGCAGCGGGTACTGGAGCACAACGGTGCCCGGCGCCGCCCGCGCGATCCGCAGGGCTTCGTCGGCGTGGCTCGCGGCGATCGGTGGGACGTCGCCGGTCGACGCGTGCTCGACCGTGCTCTCCATGACCGCCTGGTGGGCGAGCGTCCACACGACCAACTGCGAGTCCGCATCGCGGGCGAGCTCCGAAGCGCGAGCAGCGTGCTGGGAGGCGAGCTTGATGTCTCCCTCGAACATCGCGAGGCACGAGGCGGTGACGCCCTCGGCGACCGAGTCGCCGACCGCCCCGGCACGGATCGTGAGCCTGCGGTAGTCGTCGATGTCTCCGACGAGGAAGGCGAGGAAGCACGCGAACATGCACGCTTCCGCGAACCCGCGGAGCTGCTCGGACCCGGCGGCGTCGACGGCGGCTCGTGCGATCGGCGTCAGCTCGTCGAGCGTGACCGTGGGAGTGGCGAAGCCGTCGAAGTACGGCGTGTCCCCGAAGCATCCGAGCACGTCGGCGATCCGGTCCGTCGACAGCCACCACTTGAGCCCCGCCGCGATGTTCGGCGTCTCGATCCCGAGGACGTCGAGGACCTCGTACTCGTCGTCGCTGGCCACGTCGCCTGCGAGCTGCACGAGCCGGCGGGCGTGGTGCGCGGCGTGCAGGTCTCGTGCCTTGTCGGTGTCGCCCGACTGGTCGAGCCGCTCGGCCGCGTACTGACGGATCATCTCCAGGAGCCGGTAGCGCGTGTTGGCGTTCGCCTCGTAGCGTTCGACGAGCGACTTCCCGACCAGCTCGCGGAGCAGATCGAAGGCGTCGGCCCCGGCAACCTCGATGCCCGCTCCCAGTGCATCGGCGGCTTCGAGATCGAAACCACCGACGCACACCGAGAGTCGTGCGAGCAGGGCTCGGGCGCCGGGAGTGAGCAACTCGTACGACCAGTCGATCGCCGCACGCAGCGTCTGGTGACGTTCCATCGCGCCGCGACGACCGCCGGTGGCGGCCTTGAATTGGCGATCCAGGCGCCGCTCGATCTCGACCGGCGTCATCAAGGCGGTTTGCGCCGCAGCCAGCTCGATCGCGAGTGGGATCCCGTCGAGACGCGTACACAACGCCTGGATCGCGGCGCGAGTTCCGCTCGTCGAGGGTGAGCTCGCCACCTGCCTCGCGAGCGCGGGAGGCGAAGAGCGCACCGGCCTCGGATCCCAGGACGGTCGGTGCGTCGGATGTGGACGGCAGCGACATCGACGGCAGCGGGAAGATGTGCTCGCCGCGCACGCCGAGCGCCTCGCGACTGGTGGCGAGAACGGAGATCCCGGCGGCGCGCCCGACCGTCTCTGTCACGAACGCGGCCACCGCACCGACGAGGTGCTCGCAGTTGTCGAGGACGAGCAGCAGGCGTTTGTGCTCGAGGTGCTGCTGCAGGCCCACCGCGACCGGCACGACCGGCGGCGGGCTGTAGCGCACCGCGGCGGCCACGGCGTCTTGGAGGTCGTCCGGATCGTCGACCGGCGCGAGCTCGCAGAGCCACACTCCGTCGGGATGATCGGGTGCGACGGCTGCGCCAACCTGGAGGGCGAGTCGCGTCTTCCCCACGCCACCCACTCCGGCGATCGTCACCAAGCGAGACTCGAGCAGCCGCGCTTCGATGTCGGCCAGCTCGTGTTCGCGCCCGATGAAGCTGCTGAGCTCGTAGGGCAGGTTGGTGGGGTGGACATCGATCGAACGAAGCGGCGGGTGTACCGCCGGTGCACCGGGGATCTCGACCTGGAAGAGGTGCACCGTGCTCTGGAGATCACGAAGTCGGTGATCACCGAGGTCGACGAGGTCGAAGTCGTCGCGCACGAGCTCTTCGACGATGCGCGTGCACACCACCTGGCCGCCGTTGGCGACCGACATCACGCGGGCGGCGCGGTTCACCTCGGTGCCGTACCAGTCGCCGTCACGTTGGGCGGCCTCGCCGGCATGGACGCCCATCCGCACGCGGAGCTCGATGCCGTCACCCCAGTCGGCGTCGGCGAGCGCCTTCTGCCCGTCGACGGCAGCGCGCACCGCGTCGCGGGGTGAGCGGAAGACGGCATGGAGGCCGTCGCCGGTGCTCTTGACGACACGGCCACCGAATCCGTCGACCGCGGCGCGCAACACCTCGTCGTGGCGCGCAGCAACCGCTCCATCGCTGCCGGATGCCGTTCCCAGAGCGCGGTCGATCCCTCGAGGTCCGTGAACAGGAACGTCAGGAACTCCGGCGCGACTGCCACGCCTGCCTCCCCCGTCGGGGAGAGTCAAGCAGCGGAGGAAAGCCGCGTAAAGAGCGTGCGTCAGACGGCGTCGAAGTTGAAGCCGGGGTGGGTGCCGGTGGAGAGCATGCCGAGGAACCCGCCGTCGACCCAGAGCGCCTCGCCGGTGACGTAGCTGAAGCGCGGGCTGTTGAGGCACACCATCGGCCACGCCTGCTCCGACGGATCCGAGTACCGGTGGATCACGCCGAGCGCGTTCTCGACCACGTCCTTGCCCGCGGCTTCCTCGAACGCCGGCATCATCGCGGTCTTGGTGGGGCCGGGATTGAGGCAGTTGAGCCGCACACCCTTCTCGCCGTACTTCGAGCACGTCGCCGCGACCCACTGGTTCATCACGACCTTGGACATCCGGTACCCGCCCATCGGGAACGCGACCTCCGGGTTGGCCTCGCACCACGCGACACCTTCCTCGAAGGTCTCGGTCGCGAGCAGCGGCGCGTAGTTCACGAGCTCCTGCTGCCAGCCGACGCCCGCGCCCGACGCGATGCACGCCACGGCACCGCCCTCGGGGGTCTTCGGGAGCAGCCCGTCCATGAGCGTGCGGGCGCCCACGAAGTTCACGATCCCGGTCTGCAGATCGGTGAAGGGCGGACCGGGGAGACCGGCGCAGCTGAACACCGCATCGATCGGACCGTCGATCTGCTCCACGACCGCGTCGATCGACGCTGTGATCGAGCAGATCGAGGGTGATCGACGTCTTCACCGGCGTGGACACCGGCTTGAGGTCGAGCGCGGTGACGTTGGCGCCGAGCTCGTGGCAGATGCGCGCCACCTGCTCGCCCATGCCCGAGGCGGCGCCGGTGACGACCGCGTGCTTGCCTTCGTATCCCAGAACATCGTCCATTGGACGGAGACTAACTACGGCCGGCATCGACCGCCACCCGTTTGGGGTAGACCGGCGCCATGCACATCACCAGCTTCGTGGCCCGTCCGCTGCTCGCCGGCATGTTCGTGTACGGAGGCCTCGACGCGTTCCGCAACCCCGCGGGGAAGGTCCCGCGCGCCGAGAAGGTTGCGCCCGATATCGCCGACGCGGTCGGGATCGACGCCGACACCGAGCAGCTCGTGCAGTTCAACGGCGCGGTCCAGGTGGCTGCGGGTGTCACCCTCGCGCTGGGCATCTTCCCGCGCCTGTCGGCGCTCGCGCTCGCCGGCACGTTGATTCCGACGACGCTCGCGGGTCACCGCTTCTGGGAAGAGGAGGACGAGGCGGCACGGACGCAGCAGACGATGCAGTTCCTGAAGAACGCGGCGATGTTCGGCGGTCTGCTCCTCATCGTGGAGCACGGCTGAGCTGACGTACCCTGCGCGAGTGGCGCACACCGGCGACGTACGGCTGGCGACCATCGACGACGCCGGGGCACTCGCGCAGCTCCTGCACGACTTCAACACGGAATTCAACACCCCGACCCCGCCGGTCGACGTGGTCACGGCGCGACTGCGCGACCTGCTCGCCGGTGACTCGACGTTCGCAGCGCTCGCCGGGACGTCCGTGGGCATGGGCCTGGTGACCTTGCGACCGAACGTCTGGTATGACGGCCCGGTCGCGTTGCTCGACGAGCTCTACGTGGTTCCGGAGCGACGCAGTGAGGGCATCGGCTCGGCCCTGGTCGGCCTGCTCGTGTCGGAGTGCCGGTCGCGGCACGTTCGCCTGATCGAGATCAACGTCGACGAGAGCGACGTCGACGCCCAGCGCTTCTACCGGCGTCACGGCTTCTCGGACGTCGACCTCGACTCCGGCGAACGTGCGTCCTACTTCGCCCACGAGCTCACGGACGGCTGAACGGAACGTGCCTACCTGACCGCGGTCACGGTCACGTTGCCGGCGGTGTCCTGGACAGTGAGGTCGACCTGACGCGTCGTGCCGTCGGCGAGGGCGGCACCGCACGTGAGCACCTGTGTGGCGCGCGCGACGCGGAAGGGCGCCGGCCCGCAGTCGATCGTCGCCGGGAGCGATGCGTTCTGGGCCACGAAGTCCCGCAACGCGGCCGTCGGGATCACGGCCTGCTGTGTCGACAGGGCGACGCTCCCGTTCCCGTCGGTCTGCTCGGCATCGACGACGAGGAACGTACCCGGCAACTGCACGGTGCAGGTGAACGTCACGGCGCGGGCGCGCTCGACCCCGCTCGGGCAGGCGACGTTGCCGAAGACGAGATCGGGGTATGCGGCGTGGACGCTGCGCTCGACCGCGCGGCGGGCCGCGGTGCGCGGCAGCTCGGCGGCGCTCGCCGGGACGACCGCGCTGATCGACATGCCGGCGATCAGCGCGAGCCCGAGGAGGAAGAGGAGGTTGCGCCGCGGCACGGCGCGGGAGGCTACCGGCATCCGGGAGTCCTACAGTCGCGCAGGCCCGATCGGGCGCGACCAGCCGGAACGGAAGGGGTCGAGGTGGCAGCGGGGAACGACGACGCGCGTACGGCACCGGGCACCGGCCCGGGAGCGCAGGTGATCCCCCGCGCGATGCCGGTGCCCGCGCCCCCTCCGGGCGTGACCGACGTGCTGCGGCGCAGTGCCCGCCTCGGCCTCGGGGCCATCGGCCTGGCCGGCCGGGCCGCGGGCAGCGTCTTCGCCCGTGTGCCCGAACCCGGGAGCGACGGTCCCGACGCCGAGCCCGGCATCGCCGCGTTGCTGCCCGGCGCGGTGCTGGGCATGGCGCTCGAGGCCGAGAAGCGGGCCGCGGCCGTCGTCGACACGGTCGCATCGCACTCGAATGGCGTCGTGCGCGCGGCGACGGCACCGGCGGTGGTGCAACGCGCGCTGCGTCCGCTCGAGGATCGCCTGTGGCGGTGGAACGAGGTGGCGCGACGCGAGCAGAACCGCAACCAGGCGCAGGCGGCCGCGCTCATCCCGGTGATCGTGCAGCAGGTCACCGAGAACGTCATCGCCCAGACTCGACTTCGTGCGGATCGTCGAGCAGATCCCGATCGACGAGATCGCGGGTGCGATCGACGTCGAGGCGATCGTGCAGCGCATCGACCTCGGGGGTGTGATCCGCGAGTCCACCGCGAGCCTCACCATGGAGGGCGTCGACGCGGTGCGGTCGCAGAGCGTCGCCGTCGACGAGTGGACGTCGCGCGTGGTCGACCGGGTGCTGTTCCGCAAGCGCCCACGCGACACCCGCTTCGGCGACGACTCGTGAACGCCGCATGAAGGAGATCCGCAGCGAGCGCGCCCGCGAGGTACAGGGGCAGCGAGCCGGGTTCGTCACCCAGGCGCTGGGCGCCGGCCTGGACGCGGCCACGATCTTCGTCCTCGACTTCGTGGTGCTGGCCGCGTACGGCTTCGTGCGCTTCCTCCTCACCGACACGTCCTACGAGATGCCCCAACCCGGACCGGCGGGCAACGCCACGCTCGTGTTCGTGGTCGGGGTGCTCCTGCTCTGGACGTCCTGGTCGGGCTCGGGGCGCGCGCCGGGCATGGCGATCCTGGGCCTGCGGGTCGTCGGGCGCGACGGGCACCGCCTCTCCTCCCGCCGGGCGTTCTGGCGAGCGGTGCTCGGGGTCCTCACCCTCGGCCTCGGCGTGCTGTGGGTGCTCGTGAGCAAGAAGAACAAGTCGCTCTACGACATCGTGTGCGGATCCGCGGTCGTCTACGAGTGGCGGGCGAGCTTGCCCGAAACCCGACAAAACCGGTAGGGTTTTCGGCCATGCCCACCCAGCTGTCCAGCCTGGCCGCCCTGGAGGCGGAGTCGATCCACATCTTCCGCGAGGTGGCGGCCGAGTTCGAGAAGCCGGTCCTCCTCTTCTCCGGCGGCAAGGACTCCATCGTGATGGCCCGCCTGGCCGAGAAGGCGTTCTGGCCGGCGCGGATCCCGTTCCCGATGATGCACGTCGACACCGGCCACAACTTCGACGAGGTGCTCGAGTACCGCGACCGGCGGGTCGGGGAGCTCGGCGTGCAGCTCGTCGTCGCTTCGGTGCAGGAGTCGATCGACACGGGCCGGGTGGTCGAGGAGACCGGACCTCGGGCCAGTCGCAACCGGCTGCAGACCACCACGCTGCTCGACGCCATCCAGGAGCACCAGTTCGACGCGGTGTTCGGTGGTGGTCGGCGTGACGAGGAGAAGGCGCGGGCCAAGGAGCGCGTCTACTCGTTCCGCGACGACTTCGGGCAGTGGGACCCGAAGAACCAGCGGCCCGAGCTGTGGAACCTCTACAACGGGAAGCACCGCAAGGGCGAGCACATCCGCGTGTTCCCGCTGTCGAACTGGACCGAGCTCGACATCTGGCAGTACATCAAGGACGACGACATCGAGATCCCGTCCATCTACTACGCACACCGCCGTGAGGTGTTCCGGCGTGACGGCATGTGGTTGGCGGTGTCGCCCTTCATCACGCTGATGGACGGGGAGGAGCCGGTCGAGATGACCGTGCGCTACCGCACCGTGGGTGACGCGTCGTGCACGGGCGCGGTCGAGTCGCCGGCGGCGACGGTCGACGATGTGATCGCCGAGGTGGCCGCGTCACGCATCACCGAGCGGGGCGCCACGCGTGCCGACGACAGGTTCACCGAAGCGGCGATGGAAGACCGCAAGCGCGAGGGGTACTTCTAGCCATGGAGATGCAGCGGAGGCGTCGCCGGTCGGCCGGGACGTCGCAACGGAATCGACCGATCTGATGGCGGAGATGCTGAGGTTCGCGACGGCCGGCTCGGTCGACGACGGCAAGAGCACGCTCATCGGACGGCTGCTGCTCGACACCAAGCAGATCTTCGAGGACCAGCTCGAATCGGTCGAGCAGAGCAGCCGCGACCGCGGGTTCGACTACACCAACCTCGCACTGCTCACCGACGGATTGCGCGCCGAGCGGGAGCAGGGCATCACCATCGACGTGGCGTACCGCTACTTCGCCACGCCGAAGCGCAAGTTCATCATCGCCGACACCCCCGGTCACGTGCAGTACACGCGCAACATGGTCACGGGCGCGTCGACCGCCGACCTCGCGCTGGTGCTCATCGACGCTCGCAAGGGGGTGCTCGAGCAGTCGCGGCGGCACGCGGTGATCGCGTCGCTGCTGCAGGTGAAGCACCTCGTGCTGTGCGTCAACAAGATGGACCTGGTCGAGTACTCGCAGGAGCGCTTCGACGAGATCTGCGCCGAGTTCACCGAGTTCGCGTCGAAGCTCGACATCGACGACCTCACGTTCATCCCCGTCTCGGCGCTGCACGGCGACAACATCACGTCGCACTCACCGAACATGCCCTGGTTCGAGGGTCCGACCCTCCTCCACTACCTCGAGCACGTGTACATCGCGTCCGACCGCAACCTCATCGACATGCGGTTCCCGGTGCAGTACGTGATCCGGCCGATGAGCCACGAGCACCACGACTACCGCAGCTACGCGGGCCAGGTGGCCAGCGGCGCCCTGCGTCCGGGCGACGAAGTCGTCGTGCTCCCGTCCGGGTTCGCCACCACGGTCGCCGGCGTCGACGTGTTCGGCGGGCCCATCGAGGAAGCCGTCCCGCCGATGTCGGTGAGCGTGCGTCTCGCCGACGAGATCGACATCAGCCGCGGCGACATGCTCGTGCGACCCAACAACCTCCCGACGGTCACGCAGGACGTCGATGCCATGGTCTGCTGGTTCAGCGACCAGCCGTTGCGCCCGGGCTCGACGTACCTGGTGAAGCACACCACCCGCACCGCGAAGGCGCGGCGTGCAGCAGCTGCACTACCGCCTCGACGTGAACACGCTGCACCGCGACGAGGTCGAGGGATGCGCTCACGCTCAACGAGATGGGTCGGGTCTCGATCCGCACCGCGGTGCCGCTGTTCGTCGACGAGTACCGGAAGAACCGGATCACGGGCAGCTTCATCCTCATCGACGAGGGCACGTTCGAGACCGTCGGCGCGGGGATGATCCTCGGCCAGTCCGCGCCCTGACCCATGCTCGAGGCCAACTGCCAGCCCGAACGTCGTCTGGCACGAGAGCGAGGTGCCGCGCGCCGAGCGCTGGGCCGCAACCGACGTCCAGGGCGCGACCGTCTGGCTCACCGGGCTCTCGGGCTCGGGCAAGTCCACGGTGGCGAGCGCGCTCACACGGCTGCTCACGGAGCACGGCGTGCTGAGCTACACGCTCGACGGCGACAACCTCCGCCACGGCCTCAACGGCGACCTCGGGTTCAGCGCCGACGACCGGACCGAGAACGTGCGCCGCGTCGGTGAGGTGGCGCGCCTGTTCGCCGACGCCGGCGTCGTGACGCTGGTCCCGCTCATCAGTCCGTACCGCGCCGGGCGTGACCACGCCCGCGCCCTCCACGAGGCAGCCGGCCTGACCTTCGTCGAGGTCTTCGTCGACACGCCGATCGAGGTCTGCGAGCAGCGCGACCCGAAGGGCCTCTACAAGCAGGCTCGCGCCGGCGAGATCACCGGGTTCACCGGCATCGACGACCCCTACGAGGCGCCGCTGCACGCTGAGCTGGTCATCCCTGGTGCGGAGATGTCCGCGGCCGACGCCGCCCGACTGGTGCTGGTCCTGTTGGCAGGCTGACCAGGCTCGTCGCGGTGGCGCTCGCAGATCCTGGTTCGGTAATGATGCAGCGGTGATCCGCACCCGTCCCGCCCTGGACGCACTCCCGGAATACGTGCCGGGGCGGTCGGCGGAGTCGGTGGCGGCGCGCGTACGCCATCGGCGATGTCATCAAGCTCGCCTCCAACGAGGCGGCGTTCGGACCGCTGCCGGCAGCCGCTGGCAGCGATCGAGACCGCCGCGCCGGGCGTCAACCGGTACCCGGACGACGGCGCCACCGCGCTGCGAGAGGCGCTCGGCGCGCACTACGCCGTCGAGCCCGAGCAGGTGCTGCTCGCCAACGGGTCGGTCGAGCTCTGCCGCATGGCCATCGCCGCCACCTGCGACCCGGGTGACGAGGTCGTGTTCGGTCGGCCCTCCTTCGAGGCCTACCCGGTGCTCGCCCAGCAGCTCGGCGCCACCATCGTGCAGGTGCCGCTGCGCGACGAGCGCTACGACCTCGACGCGATGGCGGATGCCATCACCGACCGAACCCGCGCTGGTGTTCGTGTGCAACCCGAACAACCCGACCGGCACCATCGTCGGGCGCGACGCAGCCGACCGGTTCCTCGAGCGTGTGCCCGACGACCTGCTGGTCGTGTTCGACGAGGCCTACCGCGAGTTCGTCACCGCCCCCGACTACCCCGACGGCCTCGAGCTCCTCGCGCGGCCACGACAACGTCGCCGTCCTGCGGACCTTCTCCAAGGCCTACGGGCTCGCCGCGTTGCGCGTCGGCTATGCGATCGCGAGCGTCGACGTGATCGGCGCACTGCGGAAGGTGCGCGTGCCGTTCACCACCAACGGACTGGCGCAGGTGGCCGCGCTGGCGTCGATCGGCGCCCACGACGAGATGTTGGCTCGCGTCGCCGAAGTGGTCGGGGAGCGCGCGCGCGTCACCGACGGCATCGCCGCGCTCGGACTCGACGTCGTCGAGTCGGAAGCCAACTTCGTGTGGTTGCCGCTCGGCGAGCACGCCGCGGTGCTCGGTGAGTACTGCGAGCGCGCGGGCGTGGTCCTGCGTCCGTTCCCGGGCGTCGGCGTGCGCATCACCATCGGCACACCGGGGGAGAACGATCGGCTGCTGCGGGTTCTGGCATCGGCGGTCGACGACGGCGCCACGGGTTAGCGTCGCGGCGTAGCAAGCATCGAGAGTCGGCGACGATCGCCGCGGGTGTGACCTACGAGCCGGCGTCGGGCTCGATGCCGGCCGGTCGCACCGGCACGTTGCCGCCCGTCCCGCGCACACGGTCGAGCGCGCGCTCGTGGTCGGCGAGGTTGCGCTGGAAGGTGCGGCGCGACTTCAGCTGCTGCAGGTCGCGCTCGAGGCGTTCGACGAGACGGCGCACGTCGTCGCCCGAGCCCGCCGAGATCAACCGGGCACAGCTCGTGAGGGTGTCGCCCATCTCGGCGCGCAGGTCGCGCCACGACTGCTCGATGCGGCTGCGGGTCGGCATGTCCTGGCGCCGCTCCGGGTTCGGCTGGTTCACCGGCGACGCCGGTGGCCAAGTCGCCCGGGCCATGACCGCCGACGTCGTCGATCCGTTGGTCGACGGAACCGGCACGCACCAGGTCACCTTCGAAGCCGACGCCGACGAGCACGTCGGGGTCGACGCCGAGGGCAGCGGCGAGCGCGTGGAGCTCGTCGCCCGACAGGTTCCGGGTGCCCCGCTCGACGGCCTGCAGGTCGCGTCGGCCCATGCCCGCGGCCTGCGCGACGTCGCGTTGCTGGAGTCCGGCGAGCTCGCGGACGGCGCGGACGCGGGCCCCGAGGTCCTCGGCTTTCGGCTCGTGCTGGCGCTTCGGCACGACTCTCTATCGGCCGGTCGTGGGCCGGCTTGACTCGACGTGACGAGAGCCACGATGCGGCGCCTCCCGGCGCTGACGCAGCACTGGACCGCGTCAGGCGCGCTCGGCGACGCAGCGGTTGCGCAGTTCGCCGATGCCCTCGATGGTGGTGCGCGAGCACCTGTCCAGGAGCGAGGTAGATGGGCGGGTGCTGGCCGTGGCCGACGCCGGCGGGCGTGCCGGTGAGGAGCAGGTCGCCCGCCTCGAGGGTGACGAACTCGCTCGCGTAGGCGACCAGGTCGGCGGGCGAGAACACGAGCTCCGACGTGCGACTCGCCTGTCGGACCACGCCGTCGACCTCGCAGCCGATGGCGAGATCGGGGCCGATGCCGCCGAGCTCGTCCGGGGCTGACCAGCCACGGCCCGACCGGCGTGGCGTGCTCCCAGGTCTTGCCCTGCAGCCACTCGAGCGTGCGGTACTGCCAGTCGCGCATCGAGACGTCGTTGGCGACGGTGAAGCCCGCGATCGCCTCGGCGGCCTCCGCGGCGGAGGCGCGGCGGACACGGGCGCCGATCACGAGTGCGAGCTCGGCCTCCCAGTCGACCGCGTCGGACTCGGGTGGCACGACGATGTCGTCGTGCGCGCCGACGAGCGCCTCGCGGAACTTGGCGAACAGCGTGGGGTGCTGCGGGAGCTCGTGACCCATCTCGAGGATGTGGTTCCGGTAGTTGAGCCCCTGGCAGAGGATCTTGCCCGGGTGGGTGACGACGGGCGCGTAGTCGGCGGTGGCGGCGTCGTGGGTCGTGCCCATCTCGAGCGCTTCTCCGCCGCGTGCGAGCAGCTCACCGACGTCGCGGGCCGTCGAGCTCGACGAGGGTGTCGCCGTCGACGCGCACGGCGCGGGTGCCGGTCTCGGTGCGGATCGTTGCCCAACGCATCGGTCGATGCTGTCACAGGCGTCACAGGGGTCCGGACGTGGGGCTACCGGAGCGCCTCGGCGAGGTAGTCGATGGCGTGGGTGAGGGTGGCGACGTCGTCGGGCTCGATCGCCGGGAACATCGCGATCCGCAGCTGGTTGCGGCCGAGCTTGCGGTACGGCTCGGTGTCGACGACACCGTTGGCCCGCAGCGCCTGCGCGATGGCGGCGGCGTCGACGTCGTCGGTGAAGTCGATGGTGCCGGTCACGTGGCTGCGCTCCGACAGCTTGGCCACGAACGGCTGCGCGAACGTGCTCGCCTCGGCCCAGCCGTAGAGCAGCTCCGCGGAGCGGTCGCAGCGTCCGACGCACCACTCGAGCCCGCCCTGCTCGAGCATCCACTGCACGCTGGCGTCGAGGAGGAACAGCGAGGTGAGCGCGGGGGTGTTGTAGGTCTGGTCGAGGCGGGAGTTCTCGAGCGCGATCGGCAGGCTCAGCGACGGTGGCACCCAACGATCGGCGGCACCGAGGCGCTCGATGCGCTCGATGGCGGCGGGGGAGCACAGCGCGAGCCACACGCCGCCGTCGCCGGCGAAGCACTTCTGCGGCGCGAAGTAGTAGACGTCGAAGTGGGTGGGCTCCACGGGGAGGCCGCCCGCGCCGGAGGTGGCGTCGACCAGCACGAGGCCGTCGTCGCCCGGACGGCGCACCTCGGTCATCACCCCGGTCGACGTCTCGTTGTGCGGGTACGCGTAGGTGTCGACGGTGGCGTCGGCCACGAGCTCGGGATGGGTGCCGGGCTCGGAGCGCAGCACGACCGGCTCGTCGAGGAACGGCGCGGCGGCGGTGACGGCGGCGAACTTGGACGAGAACTCACCGAACGCGAGGTGCTCGGCGCGGTGCTCGACCAGGCCGAAGGCGGCGGCGTCCCAGAACGCGGTGGTACCGCCGTTGCCGAGGAGCACCTCGTAGCCGTCGGGGATCGAGAACAGGTCGGCCAGGCCGGCGCGGATGCTGCCGACCACCGACTTCACGCGCGGCTGGCGGTGGCTGGTGCCGAGGTAGGTCTCGCCCAGGTCGGCGAGCGCCCGGGTGCTCTCCGGACGCACCTTCGAAGGGCCGGAGCCGAAGCGCCCGTCGCCGGGGACGAGCTCGGGGGGGAGGGTGACGGATGTGGGGTCGACGGCCATCGAGCCGAGATTACCGGCGACCCCTCATGACCTCTCGGTCGATTGCGCTCCGCCGTCCCGACCTCCGGGCACGGCTTCGCGTCATCTCCGTCCTGATGCGAGTTCGGCGAGCAGGCGCACCTCGCTGTCGATGAGCTTGTGCCAGTCGGCGAGGTGGAGGCTCTCGTCCTCGCCGTGGATGCGACTGCCGGGGTCGGCGGGTCCGAGGAGCAACGCGGGGATGCCACCGAAGGCGTCGGCGAAGGGACCGACGAACGGGATGGTGCCGCCCACGCCCATGTACACCGGGTCGACGCCGAAGCCCGCACGCAGCGCGCGCTCGGTGGCGTCGAACGCCCAGCCCCGTGGTTCGCAGTGCCACGCCGGCACTGCGTCGAGCTCGGTGATCGTGTGCTCGAGCCCGAACGGGATCCGACGCTCGAGGTGCGCGCGCAGTGCGGCGTTGAGGCGTGCGGGATCCTGGCCCCGGCCCACGCGCACGCTGACACGGGCGGCGGCCTCGGCGACGATCTGGTTCGAGGAGCCCGCGATCGGATGGCCGTCGACACCGATGACGGTGACGGTCGGTCGCAGCCAGAGGCGCTCGAAGATGGACGTCGACGGGTCGCCCGCCAGCTGCACGCCATCGCGCAGTCCCCACGCGCGCCGGAGGCCGGCCTCGGGCGAGGGGAGTGCGGCGAGCCGGCTGCGTTCGTCGGCGTCGGGCGGTGCGTAGTCGTCCCAGCAGCCGTCGAAGGCGGCGTCGCCGTGCTCGTCGACCAGCGTGGCCAGCAGCTGGGCCAACGCGAGCACCGGGTCGGGTACCGCGCCGCCCGCCATCCCGCTGTGCACCGGGCCGTCGAGGGCGCGGACGCGCACGTCGACCCCGGCCAGGCCCCGCAACGAGTAGGTGAGGCCGGGCGTGCCCACCGACCAGTTGCCGGCGTCGGCGAGGAGGAGCACATCGGACCGGAGCTCGTCGACGTGGGCGGCGAGGAAGGCGGCCAGGGTCGGCGACCCGATCTCCTCCTCGCCCTCCACCAGCACCTTCACGTTGCACGGGAGCTCGCCCGCGGTGCGCAACCAGGCTCGCACCGCGGCCAGATGCGCGACCACGCCCGCCTTGTCGTCGGCGGTACCCCGACCGAACAGTCGACCGTCGTGTTCACGCGGCTCGAACGGTTCCGACGACCACCGTTCCACGTAGCCGGGGGGCTGGACGTCGTGATGCGCGTACAGCAGCACGGTGGGCGCGTCCGGACGGTGCGTCCACTCGCCGACGACGTTGGGGAGTCCACCGTCGGCCCGCAGCTCGCGCACGTTCTCCAAGCCGGCATCGCGCATGAGTTCCGCGACCGATGCCGCGCACGAGTCGACGTCGCCGGTGTGCTCGGGATCGGCGCTGATGCTCCGGATGCGCACCAACGCCTCGAGCTCGCGCTCGCGCGACGTCGACATCGGCGTGGGCGGCGGCGACGGCCCGGTCGATCGAGTCGGTCGAAGTGGGCTCCATGCCGGTCGAGGCTAGGGCCGCAGCTCCTCGTACCAGAGCGGTGCCTGCTTGCGCGCCCAGGCCGCGGGCACGGTGCCGCCCAGCATGCTGTCGAGCGCGTCGCCGTCGCGGAGCGCGAACGCGATGTGGCCGAGCACGAGGACCCACACCAGCAGCGCGAACCAGTCGTGCACGAACGTGGCTCCGGTGCGCCAGTCGAGCGGGAACATGTCGAACCACTTCATGATCGAACCGGTACCGAGCATCACCACGATGGTCCCGGCGATGAGCGCGGCGTTGAGCTTCTGTCCGGGGTTGAACTTGCCCAGCACCACCTGCGAGCGCTGACGGCGCCGGAACCAGCGGGCGTCGTCGCGCGACCAGCGGTTGAGCCGGCCGAAGTCGGCGCGGAGGCGCGCGCCGTGGCGACCGAGCACGCCGAGCAGCAGCGGCACCGGGAGCAGGAGGCCGCTGTACACGTGCAGGAAGCGCACCGCCTCGCGGTTGCCGACCAGCGCGGAGATCGGGCCTGCGTACAGCGCGGCCCCGGTGAGCATGAGGATGCCGAACAAGGTCGCGTTGACCCAGTGCACCGCGCGCTCGACGCGGTCGAAGCGCAGGATCGGCGGCTCCTTCGCCACCCGTCGCGCCTCGTCGACGGTCAGGTCAGGTGGCATCGTCGTCCCGTCCGTTGGAGCGGCCGACCCAGCCGTCGACGTCGTAGCCGCGCACCTCCCAGTAGCCCTCTTCGACGTCCTTGGTGAGCTCGATGCGGTCGAGCCACTTCAACGACTTGTAGCCGTACATGGGCGCGACGTAGAGCCGCACCGGCCCACCGTGCATGTCGGACAGCTCGTCGCCCTCGAAGCGGTAGGCGGCGATCACGTCGTTGCGGCGCGCCTGCGCGAGGGTGAGGCTCTCGGTGTAGGCGCCGTCGAACGAGTGGAACCGCAACGCGGTCGCCTCGTCCTGCACGCCGGCGCGGTCGAGGAGGTGCGAGATCTGCACCCCGCGCCACTGCACGTCGGGGACGCGCCAGCCGGTCACGCACTGGAAGTCGCGGGTGAGGTCGGTGGCGGGCATCGCCACCAACTCGTCGTAGGAGAGCTCGAACGGCTGGTCGACCAGGCCGCCGACCTTCAACGACCAGTCGGCCCGACTGCGCGACGGCAGGTCGCCGGTGACGGTGTAGATGCGGAACCGGCCGATCGGGAGCAGCGACGCCAGCCCGGTGCCGTCCTTCGAGATGAGGGGTCCGACCACCCGCTCGAGCCAGTCCTGGGCGTGCGAGCCGACCAGCACACCCACCGCGCCCACCCCGACCAGGCCGAGGAACACCCGCCGGCCGACCGGCGCGCCCGTGACATCGGCGACCTCGGCGATGTCGGGGCGCTCGGGTGCGGCTGGCTGCGGTGCTGGGTCGTCGACCACTACATGAAGGGTACGGAGCCGGCGTCATCTCGGATCATCGGCGCCTCCGGTGAATTCCCGGTGGCAGCCCTGGTGATCCGGAAACCCGTGGACTACGAAGGTGTGTCGACCGCAGGGACGAAGTACGAGGGGACGGTACCGATGGCCAGCAGTGCGACCGATCTTGGCATCCCGGGCTTCGGCGGGGAGCAGCTCCGCCCCGGCGACGGTGGGTACGACGAGGCGCGGGCCGTCTTCAACGCCATGATCGACCGCCGGCCCGCGCTGATCGCGGTGTGCGGGAGCACCGACGACGTCGTGGCCGCGGTGAAGTTCGCCCGGGCCCAGGCCCTGCCGATCTCGGTGTACGGCGGCGGCCACAGCGTCACCGGCGCGGCGGTGATCGACGACGGCCTGATGATCGACATGCGCGGCATGAAGGCGATCGCGATCGACGCCGACGCCCGCACGGTGCGCGCCGAGGCCGGCCTCAACTGGGGTGAGTTCGACGCCGCCACGCAGGAGCACGGGCTCGCGGTCACCGGCGGGCGCGTTCCCGACACCGGCATCATCGGGCTCGCGCTCGGGAGCGGCAGCGGCTGGCTCGAACGCAAGCTCGGCTTCACGTGCGACAACCTGATCGGTGCCGAGATGGTCACCGCCGACGGCACTGTGGTGAAGGCGACGGCCACCGAGAACGCCGACCTGTTCTGGGCCCTCCGTGGGGGCGGCGGCAACTTCGGGATCGTCACCGCCGCGTACCTCCAGCTGCACCCGATCGGGCCGCTGGTGTACGGCGGCATGCTGGCGTGGCCGGCGTTCATGGCCGGCGAGGTCGTGCGGTTCTGGCGGGAGTTCATGACGTCGGCGCCCGACGAGGTGGGCGCGGCGCTGGCGTTCATCACCGCGCCGCCGGCCGACTTCGTGCCCGAGCCCGTGCGCGGTCACCCGGTCGTCGGCTGCATCGCCTGCTACGCGGGCGACCCCGACGAAGGCGAGAAGGTGATGGCGCCGCTGCGCGAGTTCGGCCCGCCGGGGCTGGACCTGTTCGGGCCGATCCCGTACACCGCGGTGCAGGACATCATCACCGAGGCCAATCCGCACGGGCGGCGCAACTACTGGTCCGCTGACTTCCTCGCCGAGCTACCCGACGAGGCGGTCGACGCGTTCGTCGAGAAGGCCACCGACGCCGGTGTCGCCGTTCAGTTCGATGCTGCTCGTCGCCGGGGGCGGCGCCGTCGCCCGCGTGCCCGACGACGAGACGGCCTTCGGCATGCGCACCGCGCCGTTCAACACGCACTACCTCTCGATGTGGGAGGACCCCGCCGCCGACGAGCGAGAACATCGCGTACACGCGGTGCGATCGCGGCGGCGATGAAGCCGTGGACCACCGGCCAGGTGTACCTCAACTACATCGGCGACGAAGGCCTGCACCGGGTCGAGGCGTCGTTCGGCGAGAAGAAGTACGCCCGCCTGCAGGCCATCAAGGCCGAGTGGGACCCCGACAACGTGTTCCGCCACAACCAGAACATCAAGCCCGCCTGACCCCGACCTGCTCTTGGCGTCACCTGTGCGCCACGACGGCGCACTACTGACGCCAAAACGTGTGGTCAGGCGCCGTACTTGGCCAGGCGGTCGGCGTTGGCGAGCATGAACGCCATGAGGTCCTTGGTGGGGCGCAGGCCGAGCGCACCCTGACGGCACCAGCGCTCGCCGAACTGCTCGACGTCGTCGCGACCGCAGCGCTCGCTCCACAGCAGCGTGGGCACGGGATGCCACGAGTGCGCGGCCATCTGCGACGGCGTGGCGTGGTCGCCGCTCACCGCGATCACGTCGGGTGAGAGCGCGCGCAGTTCGGGCACGAACGCGTCGAGCTGCTCGATCGCGGCGATCTTGCGGGCGCGATCACCGTCTTCGCCCGCGGAGTCGGTGTACTTGTGGTGCAGGAAGAAGTAGTCGTAGCTGTCCCACGACTCGCGCAGGATGGCGAGCTGCTCGGTGAGGTCGGCCGGACGCCCGAGGACGTCCATCCCGAGCAGGCGGGCGATGCCGCGGTACATCGGGTAGATGGCGACGGCCGCGGCGCGCAGCCCGAACCGGGCGTCGAACCCGGGCAGCTCTCGGTGGGTGTCGAAGCCGCGGTAGAGCACGACGTTGGCCTTGGGCTCGTCGGCGAGGACGCGTCGGACCTGCGCGTCGACCTCGGCGATGAGGTCGGCGGTGCGCTTGGCCTCCGGGTCGAGCGGCTCGGCGGCCAGCGGCGCGACCCCCGTGTGCTGGGGGTCGGTGTCGGAGAGCCGGGGGTCGAGACCGGGACCGCGCAGCACCACCAGCACCCGGTGCTCGCGTTCGTGCCGGAAGAACACCTCGATGCCGGGGACGGACACCCCGGCCTGCAGCTTCTCGACGATCGCCAGGGCCTCCGGATCGGGGATGCGCCCGGCGCGACGGTCGGTGAGGGTGCCGTCGGGGCCGAGGGTGGCGAGGTTGCCGCGCGCGGCGACGTCGCCGGCGCGCAGCTCGAAGTCGAGGCCCGCGGCCGACAGCGCGCCGCGCCCGAGCTCGAACTGCTCGGGGTCGTAGCCGAAGAGCCCGAGGTGTCCGGGGCCCGAGCCGGGCGTGATGCCGGGCCCCACCGGCTCGAACATGCCCGCGGTGCCTTCGCGCACCAGCTGGTCGAGGTGCGGCGTGGCGGCTTCCTCGAGCTCGGTGCCGTGGTCGGCGTCGGCGTAGCCGCCCAGCCCGTCCATCACGACGAGGAGGATCTTGGTGTCGGCCGACTGGATCAGCGGCGTGAGGTCCATGCGGGAAACGCTACCTGGCGTCTCTTCCACCGAACTTCAGGCTCAACTTCGAGCCGTGCGACGGCGCAGGCCGGTGATGAGCGGGGCGAACGAGCTCGCCGGGATCGGCGGGCTCCACAGGAACCCCTGTCCGACGGTGCAACCGAGCTCGTCGAGCGCGATCCACTGCTCGACCGTCTCCACGCCCTCGGCGACGATGGTGAGGCCGAGGCTGCTGCCGAGCGTGATGATGGCCTGGGTGATCGAGCGGTCGTGCTGGTCGTCGGGGAGACCGGCGATGAACGAGTGGTCGATCTTCAACGAGTCGACCGGCAGCTGCTTGAGGTACGCGAGCGACGAGTACCCGGTGCCGAAGTCGTCGACCGCGAGCTTCACCCCGAGCTCGCGCAGCGCGTGCATGGCGCGGGCCGACGTCTCGATGTCGCCCATCAGCGCACTCTCGGTGATCTCGAGCGACAGCATCGACGGATCGATGTCGGACCCCCGGATGGCCTCGCGCACCATCTCGAGGCTGGTGGGGAGGCGCAGCTGGAGTGCGGAGAGGTTGACCGCGAGGAGGGGCCAGTCGACCACGCCGTGCTGGCGGGTGAGCGCCTGCAGCTCGGTGAGCGCGCGCTCGAGCGCCCACGTGCCGATGGGCACGATCATCCCCGTCTCCTCCGCGATCGGGATGAACTCCGACGGGAGGACCACGCCGTGGCCCGCGCGGTGCCACCGCAGCAGCGCCTCGGCACCCACGACCTGGCCGTCGGCGAGGCGCACGATCGGTTGGTAGAGCAGCTCGAGCTCGTCGCGCTCGATGGCCTTCCGGAGCGCGGCCTCGAGATCGAAGCGCGCCGCGACCTGCTGCTGGAGCTCGTGGCTGAACAGCTCGATGCGGGCCCGACCGAGGTCCTTGGCCCGGTACATGGCGGCGTCGGCGTCGCGCAGCAGCTGCTCGGCCGACGACCCGGCGCCCCCCAGGGCGATGCCCACGCTGGCGGTCGCGAAGTGCTCACGGCCGGACAGCGAGATCGGCTCGTGCAGCACGGCCACCATGCGCTCGGCGAACTCCACCGCCTCACTCGCGTCGGCGATGTCCTCGCGCACGATCACGAACTCGTCGCCGCCGAAGCGCGCCACGGTGTCGGACGCGCGGATCGACCCGGTGAGCCGGCTGGCCACTTCGACGAGGAGTTGGTCACCGACGACGTGACCGAGCCCGTCGTTCACGAGCTTGAAGCGGTCGAGGTCGAGGAACAGCACCGCGACGTTGTTGCCGGTGCGTTCGGCACGCGCCAGTCGAGTGCGCGAGGCGGTCGACCAGCAGCAGACGGTTGGGGAGGTGCGTGAGGTCGTCGTGGAGCGCCTGGTGCGCGAGCGCCTCCTCCGCGCGCTTGCGGTCCGTGATGTCGCGCACCTGCACGAAGTAGTAGCTCGGTTCGCCGTCGGCGTCGCGCACGAGGGTCATGTCGATCAGGACCGACACGATGCTGCCGTCGCGCCGCACCATCCGGTGCTCGCGCTTGTAGAACGGCATGTCGCCGCTGAGCAGCTGGCTGATGCCGGTGCGCGCGCTCTCGGTCTCGGTCGGGTGCAGGAACTCCAGCGGCCGGCTGCCGAGCAACCGCCCGGGGTCGTGGCCGAGCAGCTCTGCGAGCGCGGGGTTCACCGAGGTGAACGTCTGCTCGAGATCGAGCACGCCGAGTCCGAACGCCGAGCGTTCGAAGCCCTGGCGGTAGCGCTCCTCGGCTTCGACCCGCTCGGCCTCGGCCTCGCGTCGATCGGTGATGTCGCGGAGGTTGGCGACCCAGCCGCCGACTGCGGGGACGTCGTGGACGTCGGTGAGCACCTGCTCCACCCAGCAGTACGACCCGTCCGCCTGTCGGAACCGCCACTCGACCGTGGCACTGCCGGCGCGGGCGACGGTGTCGAAGACGCGGTCGCGGTGGCGGGCGGCGTCGTCGGGGTGGATGAGATCGCGGCTGACCGCGCCCACGAGCTCGTCGGGGGTGTACCCGAAGCGGGCGACCGCCGGGCTCGCGTAGGTGATCACGGCGTCGCCGTCGAGCACGAACGCGACGTCGGACGATCGCTGCACGAGCGATCGGAAACGCTCCTCCGACTGTGCGAGCGCGTCGTTCGACGACTCCACGATCGCCGAGAGCGCGCGCGAGCGGTCCTGCGCGGTCTTGCGCTCGGTGATGTCGCGGAACGACGTGACGAGGAGCTCGCCCTCGAACTCGTCCTCGACCGGGCGGACGTCGATCTCGAGCCACACGTGCGTGGCATCGGGCCGGGTGATGCCGACCACCCTGCCGAGTGCCGGCCGGCCCTGTCGGCTCGCCTGGATCGCGGGGAGCTCCGACGGCACGAGAGGGCGTCCATCCTCGTGGACCGGGGCCATCTCGAGCACGGCGGTCCGCATCACGTCGTCGAAATCCATTGCGCGGAGCTCCGAGGACGGACGTCCCAGGATCTCGGCCGCGGTGCGGTTGCAATCGAGGATCTGCCCGTCCCGGCTCCAGATGATCAGGCCCTCGCCGAGGGTGTCGAAGACGGCCCGGGCGCGCGCCGACGAGAGCCCGCCCGCCTCGGTCGTCCGAGGGAAGCCCTCGGCATCGAACACCTGCATGCAATCGTCCCCGCTCTGCCTGGGACGGGTATCGGTCGGGAGACGAGCCGCCTTGACCTACCGTCACGCCAGGGGGTGTACGACACCCGCCCGTCAGCGGATTGCGAACACCACGGTTGCCTGCACCGACAACGTCTGGCTCCCCGGCATCACGGGGGTGCTGGCGGCCTTCGCGGCCGCGTCGCCCTCGTACGCGAGCGGGTAGCTGCTGGTCGTCTCGGCAATGGAGCGCACCTCGCCGACGTCGACCTCGGCACCGTTCGCCAGCTGCTCGGCCTGGGCCCGGGCGCGCTTGGTGGCCTTGGTGCGGGCGGCGGCCAGCAGCGCGCTGTCGTCATCGATCGAGAAGGTGATGCCCTGCACGCGGATGTCGTCGCCCGCGTTGGCCGCGGCCGCGTCGACGACCGCTCCCGCCTTGCTGAGGTCATGGATCCGGACCGACACGGTGTTGCTCGCCTCGTAGCCCTTGACGTTGCCGTCGTCGTCGAACACCGGTTGCACCGAGAGGTCGGCGGTCTGGATGTCGTCGTCGGACAGGCCGGCGTCGTGGAGCGTGTCGATCACCTTCTGGGCGCGGTCGGCGATGCGCGACATCACCTCGGCGGCGGAGCCGGCGCGACCGGACACACCGAGCACCAGGTCGGCGACGTCGGGTGTGCCGCGCACCTCACCCGTGCCGACGACCGTGATGGTGCGGCTCCGGCTCGCGGCGGCCGACGCACCCGCGGTCGCGCCCAGGGCGACCGGCGCCGCGACGGCCGTCGCCAGCGTGACGAGGAACAGGGAACGCAGACGCTTCGACATGGGTCCTCCGGGATCGGTTGACCACGTTCGACGGTCGGTGCCCACGTCTGGTTCCCCGGTTTGGTCGCCAGCCCTAACCTGACCCGCCGTGACCGAGCCCGAGTACGTGTTCGAGGTCGACGGCGACCTCGCGGTGCCGAGCGAGCTCGCCCGCGGGCCGTGGTCACCCCACGCCCAGCACGGTGGCGCGCCGGCGGCGCTGCTCGCCGGCCTGCTGGAGCACTTCGACCCCGGCCCGGCGACGTTCCCGGCGCGCTTCACCCTCGAACTCATGCGGCCGGTGCCGCTCACGCCGTTGCGCATCGAACGCCGCACGATCCGTCCGGGGAAGAAGGTGCAGCTCGTGCAGGGCTCGCTCTTCGCCGACGACGTCGAGGTGGTGCGCGCCACGCTGCTGCGCCTGCCGCGAGCAGCCGGTCGAGTTCGCCGCCGATCCCGTCTCGGGGGAGTACGAACCCATGCCGCCGCCGGGGCGGGCGGAGCCGCTCATCGGGCGGGGCTCGTTCGCGATCGGCACCGGGTTCTGGAACGCCGTCGAGGTGAGCCGCGTCGGGGGCACTTGGGGTGAACCGGGTCCCGCAGACATGTGGCTGCGCCTGACCGTGCCGATCGTCGCGGGCGAGGCGACGTCGCCGTTCCAACGCGTCGCGGCTGCGGGCGACTTCGGCAATGGGGTGGCCGCGGCCTTCGACCGCGGGCGCTACTCGTGCATCAACCCCGACCTCACCATCACATTGCACCGGCTCCCCGTGACCGAATGGGTCGGGCTCGACTCCGCCACCTATCCCGAGCCGAACGGCTATGGCGTCGCCGAGAGCGTGCTCCACGACGAGCGCGGCCGGATCGGTCGGGGCATCCAGACCGTGCTGGTCGAGGAGCTGTGACCGGCGTCGCTTGACACCACGGACAGTGGCATGGCACGCTGCTCAGGTCGTCGGCGACCACAGTGCGCGCGAGGGACTCCGGTCCGCAGCGCGCTGGGCGGGGGTCGGGCAGGCCGGGGACACCTGCGAGTGGGGAGATGTCGATCCGCCGGCTGAACTGGTCGCTTTGCCGTCGGGGAGTCACCGCGAAACCGGCCCCACCCGTAGCTCGAGGGGAGAACCCCCAGCCCGAGGCTGGGGGTTTCGTCCTGCGCGGCTCGCCGTCGCTCACGTCCGCTCGCGCCCGCCCGGCGGCGGCCAGGCGGTCTACCGGCCCGCGTTGGGTCGCTTCCCGTGGTTCGCCTTGTTGCGACGGGAGCGGAGTTTGCGCTTGGCGGTCTTCTTGCTCATGAGATCCTCCGTGAGAGCCGATGAGGCTAGTGGATCGCCGACCAGCTCGCTCCAGGGGAGTGGATACGATGCCCGGACGTCGGGGGCGGCGGTCCGGCAGGCTTCCACGACAGCGAGGGACTTGGCGATGTCACCCCGGGGACGGATCACGCTTGCGGTCGCGGTCGCCGTCGCATCGCTCGTTGGCCTCGCGGTGCCCGTAGGTGCGGCCGACCAGCCCGACGCCGGCCACATCACCCGCGCCCGCGAGCCCGTCCCGGGGCAGTACATCGTCGTCCTGAAGGACAGCGAGGTCGACGCCGCGTCGACAGAGGGGGTGACCGAAACCCTCGCGAACGAGCACGGCGCCCAGGTGCTCGACGTCTACTCACACTCGATCCACGGGTTCGCAGCACGCATGAGTGATGCCGATGCCCAGGCGCTGGCGACCGACCCGACGGTGGCGTCGGTGCAGGAGGACTCCGTCGTCAGCATCGCGAACACCGAGACGGGTGCGCCGTGGGGACTCGATCGCATCGACCAGGCCAACCTCCCGCTCGACACGAAGTACACCTACGGTGCGGACGGTACGGGCGTGCACGCGTACGTGCTCGACACCGGTGTCCGCACGACGCACGTCGACTTCGGAGAACGGGCGAGCCTCGGTGCCGACGAGATCGGTGGGGCTCCCTGCACTCCTGGTGGAAAATCGGCTCACGCCACGCACGTGGCGGGGATCCTCGGGGGGGCCACGTACGGTGTGGCCAAGAGCGTGAGCATCGTCTCCGTGCGGGTCCTGGGCTGCAGCGGATCGGGCCCGATGTCGCAGGTCATCGCGGGTGTCGACTGGGTCACCGCGAACGCGGTGAGGCCCGCGGTGGCGAACATGAGTCTCGGCGCGTTGTCGAGCGTCCTCGGCACTGGCGCGCTCGAGAGCGCGATCGAATTCCTCGATCGCCAGCGGGATCACCTACGTCGTCGCCGCTGGGAACAACAGTGCCGACGCCTGTTCGATGACGCCCGCCGAGATCCCGGCTGCCATCACCGTCGCCGCCACCACCATGACCGACGCCCGCGCGGGCTACTCGAGTTTCGGCCCGTGCGTCGACCTCTTCGCCCCGGGCGGCGACAGCACCCCCAGCGGAGGGATCACCTCCGACGTCAACACCTCGGACACGGCCACCGGGGTGCTCAGCGGCACATCGATGGCGACACCGCACGTCACGGGTGTGGTGGCGGAGTACCTGGGAGCGAACCCCGACGCCACGCCCGACCAGGTCGCCTCCGCGGTCGTCGGCGGCGCGACCCCGAACCTCGTAACGGGCGCTGGCACGGGTTCGCCGAACAAGCTGTTGAACACCGCATTCGTGCCCGCGGTGCCGCCAGGGCAGGCAGCCCTGACCGCCGCGCCGGGTCCGGGCAAGGTGTCGTTGAGCTGGTCGGCGCCCGCGAGCGACGGTGGTTCGCCGATCACCGGGTATCAGGTCTTCCGCGGGACCACAGCCGGGGGTGAAGGCGTCACCCCGATCACGTCGGGAGGACCCGGCGCCAGGTCGTTCGAAGACACCGGCCTCGTGAACGGGACCACCTACTTCTACGAGGTCGTGGCGATCAACGCGGTTGGCGCGACCCGGTCGAACGAGGTCGTCGCGACGCCGGCCGATCTCCCGGGCGCGCCCACGCTGGGCGTGCCGACCACCGCGAGCAACACGGTGAACCTGGCCTGGACCGCGCCGGCGAGCGACGGCGGCTCGCCCATCACCGCGTACCGCGTGTACCGCGGGCTGAGCTCGGGCACCGAGACGCTGCTCACCACGCTCGGCAACGCGGCCACCTCGTACGCCGACACCGCCGCGACGAACGGGACCACGTACTTCTACCAGGTGAGCGCAGTCACCGCGATCGGCGAGAAGCGGTCGGGTGAGCGGAGTGCCAAGCCCACCGGTCCTCCCGCGGCGCCGACCAACCTCACCGCGATCGGTTCGACCGGACAGGTCAAGCTGACGTGGGCGCCGCCGGTGAACAACGGGGGATCCCCGATCGACGGGTACCAGGTCCTTCGCTCGACTTCACCCGGAACCGAGGTGGCGCTCGCGAGCCAGCCTGCCGGCGCGGTGCTCACGTTCACCGATTCCGCGGTGGCGACCGGCACCCGCTACTACTACGTGGTCCGGGCGCACACCGCCCTCGGATACGGAGCCTCCTCCGCGGAGATCTCGGTGGTTGCCGCGAGACCGGTCGCAACCGTCGTTCGCGGCGGCGGCAACGGGATGTACGCGAACCACTGGAACGGGTCGACGTTCTCGGGCTTCCAGCCGATGCCTGGCGTGAGCGGTACCTCGAACCCGACGACGGTCTTCGACGGGACGCTGACGCGGGCGTTCGTGCGGGGCGCGGACGCCGCGCTGTGGACCGCGTCGACGGCCGACGGCACGACGTGGTCGGTATGGACCTCGCTCGGCGGATTTCTCATCGGTGATCCCGCGCCGGTCACCGACGGTACCGGGACAGTGAAGGTCTTCGTCGTCGGCGGTGACAGCGCGCTCTACGTGGTCTCGACCAGCGCAGGCGCGTTCGTGCCCAACTCGTTCGTCCGGCTCGGTGGCTACCTCACCGCACCGCCAGGTGTGGCGTACGACGGCAGCGGCTATCAGGTCTTCGTGCGGGGCGGCGACATGGCGATGTACTCGGGTCGCCTGTCCTCGGGCGGCGCCGGCACGTTCTCGTTCACGCCACGCGGCGGGTATCTGACCGCGTCGCCGCAGGCCGCGTTCGACGGTTCTGTCGTCCGGATCTTCGTGCGCGGCGGAGATCTGTCGCTGTACACGGCCTCGGTGGACGTCGACGGTTCGTCGTTCTCGGGCTTCGCGCCTCGGGGTGGCACGCTCTGGTCGACACCCGTGCTCGTCAAGGAACCAACGGGCACACGCCTGTTGCTCCGCGGGAGCGACAACAAGCTCTGGACCGCGCGAATCGGCACGTCGGGAGGGTTCACCGGGTTCACGGCGCTCGGCGGCACCATCGTGACCGATCCCACGGCCGTGTTCGACGGCGCACGCACGCGGGTCTTCGTCGTCGGCATCGACAGCGGCCTGTGGACTGGGACGTTGGAAACCGACGGCTCGTCGTGGTCGGGCTTCGCGTCACTGGGTGGAATCGTGACCGCGGCGCCGGCCGCCGCCGCCGGCGTCTGACCCGACGAACACGGTCGAGGAGCACCGTCGAGGAGCGCGACAGAGGTGCGCCGGTAGCCTGGCGCCCGCATGGAACGCCTCGGGCTCGTCGGCCTCCCCAACAGTGGCAAGTCGAGTCTCTTCAACGCGCTCACCGGCGCGGAGACGGTGGTCGCGCCCCACCAGTTCTCCACCACCGAGACCACAGTCGCCCTCGCGCACGTGCCCGACGAGCGGGTCGATCTCCTGGGCAAGATGTCGAACTCCAAGAAGCTCGTGTACACGGGCTTCGAGATCGTCGACATCGCCGCGCTGGTGAAGGGCGCGAGCACCGGTGAGGGCCTGGGCAACCGGTTCCTCGGATCCCTGCGCGACTGTGACGCCATCCTCTACGTGCTGCGGGCGTTCGAGGACCCGTCGGTCATGGGCGACACCGACGCCCGCGCCGACCTCGACACGCTGGAGCTCGAGCTCGTGCTCGCCGACCTGGCGTCGGTCGAAGGGCGTCTGTACCGCCAGCAACGGGCGGCCAAGGGCGACAAGTCGTTGGCGGGCGAGATCGCCGCGCTGGAGAAGGCGGCCACCCTGCTCGGTGACGGCACACCGCTCTACCGGGCCGAGCTCACCGACGACGAGCGAGAGCTGCTCGCGCCCGCGTTCCTCCTCACCGTGAAGCCGGTTCTGGTCGTCGTGAACGTCGGCGAGGACCAACTCGACGCGGTCGACGAGCTCGTCGCCCCGGTGGCCGAAGGCGTCGACGCGCTCGGTGTGTGCCTGCAGCTCGAGGCGGAGGCCGCGCAGCTCGACCCCGAGGGCCGTGCCGAGCTGCTCGAAGGGCTCGGACTCGGTGAAGGCGTGGTGCCGCGCGTCGCGCGGGCCGCGTACCACCTGCTCGGGCGGCGCACGTTCCTCACCACCGGCGACACCGAATCGCGCGCGTGGACGTTCCGCGCCGGCGCCAAGGCCCCCGAGTGCGCGGGCGTGATCCACTCCGACCTGCAGCGTGGCTTCATCCGGGCCGAGGTCGTCTACTTCCAGGAGCTCCTCGACATCGGCTCGTGGACGAAGGCGAAGGAGCAGGGCAAGCTGCGCGTCGAGGGGAAGGACTACGAGGTCGTCGACGGCGACGTCCTCGAGATCCGCTTCAACGTGTGACGGAGTTGTTGGATGTCCTGGCTCGTGCGCGACGGTGACGTGCTCGCCGCAGCCGAAGTCGCCGCCACCTCTCACGCCCGCCGGCGCGGACTCCTCGGGCGCGATGCCTTCGCGGGCGCGCTGGTGCTGCGGCCGTGCCGCCACGTGCACACCGCGCGCATGCGCTTCCCGATCGACGTGGCGTTCTGCGACGCCGAAGGCCTGGTCTTGCGCACGGTGAGCCTGGCGCCGTGGCGGGTGTCGCCGATCGTGCGCAAGGCCGCGTTCGTGATCGAGGCGGAGGCGGGCGCGTTCGAGCGCTGGCGGCTCCGGGCGGGCGACCACGTGGAACTCCGAACGTGAGCGAGCGCGAGGTCGACGAAGACGCGGGTTCCTTGCTCCTCGTCGCGACCCCCATCGGCAACCTCGGCGACCTCTCCGCGCGCGCGGCGGAGGCACTGCGCGATGCCGACGTGATCGCGGCCGAGGACACCCGACGCACCCGCGCCCTCCTCACCCACCTCGGCGTGCGCGCCGCCGGCCGGCTCCGCGCGGTGCACGCGCACAACGAGCAGGAGAGCGCCGACTGGGTCGTCGACGCGGTGCGCGCCGGTCGGTGCGTCGCGTACGTGACCGACGCCGGGATGCCCGGCATCTCCGATCCGGGCGAGCGGCTGGTGCGCGCGTGCGTCGAAGCCGAGCTCGCGGTCGACGTGGTGCCGGGCCCGAGCGCGGTCCTCATGGCCCTGGTGCTCTCGGGGTTCCCGACCGGCCGGTTCGTGTTCGAGGGCTTCCTCCCGCGGCGCGGCGGCGAGCGACGTGAACGCGTCGCAGCGCTGCTGTCCGAGGTGCGCACGGTGGTGCTCTACGAGTCGCCCCGGCGGGTGCACGCCACGCTCACGCAGCTGCTCGGTGCGTGCGGCCCGCTGCGCGAGGTCGCCGTCGCCCGCGAGCTCACCAAGCTCCACCAGGAGGTGTGGCGGGGAACGCTCGAGGAGGCGGTCGGGCACGTGGAGCTCAGCGAGCCGCGCGGCGAGCACGTGATCGTCCTCGCCCCTGCGCCGCCGCCACCGGCGGCCAACGACGCTGAGATCGACGCCCACGTCACCGCCGCGCTCGCCGAGGGGCTCTCGACGCGCGACGCCGCCGCCCGCGTGGCCCGCGACCTGCGCGTCCCCCGCCGTCGCACCTACGACGCCGCCATGCGCCTCAAGCCCAAGCGCGACTGAAACGTCGCCGCTGAGCCCGACGCGAGGCAAATAGGGTGGATGACACCATGTCGACGCCGTTCTACGTGACCACACCGATCTACTACGTGAACGACGCGCCCCACATCGGGCACGCCTACACGACGGTGGCGGCCGACGTCCTGGCCCGGTGGCGTCGGCTCTGGGGCGACGACGTGGTGCTCCTCACCGGCACCGACGAGCACGGGCTCAAGATCCAACGGGCGGCCGAGGCCCACGACGTCACCCCCCTCGAGTGGGCCGACCGCAACAGCGCGCTCTTCCGCGCCGCGTGGGACGACCTCGACATCACCTACGACGACTACATCCGCACCACCGAACCCCGGCACAAGGTGGCGGTGCAGGAATTCCTCCAGCGGGTCTACGACAGCGGCGACATCGAGCTCGACAGCTACGAGGGCCTCTACTGCGTGGGCTGCGAGCTCTACTACAAGGAGGACGAGCTCGACGACGGCCAGCGCTGCCCGATCCACGGCACGGTCGTCGAGCACGTCACCGAGGAGAACTACTTCTTCCGCCTCTCGCGCTACGAGGACCGCCTCCTCGCCCTCTACACCGAGCATCCCGAGGCGGTGCAGCCGGCGGGGAAGCGCAACGAGGTGCTCGGGCTGATCAAACAGGGGCTGTTCGACTTCTCGATCAGCCGCACGTCGATCTCGTGGGGCATCCCGCTGCCGTGGGACGGGGCCCACGTGGCGTACGTGTGGTTCGACGCGCTGATCAACTACTGCACCGCGGTCGGCTACCCGAACGACCGCGCGCGCTTCGACCGCTACTGGCCCGCGAACTACCACCTCATCGGCAAGGACATCCTGCGCCAGCACGCGGTGTACTGGCCCGCGATGCTGCTGGCCGCCGGCGAGGCGCCGCCGCAGACCGTGTTCGCGCACGGCTACCTGCTCGTGGGTGGCGACAAGATGAGCAAGACGCGCGCCAACCAGATCGCGCCCGCCGACCTCGTCGCCGACTTCGGCGTCGACGGCTTCCGCTACCACTTCCTCGCCGACCAGCGCTTCGGTCCGGACGGCGACTTCAGCTACGAGGCGATGGTGGCGCGCTACAACGCCGATCTCGCCAACAACTTCGGCAACCTCGCCAACCGCGTGCTCAACATGGCGGTGAACTACTGCGACGGCGTGGTGCCCGCGACACGCGCCGACGGTCCGTTGGTCGAGCAGGCGGCCACCGCGTTCGGCACGCTCACCGCGCGTCTCGAGGAGCTCGACTACTCGGGTGGGTTCGGCGCGGTCTGGGAGCTGATCCGCAACACCAACTCGTACATCGAGGAGCAGCAGCCGTGGGCACTCCACAAGGCGGGTGACACCGGCGCGGTCGCCGCGGTGCTGGGCGACTGCCTCGAGTCGCTGCGCGTCGTCGCGCTGCTCGCCTCGCCGCTGATCCCGCGCGCCGCAGGCGAGCTCTGGCGTCGCCTCGGCCTGCCCGGCACGCCGGAGGAGCAGCGCCTCCCGGAGGCGGCGGCGTGGGGCGGTCTGCCCGCGGGCGGCGCCGCTGGAGAAGGGCGCCCCGCTCTTCCCCCGGATCGAGACCGAGACGCAGATCTCGGCCCCGTGAGCGGACCCGCCTGGGTCGACTCCCACTGCCACCTGGGGTACCCGGGCACCGGCCCGTCCCCGGAGTCCGTCGAAGACCCCGAGGTGGCCATCGCCGACGCCCGGGCGGCCGGGGTCGAAGCCCTGATCTGCGTGGGGACCGACCTCGAGAGCTCCCGGCGGGCGGTCGAGGTCGCGGGGCGCCATCCCGAGGTGCGGGCGACGGTCGGCCTGCACCCGCACGAGGCGTCACACCTGGGGGAGCAGTGGGCGACGCTCGAGGCGCTCGCCCGTGACCACGCCGACGTGGTGGCGGGGATCGGCGAGGGTGGTTTCGACCTCTTCTACGAGCACTCGGCGCGGGACGAGCAGGAGGTCGCATTCCGCGCCCAGGTGCGACTCGCGCACGACCTCGACCGCGCGCTGGTGATCCACTCGCGCGACGTGTGGGACGACACCTTCTCGGTGCTCGCCGATGCCGGCGTCCCCGCGCGCACCGTCTTCCACTGCTTCACCGGTGGTCCCGCCGAGGCGCGCCGCGTGCTCGACCTCGGCGTGTACCTCTCCTTCAGCGGCATCGTGAGCTTCAAGAACGCCGACGACGTGCGCGCCGCGGCCGCGCTCGCGCCACTCGACCGCGTGCTGGTCGAGACCGACGCCCCGTTCCTCGCGCCGGTGCCGCATCGCGGGAAGCCCAACCGCCCCGCGTGGGTGGTCGACGTCGGCGTCGCGCTCGCCGCCGCGATGGCCCGCTCCGTCGACGAGGTCGCGGCGGCGACGCGCCGGAACGCGGCCGAGGTCTTCGGTCTGACCCTCAACCTCGACCACCGCTGACCTGCGGCGATCCCGCGCGGCGGGCTCCCATCGTGACGGGGTCGGGAGGGTTTGACTACCGTGAACCTTCGTCTCCGACGCGGGTGGAACGCTTCTCGGGCGACGTCAAGACCGATCACCACGACGCAGAGGGTTGATCACATCACCGAGCAGCTGCAGCGTCCTCCCGGCCGCAAGCCGTCAGGGCGTGGAAACGGAACCCGGCAAGGACCCGCGTTGCCCGCGCACGTCGCGAGCACGATCGGGCCTTCTCCCGCGCGCCGAGCCGCACGACGCCTCGACGTGGTTGCCGGTGCCCGACCCGCACGCGCTGCCGACCATCGAGGTGCTGCTCGACGAAGCGCGCGTCGTCGACGTCGGTGTCGAGCACGACCTCGACGAGATCGACCTGACCGCCATCGAAGCCGCGGTGTCGCAGTCGCCCGCCCGGGCCGAGCCGCACGATGCGTCGGCGTGGCTGCCGATCCCCCACGACGTCGACGACCTGCCCCCGCTCCACGCGTTGCTCGACCCCCACCCCGAGCACCAGGCCGCGATCGTGGCCGAGGCCGAAGCGGTGGCGGCCGACACCCTCGCGGTGGCGGAGGCGAGCTCGGCGCCGTCGCCGGCCCGAGCCGAGCCCCACGACGCCGCCACCTGGCTGCCCCTCCCGACCCTCGAGGAGCTCCCGCCGGTCACCGACCTCCTCGAGGAGGGCCCACCGGTGGGCACGGTGCTCCCGCGCCGGCGCCGCCACCGGTTCCTGCCCGCCCCCCGGGTCCTCGGGGTCGCGGTCATGGTCGTGCTCACGGCCCTCGGCGGGGCCTGGATCGTCCAGCAGGCCACTGCGCCGTCGGGCTCCGAGGTCACCCTGGTGGTCGACGGCACCCGCCAGGAGGTGCACACCGACGCCAGCTCGGTCGGCGCCCTCCTCGTCGCCGCCCGGGTGCACCTCGCGCCCGGCGACGTCGTCGTGCCGTCGGCGAAGAGCTCGCTGCACGACGGTCTCCACATCGACGTGCTCCGCGCGTTCCCCGTCAGCGTCGACGTCGACGGCAGCGTCCGCACCGTCCGCACGGTCGAGACCAGCGCCGAGGGGCTCGCCAAGCAGATGAAGCTCGGCAAGCTCACCGCGGTGCGCAACAACCCCGGTCGCCTCGCCGCGGGCGCGACCGTCGTGTACCGCACGCGGGTCGCCGGCTCGCTCACGATCGACAACCAGAAGGTCACCTTCGACTCGCCGTCGCGGACGGTCGACGAGCTGCTGCAGGCGTACAACGTGAAGCTCGTCGGCGACGACTACGTCACCCCGGAGCAGGACAGCGTGCTGCGCGACGGCGACGCGGTCGCAGTGGTCCGCGTCGGCGCCGAGACCTCCCAGAGCACCCGGACCATCGCGTTCGACACCGTGGAGCAGGAAGACCCGACGCTCCCCATCGGCCAGACCCGCATCGTCCAGGACGGCAAGGACGGCACCATGACCGTCACCTACCGCCAGCTGGTCGAGAACGGCCAGAAGGGCGACAAGCAGGTTGTGTCCGAGGTGCCGACGGTCGAACCGACGCCGAAGATCATCGGCATCGGTTCCTACGCCAACCCGAAGTGGGACGAGCTCGCGCAGTGCGAGTCGGGCGGGCGCTGGGACACCGTCGACAGCGGTCCTGACGGCTACGACGGCGGCCTCGGCATCTACCGAGGCACGTGGCGCGCCTTCGGCGGCAGCGAGTTCGCCTCCAACGCCGGCCTCGCCACCCGCGAGCAGCAGATCATCGTGGGCATGCGCATCTACGAGAAGCTCGGGTGGGACCCGTGGGGTTGTGCGAACAACGTGCTCCATTGGCCGCAATGGAGCATGTGATCCGGCCCGCGACCCATGGGGCTGTCGCACTGTGACCTTGTAGTTTTCCACGTCCCATGAAGATGCAGCGGAGGCGTGGCCGGCGCGAGTCGAACGTCTGCGGGCCGGCTCTCCCGGTCCGCAGCGAGCGAGCCGTCGTGGAGGCCGGGACGCCGGAGCGGAATCGATCGTCATAGTGGCTCTGCTCACCCCCGCGACGGTGCACGCGCTGCTCGACGCGCACCGGCTCCACCCCAAGCGGAGCCTCGGTCAGAACTTCCTCGTCGACCCCAACACCGCGCGGCGGGTGGTCGCCCTCGCCGACCTGCCCGCCGGCGCTCCGGTGCTCGAGATCGGCCCGGGGCTGGGCTCGTTGACGCTCGCGCTGCTCGATGCCGGGCACGACGTCGTGGCCCTGGAGCTCGACGACCGGCTGGCCGACGCCTTGGGCGCCGTGCTCGCCGACGAGGGCCCCGCGGTGGAGGCTCGCGTGCGGGTCGACCGCGGTGACGCGATGCGTGTCGACCTCGCGGCGCTGGTCACGCTCGTGCCGGCGCCACGTGCATGCGTGTCGAACCTGCCGTACAACGTCGCCGTGCCCGTCGTCGTCCGACTGCTCGAGGAGGCCGAGACGGTCGACCGCATCCTCGTGATGGTGCAGCGGGAGGTGGGGGAGCGGCTCGCCGCCTCGCCCGGTGACCCGCAGTACGGGGCGGTGTCGGTGAAGGTCGCGTACTTCGCCGAGGCCCGGGTCGTGGGGTTCGTCCCGCCCACCGTGTTCCTGCCCCGGCCCAAGGTCGACTCCGCACTGGTGCGGCTGCGCCGTCGATCTGCACCCCCGGTGAGCGTGCCGTCGGCCGACCAGCTGTTCGCGCTGGTGCGGGCCGGGTTCTCGCAGCGACGGAAGATGCTGCGACGCTCGCTGGTCCCGCTGCTCGGCGACGCCACGCCCGAGGTCCTCGCCGCCGCAGGCGTGGCGCCCACCGCCCGGGCCGAGGCCCTCGGGCTCGACGAGTGGGCCGCAGTGGCTCGCAGTGCGGCGGCAGCGTGAGACGTGTCGTGAGACTGGCCCGCTCGCGTCATCGCGCGGAGACGGTGAGCGCAGCGTGAGACTGGCCCGCGTCCGCGCCACCGCGTACCCGAAGCTCAACCTGTCGCTGCGCGTCCTCGGTCGCCGCCGCGACGGCTACCACGACCTCGAGTCGCTCGTCATCTCGTTGGGCCAGCCCCACGACGTGGTCGAGGTGTTCGCGGTGCCGGCGCCCGGCGGTGTGCAGGTCGAGGTGCAGGGGGTCGAGGTCGGCGAGGACGTGCCGTCCGACCACCGCAACCTCGCGTTCATCGCGGCGGAGAAGCTGCTCGTGCGCGCCGGCCGGTCCGGTCATGGGGTGCGGCTCGTGCTGCGCAAGCACATCCCCGCGGGCGGCGGACTCGGCGGTGGCTCGGCCGACGCCGCCGCTGCGCTGCTCGCGGTGCGCGAGCTCCTCGACGTCGACGTCGACGACGCCGGTGTGCTCGCCCTCGCCGCCGAGGTGGGCTCGGACGTGCCGTTCTGCGTGCGGGGCGGCGCGGCGTGGATGCGCGGCCGGGGCGAGATCATCGAGCCGGTGTCGGTGCCCACCGGGCTCGCGTTCCTCGTGGCGATCCCGCCGTTCCGGTTGTCGACGCCCGACGTCTACAAGGCGTGGGACAAGCTCGGGGGCCCACGGTCCGAACGCGCGGTCCCGGCGCCGCGGCGGCTGACGTCGGTGATCGACGAGCTCGTCAACGACCTCGAACCCGCAGCCGAGGCGTTGGAGCCCCGTCTGCTCGAGTTCCGGTCGGCGCTGGAATCCGCCGCCGGTGCGCCCGCGCTGCTGGCGGGGAGCGGCTCGGCCTACGTGGTGCCCGTCGCCGACACCCGAAGGCTGCCGGCCCTGGTCGACGAGGTGGGCCGGCGCCTGCGCGTGCCCGTCGTCGGCACGACGAGCGTCAGCCGCGGCGTCCGCCTCTCCAGCTGACCGCACCGTTTCTGCGATTTCGGCGTGGTGGAGCCGCGATGTTCGCGGGTCTGCCACGCCAAAACGAGAAAGGGTTAGCGGCCCTGCTGACGGCGCTGCCAGCGCGTCTTCTTGAGAAGCTTCTTGTGCTTCTTCTTCCGCATGCGCTTGCGGCGCTTCTTGATCAATGAGCCCATGGCGGGTCGCAAGTTAGTCGGGCGCGGGGGCGACCCGCACATCAGGTACCGTCGTGGCGACGAATTCGGGGGTGGTGTAACGGCAGCACGGGGTCCTTTGGAGTCCCAAGTCGAGGTTCGAAACCTCGCCCCCGAGCATCCCCGGGATGGAGACAGATGGCTCGAGAGCCGGCGACGCAGATCCGACCGGTGAGTGCGGTGGTACTGGCGGCGGGTGAGGGCACCCGCATGCGCTCCGCCACGCCCAAGGTCCTCCACCCGCTGTGCGGACGGCCCATGCTCCTGCACGTGCTCGACGCGCTCGAGCAGCTCCCGCTCCAGAAGATCGTGGTCGTCGTCGGCCACGCCGCCGAGCACGTGACCAAGACCCTGCACGAGCAACTCGCGGGCGGCGTGCCGGTCGAGTTCGTGGAGCAGCACACCCAACGGGGCACCGGCGACGCGGTGAGCGTCGCGCTCACCGCCTTCGCCGACGATCCCGACCTGGAGGACGATCTGATCGTCGTGGCGGGCGACGTCCCGCTGCTGCGGGCCGAGTCGCTGGCCCGTCTCGCCACCGAGCACCGCGTGGCCGACGCCGCCGCGACGCTGCTCACCGCTCGCGTTGCCGATCCCACCGGGTACGGACGCATCGTGCGCGACGACCAGGGCCGCGTCGACCGGATCGTCGAGCAGTCCGACGGCACACCCGACGAGCTGGAGATCGACGAGGTGAACCCGTCGATCTACTGCTTCCGCCGCAACCTGCTCGCGCCGGCGCTGCGCCGGCTCAGCCCCGAGAACGCACAGGGCGAGTACTACCTCACCGACGTCGTGGCCGTGCTGCGTCAGGCCGGGCACCGCGTGGTCGGGGTCGAGGCCGACGACGCCACCGACGCGTTCGGCGTCAACGACCGGGCCCAGCTCGCGGAGGCCGAGGCAGAGCTGCGGCACCGCATCAACACCCGGTGGATGCGCGCCGGCGTCGGCATGACCGATCCCGCGCGCACCTACGTCGACACCGCGGTGGTGCTCGCGCCCGACGTGCGGCTCCTCCCGGGCACCATCCTCTCGGGCCGCACCGTGGTGGGTGCCGGCTCGGTGATCGGTCCCGACACGCAGCTCGTCGACACCATCGTGGGCGACGACGCCGTCGTGCGCCAGACCGTGGCCCGCGAGTCGGAGATCGGTGACCGTGCCACCGTCGGTCCCTACGTCTCGCTGCGGCCGGGCACGCGCCTCGCCGCCGACGCCCACGTCGGCACGTTCGTCGAGATCAAGAACTCGGAGATCGGCGAGGGGGCCAAGGTGCCCCACCTGGCCTACGTGGGCGACGCCGAGATCGGGCCCCGGGCCAACATCGGCGCCGGGAACATCACCGCCAACTACGACGGTCGGCAGAAGCACCGCACCCGGGTCGGCGCCGACGCGCGCACCGGGTCCAACACGGTGCTGGTCGCACCGGTCGACGTGGGCGAGGGCGCGTACACCGGCGCCGGCGCGGTCGTCACCCGCGACGTGCCCCCCGGGGCGCTGGCCAAGGGCGTGCCCGCGTCGATCGACGAGGGCTGGGTCGCTCGTCGCGACGCCGAACGGGACGCCGAACGAGACGCCGGGGAAGACCAGAGCTGAGCGCCCGCGCCGCCGCTAGCCTGCGACGAGAGACGGCGACGAGCGGAGACCAGCAGTGGAACTCGTTTCCAAGAAGAAGCTCATGCTCTTCGCGGGGCAGGGCAACGAGGACCTGTCGAACGAGATCGCCGAGTGCCTCCACCTGCCGCTCGGTGAGGTGAAGCTGTCGACGTTCGCGAGCGGCGAGCTCTACGCGCGCGACGGCGAGAGCATCCGCGGCGCTGACGTGTTCGTCGTGCAGAGCCACTGCGAACCGATCAACGACCGCATCATGCAACAGCTGCTCATGCTCGACGCGGCGAAGCGCGCTTCCGCGCGTCGCATCACTGCGGTCTGTCCCTTCTACGGATACGCGCGCCAGGACCGCAAGGCCGAGGGCCGCGAGCCGATCTCGGCCCGTCTGCTCGCCGACATGCTCACGGTGGCGGGCGCCGACCGCGTCGTGAGCGTCGACCTCCACACCGGCCAGATCCAGGGCTTCTTCGACGGTCCGGTCGACCACCTCACCGCGGTGCCGCTGCTCGCCGGCCACCTGGCCCGGCACGTGGAAGGCGACGTCGTCGTGGTGTCACCCGACGCCGGTGGCGCCAAGCTCGCCAAGCGCTTCTCCAACTGCCTGGGCGACGCCGGGGTCGAGTCCGACCTCGCCTTCATCGACAAGCGCCGTCCCAAGGGCACCCACAACGTCGCCGAGGCCACCGAGGTGGTCGGCAACGTCGCCGGCAACGTCTGCGTGCTGATCGACGACATGATCGACACCGCCGGCACCGTCGTCTCGGCCGCCAACCTGCTGGTCGAGCGGGGCGCCACCGAGGTGTGGGTGCTGGCCACGCACGGGGTCCTCTCGGGTCCGGCCGTCGACCGCCTGAAGAACGCCCCGATCCGCGGCGTGGTGGTCACCAACACCCTCCCGATCCCTGCCGAGAAGCGGTTCGACTCCCTCGAGGTGCTCTCGATCGCCCCGATCATCGCCGAGGCCCTCGACGCCGTCTTCGAGGACACCAGCGTCAGCGAGATCTTCCGCGGCGACAACGTCTAAACTGCTCCTCTTCGAGTTCCGAGCCGTTCGGACGGCTGAAAGGCCCTTCTTCCGCCATGCCTGACATCACCCTCACCACCGAGCCGCGTACCGAGTTCGGGTCGCGCCCCTCCGGCCGCCTCCGCCGTGAGGGCAAGGTGCCCGCCGTCGTCTACGGCCTCGGCACCGATTCGGTGTCGATCACCGTGGGCTCCCGTGAGCTGCAGCACATCCTCGCCGGTGAGGCCGGGGCCAACTCCCTCATCAGCCTCGACGTCGGCGGCACGAGCGTCCTCACGCTCGCCCGCCAGATCCACCGCCACCCCACCAAGGGCATCCTGGTGCACGTCGACTTCGTGCGGATCGACCGCGACGTCGCGGTGAGCGCCGAGATCCCGATCCACCTGGTCGGCGAGGCCGAGGGCGTGAAGGACGGCGGGCTGCTCGAGCAGCTCATGTTCCACCTCACGATCGAGGCCATGCCGGGCAACATCCCGCTCGCGATCGAGATCGACGTGTCCGAGCTCGCGATCGGCGACCAGCTGCGCGTCGAGGACGTGCCGCTCGCCGAGGGTGTCACCACGCAGGTGGAGACCGACACCGTCGTGGCGCAGGTCGCGGCACCGCGCGTCGCCACCCTCGAAGAGGGCGAAGAGGGCGAGGCCGTCGAGGGCGAAGAGGGCGAGGCCGGTGCCGAGGCATCCGACGCCGAATCCTCGGACGACGCCGGCGACGAGTAGCCCGTGCTGCGGCGTCGGGGCACCGCCGCCGACATCCTGGTGGTGGGCCTGGGCAATCCCGGTGACGAGTACGCGCGTACGCGCCACAACGTCGGCGCCGAGGTCGTCGAGATCCTGGCCACGCGCCACGGCGGGACGCTGAAGAAGGGCAAGGAGCGCGCCCGCGCCGACCAGGTGCGCATCGGGGAGTCGCTCGTCGCGCTCGGCGATACCGCTCACCTTCATGAACGACTCCGGGTTGGCCGTCGCGCCGCTGGTCCGCCGTTACGGCGTGGAGCCCGAGCAGCTCGTCGTGGTGCAGGACGAGCTCGACCTACCCGTCGGCGTGCTCAAGGTGAAGAACGGCGGTGGCCTCGCCGGCCACAACGGCCTGCGTTCGATCAAGTCGCACCTCCACTCCGACGCCTTCCTGCGCGTGCGCATCGGCGTGGGGAAGCCGGTGTCGAAGGAGCACGGCGCCGACCACGTGCTCAAGAAGTTCTCCAAGCGCGAGCGCGCCGAGATCGACGTCGTACTCGAGGAAGCCGCCGACGCGGTCGAGACGATCATCGCCGACGGCGTCGACACCGCCATGAACCGGGTGAACTGAGCCCGGAGCTCGATTCATCGGCGCGTGGCGTTCGCAGTGCGGACGTAGCGGGACAATGAATCTTCGAGACGACCGACGCGTACGATGATGACCCCCCGGGTGCGGCGTCGCACCCGGTTTGCTTCGCGTCCATGACCTCTTCCGCACCCCCGCTCGCCGGTCTCGCCCCGCTCCTCGCCGAGGAGCCGGCGCTGCGCGCGGTGATCGCCCGCCAGCCCACGGTGGCCGTGCCCGACGCCGCCCGGTCGGCGTTCGTGGCCTCGCTGGCCGGTGTCACCAGCCGCCGGCCCCTGCTACTGGCAGTGCCGACGGGCGCCGAGGCCGAACGCCTCGTGCGCGACCTCGGCCAGTTCCTCGGCGACGGCGAGGTCGAGCTCTTCCCGGCCTGGGAGACGCTGCCGTTCGAGCGGGTGTCGCCCTCGTTCGAGACGATGGGGCGTCGCCTGCGCGTGATGTGGCGCCTGCGCGCCGCGTCGAAGGGGGGTGGCACACCCCCGCACGTGGTGGTCGCGCCGGTACGGGCCCTGGCCCAACGGCTCGGGCCCCACGCCGAGGCGGTCGAACCGGTCGTGGTGAAGCCCGGCGACCAGGTCGACCGCGACGAGCTCGTCGCCCGGCTCGTGGCCGGCGGCTACCGGCGTGAGTACCAGGTGGAAGCCCGCGGCGAGGTCGCGGTGCGGGGCTCGATCGTCGACGTGTACCCGTCGACCGACGACCACCCGGTCCGCATCGACCTCTGGGGCGACGAGGTCGACCGCCTGTCGGCCTTCTCCGTCGCCGACCAGCGTTCCACGCACGACGTCGCCGAGGTGTGCATCTTCCCCACCCGTGAGCTGCTGCCCACCGACGACGTGCGCGAGCGCGCCCGGGCGCTCGTCGCGCAGCAGCCGTGGGGTCGTGAGCAGTGGGAGCGACTCGCCGAGGGCCAGCTGTTCGACGGCATGGAGTCGTGGTTGCCCTGGCTCACCGACCGCGAGCACCTCCTCACCGACCTCATGCCCGACGACGCGCTCGTGCTGCTGGTCGAGCCCAAGCGCATGCGCGACCGCGCGCAGGAGCTGCTCGACGAGGAGGCGGCGCTGGCGTCGACGCTCGCGGTCACGTGGGGCGCCGGCGGCGAGCGCGACCTGCCGCGACTGTCGCTCGAGTTCGATCGTCTGCTCGCGCACACCGGCGCGGGCGCGGTGTCGATGCTCTCCACGCCCGACAATCCCGACACCCCGCGCGTCGCCGCCAGCGTGTTCGATCCCGTCGTCGGCGATGCCGACGCGCTCGCGCGCCGACTGCGGGCGCTCGCCGGCGAGGGCTACCGGGTCGTGCTCGCGGCCGAGGGCACGGGTTCGGCGCAGCGGTTGCGCGACATCCTTGCCGGTGAGGGCCTCGATGCCGGTCCCGGCGAACCCGCGCCCGGCGCGGTGCGTCTGGTGGTCGCGCCGATCGACCGTGGCGTGGTGCTGCCGAGCGCGCAGCTCGCGCTGGTCGCCGAAGCCGATCTCACCGGTCGTCGGCGCGTGCACCGTCGTGCGCGCGGCGCGCGTCGCGGACAGGACTACTACGACGCACTGGAGCCGGGCGACTACGTCGTGCACCACCAGCACGGTGTCGGCCGGTACCTGGAGATGAAGCCGCTCACGATGGGCGGGGTCGAGCGCGACTACCTCTGGCTCGAGTTCAAGGACGGCAAGGTCTACGTACCGACCGACCAGGTCGGGTTCGTGCGCAAGTACACCGGCGGTGAGACCCCCTCGCTCAACCGCATGGGCGGCGCCGACTTCGAGAAGCAGCGAGCGCGGGTGCGCAGCGCGGTGCGCGAGATCGCCGAGGAGCTCGTCGTGCTCTATCGGCAGCGTCTGGCGACGACCGGCCACGCCTTCGGACCCGACACCCCGTGGCAGCACGAGGTGGAGGAGGCGTTCCCGTTCGAGGAGACGCCCGACCAGCTCCAGGCGATCCTCGACGTGAAGGGCGACATGGAGCGGCCCGTCCCCATGGACCGCCTCGTGTGCGGCGACGTCGGGTACGGCAAGACCGAGGTCGCGGTGCGCGCCGCGTTCAAGGCGGTGCAGGACGGCACCCAGGTCGTCGTGCTCGTACCCACGACGCTCCTGGCGGGGCAACACGGCCAGACGTTCCGCGAGCGGTTCGCCAACTACCCCGTGCGGGTCGAGGTGCTGTCGCGCTTCCTGTCGGCGAAGGAGCAGTCGGCCGTCGTGCGCGACTTCGAGTCGGGCGCGGTCGACGTGCTCATCGGCACCCACCGGCTGCTGTCGACCGACGTGAAGCCGAAGCGCCTCGGGCTGCTGGTGGTCGACGAGGAGCAGCGTTTCGGCGTGCAGCACAAGGAGCTCATCAAGCAGATGGCGACGAACGTCGACGTGCTCACGCTCACGGCCACGCCGATCCCGCGCACGCTCGAGCTGTCGCTCACCGGTATCCGCGACCTGTCGCTGGTGAACACGCCGCCCGAAGACCGGCAGCCGATCCTCACGTACGTGGGTGAGTACGACGACCGCGCCGCGGCCGAGGCGATCCGGCGCGAGCTGCTGCGCGAAGGCCAGGTGTTCTACGTGCACAACCGCGTGCGCGACATCGAGCTCGTCGCCGAGAACGTGCGTGCGCTCGTGCCCGATGCCCGCGTCGCGGTGGCGCACGGGCAGATGGACGAGAACCGTCTCGAGCGGGTCGTGCTCGACTTCGCCGAGCGCGAGTTCGACGTGCTCGTGTGCACGACGATCGTCGAGAGCGGGATCGACATGCCGACCGTGAACACCCTGGTCGTGGATCGCTCCGATCTGCTCGGGCTGGCGCAGATGTACCAGCTGCGTGGTCGGGTAGGAAGACGCGGCCAACGTGCGTACGCGTACCTGTTCCACCCCGCCGATCGGGTGCTCTCCGAAGAGGCGTACGAGCGGCTCAAGACCATCGGCGAGTTCACCGACCTGGGTTCGGGGTTCAAGATCGCCATACGCGACCTCGAGATCCGCGGTGCGGGCAACCTGCTCGGCCAGGCACAGTCGGGCCACATCGCCGCGGTGGGCTTCGATCTCTACTGCCAGATGGTCACCGAGGCGGTCGGCGAGCTCAAGGGTGAGCCGGTGCCCGAGCCCGTGGACATCACGATCGACGTGCCGGTCGACGCCAACCTCCCGCGCGACTACGTGCAGCGCGACGACGTGCGCATGGAGGCGTACCGGCGGCTCGCCGCGGTCACGTCCGGCGGCGACGTCGACGACGTGCGCAACGAGTGGGAGGACCGCTACGGACCGCCCCCGCCGTCGGCGGTCGCGCTGCTCGACGTCGCCAGCCTGCGCGTCGAGTGCGTGCGCCTCGGCATCCGCAGCATCACCGTGCAGCGCAACACCGCTCGCATCACGGGGGTGTCGCTCAAGGAGTCGCAGAAGGTGCGGCTCCGTCGCCTCGCGCCCAAGGCGGTGGCCAAGGAGGACGAGCTGGTGGTGCCGGTGAACGTGCCCCCGGCCGACGTGGCGACCGCGCTGGTGGAGCTGCTCCGCGATCTCCTCCCACCACCCGCCGAGGCTCCTTCCGAAGGTCCGGCCGGCGCGGCGCCCGCGCTAGCCTCCGCAACGCCATGAGCCGTCGCCGCATCGCGTTCGCCAGCATCGCCGTCGTCACCGTGCTCTGCCTGGTCGGCGTGTCGGTCCTGGCCGTCGCCGCCGGCGGTAGTGCCCTCGCCTACGAGGTGAACGGCACCCGCGTGTCGCAGGAGACGGTCGACGGCCAGCTCCGCGAGCTCGCCCACAACGACACCACGAAGGATCAGGCGGTCGTCGCCCGGGTGGACGGCGCGGTCGACTCGAAGTTCGCGGCGCAGGTGATGACGCTGAACGTCGCTCGTCAGGTCATGCGCGACGTCGCCGCGAAGCGAGGGGTCACGGTGACCGACGCCGACCGCGCCGCTGCCGCGCAAGACGCTCGGTGACGACGCCGAGAAGTACCCGCAGAGCTACGTCGACCTCGTCGCCGACGTGCAGGCGTACGCAAGTGCGCTGGGCCTCGCCGACACCGACGCCCTCAACGCGTTCCTCGCCCGTCAGTTCCCACGGGCCGACGTGTACGTCAATCCCCGGTACGGGTTCTGGAACCCCCGGTACGGCGTCTGCCCGCCGACGGGCTGCGCGGCGACCGGTTAGGACACCGACGATGGCGGACCGGATCATCGCGGTCGGCCTCGGACCCGCGGGCGCCGACCACCTCCTGCCGGTGGCGCGGGCGGCACTCGAGTCGTCGTCGCACCGGTACGCGCGCACGCTGCGGCATCCCGCGGTCGATGACCTCGGCGCCGCCGGGGTGACGTTCACGTCGTTCGACGACGTCTACGACGCCGCTGCCGATCTGGGGTCGGCGTACACGGAGATCGCGGCGCGCCTCGTCGCCGCCGCGCACGAGCACGGTGAGGTGGTGTACGCGGTGCCCGGCAGCCCCGCGGTGGCCGAGCGCGCGGTGGCGCTGCTGCGGCTCGATCCCACCGTCGACGTGGTGTTGGTCGCCGGCGTGTCGTTCGCCGACATCGCCTGGGTGCGTCTCGGGGTCGACCCCATGGAGGGCGACGCGCGCGTCGTCGACGGCCGCGACATCGACGGCGCGGAGCTCGCCGGTCGGCTGCTGATCGCGGAGTGCGACAACGCGTTCGTGCTCTCCGACGTGAAGCTCGCATTGCTCGAGCACCTCGGACCCGACACGCCGGTCACGGTGCTGCAGCGCCTCGGCCTGCCCGACGAGCGCATCGCGGTGCTCGCGCTGGAGGAGCTCGACCGCGGCGCGGTCACACCCGACCACCTCACCTCGGTCTTCGTCGACGCCGGCGCGGTGGGTGCAGCGCGGGAGATGGTGCGCCTGCTCCAGCTCGCCAAGCGGCTGCGCGATCCCGGCGGGTGCCCGTGGGACGCGGAACAGACCCACCACTCGCTCACGCGCTACATCCTCGAGGAGTCGTACGAGGTCGTCGAGGCAGTCGAGAACCTGGCCGAAGCTGGGTACGCGCCGCTCGAGGACGAGCTCGGTGACCTCCTCTACCAGGTCGTGTTCCACGCGGTCATCGCGGAGGAAGCCGGCGAGTTCACGATGGCCGACGTCGCGCGCGGCATCCACGACAAGCTCGTGCGCCGGCACCCGCACGTGTTCGGCGACGTCGTTGCCGAACAGACCTCGGACGTCATGCGCAACTGGGAGCAGATCAAGAAGGAGGAGAAGGGCACCACGTCGATCGTGGCCGGCATCACGCCCGGGCTGCCGTCGCTCCTCTACACGCACAAGCTGTTCCGCAAGGCCGCGTCGGTCGGCCTCGATCCCGGCACGCTCGACGAGGCGCTCGTCCGCATCGACGCCGCCGTCGCCGGACTGCGCACGAACGAGGACGTCGAACGCGACCTCGCCCAGGTCCTCGCCGCGTCGGTCATCGTGGCGCGCGCCGGTGGCGTCGACGCCGAGTCGGCCCTCCGCGGCTGGGCCGCCGACTACCGACGACGTTTCGAGGCGATGGAGCACCTCGCCCTCGAGCGCGACGTCGACCTCGCCGCGCTCGACCCCGCGGCCGTCGCCGCCCTCTGGCTCGAGGCCCAGGCCTCCTCCTGAACGAACACCTCGAGGTTGACCGTCACAGACGTACGCGAACCTTGAGATGTTCGTGGGGTGGGGTCAGGCGAGGTCGACGGCGGGGATGGAGCCCATGCGGCCGGCGTTGAAGTCGTCGACGGCCTGGAGGATCTCCTCGCGGGTGTTCATCACGAACGGCCCATAGTGCGCGATGGGCTCCCGGATCGGCAGCCCGCCGAGGAGGAGCACCTCGAGCGCGTCGGTGCCCTCCTGGTGGTCGGCGGCCCGGATGGTGAGCGTGTCGCCGGGACCGAAGAGCGCGAGCTGGTGCTCCGACACCGGTCGGCCCTCCTCGCCCGCGTAGCCCTGACCGAGGAGCACGTACGCGATCGCGCTGAACTCGGGGTTCCACGGCACCGTGAGCTGCGCACCGGGCGACACCGTCGCGTGCGCGTACGTGATCGGGGTGTGCGTGTCGCCCGGACCGGGGTGTCCGGCGAGCTCGCCGGCGATGAGGCGCACGAGCGCGCCGCCGTCGTCGGACGAGAGCAGCACGAGGTGCTCGCCGGTGATGGCCTGGTAGCGGGGCTGGGTGAACTTCAGCGACGACGGCAGGTTCACCCACAGCTGCACACCGTGCGACGGTCCACCGGCGCGCAGCGCGCGTTCGGTCGGCACCTCGTCGTGGAGGATGCCTCCGCCGGCCGTCATCCACTGGGTGTCACCTTCGGCGATGACCCCGCCGCCACCGTTGGAGTCGTGGTGCGCGATCTCGCCGTCGAGCACGTAGGTGACGGTCTCGAAGCCGCGGTGGGGATGCCAGGGCGCGCCCTTGGCCTCGTCGGGCTCGTACTCGACCGGGCCGAGCTGGTCGAGGAGGAGGAACGGGTCGGTGTCGTGCATGCTCAGGCCGCCCGGGAACGGGCGCCACACCTCGAAGCCGGCACCCTCGATGGCGTGGTGTGCGGGCACCGTGCGGAGCGCGGGCCGCGCCACCGTCGTCGCCGGGTCGGGACGGGGGATGCGGGGGAGCACGAGCGGGTTGTCGACGGTCACTGCGGGCATGGTGGCCTCCTCGGGGTACGCCCGCTCCAACCTAGTTGCGTCCGCAACTATTCCAGGCTGACCGCGAGCCGGTCCAGCCCCCGCAGGACCAGGCGGCCGTTCCAGGCGGGGCTGTCGTCGGCCAGTGCGAGCCGGGGGAACCGCCGGATCAGGGTGCCCATGGCCAGGCGGCCCTCGAGGCGGGCCAGCGAGGCGCCGAGGCAGTGGTGGATGCCCGAGCCGAAGGCCAGGTGTTGCGCCGCACCGGCGCGGGTCACGTCGAGCGACTGGGCGTCGTCGCCCCACCGGTGGGCGTCGCGGTTGGCGGATGCCAGGCACGTGAGCACGAAGACACCCGCCTCGATGGTCTGGCCGCCGAAGTCCAGGTCGGCCGTGGTGACCCGGCGCGAGAACTGCACCGGCGCGTCGTAGCGCAGCAGCTCGTCGACCGCGTTCGTGTCGAGGCCCGGATCGTCGCGCCACCGTTCGAGCTGGGCGCGGTTGCGCAGGAGCGCGTACGTGCCGTTGCCGATCAGGTTGACGGTCGTCTCGTGCCCGGCGACGTACAGGAGGACGACCTGGTCGAGCAGCTCCTCGGGCGAGAGGCGGTCGCCGTCGGCCTCGGCGACGAGCAGCGCCGAGAGCAGGTCGTCGCCCGGATGCGCGCGCTTCCACTCGATGGCATCCAGCACGTGCTCGACGACCTGGTCCGACGCGGCGACGATCTCCTCCTGGTGCTGCAGCGCGAGCAACGGCTCGAGCGCGAGCGTCAGCGTGTGCGCGAGGTCGCGCATCGCCGCCTCCTCCGAGGCCGGCATGCCCAGCATCTCGGTGATCACGCGGAACGGCAGCGGGAAGGCGAGGTCGGCGATCACGTCGAGCTCGGTACCACGGGCGACGGCCTGGTCGAGCATCTCGTCGACCATGGCCTGCACCCGGGGCGTCAGCTGCTCGACCATCCGGGGCGTGAACACCTGCTGGACGAGGCGCCGCAGGCGGGTGTGGTCGGGCGGGTCGAGGTTGAGGATCTGGTGGGTGCCCCGCTGCGGCCGGTCCCCCAGGATCTGCTCGCGGATCTCGGCGCGCGGGTTGGGCCCGATCACGCTGCGGTCCTCGACGCTCAGGGAGGGATCGCGGAGCACGCGTACGGCGTCGTCGTAGCCGAACAGCGCCCAGAGGCCGAGGGGCGTCCGCTGCACCGGGTTGGTCGCGCAGAGCTCGGCGTACTGGGGGTACGGATCCTCCGCGAAGCCCGGTGCGAACGGGTTGAAGGGTTTAGGCTCACTGGTCACATCAGCCACAGTGGCCACCGGCCCTGAGAAAAGCAGTGCGGGGAGCACATGAGCACGATCGTGGAGGTCGTGGGCCGCGAGGTCCTCGATTCCCGGGGAAACCCTACCGTCGAAGTCGACGTCGAACTGCTCTCCGGCGCGCGCGGACGGGCCATCGTGCCGAGCGGCGCCAGCACGGGCGCGCACGAGGCGCACGAGCTGCGCGACGGCGGCGACCGCTACGGCGGCAAGGGTGTGCGCACCGCGGTGGAGCACGTCAACACCGAGATCGCCGACGCCATGGTCGGCCTCGACGCCTCCGACCAGCGCCTCCTCGACGACGAACTCGTCACCCTCGACGGCACCGACGGCAAGCGCCGCCTCGGGGCGAATGCGATCCTCGGCGTGTCGCTGGCCGCGGCGAAGGCGGCGGCCGACGAGGCCGAGCTGCCGCTCTACCGCTACGTGGGCGGTGCCAACGCGGACGTGCTGCCGGTGCCGTTCATGAACGTGCTCAATGGCGGCGCGCACGCCGACTCCAACGTCGACGTGCAGGAGTTCATGCTCGCGCCGGTCGGTGCCGCGAGCTTCAGCGAAGCACTGCGATGGGGCGTCGAGACCTATCACGCGCTCAAGGCGTTGCTGAAGGAGCGCGGGCTGTCGACCGCGCTGGGTGACGAAGGCGGCTTCGCGCCGGACCTCCCGTCGAACGAAGAGGCGCTCGCGCTGCTCCTGACCGCCATCGAGCGCGCCGGCTACACGCCCGGCGAGGAGATCGCGCTCGCGCTCGATGTGGCGTCGACCGAGCTGTTCGCCGACGGCAGGTACGTGCTCGCGGGCGAGGGCGCCGACTACTCCCCGTCGGAGTGGGCCGGGCGCCTCGTCGAGCTGTGCGACCGCTACCCGATCGTCTCCATCGAGGACGGCATGTCGGAGGACGACTGGGACGGGTGGGCCGCGCTCACCACGTCGCTCGGGGCGCGCGTGCAACTCGTGGGCGACGACCTCTTCGTCACCAACGTCGAGCGGTTCCAGCACGGGATCGACCGTGGGGTCGCAAACTCGATCCTGGTGAAGGTGAACCAGATCGGAACGCTCTCGGAGACGCTCGACACGATGTTCGTGGCCGGGCGCCACGGCTACACCGCGATGATGTCGCACCGCAGCGGCGAGACCGAGGACGCCACCATCGCCGACCTCGCCGTCGCAACCAACTGCGGCCAGATCAAGACCGGCGCACCCGCGCGCAGCGACCGGGTCGCCAAGTACAACCAGCTCCTGCGCATCGAGGAGGAGCTCGGACCGGTGGCGTCCTACCTCGGCGCGGCGGCGTTGCCCGCGCGCGCCGGTGGAAGTGGTGGCTGAGCACCCGCGCTCGAAGCGCACGGCGAAGCGTCGGTCCCGGTCGCGGACGCGCGCGCAGGCGCGCGACGCGAAGCCGCGGCGCCGCGGCGCGCGGGGTCGGCCGTCGATGCGACTGGCGCTCTTCCTCGTGGTGCTCGTCGGATTGCTGTTCGTGTTCGTGTATCCCACCCGCACCTTCCTCGACCAGCGTGACGAGACCAACAAAGCGCGCGCCCAGCTCGAGGTGCTGCAGTCCGAGAACGCGCGGCTGATGCGCGAGTCGAAGCGACTGAGCACCGACTCGGAGATCGAGCGGTTGGCGCGGCAGAAGTACGGCCTGGTGAAGCCGGGCCAGATCCCGTTCGTCATCCTTCCCGCACCGAGCGAGACCGCACCGCCACCACCCAGCAGCAGCGTTCCGCCCACTCCGTAGACTGCCGGGCATGGAGATGGCCGCTCCTGCCGACGTCGCCGCGCTCACCGAGCGCCTCGGACGCGCGCCGCAGGCCGACTTCGAAGTGGTGGTCCGCGACGCCGCCGGTGCGCCGGTGGTCGTGCGCAACGAACCCTTCACCCGTGACGGCACCCCGATGCCGACCCGCTACTGGCTGGTCGATCCCGACCTGAACCTGCGCGTCTCCCGGCTGGAGGCGGCCGGTGGGGTCCGACTGGCCCAGGATGCGGTCGACGCCGCCGCGATCCGAGCCGCCCACGACGCGTACGCGGTCGAGCGCGACGCCGCGGTCCCGCCCGGTCACCCCGGTCCGCGCCCGTCGGGCGGGGTCGGCGGCACGCGGCAGGGCGTGAAGTGCCTCCACGCGCACTACGCCAACCTGCTCGCCGGCGCCGACGATCCCGTCGGCCGGTGGACTGCGGAGCAGCTCGAGGCGGTGGAGCAGCTCGAGGCGGTGGAGCAGCTCGAGGCGGTGGAGCAGCTCGAGGTGGTGGAGCAGCTCGAGGTGGTGGAGCAGCTCGAGGCGGCGGAGGGCGCGTGAAGCGAGTGGCCGCGGTCGACATCGGCACCAACTCGGTCCGCCTCCTCGTGGCCGACGTCGACGGCGCCTCGCCGCGCGACGCCAAGCTCGTCCCGCTCGACCGTCGCATGCGCATCACGCGCCTCGGTCAGGGCGTCGACCGCACGCGCGCGCGTTGGCGCCCGAAGCGATCGAGCGCACCACCGCGGTGCTGAGCGAGTACCGCGTCGCGCTCGACGAGTACGGCGTCACCGAGGTGCGCGCCACCGCCACCAGCGCGGCACGCGACGCGTCGAACCGCGACGAGTTCTTCACCGCCGCGCACGACGCGTTGGGTGTCACCCCCGCACTGCTCTCGGGTGACGAGGAGGCCGCGCTCTCGTTCCTCGGCGCCACCGCCGACCTCGACGCCCCCGGCCCGTATCTCGTGGTCGACATCGGCGGCGGCTCCACCGAGTTCGTGCTCGGCACCGACACGCCCACCGGACTCGTGTCACTCGACATGGGGTGCGTGCGCATCACCGAGCAGTACCTCGAGTCCGACCCACCCGCGCCCGAGGAGCTCTCGAACGCGGTCGCCGCGGTGCGCGACCTCGTCGCCGAGGTGCCGCGCGTCATTCCTGGTGCAGCCGACGCGGCAACCCTCGTGGGACTCGCGGGCACCGTCACCACCGTGGCCGCGATCGAGCTCGGCCTGCCCGAGTACGACCCGGAGAAGATCCACCACTTCGTGTTGACGCGCGAGGCGGCGGAGGACGTGTTCCGCACGCTCGCCACCGAGAACGCGGCACAGCGCGCGCACAACCCCGGGCTCGAGCCCGGACGGGTCGACGTGATCGTGGGTGGCACCTCCGTGCTCGTCGGCATCTTCCGGGTGCTCGGGTTCGACGAGATGCTGGTCAGCGAGGCCGACATCCTCGACGGTCTGGTGCGCAGCCAGGTCTAGAAGCCGGCCGTTCACACGGAATTGCGCGGCCCGACCCCGGAAATCCCCCAACTCGACCCCTCGGTGTGTCGAAAATGTGGGGTATGGAGCTCACGGAGTTCGACGCCGCCCTGAAGCAGCTCACCGCCGACGACATCCACGCCGTCGCGCGGTCGCTCGCGAGCGACACCGCGGGCGACGAAGTCGACGCCTGGCACGCGACGATCGCCATCGACCGCGCCCTCCGTCACTCGCACCGCACGCGTCACGCGGCCCGCGCCGCGTGGGACGCCGCCCAGACCGTGCAACGCGCCGCCGAGGGCGACGGCATGGAGCTCCCCGACGACGACGTCACGCACGTGGCGCGGCGCCGCCGCCGAGGTCGCGCGCGGCATGACCGCGGGCGACGAATGCCTGCTCGAGGTGCGCCAGCTCCTCCAGCACTGGTTCTCTGTCCTCGCGCCGCGCCTGACGCGCCGCCAAGACGAGAGGTACGGCACGCGTAGGCTCCCGCGCATGCCCATCACGGATCGTCTGCTGCTCGGGCCCGGCCCGTCGAATCCTTATCCCGAAGCGGTCGCCGCGCTCTCCCGACCGATGCTCGGGCACATGGATCCCGAGTTCATCGCGATCATGGACGAGACCATGGCGCGCCTGCGCACCGTCTTCCGCACCGAGAACACGCTGACCTTCCCCGTGAGCGGCACCGGATCTGCGGGCATGGAGGCGTGCTTCGTCAACCTGGTCGAGGCGGGCGACACCGTGATCGTCGGGGTCAACGGGGTGTTCGGCGAGCGCATGTGCGAGGTGGCGCGCCGGTGCGGCGCCGACGTCGTGCGTGTCGACGAGGAGTGGGGCCTCCCGCTCGACCCCCAGCGCCTCCTCGACGCCCAGCGGGAGCACCGCGACGCCCGCCTGGTCGCGGTCGTGCACGCGGAGACGTCGACCGGGGTGGAGAACGACGTCGCGCCGCTCGCCGCGCTCCGCGACACCGACACACTGCTGCTCGTCGACACGGTCACGTCGCTGGGCGGCATCCCGGTCGAGATCGACGGCTGGAACGTCGACGCCGCCTACTCCGGCACCCAGAAGTGCCTCGGCGTGCCCCCGGGCCTCTCGCCCGTCACCTTCTCGCCGCGCGCGGTGGAGCGGATCCAGACCCGCGCCCTGCCGCCGCAGTCCTGGTACCTCGACGTGTCGCTGATCGCCAACTACGTCGACGGCGCCAGCCGGGTGTACCACCACACTGCGCCGGTCTCGATGGTGTGCTCGCTGCACGCCGCGCTCGGCGCGGTCCTCGACGAGGGTCTCGAAGCGGCGTGGGCCCGTCACCGAGCCGTCGGCGCCCGGCTGCAGGACGAGCTGCCCGGCCTCGGCTTCCGCCTGGTCGTGCCCGAGGGCCATCGCCTCCCCGAGCTCACGACCGCCTGGCTCCCCGACGGCGCCGATGACGCCACGCTGCGCAAGGCGCTGCTCACCACCTACGGCATCGAGGTCGGTGGCGGTCTCGGGACGTTCGCCGGTCAGGCCTGGCGCATCGGCCTCATGGGCCACTCCGCGCGCGACCGGTCGGTCACCACCCTCCTCGGCGCGCTGCGCGAGCTCCTGGGGTAGCCGCTCAGTCGTCGGTCGGCGAAGGCGTGGGCGCCGGCGCGGCTCGCGGAGCATGTGCTCGCGGTAGTAGCGCAGCTCGGCGATCGACTCCTGCACGTCGGCCAACGCCCGGTGGGTCTCGGCCTTGCCCGGGCGGCCTTTGTAGACGACGGGGTACCAGCGGCGACAGAGCTCCTTGAAGCTCGACACGTCGATGCTGCGGTAGTGCAGGAAGCGGTCGAGCTCGGGGAGCTGTCGGTCGAGGAAGCGCCGGTCGACGCCGATCGAGTTGCCGCACAGCGGCGAGCTGCCCTCGCCGACGTGGCCGCGCACGTACTCGAGCACCTGCGCGCCGGCGTCGGCGAGCGAGAGCGTCGACGGCCTCGATCTCCGGGAGCAGCCCCGACTTGGTGTGCATGGTGCGGACGAAGTCGTCCATCTCGGCGAGCGCACTCGGGGGTTGGTGGACGATGAGGTCGATGCCGTCGTCGAGCGGGCTCGAGGTCGTCGTCGGTGACGAGCGCCGCGATCTCGACGATCACGTGACGCTCGACGTCGAGGCCGGTCATCTCGAGATCGAGCCACACCAGCCGCGTTGCTCACCGTTCATGGGCACCGGGTCAGGGTAATGAATAACCTTCGCCCGGTGAGAGGACGTCGCGACTCGGCTCTCGTCGGCCCGCGGGTGATGCTCCGGCCGCTCGAGGTGCGCGACCACGACGCCTGGCGCGAGATCCGCACTCCGCAGCCGCGACTGGCTCGAGCGTTGGGAGCCGCTCCCCGAGCCCGGGCACGCGCGATCCCGTCGTCGACCGGGAGGCGTTCCGGGCCCGCTGCGGCGCGTGGGACCGGCAACGGCAGTTCGACAGCGCCTACGGCTTCGGCACCTTCCTGCTCGACGGCACCCTCATCGGCGAGGTGAGCCTCGGCAGCGTGCTGCGGGGCCGTTCCAGTCGTGCTTCATCGGCTACTGGGTCGACGAGCGGTACGCCGGCTGCGGCTACACGCCCGACGCGGTCGCGATCGTGATGCGCTACGGCTTCGAGGAGCTCGGCCTGCACCGCATGGAGGCGGCGATCGTTCCTCGCAACTCGAAGAGCCGGCGGGTCGCGGCGAAGCTCGGCCTGCGCGACGAGGGCACCGCCACTCGCTTCCTGCAGATCCAGGGCACGTGGGAGGACCACGTGCGCTACGCGATCACCCGCGAAGAGTGGGACGAGCGCCGCCGGGAGTTCGAGACCCAGTTCTTCAGCTAGCCCGACCCCGAGGTTGCGTAGTGAGCGCTTCTACGCCGTCAGCGCCTCGGGGCTCACCGACGCGCGACGCGAGTTGCGGAGGAAGTCCTCGACGTCGCGCTCGTACTCGTACTCGGGCGGCGTGCCGACGACGCGTTCCAAACGGCGAGCCTTCGCGAACGCCTCGACCGTCGCCGGCGTGGTGTAGCGGTACTCGAACCCGGTGTCGACGAACGCGCTGGTGTCGACCCCGCGTCCGTAGCGCAGCAGGCTGAGGACCTCCGGCGGGATGTCGATCACCCGCAGGAGTCGCAGCGGCACCCTGGCCGCGCCGGTGAACACCGGCGGCATCGCCAGCCGGCGGCGCGCCACCGCCCGGCACGCCTCGCTCCACGTGATGGTGCCCGGTCCGGCGACGTTGAACGTCCCCGGGCGGTCGGGCGCGGTCGCGTGCGCGAGGGCGCGGGTCACGTCGTCCTCGTGCACGAACTGCAGGCGCGGGTCGTAGCCGAACACCTCGGGGACCGCGGGCATGCGCAGCATGCGCGAGAACACGGTGGTCACGTCGTCGCCGAGCACGTTGGCGAAGCGCAACGAGGTGACGGCCACCTCGGGGTGGTCCTCGGCGAAGTCGCCGACCAGCACGTCGACCTCCAGCAACGAACGCTCGACCGGCGTGGTGGGCGGGTGCGTGCGACGGGTCGGTCTCGCGGAAGAAGTAGGGATCGGCGAAGTTCGACCCGTACACCAGGGTCGACGTCTTCAGCACGATCTTGCGCACCGCGCTGCCCTCGGCCGCGGCGGCCGCGAGCAGGTTCATGGTGCCGATCACGTTGACCTCGTGCAGCCGTCGGCTGCTCGTGCGGGTGGAGTCGACTTCGAGGTGGGTGTGCAGCACGGTGTCGACCTGTGTGGCGCGCACCATGCGCCGCAGGATCGAGTACGACGCGTCGGCCTGCACGAACTCGGTACGGGCGAGCGGCAGCCGCGGTTCGCGGGTGTCGACGCCGACTACGAGCTCGACGTCGTCGCGTTGCTCGAGTGCCTGCGCGATGCGGCTACCCCAGAACGTTCCGAGGCCGGTGACGAGGACCCGCACGGGCTCAGCCCCGCCAGACGCTGCGGCGATTGCGCAGCAGGTCGTCGACCTCCGACTGGATGAGCGATCGGATGCGCTCCGCCTGTTCCATCACCATGCCGCGGTTGTAGCGGGCGAGGCCGGGCTCGACGTCGAAGGTGATCGGCGGCAGCACGCGGATGCGGAACTTCGCCGGCAACGGGAGGACGTACCCGAGCAGCGGGCCGTACACGAACTGGTTGGCGGTGATGGGGAAGTAGGGGAGGCCGAGCAGCTTGGCGAGCCGCGCGCTCTTCCAGAGGATCGGCATCGCCTCCTCGTTGCCGACGATCGCCATCGGCACGATCGGCACACCCGGCGCGCATGGCGATCTCCACGAAGCCGCCCCGGCCGAAGCGCCGGAGCTGGTAGCGATCGCGCACGAGCTTGCCGGTGGCCTTGGTGCCCTCGGGGAACACGAGGACGAGCTGGCCGTCGTCGTGCAGGAGGCGGTAGGCGTTGTCGGGATGCGCGGGCACGCCGCCGGCGCGCGACCACAGCGTTCCGAGGACAGGCAGCTGGCGGAAGAGGTTCTCGGCCAGGCCGTAGACCGGGCGCAGCAACTCGGTCTCGATGCCGTGCATGACGACGGGGGCGTCGGACGGGATCGCACCCGCGTGGTTGGCCACGAGCAACGCGCCACCGTCGAGGGGAACGTGCTCGAGCCCCTCCCACTCCGGCGCGCAACCAGTGGCGATACACCGGTTCGTAGAGGGTGCGGGCGAGCGCGCGCACGGGCTCGCTGCGGCCCCAGGCGTCGACCCGCAGCAGGTCGTCGAGGGGCACCGGTTCGTCGGGGACGGAGGCGACCGGTGCCGTCGCCGATCCCCCGGCGTCCTCGCCGACGAGGCGGAGGGGCTTCTCGGGCGACGAGGGCACGTCCGAACGCTAGCGAGTCGTCGCCCGGATGCAACCGGGCGTCACATCAGGCGCGGGTGGCGCCCTCCACTTGCCAGCGGGTGGTGCGGAAGCGACCGGCCATGCCCACGAAGCGGGCGAGCATCCAGAGCGCGATCGCGGCCCACAGCCAGAGCAGGCCGCCGTCGAGGACGGCGACGAGCAGCGCGGCCGGGAGATACACGCCGATCGTCGCCACCAGCATCGCCAGCGCCAGGTAGCCGGCGTCGCCGGCGCCGATGAGCACACCGTCGAGCACGAACACGATCGCCGCGATCGGCTGCAGCACGGCGACGATCCAGAGGACTTCGAGCACGAGATGGCGTACTCCCGCGTCGTTCGTGAACACGCCGGCGAGCCAGGGCCGCAGGGCCACGACCGCGAGCCCGAACACCACGCCGACGACGACGCCCAACTCGAGGAGCCGCCGCCCGACGGCACGCGCGTCGCGGGTGCTGGACGCGCCGAGGAACCGTCCGACCATCGCCTGCCCGGCGATCGCGAGCGCGTCGAGTGACAGCGCGAGGAACAGGAAGATCTGCATGCAGATCTGGTGCGCGGCGACCGCGTCGTCGCTGATGCGTGAGGCGATCGCGGTCGCGGTGAGCAGCGCGACGATGAGCGACGCGGTGCGCACGACCAGTCTGCTGCCGACCGTCGCGTTGGCGCGCACCCCCGCGGGACGTGGACGCACCGACGCGTCGGCCCGCCGCACCGCGCGGGCGACGATCACGACGTACGCGATCGCGGCGCCGTACTCCGCGAGGACCGTGCCCCAGGCCGAGCCCTCGATGCCGAGGTCGAGCACGTACACGAAGAGGAGCTCGACCACGAGGTTGACGGCGTTGGCGAGCACCGCGATGACGAGCGTGGTCGTGGTGTCCTGCATGCCGCGCAGGTAGCCGGCGCCCGCGAGCGCGAGGAGGAGCGCCGGCGCGCCGAGAATGCTGATGCGCAGGTAGGTGACCGCGAGCGGTGTCACGCTCGTCGACGCGCCCATCACGTCGACGATCACGGGCGCCAGCACCACGCCCAGCACCGTGAGCAGCAGGCCGAGTCCCACCGCGAGCCAGCACCCGTCGACGCCGCTCTCTGCCGCGTCCTTCCGGTGGCCGGCGCCGAGCTGGCGGGCGACACCCGCGGTCGTCGAGTACGCGAGGAAGTTGAAGACGCTGAACGCGGCGGTGAGCACCGACCCCGCCACCGCGAGGCCGGCGAGGGGGCGGGTGCCGAGGTGCCCGACGATGGCGGTGTCCGCCAGGAGGTAGAGCGGCTCCGCCGCCAGCGCGCCGAGTGCGGGCACGGCCAGGCGGGCGATCTCCCGGTCGTAGGTTCGTCCTGTCCGTTTCGGCGTCACTGGTGCGCCATAGTGACGCACGGGTGACGCCAGAACCGGGTGGACGGGCGGCCGGGATAACTGTCACACCCCCCTGCGATGCTGGTGACCGTGAACGACCGGACCGTCACCGAGACCATCATCGAGTTGCCCGCCCTCCGCTTCGCCGACGCCGCGCGCCGACTCGGCGCCGCCGCCCACGAGGCGGGGCTCCGCGTGCCCGCGTTCCGGTCGCCGCCCCGGGTGGCCGGCGCCGCCCGCACGATCCGGCGCTATCCCGCGGGTGCCGTGGTCTCGGTCCGGCTGCGCGACCGCCCCTTCGCGGAGGTGGTGGCCGACATGGTCGACGGTGTGCTCGCGGCCAACCAGGTATCCGCCGCCGACGGCCCGCGTGTCCGCTCCCGCCTCGTGGCCGCCTTCGACGGTGCGGGGGACACGGCCCCCGAGGCCGCCGCAGCTGCCGCAGCCCCGGCCGCCCGGGCGGCCTGAACCGACTGCGAGCGAGCGTCATGGCGTGGAGGCATCCTCCCCGCGGCTCGGCACCGAACACCTCGGGTGACCTTCGCCCCCTCCCGTCATCGCGGCCGTCGGCGTCCTGGCCTCGGCATCCGGCTCACGCTGCTCGCCCTGGTGAGCCTCGTCGTGGCGGGTGCAAACGTCGCGCCGGCCGGGGCCCAGAGCACACCACCGGGCCCGCTGACCGACGCGAGCGGCGTGCCGACCGGCATCGCCCCGCCGGTGATCCGTTCCGCACCGCCCGGTGACCACAGCATCCTGGCCGTCGGCGACTCCGACCTCGCCCAGGGTCTCTTCAAGCTGCCCGAGGTGCTCGGTCAGCACGCCGTGGCGGCCCAGGTGTACGACGCCCACGGCAGCGGCTGGGGGCTCCTCGACCCGCTCGACGGCATGTCGGCGCTCGACGTCCTCGCCGACCGACTCGCCGCGCACCCCGACGTCGACACCGTCGTCATCGGCTTCGAGGGGGTGTGCGCCTTCGCGTGCGGCCCCGGGAAGCTGGCCTACGGCTCCCAGCGGTTCTACGACGCCTGGGACGCCGCCGCGCGCGGCGCTCGTCACCAGCGCGCGTGCGCGCGGTCTCCAGGTCGTGTGGGCGGTGGCGCCGCCCGCGGCGCCGTCACCGTCGGACGACCCGCCGGCGGAGGACTGGTTCAGCCTCCCGATGCGCCACCAGGTCACGACCGCGCTGGCCGAGCACGCGCGTGCCTACGGCGACCAGTTCGGCATCGCGACCGTCGACTGGACGCGGGCGTTGTCCGACAGCAACGGCGGGTGGCAGTCGCAGCTCTCGTACGACGGTGCGGTGCACACCGTCCGGCTCGACGACAAGGTGCACCTCACCGAGGACGCCTCGGTGCGCACGTCGACCTGGACCACGGCAACACTGACGCAACTGTGGCGCCGGCCCCAGGTCGAATCCGTGGTGTGATCGGCGGGCGGACTACTTCGACATCGAGTTCGCCGCGCGGGTCCGGATCCATGGCCCGAACCTCCGCGAGCGTGCCGCGCTGGTAGCCGTGGCGCTCCTCGTACGGATCCCAACGTGCGGCCGCACCTTCGGGGACGTCGCCGATCACGGTCACCCGCTCGATGACGCGCCGCTCTTCGTAGTCGGGCACCGCGTAGTGCTGCGTGCACCGGTTGTCCCAGATGCCGATGGTGCCTTCGTCCCACCGGTACCGGCACTGGAACGCGGGCTGCTCCGACCACGAGTAGAGGTAGTCGAGCAACGCGTCGCTCTCGGTGCGGCGCAGCTCGGCGATGTGCGACGTGAACGTGCGATTCACGAACAGCGACTTGTGCCCGGTGTCGGGGTGCGTCCGCACGACCGGGTGCGTGGCCTCCTGCTCCGGGTGACCGAAGGTGCTGGCCGTGTGCACCGCGCTGAGCTCCTCGAGGAACGCGCGGAGCGGCGCGGACAGCGACTCGTACACGAGGTACTGGTTGGTGAAGATCGTGTCGCCCCCGCGCGGCGGGTTCACGATCATCTGCAGGATCGAGGCCATCGGCGGGGTGGGGCTGAACGTCACGTCGGTGTGCCAGAACTCGGCGCCCCCACCCACGGTGTCGATCACGACGATCTCGGGGTGCTCGTCGTCGCGCTTGGGGATGTAGGGATGGATCTCCGGCTCCCCGAAGCGACGGCCGAACGCGACGTGGGTGTCGGCGTCGAGCGACTGGCCGGGGAAGAACAGCACGAGGTGCTCGAGCCAGGTCGCGTACATCGCGTCCCACCCGTCGGCGTCGAGGGTGGCGAGATCGACGCCGTGCACCTCGGCGCCGCACGCGCCGGTGAGCGGACGGACGTCGGCGCCGTCGAACGTGGACGTCACGCTGGTGATCGCGGTCATGGTGCCTCCTGGATTGCAGACGGCTGGAGTGCGGACGGCTGGGTGCGGGACGGGCCGGTGACGATCGCGGTGAACACGTCGATCACCTCGTCGCGATACGCGTCGGTGTCGAGGGCGCCGGCGTAGCGGTCGGGGTCGGCGAGCATGCGGAGCATCGTCTCGCTGGCCAACGAGAGACGGATGCCGCGGCGCGTCGCGTCGACGTGCGGGACCGCACGCGCCAGCACGGGTTCGATGCGCGCCCACTGGGGCGCGAACGCGGCGTCGAGCACGGGGAGCCAGTCGCCCTCGGCGCGGTAGAGCGCGGCGAGGAAGCGAACGTACCGGGCTCCCGCGGGATCGGCGGCGAGGTCGAACAGCGGGCGCACGAACACGGCAGCCACGTCGCGGGGGACAGGCGCGCGTGCGTGGTCGAGGGCATCGAGCTGTCGGAAGCGTTCCTCGGCCAGCACCGTCATGCGGCGGTCGAGCACCGCCCGCACGAGCGCCTCCTTGGAACCGAAGTGGTAGTGGGCGGCGGCCACGTTGCTCCCCGCCTCCGTGTTGATGGCCCGCAGCGAGACGGCGTCGACCCCGCGCTCGCCCACGAGTCGCTCGGCGGCGTCGAGCAGGCGGACCTGGGTGGGTTCGGCGATCGCGACGGCCACCCGCCGACCCTACTTCAATCACCTGATTGAATCAAGTGATTGAGACGGACGGACGGGACGGGAGGCAGAATCGACGGATGGCGACGTCACGGATCATCTCGGCCGACTCCCACGTGAGCGTGCAGCACGACGACGTGAAGGCCCACCTCGCGCCGCGGCTGCACGACGAGTACGACGCGGCGCTGATGCAGGCGTACCGCGAGATGCTCGGTGGCAACGCGGCCAAGGCCAACCAGGGTGGCAACGAGATCCGTCACGCGTCGTGGAACCGGCCTGGCTACGCCGAGCCGCACGAGCGTCTGCGCGACATGGACGTCGACGGCGTCGACATCGAGGTCCTCTACTGCGAGGTCAGCGCGTACCGGTACCTCTACCTGCTCCCGACCGGCGCCGCAGAGGCGACGCGGGCGTTCAACGACACGTTGCACGACTTCGCGTCGGCCGACCCGTCGCGGTTGATCGTCACGTACCAGGTGCCGATCCACGACATCGACCTCGCGGTCGCGGAGATCGAACGGGTCGCGGCGATGGGCGGCAAGTCGCTGCAGCTGCCGGTGTTCCCCGCCGAGCTGGGACAGCCCGACTACTTCCACGAGCGCTACGACCGGATGTGGGCGGCGATCTCGAACCGCGGGCTCCCCGTGTGCTGCCACATCGGGCTCAACACCGCGCTCGACCAGCTCGCCGACCGCGACCCGACCCCGCGCCTCGCGTGGACGTTGTCGTGCATGCCGCTGTCAGCGTGCGAAGCGCTCGGCATGTGGCTGCTCAGCGGCATCCTCACCCGGTACCCCGATCTGAAGATCGTCTTCGTCGAACCGGGGCTCGCGTGGGTGGCGGGCTACGTCGCGTTCCTCGACGACATGGTGCTGCGCCAGGGCTACGAGTTCCCGGTGCTCGACGGTGAGCTACCGAGCTTTTACTACCACCGCAACCTGGCGATGACGTTCATCGACGAGCCCGACCCGGTGCGTCACCTCCGCCACGTGCTCGGCGCGCAGAACCTGCTGTGGTCGAGCGACTACCCGCACCCGGTGTCGACGTGGCCGAAGTCGCTGACGGTGATCGAGGAGACGTTCGAGGGTGTTCCCGAGGCGGAGCGCGACCTCATGATCGAGGGCAACGCCGCCCGCATCTGGAACCTGTAGTCAGGCGAAGTCGCCCAGGTAGTCCCACAGCTCCTGGGCTTCGGTGGCGGGGTAGCGGACGTCGGGCTCGGGCGCGCGCGAGCCGTGGCTCTGGCCCAGGTACACGCGGAGCAGGTTGTCGACCGGGGGACTGGTCGGGGGGTGTTCGACGACGGTGTCGATCCAGGGGTGCATCGCGACCTCGCAGCTTCGGCGGTGCGTTGTCTTCGACCAGTCAACGCGCTCGCTGCCGCGGTGAGCCACCGAGTTTCCCGTGAATTCACTGGATGGTCCGCCGCACGTCAGCTCGACGGAGCTCAGTCGAAGATGTTGACCGCCCGCGCGATCACGAGCAGGGCCAGCACCAGGGACACGAGCGACTGCACGAGCATCGTGACCTTCGCCCAGCGCGAGAGCGGCATCACGTCGGTGGGGCTGAACGCCATCGCGTTCGTGAACGACAGGTACAGGTAGTCGATGTACTCGGGTTGCCAGTCGACCGGCACGAGTTCGGGCCGGTCCATCTGCGGGAACAGGAAGTCGAGCGCGGCCTCCGGCCGTCGCGCGCGTGCGAGCGGACCACCGCGGTCGAACTCCCAGTACCAGAGGGAGAACACGATCACGTTGCTCAGCCAGATCGCGCCGCCCGTGAGCAGGAGCTCCTTCGGGTCCCGGATGCCTTCGCTGTTCACGAGGTCGATCACCAGCGCGGCACCGGAGACGATGTTGCCGATGCTCAGCAACGCGATGAGCAGGAGCGTCGAGCCGCGCACGAGGCGCGGTCGCTCCTCGGCCCGCCGTGGGTTCACGAGGGCGAAGATCGCGAACAGGAGCGCGCAGCCGGCGACGAACACCCAGCGCAGGTGCGCCACTCGGTGCGGGAGCGTCCCCTCGAGCACCACCGCGACGCCGATCGCGATGCCGACCGGCACGAACGATTCGAGGTCGGTGACCCGGCGCCACGCCGGCTCGACCACGGTGTCCTGCAAGCGGTGCACGATGTGTGCGCTGGGATCGAGCAGACGATCGAGCCACCGACGCATCGTGGGCGACCATAACCGGCACCTCGCCTACCCTCGCGGCACCTGGCCCGGGTGGCGGAACGGTAGACGCAGGCGGCTTAAACCCGCCGGCTCCGCGAGGAGCGTGGGGGTTCGACTCCCTCTCCGGGCACATACTCTGACCTGCGCAAATAACCGCTCAGTGTCCACGCAGTGTGATCACGTCCATGGCGTTACGTCCCTTCCGCCTGCCCTCACCTCGAACTCGATGACCGCTGCGATCGCCTTGCGTCGACTGACGTGCCACGAACGAGGAGATGTGCCTAAGCGGCGCAGCGTCGGGAGTGTCGAGCACAATCTCCGCAGTTCACCCAGCTACCGCTTGGTGATTGATACATGCATGGCGTTGAACTCCTTGCTGAGTTCGCGGCCGCCTGGTGCAGTGCACAACGGAACGGCTCGCGTGGAGTAGCGGCACGGCGGAGAGGTTCGCGCGTCGCTTCGTACTCTTGCGTTTGTCGGGACTGCTGCACGGTTGGTTGACATTCTTTGTGCCCGGCGTGGCCGGGCCGGAAGGATGTTCCGATGCCGAAGAAGTTCCCGTTTGAGTTCAAGCGTGATGTGGTCAGGGTCGCTCGTCGGGGTGATCTGACCCTGGCGGAGGTCGCGGCTGATTTCGACGTCTCGCCAGAGTCGGTGCGGCGTTGGATGCGCCAGGCTGATATCGACGACGGCGTGAAGGATGGCCTCACGACTGCGGAGCAGTCCGAGATCGTGCAGCTGCGTCGCGAGAAGCGTCGCCTGGAGATGGAGAACGAGATCCTGCGTCGCGCCGCCGCGTACTTCGCGAAGGATGCGCTCCCAAAATGAAGTTCCCGTTGGTCCTCGACCTGGCCGCCGAGGGCTTCCCCGTGCGGTTGACCTGCGGGGTGCTCGGCTTCTCGACCCAGGCGTTCTACAAGTGGCAGGCACGACCGTGTTCGGATCGCGACTGGGCGGACGCGCACACCACGAACCTGATCGTCGATGTGCACGCCGATGATCCGGAGTTCGGGTATCGGTTCATCGCCGATGAACTCGAGGCCGCCGGGCAACGATCCTGCGAACGACGGGTCTGGCGGCTGTGTCGCGACCAGCGGGTGTGGTCGACGACCACCAAGCAGGGCCGCAAAGCGCACGGCAAGACGCCAGGGCCGGCGGTGCACGACGACCTCGTCCGGCGCGTGTTCTCGGCGCCGGCACCGGACATGGTGTGGCTGACCGACATCACCGAACATCCGACCCTCGAGGGCAAGCTCTACTGCTGTTCGATCAAAGACGTCTTCTCGAACCGGATCGTCGGTTACGCGCTCGGACCGCGCATGACCGCACAGCTCGCGGTCCGCGCGTTGCGCAGCGCGATCGCACGTCGTCGACCCGAGGGCACGGTCGTGGTTCACTCTGACCGGGGCGGTCAGTTCCGATCTCGAGCATTCCGGGCCGCGTTGAAGGCGAACGGGCTCGTCGGATCCATGGGACGCGTCGCTGCCGCTGCTGACAACGCCGCGATGGAGTCGTTCTACGCGCTCTTGCAGAAGAACGTGTTGAACCGCCGGCCGCGTTGGCGCACCCGCGACGAACTCACCGGCGAGATCATCACCTGGATCGAACACACCTACAACCGCCGACGCCGCCAACGCGCGCTCGGCAAGCTCAGCCCCGTCGCCTACGAGCTCACCTTCGTCTCACCACCGTGCCTCGAAGACAACGAGCTGGCAGCATGATCACTCACAACCACCGTCAACCAGACGTGCAGCAGTCCCGGAAGTCGTCGTCGAACATCGACGGCTTTATGGCGATCCGTCGGACGCGGGGCTGCGGAGTTCCCATCCGGCGAATCGTCCGTCGGCACGCCACTCGGCGAGGAGCTCTTGGTACGCGAAGAGGTCGCCCAGGCCGCCGCCGTAGTGCGAGTTCTTGGGCTTTACCTTGCTGACGTCTCCGTTGAGGTTGATACGCGATGGAGTGCACGCCGCGAGGAACGTCGAGCCGTCTTGGTGGGTTGCGAGGATCGATTCGGTCCAGGCGTCTTCCGCTGCCTGCTCGACTTCGAAGCAGGCGATGCCACGCTCCGCGAGCATGCTGATAGTGGCTGCGATATGTTCAGCACCGATAACGGTCGGATGTGTGTAATTGTACGTGATGACGGCCTGCTGGGCTGGCGCTGGCATCACGAAGAGATTCGGGAAACCGCGTGTAGTCATGCCATGAAGGCTGACGACTCCGTCCTGCCACTTCTCCTCGATCGAAAGGCCTTCTGTGCCAATGATCGGATGGCCTGCACGGCGCACGAACGGTGTTTGTTCGCCCTCGAAGCCCGTTGCGAAGATGATGACGTCCAAGTCGAACTCGATTCCATTCGCAACGAGCCCGCGTTCGGTGATTCGTTCAACACCGGATGAACAGTCGACCAGGGTCACGTTCGGCTCGTTGAACGCCGCCAGGTACTCATCGTGGAAGCAGGGACGCTTGCACGGGTACCGGTACCAAGGCTTGAGCTGCTCGGCAACCGTCGGATCGGTGACGATGTCGTCGATCCGAGCGCGATGCTTCTGCATGATCTCGAAGTCGATCTCCTCCACTCGTTTCGCGATTGCAGCCGGATCCGCGTCAACGACATCGGGGTTCATCAACCTCCCCGTGTGCTCGGTCCATCCATCGTTGACCAGGCTCGGACCGTTCAATCGGCGAAGGAACACGGACGCAAAGTTCTCCATGCGCTCCCGTTGCCATCCCGGGCGCAGCTCGTTGCGGAAAGCGTCGTCTGTTGGCCCGTTTCCACGCACGCCGACGGCCGAAGGTGTGCGCTGGAACACGTACACGTGACGCGCTGACGCCGCGAGCGGGGCGAGCGCCTGGATCGTGGTCGCACCGGAGCCGATGACGCCGACGACGCTCCCCGAGAGGCGATCGAGGTCTGGGTCATCGGGTGATCCGCCTGTCAGCTCGTAGTCCCAGCGTGCCGAGTGGAACGACGGGCCCTTGAAACTCTCGATACCCGGTATCGCTGGGAGCTGCATGAGGTTGAGGATCCCGACAGCCATGATCACGAAGCGCGCCGCCACCTTGTCACCGCGATCAGTTCGGACGATCCAGCGCAACTGTGATTCGTCCCACTCGGTCGTCTCGACCCGGGTGTGGAAGAGCGCATCGTCGACCAGTTGATACCGGTCAGCGATCGACTCGAGGTATCTCCGGATCTCCTCGCCGCTCGCGTATCGCATCGATGGGACGTAGCCCATCTCCTCGAGCATGGGCATGTAGATGTACGACTCGACGTCACACATCACACCCGGATAGCGGTTCCAGTACCAGGTGCCGCCAATACCCCCGGCCTCGTCGACCAGGACCACTCGCTCGATACCCACTTCGTGCAGCTTGGCGCCGACGACCACACCCGCCATCCCCGCGCCGACCACGAGGACGTCGACCTCCTCGGTGCGCGGTTCGCGCTCCACAATCGGAGTAAACGGATCACGCCGATACCCTGCAAAGGGTTCTTCGTTGAGGTCATACAGCGCACCACGATCGGGAGTCATGCGCCGAGCGCGCTCTTGCTCGTATCGCTCACGCGTCGCCCGCAGCTCGAAGTCGTCGTCCGGCACGTTTCGTCCGCCCATTCCCCAACTCCTTTTCAGCGATAGCTAGATGACTAAGGCCCAGCTTCCGAGAATCAATCCGCCGGCGGTTCGCTCCACCCGAGTCGGTCGTACGCCAGCTTGGTGAACGGGATCCAGTCGTGCGGTTCGGTGACGCCCATCAAGTGCATCGACCGGATCACGAGTATGGCGAGGCGAATTGCGGCGAGGATCTCGTACCACTCGACGCCGTCGGCGCTCAGGCCGGTGCCCTGCTCCCAGCGCTCGATGGTGTCCTGGCGGTTGCCCAGGCCGGGGAGTCGGGGGAAGGTCTCGCTGTGGACGTCGTCGAAGAAGAGCCACCAGCCGAGGTCCATGATCGGCGTACCGAGCGACGTCAGCTCCCAGTCCATCACGACGACGAGCTGGAAGTCGTCGTCGAACATCGTGTTGCCGAGGCGCGCGTCGCCCCACGACAGCCCGATGGGTGGTGACGACGGCACGTTCGCGTCGAGCCACTCCCACAGGCGGTCGACAATCGGGTGCTCGCCCCCGGCACACGCCCAGGCGTACTCGGCGCGGATCTCGTCGAGCACCTCGGGGAACCCGGACGTGCCTCCAGGGAGGAAGCGCACGAGATCGGGTGGGGTCTGGTTGATGTGGACGAGCTCATCGAGCGCCCCCTCCCAAGCGGTGCGCTGCTGGGCCGGCGTCGCGTCATACAACCAACCCTCGGCGTTGTAGATCGGCTCGCTGATCGGGACCCGACCGCGCGCCCGGTCCATCACGAAGAACGGCCGGTCGAACCACTCGGGGTCGTCCTCGAACCAGCGCACCTTCGGGACCTTCAGAAGTTGCTGGTCGTGGAGCACCTGCAACAAGCGGTACTGCTCCTCGAACAGGGTGTCGCGCAGCAGCTGGAACTCGGGCGCCGGGCTGATCCGGACGACGAGGTCCTCGGTCGTCGTCGTCGTGCCGCCATCGGAGTCGGCAGCGAGCTCGGCGCGGAAGAGGATCGTCTCGTTCGACAGTCCGGCGCGGTCGGGGAGCACGAGGTCGCTCACCGTCGCGCCCGCGAGGCCGAGCCGGTGGCACAACCACTGTTCGAGCACCTGGCCGGCGTGCTCGAAATCGCGGCCCTTGTCGAACTTCATCAGACCTCCGTGCCGCTGTTCTGGGGCGTGTGGCGCACGTCGACCAGGCCCTGTTGCTTGCGGCGCATCGCGGCCCAGGTGCCGAGTCCCCACGAGTCCTGGTCGTCGCCCCAGGCCTGGATCCCGTTGATCCGGTAGTCCATCAAGCTGTTCACGGACACCGCGTTCGAGTTTGGGATCGGCGCGATCAGACGACTGACGGATTCACCGATGGCCTCGAGGTCGCGGCCTTCTTCGTCGCGGGCGTTGATGATGATCCGGCGGAGGAAGCCGTGCTCGCGATCGCGCTCGCGTCGGACCTCGCTCTCGACGACCGGGCTCAGGTGGCCGTCGAGCACGAGCCACTTGGTACCGAAGAACGCCGTGCTCGCACCGGCCGCCGCTGCCATCCAGCCGTTCTTGATCTCGCCACCCCAGTAGGGCGTGCTCCCTCCGTCCGGGCGGGTGATCTGCCACGACCGGTCGCGCATCGCGTAGCAGTCGACCCGCATCGACTCGCCGTGCAGCACGAGCTCACCCGTCACGTGACCCCACTGGTCGAGGTGGGTGTTCCTCGGGGGGTCGCCCTTGAACGGCAACCAGGGTTCCATGATCGCGGCCCACTCCAGGTCGAAGCGGCAGGCGTCGCCATCCTCGTACCGCATGCGATAGCGGCGCTGTGGCTCGAGCATCGTCCATCGGAACCCGGTGCTGAACGTGTAGTCGTGGAGGTCGCGCTCGGCCGGGAGCTGCCCGTAGAGCACCTGGCGGTAGTAGGGGATCTCCGTGTGGTGCCACACGGTGTCGTCCCACACCTGGACGCTGCCGGCGTCGAGCCCGATCGTGGGGCGGATGAAGTGGTACGCCCAGCATCCGAGCTTGCGCTCGGGCACGAAGAACCAGACCCAGTTCGACTCCATCTGGCGCCAGTCGTCGTCCGGCGGAACGTGGAAGCCGTCGATGTGGTCCGTCGGGACCCCGGGCGGAACCTCGTAGTCGATTCGATGCGTCATCGGTCTCCCGGGTTGGCGAATCCGAACTCGGTCAGAAGTTGATGACCGCGCGACCGAGCACTTGTCCGTTCTCGAGCCGGTCGAGGACTTCCGGGAGATCCTCGATGCCGTGCTCCTCGCTCACCATGACCTCGAGGTCGATCCTGCCTGCCAGCGCGTGCTCGACGAGCTGCGGGATGTCGGCGACGAAGCTGTTGGAACCCATGAGCGACTGCTGCAGCGTCTTCCCCAGGAGCAGATCGGTGCCCGTGATCGTCACCGACTGGTCGAGGCCCATGATCCCGACGGCCGTGGCGACACCGCCGAAGCCGAGCATGCCCAGTGCTTGTTGGACGGTCTCGGCGCGCCCGATCGCCTCGAACGCGAAGTCGACACCGCCGCGCACCAGTCCCTGCACCTCGGCGACGGCGTCCGCGTCGGCCACGTTGACGACGTCGGTGGCGCCGCAGCGCCGCGCCAGCTCCAGCTTCGCGTCGTCGACGTCGATCGCCACGATGCGTGAGGCGTAGGCCAGCCGAGCGCCCTGGATGACCGCCAGCCCGACACCGCCACATCCGACGACGGCGACGGTCGCGCCGGTTGTGACCTTCGCCGTACGCAGCACGGCACCCATCCCGGTGAGCACACCGCACCCCAGCAAGCACGCCTGCGAGAGCGGAAAGTCCGGGTCGATGCGCACGAGGTGGTGCTGGCTGACGAGCATCTGCTCGGCGAAGCTCGAGAGACCGACGAACTGGTGCACCGGTTCGTCGCCCCTACGGAGGCGAGTCGGGGCGTCCGGCGTTCGTTGGTAGTCGTCGACGAAGCAGCGGTAGGGCCGGCCGCTGAGGCAGTTGGCGCAGTGACCGCAGTACACCGAGAGGCATGCGACCACGCGGTCACCGGGCCGCACGTTGTGCACACCCGGCCCGATCGCCTCGACGACGCCGGCCGGCTCGTGACCGAGGACGAACGGCGTCGGGAACACGGCTCCGTGGCCGTGCAGCGCGTGCAGGTCGCTGTGGCACACGCCCGATGCCGCCGTGCGAACGAGCACCTCGCCGAGGCCTGGACTGTCGATCTCGATGTCGCCGATGTCCGCGTGTCCCGGAATCGACTCCACGATGGCTGCTCGCATGGCGGCGATCATGCCACAGCTCGGGTGCTGTGAGCACTGTCCAAATGCGTGGGGTGAAATGCCTGATCAGCGGGGGAGGAAACAGTCAGTCTGACCAGTAGGCACTCTCTAGAGCGGTTGCTCGGCGCATCGGATGCCCGTAGGGTGCGCACCGACCGTGGGAGTGCAGTCGCTGCCGAGGGGGAGGGTGCATGTCGGATCCGACCGACGACGAACAGCTGCTCCGAGCGCGCATGACGCGCTCTTCGTTCCAGGACCAGAGCGACGAGTACCGGCAAGCGGATCTCGACGCCATCCTGCAGTGGTACGCGCCCGATGCCATCTCGATCCCCTACAACCACGCCGCGATGTTCGGCCACGACGACATCCGTGACTGGTACGTCAGGCGCACGGGCGAGGGCTACGAGCGCAACGCGATCAGCGAAGTCGACTCGATCGACATCGTGGGTGACGTCGCCGTCGTGGTGGGGACGTTCAGGGTCACGCGCAAGCCTGAGGAAGGCGTCGCGGGTCTGGACCACGGTGGGCGGTACCTCGCGGTCATGCGCAAGGTCGACGGTGAGTGGCGCATGTGGCGCGACATGGACACGCCGTCGCCCGACGCCGACAAGTACTACGAGAAGCAGCCGCGCGGCTGGTGAATCGGCGACGACCGACGCTTCGGTCGTGCAGGCCACCTCGAGGAGAATGGGGAACGACGTGACCGAGACCGAATCCAGCGCGCGCCCGGGCAACTGGGGCCGTTGGGGCGACGACGACGAACGCGGCACACTCAACCTCATCACGCCGGAGGCCGTGTTGGCCGCCGCCGGCGCGTGTCGGACCGGCAAGGTCTACAGCCTCGCGCTCCCCATCCAGCGTCACGGCGTGCCCATCTTCGAGTACCGGGGTAACCCGCAGCGACTCAGCCTCACGAGCGCCGCGGACTCGGAGATGTACCTGCCGCTGGGCGCGCCCGAGGGTCGCGGTGCGAACGAGGACGTCCTCGTGATCGCGTCGCACAGCATCACGCACATGGACGCGCTCTCGCACGTGTTCTCCGACCACAAGATGTACAACGGCTACGGAGCCGAGACCTTCACGACGGCCGGCGGCGCGCAGAAGCTCGACATCACGAAGACGGGCAGCTTCGCCGGTCGGGGGGTGATGCTCGATCTGCCGAAGCACCTCGGCCTCGACTGGCTCGAACCGGGTGCGCTCGTCGACGCCGCGATGCTGGAGTCGTGTCGTGCCGCCCAGGGCACCGAGATCCGCCCCGGTGACATCTTGTTGATCCGCACCGGCTGGCTCGATCTCTTCGCTGCCGGCGGGACCGCGTTCACGCCCGGTGGGGGTGGTTCCCACGCGCAACCGGGCATCGGGTTCGACGCGGTGACGTTCATCGACGACCACGACATCGCGGCTGTGGGCGCGGACAACGGTGCGGTCGAGAAGATGCCGTTCGACCGAGACGACTTCGTCGGGGTGCACGTCGAGCTCCTGGTGAAGCGCGGGGTCACGCTCATGGAGCACCTGTACCTCCGCGAGCTCTCGCTCGACGGGTGCACCGAGTTCTTGTTGGCCGTTGGTGCGCTGAAGGTCACGGGTGGCGCGGGCAGCCCCATCAATCCGATCGCCATAGGATGACGCCGTTCCGCAATGGTCGTCGTCGCTTGCGACGCGTGCGCTCGCACTCCGTCGGGCCGAGCGGTGTTCTACGAACCGTCGCGCAACCCGCGTTCCGGGCGACGAAGGCCCAGGGCTCCGGTCGGTTCGTGTTCAGTTGAAGGCGCCGTCGAGGTGCACGTCGAGCGTGCGCCGCCAGTCGTCGATCGTCAGTTCGTCGAGCGGCACGGGCTTCTGGATCCCGGCGTGGAGACGACGGCGTCGACGCGACTGAACGCTTCGAGCGCGGTCGCGACGATCGCTTCGCCGCCGGCCGGATCGGCGACGGAGCGCTGGAAGGCGACTGCCGCGCCGCCGGCGGCTTCGATCTCCGCGACGAGTCGGTGGGCGGCTGCAGGGTCGGCGCCATCTCCGACCACCGAGGTACCGAGGTCGTTGACGACGACGCGCGGCGCCGCGCCGCGCGAGCTCGAGCGCGTACAGGCGTCCGAGCCCTCGCCCCGCGCCCGTGACGATCGCGACGGCCCCGTCGAACTCGATCATGTGGTCCTCCTCGGGTGCAGAAACCGACGTCGTCGACGCCGGGAGCCTGACTCCAGTGTGTAGTAGACACTGACCGAGCAACGTCGATCCGCAACGACTCGCGGCGACCGAGGAGAGGGACGACATGCCGAACGCGATGAGCCAGGCCGAGCCCATCAAGGTGGGCTTTCTGTTGGATTACGTCAGCGACAGCGCCAAGATGGATGACCACAGGCTCTACGCGGAGCCCCTGGAGCTCGTGTTCCGTGGCGGGTACGAGTCGGGGGTGATCGACCGCCCGGTGGAGGTCGTGTACCGGACGGTGCAGGGGCTGCCTCGGGGGAACACCAAGGTCGTGGTCGACGCGTTCGGAGAGCTGGTCGAGGAGGGGTGCGTGGCCGTGATCGGCCCGAACATCAGCGACAACGCAGTGACGGTGCGGCCGGAGGTCGAGCGCCAGTTCCGGGTGCCCGCCATCAGCGTCTGCGGTTCCGAGCACTGGCTGGGGGAGTGGACGTTCCTGCTCAACAACGGTTCCATGACCGACGAGCCGATCCTCTGGGCGCACCTCATGGCCAAGTCGGGTCAGATGACGGCCGGAGTGCTCGTCGAGCGCTCGTACATCGGTCCCGAGTACCTCAAGAACTTCCGGCGGGCCGCGCAGTTCGAGGGCATCCAGATCGTCGCCGAGGAAGCCATCGCGCAGACCGGGCAGGACATCTCGGCCGCGGTTGCTGCGCTCCACGAGGCGGGCGCGAGTGCGATCGTGCATTGCGGCTTCGGCCTGGGTGTCGCAGAGATCAACGCCGCGCTCACCGAGTTGGACTGGGATCCTCCGCGCTACATGGGCACTGCGTTCGAGACCGGCTTCAACGAGCACCTCTGGGATGCGTACCAAGGCTGGATCGGTCTCGAGCAGTACGACGAGGGCAACCCGGTCGGCCAGCAGTTCCTCGACGAGTACGAAGCGGCGTACGGCTGGCGCCCGGAGTACTTCAACGCGTTGCTCTGGCGTGACTGCGCGATGGCGCTCCTGTACGCGTTCGCCGACGCCGCTCCGCTCTCGCCCATGGGCGTGAAGGAGTCACTCGAGCGGGTCAAGATGCTGCCCGCGGCGTCGGGGTCGGCGGGCACGCGGATCTCGTTCGGCCCGTGGCTCCACCGGGGTTGGGTGGGCGCGGGTTACCTCGTTGCCCGGTCGCTCGACGCCGACGGCAAGGAGCGCGGCGAGTACTGGAAGTCGTCGCTCGTCGGCCGCTACGGCCAGGACTGATCGACGCGCCGCCTGGCGTCAGATGTTGAGGTAGACGTTCTTGATCATCAGGAACTCGTCGAGCCCGAGTCGGCTGCCCTCGCGCCCGTAGCCGCTCTGCTTGATCCCGCCGAACGGCGACGCCGGCGAGACCGGACCGGGACCGGTGCTGTTGATCTGCACGGTGCCCGCGTTGAGGCCGTCGATCAGGCGGTGCGCCCGGTTCATGTTCGAGGTCTGCGCGTACGCGGCAAGTCCGTAGCCGGTGTCGTTGGCGAGCGCGATCGCCTCCTCTTCGTCGTCGAAGGGCATCACGCAGAGCACCGGCCCGAAGATCTCCGTCTGCGCGATCGGCGCCGAGTTGTCGACATCGACGAGGATGGTCGGCTCGACGAAGAAGCCCTCGGCGAGGTCGCCACCCATGCGGCCGCCGCCGCACAGGACCTGCGCGGCACCGATGTCCTTGGCCTCGGTGATCAGGCCGACGATGCGGTTCGCCGAGGCCTCGCTGATGACCGGACCCATCGTGACGCCTTCGTCGAACGGGCGGCCGACGACCACCTGCTTGGTGACCTCGTGCACGCCGTCGATGACGCGCTCATAGACCGACCGCTCCACGAGCAGGCGTGAGGGCATCGAGCAGCCCTGGCCGGCGTTGTTGGTGAACCGTGCGGAAGGCGCGATCGCGGCATCGACGTCGGCGTCGGCGAAGATGATGTTCGCCGACTTGCCGCCGAGCTCGAGCACCAACGGCGTGAGGGTCTCCGCGCACGCGGCCTGGAGCCGTTTCCCGGTCGCGGTGCCACCGGTGAACGTCACCTTGTCGACGCCGGAGTGGGTGACGAGCGCGTTGCCGACGTCGCCGCCACCGTTCACCACGTTGACGACACCCGGTGGCAGGCCTGCCTCGAGCGCGAGGCGCCCGAAGATGATCGACGTGTACGGCGCGAGCTCAGGGGGCTTGATGACGATGGAGCAGCCGGCCGCGAGCGCCGGCGCCCCGGCCATCCCGAAGAAGCCAGTCGGACCGTTGGACGCGACGAACACCGCCACGACGCCGTACGGCTCGGGCTTCGTGTAGTCGATGCCGGGGTACGGGTACGCGTTGATGCTCTCGCCGGTGATCTTGTCGGCCCAGCCCGCGTAGTAGCGGATCCAATCGGCCGAGTAGACGCCGCCGTAGCCGCTGTAGGGGGCGCCGGTCTCGAGCGCACCAGCGGTCCCGAGCAGCTCGCTGTTCTCGACGAGCACGTCGGCGAGCTTGAAGAGCGCGTCGCGTCGCTTGTCGGGAGTCCAGCTGCGCCACACCTTGAAGCCTTCGCGTGCGGCGGTGACCGCGTCGTCGACCTCGTCGACCGACGCGACCGAGATCTTCTTCGGGTTCGGCTGCCCGGTCGCCGGGTTGATGTGCTCCATCCACCCGCCCTTGGAATCGTCGACGCGGCGGTCGCCGATGATGAGCGAGGTCTCGAGAATTGCGGTCCGGTCGTCGGTCATGGCTGTGCGTCCCTTCGCTCCCGGCGGCGTGGAGCACCGCGCCGCTACAGCAGTGGTGCGTACACTACTCAACCACCTCTTGGCGAGGGGCGGTTGCCGTCCCAGGCGTTGCCGCGCCACATGAAAGTTGAGTGCTGCTAGAAAGAGCTCCAAGCCCGCGTAGGACGAGTGTGAGGTGCCGACATGAGCGACGATCGCGACGAGATCAGCAACTTGATCGCGCGCTACGCCGAACTTCTCAACCTCGGGCGGATCGACGAGCTCGGTGCGCTGTTCCGCTACGGCCGTATCACTTCGACCATCAACGACGACGTGCACGTGGGCTCCGAAGCGGTCGCGCAGATGTACCGCACCTCGGTGCACTTCCCCGAGAAGCTCCCCGACACGCTGCTGTTCACCAGCAACCTCCAGGTCGAGGTCGACGGCGACTCGGCGACCAGCAAGGCCTACTTCCTGGGGATGCACCAGGCACCTGCCGGAGTCCTCCCGGTCATCGCCGGTCGGTACCACGACGAATTCGTGCGCGTCGACGGACGTTGGTGGTTCCGCCACCGTCACATGATTCCCGACCTCGCCGGTGACCTCTCCTCCCACCTCCACGAGCCGCTCGACCGGAGCGACTCGGGCGACGAGCGCACAGAGCCGTGAACATGGAGCTCACCGATCTCGGGCGAACCGGGATCCGGGTCGCGCCGATCTGTCTCGGTGCCATGAACTTCGGTACGCCGAACTGGGGGTGCGACAAGCAGGCGGCGGCCGAGATCGTCCACGCGTATCGCGACGCGGGCGGCAACTTCTTCGACACCGCGAACATCTACGGCGGGGGAGAGTCGGAGCGCATCCTCGGGCGTCTCGTCGCTGGGAGTCGCGACGAGGTCGTGCTCGCCAGCAAGGTCGGGTTCCCCTCACCCGGCGGGGGCTCGTGGGGGCTCGGTCCCGAGAACATCCGCGCGTCGCTCGAGGGAACGCTCCGCCGGCTGGGAACGGACCACCTCGACCTCTTCCAGATGCACTCGTTCGACGCGTCGGTGCCGCTCGAGGACTCGTTGGGTGCCCTCGACGCGCTGGTTGACGAAGGCTTGATCCGGCACGCGGCCTGCTCGAACTTCTTCGCCTGGCAGCTGGCGCACGCGGCGACCCTGGCGGCGCAGAGTTCGTGGCGAGAGCTGGCGTCGGCCCAGATGATGTACAGCCTCATCCGGCGCGACCTCGAACGCGAGCACTTCGGCTACGCGCACGCCATCGGTCTCGCGCTTCATCGCGTACGGCCCGCTCCACGGTGGCCAGCTGGCGGCCGGCTGGCGTCGTCGAGACGAGCTCCCGGCCGACAGTCGCGCCGTCGAGAACCCGGATGTCTACCTGAGCGACGAGGCCAGGGTGTTCCGGGTCACCGAGGTGGTGATCGAGCATGCGGCGCAGATCGGTGCGACACCCGGACAGGTCGCGCTCGCATGGGTGATCCGCCAACCGGAGATTACGGCGACGCTCACCGCCGCGCGATCGGCCCGCGAACTGCGTGAGCAACTCGGCGCGCTCACGCTCGAGGCCGACGAGTCGTTCTGGGCCTCGTTGGATCGCGCGACGGCGCTGCCCGCGAGCTACCCGAGCGACTTCTACGCGCGCCTCGCTGGTCGTTCGGTCGACACGACCTGAGCCGTCCTCGGCGTCGGCGGTCAGCTCCGCGCAAGCGCGCGACGCTCGACGTAGCCTCCGCCGTGCAGGGGGGGGTGAGGTTGTCGAGGAGACCGGGCGGCGTCTCCACGACGGTCGGGACCGCGTTGAGCAGCAGCGTCGCGACCGAGAGCGACACCGCACGACCGGCGTCCTCCTCCGTCGCCATCACCAACTCCGAGTCGACCACCGGATCGCCGCCGTCGATGTGGACGAGCCAGCGGCTGTCGCCGGTCGGCCACTCGCGCGCAACCTCGTCGCTCACCCGCCGCACCAGTTGGAGCGAGATCACCGGACGGTCGTCGACCGTGCCGTCGAAGACGAACTTCATCGCGGCCACGGTGCCCGCTTCGATGGTGCTCGCGGCGATCTCGATGTCCCGGTCGGTGGTGGCCACTCCGCGGTGGTACTTCACCCCGTCGAGGTCGATGCCGATCGCGTCGGCCAACATCCGCATCGCGAGGTAGTACACGGACTCGTACACCTCCTGGTTGTGCGCATCCACCGGGACCGGCTGATCGGGAGGCACTCCGAAGCCGATGGCGTCTCGCACCATGTGGATGGAGGCGTAGCGCGTGACGTCCACGACCTCGGTGGCGGTGATCTTGTCGATGCGTCGACAGACGCGCGACAGCGTGATCGGCCAGAGGTCCATGGCGAACCCGGGGTTGATCCCCACGTCGAAGAACGAGGACCCGCCCTCGTCGCAGGCGGCGCGCAGGCGAGCGGCGGCGTTCTCGCCCGCCCCCTGCAGATGGAGCCCGGGGTTCACCCGGACGCCCGGCGGCTCCGGGCCGAGCAGCTCGCCCGCATCCTGGCCGACCTTGTCGGGGTTGTACACCCACGCGCCGACCAGCTCGAACCCGGGCCGCTCGGCGATGTTGCGGAGCGCGTGCTTCCCCACGTTGGCGGTGCCCCATTGCATGCTCAGGTACGGCACTTTGGCTCCATCGGTTTGATCGCGTCTGTGCAGTGTCTGTCCAAGGTCGGATGTCGCAAGGCGAGGGATCCGACAGGACGCGGCCTCGTCAGCGCACCACGGGCACGGCTTCCGACGCGGCTCGATCCCCTTCGTCGACGATCCAGCGACACATGCGCCGCAGCACCTCGACGCCGTCTTGTGGGATCGCCTGGTTGTCTCCGCCGGCAGCGGCCACGCCCAGCGTGACGACGCGCTGGACGCCCGCGAGCGCCAGTTGGTCCCGCAACGCCTCTCGCACCGAGACCGGGAACACCCCGCACGTCTGCGTCGTCGAAGAGATCCGGCCGAGGACCTCACGAAGGCTGGGGACCGGCACGAGGTTGACGTACCGCGCAGAGAGCAGCGCGCTGTAGTCGACGGGCCGTCCATCCCACGAGATGAGTACACCTCCGGCACCTGTCCCGCCGCCGACCACTTCCGGTTCGCCGAGGAGCAGCGCGCTCTCGATCTCGTCGCGGAGCTCGGCCGGGAGCCGTTCCACGGCGGTGCTCGACGAGCCGGGGAGGCCCTCGAGCGCAGCGAAGACCTGAGCCGCGAAGTCGAGCACCTCGGGTCGGGGATCCTCGAGCTCACCGACCTCCAGATACGCGATGCGCGAGTTCACGCACGCCTCCTGGTTCATCGTCCCGACGTCGATCCCGAGGCGTCTCGCCGCGTCCGAACGGACGTCCGGGTCGGTGATCACGCGCTCGCCGAGCAGCGAGATGCTGATCTTCGGGTCAAGTGCGATCAGCTCCACGCCGGGACCGACGTACTTCGCAACATGTCGGATCGCCGCGACGCCACCCCACGCCACGATCTTGTCGATGCTGGGGCTCGTGAAGGCAACCTGCTCGACGAGCTCGTCGCCGCCACGCCAGTGGACCGCACTCACGTGTCTGGTGACGGGATGGTCTGCGTCGAGGTCGACCATCGTCCGCAGGATGGCGACTGCGGTGACCGGGTCGTTCGCCGGCGTCTTGATGATCGCGTCGCCGCGCGTGATCGCGTTCCTGACGATGGTCTGGGCGGACACGCCAGGGCTGTTGCCTGCGACGACGTGAGTGGTTCGCGCGCCGAACGCGCGCACGCGCAGGTCGCGGCCGTCGGCGTCGGGTTCGTGCACCCAACCTTCGAGATACGCCCGCCCGAGCCGACGGTCGATCGCGGCGTGGATTCGCTCGGGCTGGAAGAAGCGTGCGAGCTGGTCCTCGTAGGACGAACGTACGACCGCTTCGGTCAGGTTCGAGGCCCGCACCGTGAGCGCAAACGCATGCTGCAGGTGTTCGTTGTGCGCCAGATCGAGTCGAGCGCCGAGCGCAGCGAGGAAGTCGACGATGTCGTCGATCGTGATCGAGTGGAGGTCGGCCATCCCGACACGCGAAGCAAGGGGAAGTTCACCGAGTAGCGCGTGCGGATCGGGCGTACGGAAGCGGAGATCGCCAGCGTGGTGCTCGAGTGCCATGTGGTCCACGACGCGGCCACGGATGATGAACGGCACGTCGACTGTCTGGCTCGAGCGCTCGGTTGCAACCACGTCACGCCCCCTGTGCACGTAGGAATTCGATGGTCTCGTCGTGCGCGCCGGGCGTTGCCGCGCAGGACACCTTGTCGTCCTCGACGTTGTCGACGCGTTGGATCTCCGGTTCGAGGTGGGGCCCCTGACGCCCACACTCGCACTGAGGTGCCCAGGTGAGGGTGACGACGTCGGTGCTGATGTACCCGCTCCAGTACGAGCTGGCCATGAGGTCGATGCCGGCCAGGCGGCCGCTCACCCGGCCCTGGTCCGGGAGGGCCTCGAGGGTGTCCGGATCCAGCACGTAGGGCACGAGCCAGGGGTTCAGGTGGAACTTGCCGAACGAGCACTTGGCGTTGAAGCCCATCAACTCGGACATCCCGAATCCCTCCTCGAGCCGCTCGACGCCCGTCCACTCCGTCACCAGATCACGCGCGTTCGCGGGCAGGTTCCGGCCCTTCTCGCCGCCGCCCGAGCTCACGAACGAGCGTGGATCGAACACCTCTCGGAGACCGAGCCGCAGCGCGGCCACGGCGGCGTCGACCATGCTGGGCCACACGCCCCCGACGAGCACGCGCTGTCCGTCGAAGCGCTCGGCCGCTTCGGTGACGAACTGGTCGATGCGCTCGCCGGTGGTTCCGTCGAGGAGCGCGCCGAGCTCCGTGCGGCGCTCGAGCAGACGTTGCGGAAGTTGCATCGATGTGGGATCGCCGGTGAGTTGTCCGGACCGCAGGCGGCCCGCGAGCACCATGAGGTCGGAGCTCAACGCGCCGGGATGGAGCGTCAGCACGCGCTCCGGATGGGTCCCGTCGGGATCGGTGAGCGTGCGGACGAACCAGTCGGTGTGCATCAGGATCGCGCTGTGCCCCGTTCGGTAGAAGGTGCTGATGAACGGGACGCCCTCCAGCGAGATGTGCTCGGGCCCTTCGTCGGTCCCGGCCGCTTCGTATCCGAACGCAAGCGATGCAGATCGCCGTGTCCACTCCGCGACCCCGCGAGGGACGAACGACAGCTTCCCGGAGGTTGACGACGAATGGCACACGCGAAGGTCGGTCGCCGTCTCGAGACGCGTAAACCACTCGTCGAGCGAGTCGACGCCGGCCACGTCGACGGAGGAGAGGTCGTGCGCGGTGAGCTGCCGGAGCCAGTTCGTCAGCCGTCCGTACTCCTGGTCGACGAGCCAGCCGAACGGGTACGACTTGTAGACGTTCGAGGGGTACAGCAGGCGCGCACCGTCGGCCAGCGAGTCGAGCCGATCCACGCCGTTTCGCTGTGCCAGTCGATCGAGCAGCTGGACCTGCGGGCGCAACGACTCGAACCGGGACCGGATTGCCGCGAGTTGCAGCTCCCGGATCTCGTCGTACGGTACGGCGAACATCGCACTCGCCGTCCCGAACAGGGCTCGGGGATCGTCGGCGAGGAGCTGGGCATCGTCGGTGAGCATGTGTGCGTCCCTTGGTTCGGGTCCAGACGTCTTCCGGTGAGTTTGCCAGTGTGCGCTACTCACAGCGATGGTGGAGGCTCCTGCGTGCGCGACCGACTCGCCAGCGTGCGGTCGCCATGGGGTGCCCTTGTAGGCTGAGGAAGTCCATAGTTGAAAGGGAACGATCCGTGGTAACGACGAGCACAAGCGCGCGCGGGGCGACCGTCAGCGGAGCCGGCCACGCCAAGGCGACGCGTCGCCGACGGGGCGAACCTCGCCGGTTGCTCCTCGAGTCGGCGCGCGACCTCTTCTCGAGCCAGGGCTACGCCGCGACCAGCACCCGTGAGATCGCCGACCACGCAGGCGTCTCCGAGACGTTGATGTTCCGCTATTTCGGCTCGAAGGCCGGGCTCTTCCGGGTGGCACTCGTCGAGCCGTTCGTCGAATACATCGAGGACCTCAACGCCAAATGGCAGTCGGGTGAGCTCGACCAACTGAGTGACGAGGGGTTCGCTCGTCATCTCGTCGGTGACCTGTTCGACCTGTTCCGTGCGAACCGCGGGCTGGTCGTCATGTTGTGGGCTGCTGACAGCCAGAACGCCAAGGACCTCGCCGAGACCGGCATCTTCGAGATCGAGCGCGAGCTCAAGGTGCTCGCTAAGCTCGGCGCGGCCGAGACCGTGCGGCGCCAGCGGAACCCGCTCTTCCACCACGAGCTCGCCACGCGCTCCATGCTCGCCATGGTCGCGGGCATGGCCGTGTTCGGGAAGGCCTTCTACGGCAAGCGTCCGCCCTCGCGCAACGCGATCGTCGAGGAGCTCACGCAGGCCGTGCTGTACGGACGCGTGTATCGCGAGCACTGACGCCCGGGCGGGCCGCAACCGCGCCCCGACGCGTCCTCGCGCTCACTTGTACAGTGGTCACTGACTACAGGGGGACCAGGGGAGCGTTGTGACCGAACGCGAGGATCTTCGCCGGCCGGGTGACTTCGGCGGGCAGTGCCTGATCGCCGAGTGCGCGTTCGACGCCGAGCTGCTGATGCCCACGACGCGGTACTTCGGCCTCGCGAAGACCGGCTCGTACCTCTACGGCACGTGGCGTGACGCCGACGGCACGCTCATGCGTGCCCTGCGCGTGGTGGAGACCGACGAGTCGACGATGCGATCGCTGTTCGTCGCCGCGCCGGGTGGTCAGCTCGACCGCGACGAAGCCGCGATCGACGGGATGTGGTCGGGTCCGTCGGTCATCGAGCGCGCGGGCGACGAGGTCACTTTCCGCAGCGCGGGTGCGACACCGGCACCCACGTTCGAGTTCGTCCACACGGCTGGCGGTTGCTCGTGGACCGACGGCGACGCGCTCTCCGTCACGGGGACGACGCTCGCGCCCGCCATCCAGTGGTACAGCACGTGGCCGGGGGGCGCGTGCTTCTCGGCCACCGGCAAGTACCGCTCGCGCGGCACCGTGCGCGGCCGACCGGTCGAGGGTTTCGTCGGGCACGAGATCCACTACTTCTCGGAAGGCGCCGACTGGATGAACAGCCCGTTCGGCCGAGGACGCGAGATCTGCTGGCAACAAGTCGCCAACGAGTACGTCGACGGCACCACGGTCCAGGCCACCTTCGCGTACGGCACCGACGGCTGGGGGTTCGCCATGCTCCACGACGAGCAGGGCGAGTTCCATGCCACCACCGCGGTGACGGCCGAAGCGACGGTGCGCGAGAACGGCTATCCCGAGAGCATCCGGTACCGCTTCCTCGACCAGTCCTGGACCTGGCGCATCGATCCACGGGGCGAGCGCGCGATGTTGTTCCCGGGTCCCATGCGCGGCGCCGACGGGACGTGCCGGCGTGACGGCGACGACCGCGAGGTGCGCACCAGCATGGGGAACTCCGACTGGTGGACCGACGGCCGCGCCGATCCCATCATCCGACCGTCATAGTCGGCCGCGACGCCGCCGGCGTCACCCCGGGAACCAGCCGCCGCCGTGCATCGGGATCGTGAGGTTGTCGAGCAGCCCTGGATCGGTGGCGATGACGGTCGGCATCGAATTGACGAGCAGGGTCGCGACCGACAGCGAGGTCGCGCGCCCGGCGTCGGTGCTCGTCGACATCGCGATCTCGGAATCGACCGTCGGATCGCCGTCGACGTGCACGATCCAGCGGCTCCCGCCCGACGGCCAGTCGCGCCCCACGTCGTCGGTCACGCGCCACACGAGCTCGAGGCTGATCGTGGGTCGGCCATGGACCACTCCGTCGAACACCATCTTCATGGCAGCGACGGTCCCGGCGTCGATCGTGCCGGCGGCGATCTCCAGCGGCGCATCCGTAACCGCGACCTCGCGGCGGTACATCACCTCGTCGATCTCGACGCCGATCGCGTCGGCGAGCATCCGCATGGAGAGGTAGAACGCGCCCTGGTACAGATCGCGATTGTGGACGTCGAGCGCCGTCTCGACCTCGGGCGGCAGTCCGAAGCCGATGGCATCGCGCACCATGTGTATCGACGGGTACCGCGACATGTCGACTACCTCGGTCACCGAGAGGTGGTCGATGCGCCGGCTGAGCCGCGACAACAGGATCGGCCAGAGGTCCATCGCGAACCCGGGGTTGATACCGACGTGGAAGAAGGACGTCTGTCCGTCGTCGCACGCTCGGCGTATGCGCGCGTACGCCTCGCGCCCAGCGCCCCGGAGCTCGAACCCGGGTCGGAAGTACGCGTGGTGCTCGACCGCGCTCGACACCACGTTCTTGCCCGACGCCAGGAGACGGCAGATGTCGTCGAGCGGCGCCTCGGCATCGCTGAGGGTCGAGCCGAGCGCGGTGTAGCAGACGCAGTCCGCGTCGATCGGCAGGATCTGCTCGATGTCGTCGGTGGCCAGCACACCGATCGGCGCCTGATCGAGGAGCGCACCGGCGTCGTTGCCAACCTTGTCGGGGTTGTAGACCCGCAGGCCGACGAGCTCGAGGTCGGGGCGCTCGACGATGGCGCGGAGGGCGTGCTTGCCGACGTTGCCGGTGCCCCACTGGATGATGCGGGCAGTCACCGGTCGGTCCTCGGCGGGCGCGATCTACGCGACGCGGTCAGCTCGTCGGCGACCACGGCACGCTCCGGACGAGGCGTGAGACCCACGTGTCGCGCAGCTTGAGCCCCTCGCGCATCCACGATCCGGGCTCCAGGGCGACGCGTGGCTTGACCTCGGCGATCAGCCCGGTGATCGCGGGCGCATTGGCGATCCAGGTGACCATGAGGCTGAGTGGGACCCGACCACCGCCGGCGACGGTCTCGAAACCGCCCCACGTCTTCATCGGGATCGCGTCCATCTCGAGCATCTTCATGAAGGCCTCGCGCATCTGCACCTCGTAGATGCGCTGCATCCCAGGCTGGGGGACCACCCAGTCGTGGATGTACATCTCGGTCGGCGCTCCCTCGCGGAAGACCGGCACCGAGTCGAGGTCGACGGAGTAGGGGTTGAACTCCTCCAACGACGCGAGCACTCGCGTCGTCAGGCCCACGCGGTTCCGGGCGAGCTCCGCCGAGGCGTCGCGGAGGTCGCCGGTGCGAGACCGTGCGGCGAGGCGCTCCAGTGCGGCGCCGTCGGCAACCGCGGTCATGGTGACCATCTCGGGGTACGACGCCGTACCCGGCATCGAGCGGGCGCACCACACGAGCCGCATCCCTGCATCGTCGGCGACCGCCGGGACCCACTGCTCGCGCAGCACCGTCTCAAAGCTTGGCGCGGTATCGGCGTCCAACACGTGGGTCTCGTGCACGTAGAACATGGGCCCCCATGGCGTCGATCGCGAGTAAGTAAGTGTCTACTGCAGACATCGCGCGGAGCAAGCGTGCGATCGGCAGGACGAGTCGTCGCAGAGTGGACAGTGTCCGCTGTCTTGTGCTCGCGTGACGACCATGACCGTGCGAGAGGGGACCGACGTGAAGTTGCTGGCCGGCAAGGCCGTGGTCATCACCGGCGCCGGCTCCGGTGTCGGACGATCGGGCGCGGAGGTGTTCGCCCAGCACGGCGCCCTCGTCGTGTGCGCGGATCTCCGGGGCGAGTGGGCGGAGGAGACGGTGCGCCGGGTCGAAGCCGCGTCGGGATCCGCCGTCGCGGTCTCGTGTGACGTTGCCCGACCGGACGACGTGGAGGCCGCGGTGCAGACCGCGGTCGACCGTTTCGGTCGGCTCGACGTGATGTTCAACAACGCAGGGATCGCGTCGCCCCGCCGGGGGATCCTGCTCGAGGAGCACACCGACGGCGATTTCGACCGCCTCTTCGACGTGAACGCGCGTGGTGTCTTCAACGGTTGCCGGGCGGCGGTCCGCCAGTTCAAGGACCAGGGCGACGGTGGCGTCGTGGTGAACACCGGCTCGGTGGCGGGGATGGTGTCGTGGGGGAGCGCCGTCTACGGCGGCACGAAGGCGATGGTGATCCAGATGACCAGGGCGCTCGCGATCGAAGGCGCGCCGTTCGGCATCCGGGCCAACTGCATCTGTCCGGGCGGGATGTTCACGAACTTCGGCGTGGGGGAGGGTGAGGCGTTCTTCCGCGAGCGCAGCCCCGAGGAACTCGAAATGGCGAAGACGCTCCACCCGCTCGGCCTGCCCATCACGCCCGAGGACTGCGCGGAGGCGGCGCTCTACCTCGCGTCCGACCTCGCCGCCAACGTCACCGGGGTGGCGCTGCCGATCGACGGCGGGTACCTCGCGCGATGACCGCCGCGACCACCCCGACGCGGTGGGTAGCGGTGGGTAGTTGCGGTGGAGCAGAGCTCGTCGTTAGGTTAGTGCCTGCTGTCTAACGTCGAGCCGCCGGCTCGCTGACCGTTGCAGCCGGGGGATCTGATCCCGGCTGATCATCCGATCCGTCGGATCCGCAAGGTGGTCGACGCGGTCCTTGGCGAGCTCGACGGCAAGTTCGACGTCATGTACGCGAAGGGTGGCCGACCGAGCGTGCCGCCGGAGCAGTTGCTCAAGGCGACGGTGACGGCAAGATCCAGGACGTCCCGAAGGGACCGTCCGCGAGCTGAGCTCGCGAACGATCCCTCCGGTCGTTCCGTGCGTGCGGTTCAGGACGCCGGGGCCGCGGTCGTGGTGACCGTGGAGAGGTCGCCGGCCGCGTTGGCCGCTAGGGCCTCCTTCGAGCCGACGAGCTTGCCGGTGTAGGGCTTGCCCTTGTTCATGACGACGAACTTCCCGTCCTTCACGTACATGTAGTACGCGCAGTTCGTCGTCGGTGCCGTATCGATGCCTTCGACGCTGATGTCGACCGGCCGGCAAGTCAGGCCGGCTCCGTCGTGCGAGCCGAGCTTGCGGAGGCCGTCGATGAAGCCCCGGCGGGTGGGCGTCTTCCCCGCGTTCTGCAACCCGAGGATCGCCAGATTGCACGTGATGTAGCCGGTGTACTGCCCGTAGTCGGGCACGCCCGTGAGCCCGGCGTACTTCTTCAGATCGGCCTGGAACTGCTTGGTTCCCTTCGACTTCACTTCGACCGGCTTGTACGACTGGACAAACACCGTGTTCGGCTTGAGGGTCTTGGCGACGGGAGAGTCGAGGAACTCCTGGCCGTAGCCCGTGGCGAGGATGTTGGCCTTCATCTCCACGCCATTCTGCTGCAGGCCCTGCACCACCGCGATGTTGCTCGCCGCGATGATCGGCAGATACGCCGCGTCGGCCCCCGAGTTCTTGATGCCGAGCACCAGCGGGCCGACGTCGGACGTGCCGAACTCGACCGACGTGTTCGTGTACACGGGGTCGAGACCCACCGCCGGGACTGCGTAGTCCATGAGCGTCTTGGCCGAAGCGGTCGACGACGCCGACGCCCCGTACGCCAACGCGGCGACCTTCTTGGCGCCGAGTTCCTTCATCACCTTGGGTGTGGTGGTGTAGGACAGGCCGGGGAAGGGCGTGCCGCTCCCGAGTGCGGAGATGATGTCTTCGTTGCCCTTCTGGGTGTAATAGGTGCCGTCGAAGCCGCCGCCGATCATCGGGACACCCTGTTCGAGCATGTAACGGTACGACAGGAACGCGAACGACGAGTTGTTCACGATCGCGAAGACATCGCGGTTCTCCACGAGATCCTGCGTGGAGGTGAGGTTCGCTCCCGACGACGCGTCGTCGACGATCTCCATGTCGATCTTCCGTCCGTTGACACCACCGTTCGCGTTCTCACGGTCGATGCGCGCCTGGCAGGCCTTGCCCGCGTTCTTGAACGTGGAGCCGGCCACGCCGGTCTCGGGGAAGATGTACCCGAGCTTCACCGCCTTGGCGCTCACCCCCGGGTCGGTCTCGGTCTGCGCACCGGCGCCGGTAGCGGCGATCCCGGCGAACGCCAGGCCTGCCACCACGGTGCCGGCCACCACGCGGACGAAGCGCGTGCTCCGATGCTTCAACTCGGACCCCCCAGTCATGCCCGGATCACCTCCCCGGATCACCTCCGGGCGCTCCGCGCATTCGTCAGTGGGCGGGACCATATCGCCTCGCGGGGCGAGCAGAGCGCGACCCCGGACGCGTGCGGGTGCTGGCGACCAGTCGGGAGGGGCTCGCCCTCGAGGGCGAACGAGTCAAGCCCTGCAAGCGCTTGACGTTCCCGACCCGAACGTGGATCTCGCAGCCGCGGTGACGAGCAGCGCGTTCACTGTCTTGTGGTTGCGTGACGCACCATCGACGCTGCGGGAGGGACCGACGTGAAGCCGCTCGCCGACAAGAGCGTGGTCGTTACCGGCGCCGGCTCCGGCGTGGGACGCGCGAGCGCGGAGCTGTTCGCGCAGCACGGCGCGCGCGTCGTGTGCGCGACCTCCGCACCGAATGGGCGGAGGAGACGGTGCGCCGGGTACAGGTAGCGTCGGGCACGGTCGTCGCCGTGTCGACGCCGCGGTCCACACTGCGGTCGACGCGTGCGGCCGCCTCGACGTGATGTTCAACAACACGGGCATCGCATCGTCCCGTCGGGGCATCCTCCTGGAGGAGCACACCGACGCCGACTTCGACCGTCTGATCGATGTGAACGCACGCGGTGTGTTCAACGGGTGTCGGACCGCGGTGCGGCAGTTCAAGGCGCAGGGCGACGGTGGCGTCGTGGTGAACACCGGCTCGGTGGCGGGGATGGTGTCGTGGGGGAGCGCCGTCTACGGCGGCACGAAGGCGATGGTGATCCAGATGACTAGGGCGCTCGCGATCGAGGGCGCGCCGTTCGGCATCCGGGCCAACTGCATCTGTCCGGGCGGGATGTTCACGAACTTCGGCGTGGGGGAGGGTGAGGCGTTCTTCCGCGAGCGCAGCCCCGAGGAACTCGAGATGGCGAAGACGCTCCATCCGCTCGGCCTGCCCATCACGCCCGAGGACTGCGCGGAGGCGGCGCTCTACCTTGCGTCCGACCTCGCCGCCAACGTCACCGGGGTGGCGCGGCCGATCGACGGCGGGTACCTCGCGCGGTGACGCCCTGGTGACGACCGGCATGGCCGGGAAGCCGTGCGCAGTTGCGGTGGAGCAGAGCTCGTCGTTAGGTTAGTGCCTGCTGTCTAACGTCGAGCCGCCGGCTCGCTGACCGTCGACGAGCGGAGGATGGAGGACGCATGCTGTTCCTGCACGATGTGCACGCGGCGATCGGTGAGCACGAGATCGAGCTGGATGAGGCGGTGCGCGACGTCTACGCGCCGACCATCGCCGACGACGACGCCCGGCTCGCGTGGTACCTCTACTCGACCCACGGTGCCGGCGAGGGCTACATCGTGAACGTGATCACCGCGTTGCGCGACGGTGCCGCGTGGGAACGGCTGGCGCGTCGGCTCCGCTACGGCGATCTCGCCGAGTGGTACCTGCGGATCGACACGCTCACGTACTGGAGCCAGAGCTCGCTCACGGTCTCGACCGAGTGGTCAGCGGCCGCCGATCTCGAACTCGATTCGTTGCCGGTCGGCCCCGCCGACCACGACGTGCGCGTGTTCCGTGAGGACACCCTCGAGGGCCCGGGTGTCGAACGGGCGCTGACGGAGCCGAAGCACACCGACGGCGACGTCCTCGAGTGCATCGCGGGGTTCCGTCCGCTCTTCGGGCCGGCGGGTGATGCGTCCGAGGTGAAGGTGCTGTACCGCGTGGCCCCCGGCGAGGCGTTCGCCGACGCGGTCGCGACCGATCAGGGATGGGGCGACTGGTCGGGTTCGCTCGCGCCGTCGCTCCCGGCCGGTGTCCACGGCTCGACGCGCATGTTGCGGAACGTGCCGTGGTCACCGCTGGCGTGAGGAAGCCGACATGAGCACCGCCTACGAGCAACTGATCGCGTTCAGCGACGTCCCACCCGACGAGTGGCCGGGTCGCGTGGAGCTGGAGCCGCTGTGGTTGCAGGCCGCGAACGAACGCCTGGCGCAGCAGCGTGAGCGCATCCCGGTGCTCGGGCGCCTGGCGGATCAGGTCGGGGTGACCACGATCGAACGACTCGACGACCTGGTGCCGTTGCTGTTCGCGCACTCGAACTACAAGTCGTATCCCGAGGGATTCATCAAGAAGAACCGTTGGGACCTGATGAACAAGTGGCTCGACACGCTCTCGTCGATGAGGGTCGACGACGTCGACATCGAGGGCGTGACCGACCAGGACGAGTGGGTGGATCGTCTCCACGCCGCCGGGCACAAGGCGTACGTCACGAGCGGGACGACCGGGAAGAACTCCTTTCTGCCGCAGACGCAGGCCGACGAGGATCTGTCGCTGAAGATGCTGATCCGATCGACGCAGCGTCAGCCGCTGTTCGCCGATGGGGAGCGGCACCCGATTTTCATCTTCGGGCCGAAGCACGGTCACCACCGCGCCGCGCTGCACTTCCGAACCATGGTCGAGAGGTTCGGGCGTCCCGACGCCAGCTACTTCCTCACCGAGGAGCCGATGCGCATCGCCGAGATCACGCGACTCGGCGACCTGCGCACGCGCATCGCCGCGGGCAGCGCGATGCCGAGCGAGATCGCGGCGTTCGAGCGCGAGGCCGCCGCCAAGCAGGCGGCCAACGCCGAGCGCCTCGACATGCTCATGGACGCGCTGATCGAGCACCGCCGGGAGCCGATGTACGTCGTGGGCTTCTGGGGGCAGTACTGGCTGATCATCGAACGGGCTCGGGAGCGCGGCGTCCAGGCAGGTGAGTTCCATCCCGAGTCCGTCATCACCGGTGGCGGCGGGACGAAGGGTGCGGTGATGCCGAGCGACTACGAGGAGCAGATCCTCGCGTTCTTCGGCATCTCGCCCGACAACGTGACCGGCGGCTACGGGATGTCGGAGGTGTCGACCGCGCTCGGTGAGGTCGACGGTCGGTACCGGGCGGCCCCGTGGGTGATCCCGCTGCTGCTCGACGACACCGGCGAGAAGCGGATCGACCAGGAGTCGGGCCAGGTCGAGGGACGGTTCGCGTTCTTCGATGCGTCGATCGACGGGCGTTGGGGCGGAGTGATCACGGGCGACCACGTCACCGTCGACTTCACCACGCCGACCCCGACAGTGGTCGCCGGGAGCATCGAGCGCTACAGCGCGCTCGAGGGCGGCGATGACAAGCTCACGTGCGCGGGGACGATCGACTCCTACGTGCGGGGGGTCATGGAGTGAGCTTCGACACGGTCCGCATGACGGTGCCGCACGTCGTCCGTGGGCGCGTGTACGAGCCGACGGCCGAGCATCACACCGAGTACAAGGACTTCGCGACACCCGAGCTCGACCTCGACGAGCTGATCTGGCCGCGCAACGAGCCCGGACCCGCGTTCGATCTCCCGCTCGCCGAGATCATCGACTTCCTCGGCGCGGTGGGTGAGCGACTCGAGCTCGACGAGAACGAGCACCTGCAATACGCGCTCGAGCAGAGCGTCGCTTGCAGCGCTGCTCGGTCCGCGCATCCTGACCAAGGCCTACGAGGCCATGGCGCACATCTTCGACCCCGAGTCGCTGTGGTTCCAGGTCGACCGGGAGGTCGGCCGAGAGATGCTCGACGGTTGGAAGGAGATCCCCGACCTTCACGGACGCGTGCGCCGCGTCCGCGCCTTCCCGCCGCGGCTCGTGCACGTGCTCGCCGGCAACGCGCCCGGCGTCACCGGGGGCACGATCGCCCGCGGCGCGCTCTCCAAGGGTGTGCACCTGCTGAAGCTGCCGTCGAACGATCTCTTCACCGGCACGGCCATCCTGCGCACCATGGCCGATGTCGACCCCGACCATCCGGTGACGCAGTCGTTCTCGTGCGTGTACTGGCGGGGCGGCGACCCCGAGGTCGAAGGCGCGCTGTTCCGTGCGCAGTACTTCGACCGCCTCGTGGCGTGGGGCGGCGACGCCGCGATCCGCAGCGCGATCAAATACATGGCGCCGGGCTTCGATCTCGTGTCGTTCGACCCGAAGGTGTCGATCTCGCTGCTCGGGCGCGAAGCGCTCGCGTCGCCGGACACGATGCAGGACTCGGCCGCGGCGGCGGCGACCGACTGCAGCCTCTACAACCAGGAGGTCTGCGCGGCGAGTCGCTTCGTCTACGCCGAGGGCGAGCAGGACGAGCTGGCGCAGTGGTGCGAGCTCTTCGCTCGAGAGCTTGCGGTCGAGCGCGAGTGGTCCGACGCCGTCGTCACCAATCTTCCCGCCGACATCAAAGCCGAGGTCGACGTGCTCCGCGCCATGGAGCCGATGTACCAGGTGTTCGGGAGCGACGACGGCTCCGGCCTCGTCGTGCTCTCCGACGACCCGGTCGACTTCCACCCGTCGGCGAAGACGGTCAACGTCGTGCGCGTGCCGTCGCTCAAGGCAGCGCTGGGCTACGTCAACGTGGCGACGCAGACGGTCGGTCTCTATCCGAGGGAGCGCGCCGATGGACTGCGCGACCAGCTCGCCGCGCGTGGGATGCAACGCCTCGTACCGCTCGGCGAGGTCATCCAGGTGGCGTCGGGGTTCCCGCACGACGGCTTCTATCCGCTCCAGCGCTTCATGAAATGGCTCGTGGATGACTGTTGACACCACCCGCTCCGACGAAGACCTCCCCACTCCATTCGACAGCGACCTCGAACGGCGCGCCGCCGCGTACCGCCGACTGCGCGCCGAAGGTCCCGTCGTGCCGATGCCCGGGCTGGAGGGCGCCCTCGCGGCAGTCTCATACGAGGCCGTCTACAACGGCCTCGCCACAGTCGATGACTTCGGCGGCAGTGCCGGCCAGGACGAAGTCCCCGACGTCGACAAGAACATCGCCGCGATGGTCGAGCCGCGCCATGGAAAGGTGCGCCGCATCATGAACTCGGTGGTCGCGTTCCACCGCAGCCAGCAGATCGAGCCGTACCTCCAGGACCTCGTCAACCGGCTCATGGACCAGCTCATGGGGGAGGCGCGAGCCAACGGTGACGACGGTGTCGACATCGTCGAGCACCTGGCCACGCCCATCCCGCCCGCGGCGATGTCACGCCTCTTCGGCTTCCCCGAATCCGATGCCAAGGAGTACGAGAAATGGGCTCGGCTGGGTGGCCAGCGGTACGAGCAGGCACTGGCCAAGGGCGAGAGCATCGCTGCCGCAGACCTCAACCCGGAGCAGCGCAACTACGTCGACGGCAAGATCCAGGAGCGCCTGGCACTACCCAGCGACGAGTGGCCTGAGGACGCCATCACCCGATTCCTCACCACGGAGGTCGACGGCAAGACGCTCGAACCACGGAACATCCGCGCGCAGGTCATGTTCATGATCGGTGCTGGAAGTGAGACGACGAAGAGCGTCATCGGCAACCTCATCTACCGCCTCGGGCTCGATCAGGATGCGTACGCCGCGCTCCGCGCGGACCCAGCTCTCATCGACGTCGCGATCGAAGAATCGCTACGGATGGACGCCCCCGCACAGTTCATGGTGCGCAATTGCCGCAAGGACACCGAGCTCGTCGGCGCACCGGTCGAGGAAGGAACCAAGGTGCTGATGTGCATCGGTTCCGGTAATCACGACGAGACGAAATACGACGATCCCGACACCTTCCGACTCGACCGAGCGACACGAGAGCATCTGTCGTTCGGCTCCGGCCCGCACATCTGTCCGGGTGCGACCCTCGCCCGCCTCGAAATCCGCACGCTCTTGCGGGAGTTCACGAAGCGGATCGCTGCATACCGCCTCGTCGACGAGCACTATGACCCGCTCCCTATCGGGATGCTGCAGAGTCAGCGATCTCTGCGCATCGTCATCGAGCCCGAGACGGACTGAGAGGGCGGTCGAAGCACTGGGCCGAAGCAACGCGGTGACGAGCACGCTCTAGCACTTGTCCTTCCACGAGGCGAGCCATGAAAGTCAGCGCACCGTTCCCGCTCGAATCAAACCGACTGCGGTCCAGCATGCTGCTCTACTGCACCGTCGCTGGCAGCCTGTCGCTCGCGTACGGCTCCGTGTACACAGTGTTGGCGGACCTCCGGGACGGCTATGGCTTCACCGAGGCCGAGGTCGGTTGCATCGTGGCCGCTGGGGTTCCTTTCGGGCCTGATCGCGCAGCTCGGGCTCGCGCGGTACGCCGACCGCGGATCTGCGTCACGTTTGGTCCTTGGAGGAATCCTCCTCACCATGGTGGCGATGTTGGGATGCGCGCTCGCCTCCGAATTCTGGGCGTGGCTCGCCGCGCGTCTTCTGCTCGGATTCGGCAGTGGCGCAGCCATGCCGGCCATGCGCCGGATCGTGATCGCCAGGAACCCGGAAAGGATGGGCGCAAACCTCGGCCGACTCGCGTCGTTCGACGTCGCCGGATTCATCCTCGGGCCGCTGGTCGCCGCGGCACTCGCCGTGCCGTTCGGTGTACGTGCCCCCTTCTTCTTCTTCGCCGGGCTCTACCTCGGAGTGTTCGTGCTGGCTACCCGCCTCGACCTGGGCGCGCCCGCAGCCGGCATCGAATTGCGGGGAGTGCTCCGTGCACTGCTTGCACGCCCCGCGATCCAGGCAACGTTGTCCGCCCACGTGGCGTTCTACATGACTGTCGGGCTGATCGAGGCGATCTGGGCTGTGTTGCTGCGCGACCACGGCGCCGACCACCTGGTTGATCGGCGTCACGATCTCTGCGTTCACCGCGCCCATGATCGTGCTCGCACCGGTCGGTGGGCGGTTGGCACAAGCACACGGACCCATTCGTGTCGTAGGCATCAGCCTGACAGTGGCGATTGCGTGCACGTTCGCGTACGGCATCGTCCCGGGTCTTGGACCGCTGCTCGTGGTGTCCGTGGTGCACTCGGTGGCTGATTCGTTCACATACCCGAGCACCCAGGTAGGCGCGGCGCTCGGAAGCCCGCCCGAACATCAATCCGCTGCCCGAGGACTTCTCGGCGCGGTCGGTCTGCTCGCGGGCGGCGTGACCGGCCTGCTCGCCGGATTCGTCTACGAGCACTTCGGTCGGCTGGTCCTGTTCAGCGGGGTTCTCACTCGCAATGGTCGTGTTCCTGGCCATCGCGCTCGGCCTCGGTCGCCGGCACCTGCTCGGGACGAGCGAGATGATCGGCGCCGACGTCGTCGAACCGGCTGCGATCATGAGCGGCGTGCCCGACCCTCCGTGATCACGCGCGAGCATTCGGCGGTCGTCCAGGGCGCGTAGAGCGCAGTATGGGAGGTGCGGCGTTCTCAACTCGGCTCTCGCCCCGGTGCCGCGCGACTTTGGTGGAGGTGCCAGCGTTGCAGTCAGCCTTTGATCTTGTCCGCTGCAGCGATCATGATCGTCTCCGCAGTCGCGAGCTCCGTACCCGTGGCCAACGTCGTGAGAGTGGCGGACACGAAAATTTTGCGTCCCTCGCGGCCTGCAAAGGTGACCCGTCCGATCAGTCGCTCACCAACAGGTACTGGGGCTTGGTATCGCGTGGTGACCGTCCCTGTGAAAGCAGTCATCCCAAGTTGCAGCGATGACTGCCCGCAGATCTCGCTCATGACGCCTGCTGTCCACGACGCATGGGCCCGGCCCGGCATCTGGCGGTACTCCGCCGGACACTCGATCTCGTAGAGGACGGCGTTGTCGCAGTCCAGCTGCGCTGAGAGAAGTCCATTGCGGCACTCTCCCCGCTCGTGGCACGGCTCCTTGCAGAGCAACAGGCCGGTCGGGCTGAAGGAAAGCGGTGATGCGTCCGTCCTCGTGTCTCCCTGCGTCATGAGGTCGATCTTGACATCAATGTGTGCGGAGCGGGCGCTCTCCACGAGGAAACGCTGAACGACTTCCGGTGCAGAGGAGTCTCGGGTGGAGGCCTGGCGTTGTTTGACCCGCCTCTGCGTGCGTCGACGATCTGGAACTGCACCGGTCCGCATCGCAGGAGCGCCCTTCACGACCACCGCACGCATCCGCGATTGGCACCGTTACAATCGCCCCGTGCCCCACCGAGAGCGGATGTGACGTGACCGAGCAGCTTCCGGGTGGGGCCATCGCCGCCGAGATCCCCTATCTGCGGAGCGACCTGGGTTCGGTCCACGTGGAGTACACGTCACGGATCCTCGATGAGGACACGATCGAGGGGCACACGATGTCGGTCCGCAACGGGCGCACGGCCACGACGCCACCCACCTTGGAGCGTGAAGGGCTCGAGCTGATGCGTTGGCCGAGTCAGGTCGCGCGAGAGCGCCTCGATGAACTGGTCGCTGAGAAGCCGCTGCTCGTGATGCGGCCGATCGAGTTCGACTACTGGGCCGAGATCATCCCGTTGCTCCAAGCTCACACCGGCGCCAGTGACGTGCTGCCGATCCACGCGTCGGTGGTGCGGTGCAGCACGAGCATGAACCGCAGCGAGATGATGACGCCGGCGGGGTGGGCCCACCTCGACTACGACGCCGACGAAGCTCAGGTCCAACTGCGTGAGACGATCGAGCACAGCGGCCGCGACGTCGCACCGTTCAGTCGGTTCGTGCTCTACCAGACGTGGCGCGTCCTGACCGACCCTCCGCAGGACTATCCACTGGCCCTGTGCGACTGGCGAACGGTCGACGCCGCCGACATCGTCCCGCTCCTCTACCACGTCGCAGCGGAGCAGGCCGACGGCGAAGAGGTGACCTATCGATCCCAGGGTTCCCGGTACAGCGACGACCACCAGTGGTGGTACTTCCCCGACCTCATCGTCGACGATGCGCTCGTCTTCGTGGGGTTCGACTCCGAGCGCGGCAAGCGCCCCAGCTCGCTGCACGTGGCGTTCGAGGACGTGACGGTGGAGGCACCGGTCCCGCGCGCCAGCATCGAGAGCCGTTTCTTCGCGCTGTTCGACTGACCTCGCTTCAGACGACCGCGAACTCGACGAGCACGTCGAGATGCTGCGCGGCGGGGATGGCGAGCGAGTCGGGGAGGGTGCCCGGGACGAGGTCGACGTCGAGCCGGTCGAAGTGGCGCCGCACCGGCGCCAGGTCCGCGACCGCGAACACGGTCGACCGGATGCCCTCGCCGTGGTCGAGGAGGAGTTGCAGGAGTGGGCCGTCGCCGTCCGGTGCGACGAGCTCGAGCACGGCACCGCCGACGCGCAACCCGATCGCGGTGCCGGCAACGGTGGGGCGCGGGGTCTCGTAGAGCACCTCGTGCTCGAACAGCGCCTGGAAGTCGGCCGTGGCCGACTCCAAGTGGTGCACGGCGATGGTGCAGCCGTGCAGGCCGGTCAGTCCGAGCGGATGCTCGTCGCGCCAGTAGCTCGCGGCCGGCATCGGGCGGTCGAGGAGGTCGGGATCGTGGTGGAAGTCACCGGCGAAGAACTCGAGCGAGACGCCGTGGCAGTCGGCTGCGTGCGCGTGCACCGCGACGTCAAGGTCGCGGGCGATTCGCACGTGCCGGGCGGCGAGCGTGTCGCGGACCGCATCGATGTCGTCGACCTGGAACTCGATCCCGAGGTAGTGGGAGCCGTATCGGGTGTGGAGGAAGAACTCGTCGGGCACGAAGATCTCGAAGAGGACGCCGCCGACGTCGAGCAGGCACGCGTGCCAGGTCGGTTGCAGGCGGTCGAACACCACGACGCCACCGAAGAGCCGTCGGTAGTGCTCGACCACGGCGTCATAGCCCTCGTGGACGTCGTTCACGTGCTGGACATCCATTGCACGAATCGGGCGACTCACGAGACAAGTCTCTCAGTCGCTCATGTCAGCGCGACGTCTTCAAAGGTCAGCCCTTCCGGAGGGAAGTACGTCGCGACGATCCGCGCGCCCGTCTCGCGTTCGATCTCGAGGAGCCGATCACGGCACGCGCGTGGTTCGCCCCACACGACGAAGTCGTCGATCAGCGAATCGGGCAGCGCGGCGCGCGCGGCGTCAGCGTCACCGGCGTCCCACGCCGTCCACAGGGGCCCGAGCAGATCAGCGCGCCCGAGGCGACGCTGTTGCTCGGCGTACGCAGGGATGCGGAAGTAGTTGGCCATGATCGTACGCATCGACTGGTCGACGACGCGCCGATCGGTGGTTGGGCACACCGAGACCACGAGGGTGACGTCGTGCCGATCGCTCGGAAGCGGTTCGAGTCGGTCGAGGTCGTTCGGGAGGACCCAGTTGAGTGCGACGCCGTCGGCCTCGGTCGTCGCGAGCTCCAAGGCGCGAGGTCCGGTGGCCGCGACGAGCAGCTCCGGTGGCGTGGTTGGTGTGTCCTCGAGCGAGAACCCACCGCTGACGATGGAGTCGAACGGGCCCACCACGCGCTCGCCGGTGAGCGCCTGGCGAAGGAAGCGCAGGGTGTCCCGAAGCCGCGTGAAGGTGCGCTCGAACGGGATGCCGTTCCAGCGCTCAACAAAGAGCGGGGAGCCGACGCCCAACACCAGTTGCACCCGTCCGGGTGCGATCTGGGCCAGGGATGCGGCGGTCATGGCGAGCACGGATGGCGCACGGGTGAACACGTTGACGAACACGCCGATCTGCGCATCCGTGGTGCCGACGGCGGCCAGGGTGGCCGCTGATACCGCGTCGGCACCGTTGAGCTCTCCGATCCACATGCGATCGAAGCCGTCGGCCTCGAGCCGTCCGGCGACATGGGCGTACCGTCGAAGCGTCGCTTCGTCGCCGGGGATGTACACGCTGGGCATCGAAGAAAGAGGTCGTCGTCGCTTTCAGGTGGTGACGCCGACCGCCTCCCCGAAGAGCAGCACGGGCTTCGCGATGACGTCGTCGGGGATCGCGTTCCAGATGTTCAGCGCGGCCTCGTCGGCGCCCAGCATTCCCTTGCCCGTGCGTACCGCCTCTTTGATGCCCGGCACTCCGGGGTACACGTCGTCATCGAGTTCGGCGTCGCGGCGAGCGGAGGGCGTGTCGACGAACCCGGGGCGGATGGCACCGACCCACGGACCCTTTCCCCGATCCTCGCGCTCGGCGCGCACCGACCGGACCCATTGCTCCATCGCTGCCTTCGACGCGCAGTAGATCGCGAGACCGGGATAGGCGATGCGCGCGGATGCGGACGAGATCTGCACCAGTCCGCAGTCGACGCCGGCGTCCACCGCCGGCTGCGCGGCGCGGAGGAACAGGTCCCCGAGGATGATCGGCGCCACCCCGTTGCCGATGATGTCGCGCTGGTGGACCTCGAGAGGACCCTCACCCTGGTAGTAGCGGCCGCCGGGGTAGAGCAGCGCGTTGTGGATGAAGACCGCGCGCTCGCCGCGGAACGTCGCCAACCTCTCGGTGAGGTGCTCGCCCACCTTGTACCAGGAGTCCATGTCAGTCATCTCGAAGTACACGGACTCGAGGTCGGGGTGCTCGCGCCGCGACACGCTGATGATCTTCGTGTTGGGCCACGGACACGTCCGGACCAGTGCCTCTCCGATGCCGGACGTCGCGCCGGTGATCCAGACGATCGTGCTCGGATCTTCTGTCATTCTGCGCTACCCCTCTGCTCGACCGTGTGTCCGGCCGTCGAACGTGCGTGGCTCTCCGTCGGTCGAGCTTCCTCAATCTAAACGTTTAGATACTCTGCTCGCCATGAGCGGCCCTGGCACCGACCCGACGCATGCCGACGAGGACCGGCTCCTCTCGGCCTGGATCGAACGCACCGTCGGAGGGCAGGTCCGCCGCATCGAGCGCAAGGCGCGCTGGCGCCCGGCGTGGGATGTCGACGTCGAAGTCGACGGCCGACTGCTGACGCTGCACGCGCGCGGCGAGCGCGAGGCGCGCATCGTCATGCCGTTCCGGATTCGCGACGAGGTCGCGGTGCACGACCTCCTGGAGACGTACGGGCTTCCGGTCCCGCACGCATACGGGCTCTGCGACGATCCGGACGCGCTCGTCATGGACCGGCTCTCCGGCCTCGTCGATCTCGCGGGCGTGGCCGACGAGGCCGAACGCGACGCGCTCCTCGAGGAGTACCTCGAGCTGCTCGCACGCATCTACGCGATCCCACTCGATGCCGTGGCTGCTGCCGGCTTCACGATCCCGAACGACTCGGCCAGCACAGGCCTCGCGTTCCTGCGGTTGATGCAGGAGGGCCACGACCGGGCCCTGGCCGGCCAGGCGCGGGACCCCATCGAGGTGTTCCTCCGCCGATGGCTCGCCGAGCACGTCCCCGACGACCGCCTCGCCGACGCCCGATTCATCACCTACGACGCGTTCCAGTTCATGTTCGACGACGGTCGCATCACCGGGCTGCTCGACTTCGAACACGCGCACGTCGGAGATCCGATGATGGATCTCGCCGCGCTGCGCGTTCGCGACACGCTCAAGTCCCTCGGCGATCTCGCCGAGATCGGCGCGCGCTACGAAGCCGTGACCGGCGTGGCGCTCGACCACGACGTGATCGAATACCACACCGTCCTCTACAACGCGCAGTCGGTGTTCTCGGTACGGCCGCCGCTCGCCGATCCGCTCCCGGGCACCGACTGGATCTCCTATCTCGCGTGGTACGTCAACGGTGCGCGTTGGTCGTTCGAGGCGATCGCCGAGATCCGGGGCTACGAGCTGGCGCCGGTCGCGATTCCCGAAGCGCATCCCAGTCGCCACGCGTCCGCACTGCGCTGCCTCGTCGATCGCCTCCGCGTCGCCGGCGCGACGGGCGACTACGAGCTCGCCGCGCTCGGACGCATCGCCAACCATCTGAAGCGTGTCGACGAAGTGGGGTCAGCGTTCGACGCCGACGACCTCGACGCCCTCGCCGACCTGCTCGGGCATCGTCCGGACCCCGACGACGCCGATGCCGAGCTGGTCGAGTTCATCGAGCGCGCCGGACCTGAGGACGAGGAAGCCCTCGTCCGCCTGCTCGACGCGCGCGCGCAGCGCGTGCATCTCACCATGGCGTCCACGACGTCGTTGATGTTGCGCCACCCGGCACTGCGCAGCATCCGCCCCGGTCGCTCGCGTGCGCGCGGCGCCGACGAGAGCTGGCCGACGGGCGCGATCCCGGGGACGCGCTGACGCCGATGACCGAACGAAGCGTCGACGAGCCCGCCGAGCAGACCGGCCCGACGATCGCGCCAGGGGTGGAGGCGCTCGTGGGCAAGGTGACCCGGGAGTTCACGAGCGATCCCGTCTCCCTCCGCCACGTGCGCGAGTACCTGGCGGGTATCGGTGCGTCGACCGCGGACCTGCCACGTGGCGACGACGCCGACGGCATCGCGGCCGTCGTGGCGCCGCCGTTGTTCTTCCTGTCGGCCTGCCGTCCTGTGGTCGGCGAGGTCGAGCTCCTCGAAGACGGCCAGCACGCGTGGGTCGGCGTGCCCGGCATCGACGGGCGCTCCGCGGTCGCCGGCGCCAAGACCCATTTCCTCGGCGAGGTCCGTGTGGGCGACGTCATCCACGCTACGCAGCGTCTCGTCTCGATCACGCCCCGTGAAGGGCGGAGCGGACCGCTCCTGTTCGTCGAGACGGAGACCGATTACGAGAACCAGCGCGGTGAGCCGGTGGCGCGGCACGGCATCACCTTCGTGTTCCGATGAGCGGCCTGCGGCCGGGCGCGACCGTGTCCGTCGGCGACAGCCTCGGGTCCTCGGAGCGCACCGCGACGCGCGTCGGGATGTTCCTCTTCGGCGTCGCCCACTGGACCGCGCACCGCATCCACTACGACACCGAGTGGGCGCGCCGCGAGGGCTACCCCGACGTGCTCGTCCCCGGGCCCCTCATGTCGGCGTGGCAGGTCGAGCTGGTGACCGCGTGGGCCGGGTCACCGCGCGCACTGATCTCCATGGAGGACCGCAACCATGCGACCGCGCACCCGGGCGAGATGCTGACCATCTCCGGCGAGGTGACCGACGTCCAGCACGACGACGAGGACGGGACCGTCGTCACCTGTGCGACCCGGGTCCGCTCGGGGGACCGCGACGTCGTGACCGGTCGTCACGTCGTGCGCCTTCCCCGTTGAGGTCCCGATGCGGGCCGATCACGATGTTCGGAGCAGCTCCTTCAGCGCATGGTTGTCGATCTTCCCGCTCGACAGCATCGGCACCGCGTCGTCGCTGAGGAAGAGGTAGCGCTTCGGGATCTTGTACGCGGAGAGGCGGAGCTTGAGGAGTGCGCGGAGCTCCTCTTCGTCGGGAGCTTGCTGTGCCTCGGGCACGCGGACTGCAGCAGCGACCAGCTGGCCCAGCTTCGAGTCCTCGATGCCGACGACGTGCGCGGTCAGCCCCGTGACCTCGGCGATCGCCGCCTCCACCTCGCGTGGCGCGACGTTGGCGCCCGACGTCGTCTTGATCATGTCACCGCGGCGACCGGTGAAGTAGTGGAAGCCGTCGGCGTCGACGTGCATCAGGTCGCCGGTGCGGTACCAGCCGTCGACGGTGAAGGTGTCGGCGCGCTCCCGGCCGTAGTACCCCTCCATCAGGTTGGGGCCGCGGAACCAGAGCTCACCCACCTCGCCGGTCGTGCACTCCGCGCCGCTGTCGGGGTCGACGACTTTGGACTCGAGGCCGGGGACGGCCCGACCGAAGGAGCCGCGGCGGTGCTCGGGCTGGTCGACGTCGTCGTCGCTCGCGAGGCACACGCTCCCGGCCTCGGTCATGCCCAGCATGTTGTGACGCAACTCGGGATCGGCCGGTCGGACGTCGGCCGGCATCAGCGGCCAGAGGTTGCCGCGGCGCAGCGAAGTGAAGTCGCGCTGGGTGAAGGAAGGATCGACGACCAGGTGCGCGACGGTGCTCGGGAAGCCGATCCCGATCGTCGGGCGCGTCCGTTCGAGCAGATCGAGCGTCTGCGTCGCGTCCGTGGCGTTCGAGCACACCAGCGTCGCGCCGGCGACCAGCGTCGCCAGGTACGAGTACGCGTACCCGCCGATCCAGAAGAACGGGGAGTTGGAGAACAACACGTCGTCGGGCCGGCAGTGGGTGAACTCGTTGAGCAGCTCGACGTGGCGGAGCAACGGGCCGTGCTGGTGGATGACGCCCTTGGGTTCACTCGTCGATCCCGACGTGTGGACGATGACCAGTCGATCCGACGGTCGGACCGCCGCCGCTCTCGCTGCGAGCATCTCGTCACTGACGCCGCGACCTTCCTCGACGATCGCGTCCGTCTCGAACACGATGCGTCGGAGTGCGGGGACCTCGGACGTGGAGACCGCGACGTCCCCGGAAGGATCGAAGTCGTGCACGGCGTGCTGGAGGTCGGTGACGTGGTCTCGGCCACGATGCGAGCGGCCGGCGAGCAGCACCTGGACGTCGGCGTTGCGCAGCAGCACCCGCAGCTCGGCGGTCGTCGAGAGTGTGCTCAGCGGAAGGGTGACCGCGCCGATCCGCGCCGCGGCGAGCGTCGCGACGACGAACGCGCTCCCGTTCGGGTGCAGGAGCCCGATGTGGTTGCCCTTGCCGAACCCGGCCGCCAACAAGCCCTTGGCCAACCCCGCCGATCGCCTGTCGGCGTCTGCGTAGGTGAGCGTGTCGTCGTCGCAGACGAGCAGCGCGCGGTCGCCGACGGCAGCGACGCGCTCGGCCAGCAGCGCGGGGACGGTTCGAGTCGTCGACGGAGACGGTGCCTCAGTCACGCTTCAGACGACCTCGTGTGCTCGGAGCTCGGCGATCTCGTCGGCGTCGAATCCGATCTCGCCCAGGATCTCGTCGGTGTGTTCACCGAGCATCGGCGCGCGCGTCGTGATCGCGCCCGGCGTCTTGGACATGCGGAACGGGGTCTCGATGATCGGCACCGGACGTGCCGCGCCCGGGAAGTCGACCCGCTGGAGGTAGCCCATCGCCGCGACGTGCGGATCCTCGAGCACCTCGCCGGGCGACGCCAACGGTGCAGCCGGGAGCTTCGCGGCATCGGCACTGGCCATGAGCTCGGCGCGCGTCATGTGCCTGCACCACTCCTGCATCACGTCGTTCAGGACGTCGCCGTGCTCGGCGCGCAGGTCGTCACTGGCGAAGCGCGGATCTTCGAACAGATCCTCCCGTCCCACCATCCGGCACCAGCGCTTGAACATGGGTTGTCCGACCACCTGGAGCAAGAACCACCCGTCGGCCACCTCGTAGAGATCGCACGGCGCGACCGCGTAGCCACGGTTCGCGATCCGGGGACGCTCGACGCCGAGCGCCTCGCGCTCGATGAGCAGCCCGTTCGACATCATGAGCGCCGTCGGCAGGAGCGCGCCCTCGACGTGCTGGCCCTCACCCGTCTGGTTTCGGTGGAAGAGCGCCATCATGACGCCGACCGCCAGGCCCATCGCGGTGGCGAAATCGACGTAGGGCACCGACGAGCGGATGGGTAGGTCGGGCAGGCCCTGTCGGAACGTGGCACCGGAGAGGACCTGCCCGGTGCCGTCGAAGCCGATGCGATCGCTGTACGGACCACCCTCGCCGTAGGTCGTCGCGCTGGCAAGGATGATGTCGCCGCGCACGGCTTGGAGGCTCTCGTAGTCCAGACCACTGGCTCGCATCGCCGCAGGCGGCATGTTCGCGACGACGATGTCGGTGCCGGCGAGCAAGCGGCGGACGATCTCGCCGCCTTCCGCGGTCCTCGAGTCCAAGGTGAGCGAGCGCTTGTTCCGGTTGCACTGCAGGAACATGCCGCCTTCGCCGCTTTCGGTCACCGCTTGCACCCAACGGTCCTCGCCGCCGTCGCGCTTCTCCACTCGGATGACGTCGGCGCCCATGTCGCCGAGGATCGCGCTGCACCACGGTGCCGCGACGAACCGCCCGAAGTCGAGCACCCGGACACCGTCGAGCACCTTCGGCGTCGATTGCCGGGGGTCGCTCATCGGGCCTTGGGCATGCCGAGGATCCGCTCGGCGATGAGGTTGCGCTGGATCTGCGATGTCCCGGCCGCGATGGTGTTCTGGAACGCCCAGAGGTAGTCGTGCACGACGTGGGCGTCGAGCGTGTCGAGGCCGTCGGTGGCGAGCGCGCGGCGACCGAGCAGGCGCATCTCGAGCTTCGCGATCTCTTGGCCGAGCTCGCTGTATCCCAGCTTGACCGCCGACCCGAGCGGCGAGGGGAGACCCGTTGCCTCGGCTTCGGTCACGCACCGCTGGGTCATGCGCCACAGGCCGTCGATGCGGGCGTCGAGCTGGCCGACGTCGCGCTGGAGCCCGGGGTCGTCCCACACCCCGCGCGCCTCGGCGATGCCCACGAGCCTGCGGAGCTCGGCGCGCAGGCTGATGATGTGCTGGGCGAACGCGGTGCCTCGCTCGAATCGCAGGGTCACGTTGGCGACCCGCCACCCGTCGTTCTCCGCGCCGACCAGGTTGCTCACGGGGACGCACACGTCGTCGAAGAACACCTCGCAGAAGTGGTCCTCGCCGTCGACGGTGCGCATCGGGCGCACCTCGACGCCGGGCGTGCGCATGTCGAGGATGAGCCAGGAGATGCCCTTGTGCTTTGGCGCGTCGGGGTCGGTCCGCACCAGCAGCTCGCAGAAGTCGGCGACGTGCGCGCGCGTGCTCCAGATCTTCTGGCCGTTCACCACGTAGTGATCGCCGTCGCGCACGGCCCGGGTGCGCAGCGAGGCGAGGTCGGAGCCGGCCTCGGGCTCGGAGAAGCCTTGGCACCACACGATCTCGCCGTTGAGGATACGGGGGAGGTGGAACGCACGCTGCTCCTCGGTGCCTTCGGCGATGAGGGTCGGACCCGCGTGCGCGTTGCCGCAGAAGTTGATGCCGACGTACGGCGCGCCTGACGCCGCGTACTCCTCGTAGTACACGAGCTGCTGTGACGCGGGCAGCCCGCGTCCGCCGAACTCGACCGGCCAGTTGAGCCCCGCGTAGCCGGCTTCGTCGAGGAGCCGTTGCCAGCCGGTGTCGTACGCGCGCCGGGCCGGCCAGTCTCCGCGCGGCGGGGGGGATCCGTAGTCCGCGACCGCGTCGTCGAGCCAGGCGCGGACCTCCTTGCGGAAGCGCTCGTCGGCCTCGGAGTAGCTCAGGTCCATCGACGGCCTCCCGGCGCCCACTCGTCGACCGCGGTCACGACGCGCTCCAGTTGGGGTCGCGCTTCTCCAGGAACGCCGCCGGGCCCTCCCGCGCGTCCTTGGTGTAGAGCACGCGCTCGCGGAATGCCTCGGCCATGATCTCGGCCTCGTGCAGTGGCACGTCGAGGCCCTTGCGGATCGCGAGGCGCGTACCGCGCACCGCCAGTGGAGCGTTGCGGTTGACGAGCTCCGCGATCTCGAGGGCGCGTTCCACGAGGTCATCGTGATCGACCACCTCGGAGATCAACCCGAGTTCGTACGCGCGCTGCGCGCCCATGCGCTCGTGGCGGCCGGTGATCGCAATGCGCATCGCGATGTTCGTCGGCAGCACCCGCGCGAGGCGCACGGACTCACGGGCCGACACCAGCCCGATGCTCACGTGAGGGTCGAAGAACTGCGCACGCTCGGACGCGATCACCACGTCGCCGGTCGTCACCCAGTCGAGCCCGGCACCGCAGCACAACCCGTTCACTGCGACGATGATTGGCTTGGTCATGTTGCGGAACGGCGGCGTGCCCTCCTGGGGTGCCTCCCACTGTGGAAGCGTCGCGAGGTAGGACTCGCCCTCGTAGATCACGCGAAAGTCGTCGGAGATGTCACCCACGTCGGCGCCGGTGCAGAAGGCGCGACCCATGGCCGTGATGACGAGCGTCCACACTGCGTCGTCCGCCTCCGCCGCGGCGTACGCCTGCCGGAGATCGGCCGTCATCTGCGGGTTGATCGCGTTGAGCTGGTCGGGCCGATTCAGCGTGATCGTGGCGATGCGACCGTCGACCTCGTACCGGATCGTGTCGAATTCCATGGGTTCTCCTGCTTCAGGCGCGAGTGGATGCCAGCGTGGAACCGAGGAACGCGCGCGTGTTCCTGGCTCTCGCCGAACTCGGTCTCCAGCACCCACGCCCGCTTGAGCAGGTAGTTGGGCAACATGTCCCACGTGAACCCCATGCCGCCCAGCACCTGGATGGCGCTGCTGGCGTTCACCACGGCCGCGTCTGCAGCGAGCAGCTTGGCGCCCGCAACCGCGCGCCGCGCGTCGTCGTCGCCCGGCTCGCGGAGCACCGCCGATGCGGCGTAGGTCGCGCTCTGCGCGGAGACGTTGCGGACGTACATGTCGGCGAGCATGTGCTTCACAGCTTGGAAGGACCCGATCGGCGCACCGAACTGGTGCCGCTCGAGCGCGTAGTCGCGCGCGATCTCGAGCGCACGGGCGCTGATCCCCGCCGCCATCGCAGCGGTGAACAGGGTCCCCACGGTGCGCAGCTGCGCCACGTCGGCGGACGAGCCGACCTGCTCCCCGGGCCCGAGGCCGGTGACCCGACCGAACGTCGTGAGCGGGTCGAGTGAGTCGAGCGGGGTGGGCGGCGGGAGTGCGTCGGCGCGATGCGCACGGACGCCTTCGTCGCCGATCACCAGGAGCACGTCGATCTCGCCGGCATGCTCGACCACGACGGTCCCGTCGATCACCTCGCGTGCTTCTACTCCGCCGACGCGCGTGTCGCTCCGGCGGCCGCGCCCTCCACCAGTGGCGCCGCGAGCAGGGTCCAGACCAGTGGGCCGGGTCCCAGATGGCTCCCCAACTGCTCCAACACGATGACGGCGTCGACGGTGGTGAGGCCGATGCCGCCGGCCGCCTCGGGCTGCAACATGCCGAAGACCCCGAGGTCGGCCAGCTCGCGCCAGGCGGCCGGATCGATCGGTAGTCCCTCCCGCGCCGCGAGTGCGTCGAGCGGGAACCAGGCGCGGCAGAGCCGGGCCACCGTCTCTTGCAAGCTGACCTGCGCTTCGTCGAGACGGAATTCCATGACCCTCCGAGCCGGCCTGTGAGCACGCGCGCATCGCGCGTCATCGCGGTCTTGCCAACCAATACATCTAGATACTAAGGAGTTACTACCGTACGGACCGCGGGCGTTGCAATGCCAGCCGCGGATCGACGACGAAGGGACCGATGTGAGCGAGGGTCGTGTACTCGTGAGCCACGATGACGAGACGGGCGTCGCCCGCATCACCATCGACAACCCGCAACGCGGAAACTCCTACAGCCCGGTGTTGCGTCGCGAGATGCGCGCGTATCTCGATGAGCTCGCCGACGACGGCGATGTGAAAGTGGTGCACCTCCGCGGTGCCGGCGGTGTCTTCAGCGCCGGCAGCGACATGAAACAACGCCTACGCGTGGTACGGCGACGGTGCGAAGAGCGCTCAGAGTTCAACTTCGTCAAGACACGCGTGGAGCACGGCACGAAGCAGGCCTTCGCGATGAGCGGGGCGCACGTCGACCTTCCCGAGCCCACGTAGCCGTGCAACGTTCGGAGCTCTTCCACGTCTGCATCGTCGTGCCGCAGATCGACACGGCGCGCGAGCACCTCATGCAGCTGCTCGGCGTCGAATGGGGTCCGGTGCGGCGGTTCCCGTTCCCGTACCGGCGCGCCGACCTCACCGAGGCCGTCGTCGACGACTTCACGCTCTGTTACTCGCTCGGAGCGCCCCACCTGGAGTTGGTCGAGGGGCGACCGGGCTCGCCGTGGGAGTGCAACGCCACATCGAACCTGCACCACATCGGCTATCTGGTCGACGACATGCAGGCGAGCAGCGCGCACCTCGCAGCAACGGCGTGCCCGATGGGTGCGCACGGCCTCGACGGCTCGGGTGTTCTCGGGTGGTCATACCACCACGACGAGCTGGGCTTCCGCGTCGAGATCATCGACGCCGCCGGCTCCGCGACGATGGGCCCGCGCATGCTCGGTAAGGGCCGCGGATTCGACGCGCCGCTCACGACCTCCTTCTGACGCGCCAGACTCGGTCCCGATGCCGTCCAGCACGTACCACCCCCGAGTGTCGGCCAGCCAGATGTCGTCAGTGCGCTGGACGCTCGCCGAGGACCTCGAGTTCTACGCGAACGCCGGCATCTCGCTGATTGGCGTCACGGCCCACAAGCTGATCGACGAGCCCGAGCGCGGGGTCGAACGGATCCTCACCGCCGGGCTGCAGACGTCGAGCGTGCTCGCAGCCACGGTACGCGTTCCACTCGTTGACGCAGGCCCGACGGGCGCGCTCGATGCCCTGCGCCCGTCGATCGACATCGCCGCGGCGCTCGACGACGCGCCGTGCTACTTCGTCTCCGGGCCCGCGCCGTCGCGCATGCCGAGTGACGACGCCTTCGAGCTGCTCGTCGATGCCCTTGCGCCCGTGGTCTCGTACGCGCGCGAGTGTGGCGTGACCCTGGCGATCGAGACCAGCAGCACGTCGACACGCGATCTCGGATTCGTGCACTCCCTCGACGACGCGGTCGAGCTCTCCCACCGAGCCGAGGTCGGGGTGTGCGTCGAGCTCCAGAATTGCTGGTACGACTGCCATCTCAGACGTACGTTTCGAGAGCACGTCCACCGGTTCGCAGTCGTGCAAGTGAACGACTTCGCGGTCGGCGACGGTGCCCGGTTGAACCGTCGGGTGCCGGGTGACGGCGACATGCCGGTCGAGTGGCTTCTCGGCACACTTCTCGACGCAGGCTACGCAGGACCGTTCGAGCTGGAGGTCGTCGGCCCGCGGATCGAAGAAGAGGGCTATCCCGACGCGATCGCTCGAGGACTCGAGTGGATCTCGGAGAGGCTCCGGCGCTGGGGAGCGTGATCGAACGCCAGGGCCGTCACGCCGAGGTGGCTGACAACGCGTGCTCCGCTTCGACGAACGTGTGGCACATCGTGCGCCGAGGCACCTCGTCGGCGGACACCGGCGTTGCGATGCGCTCTACGGTCGGCCCGATCCTGTCCGCGACGGTCTGCAGGAACGGCAGATCGAAGTTGTAGAGGTTGGCTGCGACCTCCGAGGTCATCTTGCGGACTTCGGCCTCCGAGACTTCGGAGAAGTTCAAGCGCAGCGCGATCTCGCTGTGGGGCCATGTTCCCTCGTGGTGCGGGTAGTCGGCGCCCCACATGATGCGGTCCACACCGATCACGTCGCGGCTGTCGACGACCCGCTTCACCAGCTGTGACGCTCCGAGCCAGCAGTTGCGATGCCAGTACTCGCTCGGCAACATGTCGAGCTTGGTGACGGCATTGTGCGTGAATGGGTACAGCATGGACTGGGGTCGCATCGAGTCGTGGCAGAACTCGTCCGCCTCGCGGAGGATGCGCGGAACCCAGGTGTTCAAGGTCTCGGTGAAGACGAACTTGAGCTCGGGATGGCGCTGGAACACACCGCCCAGCGCCAGGTGCGCGAAGCCGCGGTAGTTCCACCACTTGCCCTCGAACATCGCAATGGCAGGAGCCTGTGGCCCGTCCTCCGGCGTCTCGGCGTTGCTGACGACGATGGCGTGCCGATGCACCGGCATCTCCATCTCTGCACAGGCGGCCCAGAACGGATCGAGCCGGTACTCGTACAGGGGCACGAGCTTCCCGAAGTGGTCGGTGGGGATGAGCACGCCGCGCAGCCCTGCCTCCTTGGCCCATTGCACCTCCGCGATCGCGTCGTCGAGATCGTCGAAGAACACCTGCGCGAGTCCGGCGCGACGTCCGGGCCACTCGTTGCAGAAGTCGACCATCCAGCGGTTGTGCGCCTTGATCCCGGCCCAGCGCAGCCGGTACTCCTCAGCCGTTGTCGGCGCGGGCGCACCGATGATCGACGACGGGTAGAAGGGCGGCACCGTGTTCGGAAAGATCACCTCGGCGGCGATGCCGTCGGCGTCGAGGTGCTCGGCACGTCGTGCGCTGTCCCAGTTGTACGGCGACATGAACGACGCGACCCCGATCCGGAGGTCGTCGTCGTCGGTGTCCATCTGGTTCGTGTCGATCTCGCCCCACGCATCGTTGAAATCGAGCGGCCCACGCGTCGAACTCGTCGTGCAGGTCACGCGTGAGGTACTCGCGGTAGTCGGCGATGCTGGCGCCGGCGTGGGTGTCGGCCGAGATGATCACGTAGCGGTCGGAGCGCGCGTCTGTCGTCATCGGAGCTGTCCTGTCGTTGCTGGAGGTCGCTCGGCAACTTGAAGTAACCGTCTAGAGGTTTCAGAATACGCACCGCAACGAACCTTTGCCAGGATCCGACGGCGGCCCCGCGCGTCGGCGCGGCCAGTGAAAGGGAGCCCTGTGACCAAAGTTCGAGACAAGTCGCGAGGCCTACCGAGGCCGCCGGTGTTCGAGTCGGCCGACGACGAGCGCGAGTTCCGTCTCCATCGCCTCGTCTCCGTGTTCCGCGCCTTCAGTGCGCTCGGCTTCACCCACGCCGGCGCCGGTCACGTCACCGTGCGCGATCCCGCGCAGCCCGAGCTGTTCTGGGTGAACCGCCTCGGGATCAGCTTCGCCCGGATCACGCGCGACGATCTCCTGCTCGTGGACGGCGACGGTCGCGTCGTGTCGGGCGACGGCCTGCTCAGCCGCCCGGCCTTCGCGATCCACTCGGCGATCCATCGGGCCCGCCCCGATGTGGTGGCGGCCGCGCACGCGCACGCGCTCCACGGCACGACGTTCTCCAGCCTCGGACGGCTGCTCGACCCGATCACGCAGGACGCGTGCGCGTTCTACGACGACCACGTGGTCTTCGCCGAGTACGACGGGGTCGTCCTCGACGCCGACTACGGCGACCGGCTTGGGCGTGCCTTCGGCGACGGCAAGGCGCTGATCCATCAGAACCACGGCCTGATCACGGTGGGGACGAGCGTCGACGAGGCGGCCTGGTGGCTCGTGGCCATGGAGCGGTCGTGCCGCATCCAGCTGCTCGCGGCAGCCGCCGGCACGCCCACGACGATCCCGCCGGACGTCGCCCGCGCGACCGGAAAGGTCAGCGGGTCCCATTACATGGGCTGGCTGGCCTACCAACTCCTGCTCGAGGAACTCGGACTTCCCGGTTCGCTGCTCGTCGAGCACTGAACGGCCGGAGCTCGAGGGCTCCGGCCCGTTCAATACCGGCGATCGCGCTGGTTTACGACCAGGCACCGTAGGTGCGGAAGGCCAAGGTGCCGGTGTCCTCGATGAACGGGTGCAGCGCCAGGTCGGGCTCGGTGGCGATCTCTTCGATCGTCATTCCCACGCTGCTCCGCAACCTGCGCGAGTGCAGCGCCGTCGACGCGGGGGTACGCCCTCAATGCGTTCTCGCCCGCCATCATCCTGATCGCGTCGTGCGGCAGATCGTGGTACGTCGAGGCGAGGGCGATCGGCGACATGGCCCCGCGGGCGGGATCCTCCGTGTAGCTGAACGTCCCCTCGGGGTGTGGGTAGTCCGATCCCCAGATGAATCGGTCAGCAGCACCGCACTCGATTGCGTCGATCGCCTCCTGGCGCGACTGGAAGCTGCTCCCCAGCCAGACGTTGGAAGCCAGGTACTCGCTCGGCGGACGGGGGAGCACCTCCCGTCCCTGGCTGCGGACCGGGGTGAAGTGCACGGAGTCCATGTTGCGCACCATGCCACTCCACGACACCCCGGGGATCTCCGTGATCACGAGCTTCAAGTCCGGGTGCTTCTCGAACACGCCGAACATGCACAGCATGTAGGCGGTCCGCAGGCCCCAGGCGAGCGTGTCGACCAGGCCGAAGCTCATGTTGGTGAGGCCCTGCTCCAGGCCCGCACGCGGTCCTTCGGGCTGAGGCGGTGCGGCGCCAATGTGGGTGGTCAGCGTCATCCCCAGCGTTGCCGCCGCGCTGAAGAACGGATCCATCGCTTCATCGGATGGCTGCACCATGCCGGACGTGCCCGGCGCGGGGAAGTTGACGCCGTTGAGACCGTGGTCGGCGCACCACTCGAGCTCGGCGATGGCGGCGTCGATGTCCCAGAACGGGAGCTGGGCCAGGCCCACCATGCGCTCGGGCGCGACCGAGCAGAAGTCGGCGAGCCAGCGGTTGTAGATCTGTCGCCCCACCCCGGCGATCTCTCGCGTCTCGGCGCTCGGGATCCCTTGGCCGAACGAGTTCGTGACGTCCAGCGGGAAGGGCTGCCCGTTGAGACTCTGGTGGAAGATGGCTGCGCCCGAGATCCCTTCGTGGTCCAGGTCGCGCACGAAGGCGGTCGGGTCGTAGTGCCCTGCGGTGGCGAGGTTGCGCTCCCGCCCGTGGATGTACGCGTCGGAGTACGCGGGCTCGTTGATCACGCGGTTGCGCACCGCGTCGCCGACGGGCGAGTTCGCGTAATCGTCGAAGTCGGACAGGTATTTCTCGGGGCAGTACTGCCGGAGGTCCTCCTTCAGGCGGGGGCCGACGTGGTTGTCGGACGAAAAGACCATCACGCGCCGTTCGTCGGTCGTCGCGTTCGTCGTGCCGGGCTCAGCTACCTGCGTCATGCGTATCCTCCGCGCGTCGTTAGTTCCGAGAGCGATTGTTGACCGAACGGTCTACGCTCGTCAAGCAAGCCGAACCGGTACTGCGCAGGGCAGACGCTCAGCATTGAGGTAGTTACTCGACGGGACGAGTGCCATTCCGCGTTGACGGCGATATACCGACTGGTCTAATCTCGCCGCCGCGCCGCCAACCGTAGGAGGGGGACACAGATGTCCACGGTGTCAACGTCCGACGTGTTCTACGACAGCGCCGACTTCGAGATCATGCGGAACCCCTATCCGACGTTCAAGCGGATGCGCGACGAAGCGCCGCTCTACTACAACGAAGAGCGCGACTTCTACGCGGTGACACGCTTCGACGACGTCGCCAGCGTGCTGTCCAACAACAAGACGTTCATCAACAAGTACGGCGGCACGATCGACCTCATCAAGTCGGGGATCGAGATTCCACCTGGAACCGTCCTCTTCGAGGACGAGCCCTTCCACGGCATCCACCGGTCGCTGCTCTCGCCGCGCGTTCTTCACACCGAAGAATGTTGCCGCCCTCGACGGCCAGATCCGTCAGTTCTGCATCGAGGTCCTCGACGAGCTGCCGCCCGAGGGCTTCGACTTCGCCAAGGACATCGGCGAGATCGTCCCGATGCGGGTGATCGGAATGCTCCTCGGCCTCACGTCCACGCAGCAGGACGAGCTGCGCGAGGCGATGGACGACTATGCCGAGAGCGAAGAGCGCAACCCGGGTCGGCTCTTCGACACCAGTCTCCTCATCGACTACGTCACGTGGCGCCGTGACAACCCCTCGAACGACGTCGTCACGAAGCTCCTGACCACGGAGTACGAGGACGCGCACGGCGAGATGCGCACGATGACGCTCGACGAGCTCCTGATGTTCGTCAACGTCCTCGCTGCGGCCGGAAACGAGACGACGGGCCGCCTGATCACGTACTGCGGTCAGCTGCTCGCCGAGCACCCCGACCAGCGGCGCATGGTCGTCGAGAACCTCAATCTCGTTGGTGGTGCGGTCGAGGAGGCCCTCCGCTACGAGCCGCCTGCTATCGAGGCCGCGAGGTACGTCACCGAGGACTTCGAGATCCATGGCGGGGTGGTGCCGGCGGGGAGCGCGATCGCCGCGGTGCTCGCGGCGGCGAACCGCGACGAACGCCACTACGACGAGCCAGACGTCTTCGACATCACGCGCAACGCGACGAACATGTCGCTCAGCTTCGGCACCCACTACTGCCTCGGTGCGAACCTTGCCCGGATCGAAGCGCGGATCGTGATGGAAGAGGTCCTCAAGCGCTATCCCGTGTGGGACATCGACACCGACAACGCGGTGTTCGAGGTGAGTCCGCCGTTGCGAAGCTGGGAGAAGCTCCCGGTCGTCATTCCGAGCGCCTAGTCCACGAGCGTCTCCGCCGCGGAGGGGAACGCCGCACACGGCGCTCTCGCTCGCCGAATGTTCGGCGCGCGCTGACCAGACCCACATCGACCTTGACGGGTGGCTAGGTGCCACCTGCATGACAGCACCAGAAGGGGAGAGAAACATGGACGAGATTCGCTTCGACGGACGTGTTGCCGTCGTCACGGGCGGCGCGCGCGGCATGGGTCGGGAGCATTCGCTGCTCCTGGCGAAGCGGGGCGCGAAGGTCGTGGTCGCCGACTTCGGCGGCGAACTCGACGGCACCGGTCGCTCGCAGGGACCCGCGGACGACGTGGTCAAGGAGATCGAGGCGGACGGCGGCGAGGCGGTTGCGTGCTACGCCGACGTCTCTGACGCCGACGAGGCAGCTGGCATCATCGATGTCGCCGTCGGCAACTTCGGGAAGCTCGACATCGTCGTCAACAACGCTGGCATCAGCGACCCTGGCGCGTTCGCCGACCTGTCGCTCGACCAGTTCCGCGCCATGATCAACGTGCACTTCTACGGCTCGCTCTTCGTCTCGAAGGCTGCATGGCCCCACATGGTCGAGGCCGGCTACGGGCGCTTCGTCAACGTGACGTCGGAGTCGGTGTTCGGCATGCCGAAGCTCACGAGCTATGGCGCGGCCAAGGGAGCATGCTTCTCGCTCATCCGCAACATGGCAGCGGATGCGCCCGGCACCGGCATCCAGGTGAACGGGATCATGCCGCGGGGCTCGACGCGCATGGCGAACGCGAACGCGATGTCGATCCTGATGGATGTCCCCGAGGAGACGCTGCCGCCGATCATGCCCGGGATGCCGCCCGAGCAGGTCGCGCCGGTCGTCACGTACCTCGCCAGCGAGGGGGTGCCGTTCAACGGCGAGGTGTTCGCCGTGGGTGGTGGTTCGGTCGAGCGGATCGTCGTGCTCGAGACCGCGGGCCTGACGCTCAGCGGCGACCGCCCCACGGTGGAAGAGGTCGCCGAGGGGCTCCCGAACATCCTGGGGATCGAAGGTGCCCGGGTCGTCGGAGTCGGCGGCGTCGACACGCCGGGTGCGACCCCGGCGGTGCTCGCAAACTGAGCAGTCGCGGTGCGCGTCCCGGTCCGGTACGGCCGGGACGCGCACGGCGCGCCGTACCCATGCGCACCTCCGTCTCCATCGTTGACGGAATAGACCGATCGGTCTACGGTACGGTCTCTGCGCCGGCGGGCGCTCGCAGGGCGAGTTCCTGCGCCGACACGTGAGGGGGTCGCTCCATGGGTGATCTGTCGAAGACCACCGCCGTTCCGCTCTTCATGCAGCGACGATCGACTGACGAGTACCGACCGCGTCGCTACAGCGACGCCGACCGGCGAGTGCTCCGGCGAATCGCAGCCGGGGCGACGCAGACGAGCGAGCGGAGCGGGTCCGTGGCCCGCGCGCTGATCGAGAGCCGGCGCGGCACCGCGATCGGGCTACGAGCACTGAACGAAGAGTGGGGCACGCAGTTTTTCGATGTCCCTGAAGAAGCCACCATCGACGCAACCGCGGCCGAGCACCACTTCTCCGGTCCCGAGGTCGTCATCGACGTGCAGACGCACTTCTCCGGGCCGGCGTCGCGGGTCGACGGCAACCCGGGACTCGACGCGCTCTACCGACCGCTCATGCCCGACTGGTGGCACGACGTCGACGACGGGCTCACCGGAGGCGCTGCTCGCGACATGGCCGACTATGTCAGGAAGGTGTTCCTCGAGACCGAGACGGCAGTCGCAGTGCTGACCTCCGGTCCGGGGTCGCCCGTGGGCGAACCCGTCGATCCGCAGGCCGCGGCGCTGGCTCTGAAGAACGAGGAGATGGCAGTCGCCCGCATGCTCATCGACAACCTCGCCGAAACCGGGCGCTTGCTCAACCACGCCGTCGTCATCGCGAACAAGGCCGCGGAGATCGAGGCGATGGAGCAGTGGCACGAGGAGCTCGATCCTGTCGGCTGGAAGGTGTACACCCCGGGCAAGATGACGCCCGAGGGGTGGCAAGAGGGTTGGATGCTCGACGACGAGCAGTACGGATTGCCGTTCCTCGAGCGTGCCCGGTCACTCGGCGCGCCGGTGGTCTGCGCCCACAAGGGCTGCGCGATGCTGGCCGACAACGGCTCCCCTCGCGACGTCGGGCCCGCCGCACGTGCGTTTCCGGATCTCAGCTTCGTCATCTACCACTCCGCCTTTGAGCTCGAGCTCCCCGAAGGCCCGTACACGGACGAGACCGCCGACGTCGGCGCCAACCGGCTGCTCCGCACCGTCGAGGACGCTGGGCTCGACCAGGGGAGCAACGTCTACGCCGAGCTCGGAACCACGTGGTTCTCGCTCATCCGGAGGCCGCGCGAAGCTGCCCATCTCCTCGGGAAGCTGATCGCGGGGCTCGGTGAGGACAACGTGATCTGGGGCACCGACAGCATCTGGTACGGGTCGGCGCAGCCGCTGGTCGACGCGTTCCGTGCGTTCCAGATCCCCGACGACATGTGCGAGGAGTTCGGTTACTCACCGCTGACGCCCGCGACCAAGGCGAAGATCCTCGGTGAGAACGCGGCGCGTGTCTACGGCATCGATCTCGAGCGCGCCCGTACCGCACAACGTTCCGACGACCTCGCATGGGCACGTTCGGTGGTGCAGGAGCTCCGCACCCAGGACAACGACCTCGCCTGGGCGCAGGCGCAGGTCGGCGACCTCCCGCAGCGTCGGTAGCTCGGTCGGCTCACGCCGGACGGGTGAAGGCCTCGACGTACGCCCGGTCGAGCGGCAGCTCGACCGAGCGCATCATGCGGGCGAGCGTCTCGTACGAGCCGACGGTGAAGATGAGGTCGAGGATCTGTTGGTGGTCGAGGTCGACCGACAGCGCGTCCCAGGTGTCGTGGCTGATGATGCCGTCGTGGAACAGCTCGTCGTTGGCGCGCAGGACGGCCCGGTCCGAGTCGCTCCAGAACGGAGCATCGGGTCCGAAGGCGATCCGGGAGATCTCCTCGTCAGTCAATCCCGCGTCGCGTCCCATCGAGAAGTGCTGTGCCCACTCGTAATCGGAGAGGCACAACGCGGACGTGCGCAGGGCGAGCAGCTCGCGTTGACGTTCGGTGAGCGTGGTCGCCATGAGCACGTGACCGCCGAACGTGAAGTAAGCGCGGCGCGAGCGCGGGGTGGTGGGCCATCACGCCGAGCATGTTCATCGGCTTGGCGCGGTCGGCGTCCGGTGGCGTCACCGAGAACCTGGGTGAGGGTGGGGTCATCGCGGTGAGCGCGTCCGCCATCTCCGGTGGCCATTCGCGCGGCGGGATCGGGTCGATGCGTCCCAATTCAGTTCCTTTCGATCGCTGCTGTGCGCAAGCTCGCTCTGCTTGATGCGTTATGAGCATTGGCTTCGCCGACCGACCCTTCCCATGTCATGGCTCGGCGCTGCTCAGTCACCGCGGGCGCGGCGATGCGGATCGTCAGGCTGTATGCCTACGGCCCGCATCATCACGGCCAGCGTCTCGTACGTACGGACCGTGAAGATCAGATCGAGGATCTGTTCCGTGTCCAGCTCGCGTTCCAAGGCAGCTCGCGTTGCGTGACTGATCTCACGGTCGCGTACGAGCTCGTCCGCTGCCAACATCAGAGTCGCGTCGAGGCCGCTCCAGAAGGAAGCGTCGGCATCGAACGCAATCCGAAGACTTCCTCGTCCTGGAGCGAACCGTCGCGTCCGACGAACACCTGCCGTATCCATTCATAACCACCCGAGCGTTGGGCCGCCGTGCGCAGCGCAAGCAGCTCGCGATGACGCTGGCTGAGCGACGTCGCCATCAGCACCTGGCTGTTCAAGAACGTGAATGCGCGTGCGAGGGCCGGATGTCCGGCGAAGGCGCTGAAGGGGTTGACTGGCGCCCCATGCTCCTCGCCCTCCAGTGGATTGTGCGAGTTCACGAGACGTGCACCGCGCTCGCGTCGTTGCCGGCATGCCAGCCCCAGGCAATCGAAATGTCCTGGTCGAAGGGCGAAGCTGCGCCTCGTCGGCTCATCGACCAATCAGTCTACGACCAGCCTGCGCGCTGCGGACTCAGGGCAGCCCATCGAATGAGTCTTCCCGTGCGATGTCACCCACGACGTTCGCCAGGCGGTGGAGCGCCTGCGGCGTTCGGATGCCCCACCAGAACAGATCCTTGCCGTCGACGAGCACGACCGGTGCGACGCCCTCGAGTTCGGCCCGGTGCCGCTCGGCGAAGGGATAGGGCTCGCTCGGAGCGAGCACGACGTCGACGTCGGCGCCCGCGACGTCGTCGAGCTCCAAGGTCGGGTAGCGATCGGTCCGATCGGTGACGACGTTCGTGACCCCGAGGTGGGCGAGGACCGACGCGCCGTAGCATTCGCCGATCGTCATCCACGGCCGACGCCAGATGGGGACGAACGCGCGCAGGCGCGCATCCCGGGGAGGAGGGGCGGGTGCGAGCGCGGGCGCGCCGATCCCGAGCGCAGTTGCGAGGTCGACGAGGGCCGGAGCGACGTCGGCGACCTCGTCGATGCTGAGGGCGTGGACTCGGACCCCGGCGGCCCGTAACTGCTCCGCATCCTCGAGTCGGTTCTCCTCGGGGCACATGACCACGAGCTCCGGCTCCAACGCGAGGATGCCCGGGACGTCGGGGTTCTTGGTGCCCCCCACGTTCAAGAGGTGAGGCTGTTCGCAGAAGCGAGTCACCGCGACCGGTGTGATCCCCCACGCGAGCAAGGTCTCGGTCGCCGAGGGCACCAGGCTGACGATGCGTTCCATCCGAAGTGTCCTCAGAAGTCGCCGGCGCGGGCGCGGAAGCGCTCGAGCAGGGAGATGAGCGACTCGAGTTCGCCGTCGTCGAAGAGCATGCCGAAACGGATCTCGCCGACCGCACGGCTCCCGCGCTTCGCCAGCCTCCGTCCCGCCGGGGTGATGCGAACGAGGACACCGCGCCGATCGGACGGATTCGCCTCCCGTCGGACGAGGCCGTCCTGTTCGAGCCGGTCGACGAGCTTCGTGACCCCGGTGGGGTGCACCATCAGCCGGTCGGCAACCTTCGTGATGGGGAGGGCTCCGGTCCGGGAGAATCGCAGCAGCATGAGCACCTCGTAGCGGGCGAACGTGAGGTCGAAGGGACGCAGGGCCCGATCGACCGCCGTCGCCAGGATCTGGTTCGCCCGGATCATCGAGGTCGCCGCCGCCATCGCCGCCGGCTCGGCCAGATCGTGCGCTTCCCATTGACGGCGGGCTTCCGCGATGACGTCGAACGCTTGTTGAGGCACCACGTAAAGGTAGCGACCGCGGCAACGTGCCAAGTATGTGAGCGGTCAGATATCGTTGGCTCATGCATCATGATCGAGTCGGCGTGGTCGGCTGTGGGCTCATGGGTGCCGGGATCGCCGAGGTCGCCGCCAGGGCGGGATGCGACGTGGTCGTCGTCGAGGCCGACGTCGATGTTGCGAAGTCCGGGCTCCAGCGCATCGAGCTGTCGCTGGCGAAGGCAGCGAAGCGCGGCAAGCTGATCGAACCCGAGGTCGAGGAGGCACTCGACCGGTTGCGCGTCGTCACCGACGTGGGCGCGCTCGGCGATCGCGACCTGGTCGTCGAGGCGGTCCCCGAGCACGCGGAGACGAAGCGCCAGACCTTCCAGGCGCTCGACGACGTCGTCGAGCGCGACGACGCGATCCTCGCGTCGAACACGTCTTCCATCCCGATCGTGCAACTGGCGATGGCCACCCGACGACCGGAGCGCGTCATCGGGCTGCACTTCTTCAACCCCGCACCGGTGATGGACGTCGTCGAGCTCGTGCCGTCGTTTATGACCGACGACTCCACGGTGCGCGGCGCCGAGGCCTTCGCCACGCAGCGCCTCGGTAAGCACGTCGTGCGCGCGCCGGATCGCGCCGGGTTCATCGTCAACGCCCTGCTCTTCCCGTACATCGTCGCCGCGATCCGCATGCTCGAGAGCGGCGTCGCCTCGGCCGAGGACATCGACGAGGGCATCGTCCGCGGCGCGGGCCATCCGATGGGTCCGCTCGCGTTGGCCGACCTCGTCGGTCTCGACACGACCGCCGCGATCGCCGACTCGCTCTACGAGGAGTACCGGGATCCGCTGTACGCCCCGCCACCGTTGCTCAAGCGCATGGTCGCCGCGGGACTCCTGGGTCGCAAGAGCGGCCGTGGCTTCTTCGGGTACGACCGGTGAGCGCGCTCCACGTCCCCGTGCACCCGGTGCGCGTGGTGACCGCCGCGAGCCTGTTCGACGGGCACGACGCCGCCATCAACGTGATGCGCCGGATCCTGCAGTCGCAGGGGGCCGAGGTCATCCACCTCGGTCACAACCGATCGGTCGACGACGTCGTCAAGGCCGCGGTCGAGGAGGACGCGGCCGCAGTCGCGGTGAGCTCCTACCAGGGCGGCCACGTCGAGTACTTCGAGTACCTCGTCGAGAGACTCGCCGACGAAGGCGCCGGTCACGTCCGCGTCTACGGCGGCGGCGGCGGCGTGATCGTCGCCGAGGAGATCGAGCGGCTGGCGCGCTGTGGCGTCAAGATCTTCTCGCCGACCGACGGTCAACGGCTGGGGCTCGAGGCGATGGTCAACACGATCATCGCCGAATGCGACGCGCCCGCCGCAGAGGTGTCCGACGTCGTTGACGTCTTCGGCGGCTCGCGGCACACGCTGGCGCGCACGCTCACCGCAATCGAGACGGGCACGCTCGCGGCGGCGCTGCAGCGCGAGCTGGACGATGCGGCCGAGCGCCGGTCGGTCCCGGTCGTCGGGATCACCGGGACAGGCGGATCGGGGAAGTCGTCGTTGACCGACGAGCTCGTGCTGCGGCTCCGGCTCGACCAGGAAGACAAGGTGCGGGTCGCGGTGCTCGCGGTCGACCCGACGCGACGTCGTTCCCGCGGCGCGCTGCTGGGCGACCGCATCCGCATGAACTCGATCGACACGCCTCAGGCGTACTTCCGCTCGATCGCGACGCGCTCGGCGCTGACCGAGCTGCCCCCGTGTCTGCCGCAGATGATCGCGGCCTGTCGTGCGGGGGGCTTCGACCTCGTCGTGGTCGAGACGCCCGGAATCGGTCAGGGTGACTCGGCGGTGATCGACGTCGCCTCGGTCTCGCTCTACGTGATGACGCCCGAGTACGGCGCCGCGTCGCAGCTCGAGAAGATCGACATGCTCGAGTTCGCCGACGCAGTCGCGATCAACAAGTTCGAGCGCCGCGGCGCCGAGGACGCGCTGCGGGAGGTGCGCCGCCAGGTCGTCCGCAACCGCAAGGAGTTCGGCGCAGCGGTCGAGGACCTCCCGGTGTTCGGGACCATCGCGTCCCGGTTCAACGACGACGGTGTGACCGCGCTCTACCAGGAGCTGCGCGAGCTCCTGCGCGCTGCGGGGCTGGCCCTTGGCGAGCCGATGTTGGCGCCGGTCGACACGAAGGTGTCGACCGGCATCGCCCAGTTCATCCCCGGGCCTCGCTCCCGTTACCTGGCCGAGATCGCAGAGACCGTCGCCGGCTACCACGTGCTGACCGACGAGCAGGCGCCGCGGTCCGGTCGGTCGAGCAGCTCGATGCGGTGCGCGACCAACTCGAAGCGGTCGGCAGCGCGACCGACGGCGTGGGCGCGCTGCTCGACGACGCCCGCCGGAAGGTGCTCCCCGAAACTCGCGAGCTGTTGGCGACCTACGAGGCCGACGCCGCGGCGCGCCGGCAGGACGACGCCGCGACCCGCGAGTCGCTGTCGGGCAGTCCGATCCCGCGCATCGCCCTCCCGCGCGTGACCGAACCCGGCGAGCTCGTGCGGTTCCTTCGCGCCGAGAACCTGCCTGGTAGCTTCCCGTTCACGGGAGGCGTGTTCCCGACCAAGCGCGACGACGAGGATCCGACCCGCATGTTCGCAGGTGAGGGCGGACCGGCGCGCACGAACCGGCGCTTCCACTACCTCGCCGACGGCCAGCCCGCGACGCGCCTCTCGACTGCGTTCGACTCGGTCACCCTCTACGGCGCCGATCCCGCCGAGCGTCCCGACATCTACGGCAAGGTCGGGAACTCGGGTGTCTCCATCGCCACGCTCGACGACATGAAGGTGCTCTACGACGGTTTCGACCTCGCCGACCCGTCGGTGTCGGTGTCGATGACGATCAACGGTCCGGCGCCCACGATCCTGGCCATGTACCTCAACGCAGCGATCGACCAGCACCCCGAGCTCGATCCGGCCGAGGTGCTCGAGCGCGTCCGCGGCACGGTGCAAGCCGACATCCTCAAGGAGGACCAGGGCCAGAACACGTGCATCCTCTCGACCGAGTTCGCGCTCCGGATGATGGCCGACATCCAGGAGTGGTTCATCGCGCATCGGGTGCGTCGGTTCTACTCCGTATCGATCTCCGGATATCACATCGCCGAAGCCGGTGCGAACCCCATCAGCCAGCTCGCGTTCACCCTCGCCAACGGGTTCACGTACGTGGAGGCGTACCTCGCGCGAGGGATGGACATCGACGACTTCGCGCCGAACCTGTCCTTCTTCTTCTCGAACGGCATGGATCCGGAGTACAGCGTGCTCGGTCGGGTCGCTCGCCGGATCTGGGCGATCGCGATGCGCGATCGCTACGGCGCGAACGAGCGCTCGCAGAAGCTGAAGTACCACATCCAAACGTCCGGTCGCTCGCTCCACGCGCAGGAGATGTCGTTCAACGACATCCGCACGACGTTGCAGGCACTGTGCGCGATCTACGACAACGCGAACTCGTTGCACACGAACGCGTACGACGAAGCCATCACGACGCCGACGGACGAGTCCGTCCGTCGCGCGATGGCGATCCAGCTCGTCATCAACCGTGAGTGGGGCCTGGCCGTGAACGACAACCCTCTCCAGGGATCGTTCGTGATCGAGGAGCTCACCGACCTCGTCGAGCAGGCCGCGCTCGCAGAGCTGAGTCGGATCAGCGAGCGCGGCGGCGTGCTCGGCGCGATGGAGACCGGGTACCAGCGCGGTCGCATTCAGGACGAGTCGATGCTCTACGAGCAGCGAAAGCACGACGGGTCGCTGCCGATCATCGGCGTCAACACCTTTTTGCCGCGCGATCCGACGCCGCCGCCGATCGTCGAGCTGCGCCGCTCGGACGACGACGAGAAGCAGGACCAGCTCCACCGACTGCGCGCGTTCCAGACCCGCCACGCGTCGGAACGGGAGGCCGCGCTGGAGCAGGTGCGGCGCGCCGCGCTCGACGGCACCAACACCTTCGCCGCGCTCATGGAGGCGGTCCGCTGCTGCACCCTCGGCGAGATCACCGACACGCTGTATGCCGTCGGCGGAAGGTACCGGCGCAACGTGTGAGTTGACTCCCTACCAGGCCCCGCTCGACCACATCCGATTCGTCTTCGAGCACCTGCTCGACGCGGCGTCGCTCGAGGCGCTGCCGGGGTACGAGCACGCCGACCTCGACACCATGTTCGGGCTCCTGGAGGAGTTCGCGCGCTTCTGCGTCGAGGTGATCGCGCCGCTCAACCAGGTCGGCGACGTCGAGGGCACGCGGTTCGACCCCGCCACCGGCCGCGTGACCACGGCACCCGGTTGGAAGGAGGCGTACGAGAAGTACGTTGCCGCGGGATGGGGGAGCGTCGCAGCTGATCCGGTCCACGGCGGTGGCGGTTTCCCGCGCCTCCTCGCTGCGGCGATGAACGAGATCCTCGCCGCGTCGAACATGGCGTTCGCGCTCGCACCCATGCTGACCCAGAGCGGGATCGAGCTGATCGGCCAGTACGGCAACGATCCCCAACGCGAGCGCTACGTCCCGCGCCTGGTCACGGGCGAGTGGACCGGCACCATGAACATGACCGAACCGCACGCAGGCTCAGACGTCGGCGCGCTCACGACCACCGCGACACCGAACGCCGACGGATCGTGGTCGATCAGCGGCATGAAGATCTTCATCACCTACGGCGAGCACGACCTCACCGAGAACATCGTCCACCTCGTCCTCGCCCGCGTCCCCGGGACGCCGGCGGGCACGCGTGGCATCAGCTGCTTCGTGGTGCCCAAGGTGCTGCCCGACGGTCGCGCGAACTCGGTGCGGTGCGTCGGGATCGAGCGGAAGATGGGCATTCACGGCTCACCGACCTGCACGATGCTGTTCGACGGCGCGCACGCCGAGCTCGTCGGCGCCGAGCCGAACCGGGGCATGGCGCAGATGTTCACGATGATGAACGCGGCCCGCTTCGTCGTGGGCATCTCGGGCCTGGCCGTCGCCGACCGTGCGTACCAGGCCGCCGAGCTCTACGCGCGCGAACGTCGACAGGGACGCGCCGCACAGGCACCGCCCGGGACGTCGAGCCCGATCATCGACCACCCCGACGTCCAGCGGATGCTGCTCCACGTGCGCAGCCACGTGGAGGCGGCGCGCACGCTCGCCTACACCAACGCGCACGCGCTCGACGTCGCGCAGCGCGGCCGGTCGGACGAGGAACGGCTCCGGGCGCGCGAGCTCGGCGAGCTCCTCACCCCGATCACCAAGGCCTGGTCGACGGATCTCGGCTCCGAGCTCACGAGGATCTGCACCCAGGTCCACGGTGGCGCGGGCTACGTCACCGAGACCGGTGTCGAGCAGTTCGAGCGCGACGTCCGCATCGCCTCCTTGTACGAGGGCACGAACGGCATCCAGGCCATCGACCTCGTGCGCCGCAAGCTGCCGATGCGCTCCGGTGCGGTCATGCGCGAGCTCCTCGATGCCCTCGATGCAACGGCAGAGGGCTTCGCCTCCCCGTGGCGCGAGCAGATGCGCGACGCCAGCTCCGCGCTCCGCGCTCCGCGCGTCGACGGCGTGGCTGCTCGAGCGCGTGGAGGACGAGCCCGCCGACGTCCTCGCGGGCGCCACGCCCTACCTCCGGCAGTTCGGCACCGTGCTCGGGGGGTTCCACCTCGCGCGCCAGGCCGCCGTGGCGTCGGTCGCTCCCGACGCCGTCGCCTCGGCGCGCTTCTTCTGCGGGCAGGTGCTCCCGCAGTCCCGGGCGCTGCTCCCCGCGGTCACCGCTGGGGCCGAGGCGCTCGACGGTGATCGTGTCCGCGTCGACCTTTTGACAGGGTAGACCGATCGGTCTAGATTTCCGATCCGTGTCACCGGCCTCGCGGGCCGCCACACGACAGCAGACGGCACGCACCACATCCTCACCGAGGATCGACGTGGAGGGGAAGGGCGGAATGACGGAAATCGCCGGCAAGGTTGCGCTCGTCACCGGGGGTGGGAGCGGCATCGGCCTCGGGATCGTCCATGCGCTCGCCGACGAGGGCGCGTCAGTGGTCGTCGCCGACATCGTGCGGGAGCGGGCCGACGAGGTCGCCGAGATCGTCAACAAGAACGGCGGCTCCGCCATCGGGCTCGCCTGCGACGTGAGCAAGCGCAGCGAGGTGCGGGCCATGAAGGACGCGGCCACCGACGCGTTCGGCCCGGTGTCCCTGCTCTTCGCCAACGCCGGCGTCACCTGGTTCGACCGGTTCAGCGAGATGACCGACGACGACATCGACTGGATCATCCAGGTCAACCTGATGGGCGTCTTGAACTGCGTGCACACGTTCCTCCCCGACATGGAGGCGGCCCGCGAGGGCCATGTCGTCGCCACGGCATCGAACGCAGGTCTGCTCGCGGGATGGGTGCCCGACCACTCGGTCTATTCGTGCGCGAAGCTCGGCGTCGTCGGCCTGATGCTCGGTCTCCAGCAGGAGCTGGCGCGAGTCAACGTGGGCACCACCGTCTACTGCCCCGGTGGCGTCCGGGGCCGGATCAGCGAGAGCTTCGCCCTGCGCCCCGACCACCTCGGCGGCCCGACCGACATGACGGTCAAGATCGACCCCGAGTGGGCGCAGAAGAACGTCGTGGGATTCTTCGAGCCCGAAGAGGTGGGCCCGATGGTGATGAAGGCGGTCAAGGAGAACACCCCGATCGTCCTCGACCACTCGAACCAGCGCGAGCACTGGCTCGAGTGGTACAACACCCCGGTGCTCGCGGCGTTCGACACCGCCGAGGAGTGGGAGAGGACGCACCCGCAGTCCTCGTGAGCCGCGAGGTCGAGCTCCCGGCGATTGCGTCGCCGAGGGCCTTTCCAGGCGTGCCGGTCGCTGACCACTACGCTTCAGATTGTGAAGAAGCGAGCCAAATGGTGAAGTCTGTAGCTTCGACCGATGCAGCATCGGGCCTACGCGAACCGCATGCTGCGCGGAGCGCGAAGTGGTATCAGCGCCGACTAGAGGTCATCGACACGTCGGCGGCCGTGATCGCGCGCCAGGGCTACCACGGTACCGGCCTCATCGAGCTCTGCGAGGCGAACGGGCTCTCGAAGGGCGCGCTGTACTACTACATCGGTTCCAAGGAGCAGCTGCTGGAGGCGATCAACGACCGGATCATGGACGAGATGATGCTCGGCGCAGATCGCGTCGAAAGAGCAGGCGGCACCCCGGCCGAGCGCTTGGCCATGCTCGGTGTCGAGTACGCGAACGTCATGGTCCGGCTCCGGGACCACACGAGCGTCATGATCCATGACTATCCCGCGCTCACGGGCGCCTACGCCAAGCGTTTCAGAAAGCGGCGCCGTGAGTACGAGCTCCGCGTCGAGGCGATCATCGAAGAGGGAGTCGAATCGGGGGAGTTCCGCGATCTGGATCCATACAACGCGGCCCAAGCCTGGATCGGCACTCAGACGCACATGTCGCGCATGACGGAATCCGCCCGTTCTGCCCAGGACTACTCGGCGACGGTGGAGGACATCTTCGTGCGAGGCATCAGCCGATAGCGTGAGGATTGGACCGATCGGTCGAGTCCTCACGGCGGACGACCGGCGCAGTTCCCTTCCCAGCTCAACTGGCGGCTTGACACTGTAGACCGATCGGTCTAGGTTGCGCCTCGCCGGGGCGCGCGGTCGTCGACGGGTCGACGACCTCGGCTTGAGCTGGGGAGTCCTGCATGGGAAAGAGAGCGAACACGGAGTTCGCATTCATCGGTGTGAACCATCTGGCGCCCCTCGCGCTGAACGTCGCTCCGGACAAGGTCGACGAGTACCGCGAGAAGCTCGGCGCCAAGGGCGTCGACGTGAGCGAAGTGAAGTTCCAGACGATGGACGAGCACTGCCGTCCGATTCCGATCGCCGATGGCAGCTCACCGGCGATCTTCATGAAGTCGCTCTACTTCCACGACCCGAACGGCATCCAGCTCGAGTTCGCGTGTTGGACCCGGGCGATGACCGAGCACGAGGCCTCGCTCCCGCCACTGGGCACGTCGAGCAGGTCTGCGTTGGTGCCCGCGTAGAGACACTGTCGCAAAGTCCGGACAACCACACGACGAAAGGTTTGCAAGCGTGAACTTCGACAAGAACGGCCTCGTGTTCGAAACCATCCTCACGAGGATGGAGGGCAGCACCCTCGTTCTGACGTTCAACCGGCCGGAGGTACGAAACGCCGTCAACTGGACCATGGAGCGTGAATTCTTTCTCGCGCTCCAGGCGGCCGAGCGCCTCGACGAGATCACGGCAGTGGTGCTGACCGGCTCTGGCGAGATGTTCTCCGCAGGTCATGACCTCATCGACAGCACGCAGAATCCGGCGACGGTCGATGGGGAGATGTGGGCGCGCCAGACCCCGATGCTGCCGTCGTGGAACTTCAGCAAGCCGCTGATCGCCGCGGTGCACAAGTTCGTCGGACCCTTCACGAACGGGATCCTGCTGACCTTCGACTTCATCATCGCAACTGAGGACACGCGGTTCAGCTTCGAACACTCGCGCATCAGCGTCGGTCGGCCGTGGGGCCCGTACCCACTCATGTACTTCATGTTCCCGCCGCGGGTCGTGTACAAGCTGTGGGCACTCGGAGGCTGGATGAGCGCCGAGCAGGCCCACGATCTGCACTACGTGCAGCGCATCGTGCCGATGGAAGAACTCGAGTCGACCGCCCTGCACTGGGCTGAGCAGTGTTCGATCATCGACCCCGAGGGCTTCAAGGCGACCAAGAAGGGCATGCACGAGATGTACGAAGCCATGGGCCTGCCGGACATGGTGGAGGTCGGCCGCCAGCCGATGAAGATGCCCAGCGCCGCGGCGATCGCCAGGAATCAGGAGTTCTCGAAGGCATGGCAGGAGCAGGGCATCAAGGCTGCGCTTGCTCTTCGCGACGCCGACGTCGACCCCGAGTTCACGCAGGTCTAGACCGACGCAGAACACTCGATGACAAGGCCGCTCGAGGGCGTCCGCATCCAAGAGGTCGCGCCGGCGGCGTTCGTCCCGAGCGCCACCGTCGTCCTCGCTGACGGGGTGCGGACGTCATCAAGCTCGAGCACCCGGAGCGTGGCAGCAGGCCGAGCTTCTCCTTCGGGGTCGTGTGGGCCCCAGGGAAGCGCATGCCGATCCGCAAGCGCGGGTCCGCGGCTTTTCCAGGATCTGTAACGCGAGGCTGGGGTGACGCTGTCCGTGACCTTTGCACCCGCGCAGTCCGAAGGTGAGGCACCGGTGCCGATGCCCGCTCCAACGCACGCCGCGCAAGGGACGAGATCGTTGGCCTCAAGGTGGACGGCGCGATCGCGTAGAGATTGGCGCGATCGCGTAGCGATTGGCGCGATCGGGTTGCCGGATCGGGGTGTTCGACGTAGACCGGTCGGTCGAAGAATTCGTGCCAACACGGTTGCTACAGTCAGGCGACTGGTCTACCCTGGGTCCGAGAGAGTGACCAGAGATGTGGTTGCAGGCTGTCCAGAAGGGAATCTGGTTCGACCGGTCTACGGGTCTGTCTTACCAACCGTGATCCAGATATTCGAACGTTCGGTCGCCACAGCAGTCCGTGACCGACGACGCCGCCAGGGGGGAAGCGTCGTGGCCCTTGAGTCACTCGACGGCGAGCTGAGGTCGGCGCCACGCAAGGCGTCGGACGGCTCGGTCGTGAACGACGCCACAAGACCTGACGGGTTCCCCCTCGAACTGTCGGGGGTGAGCGTCAGCTTCGGTGGCATGCAGGCGTTGGGCGACGTCTCGCTCGAGCTCCGGTCAGGAGAGGTGCTCGGGCTCATCGGGCCCAACGGCGCGGGCAAGACGACGCTCTTCGACGTCATCTCGGGTGTGCGAGAGCCCGACAAAGGGCGGGTCCTATTGGGTGGGAGCGACATGACGGCGAAGAGCGCCGTCCAACGTGCCCGGTGGGGCCTGCGTCGCACCTTCCAGCGGGTGCAGATCTTCGGCTGGCTCAGCGTGCAGGACAATGTGCTCGCGGCCCTCGAGTGGGAGGGCGGCGGCGGTGGCATCGTCGCCGATCTCTTCGCTTTTCCCACCCGCAAGCGACAAGAGCGCAAACGCATCGCGCGAACCACCCAGGTCCTCGATCAGTGCGGACTGCTCGAGGTACGCGACGAACCGGCCGGCACCCTTCCCATCGGCATGTCTCGAATGGTGGAGCTGGCGCGTGCGCTCGTCGCGTCGCCCAGGATCCTGTTGCTCGACGAGCCGTCTTCCGGCCTCTCGGCCGTCGAAGCGGGCGCTCTGGGTGAGTGCATCTCGCGCGTCAAGAGCGACGGGGACTGCTCCGTCGTCCTGGTCGAACACGATGTCGGGTTCGTCATGGCGCAGTGCGATCGCATCGTCGTGCTCAACCTCGGGTCCGTGCTCGCAGCAGGGACGCCTCCCGAGATCCAACAGAACGCCGAGGTGCGCGCAGCGTACCTCGGAGAGGCGTAACCGGCGTATGCAGAAGTTCATGGGGTTGCTGATCTCCGGGCTGGCGACCGGTGCCATCTACTCCGTCATGGCGTCGTGTCTCGTGCTGTCGTTCGAGACCTCGGGCATCTTCAACTTCGCCCTGCCTGCGATTGCCTTCACCTGCGCGTACTTCTACTACCAGATGAACACGGCCCTTGCGCTCCCGATCGTCCCGGCCGCGATCCTGACCGTCCTGGTGTTCGCGCCGCTTCTGGGACTGGCGCTCAACAAGCTGATCTTCGCTCGTCTCTCGACCGCACCGGTGTACGTGCGGGTGGTCGGCACGATCGGCGTCCTCATCGCGCTGCCGAATTTCGCGCTTTGGTTCATCGGCGCCTTCCTCGGAGACACGCTGGGCTTGAGCGTCGCCGATCTCACGAAGGACGGTGAGAACGCCGGTTACGGCATACCGGGCATCGGGCCGACCCCGCCGAAGGTGGTCAGCCTCAGCTGGGTCGGGCTGCACGACGTGCGCCTCAACACTGATCAGATTGCGGTGTTCGTGTTCGCCGCGGTCGCCGCCGCGGTCCTGTATGTGGTCATCCGTCGCACGCAAGTCGGTCTGCAGATGCGGGCGCAGGTCGACCGCTCTTCTCTGGCCACCCTGCGCGGTATCGACCCGAACCGGACGTCGGGGATCGCGTGGATGCTGTCGGTCACGCTCGCATCCCTCGCCGGGATTCTCATCGCGCCGCTGTTCCACCTCGACAACTCGACGTTCGTCATCGTGGTGTTCGCATCGCTGTGCGCGGTGGCGATTGCAGGGATGCGCTCCATCCCGCTGGCATTCGCCGTCGGTCTGGCGTTGGGTGTGTTCCAGAACCTCGTCGCCGGCTACAAGTCCGACATCCTGCCCGACTTCCTGAACAAGCTCACGGGTGTCGACAGCGCGATCCCATACGTCCTGCTGCTCGTAGCGCTGGTGTTCCTGGGTGCACGGCGCGGCCGTGCGGCGGGCTCGGTCGCCGACGAGCGACCTCCGCCCGACCACCGCTCCTCGCTGCCGTCGTGGCGACGCAAGCTGCCGTGGGCGATCTTCGCCACGCTCCTGGTGCTCTATGCGATCGGAGCCCTGCCGTGGCCGGAGAACGCGCCGTACGTCCGGTCGGCGATCCTCGCGCCCGGGCTTGCGCTCGCCATCGTCTTCCTCTCGTTCGTCGTGGTGACCGGCATCGGTGGCATGGCGAGCCTCGCGCAGGCGGCATTCGTGACTGCCGGTGGGTTCGCCGCCGGTTGGGCTCTGCAATCGGCCGATGCGACCCATCCCCCTCCGTGGGCAACGTGGGACTTCGACATCCCACTCGTCCTCCACAACGGTCACCTGAATTTCCTGTGGGCGTGCGTGCTGGGTGCCCTCGTCGCCGGCATCCTCGGGGCGTTGATCGCGCTGACCGTTCGGCACCTCGGCCCGCTCGAACTCGCGCTCGCGACCTTCGCCCTCGCGTGGGTCGTCTTCTTCCTCGCGTTTCAGAACGACAACATCAGCAACAGCTCGATCGGCTATCAGTTCCTCCCGCCGACGTTCGATTTCTTCGGCATCCACACCTTCGACTTCTCGTCGTCGTCCCAGTTGCTGTGCCTGCTGCTGGGGGTGTTCGGGTTGTTCGCCTTGCTCGTCCACAACCTCAAGCACTCGGCGACCGGGCGCGCGATGTACGCGTCTCGCAGCTCGGCGGTCGCCGCGCAGGCGTCGGGCATCTCGACGGCACGGGCCCAGGTCGCGCTGTTCGCCGTGTCGGCGGTCATCGCCGGATTCGGTGGGGCGCTCTACGGCGTCACCACGATCTCCATGACGCGCGACACCGCGCCACCGCTGGTCGGTCTCATCTGGCTCGCGGTGGCGGTGACGTTCGGCGTGCGACGACCAGGAGGGGCGTTGCTCGCCGGTCTGGCCTTCGCAGGTGGCTTCGAGGTCTGGCACCAGCTTTCCGAGTTCAGCTTCGTACCGGGCGAAGTATCGACCCTCACCACGTCGCCGTACTTCCTCGCGATGTTGTTCGGTCTCGGCGCGATCGGGCTGGCCAAGAACCCGGACGGTGTGTTGTCGGCCGCCGGCCTCAAGCGCCAGGAGAAGCGCCGAGCGAAATCGCGCCAGGCGCAGGCGGATGGTGCGCCGGTCGTGGAGCCGAGTGCGACCGAAGTGTCGCCGCAAGAACTGAATCCGAGCGCTAGCGGGTCGAGCTCGGCCCCGCGCGTCGAGGTGACAGGCGAACGCAGCGCGCGACCCTCACCCGCACCCGACGACTGTGCGCTCCTGCTCGACGATGTCGTCGCCGGCTACGGAGACGCCGAGGTCCTGCACGGAATGACCATTGCTGTGCGCGCAGGCGAGATCATGGCCGTCCTCGGTCGAAACGGCGCAGGCAAGTCGACGCTGTGCAACGTAGCTGCTGGCGCAGTGGCGCTGACGAGCGGGCACGTCGTGCTTGCCGGCGACGACGTCTCGGCGCAGCCAGCGTTCGTGAGAACACGGCGCGGCCTGACGCTTGTTCCCGAAGCGCGTGGCGTGTTCCCCGGGCTCACGGTGGAAGAGAACCTTCGGGTGGTGCTCCAGGATCGAGAGCTGCGCGACCGCGCGTACGACAGGTTCCCTGTGTTGGGTGACCGTCGCCGTCAGGTCGCGGGCCTGCTCTCCGGCGGCGAGCAGCAGATGCTGTCGCTGGCACCCGCGCTCGCGGAGCCACCGAAGGTGCTCATCGCAGACGAACCGACGCTCGGGCTGGCGCCGCTCGTGGCCGAGGTCGTGCTCGAGGCGCTGAGTGATCTCCGTGTCGCCGGTACCGCCATCCTCCTCGCGGAGGAGAAGGCGGCCGAGGTCATGAAGCTGGCCGACGTCGTGACCGTCGTCGAACTGGGCCGCATCGCTTGGACGAGACCCCGCGAGGACGTCACCGAAGAGGAGCTCGCGGCCGTCTACCTCAGCGCGGGTCCCGAAACCGAGGGCAGCGGCGACGATGCCGCGGTCGCCGCCACCGACGGCGACCAAGCGCGGCGTCGCGGAGAGGAGAGGAGAGGAGCCGGCGCCGGCGCCGGGTCATAGCACCACATCGATGCAGAAGTAATTCACTCGACCAACATCGAGTGCTCCCATCATCCACTTGCAGCGCAAGTGTTCAACCTCCTGGGGGGGGAATGACCGTCAGTCCCATTGATACCGTTCCGAACCGTCGTACTACTCACGGGCTTCGAAAATTCGCCATCGTCATGACCGTCCTGGCGGTGGCGACCGCCTGGGTCGCAGCCTCGACTCCGTCGAGCGCTACGACGCCCTCGGCGGTCCGTGCCGCCGGCGTCTCCGACAGCGAGATCACGGTCGGCGGCCTCGCGACCGCGACGAACTTCCCGCAGATGGGCAAGGCCGCCCAGGCAAGGTTCGACGAGGCCAACAAGAACAAGGAGATTCCCGGCGGCCGCACGATCAAGTACGTCTCGACCGCCGCGGACGAGGGAACTCCCGACGGCGCGCTCGCCGCAGTCCGAGGACTCGTCGAGCAGGACGGCGTCTTCGCTGTCGTTCCCGCGGCCAGCGTCTTCAGCGGCCCGGGACTGACGACGTACCTCACCTCCAAGCAAGTGCCGGTCGTCGGCTGGGGGATCCTGCCGGGCATGTGCACGCAGGATCCGAAGACGGGCTACTTCTTCGGTATCACTGGCTGCCTCGTGCAACCGTCCGACTTCACGTACTACAGCGATACGACCGAGGCCATGACGACCCTCTTGAAGGATCTGGGGGAGCCCAAGTCCATCGCGCTGGTGTGCGAGAGCTACTCGACCTCGGTGCAGGCATGTGAGCGGAGCGCGGCTGCCTACAAGAAGGCCGGCTTCAAGGTGCCGTACGCCAACGGCGAGTTGCTGTCGACGGGCCAGGGCGACTACACACCGGTCATCCAGAAGGTGTTGGCGGGGAACCCGTCGGTGGTCAACATGCTGACGACGGCGGCCAACGGCCTCGGCATGGTGAAGGCGCTCCAACAGGCCGGGTTCACCGGCGTGATCCAGACCGTCTTCTACGCACCTCAGCTCATCGTGCCCTTGAAGGACACGTACGCCAGTACTCAGTGGGCCACGCCCCAATCCACCGCCCCGGCGATGAAAAAGGCCGTGAAGACGCTCAACGATGCGGGCATCACGGACATCGGTACCGGTGAGCTCGTGGGGTACTTCTCCGCCGACTACTTCATCAAGCTGCTCAAGGCGACGGGGAAGAACCTGACCGCCCAAAGCTTCCAGCAGACCGCGGCGAAGTTCACCTACGAGATCAAGGACGTGATCGGGCCGACGTACTACCCGCAGGGCTTCCAGGTCGGACCGTCCTGCACCTCCTACTCGAAGAGCAACGGCACGGCATGGGAGGTCGCGGTCCCGTACGCCTGCTCCCCGACCGCGCTCAAGAAGAAGGGCAGCAAGTACACCACGGTGCCCTACCCGAAGGGCATCAAGTAGCACGACAAACGGCCGGCTGGGTGGACTCCCGGGCTCTGCAGACGACCGAACGGTCGACCGCGAGAGCCCGGGAGCACTGCCTGGCAAGGCTGCCGACCAGACGGGAACCTTGCACTGGAATTCTTCGACCAATCGGTCTAATATTTCACTGCGAGATGTCGGCTCGTATTGAGCGCCCACGATCGCCGAAGTGAAGGAAGGACGAGACAGCCATGGAGACTGGGCTGTACGACGGCCTCAAGATCATCGACACGGACACGCACTGGTGCGAGGCCCTTGACATCTGGACCTCGCGGGCGCCCAAGAAATACGCCGACCTCGTGCCGCAGGTGCGGGAGAACGATCAGGGCGGCAAGGGCTGGTTCTTCCAGGGCCAGCAGATGTGGCCCGTGGGTTCAACCGGCTCCGGCAGCTACGTCGACCCTCGCGGGTTCAAGATGCCGCCCTGGGGCTGGAAGAAGATGGAAGACGACCAGGACATGCTGGCGAGCACGCCGCCGCTCGACTTCGTGATGCAGGCGTCCTGGGACCCGGTGGCGCGCGTCGAGATGATGGACGAGCAGGGCATCTGGGCTGAGATCGTGTACCCGAACCTGCTTCTGTTCGCCATGGGTCACTTGGTCCGGTGCGAGGACCGCGAGCTCGCCACCGTGTGCATCCAGATCTACAACGACGCTTGCGCCGAGTTCCAGGCCGCGGGGAAGGGGCGACTCTTCCCGATGGCGCCGCTCCCGATCTGGGACGTCGAGGCGTCGATCAAGGAGGCGCAGCGGATCAAGTCGATGGACATTCGCGGCGTCGTCATGCCCGGCCAGCCCCAGAAGGGCGGCCTCCCCGACCCCGCGGACCTCTCATGGGACCCGCTGTACGAGGCGTTGTCCGACCTCGACCTCCCGATCAACATCCATATCGGGGCGAACGTCGTCTCCGACATCTACGACGACATGTCGAAGCCGAAGGGTCCCAACGTCCGCTGGGAACGGCCGATGATGACCGACCCCCGTGCCGGAACCGGCGGCAGCCAGCTCTTCGGCGACAACGAGATCTTCATCATCAACTTCGTGATGAGCGACCTCGCACTGAAGTTCCCGAAACTGCGGTGGGTGTCGGTCGAGAGCGGTATCGGTTGGATTCCCCATTGCCTCGAGAGCATCGACTTCCTCTACCGGGAGGACTTCGCTGGATACCCCGACTCGCCGGAGCCCCAGGTCCCGGATGCCTTCGACATGTTCCAGCGCGCGTTGTACGCCTGCTTCTGGTTTGAGAAGTCGGCACCGACGCACCTCCTGGAGGACATCGGCGTCGACAATGTGCTCTGGGAGACCGACTTTCCCCACAGCACCGCGCTCCACCCCAACCCGGTTGAGAGGGCTGCAGAGAATCTGAAGGACGTTCCCCGCGAGTACGTGACGAAGGTCATGCAAGACAACGCGGCGAACCTGTACAAGATCCCGGTCTGACGAAGCACTTGCGTCGACGATGAGGGTTCGTCCCGGCGACCTCGCGTGGAGCTTCAGAAGCAGCTGCGCTCACGCCGTTGCCAGCTTCGTCCGCTCGATCGCGCCGGCGGTGCTACGTCGCCCCCCTGGGGTAGCCACCGCCGGCGCGGCCGTGCCAGGCGATTGTTCGGTGCATCTCCCCACCGTCGCCGCATGTTCGCGCTGGGGGTCCGCTCCGCGTGGAGAGGAGTGACGATGGTGGATCTCGGTTTCGATGGCAAGGTGGCGATCGTCACGGGTGCGGGTGGTGGCCTGGGGCGCGAGCACTCGCTGCTTCTGGCCAGTCGGGGTGCGCTCGTGGTCGTCAACGACGTGGGCGGCGCGGTCGACGGCAGTGGAAGCGACGCCGGGCCGGGTCAGTTGGTCGTCGACGAGATCAAGGCGGCGGGTGGCGAAGCCGTGCTCGACACCAACTCGGTCGCGACCCCCGAGGGTGGTGCCGCCATCGTGCAGACCGCGCTCGACACGTTCGGGAGCATCGACATCGTCGTGAACAACGCGGGCATCCTGCGCGACAAGAGCTTCCACAACATGGGGCCCGATCTCGTCGACCCCGTGCTCGACGTCCACCTGCGCGGCGCGTTCTACGTGACCCAGCCGGCGTGGGTGCACATGCGCGAGCAGGCGTACGGCCGCATCGTCGTCACCGCCTCGTCGGCCGGCCTCTTCGGCAACTTCGGCCAGGCCAACTACGGCGCGGCGAAGATGGGGCTCGTCGGCCTCGCGCACGTGCTGGCCCAGGAGGGCGAGCGCTACAACATCAAGGCCAACGCCATCGCCCCGACCGCGGGCACCCGGATGACCCGTGAGATCTTCGGCGACGAGCTGGCCGACAAGCTCGCGCCCGGGCTCGTGTCCCCGCTGGTCGCGTGGCTCGCTCACGAGGACTGCCCGGTGTCGGGCCACACCTACTCCGTCGGCGGCGGTCGCGTCGCCCGCGTGTTCATCGGTGAGGGCCAGGGCTACCTCAAGACCGACTCGCCGCTCACCGTCGAGGACGTGCGCGACCACTTCGACGAGATCGAGAGCACCGACGACTTCATGCTCCTCGCCAGCGCGATGGACGAGGTCAGCCTCCTCTCGAAGCTTTTGAGCTGACTCGGATGACGATCCACGAGCGGCCGTTCGGCGCCTCTACGAGGACTTCGAACCCGGCGACGTCTACCGCCACTGGCCGGGCAAGACGATCACCGAGGCCGACGACCACCTCTTCTGCATGATCACGATGCACCACCATCCGCTCCACACCGACGCGTGGTACACCGAGAACGAGTCGCAGTTCGGCACGAACGTCGAGGTCGGGAACCTGGTGTACTCGCTCGTGCTCGGCATGAGCGTCCCCGACGTGAGCGGCGCGGCGATCGCCAACCTCGAGGTGGAGTCGCTCCAGCACAAGCGGCCCACGTTCCACGGCGACACCATCTACGCGGAGACCGCCGTCCTCGAGAAGCGCGAGTCGTCGAGCCGACCCGACCGCGGCGTCGTCACCGTGGAGAGCCGCGGCTTCAATCAGCGGGGCGAAGAGGTCTGCTTCTTCCGCCGCAAGGTGATGGTCCCGAAGCGCGACGCTGTGGCGGCACGAGTGCGGCCGTACACCTCGCCCGCGGACTAAGGACTCGCGCGGATAGGTGCAATGAGTTGACCATCCACCGGTCGCCGGTGTGGCCCCTGGATGATCGGGGTGCTGCCCAACCCCGGTCGACCAGGTGGAGGTCTCTGTCATCATGCGCGCGCTCGAGCCAGAAGTGGTCGATGAAGTGTGGAGTGCGGTTGAGGCGCTGCTCCCAACGCCTGACGACGAGCATCCGCTCGGATGTCACCGCCCGCGAGTCTCGAACCAGCTGTGTTTCCGGGGGATCCTGATCCGGTTAGTGACCGGCGCGTCGTGGGTCGACATCGAAGCGATCCTCGACTTCGCAGTGTCAGACACCACGTTGCGCGCTCGACGTGACGAGTGGATCGCCGCCGGTGTGTTCGACAAGGTCGTCGCCGAAGCACTCGCCGCGTTCGACCGGATCATTAGCCTCGACCTCGGTGACGTCGCGTTGGATGGTTCGTCACGCGAACCGGCGCTCCGGACCGCCCGGACCCCGGTGGGGGCGCGGTACTCGCCGAAGACCTCCCGGAGCGTCCCCGCCCATTCGCCGGTCGTTCCGCCGGCGTGCGCCAGTTCGATCGTCGCCGCCATGACGTTGGTGCCCGACTCGGCCGCGTGCCGGAGGCCGTCGATTGCGCGTCGCACGGCATCGCTTTCGCGGCTCGACCGCCACGCCTGCACGTCGTCGACGAGTTGGGCCTGCACGCCGGGTTCGACGTGGAGGACGGAGTCGTCACCGCGTAGCGGTGACTCCTCGGTTTCGACGAAGTCATTGAGCCCGACGACGACGAGCTCGCCCGACTCGATCCGGGGTCGGCGCTCGGTGTGCGATAGCACCAACCGCGTCTTCAGCTCCTGGATCGACTCGAACGCGCCGCCTTGCCCGAGCACGTCGTCGAGCTCGGCCCATGACTCGTCGATGAGCTCGTTCGTCTTCGGCTCCACCACCTTCGAGCCGTCGAAGATGTCGTCATACTCGAGCAGGTCGGTCTCGTACGCCAGCACCTGCTGCATCCGCAACGACCACTGCTGATCCCACGGGCGCGGCAGCCCGAGCGCTTCGTTCCGTGCGGGCAGCTGGATCGAGCGCGCACGCGCCCGCTTCGACATCGTGACGCCGAGCGCTCGAGCACGATCCGCTGCACGTTGTTCTCGGGCTGTACCTCGGTGAGGCCGAGGGAGTTGAGCCGCACGCCATAGCGGAACCGTCGCGCCTTCTCGTCGGTGACGCCGTAGCGTTCGCGACAGATGCGGTCCCACAGGTGGGTGAACGCGCTCATCTTGCAAATCTCTTCGACGAACCGGATGCCGGAGTTCACGAAGACGGAGATCGAGGCGACGACGGCCGGGAAGCGGTCCTCCGCCACCTGCCCCGACGCCCGGACCGCATCGAGCACGGCGATCGCATCCGCGAGAGTACGCGATCTCCTGGACTGGCGTGGCTCCCGCCTCTTGGAGGTGGTACGAGCACACGTTGATCGGGTTCCACGACGGGACGTGCTGGTTGCAGTACGCGATCACGTCGACAGTGAGGCGCAGGCTCTCGTATGGCGGGAAGATGTAGGTGCCCCGCGAGAGGTACTCCTTCATGATGTCGTTCTGCGTCGTCCCTCGCAGCACGCCGTAGTCGACGTGCTGCTCTTCGGTGTTCGCAACAGAGAGACCGAGCAGCCATGCCGCGGTCGCGTTGATGGTCATCGACGTGTTCATCTGGCCCGGAGGGATGCCGGCGAGCACCTCGCGGATGTGCCCGAGGTGGGCGACCGGGACGCCGACCTTCCCCACTTCTCCGCGGGGCCGACCTTCCCCACTTCTCCGCGGGCTTGGGGCGCGTCGGGGTCGTAGCCGGTCGGGGTCGTAGCCGGTCTGGGTCGGGAGGTCGAAGGCGATCGATAGGCCGGTCTGGCCCTCGGCGAGGTTGGTCCGGTAGAGCTCGTTCGACGCGCTGGGCCGTGGAGTGGCCCGAGTAGGTGCGCATCACCCACGGTGGGTCGGCCATCGACGAGGTCATGCTTCCGTTGGGGAGAGGAGGGGCGGGAACGCCGTCAGCCGGCACGCCGACGCAGGACGATCGCGTCGCCCTGGCCGCCTCCGCCGCACAGCGTCGCGACGCCGAGACGCACGTCCTGTTGGGCCAGCTCGTGCGCGAGCGTCAACACCAGGCGAGCCCCGGACGCGCCCACGGGATGTCCGAGCGCGATTGCGCCGCCATTCACGTTGACGATGTCGTCGGGGATCCCGAGCTCGTCCATCGACGCGATGCTGACCGCGGCGAACGCCTCGTTGATCTCGAAGAGGTCGACGTCGTTCACCGTGAGGTCGCCTCGTCCGAGTGCCGCCCGGGCTGCGCGCGCAGGCTGGTGCAGCAGGGAGGGGTCGGGGCCCGCGACCATGCCGTACGACACGATCTCCACGAGCGGTTCCGCGCCGATGGCTTCTGCGCGCGCCGCGGACATCACCACGACCGCGGCGGCGCCGTCCGAGATCTGGCTCGAGTTCCCCGCCGTGATCGTGCCGCCGTCGAGGAACGCGGGTCGGAGACGTGCGAGCGCGCCTTCGTCGAGGCCGTCGCGGATCCCTTCGTCGTGGGACACCGTGATGCTCTCTCGACGTCTCTCGACGGTCACGGCTGCGATCTCGTGTGCGAACCGACCGCGGTCGCGTGCGGCGGCCGCGCGCTTGTGCGACGCGGCCGCGCACGCGTCCTGCCGATCGCGATCGATGCCGGGAACGTCGGCGGCGTAGGTGTCGGTCGACTCACCCATGGAGCGGTTGTCGAAGGAGCAGACGAGCCCGTCCCGCATCAGAGCGTCGGCGAGGACGCCGTCGCCCATGCGGTACCCCTCGCGGGCCCGGTCGAGCAGGTACGGAGCGTTCGACATCGACTCCGCGCCGCCGGCGACCACGACCTCCGCGAGCCCGGACTGGATGAGCTGATCGGCTTGGATGATCGCGTTCAGGCCGGACAGGCAGAGCTTGTTGACGGTCATGGCCGGAACCGTCATGGGGACGCCGGCGTCGTGCGCGGCCTTTCTGGCGATCTGCGGCCCGGCGCCCGCCTGGATCACGTGCCCGAACACCACGTGGTCGACGTCGAGCGGGTCGAGCTCGGCCCGCTGCAGCGCACCGCCGATGGCGACCGTGCCGAGCGATGCCGCGGGGTGCGATGCCAGCGCGCCCTCCACCTTGCCGATCGGAGTACGTGCACCGGCGACGATCACGGAACGGTTCATCGGTCTCCTTCCGTGACCTCGGAGTGGGTCACGCGAAACGCGGACGGTAGACCGATCGGTCGAGAGAAGTCAAAGCGGAGCGAAAGAGTTGACCGGAGCGTGCCGTGTGAGGAACGCTCGCCGTAGCTCGATCGGTCTGAATGCGAGGTGGCAGTGGCAACGTTCGCGTTCGTCGCCGCGGCTGGCGGCGGCTGGTGTTGGCAGCGGGTGGCCACGCGCCTCCGCGCCTTGCGGCACGACGTCGACACACCGTCGTTGACCGGTCTGGTCGAGCGGTCACACCTCTTCAGCGACGAGATCGACCTCGAGGTCCACATCGCCGACGTCGCCAACCTGCTCCGTTGGGAGGATCTGCGCAACGTCAACCTGGTCAGGCCACAGCTACGGGGGGATCGTGATTACGGGCGTCGCCGATCGCAACCGCGATCGGGTCCAAAGGTGGTCTCCTTCGACGCCCTCTGGCCGATCGACGGTGACACGGTCGAGTCGTTGATCGGTGGCGACGGCGTCGTCATGAACGGAGCCTCCGAGGAGTCGGCGCCGCGGCTCGCGTCGGGACGGGAGACCGCGATTCATATGGGGCTCACCGATCCGGACGACATCGCCTGGGCGGCCGAACGGTTGATTCCCCAGCTGGCCGGAACCGTGCGCCAACCACTGCACCTCACGTCACCTTTCGACGTCGAGATCCTCGTCATCGAGTGCACCGACAACGCCGCGACCGATGCCGGGACCCGCGTCTCGATCGATCGTGCTCACGCCGCGGCCGAGGAGCGGTCCAATGTCGCGGTGGTGCAGCTCCGGCACCACACGACGCGATGATCACCCAGCCGGACGAGAGCACGCGCATCCTCCACGCGGCCACCCTCGGCTGATCCAGGCCCGCCTCGCGTGGACATCGTCCCTGAGTCAGCGGCTCTCGGACACGAGCGCCGCGATCTGCGACGGCCCGAGTGGAAGTCGCTCGATCACGATCCCGAGCGGTGCGAGGGCATCGGCGACGGCGTTGACGACTGCGGGGGGCGAGCCGATGCAGCCGCCCTCGCCGACCCCCTTGTACCCCCCGGGTCCGTGGCTCGGCGTCTCGACGTGGCCGTACTCGATCACGGGTACCTCGGTCGCGGTAGGGAGGAGGTAGTCCATGAAGGTGGTCGCGACCGGGTTGCCCATCTCGTCGTAAGCGAGGTGCTCGTGGAGCACACCGCCGATGCCCTGCACGGTGCCGCCCGCGATCTGACCCTCCACGACGTTCGGGTTGATCATGGGTCCGCAGTCTTCGCTCACGATGTAGCGCAGGATGTCGACCTTGCCGGTGACGATGTCGACCTCGCACGTGCAGATGTGCGTGGCGTTCACGAAGATGAACGTGCGCGAGCTGCTCGCGTACGCGCGCGCTGACCTCGAGCCCTGCGGGCACGCCCGGAACCGACTGCGGCGAGAAGTAGGAGATCTGTGCGATCTCCTTGATGCTCAACCCCATCGACGGCGTGCCGCGAACGCTCGCGTGACCGTCGGCCAGCTCGATGTCGTCGACCGCGGCTTCGAGCTGATGGGCGGCGATCGCCTTGATCCGATCGCGGAAGAGCGAGGCGGTTGCGTCGATAGCACCGGCGATCATCGAGCCCGTGCGGCTCCCACCGGTGCCACCGCCGTAGCCCGTGACCGCGGTGTCACCCTGGATGGTCCGCACGTCGGCGATGTCCATGCCGAGCGCGTCGGCCGCGAGCTGCACGACGGTCGTCTCGACGCTGTTCCCTGCCGACCCGCCCGCGATGTAGACGTTCATCTCGCCCGACGGCTCGATGCGGATGGTGGCTCCCTCCGTTCCGAGCGAGCCCATCCCGGGCTGACGTCGGCTCGACGTAGTTGCTGATGCCCACGCCGATGTAACGACCCTGCTCGAGCGCAGCGGCCTGCTGATTCCTGAAGTCTTCGTAGTCGAGGATCTCGATGCCCTTCTCGAATGTCTCGAGGGGCGAGATGACGTCGAAGACCATCCCGAACGGGTTCGCGTAGGGCATGTCGTCGCGGCTGAGCAGGTTGCGGCGCCGCAGCTCGACCGGGTCGATGCCGATCTGTCGAGCTGCCGCGTCGTACGCCGTCTCGCGTGCGAGGGTCTCGTACTGCCACGGCCCCCGGTACGGAGTGCGCGGCGCGGTGTTCGAGTAGACGGTCCGGCACACGAATCCCGCGGCGGGGACCCGGTAGGGACCCGGGGACATGGGTCCGGTGAGCATCACCGTCGACATCGGCGACGGCTTCGGATAGGCGCCGGAGTCGGAGACGACGTCGATCTGGCTGGCCTGGATGATCCCGTCGGCGTCGAACGCCAGACGGATCGAGCCGCCCTCCACTCGGGACTTCCCGCCCGCGAGGAGGTTTTCCTGCCGATCCTCGATCCACTTGAGCGGCACGCCGAGCACCCGCGCAGCGAGCACGACGACCGACTCCTCCCGCTGCATGTAGATCTTCTGCCCGAAGCCGCCTCCGGTGTCCTTCATGATCACGCGGATCTGGCCCTCGCGGCATGTCGAGCAACCGGGCCACGAACGCCCGTACCTCGTGGGGCGACTGCGATGCGGCCCAGATCGTCATCTCGTCGGTGGAGCGCACGTAGTCGACCACCACGCCGCGGGTCTCCATCGGCACGGCCGCGTACGCCTGCTGATGGATCGTGTGCTCGACCACGTGGGCCGCCGAGTCGAAGATCGGGCTCGGTCTCCTCGATGTTGAGGGCGAACTCGCCGGAGGTGTTCGTGCCGAGATGGCCGTGAACGAACCAGTCCTGGTCGTCGACCTCCTCGTAGGACACGACCGCGGGGAGGGCGTCGTACTCGACGTCGACGAGCTCCATCGCGTCCTCGGCGATGTAGCGGTTATCGGCGACGATCAGCGCGATCGGGTCGCCGACGAAGCGCGCCTCGTCGACCGTCAGTGGCGCCCACGGCGTGTCGACCAGGGCGTACGCCGAAGTCGGCTCGGGTATCGGGAGCACGGAGAGCGTCGTTGAGATCGGCGCCGACGAAGACCGCGGTGCACGCCGGGGAGCGTCGCCGCCTCGGTGACGTCGATGCTCACGATGCGGGCCCGGGCGTAGGGGCTGCGCACGAAGCTGCAGTGCAGCATGCCCGGACGCTCGATGTCATCGACGTAGATCCCACGTCCGCTCAGGAGCCGGGCATCCTCGACCCGGGCCACCCGGCTGCCGGCGTAGGGGGCGGCGCCGCCCAGTTGCGGGGCGGTCTCGGCGGTCGATGTCAATGGAGGAACTCCTCGTGATCAGAGAGCATGGGGCAACCTAGACCGATCGGTCTATAGCGTCAAGCGGTGTTCAGGCGCTGCGGGTCATGCCGGCGCGTTCGCCGCGGGTGACGAACTTCAGCGCCATCTTGCGGCTCGCCTCGTCGATCATCTCCTCGCCGAACATCACCGCACCGCGACGGTCGCCCTCGGTGGTGGCCTTCTCGTAGGCCTCGAGGATGTCGAAGGCGCGGTCGAACTGCTCCTGCGTCGGCGTGAACACCTCGTTGATCACCGCGACCTGGTCGGGGTGCAGCGCCCACTTGCCGTCGTAACCGAGGATGCGCGTGCGCATCGCGTAGTCGCGCAGCGCATCGACTTCCTTGATCTTGAGGAACGGACCGTCGATCACCTGGAGACCGTTCGCGCGCCCAGCCATGAGGATCTTCGAGAACGTGTAGTGGAAGTGGTCACCCGGATACTCGGGGATCTGCACACCCCCGGTGAGCACCGGCATCTCCGTCGACGCCGCGAAGTCAGCCGGACCGAACACGATGGTCTCCATCCGCGGCGACGCCGCGCAGATCTCCTCGACGTTGATCAGCCCGCGCGCGGTCTCGATCTGCGCCTCGATGCCGACGCGCGACTTGCGGCCGATCGTCTCCTCGATCTGGGTCAACAGCAGATCGAGCGCGATGACGTCGCTGGCGTACTGGACCTTCGGCAACATGATCTCGTCGAGTCGCTCGCCCGCGCCTTCGACGACCGTGATCACGTCGCGGTACGTCCACTTGGTGTCCCACACGTTCACCCGCACGCACACCACCGTGTCGCCCCAGTCGAGCTCACGGATCGCCCGCACCACGTTGTCGCGCGCGGCTTCCTTCTCCAGCGGCGCGACGGAGTCCTCGAGGTCGAGGAACACCATGTCGGCGCCCAGCCCGGGCGCCTTCCCGAGCATCTTCTCGCTCGAGCCCGGCACGGCCAGGCAGGTCCGACGGGGCAGGCTCCGAGAACGTTCCGACATGGTCACTCCTGACTCCGGGACGCGGACCTCGAGGTCACCGCGCGCTGATGTAGCCGCCATCGGCGATGACGACCTGGCCGGTGACGTAGCTGGCTGCGTCGGACACGAGGAAGAGCGCCGGCCCGATCATCTCCTCCGGCACCGCGACGCGCTTCGACACATTGCGCGCCGCCATCGCATCCATCGCGTCGGGACCGAGTCCTCGCGTCATGTCGGTGTCGACCGTGCCAGGCGCGAGCGCGTTCACGCGGATGCGATCGGGTGCCCATTCGGCCGCCATGTTCCGCGTGAACGCGAGGAGACCGGCCTTCGCTCCCGCGTACATGGAGGTCGACGGAGCCCACCCCAGTGCGCCGATGGAGATCATGTTGAGCACCGCCGCGTGGTCGCTCCGGCGCAGGTGGGGGAGTGCCGCCCGAGCCAAGAAGACTGGGCCCCGCAGGTTCACTGCGAACGACTTCTCCCAGGCGTCGGGGGTGACGGCTTCGATCGGCATCGAGAGACCGTTCGCTGCGTTGTTCACCACGATGTCGATCCCGCCGAACCGGGCGACAGTTGCGTCGACCAGCGCGGCGATGGCGTCGAGGTCGCCCATGTGCGTGGGGACCCCGAATGCTGTGCCTCCGCCTTCGTTGATTGCCTGCTCCGTTGCGCGGCACGCGTCCGCCTTGCGGGACGCGACGACGACCGACGCGCCCGCCCCGGCGAATCCCTCGGCGATCGCGCGCCCGATGCCGCGAGTTCCCCCGGTCACGATGGCTACTCGACCGGTCAGGTCGAACAGCTCCGCGGGGTCGTACAGCACGTGCGCTCCCTGATGGTCACGATCGGTCGAGGTCGAGGGTCAGGGCCCGGGCTCGGGCCGTTCGTTGACACTATCGACCGATCGGTCTACCATGCCGACGTCGTCGACCCGAAGGCGCCCACGTGCGGCTCGGAGTCGCCGATCCGGGGGCGGCGCAGCCAGGAACCGCGCGCGCGCCGCAGCGCCTGGGAGCACGTCAACAGATCGCGATGCGTGGTTCTCGCGCATCACCTTCGGGGAGCTGCCGATGAAGCCCGCACCGTTCGAGTACCACGCGCCGGAGTCGGTCTCCGACGTCACCGCGCTGCTCGCCGAGCACGGCGACGAGGCCAAGGTCCTGGCCGGCGGGCAGAGCCTGGTGCCGATGCTGGCGCTGCGTCTGACCCGCTTCGAGCACATCGTCGACCTCAAACGGGTCGACGACCTGCGCGGCGTCTCCCGTTCGAACGGCACGCTCACGATCAACGCGATGACGACGCAGCGCACGGTCGAGCACGACGCCGCGGCCGGCGAGGCGGTGCCGCTGCTCGCGCGAGGCGATCCCGCTCATCGGTCACTTCCAGATCCGCAACCGCGGCACCGTCGGCGGGTCGATCGCCCACGCCGACCCCGCTTCGGAGATCCCGGCGGTCGCGCTGGCGCTCGACGCCGAGCTCGAGGTGGCGGGGACGAGCGGCACCCGCCGGGTGCCCGCGTCGGAGTTCTTCGTCGGCACGTGGACCACGACGGTGGGCGAGGACGAGATCCTCGAGCGCGGTGCACTTCCCCGTGTGGTCGGGCAACACCGGCTTCGCGGTCGAAGAGGTCGCGCGCCGCAGCGGCGACTTCGCGCTCACCGGCGTCGTCGCCGCGGTCGAGGTCGACGGCAGTGGCGCGGTGTCGCGCGCGGGGCTCTCATTCCTGGGCATGGCGCCCCACGCCCGGTGCGCGCCCGCGAGGCCGAGCAGGCGCTGGTGGGCACGTCGCCGAGCACGTCCGATCTCGAGGAGATCGGCCGCCTCGCGGTGACCGACACCGACCCGACTGCCGACGTGCACGCGTCGGCCGAGTACCGCAAGCACGTCGGCGCCCATCTCGTGGTGCGCGCCCTCGACCGAGCCCTGGGAGCCGCGCGTGGTTGAGCACGCCATCCAATTCACCGTCAACGGCCAGACCGCACACCGGATCGTCCGAGGCGCGCAAGACGCTGGCCGACTACCTGCGCGAGGACTGCGGCCTCACCGGTACGCACCTCGGCTGCGAGCACGGCGTCTGCGGCGCGTGCACGATCCTCGTCGACGGTGAGGCCGTGCGCTCGTGCCTCATGTTCGCGGTGCAGGCCGAGGGCGCCGACATCACCACCATCGAGGGCATCGGCCCCGCCGACGGCTCGCTCGGCCCGGTGCAGGAGGCGTTCCGCCAGGCCCACGGTCTGCAGTGCGGCTTCTGCACGCCCGGCTTCGTGGTGACCGTGCACGCGTTCCTCCAGGACAACCCGAACCCCAGCCTCGACGAGATCAAGGAAGGGCTCTCGGGCAACCTCTGCCGCTGCACCGGCTACCAGGGGATCATCAAGGCGGTGCAGATCGCCGCGGAGACGATGAGCACGCAGGACGCCTGAGCGGCGCCAGGCCGCGACGATCGACCAACGGGTCCCTCGGGTTGGGCTGGACGCGCTCGCTTGACGGTTTGTACCGACCGGTCCATACTCTCGGGACGCCGAGCCGGAGCGCACGTGTCCGAGTTGATCAGGATGTTCCATCCGAGCTTTCACGTGCTCGACCTCGACGAGGCGGAGCAGTGGTTCGAGCGGGTGTTCGGGCTTCGCAGCACCCGGTTGAGCACCGGACCGGTCGATCCCGACAATCGGACCGACTACTCCACCTTTACTCTCATCCGTGAGGTGCTCGTCGACTCGATCGATCCCACGCGGTTCGTGAAGGACGGCGTGCAGCAGTATCCGACGATCGACGAGCCGCACCTGAAGGGATTTGGATGGTGCGTCGAGGGTCTGCTCGATCTGTACCGCGACCTCCGGAGCCACGGCGTCCGGCTGGTGGGGAACCTCGGCGAGGAGGGCACCGACGACGAGCCTCCCTCCGCCCACGGTTCCAGTATGCCGATGTTCTTCACCGTGCCGGCAGAGACCGGTCTGCGCTTTCAGTTCCTCGCGCCGTTCCCGATGGCCTTCGACGCCCGCACGCAGCCAGGCTGGTCGCTCGGCCCGGTCCGTGCCGACGATCCGCTGGCGATCGAGTTCACGTCGCACCACACGGTGCTCACTGATCGACCCGATCGTGCGGTGCGGCTCTTCGCCGACCTGCTCGGCGGACGGGTGCTGCACACGGGACGAGACGAAGTGCGGTGCACCACGAGCACCTGGGTGCGGCTCGCCGACGGCGTCCTCGAGGTCGCCGTGCCCGACGAGGGCTCACCGGCGTTCGAAGACTGGGAACGCACCGCTCCGGAGGACTCGTACCACGCGATCACGTTCAAAGTGGCCGACCTCGACCGGGTGCGGGATCACTTCGCGCGCGTCGGTGTGGCCGTGCGGAGCGACACCAGCACGTCCGTGGTGACCGACCCTGCATCGAGCCTCGGCGTCCCCTGGGGCTTCACGAGCACTGCCATCCCCGGAGACGAGCGCTGGTGACTCCGCTGTCCGATCCTGATTCTCGGCGTGCTTGCGCCACGACAAGGAGGCCTGATGCTCAGCGAAACCGTCGATGACCTGGTCGCGAAGCACCCGATCTTCGGCACCGAGTACACGGTGACCGACGAGCAACGCGCCAAGCCTCAACGAGCACGGTTGGACGCCCGTGCCGAACCTCCTCGACGCCGCAGCGATCGAGGAGATCCGCTCGGTGCTCACAGAGGTGACGCGCATGGACGCGGGGGAAGCGTCCCTCGTCGTCAAGTACTCCGGTGCGTGGGAGCAGGCGTTCATGATGGGCGTCGCGGCGTCGCGCCGGTTCGGGAGCGCGGTCGCGGGCCTCACGAGCGAACCGGTCTCGGTCTTCGCGCAGGACGTCAGCTTTTTCAAGGAGCCGGGGTGCCCGCACATCGTGTTCCACCAAGACCACTCGCACTTCCCGTTCGACCGTCGGGGGTGTCTGTCGCTCTGGGTGGCGCTCGTCGACATGACCGACGACATGGGTTCGTTGCGCTACCTCGAGGGGTCCCACGTCGAAGGCCCGCTCGGGTTCCAGTCCGACAGCGTGGGCGATCCCGACATCCGGGAGCAGTTCCCCGACCTGGAGCAGCGCCGGGTCGTTGCCGGCGACGCGATCAAAGCCGGCGATGCACGGGCGCACTGGGATCTCACCGTGCACGGCTCGGGGCCGAATGAGGGCACCTCCGCCCGAGAGGCATGGGTTGCGCGCTACATCCGGGTCGACACGATCTACAACGGCGTCTCGCACTCGCATTTCGACCGCTTCGGCCTGACGCGGGGTGACCGATTCGCCAAGCACCGCGACTTCCCGTTGGTGGGCGCCACTGGGCTCGTCGAGAAAGGTTGAGGCAGGCGCCAGGCGGAGGGGCGTTGACAACGTTCGACCGATCGGTCTAACGTTGCGGCCAGCGGAGAGGCGACCCACTCGACGAAAGAAGGCCTGCGTGACCACCAAGGCTAACACCGAATTCGAGCTGATGGGCATCAACCACCTCGCTCCCACCTGTCGGGACATGAGGGAGACGGTGGACTTCTACAGCGGCATCCTCGGCATGCCCCTCATCGCCACTACTGCCGCGGGCCCCACGGACCAAGTGTTCTTCTTCGACGCCGGCAACGGCACGAGCCTGGCGTTCATGTGGTCGCCCGACTATCCGGATGCGTCGCCGGGTGTCGCGTCGCCGGCCCGGTTCCTCGAGGAAAACTACAAGCCGAACTCGCCGGCCACCGAGCTGTCGGCCGAGGACCTCCGCGCCACCAAGGGCACCGCCGTCGGGGCACTGAATCACATCGCGCTGAACGTCGCGCCCGACAAGATCGAGGAGTACCGGGAGAAGCTCGTCGCGAAGGGGATCGACGTCAGCCCGGTCGTGAGCCACGCCCAGGACCCGAACGACCCCACGTGTCAGTACAAGCAGCCCGACGGTCTCGACGACCCGATGCTGTTCATGCGCTCGATCTACTTCCATGACCCCAACGGCATCCAGTTGGAGATGGCCTGCTGGTGCCGTGAGCTGACCGACGGGGAGGCGGTGCTCGAGCCGCACACGGCCGACCACACCCCGGCACTCGCCGGCGCCTAGCAATTCGGGCGGCGACGACCCGCCCGAGGGCCTCGATGCCAGAACCTTTTCGGCGTCGCTTCGGCGTGCTCGCGCTCGAGATGCGGGGTGGCGATCTCGTGTCCGACGCCGCCGCCGCGGCGCGCGCAGGGGTCGACGGGATGAGCGTGGGCACGCGCGAGTTGGAACATCGCGGCACCACCGAGGTGGAGAGCGTGTTCGCCGACGCGGGGCTCGCCGTCTCGAGCGTGGGGGCGATCGGCCCGTCGCTCACGTGTGAGCGAGACCAGATCGACCGCGAGCTCGAGGTGCTGGAGGCGGCGGCTGCACTCGCGGCGCCCGGCGTCATCGCCTTGACCGGACCGTTGGGAGCGCTCTCGGCGCGCGACGCCGACACAAAGTGTCGACGGTGGCTTGAGCGGGTCGCCCCGCGCGCCGCCGAGCTCGAACTCGTCGTCATGCTCGAGCCCGTGTTCCCGATGATGCGCAGCTACACCTACGTGCACACGCTGTCGCACGCGTTCGAGCTCGTCGCCGACCTGGACGGTGCGGGAGTCGTCGTCGACATCGGGCACGTCTGGTGGGACCCCCGACTGCTCGAGCTGTTTCGAGCCCACGTCCACGACATCGGCACCGTGCAGCTCACCAACATGTCGAGCGATGCGCTCGATCGGCTCCGCTATTCGAGAGCGGCCCTCCACGAGGGTGAGGTGCCCCTGCGCGAGCTCGTGCTCGAGTTCGACGCGGCGGGATACCGCGGATGGTACGAGCACGAGGTTTTGACGAAGGAGCCGACGGACCGCGTGCAGTTCGTACGTGCCGCTCGTGACTGGTTCGAGGCGGTGTGGGCGTGAACGTCTAGACGACGATGCCGCGGATCTTCAGATCGAGGAGTTCCTCGGCCGTCTTCCCGCACTCGGCCACGATCTCGTCGCAGTTCTCGTTGAACTGCGGCAGCGCGCGTCGGCGTGCCCTCTGCGCCGTCCAGCTGCACGGGAACGGTGACGACCTGCACGGGGGTTCCGTCGGATGCCTCGGACGCGACCAGCATGTGATTGGCGATGACCTCGGGGTCCGTCGCCACGTCGAGCGAGTTCTGCACCGGCGCCCACTGGCCGTCGAAGGCTGCGAACCGAACCTTCCATGCCGCGAAGGTGTCGCTGCGGATCGCGACCGAGACCGCGCGGTGGCCTTCGACTGCGTGCTCGAAGAAGCTCTCCGCCGTCGCGAACCGCTCGTCGTCGACCAGTTCGGAGATGCCGAGGATCTCGCAGGCCTGGGCCCAGTACTTGAATCCCTGCAGTGCGGCGATGGAGATCCAGTGGCCGTCCTCGGTCTCGAAGAGCCCGGCCAACGGGTTCATCGGAGCCGTCGGCTTCGGCGGTGTGAACGGCTTGCCCTCGAGCAGGGCGGTGGGGATCGTGTTCGACTGGGTCCACAGGCCCGTGCCGAGCAGTGAGCAGTCGACGGTCGGGGCGTGCCCCGTCCGTTCGCGTTGGAACAGCGCGAGCGCGACACCTCCGGCGATCACCATCCCGCCGGTGAGATCGCCGAAGGACACGCCGGGCGTGAAGGAGTGCGGCGGGGCGTCGGGTCCCATCACGGTGAGCGACGCGCCGCTCCGGTGCCAGAAGCACACCGTGTCGTAGCCGCCGTTGCTCGCGCCCGGACCCCGGCTGCCGGTCGCCGAGCCGACGACGTAGATGAGCTCTGGGTTCAGTGCGTGGAGATCGTCGACGTCGACGCCGAGCTTCTTGCGCACTGCGGGGAGCTTGCTGGTCAGGAACACGTCGGCCTTCCTGATCATCTCGTAAAGGAGGTCGCGGCCTTCCTCCTCGGTGATGTTCAGAGCGATGCTCCGCTTCCCGCGGTTCGAGTTCTCGTAGAGGAAGTTGACGTCGCCGGCGATGCCGGGACCGGCGCTGAACCCGCGGACCAGGTCGCCGTGGACGTGGTGCTCGACCTTGATCACGTCGGCGCCCCAGTCGGCGAGGATGCCTCCCGCCGACGGGACGAAGACGTGGTCGGCAAGCTCCACCACGCGGATGCCGTCGAGTGCTGTGATCATCGTCGTTCTCTCTGCGGTGAGGAGGTCACTAGTGAGCTAGCTCTGCGACAGCGTCTTCTCGAACGCTTCCGCATCGTCGAACGCGGCGACCGCGTGATTTACGAAGTGCTCGTAGAACGCCCAGCGCTGGTTCGAATGGTCGACGACCATGGCCGAGTTCTCCTTGATGGCGCGCATTATGTGCGGCGAGATCTCGTAGGCATCGAAGCTGCCGACAATGTTCTTCCGCGTCCACTCCGGGCCGACGGCCTTCATCAGGTCGTCGGGACTCTTGTCCAGCGGCCCACCGAACTTCTCGGGGCGATGGTGAATGCTTTCGCCGATTCGTGACGGCCCCGTGCCGCCCGGGCAATACACGGTCGTCCCGATGCCGGCCTCGCCGAGCTCGATGCGGAGGTTGAGCATCATCGCGATCACCGCGGATTTCGTGCTCGCGTAGACGACGTGGTACGGAACCCAGCCGGAGTTGAGGCCTGCGTTCGACGCAGTGGCCAGGACGTGACCTTCAGCGGCCTCGATCATGTCGGGAACGAACGCGGTGACGCAGTTGAAGACGCCCATGAGATTGACTCCAATGAGCCAGTCGATGTCTTCGTCCTTCATCTCGGTCAGGCGGTCGAACCAAGTGACGCCGGCATTCGCAACGAGGATCGAGACATGGCCGAGCGCCTCGTTTGCCTCGGCCTTCATTTTCCGGACTGACGCGCGATCGCTCACGTCGCATGAGAGCGCCACGGCCGTGCCGCCTTTGGCGCGGACCTCCTCTGCGACCTCCTCAGCCCGATCCTGGAGGAGGTCGACCACCACGACCGAGGCGCCCTCGTCTACGAGACCGAGGATGAGTCCGCGGCCGATGCCACTGCCACCACCGGTCACGAGCGCGACCTTCCCAGCAATCGCCGTCATCGCTAGCTCCCTTCCGACGCTCGATCACGAGCGCGCCTGTTCCTCGGACCACCCGACGGGACGCCTCGTGACTCGTGTGCCAAGCGGATGTGCCACCTCTTGAGCCGGACTTGCGCCCGCGCTGCTGGCGACGGGCGGTGAATGTAGACCGATCGGTCGAAACATGTCAAGCAAGGATGGCGAGGTGGCGGCCGCGGAGAAATCGACCACTCGGTCGACCTCGGTACGGTGGCGCCATGACGAACGCTGCACCCACGGCCCTCCGGGACCGGTTCGGGATCTACATCAGCCTCTACAAGTGCGCCCTGCCTTCCCGCGAGTTGTTCGCCCGGGTCGTCGAGATGGCGGCCGCGATCGAATCGACCGTGTACGACACCGTCTGGCTCCCCGACCACCTGATCCAGGATGCGGTGGACGACCGGGACGAGGCGCGCTCCATGACGCCGGTCTTCGACGCGCCCACGATGCTCGGAGTGCTGGCCGCCGTCACCGAGCGAGTGCGCATGGGAGCGCTGGTGAGTCCGATCACGCTCCGCAATCCGGCGGTGCTCGCCAAGAGCATCACGACGACCGACGTTGTGTCCAGGGGGCGCGCGGTGCTGGGCATCGGGGCGGGGTGGGACGGCGACGAGCACCGACGCTTCGGGCTTGATTTTCCCGGACCTGCTGAGCGCGTCAGCCGGCTGTCGGACGCCGTAGGGGTATGCCGGGCGCTGTTCGACCAGCCCGTCGCAAACTACTCCGGTGAGTTCTTCGCCCTCGAGGACGCCTTCAACATCCCGCGCCCGGTGAGCGAGCACGTCCCGATCCTGGTAGGCGGCGCCGGCCGGAGAACGCTGCGGATTGCCGCCGCGCATGCCGACGCCTGCAATGCGATCGGCACGATCGACCAGCTGCGCGAAGCATTCACGCAGCTCGATCGGCACTGCGACGAGCTCGGGCGTGATCCCGCAGAGGTGTCGAAGCAAGCCGGGATCATGTTCCATGAAGTGAGCGACGACATCTACGCGCAGGTGGAAGCGGCGTTCGGCATCGGTGCCGACGGCGTCATCCTCGGACCCCGGCAGCTGGGCCTCGATCCCGGCGACCTCCATGCGATCGGCGAGCGCCTCCGCACGGAGTTTGGCTGAGCACGACTCAGCCTGGATGCCGAAGGCCGCCCGATTGCTCGTTGTCCGTCGCCGGTCCCGTAGCGCCGTTCGGGTACGTGCCCGATCGTCGTGACAACCCTGGCGTGCTGACCGCGTGCTGAACGGACCGCGGCGAACGACACAGACGCAAACAGTCCGGTCCACGCAGCGACCCTGCCAGCCCACACGTCACGGACATCCTGGACGACTTTTCGGGGCCGAATCGGGGGCAGGTCTTCTCGATCTGCTCCCAGTCGTCGTTCGGCGGGACGTGGAAGCCTTCGTCGGCCTCCGTGAGCTGGCCGGGTCGCATGATGTAGTCCGATCCGATCCGTCATCGCGTCTCCTCGGCAGGGTGTTCTGCCGTGTGAAGCCTCACAAGCAAACGCTCACTACTCTGTCGGAGGCGCCAGTGCGAGAGGCTCCTCAGGAAGCCGACGTCCTCGCCAGGTTAGACCGATCGGTCGCCCGCTTCGGAGCGCGCCGTTGTCGTCGACCGGTCTTGACAGGTCGACGTTGTCCGCAGTCTGCGAAGGGCCAGCGTGCGGCTCTCCTTGACACACCGACCGATCGGTCTACACTCTGGCGATCGGCGCCGGGTGTCGAAGTGGCCGCTGAACGAACGGGGAGGGTCCTCATGGGCAAGACGAACACCGAGTCCGAGTTCTCCGGGGTGACCCTCGGTAGCTCGTCCAGCTGATCCGCTCGACTTCTCTAGCTGATCGCTGACCTGCTGCGGCTGCGCCGCGTCCCAGCGACAGATCTCATCAAGGTTCGTGCCTCAGGAGGGGTTGCAATGTTGAAGTCCACGAAGTTGACGCCACTGACCGGCTCCGAAGTCGATATCGACACCGAAGGGCTGCTCTCCGGCGAGCACGCCGACGATCTGCGGCAGTTGCTCATCGAGCGTGGCGTGCTCGTGTTCAGGAACATCGAATTCAACGAGGACCAGCAGCGCGCCTTCACTGCGACGATCGGCAAGCTCCGCATGGACGGACCCAACGAGGCCGCTGGAGTTCTGACGGTCGAATACTCGGCGCCCACCTACTTCTGGCACATGGATGCCATGTACGACGAGGTTCTGCCGTTCGCAACACTGCTCACGCCCCGGAAGTTGCCGTCCGAGGGTGGCAACACCCAGTTCGCGAACACCTATGCCGCGTTCGAGGACCTTCCGCCCGAAGAGCAGGAGTATCTGTCGACGCTGCAGACCCTGTGCTCGATGAAGGCGGGATCCGAAGGGACCATTCACGAAGTCACGCCGGAAGTCGTCGAGATGTGGAAGAAGTACCAACGTGTCCAGCCGCTGGTGTGGCGGCACCGGAGCGGCCGCCGCTCGCTGGTCATCGGCTCGAGCGTCTCGCACGTCCTTGACATGCATGTCGCCGACAGCTACGAGCTGCTGCAGCGCCTCGTCAACCATGCGACCCAGGACAAGTACGTCTACACCCATGAGTGGCGGATGGGGGACGCGGTCATGTGGGACAACACCGGTACGATGCACCGCGTTCGGCCGTACGACATCAGCGAAGGGCGGCTCCTGCTCCGTACCACGGTCGAAGGGATCGAACCTCTGCCGGCCGTGCCGGAAGAGGACCTCGTCACCGCCTGACCGGATCGGGTTGGCGCACAGGTCCGTCAAAGCGACGGGCTGCGGCAGGGAATCTCGGCATCTCGAGCGGTCGCCTGCCGTGCAGAGCGACGCGCTGTCGGTGTCGTAGCCGACACCGTGACGAGCGAGCAGCGGCGCGGCGCTCGTGTCGAGGATCGCTTTGATGCGTGGTCGACGTCGCGGATCTCGGCGTCGAGGCTGCTCTAGCGACCGGCGATGGTTAACGAGCGGCGCTTCGACCTGCCCGTCACCCGCTTGGGGATCTCGGTCGCATCACCAGCGAGAACGGATCGAGCGGCTATCTCGGTGTCGATCCGGTCTGACTACCGACGCCGAACCCCGCCGCACGATCGACAACAGCTTGCGGCCCTCGTCGTTCGTCAGCTCACGCACCAGCACACGATCAGCCATGCGCAGAGCTCTGCGCGACCCCGAACCTTAAATGGTGGACGCGCCCCCACCAACATTGGCGGTCACGGCACTAGTTGACGGTCTGCACCGACCGTCCGGTAAACGTACAGTTAGTAAGTCACGCTTGACACTGCGAGCGGTCGCTTCGTACCATGGGCGAGATCGCCGTCGGATGTGCTGCTGACCACATGTCACTACCGGCCGGCCGCGGTCTCATCGGAGCGCGCACGTTGTTGAGGGAGCACTCGTGGACCAGGATCTCCAATGGATCATCTCTGTCGACGACCACATCATTGAACCGCCAGACCTCTGGGTGAGCCGAGCTTCGGCTCGCGACCGGGATCGGGTTCCCCATGTAGAGCGTCGCGATGGAGTTGACACCTGGATCTACGAGGACAGTCGATCCCCGGTCATGGGGATCCTCATCGCGGCTCACCAGGCGCCAGACGATTATTCACCGCTCCCCGTCAACTACGACGAGATGCCGCCGCCTTACTACGACCCCGTGGCCCGGCTCCAGGACATGAACGAGGACCATGTCATCGCGTCGCTCAACTTCCCGTTCCTTCCGCGCTTCTGCGGACAGGCGTTTGCCGAAGCCAAAGACAAGGATCTCGCCCTGAAGTGTCTGCGCGCCTACAACGACTTCGTCATCGACGAATGGTGCGGTTCGGCTCCCGGGCGCTACATCCCGCTCGTGATTGTGCCGCTCTGGGACACCGACCTGGCGATCCGAGAGGTTCATCGCTGCGCGGACAAGGGCGGCAAGGCAGTTGCATTCTCCGAGAACCTTCATCCGCTCGGACTTCCGTCGATCCATTCAGGCGCATGGGATAGCTTCTTCGCAGCAGTCGCAGAGACCAACATGCCGCTGTGCACCCACATCGGCTCGTCTTCCGCCACACCCATCACGTCACCCGACGCCCCATTCGGCGTCAATGCGGTCAACATCAACCTCAACCTCGCGAACTCCACGACGGATTGGCTCTTCTCCGGGAAGTTGCAGCAGCACCCAAACCTCAAGATTGTGCTGTCAGAGGGCGGGATCGGTTGGATCCCCTTCATCTTGGAGCGCGCGGAACACGTCGCCACGCAGTACCGGTACCTTCGAGGCAACAACTGGGCTATGAGTCAAGAGACCGGCGCGATGACCCCCGTCGCCACGAATCCAGATGAGTTCCCGACTTCCCCCCGGCAATTGTTTCGAGATCACATGTACGGATGCTTCATCGAAGACGAATTCGGTGCCGCGAATCTCGACTACATCGGCGCTGACAACGTGATGATCGAGACCGACTACCCGCACACGGACACCCTCTGGCCGAACTCATTGCAGATGGCTGACAAGATGCTCGCAGGAGCGTCGGATGCAGACAAGTACAAGGTGCTGCAGGGAAACGCGCGGCGCATCTTCCACTTCGAACCTGCTGCGTATCCGTCCAACGTCTGACGCCGCGACGGACTGGCCGGGGAGTCTGCATCGGAATGGGGAGCATCTTCGTGCAGGCGACGCCGAGTGGCAGCTGACCTCCTTCGCGGAGTGACCGTCCTGGAGGCGTCGCTCTTCTCTCCGGACGCGCTGGGCGGGCATCTCGCCGACCTCGGTGCCCAGGTGATCAAGGTCGATCAGCCGGGCGGCGGCGGCTTCCGAGGACCGATGTTCGCAGCCGGAAGTTTGCAGGATCGGCAATGGAATCGCGGGAAGCAGAGCGTCACCATCAACCTGAAGTTGCCTGATGGTCAAGCGCTGTTCCGGCGCCTCGCCGCATCAGTGGACGTCGTGGTCGACGGCCTCCGCCACGGAGCTGCTGACCGATTTGGCTTCGGCTACTCCGACATCGTCGCGGTGAACCCGACCGTTGTCTATTGCACGCTGAATGGCATGGGTGGGCATGGACCCTACGCAGACCTACCCACCCACGGCTTGTCCTTCGACTGCTTCGCCGGACTCACGCCTCCAGTCTTCATGCCCGATGGTTCGCCGCGGTTGCCGGGCCTCGCGAACGGCACCATCGGCGTGCTGGCCGGTCCGCTCTACGCCGCGGTCGGCGTGCTCGCAGCGCTTCTTGCCGTCAAGCGAGAGGGTGTCGCGCAGTACGTCGAGGTGGCACAGGTCGACGCTGCAATCGCATGGAATTTCCAGAACTTGACGCCGCTGGCCAACGGTGAGATCGCCGACAACTCTGGTATCCGTGACTCAGTCCGTTACCAGTACTACGAGACGGCCGACGGAAACTTCGTCGTGTTCAACGCGCTCGAAGACAAGTTCTGGTTGCGGTTCTGCGAGGAGGTGGGACGCTCGGACCTCGTCGACCCGGGCCGACTCGACCCGACAACGAGCGCAGCCGAAATCGAGAAGCTACGCAAGGAACTTGCCGACATCTTCCGAGCTCGTTCGCGCAGCGAATGGACGCAGTTCTTCATCGAGACCAACATCGCAGGCGCGCCGGCCTTTCTCGACGGTGACCTGTTCGACGATCCCCACGTGCTGGCGCGTGGCCTGATCTACGAGCAAGCTTCGGTCGGGATAGGCGTCACTCGCATGCTCGACACCTGCATCAAGACGGATCCTTCATCCGACTCGCCCCCCGGACCCGCACCCAGGGTTGGTGAACACACAGACGAGATCCTCCGGCGCCTAGCCGGCTGCGGTGACGACGAGTTGCGCAACCTTCGCGAGGCGGAAGTGATCTGAGCTTGCGCCTTGCGCCTTGCGCCTCGCGGTGTCGTCGGAGGGAGGGCAGTACGATGGCGGGCTTGGCGACGACAGCGCGGGTCCGCGATAAGGAGGGGAAGAAGCGGGCGCTCCTGGACGCTGCAGCTGATGTCTTTGCCGAGTCCGGGTTCGACGATGCGGCAACGAAGGAGATCGCTCGTCGAGCTGGATGCTCCGAATCCCTGATCTTCCGCTACTTCGGCGACAAACAGGGCATCTTCGAGGAAGTTGTATCGCAGCAGATCGCCGAAGGCGTCGACGCAGCGGAAGACAAGATCGCCGCTGCGCTTCCAGAGGAGTTCGATGACTTCGTCGTCGAGCTGTTTCGCAGTCGCACGTTGAGCTCGCTCCGTGAGAACGGGGTCGCTGGCTGGACCATTTCCGGTAGGGCGCTCACCGATCCCGCTTTTGCCCGTCGGGTGTTCTTGCCGAGCCATCAGCGTCGTACCGAAGTGATCGCGGAGTGCGTCGAGCACTACCAGGGCTTGGGTCAGGTCGCTCGGGACATCGACGCCGACCAGCTTGCCGAGCTGCTGGCCAACCTCTCTAGCTTCACCACGCTGCTCGCACCTCGCTTCTTCGGAACCACCAGACGTCAGATCCGGGTGCAGACTGTTCTTGCCGCCCGCGTTCTTTCGCGCGGAGTGGCGGATCTGCAAAGCGGAGGGCCGACGTCTGCGAGCCGAAGCCCCGCCCGCCGACGCACGGCGCGCTAGCCCAGGACGTCCTGCCGACTTATCGAGCAGCGCTTGACAGCATGTCGAGGACGCCCGTAGGGTCGTGGTGTCGCGGCGTCCGCCCCGTCCTCGTCGTCGCACGATCGCAGCGCCGCCACGCTGGACGACGCGTGAGGTCGTGGCGGGCGCAACGCAGGTCTTGCGCTCAGCTCTGTTGACGGCAAGGGGTTGATGTTTGGTGCAAATCCTGGATGGAATCCGCATCGTCGAGTTCGCCGATGCCATCGCCGGGCCTTACTGCACCAAACTGTTCGCCGATCTCGGCGCCGAAGTGATCAAGATCGAATCAGCAAGTGGCGACACGTTCCGATCGTGTGCCAGCGTTCCACTCAACGGCTCGGACGACGGTGCGCTGTTCAAGTTTCTGAATGCAGGCAAGAGCTCGATCGTCGGCAACTGGAGCGACGAAGAGATTCTGGCTCTCGTGGCCAGCGCCGACATCGTGGTCGAGTCCCTCGGGCCAGCCGTGATGGACCACGGTGAGCTGCGCAAGCGTTGTCCCGATCTCGTCGTCGTGACGATGTCGCCCTACGGTCAGACCGGGCCCTACCGACTGCGCCCCGCTACGGAATTCACGGTGCAGGCCGAGTCCGGAACGATGGCATTGCGCGGTCGCCCCGACCAGCCGCCTTTGCAGGCTGGCGGACGGGTCTTCGAGTGGCTCATGGGCTCCTATGCAGCCGTAGCAGCGATGGCCGCACTACGTCGAGCGCAGACGGGCGGTGGTGGCGAACTGGTCGACTGCTCCCTGTTAGAGACTTGCCACGTGGCTGCCAGCGGCTTTGCTCCGCTCTACCATCACCTCGCCGGGTGTCCACCGTTGACGCTTCCCGCGAGACAGGTGGAGGTGCCGTCCATCGAACCCACCCTGGATGGCTGGGTCGGCTTCAACACCAACACTCGGCTCCAGTTCGAGTCGTTCCTCCTGATGATCGGGCGATTCGATCTGCTCGAGGAGGATGAGTCGTGGGCCTTGGCGACGACCCGTTACCAGCGGATCGAGGAATGGAACGAGATCGTCCGATCATGGACCACGCAACGAACGACGGATGAGATCGTGGCGCTCGCGTCCGATCTCCGCATCCCGGTCGCGCAGGTCAACAACGGTCGCACCGTCCTCGACCATCCCCAGTTCCTTGCTCGCGGAGTCTGGGCTAAGTCCGCCGACGGTTCGTTCACGTACCCTCGGCCGCCCTACCGCTTCGACGGTGAGCGCCCGATGCCATCGGGTGGGGCGCCTCGGCTCGGCGAGCACAGGCAGCGACCGACGCATCGGCCGCCGATCGCGCGCCAGGCAGGCCGCGCCAATGCACTTCCACTCAAGGGTGTACGGATCATCGACGCAACCGCATGGTGGGCGGGGCCGTCGTCGGTGCACGCACTTGCCGCACTTGGCGCCGACGTGATTCACATTGAGTCGATCCAGCACCCCGACGGCGGGCGTATGGCGGCCGCGGCGTTCATGCACCAGAGCAGCTGGTGGGAGCGGTCCGCCATGTTCCTCGGTTCGAACACCAACAAGCTCGACCTCACGCTCGATCTAGGGTCCGAAAGAGGCCGTACCCTGCTCGACGACCTCGTCGAGCAGGCCGACGTCCTCGTCGAGAACTTCTCCCCGCGAGTCTTCGACAACTTCGGGATCACTTGGGAGCACATCTCCGCTCGGAATCCTCGGGCGATTCTGGTGCGAATGCCCGCGTTCGGGCTCGACGGGCCGTGGCGCAACAACGTGGGCTTCGCGCAAACGATGGAGCAGATGACCGGAATGGCGTGGGTGACTGGTCACGAGTTTGATCAGCCGCGCATCCCTCGGGGGCCATGCGATCCGCTCGCAGGAATGCACTCAGCGTTCGCCATTCTCGTCGGTCTGCACCGCCGCGAGACCACTGGCCGCGGCTCGTTCATCGAAGTGTCCATGGTCGAGGCGGCGCTGAACGCAGCGGCCGAGCAGGTGATCGAGTACACGGCGTACGGGAGCGAGCTGTCGCGTCTGGGCAATCGCAGTCGTGATGCTGCTCCACAGGGCCTGTACAAGTGCGATGGAGACGACCAGTGGGTCGCAGTGTCGGTCGAGACCGATGCTCAGTGGGAAGGGCTCCGGAGGGCCCTGGGAAATCCATCATGGGCGGACGACCCCGCCTTCAACTGTCACGAGGGACGGCGGGCAGGGCACGACCTCCTCGACCAGTACGTCGCGGATTGGGCGCGGCGGCTCGAACCCGAGCCAGCTGCCGAGTTGCTGCTTACGCATGGGGTGCCAGCGGCTGCTCTGCAAGATGGCCGCACAAGCGCGGACCATCCACAGATGGTCGCTCGCGAGTTCTTCGAAGTGCTCGACCACCCCATCGTCGGCATGCACCCCGTTCCGGGTATGCCGTTCAAGTTCGCGGGTGTCGAGCGGTGGTACATGACTGCGGCCCCCACGCTCGGTGAGCACAATGGCGCCTTGCTAGCGGACCTGCTCGGTCTCAATGTCGAAGCGATCGATGCGCTCGCAGACGAAGCGGTGATCGGCACGCTTCCCCTCGGTCTCGGATGACTACGACGACGTCGCTACCACTATGCGAGCGCGGTCGTTCGCGGTGACTCCGGCGTGCGGCTTGCCGAGGTGGCGCCAGTGTCACTCAAGCCAGGTTCGCGACTCTTGAATCCGATCGACAGCGAGGTGTGAGATGGTCACTGCACGCGACGCTCGCCAGTGGGCGGCTGAGGGTGGACTTACTGGTATCGGCAATTCGCTGTATACGCCCTTCACCGGTCGTGACGGCGATGACATCGACTGGGACGCCTACCGTACGCTCGTCCGCTACTGCGTGGGTGGCCTCGAACACGACATGCTGTGGCTGACGAGCGGCATCGCAGAGTGGTGGGCACTCACGATCGATGAGCGCAAGCAACTGCTCGAAGTCGCGGTTCAAGAGTCCAGGTCGATCAACCCGGATGTGGTGATTCAAGCCTGCACCGCAGCGAACAGCGCGAAGGAGGCAGTGGAGCTCACGCGTCATGCACAGGAGCATGGTGCCGACATCGCCTACCTGCAGACGCCCACGATGGAGGTTCACGGCGGCGAGGGCGTGCTGCGCTACTTCGAGTACATCGCGGATCGGACTGACATCGCCCTCGGGATGTTCAACTCTCCTTCGTCCGGCTACGTCTTGACGCCCGCCGAGATGGCCGAGATCTACCACTGCGTGCCAGCAGTGGTTGCCGTCAAGGAGGGCGTGATGGACAGCATCATGCCGACGCTCGAGTTGCACGGGCTCGCTCCGGCCCTGGTCATTTGGGAATGCGATGTAATGGTGTACGAGGCCGGCTGGCTGCAGGACGGCATCGTCGGCCCTGGACAGCTCGGCACTTCGGGATATCTGTACGAAACGCCTCAGAACAAATGGTTCACGCAATATTGGTCCCTGATCTGGGACGGCGAAATTGCTGAGGCACGTCGGTACTGGAAGGACCACGCGCACGAGAGCGGCATGGGGCACTTCGGATCTTGGCTCATCGAGTACCCGGGCCGACCTGCGTACTTCACCCACTGGGCTGAGGCCTACAAGATTGCTGCAGCGACCATTGGCCTGCCGGTTGGCGACTATGTCTTCTCACGTCCGCCGCAGGCACTCCTTCCCGAGGAGGCGCGATGGCAGATTCGCAGCGCGTACGAGAACACAGGCATGGCAGGGTCGTTCTCCGACGAGACGACAGCGGCGACGACCTAGTTGTTCTGTACTTCCAGGTCGTTGACTCAGCGGCTGCTAGTCCGCCGATGGTGGTGTGGTATCGGTGATGGTTGTCGCGATGGAGCTCCGGATGCTGACCGACGTTGTTTACCGGGGTCTCCTGTGATCGGAGATCTGAATGGACGATCGAGAGCGACATGAGGACGAAGGCGAGACCGGGTAGCGGTACCGGTCCTCGGCACCGGCGGCATCCAGAGAGACGCCGACCGAGATCGTCGGGAAGATCCTCTACCGCACCAGCACTATCACTCCAGGCCATTGCAGATGTCGATGTACTCGAAGCGCTACCACGACATCGAGATCGGGCACTCGGGCGTGTACCGGATCCTCGAGCGAAGACCACGAGCTGGCTGTGAACAGCCTTCGTTAGTTACATAGCTACTCGGCCGGTCGCTCCTGGCTACTCGGTCCGAGCCGATGCCAGCGTGTGCTCGCACGCACCCAGCTCCCGGACCGAACTCACTCGCGCCTCCGACGGTCCTTCGGTGGGGTGTTCAGCTCGCGGGGGCCGCGGTGGTGGCCGTTGCCCCATTCACACCGTCGGTGTATTTTGCGAGCAGGGCTGGATCTCCCACGATTTTCCCGCTCACAGGCTTGCCGTCGTTTGCTACGACGAACTTGCCGTCCTTGACGGTGACGAACCAAGTGCAGTTCGTCGTGAGCGTCTTCCCGAACGACTTGTAGCTGAGGTCGTACGGCTTGCACAACAGCCCGGCGCCGTCGTATTGGCCGCCGTTCGTGTTCCGGATGCCGTCGACGAAACCTTGTCGAGTCGGGCTCTTTCCCGCGTTCTTGAGCCCGACGATGGCCATGTCGCAGAGGATGTACCCCGAGTAGTCACCCCAGACCGGCACACCGGTGAGTCCTGCGTACTTCTTGAGATTCGATTGGAACTCTTTGACGGCGGAGCCGCCAAGTTCGACGGGCTTGTAGGGAGTGGTCAGCAGATCTTGAGGCCTCATGTTCTTCGCCACCGGCTGCGTCAACAGATCACGGCCGTATCCTGTGGCCAGCACATTGGCCTTCATCTCCACACCGTTCTGCCTGAGTGCATCGACGATCGCAAAGTTGGTGCCCGCGGCCAGCGGAAGGTAGACGCCGTCCGCACCTGCGTTCTGGAGCCCGAGGACGACAGGCCCTACGTCCGTTGAGCCGAAGTCGAGCGCAGTGTTCAGGTAGACGCCTTTCACTCCTTGTGCGTCTGCGGCGTAGGTCTCGGTGGCCTTCGCAGAAGTACCCGACGCAGGGGACTGCCCGTAGCCGACCGCGCCGATCTTCGTGGCACCGAGCTTCTTCATCATTTTGACGGCGTTGTCGTTGACGAGGCCGGGGACAGGTGTCGCGTCCCCGAGGCCGGAGATGATGCCTTCGTTGCCTTCGTCGTAGTAGTAGGAACCATCGATGCCGGCGCCGATCATCGGCACGCCTTGGTCCTTGAGGTAGCGCCACGTCAAAAACGCCAGCGCAGAGTTGTCGACGACGGCGAAGACGTTGCGGTTCTCGACGAGATCCTTCGCAGCGGTGAGATTCGCGGCTGACGACTTGTCGTCGATCACCTCAAGTTTGATTTTGCGACCATTGACACCGCCTTCAGCGTTCTGCGCGTCGATTCGCGCTTGACATGCCTTACCGCTGGACGCGAGACCGGGTGCAGCCACACCAGTCAAGGGAGCGATGTACCCGAGGGTGACGTCCTTCGCGCTGACACCTGGCGTGCTCGAGGTCTGCGAAGCGGCGGTGCCGCCGGCGACACCCAGGATCGCGACGCTGGCGGTCACGACCACGCCGAGTTTCAGCATCTTCCGTATCCGCTGGCCCCTCATCTCATCGTCCTCCTGCTCGCGTTTCGAACCCGATCAGTGTGCAAATGACTTCGTCTCGTTGCAGGTGCGATCCAGGAGACTCCCGTCCCTGCAGCATGCGAAGCCAGGACTTGAACCGCCGTGGTCGCAAGCGTCGGAGTTCTCGGCGCGACAGTGCACGGCGCATTCGAAACCACCCCCCAGTCGATCGACCCGCACTGACTGCCATGGGCAACCCGTGGGCCTGTCGACACTACCGACGACAGAGGGCTTTTGCAAGCGTCACTCGATAGTGCTCCTTGCGAGACGTTTCATGCACGAGACCTCTCCGGGCGGCGCTCTCGTCATTGTTGTTCTGATACTTCGAACGCGCCGAGCTGGAAGGTCCAGGCTCGTCGCCACACAGAGCTCGGGATCCTGCCCGGCTCGGACTCGGACGTGCACGACATCCAGGGCGCGATGGACCTCGGGATGACCGGGAACGCGTGTCCCGCCGTGAACGCGGTGAAGGTCTGCCGCGCCGCCCCTGGTCTACTGACCTACGTCGACTTGCCCATCCGCGCCGCACGAGGGAGGCTCGCTGATGACGACGATCGAAGAGGAAGCCCGCGCCGCGTACGCCAAATTCATCGCCGCGCGCGACGAGGCTGAGGCGCAACGACCGTCCTGGGACGCGCTCGCCGACTTCTACACCGACGACCGCGTGACCTTCGATCCGTCTAGGTCCGCATCGAAGACCGCGAGACGATCCGCGCGTACTGCGTGGAGTCGATGGCGGGACTCACCGGCTACGGCTGGCGGAGCCGCGAGAACTGGACCATGTACGACGGCCATCGGGTCGTCAGCCAGTGGGACCAGATGCTCGGCACGCAGCCCGCGGCTCGCACTGGGTGGTGCCCGGGCTGTCGATGCGCCACTACGCCGCCGACGATCTCTTCTGCTACGAGTTCCAGATGATCAACGTCGGGCACATCGACCGGCGTTGCACGAGATGGGACGGACACCGAACGCCCATCTCAACCCGCCGCCGGAGCACCCGAACCGCGATTCGTCCCTCCCGCCCGCGTGGGTGCACGTCGTGCACCCCACACGTTGAGACGGGCAGCGACACTCGACCGATGAATCGTGTCCTTCTGGAAGGTCTACTCGCCCCGGGCCCACGAACATTCCCCATTGCCAGAGCACGCGCTCACTGTCGCACGCGTCGCCGGAGCAGTGCGTCCGCGTAGTCGCGCGCTAACCCCGTGCTAACGGACGGAGGTGAAGACGGAAGGCGCGAACGATCACTACAGACGCAGCAAGCCCGATCGGCCTGATCACAGGCGACTACAAGGAATTAGTTGCACGCATTGGACGCTGAGTTCGAGGCTTAAACCCGCCGGCTCCGCGAGGAGCGTGGGGGTTCGACTCCCTCTCCGGGCACCTCGCTGATGAGCCAGGCGTCGTTGCGATTCCCTCCGGGGAGTTGCTGGCGGCGACTCCTCGGCCGACCATGGGGTCATGACCGACACCGCAGCAATCATCGATCAGTACAACGCCGCGTTCCTCGAGCGGGCGCCCGAGAAGCTCGTCGATCTCATCGGCGCCGATTGTGTGATGGAAGGCACCGGACCCGAGCCCGACGGCAACCGATGGACGGGCTACGACGAATGCCTCGCCGGCTGGCAGGGATTGGCCTCCGATCCCGCCATCCAATTCACGGTCGAGCACGTCGACGTCGACGGCGACCGGGCGGTGATCCGCTGGCGGATCACCGGCGCCGAGAACTACCGGGGCGTGAACCTCATGCGTGTCCGCGACGGGAAGATCGTCGAGGCCCTCGGGTACGGCAAGCGGCCCTGATCCGATGACCACCATCGACGCCAATGGGGTGGCCCTGGGCATCGAGTCCTTCGGGGACGACGACGCACCACTCGTCCTGCTCGCGGGCGGGACGACGATGCTCTCCTGGCCCGACGCGCTCTGCGAGCGCCTCGCCGCGGGCGGGCGCCGCGTGGTGCGCTACGACCTGCGCGACAACGGCGAGTCCACAACGGCGGACCCGGAGGTGCCCGCCTACACCCTGCGCGACCTCGCCGCCGACGCCGCCGCCCTCGCCGACGCGCTCGGCGGCCGCCCCGCGCACCTCGCCGGGATCGGCGTCAGCGGGATGATCGCCCAGGTGGCCGCGCTCGACCATCCCGGCGCGTTCTCGGCGCTCACCCTGGCTGGCAGTCGCTCGGTCGCGCCCGGCCGACCCGACGATGACCTCCCCGACCATGACCAGGCGACGATGAGCCGGCTGTTCGCGCGACCGATGCCCGATTGGACCGACCGCGAGGCGGTGAAGGAGTTCGCAGCAGCCGGCGCGGAGATCCGCGGCAACGACCCCGCCGCCGCGGGCCTGATCGCCGAGCGCATCTGGGACCGCACGCCCGGCACCGCACCCCCGGTCCAGATGGCGAACCAGATGGGCATGGTGTTCTCCAAGCTCGACTGCACACCCCGCTGGCGCGAGCGTCTGCCCGAGATCGAGGTCCCCACCCTCGTCGTCCACGGCCGCCTCGATCCGTTCTTCCCCGTCGGCAACGGCGAGGCGATCGCGCGCGAGATCCCCGGGGCGAGGCTGCTCGTCCTGGAGGCGGCCGCCACCGCGATCCCCGATGCGGCGGCCGGCGAGGTCGCCGAGGCGATGCTCGCGCTCGGGTAGGAGTCGCCGCCCGCGGCGGAGGAGGCGGGACAGGCCAGGCCAGGCCGGCCGTCGGTGCGGGGCACCTACGCTGGAGCCATGCCGGCAGAGCAGCCGAGGTTCCGCATGGGACGGCTCGATCATGTGCACATCCGCGTACCGGATCGCGCCGACGCGGCCCGCTGGTACTCGGAGCAGCTCGGGTTCGAGCCGGTCGAGCAGTTCGACTTCTGGGCCTCCGGGTTCGAGGGTGGACCGCTGCAGATCTCGGCCGATGGCGGTCGGACGATGCTCGCCCTGTTCGAGGCCAGCGAGGGTCACCCGATGGTTCCCCAGCAGACCGGGGTCGCCTTCTCCGTCGACGCGGACACCTTCATGGCGTTCGCCCGCTCGCTGCCCCGGGACATCGATCACCCGCGGGGCGAGCGTCTCGTGGTCACCGATCTCGTCGACTTCGACATGTGCTGGGCGTTCGATCTCGTCGATCCGTGGGGCAACCAGTACGAGCTCAACTGCTACGAGTACGACCGAATCAGCACCGAGCTGGTCGAGGCCGACGCAGTGACGGTGGAGCGATATTGGCCGCGCGAGCTCTACGAGGCGTACCACCGAGCGTGAGCCGCCCGACCGCCAGCGAAGCGCGTGGGAATGTGGGCGAGAAGACGTGACGAGCATCACGCCGCGGGGTGCGTCCCCGCGGCGGAGGCCGTCGGCCTAGGCGAAGTCGCCGAGGTAGTCCCAGAGGTCGTGGACCGTCCGGGGCTCGGGCTCCTCGCGCCGGTCGGCGCCGGGGCCGAAGAACTTGCTCCCGGTCTGCTGGAGGTAGGTGCGGACCAGATCGGTCACCGGGTAGGGCTGTTGCATGGAGGGGCGTTCGACGTCGTTGTCGAGGACTGAGGGCATAGCTACCTGCTTCTCTGTTTCGTGGGGAGCCCCATGGTCGCGTCCTACCGGTCGGTACGAAGAACCGGCGGCGCGAAAACCCAGCAAAACCCGGTAAAAATTCGGTCAAGGCGCCGATCGGGAACGCCGGAGTCGTACCACGCTGTCGGTCACGTCGACTTCGACGCCGTCGGGCGTCTTCGCTCGTCGACCTCGTGACCCGAGCCGTTCGACCGTCCACTCGTCGCGGTCGATGTCCAGTGCGTCGAGGACCTCGGTGGCGGTGGGGAACTCCACGTGCTGGTGCCACGGCACGGCTTCATGGCTCACCACGAGCAGGGTGCCGTCCGGCGCGACGGCGCCGGCGGCCGCCCGCAGGGCCGGATCGCGGGGGTCGTCGACGGGCGAGTGCAGGAAGTGCGCGGACACCAGGTCGAACGGGCCCTCGGGGATCGAGCGCGAGAAGTCGTGGCGCGCCCACACGATCCGGTCGGCCACGCCCGCGTCGGTCGCGTGCGCGAGCCCCCGATCGAGGGCGACCTGAGGGACTCTCGCGAGGAACCCACCCGTGCACCTGTGTAGTCAAATCCGGGTGTTCGTCCTTGTCCTCGACGTGAAGCACGTCGCCCGAAGGCCCCGTGAAGCTCAGCGCGGCGTCGTTGGCTGAGGCGGTGGGGAGCGACAGCGTGAAGGTCGACCCACGGCCCGGACCCGGCGAGGACGCGCGCACGTCGCCGTGGTGTGCGTGGGCCAGTCCGCGCGCGATCGTCAAACCGATCCCGCTTCCGCCCGTTGGCCGGGCGGGCCCGGGAACCCGATAGAAGCGGTCGAAGACGAGCTCGAGGTCCCCCGCTCCGAGGCCGACGCCGGTATCGGCCACCGCGACGCGCGCGATGTCACCGTCACGGCTCGCGGTCACGACGACGCGACCGCGCGCCGGCGTGTAGGTGAGTGCGTTTCCGCACAGGTTGGTCAGCACCTGCATGATCCGATCCGGGTCGACTCGGACCGGGAGCGACGGGTACGCCCGGACCTCGAGCTCGACGTGCTTGTCCTCGTACTGGGGTCGGAGGCGGTTCGCGCACGCCTCCGCGAGCTCACCCAGATCAACCGATTCGAGGTCGAGCACGATCGCGCCCTCTTCCGCCCGCGACAACTCTGAGAGATCGGAAGCCAGGCGCTGGAGTCGCGTGGCCTCCTCGGCCAGTGAGGTCAACACCTCTTCGTTCGGCTCGAACACCTCGTCGAGCATCCCTTCGACGAGGCCCTCGATGGTGGTGAGCGGTGTACGCAGCTCGTGCGCGACCTCGCCGATCAGGCGAGCCCGGCGCCGTTCGATGGTCTGCAGCTGCACTGCGAGCAGGTTCACGTCACGCGCGAGCTCAGCGAGCTCCAGCTCCGCGGGCTCCTCTATCGGTTCGTCGTAATGGCCGGCTGCGAGCCGACGCGTCGCTCTGCGCACCTGTCGCACCGGACGGAGGATCTTGCGCGCCACGAGCACCGACACGATGGCGGCGGCGGCGAAGCTCGCGGCCAGCGCGTATGGCAGCGACGACCGGAGGGCGCTGACGAAGACGGAATGCCCCTCGGCCTCACGCTCCTCCGCTCCCTCGTGTGAGGTCGCGGTGGCCCGAAACTCGTCGTCGAACTGCGCCGGCGCGACGAGGCTCACGGTGACCCAGAGCGCACCGATCACGACCAACGCGACCAGCGCGTAGGAGGCGAACAGACGCACGTCGAGGCGACGCCACAGACGCCTCACGGTCTCGAAGCCACGAACTTGTACCCGACACCGCGCACCGTGCCGATGATTTCGGGTGCCTCCGCGTTGTCACCGAGGGACTTACGAATGCTGCGGATGTGGACGTCGACGACGCGCTCGTCGCCGAAGAAGTCGTATCCCCATACCCTCTCGAGCAACTGGCTGCGCGTCTGCACACGACCGGGAGTGCGAGCGAGCGCGACCAGGAGATCGAACTCGAGCGCGCTCAGCTCGACGGACTCACCGTTGCGACGGACCTCGCGGGCGCCGACGTCGATCACGAGCCGCGGGAACTCGAGCCGCTCCGAGGTCTCGGCCACCTGCCCCACCCGACGCCGCAGCACGGTCTTGACGCGGGCAACGAGCTCGCGGGGGCTGAAGGGCTTCGTGACGTAGTCGTCGGCGCCAACCGCCAGGCCCACGAGCTTGTCAACCTCCTCCGAGCGCGCCGTGAGCAGAATCACCGGCACCTCCGACCGGGTGCGGAGTCGACGGAGCACCTCGAGCCCGTCGACTCCAGGCATCATCACGTCGAGGACCACGAGATCGGGATGCCAATCCTGCTCGACCCGGATGGCCGCTTCGCCGTCGCTCGCCTCGGCGACCTCGTACCCGTCGTTCTCCAGGTAACCCCGCACGACGGAACGAATCCGATCTTCGTCGTCGACGACGAGCACGCGCTTGGGCATGGTCGAAGCGTAGGAGTGCGTGCCGGGCGAGGAACGGAGTCTGGACTCCCGGGGCCGAGCCTTCACGGGAGCTTCACGGGCGCCGCTCGGGGGCCTTCATGGGCGCGGCGTTGTCTGTGCACAACAGCAACCGGGCTCGGCCGAGCCAGCCGCCGAAGGAGGAACGATGCAGCGACGAACCGCAGTGGCCGCGGCATCCGCCATCTCGATGAGCCTGCTCTCGGGCGTGGTGTTCGTCGGCGCTCACCTGGGCGCCCTCGGGTTCGGGTCGGCCGCGGTCGCGCCCACAGCGCGCACGAGCCCCGCAGCCGTGACCGTCCCGGCGCCGGCCGCGAACCAGAACCAGCCGACGACCACGGCGAACGTCGCCGACCCGCACGTCACTGCGAGGGAGCACGACGACACCGGGCGCCCTTCGGCCCGAGCGACCACGAACCCGACCGTCCGATCGAACGCACGCAGCGGAGCACACGATGACTGACCCCAACGACCTCGAACGCGCGGAGCGCATCCGTCGGCTGCAGGAGCGCCGCGCCGCGTCGGCGCAGACGGCGAAGCGCGCGGCTGCGCCCACCGCAAACGCAAATTGTGACTCGCCCGCGCCGGTGCAGACGTCGTCGAAACCCGGGCTGCCCCCGAAGCGGGCTCGCCGTCGGCACCCTGCCGCCGCGACGCGGTGGCTCCTCGGCGGGCTGAGTGTTGCGTCGTTCCTCGCGATCGGTGGAACGGTCGCGGTGGCGAACCAGGGCAACATGCCCGCGGCGCAGCCCACGGGCACGGCGGTCACTGCGAGGCCCGCAGCGCAGCCGGCGACCGCGGCAACGCCAGCGTCGTCGGCGGCGCAGAAAGCAACGACTCGTTCGACGACACCGCAGGTCGCGCACACGACCACCCGCGGCAGCTGAGCCGGGCCCCTTAGGCTCGAGTCAGATGCGCTCACACACATGGTGGTACATGGCCCGCGCGGGCGGGATCGTCTCATGGGCGCTGGCCACCCTCGCAGTCGTGGGCGGGCTGCAACTCTCGACTCGACTGCTACGCAAGCCCGCTCCCGCGTGGACCCTCGACGTTCACCGCTTCGTCGCAGGACTGGCAGTGGTGTTCCTCGGTGTTCACCTCCTCGGCCTCGCGCTCGACCAGTTCATCGGCTTCGGACCGGCCGACTTCCTCCTCCCGTTCGCATCGAGCTACAAGCCCGCGGCGGTGGCCCTCGGCGTCATCGCGATGTACCTGCTCCTTGCCGTCGAGATCACGTCGCTCATGATGCGGCGCATTCCGCGACACCGCTGGCATGCCGTTCACCTCACCAGCTACATCGTCTTCGTCGTCGCAACCGTGCACGGTCTCACAGCAGGAACCGACCGCCACAACTCACTCTTCCAGTGGGCCTGCTTGATCAGTGCAGCCGTCGTCCTCACGATGACGCTTGTACGCGTTTGGTCGCCGCGCCGCGCCGCCAGGGCCGGCGCTGATGACTCGGGCGCTCCCAACTGACCCCCACGGGGAATGTGGTCGCACTGCAGTGAGCGTGAAGGGGTTGAGGCAGCGCGCAGGCTGTGCGCTCCAGCACCCGCGTTCGGTCAGTGTCGTCAGCTCTGCGACACCGAGAGGCTGCCCGGAGCCGAAGGTGACCGCCGGGAGATCAGTCGAGTCTCTCATACAGTGATTGGAGCTGTCGTGAGCAGGAGCGCGCAGAATGAGCGACGAGTCCCCCTCCGACACACCTGGATCGCCGGCGCTCGAGGGTACGCCAGACGCACGCTCCACGCTCTTCCTGGTCCACATCCCGGCGGTCTTGGTTCCTTCTCCGAACCCGAATCGACAACGGTGTCCGACTTCGGGGCGATCGCGAGCGTCCCTGATCTGCGGTCGGGCGTCGAGCGGTCTGTTGCCGGAACCCGCCGACCACTTCATTGCCCGATCGGGCCGGCGTGCGTGGCGTTCGTCGCGGAGCGTCAGCAGGTCGTTTCCTTGGGCGCGTACCGGCGCGATGGCGCTTCCGGGACCGCGGACCGCTCGTGCAACACGCGCTCGACCGCGGCGCGGATCGAGGGAGTCGTGGCCAGCAGCGTGTCGAAGTGGTGGCGTGACAGGTAGGCGACGACTACCGGCGTGATCGCGACCACCGTCGCCGAACGGCGGGCGGTGTCGTCGAGCAAAGCCATCTCGCCGAAGTGCTCGCCCGGACCGAGCTGCGCGAGCACCGCGTCGCCGTGCCGGATCTCGACCGCGCCCTCGAGCAGCACGGCGATCTCATCGCCGCGTTCGCCCTCTTTCGAGAACACCATGCCCTTTGGTTCGTGCACGCGTGTGGCGGTACGGGCGAGGTTGTGGATCTGCTCGGGCGAGAGCGCGGCGAACAGCGTCGACGCCGCAAGCTCGCGCTCGAACGTCGCCTGCTGCTTGCCCCTCATGCTCCGTTCCCCTTTTCGAGCCGCAGCGCCAGCGACGGGCACGCGGTCACCGCCCGGCGGGCATGGGCGAGCAGCGCCGGGGTGATGTCGTGCCCGTCGATGATCGGGTAGCCCCAGTCGTCCAGCCGCACCCACTCGGGGAAGAGCTCGGCGCAGATGCCGTGGCCGTCGCACCTGATCATGTCGACTGCGAGTCGCTTGCTCATCGCCAGCTCCCATCGCGCGTTGCCGAGTCGGGCAGCGGGAGCACCGGAGCGTGGGCCGTCGCCGCGCACGGCCCCTTGCGTTCGTGCAGGAGGTAGTCGTCCGCGAACACTGCGAGCGACGAGCGCACGAACCCTACGACTGCGTCGGGCATGTGGCACGCACCGCGCCCGGCGACGTCGCCGAGCCAGCGTTCGACGGTGGCGACGGTTCCCCGCGGCGCCCGTGCAACGGCGAGAGCTTCGAGGGCGGACGCGATGGCGCCGAGTCCGTGCACGCAGGGTCCGCATTGGCCCGCGGTTTCAGAAGCGAGGTAGCGGGCGACGCGTGCCGTCTCGACGACACCGCAGCTCAGCATCGGGAGCGCGGCCACGACGCCGCATCCGAGCGTCGCGCCGGCCTGGCGCAGCACCCCGTGTGCCAGCACGAGCCTCTCGGCGGCTTCGAGGCCGAGCCAGGTGCCGAAGTAGCCGCCGACGAGCAACCGCGCCGAGCGGTTCGGTGGGCCCGCCGGCCGACTCGATCACCCGGGTGAACGGCGTGCCGAGCGCGAACTCGTACACGCCGGGACGGGCGACGGCACCCACCGTGGTGGTGAGGACGGACCCGGGCTCGTCGGTGGTGCCGACCGACCCGTACCACTCGGCCCCGAAGCGAGCGACGAGCGCGAGGTTGGCCAGCGTTTCGACGTTCTGCACCAGGGTGGGCCGGCCGCGCACTCCCCGCTGGTAAGGGCGCGGCGGCACCGAGACCGGCTTGGCGTCGCCGCCGTTGAGGAAGTTGACGACCGCGCTCTCCTCGCCGGCCACGTAGCGGCTCGGCACGACGGCGACACGCCAAGCGTCCGGGACGTGGCATCTCCCCGACCCGGGACCGCGAGCGCGGCTTCGAGCGCATCGCGGCCGGCGCCATCGCCCCGGTCGACGACGAAATGGATCTCCTCGGCGCCGACCGCCCGGGCCGCGACGGCAGCGCCGTCGATCACCAGGTGCGGCGCGCGCTGCAACAACGCGGGTCCTTGCGGCTCGCGGGCTCGCCCTCGGCGCCGTTGGCCACCACGATGGGATGGCGCCTGCGGTCGGCGACGGCGCGCAGCTTGCGGCCGGTCGGGAAGCCACCACCGCCACGGCCGCGCAGGCCGCTGCGCTCGACGATGGCGACGAACTCGGCGCGCTCTGTGTGTCGACGGAGCTCGGGGAGCGGACCGTAGCGCGCGACGTGGTCGTGGTGATCGCGCGGTGGTGCGGCGAGCAGGCGTGGCAGACCCGCGGGCGCATCGGTGCTCATCACTCGCCGCCATCGTCGTCGTCGCCAGGCGGGATTCGAGCACTCTGACCGACGTGTACGGCAGCGGTCATCACGCCGCGTTGCTGATCGAGCTGCGTGAAGTCGATGTTCACCCGCCACGACGCCCCGCCTGGGCCTGGCATGTCGGCGATCACCTGCGCCGAGCCCAGACCGACCACGGCACCTCGATACGAGTTGGTGCCGTCGGAAAGGGTGACCGTGCCCGAGTGCATCGACACGCCGCCATCGGAAAGAGGGGTGCCGGTGAGCTCGACGTCGACGCTGCCGGTCGCACCGTTCGACAGAGTGCCGGCGAGACTCAGCACCACTTGCCCCTTCGCGTCGGCCGCACGCTCGTGCAGCGTGCCCTGAGCAGTGGCAGCAAACCCGACCGTCGCGAACGTGGCGGTTTGCGTCGGCGTGGCCTTGCTCCCGGAGCTCGGCGCCGCACCCGCCCCAGCCGTGCCCGAACCCGTGGTGCCCGACACCGCGGCGAGGACGCTGTCAGGCGTCCCGGCCTTGCGGGCCCACCCATCGGCAAGCGGACCCGAGAACAACCAGATGACGAGCAGCACTGGGGCGACCGTCACCGCGGCGAAACCGAGCGCGCGCCCGCCCGGGCGCGACGCCAGGCCGGCACCGACGCGCAGTCCGGCGACAACCAGCACCGCGACGACGCACACTGCCGTGAACGCCAGCACCAGCCCCGTCGTCGTGTCGGAGCCGGTCCCGAGACCGTGCAACACCGCGACCGGCCAGCACGCGTACGCAAGCCAATGCACAAATCGCCAAGTCGCGAAGCCGATCCGGTGACGCACGAGGCTGGTCACCACCAACGCGATCAGCAGGTCGAAGGCGACAGCGCCGAGGCCAAGCCAGAACGGCCGGTACGCAGACACGAAGGGGATCACCACGTCGATCCAACGAATCGGCGCAAACGAATCGACGACGACCGACACCACGTGGATGGCCAGGAAGACGAGTACCAGCAGCGAGACATTGCGGTGCACGAACTCGACGACGAAGCGCGGCCAGGCGGGACTGCTCCAACGGAACGACGTCAGGATCCCGAGTAGCACGCTCGTGGTGAGAAACCCGAGGGTGACGACACCTGTCGCCCGCGCGACGTACCACGTCACCGTGCCACCGGAAAGCGCGAGGACCGGATTCACCAGCGCCTGACGCGGCTACGAGCCGCCCGAGCGCGTATGGCGCTGCGGCGGATACGTGACGGGGGGCGCGGTCTGCGCCGGCTGCGTGGGCTGCACTGGCGACGCCGACCTCGAACCGCCATCGGTCACGGCAGGTGACGTCGCCGGAGGTGCGGTCACCACCGGTGTGTTCACCGACGGGGCGTTGCTCCCGGAAGACGAAGACGCCCGCTCGGCAAAGAACAACGAGAACGCAGCGACGAGCGCAACCCCAGAGCCGGCAAGCCAGCGCGTCGTCGACGAGATTCGGCGCATGCCGTTGTCGCGGTCCGCGGGTCGTTGTGGTGCCACGCGCCCCTCGTTCGTATCGGCGCCGCCGGATGATCACCCGGCGGCGCCGACTGTACGAGTGGCGGGTTAACGCCGGGCAAGAAGAGCGCGAGAACTTGGGGGCGGCGGGTCTTGCTGCCTGCGTCTGGGTGCGACCCAAGCCCTCGCCCACTGGTCGGGACGTGAACGCTCCTGCCGTTTCGCCGTCTACCGCCTGATCCTCGGCATCGCCAAGATCTTCGTCAGCACGCTCTGACCTGTCAGCCGTGCGCTGGACGCGCGAATGCGGGAGATCGGGAGCATGATGGGTGGGTGGCACTGCAGAGTGACGCGGCACCGTCGGTGCGACGCAGGCCCGCAGCTCGATCCCAGCGGGTGCTGCTCGTAGTCATCCTCGGATTGTGCTTCCTCCTACGCGCGGGCGCAGTCGCCGCGGTGCTCGACACCGACCCGCACGTCGTGACCCAAGCGGACACCCCGACCTACGAACAGCCCGCACTGGCATTGCTCGAGGACGGGCACTTCTCCCGGAGCCCGCAGGATGCCCGAGCCGAATTCCTGCGAACGCCCGGCTATCCGGCGTTCATCGCAACCGTGTACTGGATCTTCGGTCAGAGCCATGCCGCCTTGTTGCTGATGCAGGTCCTCCTCAGCACCGTGACCGTGCTCATCGTCTACCTCATTGGTGCGCGCATGTGGTCGGTATCGGTCGGCTTGCTCGCCGCGGGCATGACTGCATTGGAGCCGTTGCAGTGGTATTCCGCGGGAACGATCCTGAGCGAGAGCCTCGACACGCTGCTTCTCGTGCTCGTCGTCGCGATCGGCTTCGTCATGTTCACCCAGGAGAGACCGAAGCTGCGGTGGCCGTTCCTACTGGGAATCGCGGCGGCGACCGCGACGATGGTGCGACCGGTGACGTACTACCTTCCGCTGTTCGTCACCGCGCTCCTGGTGTATCAGGCTCTGCGCCGACGGGAGACGCTGCGACACGGCGCCCGCATGATCGCGGTGTTCCTGCTTCCGGTGATCGTGATCGTCGGGGGCTGGCAGTTCAGAAACCACGAAACGGTGAACTCATGGCGGTTCAGCGCGGTCGAGGCGAAGAACCTCGACTTGTTCCGAGGGGCAGGTGTCGTCGCCGACGAGGACGGGATCAGTCTCAATGCTGCGCAGCGGCGCTTGCTCATGCGGCTCGGCAGCCACCCGGGTGAAAGTCAAGGCGCGTACTTCGGACGGATGTACCGACAAGGACTGCACATCCTTGCCGCACAACCGTGGGAAGCTGCCGAAGGTGCAGTCCGAGGCCTGCTGGACGAGATCGACAGCACCCGGTCCCGTACCTTCGCCTACCTGGGCCTGCCGCCGGCATCGGGCACGCTCGAGGACGCGGGCACGCTCTTGCTCGCCTGCTTCTATGCACTCTTCCTGTACGGCCTCGTACTGGTGGTCCGCGCGCGCCGACGTCTGCTCGCGCATGTCTTCGTCGTGGGAGTCGCGGCCTACGTTCTTCTGGTCTCGGCGGGACCTGAAGCCACCGGCGGACGGGGTGAGCGGTTTCGATCTGTGGTCATGCCGATCCTGATCCTGTATGCGGCGCGAGGATTTCAAGAAGTCGCTCTTCTCGGTCGGCGACGCCGCGAACGACGCGCACGACGGCGCGATGTGAGCCTCTGCGTGTGGCTGGCGCCCCCGCAGTGAGGACGCCGCGACCTTGCGATGGAGGAGCCCTGTGCGCCAATGGTGAAGTGACGAAGCCCGCGACGATCGAGAAGCTGCGCCGACGCGGCGTCCGTCTCGAATGGGCAACCAATGCCTGGAACTCGATGGAGGTGGTGGTCACCATCTCGCTCGGCGTGGAGGCCGGGTCGCTCGCCCTGATCGCCTTCGGACTCGACTCAATCATCGAGATCTTCGCGTCCATGGTCGTGATCAGGAACCTTCACGACAAACGTCGTGACCCCGGCGATCGGCGAGTGCACCGAGCGCTCCGCCTGATCGCAGCGGCGTTCTGGTTGCTAGCCCTCTTCCTCGCCATCGTAAGTACACGCGCCCTGATCCGAGGTGATCGACCCGACCACTCACCTCTCGGCATCGCCTATCTGGGTGTCACCGCGCTCATCATGTTTGGCCTCGCCAGACTCAAACGCGTGACAGCCGACGAACTCGGGAGCGAACCCCTCCAGGCCGAAGCGGGTATGACCTTCCTCGATGGGTGTCTGAGTACCGGCATCCTCATCGCGCTGGTCCTCAACGCTTCGCTCGGCTGGTGGTGGACCGATGCCGCGGCAGCGCTCCTTGTCGCCACCTTCGCGACGAATGAAGGCATCGGTCATTGGCGAGAGTCCGCGCCTCACGAGGAAGAACGGAAGGAGCCCGAACACGTGGACGCCCAGGATCCTTCGTCACCCACAGATTGATCGCGGACTCGCGCCTTCGAGACCTACCGGGGTACCGAGTACAAGGTCGACTTCCTGCCGAAAGCAACGCGCAAGTGCTCGTCGACGACTCGTCGGCGGACACCATCGTCGATGCGATCGTGGCTGCCGCCCGTTCGGGGAAGGTCGGGGATGCAAGACGTGGGCGAGTTCTATCGGTCGAGTCGTGCGAGTCCGCACCGGCGAGGAGAACCACGACGCCCTCGGACGCGATGACGTGTCATCGACGACCCGCGTGTGGTGATCGTTGAACGGTGATGCCCGGCGGAGGCGATGTGTGGCAGACGCCGTGGTGCACGACGGACGCGGTCCGAGGCTTGAACCGGATCAGGCGAAGTCGCCGAGGTAGTCCCAGAGGTCGTGGACCGTCCGGGGCTCGGGCTCCTCGCGCCGGTCGGCGCCGGGGCCGAAGAACTTGCTCCCGGTCTGCTGGAGGTAGGTGCGGACCAGATCGGTCACCGGGTAGGGCTGTTGCATGGAGGGGCGTTCGACGTCGTTGTCGAGGACTGAGGGCATAGCTACCTGCTTCTCTGTTTCGTGGGGAGCCCCATGGTCGCGTCCTACCGGTCGGTACGAAGAACCGGCGGCGCGAAAACCCAGCAAAACCCGGTAAAATTCGGTCAAGGCGCCGATCGGGAACGCCGGAGTCGTACCACGCTGTCGGTCACGTCGACTTCGACGCCGTCGGGCGTCTTCGCTCGTCGACCTCGTGACCCGAGCCGTTCGACCGTCCACTCGTCGCGGTCGATGTCCAGTGCGTCGAGGACCTCGGTGGCGGTGGGGAACTCCACGTGCTGGTGCCACGGCACGGCTTCATGGCTCACCACGAGCAGGGTGCCGTCCGGCGCGACGGCGCCGGCGGCCGCCCGGAGGGCCGGATCGCGGGGGTCGTCGACGGGCGAGTGCAGGAAGTGCGCGGACACCAGGTCGAACGGGCCCTCGGGGATCGAGCGCGAGAAGTCGTGGCGCGCCCACACGATCCGGTCGGCCACGCCCGCGTCGGTCGCGTGCGCGAGCCCCCGATCCAGCGCGGCCTGGGAGATGTCGGCGGCGACCACCTGCCAGCCCTTGCTCGCCAGCCAGATCGCGTCGGCGCCCTCGCCGCAACCGAGATCGAGCGCGGTGCCGGGGGTGAGGGCGTCGATCTCCTCCACCAGGACGACGTTGGGGTGGCCGCTCCACACCTGGTCGCGCTCGGCGTAGAAATGCTCCCAGAATTCGTGCGCCTCGTCGTTCGTCATGGCCGAGACGTTACCTGATCTGAGAACGATTCTCAGAACATCTGCGGGTCGGGCGGTGTCAGCCGCCCGTGTCGGCGTAGTCGATGCGACCGCCGTGCACGGCCAGGGCGTAGATCACGAGGACGTCGACGAGGATGATGATCGCCGACCAGAAGGGGTAGTGGGCCAGGAACCCGAGCTGCACGATGGCGTTGCCGATCGCGGCGACCAGGCCGATCACCCGGCCGAAGGCGTTGCCTGCGAACACGAGCCCGCCGGACACGATGAGGAGCAGACCCCAGACGAACACGATCCAGCCCCACGTCTTGAGGTCGTTCGTGATCGGCAGCTGATCGGTGCCTCCGGCCTTGGCGAAGTAGTTGGAGTCAGTGATCGCGACCAGCCCGTCGGCGACGTTGAACGCGCCGACCATGATCATCATGAGGCCGGCGAACATCTTCCAGCCGATGCCCTCGGCTGCCCGGGTGTCGTACTGACCCTGGTTCATCGACATGTGTCCCCCTGCGCGGTCTGCGGATGCGCATCGTGACCCAGTGGTGACCATTTTGTCGACTCTCTGCGATCAGCGCGCGTTCAGCAGGTCTTCAGGAACGACGGAGCACGCTGCTGCCGGTGCGCGTGCTCATCGTCGAGGACGAGAAGAAGGTCGCGGGGGCGGTTCGGCGCGGCCTGGAGGCGGAGGGCTTCGCGGTCGACGTGGCGCTCACGGGCACCGACGGGCTCTGGATGGCGACCGAGCACCCCTACGACGTCATCGTGCTCGACATCATGCTGCCCGGCATCAACGGGTACCGGGTGTGCGAGCAGCTCCGGGACGGCGGCAACTGGACACCGATCCTGATGCTGACCGCGAAAGACGGCGAGTACGACCACGCCGAAGCCCTCGACACCGGGGCCGACGACTACCTCACCAAGCCGTTCTCGTTCGTCGTGCTCCTGGCTCGACTGCGGGCCTTGCTCCGCCGCACCGGCCGCGCCCGGCCGGTCGTGTACACCGCCGGTGACCTCGCGGTCGATCCGGTCACCCATCGGTGTCGCCGCGGCGACGTCGAGGTGTCGCTCACCGCGCGCGAGTTCGCGGTCCTCGAGTTCTTGCTGCGGCGCGCCGGGGAGGTCGTGTCGAAGGGCGAGATCCTCGACAACGTGTGGGACTTCGCGTTCGAGGGCGACCCCAACATCGTCGAGGTCTACATCCGCCATCTGCGGCGCAAGCTCGACGAGCCGTTCGGGAAGCAGCTGATCGAGACCATCCGCGGCGCGGGCTACCGGCTCGATCCGGAAGGCGGCTGACCCGTGCGACGACTAGCGACGGTGCGGGTCCGCATCACCGCGGCGGCGGTGATCGTCGTCGGCGCCGCGCTCGTGGTCGGCTCGTTCTGGTTGGTGCACGCGCACCGCAGCACCCTCACGAAGAATCTCGAGACCACCGCCCGGTTGCGATCCCAGGACATCGCCGCCGCGGTCGACGACGGCGACTTCCGCAATCCGCTGGCCGTACCGCGCGGCGACGAGAACCTCGTGCAGGTCGTCGACGGCAATGGCGTGGTCGTCGACGCGTCGGCGAACATCCCCGGTGACGTCCGCATCAGCCGGTTGGATCCCGACGCCGACGGTTACGCCGCGCACACCGTGGCTGGCATCGGGCGGCAGGGCGACGGCCCGTACCGAGTCGTGGCGCGGCGGGTCGAGACGGCGACCGGGTCGTACGTGGTCTACGTGGCGCGCAGCCTCGAGGGCGTGGCCCGGAGCACCGACAGCCTGGTGCGGCTGCTGTGGTGGGCGGTGCCGGCGCTCCTCGTGCTCATGGGCGCCGTCACCTGGGTGGTGACCGGCCGTGCGCTCCGTCCGGTGGAGGCGATCCGCCAGGAGGTCGAGGTCATCGGCGCCGAGGACCTGCACCGACGCGTGCCCGAACCGGCCAGCGAGGACGAGATCGGCCGTCTCGCCCGCACGATGAACGCCATGCTCGTCCGCCTCGAGGACGCCACCGATCGGCAACGGCGCTTCGTCGCCGACGCCAGCCACGAGCTGCGCAGCCCGCTCACCGGGATCCGCGCGCAGCTCGAGGTCGACCTCGAGCACCCGGAGCTCGCCGACTGGCAGACAACGGAGCGGGAGGTCCTCGCCGACGCGATCCGGATGCAGCGACTCGTCGACGACCTGCTCGCCATCGCCGTCGTCGACGCGTCGGCACTCGACGCCGCGCACCGGGCGCCGGTCGACCTCGACGAGATCGTCCTCGCCGAGACCCGTCGTCTCCACACGAGCAGCGCGCTCGCCGTCGACACCGAGCGCGGTGTCGGGCGCGCAGGTCGACGGCAACGCCGACCAGCTCCTGCGCGTCGTGCGCAACCTGCTCGACAACGCCGCGCACCACGCGCGTTCGGAGGTGGTCGTGTCGCTCGTCGAGTCGAGCACCGACGTCACCCTGCGGGTCGTCGACGACGGTCCCGGCATCCCCGATGCCGACCGTGAGCGGGTCTTCGAGCGCTTCGCCAAGCTCGACGACGCGCGCGGGCGCGACGGTGGCGGCGCCGGGCTCGGTCTCGCCATCGTGCACGACGTCGTCGTCGCCCACGGCGGTTCGGTCGCCGTCGAGAACGCTCCCGGGGCGGCCTTCACTGTCGTGCTCCCGCTCCACGCCGGCGTCTGACGGCGATTCAGCGGCGGTTCAGCGGCAGGGGACGACGATCGTGTGGTGCGCCGATCGCAGCCGCAAGGACCCTCCACTGCGGTCGGTCGAATGGTGGGTCCCGGCCGAGGAAGACTGCCCTCCGCGCCGGGGCCCACCGTTCTCTGTGTCAGCGCCTTGATCGTCACCACCCTCGCCACCGCGGTCGTCGTCGGCGCGGGCGGGTCGCTCTCGAACGGTGCGCACGTCGCGCTCATTGCGATCGCGTGCGTGGCCTACCTCGCGCTGATCACACGGCGCGCCCCGTCCGGCCTCTCGATCAAGCTCGTCGGCGCCGCCGTCGCGCTGCAGACCGTCGTCGCTCTGGCCCGCCCGCCCGGCGCGACCGAGGACCTCTGGTGGTACGCGATCTACGGACGCATCCTCGCGGTGTACCACGCGAGCCCGTACACGCACGTCGCGGTGCAGTACCCGCACGACCCGCTGCTCGCGCTGGTCGGGCACACCTGGCGGCACACACCGTCGGTGTACGGCCCCGCGTTCACCGCGCTGTCGGGGGTCGCATCGGTGGTGCTGAGCACGTCGGTGCTCGGGACGCGCCTCTTCTACCAGGGTCTGGCCGCGGTGGCGCTGGTGACGGCCTGCGTCGTCGTGTGGCGACGGACGCGTTCGGCCGATGCGATCGCGTTCTTCGCCCTCAGCCCGTTCACCGCGCTGTACCTCGTCAACGGCGGGCGCAACGACATCCTCGTGGGTGTCGCGCTGCTCGGCGCGGTCGTGCTCGCGCAGCGGCAGCACCCGACGGCCGCGGGCGTGGTCGGCGGCCTCGGTGCGCTGGTGAAGCTCACCGGCATGGTCGGCGTCGTCGCGCTGGTGGTGTCGTTGGTGGTGCGCGGCGAACGTGGCTTGGCCCGCCGCGTCGGCATCGCCGCGGCGCTCACCGTCGTCGGCGCCTACGCGCTCGCGGGCAGGTCGGCGATCCTCACGCCGATGGACACCGCAGGTTCGCTCTACTCGCGGGAGTCGATCTGGCGGTTGGTACCGATGGTGCTGGGTGGGTCGCTGCCGACGACCCAGCTGGCGTTGGCCGTGGTCGGGTTCGTCGTGTGTTGGGTGCTGCTGCGCAGCGCGCGGTCGGGACCCGAGGTCGCGGTGCCGGCCACCCTCACTGCGCTCACGCTCGGCGCTGCGTACACACTCTCCGGCTACGTCGGTTGGGCGCTCCCGACCGCGGCGTTGCAGCACCGTGGTCGCGTCGCCCGCATCGCCGCGTACCAGGGGGTGGTGCTGGTGATGGCGTACGAGATCGTGCGCCAGCCCGTACCGGGCGCCTTCGGCGCCGATCTCCACCAGCTCGCGGCGGTCGGAGGTCCCCTGATCGTGCTCGGACTGCTCGCGGCGCTCGTGGTCGGCGCGCGGTCGGACCCGTCCACCGAGGAGCAGTCACCTGCGCTCGACGTCGCGCGAACCGTCGCTCACGAGCCGATCTCCCGCGCGCTCGTGGTCGTCCCCACGCTGGACGAGGTGGAGAACATCGAGCGGTTGCTGCGCGGCATCCGGCGCGCGGCTCCGACCGTCGACGTGCTCGTGGTCGACGACGCCAGCCCCGACGGCACCGCCGACCTCGCCGAACGTCTCGGCCGTTCCCTCGGCGCGATCACGGTCGAGCGGCGCCACGGCGAACCCGGCCTCGGCGCCGCCTACCGCGACGGGTTCCGCTACGCCCTCGCGCACGGCTACGACGCCGTCATCGAGATGGATGCCGACCTGTCGCACGATCCGGTGACCCTCCCCGCGTTGATCGCGGCGCTCGACGCGGGTGCCGATCTCGCAATCGGGACGCGGTACATCGATGGCGGCGCGACGCCGGGATGGCCGTGGCGGCGACGGATGCTCTCGCGCGTCGGCGGTGAGTACGCGCGGTTGTTGCTCCATCTTCCGGCGCACGACCCGACGTCGGGCTTCCGCGCGTTCCGCACCCGGCTGCTCCACGCGTGTGAGCTCGACACGGTGGGCGCACAGGGATTCGCGTTCCAGCTCGAGATGCTCCATCGGGCGACGCGTCTCGGCGCCACGGTGGTGGAGGTCCCGATCGTGTTCCACGACCGCACCGCAGGGGAGTCGAAGCTCTCGGGGGCGATCGCCCAGGAGGCGCTGCGCATGGTCAACGCGCTGCGACGCCACCCATGGCAACCTCCGAACCGACCGGTCCTCGGCACCTGACGTCCCCCGCGCGCGACCGCGCCGAGGGATCACCCGATCAGGTCGAGTGGGTGGTCTCCAGCTCGCGGATCTCCGACTGGGGGATCGGCGGGAGGCCGAGGGCGACGCGGCGGGTGTTGATCTCGGCGATCTCGGTGCGTTGCACCTTTGCCATGGTCGCGGCCAGGTTCCGCACGCCGCTGTGCTCGCCGTGCTCGGCGGCGTACTCGGCCATGCCGATGCCGCCGGCGTGGTGACGGATCATGAGGTGGGTGAAGAGGTCGTCGGCCGCGAGGCCCTCCGACCCGTCGAGGTCGGCCATCTCCGCTTTGGAGGGCATCCCCGGCATGTCGGCGGGCCGCACCGGGTGGCCCATCCACGCCATCGCCACCGATCCGTCGCCGGCGACGGCAGCACCACCGGCCCGGTTGAGGTAGCCGTTCATGGCCGCCAGCTCCAGCGTCTGGCTGCTGATGATCTCCTGTGCGAAGTGCTTCACCACCGGATCGTGCGAACGATCGAGGTAGTCGAAGCTCATGTTGATGGCACTGTTGTGATGGGTCTCCATGTCGCTGAGGAACCCGATGTCGACCTTGCTGAACGACTCGTCGTCGGGTTGGTTCAGCCACCACCCGACGACGCCGGCGAGGAAGCACAGCGCCACCACGAGGGCGACGACTTGCCACAGCGCAGGCCCGTGGCGGGGCCCGGGACCGCGGTCGGGCGCGTCGAGGTCCCCGCGCTCGTCGGTCAGCATCACCCGATCATCGCGCGTGTGGTGTTGTGGTCGGTCGTCGGCTGTGTCAGCCTCGCCACAGCATGCGCATCGGCGTCTTCTTCCCTACCAAGGAGCACGCACCGCTCGACGAGACCGTGGCCCGCATGGTCGAGGTCGCAAGCCGCGGCTATTCGTCGGTGTGGTTGCCGCAGAGCTTCGGTTTCGACGCACTGACCGTCCTCGCCCTCGTCGGGCGCGAGACGAGGCACGCCGATCGCCGGGTGGAGCTCGGGACGTCCGTGGTGCCGACCTACCCGCGGCATCCCGTGGCGCTGGCCGCGCAGGCGCTCACCGTGAATGCGGCCACCGGATCGCGGCTGCTGCTCGGCATCGGGCTGTCGCATCGCGTGACCATCGAGCGGACGTACGGGTTGTCGTACGACCGTCCGGCGCGGCACATGCGCGAATACCTCGACGCACTGGTGCCGCTGTTGCAGGATGGCGCAGTCGACGTCGACGGCGAGACCGTCTCCGCGCACGCGCAGCTCGCGCTGCCCGGCGCGACCGCGCCCACGTTGCTGCTCGCCGCACTGCAGCCTCGGATGCTCGCGCTCGCAGGTGGTGTGGCCGACGGCACGGTCACGTGGTGCACGGGCCCGGTCACGCTCGAGCGGCAGGTTGTTCCACTGCTCCACGACGCCGCGCGCGCGGCGGGGCGTTCCGATCCGCGTGTGGTCGTCGCGCTCCCGACCATCGTCACCGACGACGAGGCCCACGGTCGCGCCGCCGCCGGTGAACAGCTCGCGGGATACGGCGATCTGCCCGTGTACCGCGCCGTGCTCGACGCGGAAGGCGCCGAAGGTCCCGCCGACGTCTCCGTCGTCGGCGACGAGGCAGCCGTCACTGCGCACCTCGAGCGACTCCGTGCGGTCGGAGCCACCGACTTCGTCGCCATCCCCACCGGCACCGAGCGCGATCGCCGGCGGACCCTCGACCACCTCGCCACGCTGGTCGACTGACGATGGACTCGATTGGCACCCTTTGCTCCACGATCCGCATTGGTACGTTGATCGGGTGGCGGAGGATCCGGATCGCCAGCAGCTCTTGACCGCGCTGACCACCGAGCACTTCACGCTCCAGAGCGCCCGCTCCCAGACCGCGAGCGAGAGCGCGTCGCGCGCCTCGCTCTACATCCTCGCGGTGTCGAGCACCCTCGTCGCGTTGGGGTTCATCGGTCCGGCGTCACAGACAGGCTCCACCTTCGACGTCTTCGCCCTCACCGTGCTCCCGACGCTCTACGTCCTCGGGGTCTTCACGTTCGTGCGCGTGGTCGAGTGTGGTGCCGAGGATTTCCGCTACGGCGTCGCCATCAACCGGATCCGCAACTACTACAAGCAGATCGCGGGCGACCAGGCGAAGGTGTTCTGCTCTCCGGGCACGACGACGGACGAGGGGTGTTCGAGAACGCGGCGGTGCCGTCCGAGAAGCGCAGGCAGTTCTTCACGTTCGCGACGGTTGTCGCGGTGGTGAACAGCGTGGTCGGTGGTAGCGCGATCGCGATCGCCCTCGGTGCGATCGTCGATGCCCCGCTCGGCGTCGCCGCGGGTGTGGGCGGACTCGTTGCGCTCGCTTCCCTCGTCGCGCTGCTCTGGTACGCCGACCGATTGCTCGAGGGGCGCACCAGCCGCACCGAGTCGATCTTTCCTTCGCCGGGTTGACGAACCCACGATCGCGGTGGGTGTAGCGTCCGGCGTAGTTCTCTTGGTTGCGACGCCGTGTTTGAGCCTGGCCTTGACCTCGCTCGACTTGAGCCTTCGCCTCTCCCCGGAGTTCCACGTAGACGAGATCGCGCTTGGCTCGTCATGAACGTGGACCAATCCTGACTTGTCGGGTGGGCCACGAGAATCGGAGACACGGATGGGTCGCTCGAACTCGAGGCGTTGGCGTCGCGCGCTGCTTGGTGTCGCCGTCGGCGCTTCGGCATTGGTCCTCGTGACGAACGCAGGCGTGACGAACGCGGAGGCTCGAGCCGCAGCACCGGTGAGCTACGTCTCGTCGACCATTCCCCATGATGCTGTCGGCGAGCAGTTCCGATGGCTGCTCGGCGCGGCGCGCCACCAGCCGATCGCAGTGGCAGCGATCGAAGCCCACTTCTCACATGACTTCCTCGCCGAGGTAACGCCCGCACAACTCAACTCCGCGCTTGCCGAAGGCGCAGATGCGTCCCACGCCAGGTTCGACGGCATCATCAGTGCCGGACCAAACGCTCTCGAAGCCGCGATCCAACTCGGGTCGAACGGCCCCCGCCACGTCATCTCGATCGGTGTCGACGACACCGGGCAGATCTCGGAACTGAACTTCAAGTCGATCCCCCTGCGATCGCGCGTCGCGCTCCACATGGCTCCCGTGTCGCTCCCGATCCCGACCGGCAAGGACGAGCTCGGGAATCAGACCGTCGTGGTGAACGATCGCGCACGCGCCGGTCGGGACATCCCGGTGCAGCTCTGGTATCCCACCAACGCTCAGCCCCGGCCGGCGGGCACCGACGCTCCGTATGCGCCGGCCGCCACGTCCCTCTTCCTGGCCGAGCAACTCGCAGTTCCAGCACGGGATGTCAGTACCGTCACCACACACGCCACGAAGTCGTCACCGGTGAAGCCTGCGTCGGGGCGACTGCCGATCGTCCTGGTGTCGCCCGGGCAAGGCATCAGCCGCACTCTGTACAGCGGTCTCAGCGCCGAGATTGCCAGCCACGGCTACTTCGTTGCCGTGCTGGATCACCCAGGCGACGGTCAACTCGTCGAATTTCCCGATGGGCACACAGTTCGAGCCGAGGATGCTTCCGAAGACACCAGGGTGGCGGTCCGCGTGGCCGACGCTCGAGCAGTCCTCGATGACCTACAGGCTCTGGACGCCGACGTGACCAGCCCGTTCCATGACGCGCTCGACCTCGAACGCGTTGCGTTCGTCGGCCACTCGCTTGGTGGCGCGACGGCCGCCGAAGCAATGCGCGTCGATGATCGGTTCGATGCTGGGGTCAACCTTGACGGAACGCTCTACGGCGACGTGATCACGACCGGTCTCGACCGACCGTTCCTGCTCGTGAGCAGCGACCGGCCCGAAGACGAGACTTGGACGACGTTTCGAACCAGTTCGTCTGCGGCGCAATCCCTGTTCCTGCGCGGCACGGGCCACATGACGTTCACGGACTGGCCGGCTCTTTCCCTGTTCCGGCCGTCCAACGAACCTCGCGACTCGTTCGACATCGGCGCCGTCGATCCAGGGCGCGGTTTCACGCTCCAGTCTGCGTACGTACTCGCCTTCCTCGGTGCGCATCTGCGTGGGGAGACCGAGCCACTCCTGAGTGGATCGCCGCCTCAATTCCCAGAAGCCAGGTTCCGGTGACCGTGGTCGGACGGGGCACGTCCTGAGGGCGACCCCGGACGGCTACACGACTGCCGCATTCGGCTCCTTTGCGATGCGCAAGCTGCTCATTGCGTCGGGATGAACGTCGCTACTCACCTGTTGCGGTCTCGGTATGTGCGGCGCAACTCTTTCGCTCGCGTCTTCCACAACTGGGTGTGGGCCTGCTCGGCGCGGCGGTCGGCGCGGCGGCGCTCGAAGGCGGTCTCGTTCAGGAGCTTGCGGTAGCTCGACAAGCGGGCCGGGTCGAGTGCTCCCGTGCCCGAGGCTGCATTGACCGCGCACCCGGGTTCGGTCTCGTGGCTGCAGTCAGCGAATCTGCAATGCCTCGCGAGCTCGTCGATGTCGGGAAACGTCGCCGCCACGGAATCGTTGGTTGCGTCGGTGCCGAGGCTTCGAAGCCCGGGCATGTCGATGAGGGACCCGCCGGACGGGAGGGACACGAGTCGTCGCGACGTGGTCGTGTGCCGGCCGCGACGGTCCTGCTCGCGCACGGTGCCGACGGCGAGGCGCTCCTCGCCGAGTAGCGCGTTGACGAGCGCCGATTTCCCGGCCCCCGAAGGACCGAGGAGCACCGCCGTGATCGGGTGGGTCAGGATGGCGCGGGCTACGTCGATCCCGTCACCGGTGACCGCGCTTGTCGCGATCACATCGACGGCGGGGAGTCGATCGACGAGATCCTCGGCCGCGCCGGTTGCGGCGAGATCGAGCTTGGTGAGCACGACGATCGGTCGTGCACCGCTCTCCCAGGCGAGCACGACCTCGCGTTCGACGCGAGCCGGTGAGAGACGGTCCGCCGGCGCGGCGATCAGGACCAGATCGAGGTTCGCCGCGAGCACCTGTCGGGTGCCGTCGGGTCCGAGGCGCGCAAGGGCCGACCAACGGGGGACGACGCCGTGGACCGCCTCACCGTCGAGGGCGATCCAATCGCCCACGGCCATCCCTGGAACCTCGAGGGATCGGTCGCCGGCGGGTGTGACGACTCGGCACCACCCGCGCTCCACACCCACCACCCGAGCGGGGACAACCCCGGGGTGATCGAACGACGAGAACAGCGCCTGCACACGGTCGGACCAGCCGACGCGATGCAGGGGATCAGGCGATGATTGCGACAAGGGGAGCCTCCTCGGGTGGAGGCGTCCCGAGCTCCGGTTCCACCGCGCCAAAGGAGCGACGGGCCACTCTACCGAGTGCCCACGGCGCGGTGAACAAGGCCACCCAGGCCGAAATACAGAACTGCTCGATCTGGCGACCGTTTGGGTCGGGGCCTCGTCGCGTCTTGCATGGCGCACCCGCGCCGTACCCTTCGGACATGAAGTTCTGTGTCTACGCGACGTCGACGAACCGCGGGCCCACGTCCCAAGGGATCATCGCCGGCAGCCAGGTCGATGACGACCGCCCGCTGTGGGTCGCGGATGGCGTTCTTCACGGCGCCGAGCCGGGCGGCGCATGGACGCTCTGCGGCCTCTCCACCGAGGGCCTCCACCGCTTCGCGGATCACAACTTCCGGTCCGTGACGATCAGCCGCGGCGCGTGTCGGGACTGCGCGACCGCGGCCGACGCCGACTGAGGCATCACGTCCGTTCTTTCAGAACCCCGCGCTGCACCATCGCCGTTGCGAGCACCTCGTCGGCGAGGGTCACCACGGCGTGATGATGACGAGTCTCAGCTCGCGGAGAGTGACTCTCGGCACGACGTGTTGCCTTGAGGTGCCGCGCTTCCGATACTGCCGTCGACCGGCGTTCGCTGTGGGGGCCACTGCGCGCGTGTCGGCTTCACTCGAGCGGCACCCTTCACCTCGTAGGAAGGGTGCCGCTCGTCTCACGACCGTGAGCGGCGAAGAACGTCGCGTCGGCGCGCTTGCGAAAAGCACGGTGTGTGACAACCGTTGATCTCGACTAGTCCGCGGGCGTCGTAGCGGAGTAGAGGAACCACTCGCCCGTCACGCCCTCGAGGTCGTGGGCTCCGCGGGCCTCGAGAGAGGCTTGGTCGCCGATCAGGTCCTTGGCGCTCTGCGTCAGCAGTACCTGGGATGGCGTCGCGACCTTGAGCAAGCGCGACGCGACGTGTACCGCGACCCCGCGAACTTCGTCGCCGATGCGCAGGCATTCGCCGGTGTGGATTCCCGCTCGGAGTTCCATGCCGAGGTTCTGCACCTCGGACAACATCGCCAGGCTCCACTGCAGCGCTCGCGTCGGGCTGTGGAAGACAGCAAGCAGGCCGTCGCCGGTGGAGTTGATGTATTCCCCGCGGTAACGCTGCAGCTGCGTGAGGACCATCTTGTCGAATTGCTCGAGCGCTGCGGTCCATCGGCGATCCCCGAGCACTTGGACGTGTCGTGTGGACTCGACGATGTCAATGAGCACGATGGTCAGAAGTTCGCGGTTGAGGTCCCGCTCGAAGGCGACGCCCGTCAGGAAAGTGAGCGCGATGTCGATTCCTGCTGGGTAGTCATCTTCGGCGAGTCGCCAGAAGTACTGGTCGCTCAGCAATTGCAGCCGACTCGATGCGATGCCGTCGGCGAGGCATCGAGCCTGCCCGTCGCTGACGAGATGGTTCGCTTCGTGGAGTACGAGCGTTGGGAGATCGACGCGGGAAAGCAGGTCGCGGACATCGATGGCCAAGTAGACGTCGATGAGGCACGAAAGGTCGCCACGTGAGATCGCAGACCGCTCGTACTCGGCGTACCGGCGCCGCGTCACCTCGTCATGTGGGAGGCCCAACATGTCGAGCGTCGCGCCGTTCCCCCAACCGTCGAGCAGGACCGCACGACTCGCCGAAATGGTCTCGCTGGACACACCGAACGGATGATCGTCACATTCTTCGAGTTTGGCGAAGGTGTTGGTGAGGACGAGACGCTCGAACCGGTCGGGAAAATGGGCGGCGAGGAACACGCCCAGCGGACCCGACCAGCCCTCGGCCCAGATGCACGCCGCCTCGGAGCCGATCGCATCCAAGACGCCCATGACCTCGTCGGCCCACTGCTCCAGGGCGAAGTCGGGTGCCGGGAGCACCCGGTCCGAAAGTCCGATTCCGGACAGGTCGACGCGGACGAGGCGAGACGATGCCGCGAGTCGATCGAAGAATCCGGACGTGCTCGGGTCGTCCCAATCCCTGTCGAGATTGCTCGCCCAGGTTCCCAGGAACACCAGGTCCGGTGGCCCTTGACCCGTCACCTGGTACGCGATGTGACGCTCTCCGTTTCTCAGCCACTCGACCGGATGCCTCGACATGCTGCCAGCATGGCAGAAGGCGCTGAGAGCGACGCCTGACCTCGGATCGCGGCCAGTCGAGAGCAGGCGCACGCAGTCGAGATCGGACCGCGTTCGTCGAAGCACTGCGCCACGAGGCAATCCGCCGAGCGACGTGAGGCTCAGATGTCGGCGATCGCGGCGTGGTAGCCGGTCATGATCCGATCCACGATCTCAGCCGCTGGGCGCGTTTCGGCACGCCGGAACCCCTGTCCTGCCCACAAGCTCATGCGGTGCGCATCGCCGAGTCGGGCGGCTTCGGCGCGGAGCGGGCGCGTTGCTCCGTTGATCTGCGGGTACGCGCTCGGCGCGGATGGATGGTCGAGCATGAACTGGTTCACCAGGCCACGGGCACGCCGACCGCTGAAGGCACGTGTGATTGCTGTGGTTGTGAACTGGGGATCGGCCAAGGCTGCCTTGTAGGTCTCGTGTGCCCCGCTCTCAGGGCTGCGCACGAACGCGGTGCCGATCTGTGCAGCTTCCGCGCCCGCCACGAGCACGGCCGCCAGGTCGTATCCGTCCATGATCCCTCCTGCCGCGACGAGTGGCGTATCGGTTCGGGCGCGAACGGCGCCGATGAGTGCGAGCAGCCCGAGGCCATCGTCGCGTTCCTCGTCGGTGAAGCCACCGCGGTGAGCGCCAGCTTCGATGCCCTGCACGCACAGCGCATCAACGCCGCGTGCGACCGCGAGGTCTGCATCCGCGGGGTTTGTGATCGTGACCATGACACGCGTGCCAACCCGGTGAAGGGCGCCGATGACGTCAAGGGACGGACATCCAAACGCGAAACTGACGACCACGACCGGGTGCTCCACAAGGCCAGCCAGCTTGGCGTCCCAGTCGTCATCGCTCCACCCGGAAGGGCCGAGGGATACGCCGAGCACGCCCGCCTCGACTTCGAGGAGCGCCAGATAGTCCTCCAACGATGGAGCATCGATCGGCGGGGCGTACGGCACAAACGCGTTCACCCCGAATGGTTGATCGGTCGAGGCGCGCGGTCGTTGCAATCTCACCGAGCATCTCATCCGCGGTCTTGTAGCCGGCAGCGAGAAAGCCCATCCCGCCGGCGTTGCTCACCGCCGCCGCCAGTTCGGGACGACTGGGGCCGCCACCCATCGGCGCTTGAATCAGTGGCCAGCGCACCAAGTCGGAAATGACGCCCATCCTCTGACCTCTCGCTCTCGGAGGTACCTGCGCACCGAATCAGTCAACGCTACGAACACGACGAACTCCTCGGAGAATCGGCGGTGGAGCAGTGACTCAGTCAGAACAATCAGCGCATGACTGCCTGCGTCGCCCGCCTGCCCAGGCTCTGTGTGTGACTTGGCGGCGGCCGAAGTGGCCAAGCCGTGACTGCCACCCGGACCTCAGCCGAGGCAGAACTCGTTTCCTTCGGGGTCCTGCAGAACGACCCACTGGGTTCCGTTCCCGGTTCGCCATCGCGGAGGTGTGCCATCGACGAGAGAACCGCCGAGATCGAGCAAGCGCGCGATCTCAGCTTCGGCGTCGCGAGTCGCGAGGTCGACATGCATCCGGTTCTTGGCCGTCTTCGGTTCCACGACAGAAAGAAGAGGATGTGTCTGACGCCTCGATGGTCGGGAGCGTTCAGCCGAGCGAAGTCGTCTCTCACTTCGCCCGGCTCGTAGCCGGTGACTGCGGACCAGAACGTGGCGAGCGATCTCGGGTCGGCGCAGTCGAATGTCACGTTGAAGATGAAGGATGACACGGTCCCGATTTTGGCACGGTGAAGTCCTGGCCAGTGCTACTGAACGGATGCGCCCGATGCGCCGGACCGGGAAGCAGTTCATCGCCTCGGCAACGTTCGTCGAGGACCAAGGGACGTCGATCACCGGCCGCGACTGGTTGCTACAACGGACTCGAGATCGACGGCGTCGGTGCTCCGTAGGTTCCCGACGCGCTGGAAGCCGAGAGCGAATCGTCATGGCGTGAGGCTGACCCCACGGTTTGACGACCGGACGTACAGCTGCCGTGCTGGCGTTCTGCCCGATCCTCGCACTTGCATCGCCGAGGCGTAGCGCCGGACTCAGGTCGCTGCCATCATCGCGCGGTGCCGTTCACATGTGACGCCTGCGGACGGAGCACCTTCCCAGACCAGATCCCGCCGGATGGCGGTGTGCTGCGCTGCCCGGGTTGTAGTCACCGAGCGCCGCTTCACTCGTCTGAAGCTCTTGGTGGTCACCGGCACCGTCGGAATCGGCAAGTCCACCGTCTGCCGCACGGCTCGCGGGAACGATTCCTGGCGCGGTGCTCCTCGACGCGGACATCTTCGCCAACGAGCTCGTCAGCGTTGCCTCGCCGAACGAAGATTACGAGTCCTTCTGGCGCACCATGTTGCGCCTGGCGCATGAACTCGCTCAGAACCGAGTCGTCGTTGTGTATTTCTCGGTCATGAGGCCTGAACAGCTCTCGCGAACCGAGACCTCGTCGACTACTTCGACTCGGTGCAGTTCTTGTGCTTGACCTGTCCACCCGAGGTCCTCCGCGCAAGACTTACCCTCCGCGAACCCAACGCGGACCCCGGTTCGGTTCGCGAGGTGGGTCGAGTTCAACAGCGCCCTCGCAGCAGACGCGAGTGCTCTACCTACGGCCGACGCTTTGGACAGCGGGTCGCGACATCGATCGGGTCGAAGCTGGAGTTCGAGGCTGGATCGAGACCCGCCTACACGCAGGCCGCGCCATTGCCGCCGCAGGGCTCCGCCGGAGCCGGCAAGCTAGCACGCCCTGTATCGGCACCTCAAGGACGAGCTGTAACGCCTCCGGTCACTCGGGCGCACGATAAGCCTTTTGGAAGTGCCGACGGAGCCGGCGGTGACGACGGCGGAACGTCTGTGTGACACTCGCCCGAATCAGCGCGTCCACGAGCACTCCACGGGACTCGACGACCAACCTGTCGGTGAGAACCGTTGAACCACCCATACCCGCGATTGCTGTTCGCTCGTGACGCGCTCTCCCGTTGAGCCAGCTGGTCGAGCTCTCGACCAAACGCCCTTCTTCGAGCACCTCGAACTCCATGGTGCGGCGATCAATCGGCACCACGCCGAACAGCAGAAACCAGCTGCGGAACGGGGGAAGCCCTCCGTGCCCGGGCGCAGTAAGGCGGTCGACAACGGACGGCCGCGTCATCTTCGCGAGCGGCCACAGCTCATCGTTCGCGCCGGTCACCCGTACGACTCGATCCCACACGACGGCGGGTGGGGCCTCCAGCGCGGAGATGAACTCGACCTCAACTGGCACCGACGAAGCCTGCTTGATGGCGGATCGAGAAGCAACGCCAGTGCGGACACCAGCTTCGGAAGGTGGGGCATCCGACTGCTGCCTCAGGTGCGCACATCACCCGCCGCCTGGATGCCCGTTCGCGTGGGAGTGCCGTGGGTGCCCCGATCGCCCAATCAAGGACCCACGGCTGCGCGTCCGAACTGTCGCATGGGCGTTCGTGGAACGAGCATCATGCACCGTGTGATCGACATTCGCCGGGCCACACGCCAGGATGCTGTCGCGTGCGTCCAGATACTCGAGCGGTTGCCCGAACACTTCACTCCGGACACTCACGAGCAAATGCGTGCCGCTGTCAGCGAACACTTGGTGTGGGTTGCGGTCGACACTGATTCCATCGAAGGCGTCATCTTCGTTGAACGTCGGTATCCGACGTCTGCTGAGATCGTGATCGCTGCCGTCACACCTGAGCGACAGCGAGCAGCCATCGGTACACGGCTCGTAGACGCGGCGCTCGACTGCTTGCGCGCAGAGGGTGTCGTGCTCGTCGAGGTGAAGACGTTGGACGCTTCCGCGGGCTACGAGCCGTACGTTGCGACGCGAGCATTTTGGGAGCGTCGTGGGTTTGTGCAGATCGACTGCATCGACCCACTACCGGGCTGGCAGCCAGGCAATCCATCGGCGCTGTACGTCGCCGCGCTCTCCACGACGCGCTGACTCGGGAACTGCCGAACTGGTCTGCAGGGTTCGCTTCAGGCGAGGTAGCGCACTCGAAGTGCATCAAGCGTTCGCGCTTCGACGCCTGTGCTGGCGAAGTAGTCCTCGACAGTTCCGTCCGCGGCACGGAGCTGTCTGAGGAACCCCAGCATGGCGTCTGAGGGCGCGGTGAGCCTCTCGCTCGGCGCAGCTGCAAACCAAGCCGCCCATTCCGGTTCGTGCTCGGAAGCCCACGCGGTCGCCGGAGCGAGGCTTCGTTCGGTCAGCGCGTAGTCCTCGGCGATGACCGAGTCCGGGACGCCGAAGGCTGCGAGAAGGAGAGCGGCGAGTACACCGGTGCGGTCCTTCCCCGCCATGCAGTGGAAAACGATTGGCCCGTCCTCGTGTGCGATGAACTGAAGTGCGGTTGCGATCTGAGGGCCGCGTAGCTGGGCGAACGGGAGGTAGATGTCAGCGCGTGGTTCGAGATGGTCGTCGGACGCGTCTGGGCATGGAAGGTGCTTGAACAGTCGTTCCTCGTGATCAGCGGCGCGTCCGTGTCCGGCGACCTCGGCGCTGGTGCGTGAATCGATGACCGCACGTACCCGCAACGCGGCCAGGGTGGCGAGGTCATCGGGTGACAGGCGATGGAGTGAGTCCGACCGGTAGAGCGCACCGCGACGGACCTCCTTGTCGTCGATCGTGGCGTACCCGCCGAGATCTCGGTAGTTGGAGCACGCCTCGAACTCGACGTGCCGATCCCAGTCGTCCACAGGTCCGCCTCCACGCAGCTCGATCAGCCTGTCCCATCGAGTCGGACCCCGACCAGCGATTTCGAGCGCGCGCGTCCGAGTGGGTTGCTATCCGGCGAGGGCGATCTGGATGGGAGGGCTGCGGCGTTGCTGACCGTGCGGGGTTTCGCCGAGGTAGAAGTCGAGCTCGACGGATCGTGCTTCGAGGTCGTAGATCGCGCTCCAGACCGTTCGAGCGACGGGATCGGGGCCCTCGACGCGCACCGTGCGGAGCGCGTCGGCGATGTCGTGGTGGGACAGCGGGCCTGTGCGCGTTCTCGAGTCGAGGATCTGGGCTCGCTGGTACATGTTGGCGTCGGGTCGATCGGCGGGGAGCGCATCGACGCCTGGATGACGGTGCAGGAGGTAGTTGGTCACGCACATCGGCGCGTCGATTGCTCGGATCACGTGTTCGCGGTTGTGGGTGTCGCGTTCCCACACGAAGGCGTCGCCGGCGCTGTCAGCGACGAGGTAGTGGCAGGTGATGAAGTTGTCGTACTGCTTCGCTCCGTAGAGCGCCTCGATGGCTTCGTCGACCGTTGTGCAGGTGTCGAGCAGAAACCGTGGGAGCTGGAGTTCGTGGAGGCCGGCTTGGACCTGGAGAGTGGGGCGGAGGTTGTCGCTCTCGTCGTCGGCGAAGAGAGCCACGGCGAGCCCGGCATCGTTGACGCCGTCGAAGCAGCCGCTGAGATCCAAACCGGCGACTGCGAGGGCAGCGTGCCCGTCGTCGGGATAGGTTTCGATCACGTAGGGCCGAGACAGCATCGGCGGCTGCTCAGCGTCGGGAGCCAGCCCCGCCACTTCGAGTGCCGAACCGGTCACGAAGTCGAAGTTCCGTCCGATGCGTGCACGTCCATCGCTCGAGGCGGAAGGCGGGCACCACAGTGCTGAGCACCCTGCTCGGAATGGGACCGCGGGTAGGTCGGCGACATCCGAACCGTCAGCGCCGCCGATCGGACTCAGAACTTCAGCGATTCCTTCCATGCGGGCAGCGTGTTGCGGCCAGTTCCGCTCGAACCAACGTCGGCGCGCGCGAAGGCGCAGCGGATCTCCGTCGAGGGGGGCTTGCATGAACCGGCGCTGCACCTCGACGGCCAGGGACCGTCCGATGGCACGCTGACTGCCACGCAACACGAGGTGGCGCACCAGGAGAAAGTCCTTGTCTCCCCCTACCAAGACCTCACTCATATACACTATGTATCTGGATACGTCATGAATGTCAATCCCGCACGCCGAATGAATCGCACCGAGACCAAGGCCCGGACGCGCTCGGCGCTCCTCGAGGCCGGAGCGTCGGTGTTCGCGCATCGCGGCTTCCACGCCGCCACCGTCGAAGACATCGCCGCGACCGCAGGATTCACCCGGGGCGCGTTCTACGCCAACTTCCGCGACAAAGCCGACCTCCTCCTGACGTTGCTCGACTCCGAGAGCCGCTCCAACCTGGACGCGCTCGACCGGAAGCTCGATGCCGACCCCACCGCACACGGTCTCCACGACGCTCGCCGCCTGGTTCGACGAGACCTTCGCCACTCAGTCACCACTCGAAGTTGCGGTCGCGGAGTTCGCCCGCACGCGCTCCGAGATCCAGAACACGCTGTCCGAATGCGACAGCGACTCCACGACGTTCAAGAGCGCGTCACCGCGATCATCGAACGGGAATGCGCGCGTGCCGAGTTCTCTCTCCCGATCCCGCCGCGGACTTCGCAACGATGATCATCGCTGTTGTCGACGGATTGGCCGGCCTCCACCGTCTCGACCCCGAGACCGCGCCCACCGAGTTGCTCGCCGACACCCTCGTCTACCTCGGCGAAGGAATCGCTACCCGCGCGACATGATGCTCTCGCGAACACAGTGGTAGTACCCCATGACCACTGCATTGCCTTGACCGGGCAGGGAGTATGAACGTGTGAGCGCCGTCGTGGTCGGGACTGTGCAATCGATCGCTCGGTATCCGGTGAAGTCGATGCTGGGCGAGGAGCTCGACGTCGCATCGGTGGCCGTGCGCGGGGTCGTCGGTGACCGTGCATATGCGTTGATCGATGACGAGACCGGCAAGGTCGTCAGCGTGAAGTACCCAAGACGTTGGGGCCGCATCTTCGAGCTGCACGCCACGACGGAGCCAGCGGGCGTCAACGTCGTGTTCCCCGACGGGCGGTCGCTGTCGATCGAGGATCCTGATCTACCGCGTGAGCTCAGCGAGTTCTTCGGACGAACCGTTTCGGTTGCGTCGTCTCCGCCGGTCGACGCGACGTTCGATGAGTCATGGGTGCGAGAACTCAAGAACGGCATCGACCCCCCGGTCGCCGAGTCGCGAATGGTGGATGGCGAAGAGCTGTCGACGCCGGTCAGACCATGGGCCCCGGAGGTCACTTCTTCAACTACGGAGCCATCCACCTCGTCACGACCAGCACCACTCGTCGCCTCGGCGAGCTCGCCCCCAACAGTCGCTTCGACCCTCATCGGTTCCGTCCGAATGTCGTGATCGACACCTGTGATGAGGGATTCCTGGAGACGGCCTGGCAAGGCAAGACGATCGCAATCGGCGACGCCCGGTTGGCGGTGACCATGACCGTGGCGCGCTGCGTCATGACGACGCTCGCGCAGGGCGATATTCCTGCAGACCGAGACGTGCTGCGTACCATCGCACGGCACAACTCCGTCCACCTCGGTGGTGGTGTCCACTATCCGTGCGTCGGCGTGTATGCGGATGTGGTTGGCGAAAGAGACATACGCGCAGGCGATCCGGTGACGGTGGGCTGATCTCCGCACGACTGTCGATTTTCGGGTCGAGCGACGCGGCCTACGCTTGGGCGAATCCCACGCGGGCGGGCCGCATCTGTGACGGAGCGTGACGTCGTCGCAGGTGTTCGGGCGCGCGTGATCGACGTGGGCCGCTGCTCGGAGGCAAAGGCAACGGCATGGAGTGGAACGACAGAGGGCTGACGCTCGCGGGGACGCGGTTCCGGGTGGGCTTCGGGACAGACACGCAGCCTGATTCCAATGAGCTCCTGCTCATGAAGCCACGCTGGATGGTGGAGCGGTATGCCGCGCTGATCGACGACGTGAAGCCGAAACGGATGTTCGAGCTCGGGATCTTCCACGGTGGCAGCGTGGCCTTCCTCGCGCTCCTGGCCGAGCCCGACCGGCACGTGGCGATCGATTACCAACCGAAGGGCAGCGCACGGTTCGAAGACTGGCGACAGGCGCACGACGACGTGGTCCACGCGTACTACGGCGTCGACCAGGGGGACGCGGCGACACTTCGCAGGATCGTCGCGGACGAGTTCGGCGGCGAGCCGCTGGATCTCGTGATCGACGACGCGTCGCACCTCCTCGATCCGACGCGCTCGTCGTTCAACGTGCTGTTCCCGCTGCTGCGGCCCGGAGGCGTCTACGTCATCGAAGACTGGGGCGTCGACCTGAGCCTGGAGCGAGAGGCGGCTCGCAATCCCGTGGTCGCGAACCGGATCCAAGAGGAGATCGCCAAGCGTCCCGAGCTCGAGCACGTCGTGCCGCTCACGCGGCTGCTGTTCGAGATCGTGCTCGCTTCCGTGTACACCGATGTCATCGAGTCGATGGAGCTCCGACCACCTGGTTGGCTCACGGTGACGAAGGGTGCCGAGACCACTGACGAGTTCGACGTCCGCCACTGCAGTCTGAGCATGGGGCGGGGCTTGCTGAGCGACGGAAGGGACGCAGACGCCTGAAGTCGTCGGATGCGTCGATCGCGGACGCGTAGCTACCGCGCTGGTACTCGACGGGCCATGATCAACGGCGTGGTGGAACGCGTGGGTACAGGCCCTGAGCAGCGCTGGTTCTGTTACGAGTGCGGCGGTCGAGCCCCGACCGTCGACGGCGTTCCGACGTGTCCGCGCTGCGGCCCGCGGTGGAAGCTGGTCCGGAACGCGCTCGGTGCGGAGGTGCTGATCGTGGACGACGACCGCGTCTTGCTCGTGAGGCGAGCACAGGAGCCGTGGCGCGGATTGTGGGAGTTGCCCGGCGGGTTCGTCGAGGTGGGCGAACATCTTGCCGACGCGGCGCGACGCGAGATCGGCGAAGAGTTGGGTGTCGTCGTGCGGCTCACTGGGCTCTTGGGCTTCTACATGGACCCACGGCTCGATGAGGTCGTTGAGGTCGTCACCTTCTGCGGTGAGGTCGACGGAGAGTTCGAGTTGGACTCTGGAGAAGTGTCCGAAGCTCGGTGGTTCTCGGCGGACGACCTACCGCGTGTTGCCGATCTCGCTGCGAGACATGCGGAGCGGCTCCGAGACTGGTTGCGCGTGCGAGCCGGCGAACCTGCAACCGGGTTCGGACTCGATCCGCCAACCTCGCCGGCATGAAGCGGATGACTGTCCCTCACTCCTCGTTGCGGGCGATCCGCCGCGACTGGCCGATCGCGAGATCGCACGATGAGCTCGCCATTGTCGGGCCGGGCTACTCCGAAGTCACGACGCGGGGTCCGCGAGGGTGAGCTGGCGCTGGAGGTCCTCGAGCACCGGCGACAGCGCGGCGCCGAGCGCGCCGGCCATCCTCCCGTCGTCGAGTGCCGATCGCAGCTCGCGCCGATCGGCGAAGATGATCACGACCTGCGCGCCGTCGGGACCGGCGACGAGCGCGGGATGGTCAACGTCGGCTTCCTCCACGCGCACGTCGCCCTGGCTCATCGTGACGCCCGCGACGTCGATCGATCCTGACACCGGCGCGATGATCGCCTCCGAACCGATCGCGTGCACGGGGACCACCTCGGTGGCGGCCGCGCAGTCGACGAACACGAGCACCGGACCGCACGTCGGTTCGCCGGCGAGGCCGGCAGCCATGCGGACACCGGGCGCGATCTCGTCCCACTGCTCGGAAGTGTCGAAGCCGCCGTCGAGGTGCGCCCGCTCCGTTGGGCCGAGCGTCGTGATGATCGCGGGTGCACCCGGGCACGGATCCTGCACGTCGATGCCCATGGCTCTCCCGGCGACTTCCTGTGCCGGCATCATCTGCTCGGCGAGCTCGGCCTTCACCGGTCGGATGGCGAAGCCGCGCCGGTCGGCGAACATGATGATGCCGTAACCGCCGTCGGGGCCCCAGGCGAAGTTGTCGCTCGCGTACGGCACCCCGCCGTCGTGGAACCGGAACTGACCCTGCTCGTAGGCGTCACGGCCCATGTTGGTGGTGCCCCGCACCGAGATGCGCCAGTTGTCGCTCGCGTGGGCATGCGCGAACGACAGCGGCATCTGCTCGTCGGTCGGCTCGACGTAGCTGAGCGCGACGAACGGGCCGCAGCGATCGTCGCCGATCATGATCGGCAGGATCGTCGCGCCCATGTTCTCGGTCCAGCCCTTCCGGTCGGTGAAGTCGATGTCGACGTGACCGTCGATCGACGTCATCGGTGTGGTGGACCGGATGTTGTACATGGTGGCTCCCCATCGGTTCGTCGGCCGGACGCGCTTCGACGGTACCGGGCTCTGGCCCTGATCACCACTGTCGTCCCTGTGCGCCACAGGAGGGCTGGACCTCGCGGATCGTGAGTATCTAACTGCGTGCCCTACAGGTCCGTGGACGTCGTGCAGGACTCGGGCGTTCGGTCGATGAGTTCGCGGGAACCCCCGTTGGCGTGTTCGTGGTCGCGGTGTAGAACGGCGGACGATGGAGCAGGGTGCTTTGATCGCGAGTGGGCGCGATGGCGATGTCTTCGAGTTCGGCGACGGGCTGGTGCTTCGAAAGACTCGCGACGGGCGCAGTATCGAGCACGAGGCTCGCGTCATGCGTTACGCGGCCGAGCAGGGCTATCCGGTCCCGGAGGTGCACGACGTACGCGCCAACGGTTCCGAGATCATCATGGAGCGCATCGATGGTCCCTTGATGATGGGACCGATGGCGAAGCGACCGTGGTCCATCGCACGCTACGCATCGCTGCTCGCCGATCTCCACGACCAACTTCACGAGATCCCTGCGCCTGATTGGCTCGGCGAGTCTCTTGATGGAGGCGACCGGCTCGTGCACCTGGATCTCCATCCACTCAATGTCATCCTCTCGAGCCGCGGCCCGGTAGTGATCGACTGGTCGAACGCCGCGCGCGGCGATGCACTGAGCGATGTTGCGCTCACCTACGTGCTGTTGACTTGCCCGCAGATGCCCGGACCATGGGTCCTGCGGATCGCCGCGCAGCCCGCTCGGGAGAGCCTGGCTCGACTGTTCGCCCGTCGCTACCAGGACAACAGCTTCGCGGAACGGATCGCGGTCGCAGCCGACCTCAAGACACTCGATCGGCACATGACTCCCGCCGAGATCGCGAACCTCCATCGCCTCGCGCGCAGGATGCGAAAGAAAGCACGACTCGATCCTGCCCCAAGCTGATCCGGCAGACGCGCCAGATCTGCCGCAGTACCGCCGCGACTCCGAGCCCGACGTGCCGCAGTTGCCTCGGCGCTGTTCGCGCATCATCCATGCGTGCCTGATCCTTGGAATGGTCGGCTTCATGGCCGGCGCGAACGAATCGGTGAACACTCGAAGTACATCAATCTAGATTGATCCACTGAAGCATTCTCGGCTACGTTGCTCTGCGTGTCGTCTGTGGTGTTGGACCCGACTCCGGTGGGTCCGCCGGGATTCGTGCGTCTGCTGGCAAACCCTCTGCGGTGGCGATTGTTGCGCGAGCTCGTTCGTAGCGACCGCACCGTTCGCGAGTTGACGGAATTGCTCATCGAGCGGCAGAGCTTGGTGTCGTACCACCTGAGTCGACTGCGAGCGGGTGGACTTGTCCGCATGCGTCGCAGCTCCGCGGATCGCCGGGACAGCTACTACGCCGTCGATCTCATTCGTTGCCGGGAGCAGCTCCAAGCGACGGGCGGGGCATTGCACCCCGGGCTCCGGCTCGCAGTGCCAACCCCAACCTCCGATGACAGGAGCACCCGGCGCAGGAGGCCACGCGTCTTGTTCTTGTGCACCGGGAACAGCGCGCGTTCGCAGATCGCTGAGGCGCTACTCAACTCGATGGCGGACGGTGCGGTTGCCGCCGTGTCGGCCGGGAGCAATCCGAAGGCACTTCATCCCAACGCAGTCCGGGTGATGAAGCGGCGCGGAATCGATATCAGCGGTAACCGCACCAAACACTTGGACGTATTCGCTGCGAAGCGCTTCGACGTGGTGGTCACACTGTGCGACCGGATCAGAGAAGTGTGCCCCGACTTCCCGTCGCGTCCCGACCTCGTGCACTGGAGCATTGCCGATCCCGCGCTCGAAGGGCAGAACAATCGGGCCACGTTGCCGGCCTTCGAGCGTCTGGCAACAGATCTCGAATGGCGGGTCGGGTTTCTGTTGCGTCAGATCGAGGACACACGGAACAGGAGGCCAACGAATGCCGCACGATGAGACGGTCAACGTTCGCTACATGGTCGACGATGTCGACGCCGAGAGAGCTCAGCTTCGCGATGCAGGCGCCACGTTCCGCAACGACATCGTGCAGGGCCCGGGCGGGAAGCAGGTGCTCCTCCAGGATCCTTCGGGCAATTTCGTGGAGCTCTACCAGCCCGTGGTCCGCTGACCCGACCGGGGGAGCACCGTGGCGCGGGGACGAACGGGCGGCGCACCCGAGCGTCCGTCGTTGTCGACGGTCGCCCGACAGTGGGGCCGTCTGGGATGCATCGGGTTCGGTGGTCCACCCACCCACATCTCACTCCTGCGCGACTTGTGCGTGGAGCGAGCGCGGGTGGATGACGGCGAGGGAGTTCGAGGACGGGATCGCCGCGTGCAACGTGCTGCCCGGCCCGGCATCGACGCAACTTGCGATCTATTGTGCGTGGCGCGTCGCGGGAGTCGGCGGCGCATTGGTCGGGGGCATCGCGTTCATCGTTCCCGGACTCGCGATCATCCTCGGTCTCGCCAGCGTGTTCCTCGCGGCCGCACCGCCGACGTCGGTACTCGCAGCAGCCGCGGGCGCTGGAGCGGCTGTCGCCGCAGTCGCCGTCAGCGCGGGGGTCGGACTGCTCCCCGCGAGTTGGCATCGGTTCTCGGAGCCGCACTGGCGATGGATCGCGTACGCCACAGTCGGCGGCTCGGCCGCTGCGAGCGTCGGTCCCTGGTTCGTGCTCGTGCTCCTCGGATGCGGCTTTGCCGAGATGGGCTGGCGACGCCTCCGACGCGATCCGCACCTCGGAATGCATCTGGTTCCAGTTGCGCTCGCGGCAGTCATGCCCGCGACCGGTGGTCTCTTCGCACTCGCTTGGGTCGCGCTCAAGGTCGGTGCGCTGTCGTACGGCGGCGGATTCGTGATTGTTCCTCTGATGCAGAACGACGCCGTAGACCACTACCACTGGATGACCAACAGCCAGTTCCTGAGCGCCGTCGCGCTTGGCCAGGTCACACCCGGCCCGGTCGTGCAAACCGTGGCGGCAGTCGGCTACGCCGCCGCAGGCGTCACGGGCGGGCTACTCGCCGCCTTCGTCGCGTTCTCGCCCTCGTTCCTCTTCGTAGTCTTCGGTGCTCGACACTTCGACCAGATCCGACAGAACGTAGATGTCCGAGCCTTCCTTGACGGCGCCGGACCCGCAGCTATCGGAGCAATCATCGGCGTGGCTCTCCCACTCGCGTTCGCACTCCACCAGAGATGGCAGTTCGCGATACTCGTTGCGGCAGGGGTGCTCCTCTTCGCCTTCCGACTCGGCGTCGTAGCCACCCTGCTGGCCGCGGCCGCTTCGGGCCTTCTTGCGGTCCACTTCGGGGCTCCGCTTCCCTGATCGCCGCCTGTCGGACCGCGCCGGAACTGCACGGTCTCAGCGTGTCTTGCCTGCCTGGACCATCTCGACCGTCTGCGTGATGCGACGAGCTCTCGTCTCTGGCTTCTTCGCTTCGGTGATCCAACGCACGTATTCCTTGCGATGTGAATACGCAAGCTCCGCGAACTGCTTGTCGACGCGCCCCGCAGTCAACGCGGTCGCGAGGTCGTTCGGGACGTGGACTCGGCGCTCGCCGGCTTCGAGTTCGATCACGACCCGGTAGGTCCCGCCGATCTCGACGCCGGCATCCGCGCGAGCTGCCTTCGAGAACCCGATGAGGGACTCGCCGCCCATTCGTGCAAGTCGCAGCGAGACCGTGGTGCCGTTGACCGAGACCGTCACCGGGAAGGTCTTCTTGTCGCAGCCGAGTGATGCGACTTGCGCATCATCGAGCACGATCGCGGCCGCCGGGCCTCGCGGTTCCAGCGTGGCGTCGATGCGGAGCTTCGGGGCCACGGTCGGGAGCGTAGTGGTGGCGTTTCGGCCGGGCGAGCGTCGTGCGTGCAGAGACCGAGCGGTGGCTTCGGTCGAGACGTTGCAAGATGGCGCCTTCATGGCTCGGCACGATGCTGCGAGATCAGCACGCCACACTGCCGACGCGTTGTCGCACGAGTCGCAGCGTGTGATCGGCTCGAATCTCGTCGCGGTGATCCTGCACGGCTCCCTCGTCGCAGCCGACTTCGTGGCAGACCGGAGCGACGTCGACCTCCTCCTGATCGTCCGCATCTCATTGACCGACGAGCAGCGACGCAGCCTCGCTGACGCGGTCACCGAGCTCGCCCAACCGCGGCGTGCCTGGGTGGATTATCGGGTCGTGACCTCGGAACAGGCGTTGCGCCCGTCGCGCACACCGACGCTCGACTTCTACGTCGGGATTCACCCGGACCTCCCCGAGGGCGTCGAGATCGAGCACACACCGACCGGCGAACCGGACCTTCTCTTCGAGTACGCGATCTGCCGCGACGTAGGAGTCTCCCTGGTCGGTCCCGCGCCCACGAGCCTGATCGGCACGGTCCCCGACGACTGGCTGCTCGACGTGGGCGACCGATGCCTGGAGCGATGGCAGGAGATCGGGTACGACGAGCAACACGCCGAGCTGATGATCTTCACCGCCTGCCGCCTCTGGTATCGAGCGGTCGAGGGCGGTCATTGCTCCAAGTCTGAGGCAGCGCGCTGGGTCATCGCGCGCGCTCCCGATCTGGTTGCCCCCCAGCTCGCGCTGCAACGTCGCACCACCCACGCCCGACCGTCGATCGCCAGCGCCGATGTGATGACGCTCCTCGCCGAGGTCCGCGGCGTGCTCGCCGCGCACGGCTGAGCTGATCGACACGAACGCCAGATCGGTCGAGATGCGTGGACGCAGGGTCGGGCTTCGCGTACAGAACCACGCGCACCGATCAGGCGGTATGTCGGTCAGCCTCCAGCGGCTTCTCGTCCGCGTGTCGCCGCATCGAGGAGCCCTGCGGCAGTGGGATCGTGAGCGGCAAGGATCGGCATCGCAGGATGGGTCGCCCGGAGCGCCATCACTTTGGTGCGCGTCTCGCGCAACGCGCGCTTGTTACCGACGCCGCTCGAGGCGCCGCATTCGAGTGCGTGAACGTCGTAGGTGAGGTCTCCGACAAGGAGCAGTGGAGGTCCTTCATTCATGCGCACGAACAGCGACATCGAACCCGGCGTGTGTCCAGGCGTTGGGAGAAGCATGAGTGAGCCGTCCCCGAACACGTCGCGGCCGGCGACGAACGGCCGCAGCGCTGGGTCGTCGACAGGTTCGTAGGTGATGGGCGTCCACCTTCGCGTCGGGCAGGTTGATGTGGGCGCGCAGCAGACCACGAGCCTCCGCCATCGGCCGATGCAGAGATCGCCACTCGTCGTCGGAGATCAACAGCTCGGCGCCAGGTATCTCACCGATGCCGCCGATGTGGTCTTGGTGGAGATGGCTGACGACCGCATGGGTGATGTCGGTGGTGCGGTAGCCCAAACGCTCGAGCCCGGCGGTGAAGGTCTCGTCCTGGTTGACGTGGAAACGGGCGAGGCGGCGATAGATCACGCCGTTCACCCCGTCGGGAAAGTACGACGGGTCTGTGACCGAGGCTCGGTCCTGTCCTGTGTCGAACACGACCACGCCGTCCGCGTGTTCGATGACGTAGACGTTGATCGGTCGGCCTTCGAGCCAACGTCGTGAGGTGAGAATCCACCAGTACATCGGCGACTGACCCCGGTACGCGTGTTGCGGGTGGATGTCGACAGTTCCGGTGCTGAAGCGCGAGACACGCGTGATGCGGCTGGCCATGAGAGTCCTCCTCCAGCTTGCGTATGTGATACGCTACCACTAGCGTACGAGATACGCAAGGGAGGATCTCGAGCTGCGATGCCAACGAAGAAGAGCGACGGCGCAACGAGGGCCACGAAGCGCGTTCCCGCGGAACACGTTGTCCCGCGGCCGCGTCATCGAGGGCGCGCTGGCCCTCATGGATGCGGACGGCCTCGACGCAGTCACCATGCCGCGAGCTCGCCAGACACCTCGGCGTGGGGACCATGTCGCTCTACCGTCACGTCGAGGACAAGAACGATCTGATCAACGCCGTCGCCGAACACATCATCGGCGATGTTCAAGTCCCTGACGGGAAGGACGACGACTGGGAAGGCCGCGTCGTCGGCTACCTCCGAGCTCTGAGAACCACCGCGCTCGCACATCCCGCACTCGCTCGGATACTCGCCGAGCGCGGTCTCACGGTCGGACCGGTCTTTCTACAGCTCGAACAGGCGCACCACATCCTCGTTCGCGCCGGGTTCTCCAAGATGGGTGCGGTCCGCACCTTCTATGCGCTGTTCACGTACGTGTTCGGATTCATCATCTGGGAGCTCCCACGCGTTCACGACCAACCGGAGGCGTCGTACGTCGATTCGTGGAACTCCGCGATCGACCGGCTCGACATCGACGCATACCCAACGATGCATGCGCTGCGCGACGAGCTCACGACCGCTGCCTCGAGCGAACAGTTCGAGTATGGACTCGCCCGACTCATCGAATCGGTCCGGCCCCTCTCATGAGATCTGCCGACGCCACACCGGGCAAGATGCGGGGGTGCAGTCCGAGCCGGGGGGATCACTGGATGGCGTCAGCGAGACCGCGCTCGGCGCGGCTGAGATGCGCGCGGCGGAGAGCGAGCGGGTCGACCGGCTCCTCGACGATCCGTACGCCGCGGCGTTCGTCGCGGTCGCACCACCGCTCTTTCCGGATGTCCCCTCGCTCTCCGATCACGACGATCTCGCCGCGCTCGTCGAAGCGGGGATCAGCGGCGTCGCGATCCGTACGCGGTTCTTCGACGAGCACGTCGAGGCGGCGTGCGCGGCTGGATGTCGCCAGGTCGTGCTCCTGGCCGCCGGCCTCGACACCAGAGCCTTCCGTCTGCACTTGCCCGACGACGTGCGCCTGTTCGAACTCGACCTCCCCGAACTGTTCGCGTTCAAGGAGCGCGTGCTCGCAACCCAGAACGCGTCACCCAGGTGTGATCGTCGCGTCGTTCCCGCTGACCTTCGTTCGGACTGGTCCACACCGTTGCGCAGCGGCAGGTTTCGAACCCGGTCGCCTGACGACCTGGGTCGCGGAGGGACTGCTCGGCTACCTGTCCAGGGTGGAGCCGAGCGCCTGCTCACTGTCGTGCGTGACTTCTCCGCCCGCGGCAGCCGACTGTCGTTCGATTGCGACCTCCCCGACCAGGGCTCGACCCTCGATCGCGCACGCGACCTGGCGGGCACGGAAGCGGTGGCGTCGATGTGGCAAGGCGGCCTCGGTGAAGACTCCGCCGCGTGGCTCCGCCAGCACGGATGGGACGTTGTGTCGACCAGTCGAACGACCTTCGCGCTGGCGTGCAACCGGGTGTTGGGCGATTCGGCGGGCGGCTTTCTGACTGCGACTCGCACGTAAGCCGGAATCAGGCGGACTTCGGGCCGAGTACCTGCACGACGATCCCTGATCCGAACGTGGTCGTGTCGAGCAGCTGGAGATGGGTCAGGGGGAGTCCGTCGAAGGTGGAGTCGGCGGTCCCCGCGATCACGGGGAATCGCCACAGGTGCAACTCGTCGAAGAGACCGTGCTGCATCAACGTCACCGAGAACGACCCCGTGCCGAACTTCAGGAGGTTCGCGTCGGGTTGCTGCTTCAGATCCGCCGCGCGCGCCGAGCGGGCAAGATACGTCCGTGCAGGCGTGGTGGCGGCGAACCGACGAGAGGCCCACGCCCGGCGAGTTGCGAGCACGGGCGAGCGAGAATCGCAGCATCGTCGGATGCATCATGGGGTTCTGGATCGTCGCGGCGGCGGGGTTCGCGCTCTGGATCTGGTTCCGCTATTCCTTCCAGGGTGATCTCAACTGTCCGGTGCCGGGCGCGTCGGACTCGACGTACGGCAAGTCGTCATGGCAGTGGTTCCCGCCGGGTGAGGTGTGCGCGTATCCCGGGACCGACATCGCGACGGACTACCCGAGCACCGCGGGTGGGGTCGTCGGCATCTTCCTCGTCGTCGTGCCGCTCGTCGTGCTCCCGCTCTGGATCTGGTCCGAGGTCAGGATCCGGGACCTCGTCAACCGGTCGACGCCGGCGTCGCACTGAGGCCGCTCGCGACGGTTACCGAGCGATCTGCTCGGCCATGAACCGCAGCTCTTCGGTTGCCGACTCGATGATCTCGTAGTCGTCGAGGTCGGACGCCTCGTCGAGATGAGTGACGACCTCCTCCGTCCTGGGCAGGGTGAGGTCGGGTGCGAACCATCCGGGCGCGACTCCCACGAAGACGCGGCTCACGTGGCCGCAGCCCACCGAGAAGATCCGCTGGGTCAGGTCACAGGATCGGTGGGCGAGGTAGACCACGAGCGGCGTCACGTTGTCGACGGTCGTCGCCTTGAAGAACGGCTTGAACGCCCGCAACATCTCCTGGAGGTACTCGGGCGGGTAGGGCTCACCGCGTTCGGAGCCCATCGCGGTGTCCAGCGCCTGCGGCATGATCACGTTCGCCTTGATGCCGTGTGCGGCTCCTTCGAGCGACACCACGTTGGCCAACCCGAGCACGCCGGTCTTCGCCGCCGCGTAGTTCGCCGCCCACGGCGACCCGTAGACCCCGCTGCTCGACGACGTGAAGATCACACGCCCGTACCCGGCTGCCTTCATGTGTCGAAATGCGGGTTGCGTGACGTAGAACGCGCCCAACAGGTGCGTCCCGATGACGTCCTCGAAGTTGGCGACGGTCATGTCCTCGAAGGGTGCCGCTCGCAGCTGACCGGCGTTGTTGACGACGACCTCGACCGAGCCGAAGGAGTCGATCGCGGCCTGGATGATCGCGGCGCCACCTCCCGCGCTCGCGACCGAGCTCGTCTCCGCGACCGCGCGACCGCCGCTGGCCACGATCTCGTCGACCGTCCGGTTGGCTGCGGTCGCGTCCAGGTCGTTGCACACGACTGCGGCACCGCGCGCCGCCAGCTCCACCGAATAGCCGCGACCGAGTCCGTTGCCCGCGCCCGTGACGATCGCCACCTCGCCGTCGAAGCGGAGCTCCTCAACCATGTGGCTTCCTCCTGGCCTGGATGGTTCAGACCGTCAGTCGGGGCGTGGGGGTGAAACGCACCGGCATCTCCGAGATGCCGGTGAGGGAGCGTGGCGGCGGCCCGGCGGTGGCGAGCTCCAGGCCGGGGAGGCGGGTCAACACTCGTTCGAAGACGGTGTGCAGCTCGAGCCGGGCGAGGTGCGCACCGAGGCAGAAGTGCGAGCCGAAGCCGAACGCGACGTGCTCGTTGGGTGACCGCTCCACGTCGAAGCGGTCAGGCTCGTCGAACTGTGCCTCGTCGAAGTTCGCCGATTCGTACAGCAGGAGCGTCGAGTCCCCCTCGCGGAGTCGTTGTCCGCCGAATTCGACGTCGCGGGTGACGGTGCGCTTCATGTTCTTGATCGGCGACACCCACCGCAGCGCCTCCTCGACGGCACCTCCCAGCAACCGGGGGTCGTCCGCCAACCGTTGTCGCTGATCGGGGTGTGCCAGCAATGCCTCGACGCCGCCGCACGTCACGTTCCGCGTGGTCTCGTCGCCTCCGAGGAGGAGGAGCAGGGCTTCGAACATGATCTCGTCGTCGCGGAGTCGGACACCGTCGACCTCACCGTGGACGAGCACGCTGACGAGATCGTCACCCGGGTGCGCGCGTCGATCGGCGATCATCGCGTGCGCATACTCGGCGTAGTCGGCGAAGGAAGCCGCCGCGGCCTCCATCTCGGCCGCGCCGCCGTTCAACGCGCCGAGCAGCGCGTCCGACCAGCGCAACATCGCGTCGCGGTCCTCAGCGGGGACCCCCAACATGTCGCAGATGACGATCAGCGGCAGCGGGGCCGCCAGGTCGCGGCGAAGATCGCACTCACCACGGTCCGCGAAGGCGTCGATCAGCTCGTCGCACGTGATTCGAATGCCCGGCGCGCTCGCGCGTACACGCACCGGGGTGAACGCGCCGCTGACGAGCCGCCGCCGGTTCCGGTGCTCGGGCGAGTCCATGTCGATCATCCAGGGGAGCGGCCCGGATTCCGGACGGCTCCCGCCGGCGCTCGAGAACACCGCGGCGTTTCCCTCGGCCTGGCGGACCCCGTCGTAGGTGGCGATGCCCCAGCATCCGTTCTTCTCGTCGAAGTGCACCGGTGAGTGCTGTCGCATCCACCGGTATGCCGCGCGGGCGCCGTCGACGTAGAAGTCGGGTTCGAGCAGATCGATGCGCGGCGGAGCCGAGGGCACCGAGAGATCGTACGTTCCGCACCACCACCGAGTCCCTGGACCGGCTGCTCGGTCCCGACGCACGCCCGCGATGAATTCGACGTCGAGCCGCGGTCTGCATCGTCGGACGGGATGAATCAGCGGGCGGAGGTGTGATGCGACGCAAGGAACCCGGTCATCTGCAGCGGGCCGCGCAGCTGTTCACCCTCGCCGACTGGGGATCGGATTCCGAGTTCGTGGATCGCGCCTGGAGCGCTCGGAGCGAGCCCGAGCCGTTCTTCATCTCGGTCGCGGCGAGTCAGTGGCGACTCGTGGTCACGACGCGACACGATCGCGCCCAGGTCACCATCCGTGGTCCCGAGACCAGAGCGACGATCACGGCGATCCCCGATGACGCCGAGTTCTTCGGCATCGCGTTCAGCCTCGGGGCGTTCGCGCCGGCACTCCCGCTGGACCGCCTGGTCGATCGGACGCTGACGCTCCCCGCCGCCACCTCGCGCTCGGTCTGGATCGACGGCTCGCGGTGGGAGATCCCGACGCCCGCGAACGCCGACGTGTTCGTCGATCGTCTGGTCGAATCCGACGTGATCGTTCGCGATCCCGTCGTCACCCACTGGTTGCCGGGCGACGCCGGCGCGTTGCCGACCCGGACCCTGCAACGCCGCGTCGCTCGGGCGACCGGGCTCACGCGACGCACGATCAGACAGATCGGCCGCGCCGAAGGTGCCGTCGACGCACTCGAGCGAGGCCTGTCGCCGCCCGACGTGGCCACGCGGCTCGGCTTCGCCGACCAGGCCCACCTGACGCGGTCGCTGCAACGGTTCGTCGGTCAGACACCGGCTCGCGTCGCACTATGCCGCGCACGGTGACGGAGGGTGTCGCAATCGTTCAAGACACCGATCCGGTCGATCCGTATCCTGCCGCCATGCGCAAGATCCTGAACTCGACCTTCATGAGCCTCGACGGCGTGATCAACCACATGGATCGGTGGCACTTCGACTTCATCGACGAGGAGCTCGAAGCGCTTGCACTCGAACAGGTCCGCGGGAGCGACGGACTGCTGCTCGGACGCCACACGTACGAGGTCTACGCCACCGCCTGGCCCGGACGCGACGGCGAGCTCGCCGAACGTCTGAACTCCATGCCGAAGTACCTGGCGTCCACGACGCTGGACACGCCGAGCTGGTCGAACACCACCGTGATCGAAGGCGACCTCGTCGAAGCGGTCACCCAGCTCAAGCAACAGGACGGGAAGAACATCCTGATGCACGGGTACGGGCCCGTGGCGAAGACGTTGATGCGCAACCGTCTGCTCGACGAGCTCTGCCTGTGGGTCCACCCGGTCCTCGCCGGTGCCGGCACGATCGACGACATGATCTGGGGCCAGGACATGCATGCGCGCCTCGACGTCAAGGACGTCCGGACGTTCGCCTCCGGCATCGTCGTGCTCACATATCGCGGGGCGGGTCTGCCTGAGGGAACGGCGGCCACGCGCCGCTGGCACCGATGAGTCCGCGGTCGCTCGTCGGTCGTATCTGCATGACGACGAACCTGTTCAACACCATCAGGACCGTGGCCGTGCCCGTCGCCGACCAGGACCGCACGAAGGCCGTGCTCGAGCAGCTGGGCTTCACGGTGTCGATGGACGCCGAACTGCAGCCCGGGTTCCGCTGGATCGAGATGGACCTGCCGGGTGGGCAGGCCTCGCTCGCACTGGTGCGCACCGGACCCGACCTCCCCGTCGGGATCGACACCGGCATCCGCCTGGCGACCGACGACGCCCGTGCGGCACGCACCGCCGTCGCCGAGGCCGGCCTCGACGCGGGCGATCTGCTCGACTGGCCCGACGTGCCGCTGATGTTCTCCTTCGTCGACCTCGACGGCAACCGCTTCTACGTGAGTGAGACGTCCACCTCCTGAGCCGTCCACACCGTGAGGCGTCGGTGCGTCACTCGACCCGGAGTGCCTCCGCGGGATGGATGCGGGTCGCCGCGTGCGCAGGGCCCGCGGCCAAAAGGTTGGCCAGCGCGATCGCGATCCCGGCCACTGCGAGCACGGCCAGCACGGCGGCGGGCGGCACGTAGACGATCGGGAAGTCGTCGGCCAGCCACCGCCACGCGATGCGTCCGACCGCGATCCCGACCGGCACCCCGATGACGAGCCCGCCGACCGCGAGCAGCGTCGCCTGCCACGCGATCGCGCCGCGGGTCTGGCGGCGGGTGAATCCGATCGCGCGCAGCACCGCGAGGTCCTGACGCCGGCGCCGCACCGTCGTGACCAGCGCGTGCGCGACCGTGGCGCACGCCAGGAGGGCGAAGAACGCGCCGAGCGCGAGCGGGAGGCCCTCGATGCGGGCGAGGTCGGCGACTGCGACCGGCAGGACGGCGGCCTGCGCGAACAGCTCGTCGCCGCCGATCCTGGCCACCCGCCGCTCGGCCGCCGCGACGTCGGTACCGGGCGCCCACTTCAGTAGGAGGTAGTCCTCGCCGTTGTTGCTCGGGGGTCCGACCGCACGCGTCAATCCGGCGGCGGTCATCCAACCGCTCTGGTCGTAGTCGGTGTGCGAGGTGGCAGGGAGGAGCGCCTCTCCCACCACCGTGACCGACCGCGCGCCGTCGTCACCGACGCGTACGTGGTCGCCGATCGCCAGGCGGAGCGACCGCATCGTGGTCGGTGCGAACGCGACCTCGTCCGGACCGTCGGGTGCGCGCCCGCGCAGCATGACGAGCGGGAGCGATCCCTTGACCGTGCGGATGCCGAACATCGGTGTCGGGCGTCCGTCGACCGGCACCGCGCGCTCCCAGCGCGCGTCGAGGGCAGCGACGACGTCCTTGTGGTTCGTGACGGCCTGCTGCGCCGCCCGCGGGACCACCGCTTCGCCGGCTGCGAGCACGTAGTTCCAGACGACGCCCGAACGGGTCGGCTCCGCGACCGCGTCCTGGATGCCGGCGCGGAACGTGAGACAACCGACCACGCCGATCATCCCCGCGATCGCGCCGACGAGCGCCGAACGCACCGGTACCGCGCGGCGACCGCGGCCGGGCTCTCCGGCCAGCCGGGCGCCGATCATGAGAGCGGGAGCACGGCTCATCGGCGCGACGATGCGGTCGACGTACGACGGTCGGGTGGTCTCGGGGGCGGCGCGCGTCACCCGCCACCACGCCGCGATCGCGGCGACGGCCAGCACCGCCGCGAGCACCGTTGCCGCGGCGACGCCGAGGACCAGCCAGTCGGCGTGGGTCCCGAGGTCGAGGTCGTAGTCGCGTGCGGTGCCGAGGGGGAAGCGCGACGAGAGCGCGACGGCGAGGACGATCGCGGTGACCGCGCCGACGACCGCGCTGAGGACCGCGGGAACGACGAGCGCGCGGAGGGCGAGCGGTCGATCCGCGCCCATCGCCCGCCACGTCGGCAGGTCGGCCGCGCTGGCCGACACCGCCCGCACGAGGGCCTGACCCACGAGTACGCCACCACCGATCAGCGCGGCGAGCGCGAAGAGCAGCAGGCCGTCGCGCTCGAGGTCGGTGACGTTGAGTGCCTTGCGGATGCCGTACAGCTCGTACGTGTCCTCGACGTTCACCGGGTGACCGAGGATCCGGTTGACCTGCTGGTTGAACGCAGGGATGCCGGCGCGACCGTCGCGCAGGTCGACGAACTCGTTGACCAGCGACGGCATGTGCGATCCGTACTTCGCGTAGAAGCCGCTCGACGGTGTCCACGCCAATTCGCTCGACGTCGACTTGGCGATGCCCACGACCTTCATCTGCTCGCGGAAGCTCGTCGCGCCGTCGACCGGTTCGAACTGCGGCGGGATCTCCTCGCCCGGTTGCACCTCTTGACCGAGCACCATCGTCGAACCGATGTCGAGGTCGAACCGATCGCGGGTGTTCTCGTCGACCACGATCTCGTCGGCCCGGTCGGGATCCGGCAGCCGACCCGCGACCAGCGGGCCGGCGAGGATGGGGATCGAGGCCGGTTCGACGGGGAAGAGCGACGCGCTCTCGTTCCCGAGTCGCGGCGGGCTGAACACCTGGGTCGAGAACCCCACCAGGAACGGGTAGGCCGCGGTGACGCTCGGCAGCTTCGCGACCTCGGCCCGTTGGTCGGGACCGAACTCGGGGTCGTTCGCCAGGAGCGCCGCGGTCGGGACCCGGGCCGCGACGACCGCGTCCGGCACCGCCCGTTCGGTGCGGCGGGCGCCGGCCCAGCCGGCCGCGGCCACCCCGACGGTCACGCCGGCGAGGATGCCGAGGAGGAGCCACGCCTTCCAGCGCGCCCGGAGCTCGGCCCGGGCCCACATCCACGCCGCGGTCATCGGCGCCCGCTGTCCTGCACGCCCCGAGCCAATCACCGATCCCCCGGTCCGGAAAGGGGGGAGGCACCACCGGGCGCGGGTGTGTCTGACCTACCGTCGCCGGCATGACCGGTGCGTGGCCCCTCGACGGTGTGCAGGTCGTCGACCTGTCGAGCGGGCTGGCGGGCGCGTACTGCGCCAAGTTGCTGGCCGACGGCGGCGCCGACGTGGTGAAGGTCGAGGGCGGCGACGGCGATCCACTGCGTCGGGTCGTCGAGTGCGGTGCGCCCCTGGCGGCGGGTGACGACGGCGCGCTGTTCCAGTTCCTGTGCGCGTCGAGCGACAGCGTGGTGGGCGACGTCGCGTTCGCACGCGAGCTGATTGCCCGTGCCGACGTCGTGGTGTGGTCGACCGGGACCTCTCTCGCCGACGACGCGAGGTGCGCGCCGCGTGCGCTCCACGACACCCACCCCGGCCTCGTCGTCGTGGCCCTGTCGCCATTCGGGCTGGACAGTCCCTGGGAGGGGCGTCCGTCGACCGACTTCACGCGCCAGGCGCTGTGTGGCGGCCACGTGCAACGCGGCACCCCTGCACTCCCGCCCCTGATGTGCGGCGGCGCACCGGGGGAGTGGGCCGCCGGCACCTACGGCGCCATCGGTGCAGTCGCAGCACTGCGCCGCGCCACCCAGCATGGGATCGGCGATCTGGTCGACGTCGCCGCGCTCGACGCGCTCGATGTACAGCCAGCCGCTGTACCCGGTCACGTGGTTCCAGGTCGCGGGCGAGCCGTTCCGGCCACTGCGCTCGTCGCAGTTGCCGAGTGTGCATCCGACCGCCGACGGCTGGGTCTCGTTGCAGACCACCACCGGACAGCAGTGGCTCGACTTCTGCGTGATGCTCGGGCGAGACGACTGGCTCGCAGACGAACGCATGGCGCGGGGGACGTACCGCACGTTGCACCGCGGCGAGATCGAGCCGGTGATCGACGCGTGGACGTCGACGCGTGGCACCGCCGGCGTCGTCGAGCTGGCGACCGCGTTGCGCGTCCCGGTGGCGGAGGTCGGCAACGGCGCCAACCTCCCTCATTTCGACCATCTCGTCGACGGCGGCTGGTTCACCACGAATGCGCACGGGTTCACGCAGCCGTCGGTGCCGTACCGGCTCGGCGGCGGAGCGACGCCCCGTCCGTTCGGCGTGGCGCCGGCGATCGGGCGCGACACCGAACGGCTCCGCGCCCGGGTCGACGCGACGCGACCGCGAGCGACGAGTGCGGTCGCCACTGCACCACCGCTCCCGCTCGAAGGGATCCGGGTGCTCGACCTCACCGCGTTCTGGGCGGGACCGCTCATCGGCCACGCGTGCGCCATCCTCGGCGCCGAGGTGATCCACGTCGAGTCCACCAAGCAACCCGATGGCATCCGTTGCAACACCACACGGACGATGGACGAGCCGCGGTGGTGGGAGTGGTGCCCCATGTTCCAGGGCTCGAACACCAACAAGCTCGACCTCGCAGTCGAGCTCGACACCGAGCGCGGCCGCGAGCTCTTCCTCGACCTCGTCGCGGTCAGCGACGTGGTGATCGACAACTTCAGCCCGCGGGTGCTCGATCAGCTCGGGCTGGATCAGGACGTGCTCCTGGCGCGCAACCCGAGCGTGATCGTCCTGCGGGCGCCGGGGTACGGCGTCGACGGCGCGTGGCGCGAGCGTCTCGCCTACGCCCCCACGATCGAGGCGCAGGCGGGAATCGCGTGGACCACCGGATTCCGCGATCGTGGCCCCGAGCCGCCGTCCGGCATCGCCGACGCGTTCGGCGGCGCGCACGCGACGTTCGCGCTGCTCCTCGCCCTCGAGCACCGACGCCGCACGGGACGCGGCATGTTCCTCGAGTGCCCGATGGTCGGCGCGTCGCTCAACGTCGCGGCGCAGCAGGTGATCGAGTTCTCGGCCTACGGTCGCCTGCTCGAACGGCTCGGCAATCGATCGTCGGCTTGCGTGCCGCAGGGCGTGTACCGCACCGCCGACGTCGACGCCGACGGCACCCAGGACCGGTGGGTGGCCGTCGCAGTCGCCGACGACGAGCAGTGGCGCGCGTTCGCGGCGCTGCTCGGCGTCGAGGTCGCGCGTCGGGGAGACCAGGATGCGCTCGACGCACTGATCGCCGGGTGGTGCGCGACGCGCGCGACCGACGACATCGTGCGCACCGTCTCGGGCGCCGGCATCCCGTGCGAGGCGGTCGTGCGCGCCCACGAGCACGACCGCCTCCCTCCGGTGGTGGTCCGCGGGTTGTTCGAGCGGATCGACCATCCGGTGACCGGCGCGGCCGACTTCATCGGGGCCCCCTTCCGACTCGCCAATGGACCTGGTGCGCACCACCGCGTGCGCTCGCCCCTGCTCGGCGAGCACAATCGCGACGTCCTGACCCGCATCCTCGGGCTCACCGACGCCGACGTCGACGGCCTGGAGGCGGAGGGCGTGATCGGCGACGTCGTCGTCGGGGGAGTCCTGCACTGAGTCGGTCTGCACTGAACGACGGACTTGCGCTTCCGCGGAGCAGCTTCCAAGCTCCGGCCATGGAACCCGCAGGTGTCGCCGTCGTCACCGGCGCCAGTCGCGGCATCGGGCGCGGCATCGCCGTGGACCTCGCTCGTGCCGGCTTCGACGTCGTCGCGACGATGCGTGATCCGAAGGCCGGCGAGGACCTCGTCGACGAGGTCGGCGCGGCGTCCGGTTCGATCACGGTGCAGCGCCTCGACGTCGACGACCCGTCGTCGATCGAGCTCCCGTCCGACCTCCGCGTCCTGGTGAACAACGCGGGCATCGAGCGCGACTACCTGCCCGTCGAGCACGTCCCGATGGACCAGTGGCGCGACGTGTTCGAGACCAACGTGTTCGGGCTGGTCGAGGTCACTCGGCGCGCCATCCCGGTCCTGCGGGCGAACGGTGGCGGCGTGATCTGCAACGTCACCTCCTCGTCGATCCTCGTACCGGTACCGTTCTACGCGGTGTACCGGGCGTCGAAGGCGGCGGTGAGCGCGCTCGACGACACGCTGCGGGTGGAGCTCGCACCGTTCGGCATCCGGGTGGTCGAGATCATGCCGGGACCGGTCGAGAGCGACATGCTCTACGACTCCGACCGCATGTCCGAAGCGGCGGAGCACGAGGAGTACCGCGCGATGGCGGAGGCGGTCTACGAGGGGCGCAAGGCCATCCGCGACCAGTACACGCCGGCGCTCGAGGCGGCCGCCGCGATCCGCGCCGCGATCCTCGACGACGACGGCCCGATGCGGCACGGCTGTGAACCGATGTCGTTCGGCATGCTCGAGCTCTGGCGCAACTCGTCGGACGAAGCCGTCTTCGCGGCCATGTCCGGCCAGTCCTGAAGGGTGGACCACGTGACCGAACGCATCATCTCCGCCGACTCGCACCTCGAGCTGAAGCCCGAGAAGATCCTCGGGCACCTGCCGCGCCAGCACCACGAGGCGTACCAGGGCGCGCTGCATGGCGCAGCACCAGCGCATCCTCGAGGGCAAGCCGCAGAAGCAGCTCAAGAACAAGGCAGGCGCGGCGGCGCCGACGGTGGGCCTGCCGACCGAGAAGCCGTGGGAGGCGGCCGGTCGCCCCGGCGCGTACGACCCCCACGAGCGGCTGAAGGACATGGACATCGACCAGGTCGATGCCGAGGTGCTGTACGCGAACGCGACCGGCGGCGCCGAGTTCTACTCGTTGGACGCCGACGCGTGCCTCGCCGCGTTCCAGGCGACCAACGACGCCGCGATCGAGTTCGCGTCGGTCGACCCGTCACGACTCATCCCCGTCTACATCCTCCCGTTGCACGACGCCGAGTGCGCGCTGAAGGAGGTGCAGCGCATCGCCAACGAGGGCGCGCACGCGGTGCAGCTCCCGCTCTACCCGTCCGACGTCGACCTCGCGCCGTACTGGGACGAGGTGTACGACCCGCTGTGGTCGGCCATCGAAGACCTCGGCATCCCGATCAGCCAGCACACCGGCGCCAACGAGTACCTGTTCGAGCTCATGGACCGCGACCCGACGCCGGCCAAGGGCATCTTCCAGTCGCTGCCGTCGATGTACATGGCCGAAGCGATGGCGAGCTGGTTGCTGCCCGGGATCTTCGTGCGCCACCCCCGCCTCCAGGTGGGCTTCGTCGAGGCCGGGCTCGGCTGGCTGCCCTACTTCCTCACCCGCCTCGACCGGATGTCCGACCGCCACGGCTGGGAGCAGCTCGGCATGAACCTGCCGGAGCGCCCGAGCCACTATTGGCACCAGAACATGTTCGCCACGTTCGAAGAGGACGAGTTCGGCGTGGCCAACCGCCACGAGATCGGGGTCGGGAACCTGCTCTGGGCGACCGACTACCCCCACCCCGACTGCACGTGGCCGGAGTCGCAGCAGGTGATCCACACGCACTTCGACGATGTGCCCGTCGACGAGATGCGCCTGATGGTGGGCGGCAACGCGGCGCGGATCTACCGCTTGTAGCTGTTCCAGCGCAGGTGCTCGGCGCCGGGTTCGCGCGGCGTCACCGCGAAATCCGTTCCGTGGGTGTACGCGATCGGGAACAGCCCGACCTGCATCCATTCGTCGAACGGCAGGTCGAGGAGCTCGGCCATCTCACGCTCGCGGAACAGCGTGAGCGTGGTCCACGCGGAGCCGAGGCCGCGTGAGCGCAGCGCGAGCATGAACGACCACAGCGTCGGGATCACCGACCCCCAGCGGCTCGCCTGCCAGAACACTTCCGTGCGTTCGGCCTGCGCGCCCTTGCCGAGGCCGTCGGTGCGGCCGGCGACGATCGGGACGCACAGCACCGGGACCTCGTGCAGGTGGTCGCGGAGGTGGAACACGCTGCGGGCGATGCGCTGCTGCTTCTCGGTGGTGCGGTCGACGTTGTCCTCGGGCGCGTCGGTGCGCGCCCGGTTCACGAACTTCGACATCGCGTCGCGGTAGAGCTCGGCGATCGCGAGCTTCCGATCGGGGTCGTCGACGCACATGAACTTGTAGGGCTGGGTGTTCGAGCCGTTGGGCGCGTGCACCGCGACGTCGAGGCATCGTTCGATCACCTCGCGTTCGACCGGCCGCTCGAGGTCGAGCCGAAGCCGCACCGACGGCGTGGTCATGAGCAGTTCGTCGGGGTCGTGCACCACGAGATCGCTCTGGAAGAGCTGCTCGTACGCGGCGAGCGTGCCCCAGTGCTCCCACACGCGGTCGATCAGGCCGTCGCCGTCGAAGCGGAAGAGGAAGCCGTAGAAGTTGGCGTAGTCGCGGCCGCCGAGCGTGGTCGCGGTGTAGCCGTGCTGACGGAACACGTACGGACCGTCGGCGACGGCGTGGACGTCGTGGAAGCGGGCGGTGGTGAGGTCGTAGCGGTCGACCTTGCGTCCACTCGGCGGCGTGGGCGACGGTGCCCGCCCGAGGACGACGCGCCCGATCTCGTCCTTGCCCACGAACGTGGTCTGTCCGGGCGCGGCCGGGAACTTGCCGATCCCGTTGAACCACTCGCAGTCGTCGCTCATCAGCGACAGGCGGTCGAGGTCGCGCGGCCCGCTGAAGAACTGCTCGACGACCTCGAGGTTGCGCTCCCGATCCGTGCTCATCTCCATCCCCACACCATGCGTTCCTGCGTCAAAGTTGCGCAACTATTCCGCAACCTTGACGCATGTTCGTCGAGGGAGGGTGGGGAGGGTCAGACGGAGAGGCCGACGAGCTTGGTGTCGAGGTACTCGTTGATGCCCTCGCGGGCGCCCTCGCTGCCGAGGCCCGACTGCTTCACGCCGCCGAATGGCGCCGCCGCCGACGTCGGGTTGATGTCGTTCACGCCGACCATGCCGAACTTCAGGGCCTCGACGGCGCGGAACGCCCGGGAGAGCGACTGGGTGTACACGTACGACGCCAGCCCGTAGTCGGTGTCGTTCGCCATCGCGATGGCCTCGTCGTCGTCGTCGAACACGATCACCGGCGCGACGGGACCGAAGGTCTCCTCGCGGTAGATCAGCATGTCGGGGGTGACGTCGGCGAGCAGCGTGGGCGCGTAGAAGCACCCGGCGTCGAGCCCGTCGGCGGTGAGGCGCTCGCCGCCCGTGATCAGGCGCGCACCCTTGTCGAGCGCGTCGGCCACCTGCCGCTCCATCTTCGCCAGCGCGTCGGCGTCGATCAGCGGTCCGACGGTCACGCCGTCGGTGAAGCCGCTGCCGGCCTGCAACTTGGCGAAGCGCTCCTCCATCGTGGCGGTGAACTGCTCGGCGATGCCGCGCTGCACGAGCATGCGGTTCGGGCAGATGCACGCCTGGCCGGTGTTGAGGAATTTGACCGCCGCGGCACCCTTGGCCGCGTGCACGGGGTCGGCGTCGTCGAACACGATGAACGGCGCGTGGCCCCCGAGCTCCATGCTGACGCGCTTGACGCCGGCCGCGGCCTGCTGCGCGATGAGCTTGCCGACCTCGGTCGAGCCGGTGAAGGTGATCTTGCGCACGAGCGGGTGGGTGACCAGCTCGGAGCCGACGGTCTCGGGCTGCGCGGTGGTGACGAGGTTCACGACGCCCGCGGGCAGCTCGATCTCCTCGAAGATCTTGAACACCTCGACCGCGAGCAGCGGCGTCTGCTCGGCCGGCTTGAGCACGATCGTGCATCCGGCCGCGAGCGCGGGCGCGATCTTCCGGGTGAGCATCGACACCGGGTAGTTCCACGGCGTGATCGCACCCACGACCCCGACGGGCTGGCGCAGCACGAGGAAGCGCTGGTCGGCGCGGGCCGACGGGATGGTCTCGCCGTAGACCCGCTTGGCCTCCTCGGCGAACCACAGTAGAAAGTCGGCCGCGTAGCCCACCTCGTTGCGGGCCATGCGGATCGGCTTGCCCTGCTCCTCGGTCATGAGCTTGGCCAGCGCCTCGCGCCGCTCGAGCATGAGCTGGTACGCCTGGTACAGGTACTTCGAGCGCTCGTACGCGGTGCGGGTGGACCACTCGGCGAACGCGGCGTCGGCGGCCTCGATCGCCGCCTGCATGTCGGCGACACCGCCGTCGGCCGCGGTGCCGATCTCGTCACCCGTCGCCGGATTCGTGGAGGCGAACGTCGCCCCCGACGTCGCGTCCCGCCATTCCCCGTTGATGTACAGCATGGACCCGACAGTACCCGGCGTTACCGGATTCCGTTTTGGCGTGGCGAACCCGCGATATGCGCGGGTCTGCCACGCCAAATGGCTAGGAGCGGGTGTGTTTGAGGCCGACGCGGACGGCGTCGCGGCCGGGGACGCTGCGGGTGAGCAGCGCCATGGCGTCGTCGATGTGGTCGAGGTCGAACACCTCGCCGGCGACGACGTCGGCGCGCACCCCGCCCGACTCGATGAGCGCGACCGCGGCCGCCATCGACGCCGGGGTGAACCCGGCCCCGCCGAAGAGCTGCAGGCTCTTCAGCACGATGTGGTCGGTGACCAGCCCGGGAATCGCGTCGAAGTGCTTCAACCCGGCCAGCAGGATCCGACCACCGCTGCGGGCCAGGTCGACGGCCATGGGCACGGTCGCGGTGGCCGTCGCCACGTCGAAGACGACGTCGGCCCCCTGACCGCGGGTGAGGTCGTAGACGACGGTGTGCGCGTCTTCGACGTCGACCATCACCACGTTCGATGCGCCGATCTCCTTCGCGGCGTCGAGGCGGATCCCGTCGTCCGACGTGCCGGTGACGATCACCTGGCGCGGCTGCTTCGCCAGCACCGCCTCCAGCACCGCCAGGCCCTGGTGACCCGGGCCCTGCACGACGACCGTCTCCTTCTCGTGCACGCCCACGATGTCGACCCAGTGCACCGCGCTCGCCAGCGGCTCGAACAGCGTGAGGTGCTCGGCCGGCGCCGTGGTCGACATCCGGTGCAGCTCGGTGCCGGGGAAGATCTCCATGTACTCGCCGTAGCCGCCCCAGAGCCCGAGCTCACCGTCGCCGCGCATGTCGGAGTAGCCGTAGAGCCGCAACGGCCCCGCCGCCATGAGGATCTCGTTCACCGCGACGCGGTCGCCCTCGTCCACGCCGAGCTCGGCGTCGGGCGAGAGCTTCACGACGCGCCCGACGGTCTCGTGGCCGGGGACGACCGGGAACGCGCAGGCGCCCGGCACGAGCTCGATGCCCCCGTACTGCGCCACGTCGCTGCCGCACAGCCCGACCGCCTCGACCTGCAGCACCGCGCCGCCCGGCGGCGGATCGGGGACCGTGAACTCGCGCACGTCGTAGGTGTGATCGCCCATGAAGACGGCGGCTCGGCAGGTTTCGGTCATGGTGTCCTCCGGTTCATCCGATCGTGCCGTCGGCGCGCAGCTTCTCGATCTCGTCGGCGTCGAGTCCCAGCTCGGCGAACACGCGGTCGTTGTCCGCACCGGCCTCCGGCGACGGACCGCCGATGGTCGCCGGCGTGCGATCGAACCGCACGGGCGGGGCGACCTGCAGGTGACCGTTCGCGTCGACGAAGGAGTCTCGCTCGGCGTTGTGCGGGTGCGCGGGCGCTTCGATCATGCTCAAGACGGGCGTGACGCACGCATCGCGCGCGTCGCGAACACTGCTTCCCACTCTGCACGCGTGCGCGAGCGGAACGTCTCCTCGAACACCGGCATGAGTGCGGACCACTGCGCGCGGTCGTGCTGCGTCGCCGCGAGCGCGGGATCGAACCCGAGGCCGTCGAGCAATGCGACGTAGAACTTCCCTTCGACGGCACCGACCGCCAAGTAGCCGCCGTCGCTGGTCTCGTAGCACCGGTAGAAGGGCGCGAACCCCTGCGGCTGGTTGGCGCCGCGCGCATCGACCCAGTGGCCGGCGTCGCGCATCGCGTAGAAGAGCGCCATCAACGCGAGCGTGCCGTCGGACATCGCCGCTTCGACGACCTGACCGCGCCCGCTCTGCTCGCGCTCGTGCAGCGCGGCGAGCACGCCCATCGCCAGCATCATCGCTCCGCCGCCGAAGTCGCCGACGAGGTTGAGCGGCACCGGCGGGGGCGCGTCCGGGGGCCCCATCGCCTCCAACGCGCCGGTGAGACCGATGTAGTTGATGTCGTGGCCACCCCGGTCGGAGAGTGGGCCACCCTCGCCCCAGCCGGTCATCCGCCCGTAGACCAGGCGCGGGTTGCGGGCGAGGCAGACGTCGGGACCCACGCCGAGGCGCTCGGCGACGCCGGGCCGGTATCCCTCCACCAGGATGTCGGCGCGGTCGACGAGGTGCAGCAGGAGCTCCTGGCCCCGCGGTTGGCGCAGGTCGATCGTCACCGACTCCTGGCCGCGGTAGATCCAGAGGTGCGGGCCGATGGTCCCGTACGCGGGTCCGGCGGGATCGACGCGGATGATGCGGGCGCCGAGGTCGGCGTAGAGCATGGCGAACAGGGGGAGCGGACCGATGCCCCCCAACTCGAGCACGGTGACGCCGGCGAGCGGCCCCCCGCGCGGTCGCGCATCTTCCCCCGTCACGGGGGCGAGCCTACGGCGCGTCGGCCTACGGCTCGTCGGGGAGGTCGGGCGCCCAGGCCGAGCCGTTGATGTGGCTGCCCCCGTCGACGAAGAGCGTGTTGCCGGTGAGGTAGCGGCAGTCGTCGCTGGCGAGGAAGAGGGCAACCGGCGCGATGTCCTCGTAGGTGTCGCCGATGCGCCCCATCGGGTTGCTGGCGTCGGCGGCGGCGACGAGCTCGGGGTGCTCGGCCATCACCTCCTTGAAGGTGAACGACTTCGCGGCCGGGCAGATCACGTTGAGCACGATGCCGGTGCTCGCCCACTCCCGCGCCGCAGTACGGGTCGCCGCCCGCAGCGCCTCCTTGGCGGTGTTGTACTCGAGCGTGCCGATGTGCGCGTTCACGCCGTTCAGCGAGCAGATGTTGATCACGCGGCCGTAGCCGTTCGCGTTCATGGTGGGAAAGGCGGCCTGCATCGCCCAGAGCGGTCCGCGGAAGCCGATGGCGAGACCGTGGTCGATGAGCGCGTCGGTCTTGAGCTCGGCGCGGCTGATCTTGCCACCACCCCAGGCGTTGTTCACGAGGATGTCGATCGTGCCCCACCGCTCGACGGCGGCATCGATCATCGCCTCGTTGTCGCCCTTGCGGCCGACGTCGGTGCGCACGAAGAGCGTCTCGGCGCCGGTCGACGACGCCAGCTCGTCGGCGGTGGTGCGACCGCGATCCTCGTCGATCTCCGCGATCAGGAGACGAGCGCCCTCTTCGGCGAAGCGGCGGGCGATGCCCTTGCCGATGCCCTCGCCGCCGCCGGTGATCACCGCGACCCGCTGCTCGAGCCGTCCCATGTCGTCCCCTTCGATCGATCCGCCAAGTAGAGAACAATGTTAAGGATCTCGACGTCGTCGCCGCAAGTGCTGCGGTACGCTCCGCGTCGTGCGACGGGCCGAGGCGCTGGAGCAGATCGAGCGGTCGATGGGCCGCATCGGACGGTCGGGGTCGAGCGTCATGGCGGCGCGCCGCCGGGCCGACCGGGCTGGCGTCGACGTGTCCGCCCCGGGCATGGGCATCTTGGGGGTGCTCGAGCGGGGTGGCCCGCAGCGGGTGTCGGCGGTGGCCCGGCGGGCGGGCATGGTGGCGCCACTCGCCAGCCGGGAGCTGGGTCACCTGGCAGAGCACGGGTTCGTCACCCGTGGTTCCGACGGGTCCGACGGCCGCGCGGTTGTCGTGGAGATCACCGCCAAGGGTCGCGACGCGTACCGCCGCCTCCGGGCCGCGTCGGTGGCCGCGGCCGGCGACGCCCTGGCCGGGTGGAAGGCGAGCGAGCTGACCGAGCTCGCCCGGTTGCTCGCCCGCATGGCCGACGACTTCGGCGCGGCACGGCCGTGAGCCTGAGCGAACGGCCCATGGAGGTGTCGTGAGCGTGAGCGAACGGCCCATGGAGGCGCCGTGAGCCTCGCCGACGTCGACGCCCGCCGGGTCGCGATCGTCACCGGCGTCGGACCCGGCATCGGACGGTCGACCGCGCTCGCGCTGGCGCGCGAGGGCTGCGACGTGGTCGTCGCCGCCCGGCGCGCCGACTACCTCCGCGAAGTCGAGGACGAGCTCGAGGACATCGGGGCGCGGGCGCTCTCGGTCCCGACCGACACCGGCGACGTCGCGCAGTGCCGTGCACTGGTCGAACGCGCGGTCGAGCACTTCGATCGTCTCGACGTCGTGGTGAGCAGCGCGGCGAAGGGCGCGCCGAACCACACGATCATGCACGCCGACCTCGACGACTGGCAGCAGAGCTGGCTGGTCAACGTGCTCGGTCCACTCGAGCTGTTCCGCGCCGCGGTCCCGCACCTCGCGGTGGCGGGCGACGGTGCGATCGTGGCCGTCTCGGCGTTGGCGGTGCGGGCGATCAATCCCGGCCAGGGTGCCTACGCGGCGACGAAGGCCGCGCTCACGGTCGCCGCCCAGACGCTGGCGCGCGAGGTGGGCGTCGATGGGATCCGCGTGAACGTGGTGGTTCCGGGATTCGTGCCCGGTCCCAACACCGAGACGATGTTCACCCGGATGGCCGAGCGGCGCGGCACGACGGTCGAAGCGGTGCAGGAGCAGATCGCGGCCGACACCGCGCTGCGACGGCTGCCGACCCCCGACGACATCGCCGATGCCATCGTGTTCCTCGCCTCCGATCGCGCCCGCTCGATCACCGGCCAGACCCTCGACGTCAACGGCGGGCGGTGGATGGCGTGAGCGCGAGCGCGAGCGATGGCGACGAGCGGATCTTCTACTCGAGCAGCGTGCACGACGAGCGTGAGATCGACGCGGTCGTCGAGGTGCTGCGCTCGGGGCCGCAGGGTTTGTGGCCGGGACGGCGCGTCGTGCGCATGGAGCGCGAGGTGGCGGCACGCTTCGGCAAGGCCCACGGCGTCATGTGCAACTCGGGGTCGTCGGCGCTGTACCTCGCGCTGGAGCTGCTCGCCCTCCCGCCCGGTGCGGAGGTGGTCACGTGCGCGCTCACCTTCTCCACCGACGTCGCCCCGATCGTGCGCGGCGGCTGGGTCCCCGTCTTCGTCGACTGCGCGCCCCTCACCTACTGCGTCGACGTCGACCGCATCGAGGAGATGATCACCGACCGCACCGGTGCGCTCCTGTTCCCCAACCTCATCGGCAACGCGCCCGACTGGGACCGCATCGCCGAGATCGCGGCACGCCACGACCTCCCCGTCGTCGAGGACTCGTGCGACACGCTCGGTGCGACGCTGCGCGGCACGCCGACCGGCGCGCGCTCGACCATCAGCGTCACCAGCTTCGCCAACTCACATGTCATCACCTGCGCCGGCAACGGTGGGATGGTGATGGTCGACGACGACGCGTGGCGCGACCGGGCCGTCATGCTCCGCCGGTGGGGGAGGCGTTCGGAGGTCAACTTCTTCGGATCGAAGCGGCGCGAGCACGACTTCTGGCAGGACCTCGACGGCATCCACTACGACAACCAGTTCATCTTCGACGAGGTGGCGTGGAACTTCGAGCCGTCGGAGCTGGGCGCAGCGTTCGGGCTCGTGCAACTGGAGAAGCTCGCCGAGAACCTGGACCTGCGTCGGCGACACCACGCCCGGTACTCCGAGTGGTTCGCCGCGCACACCGACCGCTTCGCGCTCCCGCAGCAGCTCCCCGAGTTGGAGACCGCGTGGCTCGGCTACCCGCTGATGATCGAGCCCGATGCCGGCTTCGAACGCGCCGACCTCCAGGTGTTCCTCGACGGGCGCGGCATCGACACCCGCACCATCTGGACCGGCAACGTCACCCGCCAGCCGATGCTCGGCGGCGTGCCGGTGCGGGTACCGGGCGACGGTCTGCCCCACGCCGACGCGGTCATGGAACGGGGCGTGCTGCTGCCGCTGAGCCACGCCTTCGGCGACGAGACCCTCGACGTCGTCACCAGGACCGTGGAGGAGTTCCTCGCATGAGCCGATCGTTCCCCGACGGGTTCGAGTGGGGGTCGGCCACCGCCGCCCACCAGATCGAAGGCGGCAACTGGAACAACGACTGGTGGCAGTGGGAGCACACGCCCGGGTCGGCCGCCAGCGAGTCGAGCGGGGACGCCTGCGACTCGTGGAACCGCTGGCCCGACGACGTGGCGTTCGCGCGCGAGCTCGGGCTCACCAGCTACCGGTTCTCGATCGAGTGGAGCCGCCTCGAGCCCGAGGAAGGGGAGTGGTCCGTCGCGGCGATCGAGCACTACCTCGTGCTCGGCCGCGCGCTGCTCGACGCCGGCATCGACCCCGTCGTCACGTTCCACCACTTCACGTCGCCGCGCTGGTTCGCGGCCCGTGGCGGGTGGTTGGCCGACGATGCCCCCGAGGTGTTCGCGCGCTTCTGCGCCCGTGCCGCGAGTGAGCTCGCGCCGATCATGCGGCGCGCGTGCACGATCAACGAGCCCAACATCGTCGCGGTGATGGGGCACCTGCTCGGCATGTTCCCGCCCGGCCACACCGACCTCGACGAGTTCCACCGTGCGTCGGCCGTCTTCTGCCGCGCCCACCGCGCCGCGGTCGACGCCATCCCGCGTCGGCGCCGGGAGTGCCGGTCGGGCTCACCCTCTCCATGACCGAACACCAGGCCGTCGACGGCGGCGAGGCGATGCTCGAGCAGACGCAGCGGATGATGGAGGACACCTTCCTCGACGTCACCGGCGGCGACGACTTCCTCGGTGTGCAGTGCTATTCGCGCATGCGGGTGGGCCCGAAGGGGCCGCTCGGCCCCGAGGAGGGCACGATCGTGTTGCCGCTCGGCTACGAGTACTGGCCCGAGGCGCTCGCCGCCACCATCCGACGCGCGTGGTCGTACACCGGCGGCGCGCTGCCGATCCTGGTCACCGAGAACGGCATCGGTACCGACGACGACGAGCTGCCGCGTCCGCTACGTCGAGACCGCACTCGACGGCGTGCTCGACTGCCTCGCCGACGGCGTCGACGTGCGCGGCTACACCTACTGGAGCCTGCTCGACAACTTCGAGTGGGCGTTCGGCTACGGCCCCCGCTTCGGCCTTGCGTCCGTCGACCGCACCACCTTCGTGCGCACACCCAAGCCGTCCGCCACGCGCTACGCCGACATCATCCGCGCCAACGCCCGCTAGCCACGAGGTTGCGTCACTCGGGGTCGTTCTACGACCTCATGTGACGCAACCCTGCTGGTCGGGTCTTCCGGTGGCGTCACTCCTCGACGGTGATGGCGCGTTCGGGGCAGCCGAGCTCCGCCTTGCGGGCGGCCGGCAGCTGCTCGGGCGTCAGCTCGTCGACGACGACGTAGGCGTGGCCGTCCTCGTCGCGGAGTTGGAAGACGTCGGGGGCTGCCATGTTGCAGAGCGTGTGCCCCTGGCAGAGCTCCGCGTTCACGATCGCCCGCGCCATCACGAACCCGCTTCCGCGCGCAGGTTCTCGGGTGCGGGCTCGACGTCGAGCTTCGCCTGCCACATGTCGAGCACCTCGGCGAGTGGTGGACCCTCACGCCGGCCGGGCGTGAACGTCGCCGGGAGGTGCTTGTAGCCGTTGATGGTGCCGATCGACTCGTACTGCTCCACGCCGGCGCGGTCGATGCGGTAGTCGGGCATGCGCGCCAGTGCCTCCCGCAGCATCATCTTGAAGTCGAGCCGGGCCAGGTTGGACCCGATGCAGCGGTGCACGCCCAGGCCGAATGCGGCGTGCGGGTTCGGGAACCGGTCGAGCACGATCTCGTCGGGCTCGGGGAACGACGCGGGATCGTGGTTGCACATCGCGTACGACAGGAACATGCGGTCGCCCGCCGAGAACGGGAACCCGGCGACCTCGCAGTCCTGCGTGATCGTGCGCCCTCCGCCCTGCGCGGGCGTGAAGTAACGCAGGAACTCCTCGGTGGCGGTGTTCATGTAGTCGGTGTCGTCGACCAGGCGCACACGCTCGTCGACGCGGCGTGTCGAGCCACTCGAGCGCGCCGGCGAGCAACGACGTCGTGGTGTCGAACCCGCCCCCGATCAGCAGCGTGACGGTGCCGATGATGCCGTCGTCGGGGAGGAACTCGCCCATCACCTTGGCGTTGAGCAGCGCGGTGATCATGCCGGGACGCGGTTCGGTCTTGCGGATCTGCACGTATTCGGCGAGCCGCCCGACCATGAACATGGTGGTCTCGATCATGCGGTCCCAGTTGGGGCTGTCCGGTGCCGTGTACACCTGCATGTGGGCGGGCTCGCAGTAGATCTCCCAGTCGGCGAGCGGCAGACCGAGCATCGCCATGGTGAGCACGGCGGGGACGACGTTGGCGAAGTCGTCGACGAAGTCGAGGCGACCGGACTCGATGACGTCGTCGATGCAGGCGCGGGTGAAGTCGGCGATGAGGGGCTCCCAGACGCCGACCGCGGCAGGGGAGAGGAACGGGTTGAGGACCCGGCGGTACTCCGACTGTTCGGGCGGATCCATCTCGATGAAGCCGCCGCGGGTCGTCCCGCGCTCGGGGATCGAGATGCCCTGATAGCCGTTGCGCTCGTGCTGGGGGTCGTGGTCGTTCGACAGCAGGTCGGTGCGCTTCGACAGCGCGCTCAGCTCGTCGTGACCGGTGACGACCCAGAACCCGTCGTGGTTCGTGCTCCACGCCACGGGACACTGCTCGCGCAGCTCGTGGGCCTTCGCCGGATACGTCTCCCGGTACTCGGGCGAGTGCTGGTCGAACTCGACGACGACGCGATCGTCCGATGCCATCGAACCCCCCGGAGTTGCGCAGGCAGTGGAGCCGCACAGGTATTCGCACCGCCGCACGATGGCACCACCGACCTGGAAACGGTATCTGCGGTAGACCGTGGAGGTGTTGGACGCCACCCCGCGCTCGACGAGATCGAGCTCGGCGACCCCCGGTTCTTCGCTCCGCCCCGACGTCGAGGCCGCGTTCGCCCGGCTCCGGACGGAGTCGCCGGTGCACCGCACCACCGACCTCGGGGAACCTGCGTGGCCCCGACTTCTGGTCGGTCACCCGCTACGACGACGTCCGCGCGGTCTCCCGCGACTTCCACACCTTCCGCAACGCACCGAACATGATGATCGAGGACTACGCAGCGGTCGGGCAACAGCATCCTGCATCTCGACCCGCCGGAGCACACGCGCCTCCGCCTGATCGTGAACAAGGGATTCACGCCGCGCATGGTCGAGCGGATGGCGCGACGACGTCCGCGAGCGCGACCGGTTCCCTGCTCGACGGCCTCGCCGATCAGCCCGAGTTCGACCTGGTCGACGAGTTTGCGCTGCGCCTCCCGCTGCAGGTCATCTGCGGCGTTGCTCGGGGTGCCCCCAACCGACGAGCCAGTGGCTGCTCGACTGCCTGGTGCAGGTGTTCGGCGTCAGCGATCCCGCCAACGGCCTGCCCATCAGCGAGCGCGTCCGGGTCATGGAGGAGCTCGGCGCGTACGCGCACGAGCTGGGACGGCTCCGGCTCGACGATCCGCGCGACGACATCACCACCGTCCTCGTCAACGCCGAGGTCGAGGACGACGACGGCGAACGGCATCGGCTCCAACCCGGCGACTACGCGCGCTTCTTCTCGACGCTCGCCGCCGCGGGCAGCGAGACGTCACGCAACGGGATCGCGCACGGGGTCTGGCTGCTCGACCAGCACCCCGACCAGCGGGCGGTGCTCACCGCCGATCCCGAGGCGGTCTTCCCCACCGCGGTGGAGGAGATCGTGCGGTACTCGAGCCCGGTGATGCACATGCGCCGCAACGTCGCGCACGACACCGAGCTCGCCGGCCAACCGCTGGTCGAGGGTGACCGGGTCGTCATCTGGTACCGCTCGGCCAACCACGACGAGGTCGCGTTCGACGACCCCGAGCGCTTCGACGTCACCCGGAACCCCAACGACCACCTCGGCTACGGCGCGGGCGGCCCTCACTTCTGCCTCGGCGCGCACCTCGCCCGCATGGAGATCCGCATCGCGCTGCAGGAGCTCTGCCGGTCCGCTTCCCCGACCTCACCGTGGTCGCGCCGCCCGGAGCGCGTCGCCATGCGCCAGATCAACGGCATCAAGCACCTGCAGGTGGCGACGAGCCGCAGTTGAGCGAGCTTCGTCGGACGTCGGGGTCCCCGCTCCCATAGGGTTCGGCCATGGCCAAAGCGAAGAAGCCCGGCGACCCACTCACTCCACGCGGCGGCGAAGGCGGTCCCGCGGGGAAGAAGCAGCGCAGCAAGGCGCGCAAGAACAACAAGGGCAAGCGCAGCTAGCGACCCTCAGCGGGGAACGCGCACCGGAGCCTCGAGCACGCCGACGAGCACGTCGGTGAGGTTCTCCACGAACGTCGGCTCGTCCAGCTCGGGCTCCCGCTTGTGCGCTTCGATGACGCGCGCCCGTTCCGCCATCGCCACCGTCATCAGCATGATCATCTCGACCACCCGCTCGCGGCGCACCGGGCGCGGCGAGCTCCGGCGGTCGCGCCTCGAGCAGCTCCAGGATCTCGATCAGGTAGGGCCCGGTGCCCGGCGCCCGCTCCCGCCAGGTGCTGAACTGCGCCGACATCTGCGCCACGATGCGCAGGTAGTCGCGGTCCTCCGAACGGGCGAGGTTCGCGGCGTACGGCACCACCAGAGCCTCGACCAGCTCGCGTGTCGACGCCTCGCGTCCGGCCCGGTCGAGCTTCTCACCGCGCGCGATGTCGATGGGATCACCGTGCCGGCTCAGGATCGCGTCGAGGAGTCCCTCGCGAGAACCGAAGTGGTAGTTGAGCGCGGAGACGTTGCGTTGCTCCGCGGCCTCCGTGATCTCACGAACCGTCACCTGGTAGAGACCCCGCCGCGCGAACAGCCGCTCCGCCTCGCGGAGCAGCCGTTCCTTGGTGGCGGTGGAGTCGCGCGGCACGACGGATCCGGCGACGGTCGTCGCGTCAGAGCTGGACGAGCGCGCTCTCGGGGATGATGGTCGGCCACTCGGCGTCCGGCAGCGGGTGGTTGAACTTGGCGTACTTCGGCTGCGCGGTGGCGCGGTAGCGATCGGTCGAGTGGGTGCGGTCGGGGTCGAACTGCGGGATGACCTTGTCGCCGAAGAGCTCGAGGCACTGGAGCACCTCTTCCTGGTGCATGCCCTCGACCGGCATGCCGAACACGAGCTGGTCCATGCCGACCTCGCCCCACCGGGAGATCTGCTCGGCCACCTCGTCGGGCGTGCCGCAGAGCATGTTGCCGCCGTCGATGATGGCGTCGAGCAACGCGTCGTCGTCACCACCGGACAGGTCCTTCAACGAGAGCGGCGCGCTGGGCCACGTGATCGCGTCCTGCGACTTCGGCATCGAGTCGTGGTACATGTTGACCATCGTGACGAGGTAGCCGCGGCCGTTGCGCAGCGCGATCTTGCGGGCTTCCTCACGTGTTTCGCAGCAGATCACCGAGTTGGTGATCATCACGTTGTCGTTCTTGAACTGCCCGACGGGCTCGGTGCAGTTGCTGACGCCTTCCTTGTACGCGTCGATGCGGCCCTTCAGGTTGAAGATCGGCTCGAAGTTGAACGCGATGGCACCGATGCCGAGCTCACCGGCAGCGCCCGAAGGTCGGCGGGTTGCCGCACGCCACCCAGATCGCCGGGTGACCCTTGCCGTACGGCTTGGGGAGGATGTTGTGCGGCGTGGGCACGGTGAAGTACTCGCCCTCGTACGAGTAGTCGAGCTGCTCCCACATGCGCGGGACTTCCTTGATGACCTCTTCCCACTCGGGCTTGGTCGTGCTGGGGTCGAGGATGTTGAAGCTGGCGAGCTCGTGGCTGCCGGCGCCACGGCCGGTGCCCCACTCGTAGCGGTTGTCGGTGAAGTGGTCGAGCATCGCGGCGCGCTCGGCGTAGCGCACCGGGTGCTCCTTGCGCGGGGAGAGCGAGTTGATGCCGGACGACAGGTGGATGTAGTCGGTCTGCGACGCGATCCAGCCCATCACGACCTCGGGCGCCGACATGTGCGAGTACTCGGTGAGCGAGTGGTGCTCGCCCAACCACGCGTACTTCCAGTTGTGCTTGTCGGCGAAGATCACGTACTCCGCCTCGCGCATGAGCATCGTGTGCTCCATCTCCGTCTGGTGGGCAGCCGGGCCGGGGATGTAGCCGTTGAGGAAGATGCCGAATTCCATGCTGGGAGCGCTCCTGGGTCGAGGCGGGACGAGGCGTCAGGGTTCTAATGGTACGTCTTAAAACGTGCGGTCAGGGCGGTCCAGTGCACGTGCCGCATGGCGCCGGCGTCCCGCCGAGCATGTCGGCCGAGTGGACTTCACCGGGTCCGACGAGCACGCGATGCTGCGCGCCGCCGCGGGCGACGTGGCGGCAAGCTTCGGACACGACTGGTTCCGTGATCAGGCACGCGCGGGCGGTCGCGCCGACGAGCTCTGGCAGGCGATGGCCGCACCCGGCTTCCTCTCGGTGCACCTCCCCGATGAGCACGGCGGTGGCGGCGGCGGGTTGAGCGAGCTCGTCGTGGTGAGCGAGGCCGCGGCGGCCCAGGGGTGCCCGCTGCTCCTGCTCCTCGTGTCGGCGGGCATCTCCGCCGAGCTGCTCGCCCGGTTCGGGACCGACGCGCAGCGCGCCCGCTGGCTCCCCGGTCTCTGTGCGGGCGAGAAGGTCGTGTTCGCGATCACCGAACCCGACGCGGGTTCCAACAGCCACCAACTCACGACCACCGCGACACGCGACGGCGACGTGTACCGCCTGCGCGGCACCAAGACCTACATCTCGGGTGTCGACGAGGCAGCGCGCGGTGCTGGTCGTGGCGCGTACCGGCGTCGACGACGCCACCGGTCGCGCGCAACTGTCGCTGTTCGTCGTCGACACCGACGCGCCCGGGTTGGACCGCACCCCGATCCCGGTCGAGTTGACGATCCCCGAGAAGCAGTTCCAGCTGTTCTTCGACGACGTCGAGGTGCCCGCCGACCGGCTGGTCGGGGTCGAGGGCGACGGGCTGCGCCAGGTCTTCGACGGGCTGAACCCCGAGCGCATCCTCGAGCGCGTCGATCTGCACGGGGATCGGCCTCTACGCGCTGGAGCGCGCGTCTGCGTACGCCGCACGAGCGCGAGGTCTGGGGCGTGCCGATCGGGACGCACCAGGGCGTCGCCCACCCGCTCGCTCGCGCCAAGATCGAGCTCGAGCTCGCCCGGCTGATGATGCAGAAGGCGGCGTGGATGCACGACCACACCGACGACCGGGTGGTCGCGGGAGAGGCCGCCAACATGGCCAAGTTCGCCGCGGCCGAGGCAGGCGCGCACTGCCTCGACGCCGCCATCCAGGCGCACGGCGGCAACGGCATGGCCACCGAGTACGGCCTCGCCGACCTCTGGGGGCTCGTGCGCCTCCTGCGCATCGCGCCGGTGAGCCACGAGATGATCCTCAACTTCGTCGCCCAGCAGTCGCTCGGGCTCCCGAAGTCGTACTGAGCCAGACTGACGGGATGCAGGCTTCCGCGCAACGCTTCGTCGGCCATCGGGTGGCGAGGGTCGAGGATCCCCGCCTCCTCACCGGCCGTGGCAGCTACGTCGACGACGTCACGGTGCCGGGCATGCTGCACGCGCACTTCGTGCGCAGCCCCTTCGCCCATGCCCACATCGGTGGCATCGATGTGGAGGAGGCGCGTGGCCATCCCGGCGTCGTGGCCGTCTACACCGGCGCCGACATCGCCGCGCTCACCCACCCGTTCATGGGGTTCCTGCCGCTGCCCGACCTGTACCACCCGATCTACTTCGCGCTCTGCATCGATCGCGTGCGCGTGGTCGGTGATCCGGTGGCGCTCGTCATCGCCGAGTCGCGCTACGTCGCCGAGGACGCCGCGCAGCTCGTGGTGGTCGACTACGAGGAGCTCACGCCGATCGCGACGATGGAGCACGCGCTCGACGCCACCCGCCCCGCGATCTGGCCCGGACCCAACGGCAACGTGATGCAACGCGATCGCCGCGACTTCGGCGACGTCGATGCCGCGTTCGCCCACGCCGACCGCATCGTGCGCGAACGCTTCGTGCAGCACCGCTACTCCAACCAGCCCATGGAGACGCGCGGGTGCGTGGCCGAGGTCGACGCCGTCGCGGGCACGGTGCGCTACCACTCGGCTACCCAGAACAGCCACGTCATGAAGTGGTCACTGGCCGCGCTCACCGGTCGCCGTCCGGTGTGGCGGTCGCTGGTGGAGATCGCCCGCCAGCGCGAACGCATGGCGGGGCTCCTGCAGAAGGCCAAGGCGATGGCAGCGGCCAACAAGTCGTCGGGTCCCGGTGACGACGCCAAGCACGCCGCGGTCGAGGAACCCATGGGCGAAGGACTGTCGGCGCCGGCGTCGCCGGGCAAGGCGATGGCCCAGACCTTCCTGCGCGAGCCGATGCGCATCGTGCACCTGACGCGGATGCTGCTCGGGTTGCTGGCCCGCGACCCGGTCACGCTGCCCCGGGTCACCGCGCAGGACATCGGCGGCGCCTTCGGCGTGAAGGTGCTCCCGACAGCGTGAAGACGTCGCGGTCCTCGCCGCCGCCGTCGATCTCGGCCGGTCGGTGAAGTGGATCGAGGACCGCAACGAGCACCTGCTCGTCGCCGGCCAGGCGCGCGAGGAGACGCTCGACGTGGAGGCCGCGCTCCGCGACGACGGCACGCTGCTCGGGATGCGCGTGCACATGACGATGGACCAGGGCGCGTACCCGGCGTTCCCGTTCAGCGCGGCGATGTACCCGATGATGATCCGGGTGATGCTGCCGGGGCCGTACCGCATGGACGCACTCGGCTTCACGTCGACGCTCACCGCGTCGAACAAGGCGACGTACGTCGCGTACCGCGGGCCGTGGGCGGTCGAGACCTGGGTGCGCGAGCGCATGCTCGACCTCGCCGCGCGCGACCTCGGCATCGGCCGCGACGAGATCCGCCTGCGCAACATCATCGGCCCCGACGAGCTGCCGCGGAAGATGCTCACCGGACCGACGCTCGACGTGCGCATGTCGGCACGTGCCACGCTCGAGCGCGCGCTCGAGATCGCCGACCTCGACGACTGGCCCGCGCGTCAGGCTGCGGCACGCGCCGAGGGCCGGTGCCTCGGCGTCGGCTTCGCCACGTTCATCGAGGCCGCGCCGGGCCCGCCCGACTACCAGGAGTCGATCATGGCCGGCGGTGGCGGTGGGCTCCTGGCCGGCGAGCCGGCTCGCTCGGAGCTCGAGGCCGACGGCACCGTCTCCGTGTTCACCCAGCAGATGCCGCACGGGCAGGGTCACGAGACCACGCTGGCGCAGGTCGCGGCGGAGGAGCTCGGGGTGCCGATCGAGCAGGTGCAACTCCGGTGGGGTGACACCTCCATCACCCCGTTCGGGCTCTCGGGCACCGGGGGAAGCCGCTCGGCCCCCATGGCGGGCGGTGCGGTGACCTACTCGTCGCGGGCGCTGCGCGAGCAGGTGCTGGACGTCGCCGCCGACCTCCTCGAGGCACCGCGCGACGATCTCGTGATCGACGACGGCGCCATCCACGTGGCCGGCGTGCCGTCGATCTCGGTCTCGTACGCCGACGTCGCTGCCGCCCGTCCCGGTGAGACGCTGCGCAGTGACTACGCGTTCGACGGCGGCGAGGGCGGATGGGCCCAGGCGACGCACGTGTGCTGGGTCGACGTCGACCTGACGACCGGCCGCGTGCGCATCGACCGCTACGTCGCGGTCGAGGACTGCGGCGAGCTGATCAACCCGAACGTCGTCGACGGCCAGGTGAGCGGTGGGGTGGTCCAGGGGATCGGCGCGGTGCTCTACGAGCGGTCGGTCTACGACGAGCAGGCCAACTTCCAGGCGGGCACGTTCATGGACTACCTGCTGCCCACCGCGGCAGAGGTGCCGGAGATCGAGATCCACCACGTGGAGACGCCGTCCGACCTCGAGATCAACTACCGCGGTGTCGGCGAGGGCGGGATGATCGTCGCGCCGGCGGCGTTGACCAACGCGATCGACGACGCACTCGCGCACCTCGGCGTGCGCATCACCGAACAGCATCTCCCGCCGGCGCGCATCCTCGAGCTCGCGGGTGTGATCGCACCCGACGCGTGATCCCGTTCGTCGACTGGCTCGCCGGTCAGACGCGCCGGCGCGACGCAGTCGGCGACCTCGCGCGCGACACGCGCCGCGACGCGACCTGGCCGCCGGGCGGCAAGGTCAACCGCGCCAAGTTCCGCGCGCACCTCGAAGCCCACGACGCGATCCCCGGTGCCCTCGACGCGCTCGACGCCGCGTGGGACGAGTGGGATGGCTTGCGACGCGAGGAGCGTGATGCCTGATGGCCCACCTCGATGAAGCCCTCGCGCTCGAACCCGCCGGCGAGCACCGTTGGCGCGCCCACGCCGACGCCGATCACGAGTCGATCAGCGCGATGTTCGGCGGATGGACCGCGGCCGTGCTGCTCCACGCCGTCCTCGCCACGACCGAGAGCGACGCGCAACCGTCGGCGGTCACGGTGAACTTCATCCGGCCGGTCGCGCCCGGCGCCGATGTGACCATCACCGCGTCGCGTCTGGGTGGTGGGCGGTCACTGGAGCACTGGCGCGCCGACCTCCACGCCGACGACGGTGAGCTGCTCGCGACCGCGCTCGCCGTGCTGTCGAACCGGCGCGAGACCGACGAGCACGTGCAGTTCGCGATGCCGGAGGCACCGGACCCCCAGGGGCTCGAGCAGATCCACGCGCCGGGCCCGCAGGGTCAACAGACCGAGATCCGGCAGGTGTCGGGAGAGTGGGGCACCGGCGACACCCGCGGGCTGCTGTGGGCGCGCGACGCGTCGGGGCGGGCGCTCGACCACCTGCAGCTCGCGTATCTCGCCGACCAGTACGCGCCGCGGTCGTTCTTCTGGAGTGACGGCATGCGGCCGTCGGCCACGATCACGCTGTCGGTGTACTTCCACGCCACCACCGCCGAGCTCGCCGCGGTCAGCACCGACTACGTGCTCAACGAGGCCACCGGCACACGCGGCGCGCAATCGACGTCGGGACAACAGGCGCGCCTGTGGGCCCGTGACGGCACGCTGCTGGCCACCACCGAGCAGCTCTGCTGGTACCGCTGACGTCCGTCCGCGACGTCAGGTGGCCTTGAGCTTGCCGTGCATCGAGCTGTGGATGTTGCAGTGGTACGCGTAGGTCCCGGGCTTCTTCACCGTGACCTTCGCCGACGAGCCGCCGTCGATGTCGCCGGTGTCGAACGCACCCTTGTCGGCAGTGAACGTGTGCGTGGTGCCGTCCTTGTTCTTCACCCTGACCTTGGCGCCGGCCTTCACCGTGAGCGTCTTCGGTGAGAACGCGAAGTTCTTGATCGAGACAGTGGGGCTCTTGGCGCGGGGCGTCGTGGCGCCTGCTCCCGCGACGACGATCATGCTGAGGCCGATGGCCAACAGGAACGTGGTCGTCATCGCGAGGAGCCGCGTCGCCACCGGGCGCTTCCGTGGAGTCGGCATCCCGACAGCATGCCCCACCCGGACCACGCGTTCACGGGCGCTCAGGCGCCGGACATCGCCGCGAGCATGTGGTCCATCACGTGGCCGTGCTCGACCTGCGGGCTGAAGAGCACCACCTCGGCGTCCTCGAGCACGCGCACGCTGTGCCCCGGGGGCCAGTGGAAGAGGTCCTGCGCTTCGCAGTGCTCGGCGGTGCCGTCGGTGTAGGTCACCACGACGGCGCCGGTCACCACGTAGCCCCAGTGCGGCGCCTGGCAGGCGTCGTCCTCGAGGCCGTGGAGCAGCGGGGCGATGTCGGTGCCGGCGCCCAGCGTGAAGTACTCACCGCCGAGGACGCCCGCGCCGGACGCGTCGCCGAACTCGGTCGCCTGGCGCGCCACCGCACCGGGAGCATCGATCTTCACCGGGATCTCGTTCCTGTTCACGTGCACGGGGAGTCCTCCTTGGTTGGTGATGCGTCGATGAGACGACTGTGGAGGACTCGCCTTGCGGCGCGCTTGCAGGGTGCTGGATCGGGAACCCGGCCCGTTCAGACTTGGCTCAGTCGCGCAGCCAGCCGCGCGTGCCGAGCTCGGGATGCAGGACGTCCTCGCTCCAGAGGATCTGACCGGTCGTGACCGCGGGGTCGGCGAGCGCGAGCTGCAGCGTGGCTTCCGCGAAGTCGTCGACGCTGGCGAAGTCGTCGCCCTGGTAGGCGATGCGATTCCCGGGCGTGAGCACCGGTTCCGACGGCAGGAGCGCGTTCACCGCGATGCCGTGCGGTGCCACCTCGAACGCGACGGCCTGCGTGAGGTGGTGCATCGCCGCCTTGTTGCCCCCGTACGCGAGCACCGTCGGGCCTCCGGCGTGCTCGTAGGGTCCCGGGCCGGGGACGAACGCGGCCAGCGAGCTGATGTTCACGATTCCACCGCGCCCGAGCTCGATCATGTCCGGCAGCACCAGTTGCATCAGGCGGTAGCTCGCGAAGAGGCCGATCTGGAAGTGCAGCCGGTACCCCTTGAGCGGGAAGCCCAGGAACGAGCCGGGGCGCGTCGACGTCGTGCGCGCCGGTGGCGCCTTCGGTGCGCGTGACGGGCGCGGCGAGTCGCCCCGTCCCGGGGGCCGGCCGGGCACGGTGAGCGCGGCGTTGTTCACCAGCAGGTCGATGGGACCCAGCGCGGCACGGGCTTCGTCGACGAGGCGGTCGACGTCGTCCTCGTCGGCGAGGTCGGCGCGGATCGCGACCGCGCGGCCGCCGTCGGCCTCGATGGCGGCGACGGTTTCGTGGATGGTGCCCGGCAACCGCTCGTCGAAGACCTGCTCGGTGCGTGCGACGACCGCGACGGCCGCGCCCTCGCGTGCGAAGAGGCGTGCCACCGCCTCGCCGATGCCGCGGCTGGCGCCGGTGACGATCGCGGCCCGCCCGTCGAGTCTCACATCACGGTCCGGTACTGCGTGCCGTCGGCGAGTGCGGGATCGGCGAAGAAGCGGACCATGTTGGTCTGGACGTACGACGCGACGAGGCCGCCGTCTTCGGTGAACACGTCGGCGGTGCCGAACGTGCGCCCGCGCCCGCGTACGGGCTGTGGTGCGCGAGCAGCAGCCACTCGTCGGCACGGAACGGCTCGTGGAACACGATGGTGTGGCCGACGACACCGGTGGAGAGGCCCCGATGGGCGTCGTCCTGGCCGATGCCCTCGTGCGGTCGCAGCGCGGTGGCGATCAGGAAGCCGTCGGTCGCCCATGCGAGCACGGCCTGGTGCACCGACGGTTCGTCGGGGAGCTCCGGTGACCGGGCCCAGAGGAAGGTCTCCGCCGGGCCGGTGGCGCGCGTCGACCGACCACAGGTCGACACCGTCGACGATGCGGAGCTCGGTGCCGGGATACACCAGCAGGCCCTGGTCGGTGGGCGGCGTGTCGGCCGGCGCGGTGACTCGTGGTCTGGGCGCGTCGTGGCGCACGACATCGGGCTCGTCGGCGTCGAGGAGCACCAGGAAGCGCGCGCACAGGCGGTCGCCCTGCCACGCGGTGACGGTGTCGCTGGCGAACGTGCGGCCGTCGTGGATCGACTCGACCGAGAGCTCGGTGGGCGCGTCGATGCGTCCGGGACGCGCGAAGACCGCCTGGATCGAGCGCACCGCCTTGCCCGGGTGGCGCGTCGCCGCGGTCACGATCGCCTGGGCCAGGAACTGACCGCCGAACACGACGTCGCGCTGGTCGGCGCTCCCGGTGTTGTTGATGCGGTAGCGGTCGTCGCTGATCGGTTCGGGTCGTAACGGCGCGGGGATCGTCGAGAAGTCCGACATCGGGCGGAGCCTACGGTCGGTGGGGTGCTTGGGCCAGCGGGCGTAGGCTCGCCGCACACCGCAATTCTCCGGGGGAGCACACGATCATGGACATGAACGACCTCATCCTCGTCAGCGTCGACGACCATGTCGTCGAACCGCCCGACATGTGGGAGCGCCACGTGTCGAAGGCCGATCTCGAGCGTGCGCCGCGGGTGATCCACAAGGACGAGATGGACGCCGACGTGTGGACGTTCGAGGGGGCCGAGATCCCCAACGTCGGGCTCAACGCGGTCGCGGGCCGTCCGCCCGAGGAGTACGGCTTCGAGCCCACCGCGTTCGACGAGATCCGCAAGGGCGCGTACGACATCCACGAACGCGTGCGCGACATGAACGTCAACGGCGTGCTCGGCTCGATGTGCTTCCCGTCGATGACCGGCTTCTGCGGTCAGCTGTTCAGCCGCACCCCCGACCGCGACCTCGGCTACCGGCTGCTGCAGGGCTACAACAACTGGCACATCGACGAGTGGTGCGGCACGTATCCCGGCCGCTTCATGCCGCTGGCGATCGTTCCCATCTGGGACGTCGACCTGATGGCGGCGGAGATCCACCGCGTCGCCGAGAAGGGCTGTCGCGCGGTCACGTTCTCGGAGAACCCGAACAAACTGGGGTACCCGAGCTTCCACTCCGACCACTGGGACCCGTTCCTCCGCGCGTGTGAGGAGACGGGCACCGTGGTGTGCCTGCACATCGGTTCGTCGTCGTCGATCTCGGTCACGTCCGACGACGCGCCGGTCGATGTGATGATCACGACCACGCCCGTGAACCTGTTCATGTGCGCGGCCGACCTCATCTGGTCGCAGATCTTCCGCAAGTTCCCGAACCTGAAGATCGCGCTCTCCGAGGGCGGCATCGGCTGGATCCCGTACTTCCTCGACCGCATCGACTTCACCTACCAGCACCACAAGGCGTGGACGCACCAGGACTTCGGCGACAAGCTCCCGAGCCAGGTCTTCCACGAGCACATCATCACGTGCTTCATCGACGACCCGACCGGCCTCAAGTTGATCGACGACGTCGGCCTCGACATGGTCACGTGGGAGTGCGACTACCCGCACTCCGACTCCGCGTGGCCGACTGCGCCCGAGGTGTTCATGAAGTCGATCGGCGACCTGTCCGACGACGCGATCAACAAGATCACCCACGTGAACGCGATGCGGGAATTCCAGTTCGACCCGTTCGCCCACCGGCCGAAGGAGCAGTGCACGGTGGGTGCGCTGCGGGCCGAGTCGCCCGATGTCGACGTGGTCACGCGCAGCCCGCGCCAGAAGAAGTCGAACACCGACATCTCGTCGTTCGTCAACACCGCCTCGAAGGTGCTCCAGAGCGACTGACCGGCCCGTCACGGGCACGTGTGCGATCAGTAGTCTCACGCCCGTGATCGACGACGCGAAGACCCTGTGGGAGCTGTTGGATAGGCGCGCTCAGGAGACTCCTGACGCGCCCATGCTCATCGACGAGGCCGACCGCACGGTCAGCTTCGGCGAGTTCCGCGACCGGAGCGAGCGGGTCGCCGCCGGTCTGGTGGCACTGGGCGTCGGGCCCGACACGCCGGTGGCGTGGCAGTTGCCGACCCGCATCGAGTCGATCGTGCTGTCGTTCGCGTTGGCGCGCCTCGGCGCCACCCAGGTCCCGATCATCCCGATCTATCGCGAACGCGAGGTCGGCTCGGTGCTCGCGCAGGCGGGGGCCAGGTTCTTCGCCGTCCCGGGGGTCTGGCGCAACTTCGACTACGAAGCGATGGCCCGCGGGCTGCAGGAGTCGTCGGGCGGCGCCTTCGAGACGCTGGTCGTCGCCGCCGACCTCGAGAACGGCGGCCTGCCCGACGGAGACCCGTCGACGCTGCCCGCGCCGCCCACCGACGGCGACGCCGTCCGCTGGCTCTACTCCACCTCCGGCACGACGGCGGCACCCAAGTGCGTGATGCACTCCGACGGCGGCCTGATCGCCGGTGGCATCGGTCTGGCGCACGCGCTCGAGGTCCAACCGCACGACGTCGGCTCGATGGCGTTCCCGTGCACCCACATCGGCGGTCCCGACTACCTCGTGGTGATGCTCGCCCACGGGATGCCGGCGGTGTTGCTCGAGGCCTTCGACCCCGCCACCGCGGTGGCCACGTTCGCGCGGCACGACGTGACCATGGCCGGCGGCAGCACCGCGTTCTACCTCGCGTTCCTCAACGAGCAGCGCAAGGATCCGTCGACGCCGGTCATGCCCGCGCTGCGGATGATGAACGGCGGCGGCGCGCCGAAGCCTCCGGAGGTGTTCCGCGAGGTGCGGGCCGAGATGCACCTCCCGGTCTGCCATGGCTACGGCATGACCGAGTGCCCGATGATCACCCAGGGCTCACCCAGCGACACCGACGAGCAGCTCATGAACACCGACGGCGCGCCGGTGTTCGGCTGTGTGGTGCAGATCGTCGACGAGCAGGGCGCACCGGTCGCGGCCGGGGTCACGGGTGAGGTGCGGGTGAGCGGCCCCATGCTGGCCAAGGGGTACCTGGACAAGGAGCAGAGCGCGGCTGCGTTCGGCGCCGACGGCTTCTTCAGCACCGGCGACCGCGGTCACCTCCGCGAGGACGGCCACATCGTGCTCACGGGTCGCACGAAGGAGCTGATCATCCGCAAGGGCGAGAACATCAGCCCGCGCGAGATCGAGGACCTGCTCCAGACCCATCCGAAGGTGGCCGCGGTCGCGGTGATCGGCCTGCCCGACCGCGACCGGGGTGAGCGGGTGTGCGCGGTCGTGGAGACGCCGGACGGGCAGGAGCCGTTGACGTTCGCGGAGATGCAGCAGTTCTGCCGCGACGCGCAGCTGATGACCCAGAAGATCCCCGAGCAGCTCGAGGTCTTGGACGTGTTGCCGCGCAACGCGACGTTCAAGATCCTCAAGCACGAGTTGGTCAAGCAACTCGCGGACAAGGAGCCCAGCGCATGAAGTTCGTCTTCAACTACCCGGAGACGTCGGGGCTCGAGAGCGACCTGCTCGACTCGGGCGAGATCAGCGACGTCGCGGTCGCAGTCGAAGCGGCCGGCTTCGACGCCTTCGCGCTCACCGAGCACCCCATCCCGGGCGCCAACTGGCTCGCCCACGGCGGACACCAGACCCTCGACCCGTTCGTGGGCCTCGCGTTCGCGGCTGCGGTCACCGAGCGGATCCAGTTGCTGACGCACTTGTCGGTGGCGCCCTACCGCAACCCGTTCCTCCTGGCCAAGACGGCGGCGACGCTCGACCGCTGCTCGAAGGGCCGGTTCGTCCTCGGGCTGGGTACCGGGTACCACAAGACCGAGTTCTTCGCTCTCGGCGTCGACTTCGACGAGCGCAACGCGCTGTTCGACGAGGCCCTGGAGCTGCTCCCGAAGGCGTGGGCCGGCGAGCCGTTCGACGCCAGCGGCATCCACTTCACCGCCAAGGGCGTCATCCAGCGGCCGCGTCCGGCGCAGGATCCGATCCCGATCTGGATCGGCGGCAACTCCAAGCTCAGCCGCCGGCGCGCCGCCACCGTGCAGGGGTGGATGCCCATGGGCATCCCCGAGGAGGTGGCGCGCACCACCCGCTCACCGCACATCTCGGGACTCGAGCAGCTCACCGGGATGATCGCCGAGGTGAAGGAGCTGGCCGGCGACCGCGCCGGCGAGCTCGACTTCTGCATGAGCTACATGGAAGAGGGCATCCACCAGCCCACGAGCGACATCCAGCGCCACGTCGACGAGCTGGGCCGCATGGAGGAGGCCGGTCTCACCTACGTGAACGTCGGTCACCCGCCGACCACCCCGCAGCAGATGCTCGACTTCATCCAGGCCTTCGGCGAGACCTACATCCGCCCCTGAAGACATTTCGGCGTCGCCGCGGCTCGATAATCACGCCGCTTCGACGCAAGAACGCAGATGGGGGCGCGTAGCCGCGGGTGAGGATGGCGCCGGCGGCGAAGGGGCCGACGGCGTTGGTCCACACCGCGACCTCGGCGTCGGGGATCTGACGTTTGCCGCTCTGCCCGCGGAGCTGACGGGTCGCCTCGATGCAGAAGTTGGCGCCGTGGCGACGGCCGACGTTGCACGCGCCACCGTCCGTGTTCACCGGCAGCGAGCCGCCGAGCCGCGTGTTGCCCTCGCGCACGAACGCGGCCGCTTCACCCTCGCCGCAGAACCCGAGCGCCTCGAGCCACTGGAACACGATGATCGAGAAGCCGTCGTAGAGCTGCGCGGTGTCGACGTCGGCGGGCGTGAGGTCGGTGCCCTCCCACAGCTTCTTCGCGGTCTGCACCGGCGCGGTGTGCACCATGTCGGACATGACCTCGAAGTGGAGGTCGCGGATCGCGTTGAGCGCGTACGACTCCACCAGCACCACGGGCTGATCGAGGTCGCGCGCCCGCTCTTCGGTGGTGAAGATGACCGCGGAACCGGAGTCGACCGGGTAGTCGCAGTCGAGGATGCGCAGCGGCTTCGACACGTAGCGCGCGGTCGAGGTAGTCGTCGAGCGTGATCGGCTCGCGGAAGATGGCGTCGTCGTTCATCGACGCGTGGTATCGCTGGGTCACGACGTGGCGACCGAAGTCCTCCTCGGTCGCGCCGTACTGCTGCATGTAGCGGTTCGTGAACATGCCCGCCCACTGCACCGGACTGCCGGCCCCGTACGGCACGATGAACTGACGGTCGCCCGCGGCGCGGTGCAGCATCGACGTCATCGGATGGTTCGCACCGGCACCCTTCACGAGGGCCGACGAGCTCGGCTGCTGCCCGATCACGCGCAGCGCGAGCGCGGTGTGGCAGAAGCCCGACGCCACCGCCGCGATCGCCTGCGTCGCCGAGTACGAGAACGCGGGCGCCATCATCCCCGACGCCCACCAGTTCACCGGCTCGATGCCGAGCAGCCAGGCGTCGTTGAGCGGCTCGGTCCCGACCGACGTGATGCCGTCGACATCGGCAACGGTGAGGCCGGCATCGGCGAGCGCGGCCTTGGTGGCCTGGATCATGTGGTCGTCGATCGTCAGACCGGTGTTGCGCCCGACGTGGGAGTACCCGCAGCCCACGATGGCGACGCGCTGTCCGGTCGCCATCAGGCCACGCTCCTTCCGGCGGCGGCCGCAGGTCGGAAGAACGGGAGCGTGAGCTCGGGGTCGAGCTCCACGAACGTGACCTCGACCGGCATGCCGATGCTGAGGTCGTCCTCGGTGCACTCGACGAGCTGGGTCATGAACATCAGACCGGGTTCCTCGTCGAGCTCGACCGTCGCCACGATGTAGGGGATGCGATCGACGTAGAACGGGTGGAACGGCTGCACCGCGATCGTCCACGTGTAGAGGGTGGCGCGCCCCGACACCTGCTCGCCCCGGAGATCGTCCGACTGGCAGTAGCGGCACAGCACCTTCGGGTAGTGCAGGTAGTGGCCGCACGACTGGCAGCGCTGGATCCACAGCTCACCGCGCGCGACGCCGTCCCAGAAGAACTGCGTGACCGCGTCGGGCTGGGGGAGCGGCGGGCGAGGGGCTTCGGTGGCGGTCATGCGGGTGCTGTCGCCTTCCATGCGTGTGCGGCCCCCGACGCGACCAGCGCGTCGACGATGGCGGCGTCGAGTCCGACCTCGGTGAGCACCTCGACGGTGTGCTCGCCCAATGCGGGGGCGCGCGGTCGAGCTTCACGTCGAGGTCGCCGAAGATCCAGAACGCGCCCGGCTGCTCCACCTGTCCGTAGTCGGCGTGCTCGTAGCGCGCGATCAGTCCCGCGGCCTCGTTGTCGGCCGACGCGAAGAACGGTTCGCCCTGGTCGAGCCGCACCTGCGTGCTCGGCACGCCCGCGTCGGCGAGCGCGGCGAGCGCATCGGCGACGGTGCGTGCGACCAGCGCCTCCGCGCCGCCGAGGCCGTCGAGCGCGGCACGCTGCGCGTCGGTGGTGGCCGCCACCGCGATCCAACCGTCGGTGAGCTCGGCGATGCGGTACCCGGGCGCGATGCCGGTCTGCTCGTGGTCGAGCAGCGGGATCGACACGATCTCGCCGTTCCGGTCGAGGTACGTCTCGCTCCCGGTCATCACGCCTCCCGCGAGCAGCGAGCCGGCGACGAATTGCGTCTCGCCGGTGCGGTCGCGGTGGTACAGCGCGAGCAGCGTGGAGATCAACGACCCCATCGCGCACATGTGGTCCATGAAGCCGAGCCGGTGCCACATCGGGACGTTGCCCTCGCCCGCGCCGGCGACCTCCCAGCCGCACGACGATTGGAAGAGCTGGTCGTAGCCGGGCCAGTCGGCTCGTGCGCCCTTCGGTCCGTAGGAGCTGGCGTGGCAGTAGACGATGTCGGGGTTGACCGCGCGCACCGTCGGCTCATCGAGGCCCAGCCGGCGCGCCGCGGGCATCCGCAGGTTGTGGTGGAGGATGTCGGCCCGTTCGAGGAGCGCGTCGAGCGCGACGCGCTGCGTCGGGTGACTTGAGGTCGAGGGCGACGCCGCGCTTGCCGCGCTGGCAGCCGAAGAACGACCACTCGACCCAGCGCATGCCTTCGCCACCGGGCGGCTCGACCTTCACCACGTCGGCGCCGAGGTCGCTCAACAACATCGGGCCCAACGGCCCGGCGAGGAACGCGCCCGCGTCGACGACCTGCACACCCGAGAGCGGATACGCGGGCGCGGGTCCGGTCGTGGCGGGGCGCGCACGCGGCTCCCACTCGGCCAGCACCTCGTCGGTGTGTGCACCGAGCGCAGGCGCGAAGGAGCGCATGTGCGTCGCGGGCGTGACGGTGACGGGTGAACCGGCCATCGCGATCGTCCCGAGCTCCGGGTGGTCGACCTCGATCACGTACCCGTTGGTACGGGCCTGCTCGTCGCCGAAGATCGCGCCCAGCGGTGCCGCGGGCTGCACGGGCACGTCGTTGGCCCAGAACGACTCGAGCCACGCACTGCTCGGGTGTAGCAGCAGCGCCTCCGACCACCCGTCCGTCTGCTGGAACAGCGTGCCCGGGTCCTGCCGCGGACCGTCGGGTCGCACCACGGCAATCGCGTCGGTGAACATCGGCGACTTCGTCGGGTCGCCCATCAGGTGGATCCACACGCCGTCACCGGTCTCGAACAGCGTGGCGCCGGTCTGACCCTTCGGCATGCCGACGGCCAGCGACTGCGACGGCCGCTCGACCCGGCGCCAGTGCATCGCCATCGGTACCAGCGCACCCTGCGCCAGCGACGTGTGCGCGGGACCGGCGTGGCCGGTGCGCTGGCGGGTGATGAGGCGGGCGACGATGCCGATCGCCGCGAGGTGGGACGCGCACCAGCTCGCGATCGGGCAGCGGAGGTAGATCGGTCCGTCGCGAAACCCCTGCTGCTCGTCGAGCACACCGAGGCGCGCCATCGTGAGCAGCTCGTCGACCGGCAGGTCGGCGTCGGCGTGGTTCGCCGGCCACGCGAGCACGGACGACACGATCAGCTGCGGAAACCGCGTCGCCAACGACTCGTCGTCGAGCCCGAGCGCGGGCGCGCGTCGGACCATGGTTGTGCACGACGACGTCGGCCGCGGCGAGTAGTCGGTCGAGCGCGGCGCGGTCGTCGATGGTGTCGAGGTCGAGGGTCACGCTGCGCTTGCTGCGCATCCACGTGTGGAACCCGGGGGTGGAGCGGTTGGTCGCGCCTTCGGGGCCCTCGACCGCCACCACGTCGGCGCCCGCTTCCGCGAGCATGAGCGTCGCCACCGGGCCGGAGATGCCGTCCGACAGATCGACGATGCGAATGCCGTCGAGGATCCCCCCACCGTGCGCGCTGTCGCGTGCCGCCATCGTCCCCCCGTTCGCGGTCAGGCGGACGAACCTAACGGGTGTCGCTCCGGGCCCACCAGCCGGTACGCGCCACGGTTCCGCGTAGCGTGCACCGCCGTGACCACCTTCGAGGACTTCGACCGGGCGCACTGGGCGGCGCGCCGCCGCGCCACCACGCCGGTCGAGCGACCCGGAGCCGCCCGACCCGGTGAGGTCACCGTTGCCGATGTCCTCGAGGTCTACGGCCCGCTCGCGGAGCTCGTCGCCGACCGAGCCGGGAGCGCCGAGCCGTTCGTCGTCGCCGTCACCGGCAGCGTCGCGGTGGGGAAGAGCGCGGCAGCCGTCGCGCTGTCGGCGGCGTTCGTCACCGACACGACGCGTGCGCCGGTGTCGGTCGTGTGCACCGATGGCTTCCTGTACGCCAACCGCGAGTTGGCCGCGCGCGGGATCATGGAACGCAAGGGGTTCCCCGAGAGCTACGACCACGACGCCTTGGCGCGCTTCCTCGTCGCGGTGCGCAACGGTGCACCGGAGACGCACGCACCCGTGTACTCGCACGCGACCTACGACGTCGTCGACGGCGCCAGCCAACTGATCGAGCAGCCGTCGGTCCTGATCCTGGAGGGCCTGCCGTTCCCCGCCGACCACGTCGACTTCACCGTCTATCTCGATGCCGCAACCGTCGACATCGAGGAGTGGTACGTGCAGCGGTTCTGCGGGCTCGTCGCCGACGCGGCCACCGACGACGCGTCGTTCTTCCGCATGTTCGACGGCTACTCCCGCGCGCAAGCAGACGCGTTCGCCCGTCAGGTGTGGGCGTCGATCAACCTCGTGAACCTCGAGGAGCACATCCTGCCGACGCGCGACCGCAGCGACGCGATCCTCGGTGAAGGGACCCGACCACGCGGTCCAACGGGTGCGCCTCCGGGTCGAGTGACGCGTCCTTGCCCCCGTCGCTCGCTCCGCTCGTTCCGTCCCCCACCGTCGCCCGCTCCGTCCGCCGTGCGAGGATGACGCGATGACGAACGCGACGAACACCGAACGGGTCGACATGCTCGAGCACGTCTGGCGCTCGATGACGGAGCTCGGCGGGTCGCTCGACGAGACCGAGTGGAAGGCGCCGTCGGAGTGCCCGGGCTGGAGCGTGCAGGACAACCTCGTGCACATCACTGCGCTCGAGCGCTTCATCCTCGGCGATCCGCTGCCGGCGGAGGACGTGCCCGAGGACCTGCCCCACGTGAAGAACGACGTCGGTCGCTCCAACGAGCGGTGGGTCGAGTCGCGGCGTGCCTGGGCGGGCGCCGACGCGCTGGCCGAGTTCGTCGCCACCACCGACGCCCGCATCGCCCAGCTCCGCCAGCTCGACGACGACGGCTTCGCCGCCGACTCGTGGACCCCGATGGGACCGGGCACGGTCGCCCAGCTCCTCGGCTTCCGGATCTTCGACTCCTGGGTGCACGAGCAGGACATGCGCGGGGCACTCGCACGCCCCGGCGACCTCGACTCCCCTGCGGCCCGGTTCAGCATCGGCATGATGCTCGACGTGCTTCCCTACGTGGTCGGGAAGAAGGTGGGGGCTCCCGACGGTTCCACCGTCGTGCTCACGCTCACCGGTCCGATCGTCACCAGCACCGCAGTGGCTACGACCGACGGCCGCGCCCGCCTCGTCGATCCCGCTCCCGACGTCCCGACCGTCTCCCTCTCGCTGGCCTCCGACGACTACGGGCGGTTGGCGTGCGGTCGCCGCGACCCCGACGAGGCCCTGGTCACGGGGTTGGTCGCCATCGAGGGCGACGTCGATCTGGGCGGTGCGGTGGTGCACCAGCTCAACTACATGTTCTGACCCACGCACGCTTCTGACCCACTCACGAACGCTCCGAGGAGCCCCGATGGATCTGGTCACCAACGTCGTCACCGGCAGCAACGCCGATCGCCTGCTCCTGCTGCTGCACGGCTACGGCGCCGACGAGCGCGATCTGGGTGGCCTGCTCGGCTACCTCGACCCCGACGGCAAGTTCGCGGTGGTGCTGCCGCGTGGTCCGGTCGCCGCGCCGCCGGGGTTCTCCTGGTTCGACATGGCCGCGGGTGAGCCCGACGACATCGCCGGCGGCTTCGCCGACGCGCTGGCGGCGGTCGACGACCTCCTCGACGCCGCGTGCGCCGAGCACGGCTTCGACCGCGCGCAGGCCGTCGTGGGTGGCTTCTCGCAGGGCGGCGGGCTCGCACTCGCCCTCGCGCTCGGTCCCTCCGACCGCACCCGGCCCGCAGGTGTGCTGGCCATGAGCCCGTTCGTGCCGCCGGGCCTGCTGGGGATCGACCTCGAGCGTGCGAAGGACGTCCCCGTCCTGCTCCAGCACGGCACCAACGACCCGATGATCCCGTCGGCCGGCACCCGCGCCCTGGCCGAGGCGCTCACCGAGGCCGGCCTCCCGGTGGTGTTCGGCGAGTACCCCATGGGGCACGAGGTGTCGCTCGAGAGCGTGCAGCAGGCGCAGCAGTGGCTGGCGCAGGTGCACGACGGCGAGCGCCCCGCCGAGCCGCTTCCGGAGCCCGAGCCCGAGGGCCTGGTGAAGTCGGTGACGACCGCCAACTTCCCGATCGAGGTCCTCGGCGCCGACGTGCCCGTGATCGTCGACTTCTGGGCGCCGTGGTGCGGACCGTGCCGCCAGGTCGGCCCGATCGTCGAGCAGATCGCGGCGATGCGCCAGGGCTCCTACAAGGTCGTGAAGGTCAACATCGACGAGGAGCCGTCGCTCGCGCAGGAGTACGACGTGCAGAGCATCCCGTTGATCGGGTTGTTCCGGAACGGCCGGCTCGAGCGGGCGTCGCTCGGCGCCAAGCCCCGCCCCCAGCTCGAGGCCGAGCTGGGCATGCTCGTCATCCCGTAGACGAGCGACCCTTCACGTTCTGGCGCCGTTGCACGGCGACAGACGCCGTCGAGGGGCGCCAGAACGATGGGTGGGGGTCAGCCGGGGCGGTTGGCGCCGATCACGCCGGGCCAGATCGGGGTGATCTGGACCACCGTGCCGGTGTGGGGTGCATGGAGCACGCTGCCGTTGCCGACGTAGATGCCGACGTGGCTGTCCCAGTAGACGAGGTCGCCGGGCTGCAACTGGTCCATCGAGACCCGCGGGAACGAGGCGAGCTGGTCGTAGGAGCCGTGCGACATGCTGACGCCGGCCTGGGCCCACGCCATCATCGTGAGGCCGGAGCAGTCGTAGCAGCCCGGGCCCACGCCGGCGTAGCAGTACGGCTTGTTGAGCTGTGCGTACGCGTACGCCAGCACGGCCGAGACGCCACCGCTCGTCGCCGGGGGAGTCGCGCTGCCACCGCCGTAGGTGTAGTCGCCGCCGCCACCGCCGCCACCACCGCTGGTGTCCTGCGTGGCCTGCTGCTGCGCGGCCGCCGAGAGCTGCGCGTCGTACTGCGCCTTCGCGGCCGCGGTCTCGCGCGCCTTGCGTTCGGCCGCGGCCTGGTCGACGAGCGTCTGCAGCTCACCGGTGACCTTCGACTTCAGCTGCGTGAGCTGGGCCTGGCCTTCGTCGAGCTTGTCCTTCTGCGACTGCAGCTCGTCCTGCTTGCCCTGCGCCGTCTGACGCGCGTCTTCGGCGTCGGCCTTGCGCTCGGTGACCTGCTCCTTGGCCTTCGCGAGCTGCGCCACGATCTCGTTGTCTCGCTGCGCGGCCAGTGAGCTGTACTTCTGCTTCGAGGAGAGGTCCTGGGCGTTCGCGGCGTCGAGCTCCTCGACGCCGCTGTTGGTGCCGCTCTGCGTGTAGACGGAGGCGGCCCGACGGGCGACCTCGGCGCGGAGCTCCGTCGTCTTCGCCTTGGCGGCGGCGACGAGTGCCTCGGCGGCGGCGATGTCGGCGTTGGCCTTGTCGAGCTCGTTCTGGGTGGAGTTGATCTGCTCGTTGAGTGCGCTGAGCTTCTCGGCGTTGCCGTTGATCTGGGATTCGAGTTGCTGCGCTTCCGCCTGCTTGTCGCCGATCGGGTCGGCGATGGCGACTCCGGGTGCTGCGATCACCCCGAGCGTGGCGACGAACAGGGCGAGTGTGACGAGCCTGAGAGCTCGACGGTTCATGTGGGGACTCCTCCGGCTAGGCCGTTTCGGTCCTTGCTGAACACGACGTTGTGCACAACAAACACGTAAGACATCCAACAACAACACATCCGTACAGGGGTGGACCCCCGGTACGGACTGACGAGGACCCTAGCGAACGCCACTGGCCCATGCCAGCATCGGGAGGGCCTGTGGGAGCTGTTGAACTTGCGTTGAAGTTCAGCTCACACGTGGTTTCAGACCGGCCATCCGGGTGTGGGCGGGGGGTCCCCGGCCGCAGCCACCGTGGGAACGCTCCAGGCCATCGCCTTGCCGATCTCCTTCGCCACCGCCTGCCACGCGACCGGATCCCAGCCCTCCGCGGCGGCGCCGAGCGTCGTGTCCTGGCGCAGGTGCACGAACGCCGGCAGGTGGGTGAGGCCGAGGCTGGTGGCCAACTCGCCGTCGGTGTCGACGAACGAGAGGTACTTCTTCTCGGCGTCGCCGAGCACGCCACGGGCGATGAACTCGTTGCCGACGACGCAGAGCGCGGTGCGGCAGTCGGCGTCGCCGAGCACCTTGAAGATCCGCTCGGCGATCGGGATGAACACCGACGCCTCGGGACGCGGCGGCAGGATCACGAGGCAGAGGTGGAACATCGTCGACCAGTCGTCGAGCGTGCGCGTCACGCCCTTCGTGCTCGCGAGCTTGAGGTTCGGGTCGGGGTTCTTCGCCACGGGGAGAGAGATTACGCCGCGACCCGGTGCGCCGCCGTCATCGGCGCCCTGCTTCGGTGGCAACGGGTGCGACAGATCAGGCCAGGCCGATGGCCTTGAGCATCGACGGGCGGCAGCGCGTCGTCGCCCTGCGCGAGCAGCGCGGCGCGCTCGACGTTGATGGCGTCGCGCTCGCGGTCGATCCAGTCGTCCCACGGGCCGGGCGCGATCGCGCCGACGTCGCCGTTCGCGGCGACGCACGCCCGCAGGTAGCCCTGCAGGTCGCGCACCTCGGCCTCGCCGCCCACCGGACCGTGGCCGGGCACGATCACGTCGGCGAGCTCGACGACGACGTCGAGCATGTCGGCCCACGTCGCCGGGTCACCCTGGAACGCGAGCGGGGTCACGCCGAAGAAGCAGAGGTCGCCGGCGAAGCACAGGTCGCAGTCGGCGACCAGCACCAGCAGGTCGCCGGCGGTGTGGCCCGACGCGGGGAGCAGCTCGACGCGCGGCGTGAGCTGCGCGGCGCCGTCGACGAGGTGGGTCACCGGGCCGGGTGCCGATCTCGGCGAGGTCGTCGAACTCCTCGTCGAACGCGGGCATGAACTGCTTGTAGCCGTCGATCGGCATCGGCTGGTCGAGCGCGTCGCTGGTGACCGGGGTGCCGTAGATCGCCGCCGCGGGGAACGCCTTGGTGCCGCCGACGTGGTCGATGTGCGCGTGGGTGAGGATCGTGCGCCGCACGGGCAGTCCAGGTCCTTCACCGCGGCCGCGAACGGCTCCCACTGCGAGCGCACCATGAGCGTGTCGATCACGGTGATGCCGTCGTCGTCGACGACCACGCCCGCGTTGGCCGACGCCGGTCTCGCCGCCCGGCAGCAGCCACGCGTACACGCCGTCGCCGAGCTCGGTGAGGGACGATGTCGGCCATGCCGATCAGGCTACGCCCGCCCATTCCGGGCTGCCCGGGCGCTCCGGTCTACCCTCGCCGGCATGTCGGAACGTTCCCGGAGCCTGCCCCGTCGGACCTGCCTGGCGGTGCCGGGCTCGAGCGAGAAGATGCTCGGCAAGGCGCCCGGCCTCGGCGCCGACATGGTGTTCCTCGACCTCGAGGACTCGGTGGCGCCGCTCGAGAAGGAAGCCGCGCGCGACAACGTCGTGCGCGCGATCCGCGAGCTCGACTGGGGCGACACCGTCGTGTGCGTGCGCGTGAACGCGTGGGACACGAAGTGGACCTACCGCGACGTCGATCCACGTGGTCGAGAACGCCGGTGAGCGCCTCGACGAGATCATGCTGCCGAAGGTGCAGTACGCCAGCGACGTCGTCGCGCTCGACCTCCTGCTCACGCAGATCGAGGAGACCATCGGCCGCGAGTCGCACGTCGGCATCGAGGCGCAGATCGAGACCGCCCGCGGTCTCATCAACGTGGAGGAGATCTGCGCGGCGTCGCCGCGGATGGAGACGATCGTGTTCGGTCCCGCCGACTTCGCGGCGTCGACCGAGATGCCGGTGCTCACGGGTGGCGTGCAGATCCCCGAGTACCCGGGCGACCACTTCCACTACACGTTCTCGAAGATCCTCATGGCCGGACGCGCCAACGGCCTGCAGGTGATCGACGGCCCGTTCCTCAAGATCAAGGAGCTCGACGCGCTGCGCGACTACGCGATGCGCACCCGCATCCTCGGCTACGACGGCAAGTGGGCGTTGCACCCCGACCAGGTCGCGGTGATCAACGAGGTGTTCACCCCCACCCAGGAGCAGTACGACCACGCGTTCGACATCCTCGACGCCTACGAGAAGGCCACCACCGAGGGCGACCGGCGCGGTGCGGTCATGTTCGGCGACGAGATGATCGACGAGGCCAGCCGCAAGATGGCACTGAAGTTCGTCAGCCGCGGCGAGCGCGCCGGCATGACCCGCAGCGCTGAGCGGAAGCGGCCGTCCGGAGTGCGGGACGGCGACGGCTCGACCATCGCGGACCTCGGCGCGTGTCGGCGTCGGCGCCACGAAGTCGCGGAGCTCGGCCTGGGTCCGCGGGCCGCGGCGCTCGACCGACACCGGGAGCGCGAGCCGAAGCTGCTCGAGGTCGGCGCGGGTGAACGTGCACGGCACGGTGACGGGGTCGACGTCGTGCAGCCGCAGCGCGTTGAGCCCGAGGACCTTGCGCTTGATGTCGTCGGTGAGCGCGGGGTAGCCGAACTGCTCCTGGAACTGCTCGGAGATCTGGAACGCGCGGAACGCCTGGATCTGGCCCTGCGGCGAGCCGTAGAACACCGCGTCGGTGCCCCACAGCACGTTGTCCTCGCCGACGTGGACCAGCAGCTTGCCCAGCAGGTGCGCGGCCTCCTCGGGCCGGGCGAGCAGCGACCACCACGTCGTGCCGAGCTCGGCGTACACGTTCTGGTTCGGTCCGATGCCCGCGTCCTGCATGCTCGACGACGAGGCGGTTCACGCCCTGGTCGGCGCGTCGCCGGGTCGTACGGACCCTCGACGACGTCGGCCTCGAAGCCGGAGTGGTACACGAGGAAGCGCACGTCGGGATGCGCGCGTGCGGCCGGTCCGACGTCGGCGGGCGAGGCGAACGGCGACGAGTACCCGAGCGTGGTCGAGAGGCCCTTGTGCGCGGCGACGGTCGGCACCCCCAGCTCGACCGCGTGGCGCAGGAACGCGTCGCCGACCCGCGCCAGCGCGGGATCGCCGTCGTCGAGTCGCCATGCGTTCCCGGAACCGTCGTAGAGGTCGGGGAAATTGGTGAACACCTTCCAGCACACGATCGGGTAGCGCGCCACCGCGTCGCTCATCGCGTCGAGGTTCGCCTGGAGGTCGCCGACGTTCGGGAGCGCCTGCGCGTGGAGCAGCACGCGCTCGTCGTGGCACGCGGCCTCGGCCAACCGGCGGGCATGGTCCATCGCCTCGGCCGACATCGGGCTGCCCTCGGGTGCGATCGGCAGCGCCGACAGCACGACCATCGACGTGTCGCTGCGGAGGAACACCTCCTCCATGAAGTGGTCGACCGAGAAGCACACGCGGGATCGGCCTCGCCGCAGTCGCGCTGCGGGAAACGCGCTCCAGAACTCGCGGCCCTGCACCGTGCCCGGCTCGACGGAGTAGTCCAAGAAGTGCCCCTGCACGTCGAACACGAACTCGTCGCCGGCGAGCGCCGCGCGCGCGGCGTCGGGATCGACCGCGCTGGTCGGCGGCACCGAGAACGTCCCGCCGGGCTTGCGCCGCCCGCGTGGCGGGCCGACTCCTCCGAGCACGCGTTGATGGCCAGCAGCGTCGTCGCCGCGCCGCACAACGAGCGCAGGAACCGGCGGCGCGAGACGCCGGTGCGCCGCGCGTTGTCGTCGCAGTCGACCCGCGCCCGCGCTGGGCCTCGCGCGCGACGGGTGACAGCGGGGCCGGGTCGTACTCGCCGTTCGAGCAGGGCCCGAGCTCGATGGGCAGGTCCACACCTCCTCGACGCCCGACGGCGGCGAGGAGGTTGCCCGGCGTCTACTGCTCGGCGAGCGCCTGCTCGGCGAGGCGGCGGGCGATCACGCGGAGGCACAGCGTCTCGTCGGCGCCCTCGAAGATCGACAGCACGCGGGCGTCGACGAAGTAGCGCGACACCGGGAACTCCTCGGCGTAGCCCATGCCGCCGTGCAGCTGCATCGCCTCGCGCGTGACCCACTCGGCCGACCGGCACACGTAGGCCTTCACCATCGACGCCGAGAGCGTGCCCTCGCCGCGGCCCATGCGGCGGGCGACGTCGTAGGAGAACTGGCGACCGGCGGCGATGAGCGCGGCCATGCGGCCGAGCTTCACGCGCGACAGCTGGTAGTCGAACACCGGCTTGCCGAACACCTGTCGTTCGCTGCGCGTACGCGAGCCCGGCCTCGAACGCGGCCTGCATGAGCCCGACCGCACGCGCCGCGGTCTGCAGGCGCCCGTTCTCGAAGCCCTCCATCTGGAGGTAGAAGCCCTTGCCGAGGCCGCCTTCCTCGCCGACGAGGTTCTCGGCGGGCACGAACCAGTCGGAGAACGACACCTCGTAGGAGTGCATGCCGCGGTAGCCGAGGGTGTCGATGGCGCGGCCCTCGAGCTTCCCGCCGTCGGGCTGCTCGAGCGCGAACGAGTGCCCGGGCACCGCGCTCCTTCTCGACCACGAACAGCGACAGCCCGCGGTGCGTGATGCTGCGATCGGGATCGGTGCGGGCGAGCAGCATCAGCAGGTTGGCGCGCCCTGCGAACGTGGCCCACGTCTTCACGCCGTTGATCACGTAGCCGCCGTCGGACGGGCGTCGCGGTGGTGCCGACGCCGGCGACGTCGGAGCCGTAGTCGGGCTCGGTGACCATCACGCCGACCATGAGCTCGCCGGCGGCGATGCGGGGCAGCCAGCGCTGCTTCTGCTCGTCGGTGCCGCCGGTGACGATGGCGCGGGTGAGGATCTCGGGCCGGGTGATGAGCGACCCGCCGACGCCGAGCGAACCCCACGAGAGCTCCTCGGTGGCGACCACCATGCCGAGGTAGTCGGCCTCGCCGCCCGCCGCGTACCCGCCGTACTCCTCCGGCACCGACAGCCCGAACCCGCCGATCTCGGCCAGCCCGCTGATGACGTCCTCGGGGATGTCGGCGTTGGTGCGGTGCACGTGCTCGGCGACGGGGCGGATCTCGGCCTCCGCGAAGCGGTGGAACGTCTCGGCCGCGAGCTGGAAGTCGTCGGGGAGGTGGCTGGGCCCGCTGCCGGTGCGCTCGAGCGTCGCCGCCACCTGCTCGAGGAACTCCGGCGTGCGGTGCTCCTCCACGAACGGCAACGCGTCGGCGAGCAGCGACGCGTCGACGCCCCAGACCGCCTCGCGGCCGAGCAGCCGGGCGCCGAGGTCGGCGATCGCGTCGGCGACGAACGCGCGCGCGAGCAGCGACTCGACCTCGCCGTACTCCGCGTACGCGAGCATCACGCGCGCGGCCTCGACCGCGCTCGCCGCGTGCGCGAGGTCGTAGCCGAGCACCTGGTGCTCGTCGAGCGTGGCCACGGAGATGCGGCCGTCGACGGTCGCGGCGCGGCGAGGTGGGCGGTGGCCGCGGCGACCACGTCGGCCGCGCACTCGACGGCGGCGGCCGCCGCGGGGAGCTGGTCGGTCATGGCCGGGAGCCTACCGACGCGCCGTTCCGGATCAGGAGGCCTGGGTGACGGGTGGCGCGGTGGTCGCTGGCGCCGCAGTCGTCGGCGCCTCGGTCACCGGCGGCGCCTGTTCTGGTGGCGACGTGGGCGGCGCGGTCGCGGGCGGCGTGGTCTGGACGGTGCCGCCGCCCGAGTTCCCTGACGATCCCGACGAGCCGGTTGGAATTCGAGGACGAACCCGGCGCGACCTGCGTGCTGCCCTCGGTCTCGATCGCCTGCTTCGTCGGGCCGTCGACCTTCTGCTCGGTGACGCCGCACTGCGCGTCGACGAGCTTGTACACCTGGCGGGCCAGGTAGTCGGCGCCGTCCATGGTGAAGTGGACGCCGTCGCCTCCGCGCATGGTGACGGTCGTGCCGTCCTCGATGGGGAGGTCGTAGGCGAAGGTGCCGTCGGTGTCGGAGAACAGCTTGTAGGTGTCGACGTAGTGCACCTTCGGGTGGCGCTTCGCCACCTCCTGCGCGACCGCGTTCACCTCGACGACCGCGGCGTCCATCTTCTCGTCCTTGAGCGTGGGTGCGCCGAGCCAGTAGACGGTGCGGCCGGTGCCGACGAGCGTCTTCATCATCGCCTCGACCTTGGCCGTGTAGTCGCCCTTCCAGTCGCCCGACACCGCGGTCCAGTCGTTCGTGCCGATGATGAACGCGACCACCTCGGGGTCGAGGCGCGCCATCTCGGTGGTCGCGTGGTCGGGCCAGTCGAAGAAGCCGGGATCGGCGAGGCCGCTCGACACGCGCGAGTCGAAGTAGGGCTGCACCACGCCGGTCGCGCCCGCGAGCTTCCCGAGCTCCGGGCCGAGGGAGCCGGCGAGCGAGTCGCCCCCGACCCAGAGCCGCAGCGGCTCGTCGCCCGAGAGCGGCCGGCAATCGCGGGCGCCGGTCGTCGTGGTCGCGTTCGACGGGCCGCGGTCGACGGTGGTCTCGACGGTGCCGGCGAGCGAGGGCTTGTCCTCGCCGCTGAGGCGCACCAGGTCGCTTGCGACCAGCACGACCGCCGCGACCGCGAGCACCCCGGTCACGATGCCGACGACCTTGCGCGCGCGTCGACGCTTGCGGTCGCGCCGCCGGTCACGGCGGTCGGGGGATTCCCCCGGAGAGGTTGCGGGATCGACCATGGGAAGGGGGCTCGCCGTCGGCTGCGCGGTCGGGGCCCGGAGCCCGCGGGGAGCTCCGAGGCCGGGGGAGCGAAACGACGATGCTAACCGGCGACCCTCGCGCCGCCGCGCGGCGTGACGCGGCCTGACGTGGCGGTCAGGCGCCGAACGCGGTGTGAATGAGCCGACGCATGGCCGCCGCCTGCACCGCGCTCGCCGCCCGGGCCGGCGACACGCCGGGATGATGCGGGGCGATGCGGACCCGCAGCGCGCCCGGCTGCACCTCGAGCCGCACCGGGGAGTCGAGGGTGACGGCCTCGCCGTCGATGCCGATGTCGATCGGCTTGCCCGACCGCACCTCGAGCGTGGGCGTGGTCCACTCGTGCCATCCCGAGTAGGCCGAGCCCCGGCCGGCGGTCGACAGCGAGACGAGCTGCGCGAGCTCGGCGCCGTTGTGCACCTCCACCACGATGACGCCGAGCACGCCCTCGTCGAGGCGCTCGCGCGTCCCCAGCCCGCCGATGCCTTCGAGCTTGTAGATGTTGTTCGACACGAGGATGAGGTCGGGGTCGCAGCTCGCCACCGCCGGCGGGCCGTCGAGCTCGAAGTCGAACGGGTCGTAGTCCGAGCCGAGGAGCTCGGGCAGCATCTTGGCCGCGGTGTTGAGCTTGGCGTCGCGGTACTCGTCCGACTGCACGATCGCGGCGTACACGCCGAACGACACGTTGTTCACGAACACGCGGCCGTTCACGCGCGCGAGGTCGACCCGCCGCTCGTAGCCGTCGATGAAGGCGTCGAGTGCGCCCACCACGTCGTCGCGGTCGACGCCGAGGTCGAGGGCGAAGTGGTTGCGGGTGCCGGCGGGGATGCACACGAAGGGCACGTCGTGCTCCGACGCGATGTCGGCGACGAGCGCCTGGGAGCCGTCGCCGCCGGCCATGCCGATCACGTCGGCGCCCCGGCCGATCGCATCGCGTGCGAGCTGCTCGAGGTCGTCGCCCCGTTCGAGGGTCACCGTTTCGATGCCGCGCTCGTGGGCAGCCGCCGCGAACGCCTCGTTCGCCTTCCCGCCGCCCGACCAGCGGTTCATGATCAGCACCGGTTGCTGCGCGGCGCCGACCGGCGTGCCGCGCGACGGCTCGTCGGCGATCGTCGACGGATCGTTGCGCAGCGCTGCGCGTGCCAGCCACGCGAACGCCACGACCAGCACCACCGCCAGCACGATGTCGCCGAAGCTGTGGTTGCGCAGCAGCGTCACGAACGCCACCACGACCGCCGCCACCGCGACGATCGCAGCCAGCAGGCGCACGACCCCCCGCTTCGTCACCACGTACCAGGCGGCCATCAGCGCCACCAGCACGAGGACGAAGGCACCGAGCAGCGGCGCCCAGTTGTTCCAGAGCACCGCGACGATCACGGCCAGCGCGCCGAGCGCGCAGAGCAGTGCGCCGAGGGCACAGATGCGTCGAGTTGTCCGGTTCACACCGGGCAGTGTGTCACCCCGCGTCGGCGGCCGGGGTGTCCACCGCGGGCGTGTCGACCTGCGTGCGGTAGAGGTCGGTGTAGAGACCGCCTGCGCGCAGCAGGTCGTCGTGGCGGCCGCTCTCGATGATGCGGCCGTCCTCGAGCACGAGGATGCGGTCGGCGGCGACGATGGTCGAGAGCCGGTGGGCGATCACCAGCGACGTGCGCCCGACCAGCGCGTCGGCGAGTGCGTGCTGGATCGCCACCTCCGACTCGGAGTCGAGGTGCGACGTCGCCTCGTCGAGGATCACGACCGCAGGGTCCTTCAGCAGCATGCGGGCGATGGCCAGGCGTTGCTTCTCGCCGCCCGACATGCGGTAGCCGCGCTCGCCGACGACGGTGTCGTAACCGTCGGGCAGCCCGGCGATCATGTCGTGGATGCGTGCGGCCCGGCATGCCTCGACCAGCTCGTCGTCGGTGGCGTCGGGGCGCGCGTACCGGAGGTTGTTGCGGATCGTGTCGTGGAAGAGGTGCGGGTCCTGCATGACCATGCCGACGGCGTCGCGCAACGAGTCGAGCGTGTAGTCGCGTACGTCGTGCCCGTCGACGCGCACCTCACCGGCGCTGACGTCGTGGATGCGGGGGACGAGGAGCGCGCTGGTGGTCTTGCCCGCGCCCGACGGGCCGACCAGTGCGACGAGCTCCCCGGGCGCGATGGTGAAGCTCACGTCGCGGAGGATCCAGTCGCTCTCCTCGGTGTCGGTTGCCGCGCTCGCCTCCTCCAGCGACGCGATCGACGACACCGCGGCCGACGGGTGGCGGAACCACACGTGGTCGAATTCCACCCGTCCGACCGGCTCGACCAGGTCGTGGGCCCCGGGCCGGTCGGTGATGAGCGCCGGGAAGTCGAGCACCTCGAACACGCGCTCGAACGACACCAGCGCCGTGAGCACGTCGACGCGCGCGTTCGCGAGCTGCGTGAGCGGCTGGTAGATCTGGCTGACGTACACGGTGAACGCGGCGATGGTGCCCACGCCGATGGTGCCGGAGATGGCCAGGTTGCCACCGACGAAGTAGACGATGGCGGTGCCGACGGCCGCGACGAGGCCGAGGGCGACGAAGAGCACGCGTGAGTACATGGCCGTCTGCACGCCGATGTCGCGGACGCGCCCGGCCCGGTCGGAGAACGTGTCGGACTCCTGGCGGTGGCGTCCGAACAGCTTCACGACGAGCGCACCGCTCACGTTGAAGCGCTCGGCGATGGTGTTGTTCATCGACGCGTTCAGCTGCATGCTCTCGCGTGTCAACCGCTGCAGAGTGGGGCCCATGCGCTTGGCCGGGATGATGAACAGCGGGAGGATCACCAGGGTGAGCAGCGTGAGCCGCCACTCCAACGCCAGCATGAACGCCAGCGTCACCACGACGCCGACCACGTTCGAGAACACCGTGCCCAACGTGTTGGTCACTGCCTGCTGCGCGCCGATCACGTCGTTGTTCATGCGCGACATCAGGGACCCGGTCTGGGTACGGGTGAAGAACGAGAGCGGCTGGTGCTGCACGTGGTCGAACAGCGCGGTGCGCATGTCGAAGATGAGGCCCTCGCCGATGCGGGCCGAGTAGTAGCGCTGGATGAGCGAGAGCACCGCGTTGAAGAGCGCGAGGAACACCGCGCCGGCCGCGAGCAACGCGACGAGCTGCCGGTCCTTGTCGGGGATCGCGGTGTCGATCACCGCGCGCAGGATCAGCGGCGGCACCGCGCTCACCACCGCGGCGAAGACCACGGCGATGACGAAGCCGATCAGCTGACCGCGGTACGGGCGCGCGAGGCGGAGCACGCGTCGCATGAGGTCGCGTTCGACCTTCTTGCCCTTGAAGGCCTTCGGGTCGCGGCCGAATCCGTGGACCGTCTGATACATGCTCATGGCACCCTCTCCGTGTGCACGCTACCGGGGGCCACCGAGCCCCGGAGCACGGGATACCCGTCGCTAACCTCGTCCGGATGACGATCCACGAGCGGCCGTTCGGGCGCCTCTACGAGGACTTCGAGCCCGGCGACGTGTACCGCCACTGGCCGGGCAAGACGATCACCGAGGCCGACGACCACCTGTTCTGCATGATCACCATGAACCACCATCCGCTCCACATCGACGCGTGGTACGCGGAGAGCGGCACGCAGTTCGGCAAGAACGTCGTGGTGGGCAACCTCGTGTACTCGCTCGTCCTGGGCATGAGCGTGCCCGACGTGAGCGGCGCCGCGATCGCCAACCTCGAGGTGGAGTCGCTCCAGCACAAGCGGCCCACCTTCCACGGCGACACCATCTACGCCGAGACCGTGGTCATCGAGAAGCGTGAGTCGTCGAGCCGGCCGGACCGCGGCGTCGTGACCGTGGAGTCCCGCGGGTTCAACCAGCGGGGCGAAGAGGTGTGCTTCTTCCGGCGCAAGGTGATGGTGCCCAAGCGCGACGCCGCGCCCCAGCGCGTGCGTCCCTACACGTCGCCCCCCGAGTAGCGCGGGTCCTCGCCGATGGCCGACGGGTGCCTCTTCTGCGCGATCGTCGCGGGGGAGACCCCGGCGCCGATCGTCCTCGACACCCCCGCGGTCGTGGCGTTCCTCGACCACCGCCCGCTCTTCCCCGGTCACACGCTCGTCGTCCCGCGTCGCCACGTGGAGACCCTCCGCGAGCTCGACGGCACCACCCGCGACGTCCTCTTCGCCGAGGTGCAGCGGGTCGCGGCCGCGGTGCAGGACGCCATGGGCGCGCAGGGTTCGTTCGTGGCGATGAACAACGTGGTGAGTCAGAGCGTCCCGCACCTCCATGTGCACGCCGTCCCCCGCAATCGCAAGGACGGCCTCCGGGGCTTCTTCTGGCCCCGGACCAAGTACGCCGACGCCGCCGAGGCCGAGGCCGTCGCCGCCGCGATCCGCGCTGCCCTCCAGCATATTGCAGTCGGCGAAACACTGTAATAATGTAATCACCATGCCCAAGAACAACCACGCCGACGCCCCTGTTCCCTCGCCCGGAGTCGCCAAGCTCCAGGGCTGGTTCGCCGGGCGCCTCCCCGACGCCTGGTTCGCCGGCCCGCCCGCCGTCAGCCACGACCGCGACGAGATCGTCGTGATCGGCACGCTGCCGCCGCCCGACACCGGCGACGCCGATGCCGACACCGTCGCCGCCGCGCACCGGGCCCGCATCCAGGGCTTCCGCGAGGACACTCGTGCGCTGCGGATGCGCATCGCCGACGAGGCCGAGGCCCGCTTCGCCCGCAAGGTCGCCTGGGGCGCCCGGTGCGGAGACGAGGAAGAGCTCTTCACCACCCTCAGCGTCCCGGTGATGACCCGGCTCCGCCTCCCCGAGCGCCAGGTGCTCGACACCCTCGTCGACGCCGGGGTGGCGAGGAGCCGCAGCCACGCCCTGGCGTGGTGCGTGCGCCTCGTTGGTGACCACGAGGGGGAGTGGATCGACCAGCTCCGCGAGGCGCTGGTGCACGTCGAGAAGGTGCGCAGCGAGGGTCCCGGGTCCGAGAAGTAGTTCGACAACTAATCATTAGTGTGCTAATGATTAGCGCACTATGGAAACCACGATCGGACGACTGCTCTACCTGGCCCACCGCACGGTGCACGACGAGCTCGACCGCCGCCTGGGTGAGCACGGTGCGAGCCTCTGGAACTGGGTGCTCCTGAAGGAAGCGGCGAGCGCCGAGGGGGCCAGCCAGCGGGAGCTCGCGCACCACATGCGCATCGAGCCGCCCACGCTCGTCCGCCAGCTCGACAAGCTCGCGGAGGAGGGACTGGTCGAACGCCAGCCGGACCCCGACGATCGTCGCGTCGTGCGCGTGGTCGTCACGCCCGCGGGCCTGGAGCGTCTGCGCGAGCTCCACGCGGTGGTGCAGGAGCTCGACGGCGAGCTGCGCGGGATCCTCACCAAGCGCGACGTCGAGGTCCTGAGCCGCGCGCTCCCGCGCATCAACACCTACTTCGAGCAGCGCGCGCTCGACGACAAGGAGACGAAGGAGGTGTCCCATGTCGGTCGTTGACGACGTGGTGATCCGTACCGAGCAGCTCACCAAGGTGTATCCGGGTGGGCTCAAGGCGGTCGACGAGCTCGACCTCGCCGTCCACCAGGGCGAGATCTTCGGTCTGCTCGGACCCAACGGCGCGGGGAAGACCACCACCGCCGGCATGCTCACCACGCGCGTCATCCCCACGAGCGGGCGTGCGTTCGTCGGCGGCATCGACGTGGTCGCGCACCCCACCGCGGCGAAGCAGGTGATCGGCGTCGTGCCGCAGAGCAACACGCTCGACCGCTCGCTGACCGTGTGGGAGAACCTCTACTTCCACGGCCGCTTCTTCGGGATGTCGGCCGCGACGTCCCGCCAGGAGGCCGATCGCCTGCTCGACCAGTTCCGCCTCGCCGGAGCGGGGCACGGAGAAGGTCGCGGCGCTCTCGGGCGGCATGGCCCAGCGGCTCATGGTGGCCCGGGCGATCATGCACCGACCGGCCATCCTCTTCCTCGACGAGCCCACGGCGGGGCTCGATCCGCAGAGCCGCCTCGCGCTGTGGGAGATCCTCGGCGAGCTGCACGGCGACGGCCAGACCATCCTCCTCACGACGCACTACATGGAGGAGGCCGACGAGCTGTGCAACCGGCTCGCGATCATCGACCGCGGCCACCTGCTCGCGCTCGGCGCGCCGTCGGAGCTCAAGCGCTCCACCGGAGCCGACACCGTGGTGACCGTCACTGCGAGCGGCGACCTCGACGCCCTCGCCAAGATCCTCGAGGCCGACGTGCCGGGCGCCACGCAGGCGACGCGCGTCGACACGACGGTCGTGGTCGAGGTGCAGGCGACGGGCGGCGTGCTGCCGCTCGTGTTCGGCGCTGCCGAACGTCACGGCTACGAGGTCTCCGACCTCTCCGTGACCGAGCCCACCCTCGAGACCGTCTTCATCAACCTCACCGGAAAGGACCTGCGCGAATGACCGCCACCTCCGTCACCGCCACGCCGTCCGCGCTCGTACCGGCCCGCAAGCCGGTCGCCGCCGCCCGCGTGGCGTTCCGCTCGCTGATCCTGCGCGACCTCGTCGTCCTGCGGAAGACGCTCAAGGAGTTCATCCCCCGCACGATCCTGCAGCCGTTCCTGCTCGTCTTCGTGTTCACCTACGTGTTCCCGAAGATCGGGCAGGGCGTCGGTGGCGCCGACGAGGCGAGCAGCTTCTCGACCCTCCTCGTCGCCGGCGTCGTCGGCCTCGCGATCCTGTTCCAGGGCATCCAGTCGGTGTCGCTGCCGATGGTGCAGGAGTTCGGGTACACGCGTGAGATCGAGGACCGCGTGCTGGCACCGATGCCGGTGTGGCTGGTCGCGATCCAGAAGGCGATGTGGGGCGCGCTGAGCGGTCTCATCTCCGCGCTGCTCGTGTTCCCCATTGCCGCGGTCGTGCCGGCCACGCCTGTGCACCTCGACGTCGACTGGCTGGTGCTGCTCACGCTGACGCCACTCGCCTGTTACACATGCGGCGCGCTCGGACTCACGTTCGGGACTCGCTTCGACCCCCGCACCGTGCCGCTGCTGTTCGGCATCATCGTGATCCCGATCACGTTCCTCGGCTGCGTCTACTACTCGTGGTCGTCGCTCGAGCCGATCCGGTGGCTGCAGGTCGCCGTCCTCGTGAACCCGCTCGTCTACATCTCCGAGGGCTTCCGTGCCGCGCTCACCTCCTCGTCGACCATGAGCCTGTGGGCGGTGTACGGCGCACTCATCGGGTTCGCCGCGCTGTTCACGTGGCTGGGGATCAGCGGGTTCAAGCGACGCGTCCTGAGCTGACGTCGGGCCCGGTCCCTACGATCGGGGCGTGCGCATCGTCTCCTTGTTGCCGTCAGCGACGGAGATCGTGTTCGCGCTCGGTCGTGGTGACGATGTCGTCGGGGTGACGTTCGAGTGCGATTTCCCGGTCGAAGCGAGGGAGCGGCGCGTGGTCTCGACCTCGGCGTTGCCGACCGGGTTGTCGCCGGCGGAGATCGACGCCGTGGTCAGCGCGCGCGTCGCTGCGGGCGAGGACCTCTACCACCTCGACGAGGGTGCGCTCGCCGAGCTCGACGCCGACGTGGTCCTCACCCAGGACCTGTGCGCGGTGTGCGCGGTCGACATCGCCGTGGTCGACGACGCGCTCACGTATCTCGGGTGCACGGCGAGCGTCGTGACCCTCGATCCGCGGTCGTTGGACGAGGTCTGCGCCTCGATCGGCACCGTGGGCGACGCGATCGGCGCGCGGGATCGCGCCGACGCGGTGGTGTCCGCACTCGAAGCGCGCCGCGCCGCGACGGCCGCGCAGCTCGAAGGGGTCGCGCGCCGACCGGTGCTCGTCCTGGAGTGGACCGATCCGGCCTTCACCGCCGGGCACTGGATCCCCGACCTGGTGGCGGCCGGCGGTGGCACTGCCGTGCTCGCTGACGGTGGTCACGACTCGCGCCGGGTCGGTTGGGACGCCGTCCGGTCCGCGCCCGCGGAGGTCGTGCTGGTCGCGCCCTGCGGATACCACCTCGACCCGGCCGCGGCCCTGGCCGAGCAGCTCGTCGCCGACCACCGGCTGCCGCTCGCTGCCGAGGTCTGGGCGGTGGATGCCGACAGCCACTTCGTGCGTCCCGGACCCCGTCTGATCGACGGGGTCGAGACCGTCGCGCAGATCCTGCACCCGGCACGAGCGGGTCCGCCCCCGGCCGATCGGGCTCGCCGCCTGACCGCATCGAGGACGTGACATGGACGACGACCGCACCGTGCACCTGGTCGGGTGGACGGGCCCGTGGGACGACGACGATCCCGACGCCAACTTCAAGGCGGACGTCGCGCTCTACGCGCACGTCGACCCGCTCACGACGGTGCGCAACCTCGCTGGCGCGCTCGGCATCCCGGTCGGCGGGCTGTGCCACTACGTGCTCGCGAAGTGGGCGACGGAGGGGAGCCGATCGCTCCTGGAGCTCGGGCCCACCATGACGCGCCGGCTCGCGACGATCTGCGACGACGCCGAGGAACAGGGAACCGACGATGCCCGCCTTGCGGCCTACGCGCAGCTTCGCGATCTCACCTCCTGGCTGCGCTTCCCGCTCGACCACCCGGACGTGTACGACGGTGGAGGCGAGATCACCGGCGAGTCCCCCGTGTGATGCACGTCACACATCGCCCCTGACCAGGCGTTTCGGACGTCGCGGACGCAGCGTGGCTGGTGGCACCAGGTAACCTCGGTCACGTGTCCGCTGCGACGCACGTGAACTTCTGGGGGGTGCGCGGATCCACGCCGTGCGACGGCCACCAGTTCGACCGGTACGGGGGCAACACCTCGTGCGTCGAGGTCGCGTCCGAAGGCCACGACCCGATCGTGTTCGACCTCGGAACCGGGTTGCGGAACTACGGCGACGCGCTCGTGGCCGAGGGCCGGAGCGACGGCTACCGCGCCAACGTGCTGCTCACGCACCTGCACTGGGATCACATCCAGGGCCTGCCGTTCTTCGACCCGCTCGCCGCCGGCGGCGGCACCGTCACCGTCATCGGTCCGCACCAGGAGGAGGGGCCGCTCGCCACTGTCTTCCGCCAGGTGATGAGCCCCCCGTACTTCCCGATCACCCCGGAGGAGCTGCGCGGCGACGTCGCCTTCGAGGCGGTGGCCAACGACGACTTCGCGCTCAACGGCGCCAAGGTGCGGTCGCGCTGGGTGCGCCACACCGACCCCACGCTCGGCTTCCGGGTCGAGATCGAGGGCGTGTCGGTCGCGTATCTCTCCGATCACGGTCCCGGCACCGTCGCCGACGACGCCGACGACTACGTGCCCCGCGACGTGCTCGAGCTCTGCGACGGCGTCGATCTCCTGATCCACGACGCGCAGCACACCGCCGAGGAGTACGAGATCAAGCGCACGTGGGGACACTGCACCATCGAGTACGCGATCCACGTCGCCAAGGAGGCAGGCGCACGGCAACTCGCGCTCTTCCACCACTGTCCTTCACATGGTGACGAGAAGCTCGACACCATTCTCCGCGACGCGCGCGAGTTCTCGGCACGGATCAACGGCCCCGAGGTGTTCGCAGCGGCCGACGGCATGCGCCACGAGCTGCACTCGCCGAACCGCTGACGTCAGGGAGCATCCGTTGTCCGACGAAGTTCTGGTGCCCGACGACAAGATGTTCCGTTCCGTGCTCGGTCACTTCGCGACCGGCGTCACGATCATCACCGCGATGGACGGCGAGGAACCGGTCGGGATCGCGGCCAACTCGTTCACGTCGTTGTCGCTCGATCCGCCGCTGATCCTGTTCTGCGTCGCGCACACGTCGTCCACGTGGCCGCGCATCGAGGCGGCGGGCACCTTCGCGGTCAACATCCTCGGCGAAGGCCACGAGGAGCTCTCGAATCTCTTCGCCCAGAAGGGCGCTGATCGGTTCTCCGCCACACCGTGGCGCATCGGCGTGTCGGGCGCGCCCGTGCTCGAGGAGGCCATCGCCTACCTGGACTGCCGCTTCGAGGCCGAGTACCCCGGTGGCGACCACAAGATCATCGTCGGGCGCGTGCTCGACCTCGACATGCGTGAAGGCGCGCGTCCGCTCCTCTTCTACAAGGGCGGGTATTCGCGCATGCACGAGGCGTGACGTGACCGCCGACGACGTCGCGCTCGCCGCGCGGGTCGTCGTGGCGATCATCCTGATCGTCTCCGGGCTGGGCAAGCTCGTCGCGCTCGGTCCGACGTTCCGGGCCGGCCGGTCCGGGGCCGGTGGCCACGCGTGGGTCTCGTTCCTCGGCGCGGTGGCGTTGCCGCTCTACGAGTTGGTCCTCGCGGTGCTCCTGCTCGTCGTCGACGCGTCCTGGCCGAGCTGGCTCGCGTTGCTCACGTTCGCCGCGTTCACCGTCGTCCTCGTGCGACGGATCGTGCGCAACGACCGCCGACCGTGCAACTGCTTCGGTGCTGCGTCGACGACGCACGACCTCTCGATCGGATCGCTGCTCCGCAACACGTGGTTCCTCGTGCTCGCGCTCATCGCCACCGGAACCGCGACCATGCAGGAACCGAGCGCGATGCTCGCGACCGTGCTGCTCGGGTGCGGCCTCCTGGCCGTGTCGGCGGTGCTGGTGGTGCGCACGTGAACGTCGTCGTGCTCGTCGGCGGTGACGACGACGCCGCCGCCCTCGGCGAGGCCGCCCGCGCGCTCGAGTCCGCCGACAGCCGCGCCGCCGTGTTCCTCGGCGACGTCACGACCACCGAGGGCCGGGCCGCCCTCCAGGAGTTCGTCACCGAGCTCTTCGACCCTCGCCCCTCCTAGGCGTTTCTGCGTCGAAGTGGCTGGATTATTCGCCCACTTCGACGCCGAAATCGACATATTCGACGGCCGGGTCGAGGCGGTGGGCGAAGCGGCGGAGGGTGCGCATCAGCGCCAGGCCGGTGACGAGCACGAGGATCGCGTTCGTGATGGCGGCGGCGGCGTCCCAGCCGAGCGACGTGGCCACGTAGAACTGCCAGTAGTGGTGGAGGGTCTGCGCGAGGTCGAGGCCCGGGTGCCAATCGAGCGCGCCGCCGCGGGTGAAGGGCCAGAACCAGAGGTTCATGATCGCCCCGTACACGAACCCCCACACCCACGCGTAGACCGCGAGGGCGACCACCTCCAGCCGCGGATCGAGTCGGCGGGTGGCCAGGCCGACGAACCCGGCGCCCGCGCCCATCCACGACAGGGCGAGCATCTGGAACGGGAGCCACGGGCCGATGCCGCCCGTGACGATCGCGGACACGGCCATCGCGCACAGTCCGAGCAGCAGGCCGAAGCGGGGCCCGAACGCGGCGCCGGCCAGGATCACCAGGAAGAAGATGCCGCTGCCGCCGCCGGGCAGGTCGATGAGCCGCAGCAAGCCCGCGACCGCCGAGAGCATCCCGAGGATCGCCACGGTCGCGCCGTTCATCGTGCCGCGCCGGACCTCCAGCATCACCGCCGCGATCACCAACGCACCCACGAGCGCCGCGACCAGGGGCGCGTCGCCGCTGTGCGCCTGGGTCGGCAGCGCGGACGACGGCAACCAGAACGGGTAGAGGAACGCAGCCGCGCCGAGCAGCAGCATCAGGAGGTAGACCGCGAACGGGCGCACCCGTCCCGCGAACCCGTCCTGCGGTGGTGCGACGACGAGGCTCACGAGCGCGCCAGCTCGGCGTCGACTTCCTCGACCGTGAGGAACGGCGGCAGCACGCGCAGCACCTGGGGCGCGAACAGCGAGCCGGCCAACACCGTGCGGGCGTCCCCGTCGGCCACGATCTCGCCGTCGCCGAGCACGACCGCGTGCGACGCGATGCGGGCAGCGAGCTCGACGTCGTGGGTCGCCAGCACGACCGCGCCACCCGCGGCGGCGTGGGCGCGGACCGCGTGCTCCAGCGCGGCGCGCGACGGCGCGTCCATCCCGCGTGTCGGTTCGTCGAGCAGGAGCACCGGCGCGCCGCCCACCGCCACCGCGGCGATGGCGACCCGCTGGCGCTGGCCACCCGAGAGGCTGCGCGGGTGCGCCTCGGCGAGCTCGGTGAGGTGGAGCGCGTCGAGCCAGTGGTCGACCGCGGCCGCGTCGGTCTTCCCGAGCAGCCGTTGCGTCTCCGCCAGCTCGCGTCGCACCGACGACGAGAACAACATGGCGTTCGGGTTCTGCGGGACGTAGGCGACGCGGATCTTCGTGTCGACCGAGCCCGCGCTCGGCGCGGTCAATCCCGCCATGGCGCGGAGCAGGGTGGTCTTGCCCGCACCGTTGCGGCCGAACAGCGCGATGACATCGCCGGCCCGCAGCTCGAGGTCGATGCCGCGCACCACCGTGCGGCCACCGAGGCTCACGCGCACGTCGTGGGCGTGGAGCAACACGTCGCCGGACGTGACCGCGGCCGTCGGCGCGGGCGGGTCGATGTCGGGGGGATCGAGCGCCGCGCGCGCCCGCGCGTCGCGCACGGTGAGCGGCAACGGTTCCCAGCCCAGGAGTCGACCGAGCCGGGTGACGCTGGGCGCACCGGGGTAGTCGGCGAGCACCTCACCGACGGGACCCGGCGTGCCGACCCTGCCCGTCTCGACGAGCACCGCACGGTCGGCGAGGGGCGCGGCACGTTCCAGCCTGTGCTCCGCGAGGACGACGGTGGTACCGAGATCGTGATTGAGCCGCACGAGCGCGGCGAGCACGTCGTCGGCCCCCTGCGGATCGAGCTGCGACGTGGGCTCGTCGAGCACCAGCGCCTGCGGTCCCGCGGCCAGCGCCCCCGCGATCGCGCACCGTTGCCGTTCGCCGCCCGAGAGCGTCGCCGGATCGCGGTCGCGCAGGTGCGCGATCCCGAGCGCGTCGAGCACCTCTTCGACCCGTCGTCGCATCGCGTCCTGCGAGAACCCGAGGTTCTCGAGCACGAACGCGAGATCGCGCTCGACGTGGTCGACGACCGACTGCGACTCCGGGTCCTGGGCGACGAAGCCGACCACGTCGGCGAGCTCGCGCGGGTGGTGCGTGCGCGTCGACCGACCGAACACCACGACGTCGCCGCCGAACCGGCCGCCGCTCGTGTGCGGCACCAGTCCGTTCACCGCGCGCAGCAGGGTGCTCTTGCCCGAGCCCGACGCGCCCAGCACGAGCAGGAGCTCGCCCGGCGCGACGTCGAGGTCGACGTCGCGGAGCGCCGCCCGGGCCGCGTCGGGGTACGCGTAGGCGACGCCGCGGAACGAGACGGCGGTCATCGCGCGTCCGGCGCGGGGACGAGCGCGGGCGCGAGCAGCGGCAGCAGCGCGAGCGCGGGGAGCAGGTGCAGCGTGGGCCACGCGAGCGGGCTGGCGAACCACACCAGGCTGCTGTCGCCGGCCCACGACACGGTCGCCATCGCGACCGGCGCGAGCACGGCTGATGCCGGCGACGACCCAGTCGGCGGTGCGCATCCGGCGGGGTCGGTAGCGCGTACGACGCGTGTCGGATCCGGCGAGCAGGATCGCGGCGCCGAGTCCCACTGCACCGGCCAGGCCGAGCACCGCCGCGACCGTGCCCGCCTCGCCGATCAGCGCGACGAAGGAACCACCGAGTGCCAGCAACGACAACAGGCCCCACCAGCCCGCGGCTCGATCACGCGGGCTCGGTCCGGCACGCGCGAAGCCCGCGCGAGTCCATCGACTCCGCCAGCGTGACCGCGCGCTCGAGCCCGAGCTCGAGCACGGGCACGACCTGGCGCAGCAACCGGCCCCGACGGACGACCCGCCCACCGGTGCGGGCGCGGTCGGCGTCACGCACGTCGTGGATCGCCGCCAGGGTCGACGGGACGAACGCGAGCGCGACCACGATGACGAGCCCGAGCTTCGAAGAACGCGCGTGGCGTCGACTCGACCAGCTCCGAGTGCGACACCACCGAGTTGAACGCGCCGAACACGCCCATCACGCCGACGATGGCGAAGCCCTCGGCCAGCGACTGCAGCATCACCTGCAGCTCGACGCTGCCGCCGACGGTGAACCCGCCGAGGAGCTGCGGCAACCCGAAGTGGGGAGTGGTGAACAGCACGTCGCCGACGCCGTGGGTCGTCGCCACCGTCAGCAGCATGCGTACGACCGCGAAGAACGCCCCGACGGCCAGGAGGAGCGGGAAGGCGCGTGCGTACGGGCCCGGACGCGAATGCACGGAGACCGCCACCGACGCGATGCCGATCACCAACGCGACGTACACCGGGCTCGGCGCGAGCTCGATGCACGCCGCCGCCGCGAGCGCCCAGACCAACCACACGCCCGCGTGCCACGTCGCCCGCGCCACGGGCGTCGCCGGCGCCTCCGTGGGCGCCGGGACCGCAGCACGGGGTTGCGTCGTGGTCGCCATTGCGGACTAACGTGCCCTCTCGACAACGGTTGCGCGCAACCCGGATGTTGCGTGCGGTTCCCGGATCTCGGTCCGGGAACGGGGGAAGTCGGTGCGAGACCGACGCTGACCCGCAACTGTGAGCGGCTCTGCGGCTTCTGCCGCACTCCGCAAGCCAGGCTACCTGCCGTTGTCCACCGGGCCACCGGTGCTCCCAGACGACGCGCCGTCCAGTGGGCGGCCAAGACTCGGCCCTCGTGGAAAGGGGCCTCGGAGGACGACATGTCGCACGCTCGTCGTGCTGTCGCGTGCATCGCCACGTTGACAGCTGCGCTCTTCGCCTTCGCGTTGCCGGTCTCGACCGCGGCGCACGCCGTCGATCCGGCGTCGAAGGCGACGGCCGACGCCGCGGTGTCGTGGCTCGTCGCCCAACAGCAATCCGACGGCGGGTTCGAGCTCGCGCAGTTCCCGGGCTTCGAGACTCGTCGACGCCGCGCTCGCGATCGCCGAGGACGCCCAGACCGGCACCACGTGGAGCACCAGCCAGGCGCTTGCCGCGGTCGGGCGCGGTCAAGTACCAGGGCACCGGCCCCACGCCGTTCGACGCGATCGACGCCTTCGCCGCGACCATCACCGACCGCCGGTGCGGCGCGGCCAAGACCATCGTGCTCAGCGCCGGCCCGCTCGGGCTCGATCCCGCCGCGTTCGACGCCGCCGGCGACGGCGCACCCGTCGACCTGGCCGCCTTGATCGACAGTGGGTGTGGCGCCAACACGGCCAGCTTCGGTCCCGCGTTCACCGACACGCTCTACGGCGTCCTCGCCAAGAGCTCGTGTGCGGCGCACCGCCCGCGGCGGCGCTGGCGACCGTGCGCGCCGCGCAGCAGACCAGAACGGCGGGTGGAACTTCCTCGGCGACCCGCAGCGGCACCGACATCGACCTCGACACCACCGCGCTCGCGGTCGAAGCACTCGTCGCCGGCGGCGCCGACGCGACCGATGCCGCGGTGAAGGCCGCGCTGGGCTTCTTCGCCGCCAACCAGCAGGCGAGCGGCGCCTGGCAGTCCTTCGGCAGCGACGACCCCAACTCGACCGCGCTGGCGATCCTCGGCATCACCGCCGCGGGCTACGACGCCGACTCGCCGTGCTGGCGTGACACCGCCGACCCCTCCATGGCCGGCACCGCGTACGCGAACCCGTCGACGTGGCTCGCGTCGCAGCAGTCGCAGCCCGCCGGCCGATGCCGGCCGCATCGCGAGCCCCAACGACCCGTTCGGCGTGAACACGTTCGCCACGTCGCAGACGGTCGAGGGTCTGCTCCAGTCGTGGCTGCCGATCGTCGCGCGCCGCGGCACAGACGTGTGAGCATGCCCGTGACCCCGGTCGACGCCCGCGGTACCGACCGCCGAGGACCCGCGGTCGCGGCGGCGGCGCTCGCCGCGGCGCCGAGGTTCACCGGATGACGCTCGGCGCACGCGGTCGCTCGCTCCTCTTCGCGGTCGCGCTCGTCGCCGGCGTGCTGAGGATCGGTTCCGCCGCGCGCGCCGACGTCGCCGCGCAGGCGTGCAGCGCGCACGCGGTCGTCGTGGTCGAGCCCGGCCCCGGCCCGGTGACGATCTGCTTCGACGGCGCGATCAGCGGTCTCGACGCGCTGCAGCTGGCCGTGGTGCCAACCTCGCGACGTACGGCTTCGCCGGGACAGGGCGCCGCGGTGTGCGCGATCAACGGCGTGGGCAACCCGGCCGACCTCGTCGTGCCTCGTCGGTCCTGGAAGCCAGTACTGGGCGTACTACCGCGCCGGGCCCGGCGCGGGCGGCTGGACCTACTCGCGCGGTGGCGCGTCGACGACCACCGTCACCGACGGCTCGGTCGAGGGCTGGCGCTACGGCACCGGCGGCGCGCCCGGGTTCGTGAGCTTCTGCGCCGTCGTCGGGCTGCGCACCTCCGCCGACCGATCCGCCGCCCGCCACGCAGGCGCCGCCGCCCGTGACCGCGGCGCCGTCACCGACCGTCGACGCCGTCGGCCACCGTCGGCGCGTGCGTCGGCGACGCCGTCGACGACTCCGGGCAAGGACGGCGGCAAGGCCAAGGGCGCCGACGCCGACGACACCACGGACTCGAAGGACGGCACCACCACGAATGACGGCAAGGACCCGAAGGCCGGCAGCACCACGTCCACCCGGAAGTCGGGCACCAACACGAGTGACCGACGAGGCCCGGTCGGACAGCGTCGGAGGTCGCCGCGGGCAGCACCGGCGGTGGGCGCGACGGCGGTTCGCCGGTGGGCGTGATCGTGGCCGTCGCTCGTCGTGGCCGGCGGGGTCGTGGGCGGCCTCCTGCTGCGGCGGCGACGTCGCGGCCCCACCCCGGGCTGACCACATTGCTACTCGCGTGCCGAACAGGTGTTCGGTAGGCTCGTCCGTATGTCCCAACGGCGTACGATCCGAGCGGTGAGCGGGCAACGGAAACCGACGGCCACCTCGAACTTCGGTGTTTCGAAGCGCGAGTCGCACGATGCGAGCGACTTCTACGCGCGGTTCACGCAGCCGCTCCTCGACGACTCGGTCGACATCGATCCGCACAAGGACATCGACGACATCTTCGTCGGCAACTCTGCGTCAATGACGCAGGTGCCGAACAACTCGGTCGCGCTGGTCGTGACGTCACCGCCGTACTTCGCGGGCAAGGCGTACGAAGAAGCGCTCGGCAGCGGCGACATCCCTGCGACGTACCTCGACTACCTCTCGATGCTTCGTGACGTCTTCGCCGAGTGCTACCGCACTCTCGAGCCTGGCGGTCGCATGGCGATCAACGTCGCCAACCTCGGGCGCAAGCCGTATCGCTCACTCGCGGCTGACGTCATCGGGATCCTGCAGGATGACCTCGGGATGTTGCTTCGCGGCGAGGTCATCTGGTGGAAGGCACGTGGCTCGGCGGGTTCGTGTGCGTGGGGCTCGTTCCAGCGCCCCGCGAACCCAGTGCTGCGCGACCTGTCGGAGCGTGTGATCATCGCGAGCAAGGGCCGGTTCGACCGGGCACTGACCCCGAAGCAAGCGCAAGAAGCTCGGCCTTCCCGTGCGATGCCTCGATGTACCGCGACGAGTTCATGGAAGCGACGACCGACATCTGGGAGATTCCGCCCGAGAGCGCGACCCGTGTGGGCCACCCGGCGCCTTTCCCGGTCGACCTTCCGAAGCGGCTGATCCACCTCTACACGTACTACGGCGATCTCGTGCTCGACCCGTTCATGGGATCGGGGACGACCGCGATCGCTGCACTGCGCACCGACCGTCACTTCGTGGGTTACGACACCGACGACGAGTACGTGCAGAAGGCGCGTGAGCGCATCGACGCGGAACGGGTCCGGATCATGAAGAACGATGATCCCGACGCCGTGCCGAGCTTCAGGCTGCCGGCGGTTCCGGGCCCGGCGCCCGAGAACGAGGACTTCCAGGCCCGAGCAGTGCGCGAAGGGAAGGCGGCCAAGGACGTCGCCCGTCAACTGCTCGAAGAATGCGACTTCACCGACGTGGTCGCGAACGTCAAGCTCCCAGGTGGCGTCGAGGTCAATTTCAGCGCGCAGGACGCGGCAGGCAACACCTGGTACTTCGACGTGTCCGGCGGGTTCACCAGCAACCGGCCCGGCTTGAAGCGCACCGACACGCTCTGGAAGGCGATCGGCAAGGCTGCGGTGATCCACGAACGGAAGCCCACTGCTCGCCTCGTGCTCCTCACCACCGACGCGCCGGCCGCCGGATCGGCGGGGGCACACGCGCTCGAAGTAGTGGTCGGCGACAAGAAGCCGATCCAGGCCGTGATCGAGATGCTCAGCGCAGAGGGCCTGGAGAGGTTGCGGCGCTACGCAGCAACCAAGCGGGTGTCCGCAGCGCGCTGACGATGGCAGATCCGCGACCCGGTCGCATCGCGGTTGCAGTGCTCCATTCCGACCCGCCGCAGGTCTTCCTCGCGGAGTCGGACGAGACGCTGTCGCGCGTGCTCGCTCTCAGGCTCGTCGCTCGACGTGGTCCTTCGGAGTTTGCTTCGGAGCGCACCGTCGACGACATCCGCGCAGCCCTGCTTGCCGAGGAGTGGGCGAGGGCGGTGGAGTTGTGGCTCATGTCCTCCGACGAGGAGCTCGACGTGTGGGGCTCGGAGGAGTTGTCCTGGGACGAGGAACTCGACGACGAACGCACATCGATGGAGATCCGGCTCGCACCGATCTTCGATGACGTCGACGGGACGGCTGAATGAACCTGCCCGAGTTCCAGGCCTCGTCGAGCGTTCAGGGCCGCCAGTTCGCTGAGCAGTGCGCGGTCCTCCTCGCTGGTCTCGGATTCCAAGTCGGCCCGCGACTGTTGCTTCCAGAGCGTCGGTGTCGAGATCGATTGTCGTCGCAGTCTCGCCTCGTGGGGAAGACATCTGGTTCGAGTACAAGGGCAGCGTCCAAGGACGCCGGCCTGGGCTGATGCGGACCGACACCTTGAAGAAGGCGATCGCGAACGGCGCGCTCTCGGCGGCCATACCCGAGCATCCGCCGTATGTCGTTCTCACGTCACACCTGCCCGAAGCCGGTGCTGGACTCGCCATGCTCAAGTACTGCGTTGGAGTTCGGTTACTTCGCCGATGTGTCTGCATCTACGACCCGAAGCAGACGGGTCGTCTGTCGGCGCTCTGACCCTCGCCGACTGACGGCCGCGGCCGGAGCGGCCGTACCATCCAACCGTGCTCGGGTCCGGCTCTGTCGCCGTGAGCGTCTCCAGCAACCTCTACGTCTTCGCCGCGTTCGGCGCGGGCGTGATCTCGTTCGTGTCGCCGTGCGTCCTGCCGATCGTCCCCGGCTACCTCAGCCTGGTGACCGGCCTGTCGGTGGGGGAGATCCGCGAACAGCAGCGCCACTACCTGAAGCGCATCGCGGTGAACACCGGGCTCTTCGTCCTCGGGTTCACGGTGGTGTTCGTGCTGCTCGGTCTCATCACCACCGCGGCGGGGAGCGCGCTGTTCCGCAACCAGGAGACGCTCACCCGCATCTCCGGCGGCCTGGTGCTGCTGATGGCGTGCTACCTCGCGGGGTCGCAGCTCCTCACCACCCCCCGGCTCTACCAGGAGTTCCGCTGGCAACCGCACCTCGACCGCTTCGGCCCGGTGGCCGCGCCGGTCGCGGGCGCCGCGTTCGGCCTCGGCTGGACGCCGTGCATCGGTCCGATCCTCGGCAGCGTGCTCGGCTTCGCGGCGCGCGGCGAGAGCCTCGCCCGCTCGACCATCCTGCTGGTCGCGTACTCGCTCGGGCTCGGGGTGTCGTTCCTCGCCGTCGGCCTCGCGATGGGCAAGCTCACCCGCACGCTCGAGTGGTTCAAGCGCCACTCCCGCGCCATCACGCTGGTGTCGGCCGGGATCCTCGCGGTGTTCGGCATCATCCTCCTCACCGATTCGCTGCCGACGCTTGACCGCTCGCATCTCCGACGCGCTGCGCTCCAACGGCTTCGGCTGGCTCGTCGACGCGGGCTGAGGGCGATCTCCGCCTCGCTCTAGGCTCGCGTCATGGACACGACGGTGCTCGACGTCGACACCTCGCGCGACCAGATCGTCGACCTCACCGACGACGTGCGTTCGTTCTGCCGGACTCGCGGCGACGGCCTCGTGAACGTGTTCGCACCGCACGCCACCGCGGGCATCGCCATCATCGAGACCGGTGCGCACTCCGACGACGATCTCGTCGACACGCTCGAGCGACTGCTCCCGCGCGACGACCGCTACCGCCACGCGCACGGTTCGCCGGGGCACGGCGCCGACCACGTGCTGCCCGCGATCGTCGCGCCGACCGTCGTGTTGCCGGTGCAGGCCGGCGAGCCGTTGCTCGGCATCTGGCAGAGCGTCGTGTTCGTCGACCTCAACCGCGACAATCCGCGCCGCAACGTGCGCCTGAGCTTCGTGGCCGGCTGACGGGATGAGGGTCTGATGGGCGACTCGCCGTACCTCGTCGAGCGCATGCAGGGCTTCGGCACCACGATCTTCGCCGAGATGTCGGCGCTGGCCGTCGCCACCGGCTCGATCAACCTGGGCCAGGGCTTCCCCGACGAGGACGGACCCGCCGAGGTGTTCGACGCCGCGGTCGACGCCATCCGTGCCGGTCACAACCAGTACCCGCCCGGGATCGGCATCCCCGAGCTCCGGCACACGATCGCCGCCCACCAGGCGAAGTGGTGGTCGCTCGAGTACGACCCCGACACCGAGGTGCTGGTGACCGCGGGCGCCACCGAGGCCATCGCCGCGTCGCTGCTCGCGCTGTGCGAGCCCGGGTGCGACGTCGTCACCTTCGAGCCGTACTACGACTCCTACGCCGCGTGCATCGCGCTCGCCGGCGCGCACCGGCGCGTCGTGCAGCTGCGCACCCCCGACTGGTCGTTCGACGCCGACGCGCTCGAACGCGCGATCACGCCCGAACACACGCGTGCTCCTCCTCAACTCGCCGCACAACCCGACCGGCAAGGTGTTCTCGGTCGCGGAGCTCGAGCTGATCGCGCGCGTGTGCGTGGAGCACGACCTGCTCGCGATCACCGACGAGGTCTACGAGCACCTGGTGTTCGACGGTCAGCACGTGCCGTTGGCGACCATGCCGGGCATGCGAGAGCGCACGGTGACGATCTCGTCGGGCGGCAAGACCTTCTCGTGCACCGGTTGGAAGGTCGGGTGGCTCTGTGCGCCGCCCGACCTGATCGACGCGGTGAAGACGGTCAAGCAGTTCCTCACCTACGTGAGCAGCGGGCCGTTCCAGTACGGCGTGGCGACCGGGCTCGGCCTGCCCGGCGCGACGTTCCGGAGACTGGCCGCGGCGCTGGAAGAGAAGCGCGACCGCTTGTCGGTAGGTCTCGCGGCTGCCGGCTTCACCGTGTTGCCGTCCGCAGGCACCTACTTCCTCAGTGCCGACATCCGCAGCCTCGGCGAGAGCGACGGCGTCGCCTTCTGCCGCTCCCTGCCCGACCGGTGCGGGGTGGTCGCCATCCCGAGTGTGGCGTTCTACGACGACAAGGAGGCCGGCAGCCCGCTGGTGCGCTTCGCGTGCTGCAAGCGCCTCGACGTGATCGACGAGGCCGCCGAGCGACTGCAGAGGCTCGGCGCGTGAGGGTCGCGGCGATCCAGCACGACATCGTGTGGGAGCACCGTGACGCGAACTTCGCGCACCTCGACGGACTCATCGGCGACGCCGCCCAGCAGCGCGCCCAGCTCGTCGTGCTCAGCGAGATGTTCTCGACCGGCTTCTCGATGGACACCGAGCGCGTCGCCGAGCCGTTCGACGGTCCCAGCTCGCAGTTCCTGGCCGCGCAGGCGACACGGCGCGGGTTGTGGGTGTGCGGCTCGGCGCCCGAGGTGCAGCCGGGCGACACGCTGCCGTCGAACACGTTGCTCCTCGCCGCTCCCGACGGCGCGGTCACCCGCTACCGCAAGATCCACCCCTTCAGCTACGGCGGCGAGCACGAGAAGTACGCCGCGGGCGACGAGCACGTCACCGTCGAGGTCGAGGGTGTCCGCTGCACGTTGTTCGTCTGTTACGACCTGAGGTTCGCCGACGAGTTCTGGGCCACGGCGCACGACACCGATTGCTATGTCGTGGTCGCGAACTGGCCGGCGCCGCGCCGTGACCACTGGCGCACGCTCCTGCGCGCTCGCGCGATCGAGAACCAGGCGTTCGTCGTGGGCGTGAACCGCATCGGGCGCGGCGGTGGCCTCGACTACGCCGGTGACAGCGCGATCGTGCTGCCGTTCGGCCGCACCCTGGAGGCCTCGGGCCCGGAGCACGAGGAGATCCTCCTCCACGACGTGACCGCCACCGAGGTCGCCGAGACCCGGGCGAAGTATCCCTTCCTGACCGACCGACGCTGACGAGGAGCACGATGGCCGCCAAGGGCGAGTTCGAAGTCGAGCGCGAGGCGAGCATCCCGGCGAGCCGGGCTGCGGTCTACGCGCTGCTGGTCGACTTCCACCGGTGGCGCGAGTGGTCACCGTGGGAGGACCTCGACCCCAACCTCGGCCGCACCTACTCGGGACCCGACGCGGGCGCCGGCGCCGTCTACGAGTGGTCGGGGATCCGCAAAGCCGGCGCGGGACGGATGGAGATCACCGACGCGGTCGAGCCGTCGAAGGTGCAGATCGCGCTGCAGTTCCTCAAGCCGTTCAAGTCGAGCAGCACGACGACGTTCGTGCTGGTCGAGCGCGACGGCGCCACCGACGTGACCTGGCGCATGGTCGGCCCCAAGACGTTCATGACCCGCACGATGGGCGTCTTCATGAGCATGGACAAGATGGTGGGCAAGGACTTCGAGAAGGGCCTCGACCGCCTGAAGTCCGCCGCGACCGCCACGTCCTGATCGTGCGAGCGCTCAGGACATGAGGGAGCGGACGTGGGTCGCGAGCGCGACGCAGTGGCCGACGGGGTCGTCGAGGCCCCAGCCCATGTCGGGGAGATCGAAGTACTCGATGCTCGACCGCGCCGCGGTAGTCGAGCCGGTCGAGCTCGGCGAGCACGGCGGCGAAGTCGACGTCGCCGCCCTCGTCGGGATAGAGCTGCGGCCGACCCTTGGCCGCCTGGCGCAGCTGGACGTGGCCGGCGTGCCGCAGCGCCTGCACCGGATCCTCACCCCACCAGGCGACGTGGCCGGTGTCGAGGGTGAGCTGCAAACCCGGGACCGCGGCCCCGAGCGCCTCGATCTTCTCGATGCTTCCCGCGCTCGTGTGCGGCCCCGGTTCGAGGCGCGCGGTCGGGTGCGCGCGCATGAGGGCGACGGTCTCGTCGAAGCGGTCCTCGCCGCGTCGCTCGTAGGGCGCCACGAACGTGCAGCCGTCGACGAGCTCGAAGCCGCTGATGCGGTCGACGATGGGCACCGCCAGCGCGTCGAGCGCGTCGTCGTCGAGCGGCTCGACCAGGTGAATGGCCGCGTCGAGGTGGTCGAACCCCAGGTCGGCCGCACGGGTGGCCATCTCGTCGAGCGCGATGTCGGCGAACGCGACCCCCACGATCCCGATCGGTCGTGTGGTCACCCGGTGATGTCCTTGGGACCACCGCCGACGTACAGCGTCTGGCCCGAGACGTAGCTCGACGCCGTCGACGCGAGGAAGAGCACGGGCCACGCGATCTCGTCGGGCATGCCCGCACGACCGAGGCCGGCCGGCGCGTCCACCCATCTCGTCGGGGTCGATGCCGAGACCGTCCATGGCGCGGAGGAACCCTTCCGACTTGATCGCGCCCACCCGCACGCAGTTCACCCGGATGCCGTGGGGCGCGAGCGCCGCCGCGAAGTTCTGGGTGAGGTTCTCGAGCCCGGCCTTGGCCGCGCCGTACGCGGTGTGGATCGGCAGCGCCGACACCGCCGCACCCGACGAGATGTTCACGATCGAGCCGCTCCCGCGCTCCCGCATGTGCGGTGCGACTCGCTGGGAGAGCACGAAGGCGCTCTTGAGGTTGAGGTCGATCATGTTCTGGAAGCGATCGGCGGTCCAGTCCTCGAACGCGTACGAATGACTGCCACCGGCGTTGTTCACGAGCACGTCGACGCGGCCGAAGGTGGCCAGCGACTCGTCGATCAGCCGCTCACATTGCTCGACGTCGCGCACGTCGGTGGCGACGACGTGCGCCCGACGCCCGGTCTCGGCCTGCACCTGGGCCGCGATCCGTTCGAGGTTCTCGGTCTTGCGACTGGCCAGCACCACGTCGGCACCGTGCTGCGCGAAGAGGAGCGCGGTGGCCGCCCCGATGCCGGTGCCGCCGCCGGTCACCACGGCCACCTCGCCGGTGTGATCGAACACGTCGTCCATGCCGTGACCGTACGTCACGCCGCGGCGAGCGCGCCTCTCGCCCGTTCGCTTAGTCTCCCCGCCATGTGCGGATGCATCGTGGCGTTGGCGGCGTTCATCTCGCCGCGGTTGGCGGTCTTCTTCATCTGGCTCTTCACCGACCGCATGAGCATCGCGTTCGACTCCTTCTGGTGGGGATTCCTCGGCTTCATCTTCCTGCCGTGGACCACCCTCGCCTGGACGGTCGCGTACGCGCCGGTCCGAGGAGTGACCGGCTTCGGCTGGTTCATCGTGATCTTCGCGTTCGCCGTCGACCTCATGACGCACGTCGGGAGCGCGCAGGCCCGCCGTGAACGCAAGCTGCGCGCCGCGTAATCGATGATCCCGATCGGGTGGTTCGGCGTCGGCTCGGGCGTGCTCGCGGACGCGGAAGGGGTGGGCGAGGTCGCGCGGACGGCCGAAGCCCTCGGCTACGACTCGGTGTGGGTCGGCGAGCACCCGGTCCTCATCGATCCGCACGAGCCGCCGTCGCCGCTCCCGTCGCACTCCGAACTGATGGACCCGGTGCCCGTCCTCGCGTACGCGGCCGCGGTCACGTCGCGCATCAAGCTCGGCACCGGCATCGTGATCCTTCCGTTGCGCAACCCGGTCATCCTGGCCAAGGAGCTGGCGACGATCGACGTCCTCTCGAAGGGCCGGCTCGAGGTGGGGATCGGCGTGGGGTACGTGCCCGGCGAGTACGACGCCATCGGGGTGCCGTTCACGACCCGGGGTCGCCGGGCGGACGAGTGGATCGACGCGCTGCGCACGCTGTGGCGAGACGACCACCCGGAGCTGCGCGGCGAGTTCGTGTCGTTCGGCGGGATCCAGTGCCGGCCGCGGCCGCACCGCCCGGGCGGACCGCCGATCATCGCCAGTGGCTACGCGACCGCCGCCCGCCGGCGGGCGGTCGAGCGCTGCCAGGGTTGGTACGGCTTCTACCAGGATCTCGACAACACCAAGGCCGCGATCGACGAGCTCGCCCGCCTCGGCGACGAGGTCGAGCGCCCGGCCGAGCTGGGCAAGCTGGAGATCGTCATCTCGCCGGTGCCGGGACCGATCGACGCCGGCACCGTGAAGCGCTACGAGGACCTCGGGGTCGACCGGCTCGCGGTGGTGCAGGACTTCGGGGACATGGCGGGTGGACCCGACGCGGCGCGACGTGGCAAGTTCCTGGACGAGATGGCGGCCTGCGCCGAGCGTCTCGACATCCGCTGAGAACACACGGGGGAGCACGATGCCGAGCAACGACGAGCTGGTCGCCGCGTTCCACGACGCGCTGGCGGGGAACGGCGACGCGTTCGTCGCGGGCCTCGCGCCGGGTGCCGTGATCTGGCACAACCACGACCGCCAGGACGTCGACGCGATCGAGAACATGGCCGCGGTGAACATGCTGAGCCAGATCGCCGAGGACCTCGTCACCGAGAGCCGCCTGCACACTCCCATCGACGGGGGGTTCCTCTACCAATACGTCACCCGCGGCAAGGTGCGTGCGAACGGCAACCCGTTCGAGATGCAGAACTGCCTCATCGTGCACACCAACGCCGACGGGCTGATCACCCGCATCGACGAGTACGTCGACCCGACCGTGGGAGCCCAGCTGTCATGACCATGGACGTCGCAGCCTGCCTCGACCCCGAGCTCGCGGTCGCGCTCGCGGCGTCGCCCATGGGCTCGATCGACTTCGGCACCTTCCGGTTCGAGGACATGCCGGCCATGCGCGACGCGATGGCCGCCATGCCGGTGGTCGAGCTGCCGCCGACCACGACGGTGTCACGCGAGGTCGTCGTGCCCGGCGCCACCGGGTTCGACCCCACCGTGCGGGTGTACTCGCCGCCGACGCCGGCCTCCGGTCGCCCGTGCGTCTACTGGATCCACGGTGGCGGTTTCATGTTCGGGAGCGGCCTGAACGTCGACGCCCGCATCAACCGGTGGGTGGAGGAGTTCGACTGCGTGGCGGTGTCGATCGAGTACCGGCTCGCGCCGGAGGACCCGTACCCCGCGCCGCTCGACGACTGCTACGCCGGCTTGCTCTGGACCGCGCAGCACGCCGAGGAGCTCGGTGTCGATCCCGATCGCATCGTGGTGGCGGGAGCCAGCGCCGGCGGAGGTCTCGCGGCGGGCCTCGCGATCCTCGCCCGCGATCGCGGGAAGGTGTCGCTCGCGTACCAGCTGCTGATCTATCCGATGATCGACGACAGCAACTCGAGCGCGTCGAGTCACATCGAGGGCGCGCCGGTGTGGAGCCGTGCCGCCAACGACCTCGGCTGGCGCGCCTACCTCGGTCAGCTCGCCGGGACCGACGACATCCCCGCGTACGCGGCGCCCGCGCGCGTTGCCGACGTCGCCGGGCTCCCGCCCGCGTGGATCGGCGTGGGATCCCTCGACGTGTTCCGCGACGAGAACGTCACCTACGCGTCGCGCCTGCTCGCGGCCGGCATCCCCGTCGAGCTGCACGTGTACCCGGGCGCGTGCCACGGCTTCGAGATGATCGCTCCGACCACGGGTGTGGCCCAGGCGTGTCGAGCGCGACATCACGGAAGGGCTGCGGCGGGCGCTGCGGTCGGCGTCCGTCGACGCGTCCACCAGCTGATCGCCAGCGTGAACGCGCTCACGACCAGCACCATCCCGGCCGCCAACGCGTACGTCGACGTGTCGACGTGGCGCGTGAGATGGATCAGGGGCGTGTCGAGCGCATCGACGAGACGATCCGCGGCGTAGGTGCCGAGCACCGCGCCCAGCACGATCCCGGCCGCCACCGCGGCGAACACCTCACCGGTCACCCGCCAGCCACCGACCCGCGCCCGGGTGCGCGTGTGCAACACGACTGCGCTGGCGAGGCCGAGCACGGTGACGACCGCCGCGATCGCGAGCAGGGCCTGGATCACCGCGGTGAAGATCGGGCGGGCCTGGTCGACGGTGTTGAGGTTGGCGGCGACCGGCACGTAGACGACCACCGTGGGCTCGGCCTGGACCGCGGCTGCGACCTTCGCCGGGTCGGCACCCGGCGCGAACTGCACCGACGCGGTGTCGAACAAGCCACCGGCGAACTCGTTCGCCGATGCGCCCATCGCCTCGCGCAGCGCCCCGTTGCTGAGGAACACGAGGTTCCCGAGCGTGTCCGACGTCAGCGCCGCGACCTCGACCTTGAACGGCGGCACGCCGGCACCCGGCAGCGTAATCTCGATCTCGTCACCGGCGCTCGCGCTCAGGATGCGTCCGAGCGACTCCGGGATCAGCGCGCCGCGCGCGGGCAACTCGATGCGTGCGCCGTCCTCGGCCTCGAAGTGTTGCAGGGTCGTGTCGCGTGGGAACGCCTCCAGCGAGGTCGAGTAGCGACGCGCGCCATGGCGCACGAACACGTTCGCCGACGGCACCGGTTCCGCCACCGCGATCCCGTCGATGGCCTTGAGCTTGTCGAGGAGCGCGTCGTTCACCGGCGCCGCGAACGCGACCTGGGCGCTGACCTGTTCGAGCCGCGCCGCGGCGTCGAGCGTCGCCTCCGCGGAGTCGACGACGCCGCCGGGACCGACCACGCAGATCACCGCCGCCGCGGTCGCGATGGCCGTGACGACCGCGGGCCCTGCGCCCAGCGTGTCGTCGCCACCGACGCGCAACAGGCGGCCGATGCCCAGCGAAACTGCGCCGACGATCGCGGCCAGCACGAGCCCCAGCAGCGCGACCCCGAGGTTGTTCGCGCCCACGTGCTCAGGGAGATGCACGGAGTCGGCGAGCTCGGGGCCGCCGATCACGGCACCCACGAGACCGATGCCGACGCCGACCACGCCTGCGGCGGCGACGGTGATCGCCAGGGCCCGACGACGGCGGCGCAGGTCGTCGACGCGCGCAGCACGCGAGCGCGCCGACCAGCGCGGCCACGATCAGCGCGATCGACGGCACCACGATGCTCGCCTCTCGGAACCCGGTCAGCTCCTCCTGGATGACCCCGTTCGACGGCTGCGTCACCCGCGGCTGCACGAGTTGGGCGCCCTTGCTGGTGGCGAGCTTGGTCAGCCGGGCGTCGAGGTCCTTGCGATCGGCACCCGCCTCGTACCGCGCGAGCACCTGGGGCACCGTCGCCGGTCCGCCGAGTGACTCGACCACGGATTCGGGGACGAAGAGCACCGCGAAGCTCCCCGGCGTGGTGACCACCTGCTGCTGGCTCTGCGCGGGGAGGAGGTACTCGGGAGAGAGCCCGACGCCGACGACGTCGAGCGGGGCGGGGTTGCCGAGGCCGAGCGCTTCCACCGTCGTCCCCGGGGCCACGCTCAGGTCGTCGGCAGTGTGCTGTTCGACGACGGCCACCGTGTTCGACGTGTCGCGCGCGAAGTCGTGACCGTCGGTGATCGACACGTCGTTGATCGTGGGCCCCTGCGCCGGAACGCCGATGATCGTGCCCTGCACCTTGGTCTTGCCGTTCCGGATGACGACCGAGAGCGTCGTGGTGCCGCGGGTGTTCGCAGCGGAGACGCCGTCGACCTGCGTGAAGGACTGCAGGATGGCATCGGTGTCGCCGCCGACGACGGTCAGGTCGGCGAAGTGGGTCTCGGCGTCGAAGTGGTCGAGCGAGGTGTCGAGGTCGCGGACCGTCGCGCGCAGGCCCACGAACACCGCGACGCCGGCCGCGACGAGGATCGCGGTGAAGACGAACCCGAGCCGGTGACGGCGTTGAGAAGGCTGTTGGTGAGCCACGAGTCGGGCGAGGGTAGCCGCCCGAGGGTCACGCGAGCGCGGACCGTGCCTCCGCGACCATCGCCACCATGGCCTTGCGGACCTCGTCGCCCGTGAAGCACTCGTGGGGGAAGGCGAGGCGCACCGAGGTGCGGTGCGCCGCACTCACCGCGACCATGTCGAAGCCGTAGCGGTCGACCGCGGACATCGACGCTGCCGTCGTGTCGGTCAGCCCTGCGAAGTGAAGACAGAACAGCACCTGCGCGTCGGCGTGGTCCTCGTTCATGTGCGCGATGATCCCCGCGGCCGCGTCGGCGAGCGGATCGGGTTGGGCGCGCTTGTAGTCGGCGACGTCGACCCAGCTCATGCGTCCGTAGCCACCGACGTAGCGGATGTGGTCGACGGTGAGCCGTAGGAACGTGAAGTCACCGAAGTCGATGTAGTACGAGGCCGCCGGATTCGCCTCGAGGTAGCGGGCGCGGGCGATGTCGCGCTCGTCGTCGCCGACCGGGGTGACCAGTCCGAGCAGGGTGACGCGTCCGCTGGCGAGGGGATCGGCACCCTCCGGGACCGGCTCCGCGAGCAGCAGGCTCGCACGCGGGTCACGCAGCGCGTTCTGCGTGTGTTCCGCCATCGTGCTGACGAAGAACAACGGGTCACCGTCGTCGGCCAGCCCGAAGCTCACGACCGAGCCGAACGGGTAGCCGGCGGGGTCGGGCGCCAGGGTCGAGAGCGCGCCCCGGCGTGCACCGGCGACCAACGTGCGGCATCGTTCGGCGTGGCTCGGTTCCCGCGCCGGCGGCGCCGAGGGCGCGGGCCGAGCGTCGCTGCCGGTGGTCGGGAGCTGGTGCTCGCGCGGTCGTTCCATCGGGCCACGCTAGGTCAGGACGTCTTCAGCACCTCACCCAGGCGGAGGCGTCGACCGGTGTGCACGATGCCCCGCCGGTAGATCGCCGCGCCGAGGCGCACGACGAGGACGACGGTGACCAGGCCGACCGCCAGTGACGCCACGATCTCACCGGTGGTCGCCACCCCGAGCGCGATGCGGGAGGGCATCACGATCGGCGAGGTGAACGGGAAGATCGCCAGCACCGCGCCGAAGCTGCCGTCGGCCGAGCTCTGCGCGAGCACGTAGGTGCCGATGAGGAGCAGGCTCAGCGGGGTGAGCACCGATCCCGCCTCTTCCTGGCGCTCGATCAGCGCGCCCAGCGCACCGGCGGTCGTGAGGTAGAGCACGAGTCCGAGGATCATCCACGGGAGGCCGCCCAGGATCGCGGGGCCGAGACCCGCGGGCAGGTCGCCGCCGGCAACTGCCTTCACCACGACCGGGATCGCACCGGCAGCGAGTCCGGCCAGCCCGACGATGCCGACACCGACGACCTTGCCGAAGAACAGCGCAGTCGGCTTGACCACCGCGAGCAGCACTTCGCTGATGCGGTTCGCCTTCTCGATCGCCACGCCGTTCGCCGCCTGGATCATGAGCAGCAGGAGCACGAGGTACAGCACGAGCGAGAGGATCGCTGCCGACGCGCGCCGGTCGGAGTCGTCGGCCGCGATCTCGACCACCCGCGGTGGCGGCGCACGCAACACCTGCTCGATGGTGGCCTGGTCGAGGCCCGCCTGCTCGAGCTGCTCGACGAGTGATCGGCTCGCGAGCGCCTGACGCACGAGCGCGACGAGCGTGTCGTTCTCGCCCGAACGCACGATCACGAGCGGTGGAGTGCCCCCGAGGACCGCGACGTCGACCGTCCCGTCGTCGACCAGCGCGCGGGCATGGGTCCGGTCGTCGGCGGCGCGGAAGCGCGACCGACGCGTCCAGGTTGCCGGCGAGCGTGCGCAGGTCGGATTCGAAGGTGGTCGACCCGGTACCGGCGTCACCGGTGGTGATCGCGACGTCGTAGCGCGTGCGCCCACTGTCGAGGACGTCGGGCAGGATCATCGCCACGCTCGATCCGACGAAGAGGATCGCGAACACGATCCACAGCGACTTGCGCCGGAACGCCTCGCGCAGCTCGCGTCCGGCGACCAGACGCATCGCCTGCAGCCAGGTCACGCGGCCTCCGTGCCGGCCGCTTCGAGGAACAGCTCGGAGAGGCTCGGCGCCTCGACGCCGAAGTCGTCGAGGCGGACGTGGCGGCGGATGTCGTCGAGCACCGTCCCGGGATCGGCGTGGGGCGCGAGCCGCAGCCGAGTGCCGCTCGCGTCGACCGAGGCGATCTCCGACGTGGTGGCGTCGATCCACGAGGGATCGACGGACGCGTCGACGCGCAGCCAGCGGTTCGGGCTCTCGGCCTTGAGCGTGCGGAGATCCCCGTGCAACACGACCTGGCCGTGGTGCAGCAGGGTGATCGTCTCGCACAGGTCCTCGACCAGATCGAGTTGGTGGCTCGAGAAGAGGAGGTTGCCGCCGGCGCGGGTGTGCGCGGTGATCACGTCGGAGAGGAAGCGGACCGCGACCGGGTCGAGCCCCGCGAACGGCTCGTCGAGCACGAGGAGATCGGGTCCGTGCACCATCGCCGCCGCCAGCTGCACGCGTTGCGCCATGCCACCGGAGAGCGTGGAGATCTTGTCGCGCGCGCGTTCGGCGAGGTCGAGCTGCTCGAGCAGCGTCAGCGCGCGTCGACGCCCGTCGGCGCGCTCGAGGCCGTGGAGGCGCGCGATCCACACCAGGAGATCGAGCACCCGCATGTCGCGGTAGAGCCCGCGTTCCTGGGGCATGTAGCCCCACGCCCGCCGATCCGCGCTCGTGACGGCGCGGTCCTGCCAGGTGAGCGTGCCGGCGTCGGCGGCGAGCACCCCGAAGAGGATGCGCATCAGCGTGGTCTTGCCGGCGCCGTTCGGCCCGAGCAGGCCGACGACGCGACCCGCGGGCACGTCGAGGTCGACCGCGTCGAGCACGATCCGCTCGCCGAACCGCTGCGTGATGCCTCGCGCCGAGAGCCGTGGTTCCATCGCCTGCCTCTGCCTGATCGCCGAGGGACCAGCATGTCGCGATTCCCGTCGCCCACCCGGCGCAAACGTGTGCCGCACGGCTCGCCCGACGCCGCGCGCGAGGCGCTCGCGCACGCGGTCATGGCCGAGATCGGCGCGCTGATTGCGAGGCGTTTCGTCTCCGCCCGGGGTCCACCGGTTCGAGCCGTCCGCGGCCGCCGAGAGCAAGGTGCGTGGACGTTCCGTTCAGACCTGGGCGCACGGACGGTTGCTTTGCTAGCCTCCTTGGTCCGCCGCGGGGTGGAGCAGTCTGGTAGCTCGTCGGGCTCATAACCCGAAGGTCGAAGGTTCAAATCCTTCCCCCGCCACCATCGAGTGAGTGAAGGCCCAGGTCAGCGACCTGGGCCTTCCTCGTTGTCAGGGTGTTCCCCCCGATCAGGCGCTCTTCCTCTGGCGGTTCCCCTGTACCGCTCTCGGGCGGGGGAACGGGCTGCGCGAGCCGCTCGGTCGTCGTGGCGGCGTCGGCTTGCATGCCGGGCAGGACGTGCTGGTAGGTCTGCATCGTGAACGCGATGTTGGCGTGCCCGAGCCGCTCGGACACGACCTTGACCGGTATCCCGTCCTCAATGCTGATCCGACGGGTTCTGGTCCAGGTCCACGCGGAGCCGACGCAGCGGGTGACCCACCGGACCTTCGCGGTTCGGGATCGGTAACGGTCCCGAACTCAGGGCTACCTCGTGAGGTGGTCCCGGGTCGACTTCTCACCTTCTTCTATCCTCCGAGCCGCGTGGCTTCCGGCGGCCAGCCCGAGACCCGCGGGTTCGCCGGCGCCAGCCGCATCATTCCCCGATGATCCAACGGAGGCACGGCATGCGCGTCGGCGCGATCCGAACCCTGATCGTCAGCGCCGGATTGGGCGCGGCGCTTCTGGTGCCTGCCTGCAGCGGCAACGCGGTCTCCGACGGGTGGGTTCAGGTACTGGACGGTCAGGCGTACGACTTCACCTGGAAGCTCCTGGCCCAGGTGCGCGACGGCGAGTACACGGGCTGCCTTCGCGTCGGCGAACCGGATCAGGAGGTCTCCGAGCTCGAGGAGCAATGCGGTGACCCGAAAGGGCTGGTCGTCGGCACCGACTCGTCCGACACGCTCCGCTTCGGCTCGGTGCCCTCCGGGGTCGTCGTCTCCTATGAGCCGAGCGACGACCCGGACGACGTCGACCTCCCCGACGAGGTGCCGACGGACTCCTCGGATGCCGTTCCCGGGTACGAGTTCTTCGGGGTCACCACCGACCGGGACATCGCCGGCCGCTGAAGCCAGGCAACGATGTTCGTAGGGCACGAGCCCTGGTGTGGTGCCGGCTTGGCTGAACCGGGCCAACCCAAGGGGGCAGGATCCGAGGGTGGCTCGTCCGTGCCGATCTCCGAACCGGCTCGATGCTCACGCCATGACGAAGCTCCTCGGTGACATCGGCACCATCCCAAATGGAGCGAGGCAAATCGAGCGAGGCGACAGGTCGATGCTGGGTGGAGTGCGGTCGAGGCGCTGCTCCCGACGCGTGATGACGGTCATCGGCTCGGATGCCATCGCCCGTGGGTGTCGGATCGGTCGTGCTTCCGAGGAATCTTGATCCGGTTGGTGACCGCGTCGTTGAGGGTCGTGCCCGGGAATCACTCCGCTCCGGCATCGCGCGACGTGCCCGCGTGACCCTCAACGCCCGGCCAGTGCACCCCCCGAGAACTCGGTGCACCGCCGCGAGAGGTGGTCGAGGTCGGCGGCCGGCCACCGGCAGGTTTGTTGATCCGGCGGTCGTGGAATGAGGGACCGCATGGACGATACGGACGCCAATAAGGCCTTCGTTCGCGAGATGGTCGGCAGCAAGCGCAGCCTCGAGGACTACCCAGATCGCTTCGATCCAGATCTCGTGATGCGGGAGCCTTCGACGCTGCCCTTCGGGGGCACGTTCCACGGCTTCGACGAGTTCCGGCGGTTCTACCCCGCGGTCCGCGCCTTCTACGACTTCGATCGATTCGAACTGACCGCGGTATACGGCGACGGCGACACTGTCTTTGCTGTGATTCAGGCTGGATTGGCGCAGTCCGAGGGGAGCATTCGGATCGCGGAGCAGTTTCGATTTCGCGGGCAAACGCTCGTGGAGGTCACGCTCCACATCTGCGACGACAGCGAGGCTGCTGCATACCTCCGCGGTCTCAGCCGCTGACACGCGCTCGCGGCGGAGCGATCGCGGCTGGGCTCAGTTCCGGTCCGGTTCGTTTGCTCGGAGCGCAGGCCGCCGCGGGAGGGATTGACGGCTCTTCGGATTTCAGCGGGGGTGTGATGGTGGCGAGGAGGTCCCGGTTGGGCTTGCCGGCGTAGAGCAGCAAGCGGATCCGGTAGTTCCGGAAGCGGGTGAAGCCGAACCCGACGCGCCGCACACGATTGATCACCTCGCCGCCCGGGTCGCCCGCGGCGAGGAGCCCGAGCAGCTTCGTGCGGCCATTCTCGTCGAGGCGTTCATCGGCCTTGGTCAACAACTGGCGACACCGTTGAACTCCGCCCTCTACCACGACCGCTACGGGCGCACGCAGGACGGCGGGAAGTTCACCGAACGCGTTTACGAAGTCCGCTACCTCGCGGCCTGACCGGCGAAGGAGGACCGCGGCTCGACGCCGGCGCCTCCGCCGGAGCCAGGAAGCCGCCGCCTGACCGTACGTCTCGTCGTTCTCCTCAGGACACCGCGTCAGCGGCTCGCAGGAGCGCCTCGAGGTGCTCCTCGGACCACGGAGCGCCGGCCCGGCCGGTGTTGATGCCGACGGCGTCGGCGCCGGCGTCACGCCATCGGGCCAGTCGGTCGGGGAGCCGACTCTCCTGATCCGGCGGTGACCAGAGCTGTCCCTCGAGCCCGAGCGCGTCGGGGTCGCGACCCACGGCACTGGCGGCGGCGCGCACCTCGAGCCATGCGGGTTCGAAGCCGCGACCGGGCTGGACCGTCGGTTCTGGCAGCCACCCGTCGGCGAGACGCCCGACGCGCGCGACGGCCCGGCTGTCGGTGCCGCACCCGATCCAGATCGGGATCGGTTCGCGCGGCAGCGGCGCGAGACCCGCGGCATCGATCACCTCCGTCACACCGGTGTGGTCCACGCTCGGCTCGGTCCAGAGCTGACGCAGCAGTGGAATCTGCTCCTCGATCCGGGCCGCCCGGCGTCGGAAGTCCACACCGAGCGCCTCGTACTCGACGTCGTTCCACCCGATGCCGACACCGAGGCGGACGCGGCCGGGCGCGAGCAGCGCGAGCGTCGCCACCTGCTTGGCGAGCAATGCAGTCTGACGTTGCGGCGCCACGAGGACGTCGGTCACGAGCTCGAGCGAGCACGCGCGCGCCACGTACGCGAACAACACGAGCGGTTCGAGGAACGGGTCGGCGGAGCTGTAGTAGCCGGTCCAGTCCGGACGGTTGCTGGTGTCCGCGCCGAGCACATGGTCGTACACGAGGAGGTGGTCGTAGCCGGCGTCTTCGAGCCGCTGCACCAGGCGCACCACGGCGTCCGGATCGACGGTCGGGAACTGGCCCTGTGGGAACACTGCGCCGAGCCGCATCGTCAGTCCGCTCTGTCGGGTGATCGAACCATGGTCGGTGGTCAGGCGACGGTCATTCGTCGGCGGTCACGTCCTGGACCTCTGCCATGGCCGACCAGCCCTCCCCGGGAACTTCGACGTGCACGACCTCGGGCATGCCGCTGTAGGCGTGTCCCATCTGGCTCATCGCCGCTTTGAAGTGGTCCGAGTTCACGTGGGCATCGCCGGCGGCTCTGTCGTCGAACATCTCGACCAGCAGGTAGACGTTGGGGTCGTCGACGCTACGGAACCAGTCGAAGCAGATGTTGCCGGCCTCGGCGCGCGTGGCCGTCGTGAACGCTGCCGCGAGCTCGGGCCACTCGTCGGCGTACTTGGCGCGTATCGGATGGCGAACGATGCTCATGATCATTGTGCGAGATCCTCCGGTCAACGTGAGGTGTTCGTCGTCCACTCGAGGTGCAGGCGCGTGAGCCCACGCAGGATGTAGGTGGGCACGTATTCGTAGCGTCGGGCACCGGGTGGGCCATGGTGGGCGTCTGCGATTCGGATGTCGCTCATGCGATCGAGGAAGCGCTCGACTGTGATGCGACCCTCCGCCCGCGCAAGTGGGGCGCCAGGGCACGAGTGCGGACCGTGTCCGAAGGCAACGTGCTGCCGGGCGTTGGCGCGCTCCAGCTGGAACTCCGCCGGGCACTCGAACTTGCGCGGGTCGTGGTTGGCTGCTCCGTTGACGACCATCACGGTGGTGCCTGCGGGGATCTCGGTGCCGCCGACGGTGGTGGTCGTGCGTGCGAGGCGGAAGTCGCCCTTGACCGGACTCTCGAATCGGAGGCACTCCTCCACGAAGTTCGGGATCAGCTCCCGCTGCGCGCGCAACTGCTCCTGGAGCTCGCGATCCTCGGCGACTCGCTGGAGCGCGGTGGCGAAGAGGCGCACGCTCGTCTCCTGGCCGGCCGCGAAGAGGTTGGCCGCGATGCGGGCGACATCGAGCACGTCGGGCTCGGATCCGTCCGGGAAGGTGGCAGTCGCGAGTCCGGTGAGCACGTCGTCGCGCGGCATTGCCCTCCGGTCCTCGATGTAGCGGCTGAACTGCGAGTAGAGGAACTCCAGCGGCGAGTGTGCGAGCACGTCGCCGTCGCCCGTGCCGCCGAGCGTGCCGCTGCGTTCGTGCTGGCGCGGTCCGAGTTGCTCCCGGAACAGGGCGTGGTCTGCCTCTGGCACGCCCAGGAGATCGGCGATCACGAGCAGTGCGAAGGGTTGGCCGTATCCGCTGATGAACTCGTCGGTGTCGCCCTCGAGGAACTCGTCGAGCTGACGGTCGGCGAGGCGCCACATGAACTCCTCGTTCTCCTTCAGACGCTTCGGTGTGATCAACCGCATCAGCAGCGCGCGGTGTGCGGTGTGCACCGGCGGATCGAAGGTCAGGATCTGATCGCTGAACGGCAGGTCGCCACGGTGCTGCTCGATCAGGGCACCGACGTCGTCGCCTTCGAGGGCCACGGGGAATCCCGGGAAGGGTCCGGTCGGGGAGTTGCACGAAGAGAACGTCGACATGTCGGCGTAGATCGCCATGGCTTCGTCGTAGCCGGTGACCATCATCACGTCGTGATGTGGCTCTCGGTGGACCGGGCACTGCTCGCGCAGCCAGTCGAAGTAGCCGTACGGGTCGGCGATGAGGTCGCTGCCGCGGAAGAAGTCGGTCGCCTCGTGATCGATCACGCGCCGAACCGTATCGCTTCTTGTACCGATCGGTCCATTGATCGAGTGGCCCTGGGTCCAGTACCTGACTACTCATCATCGGCATGGCGACGCACGCGAACGACTGAGCCGTCCTCGCTCCGGCCGCCGGCGCTGGAGCTGGCTGGCGCACGTCGACCGGCAAGCTGACTTGGTGCGGAGTTGCCTCGGTGTAGCGAGGCGCGGTCGTTCAAGGTTCGCGGCGGAGTTGCCGATAGTGAGGGCAGAGCGCTCGTATCTTCGGACCCGGTTCGGAGGGCGGCTCCTTCACCGACTCGGTGACGTCTCGGGATCCTCTTCGAGAGGCCCTCAACGCTCCTGATGGAAGATGGAGCGTTGACAGATGGCAACACCCTTCGAAGACGTCCAGCGGCCGCGGCCACACCGCCTGCTCGCCGCGATCTGCGCAGTCGCCCTCGCGGTGATCGGACTCGCCGCAGTCGCGGTGCAGGTCGGCACGACGGCAGCCTCCGCATCGACGGTGTCCTTCTCCCAGTGCAACGATCGGGGCGCCGGCATCAATGGTGCGCCGCTCACGGTGACGTGTTCGGTGTCCATCGTGAACAACATCGACGCGAACGGCGCGACATCGTCGAGCACGTACTTGCGCGTCTGCACGCTCAACGACTGCACCGGTGACACGATGAGCTCCACCGACGTCATCAATGCCGTGCACCAGTGCAACGGCTCGGACAACGTCGGTGGCAGCGACACCGTGTGCACGGTCGACATCGTCAACAACATCAGCGGCGCGTCACCCGCGGCGGCGACCGCGATCAACGTGAACCAGTGCATCGGATCCGGTCAGGGTGGCGGTGCCAACGTCCAGGCGTGCATCGCGAGCTCACAAGGCTCACCGGACGTCACCCAGTGCAACGGCTCCGGCAACGGCGGTGGCGCGACCCTGGTCTGCACCGCGTCGGGCACCACGAGCGATGCCTTCCCTGTGACCGTCGACCAGTGCAATGGGTCCGAGAACGGTGGCGGCAGCACGGTGACGTGCTCGACGACGATCACGACGAACATCTTCGACACCACCACCGGTCCTTCCGGTCCTCCCTCGGGTGTCCCGGGCGGCACACCCGGAACGCCGGGCGGCGGCACACCCGGAACGCCGACCGGCACCCCGGGCACACCCACAGGCGTCGGCGGTCCTCCGGTCTCGCAGCTCGAGGGACCTCCGGTGACTCCGCCCGTGCTCGCGCCTCCGGTCCTCACCGGATAGCCCGCCTCGGTAGTCGTGACGCAGAGAGCCCCTCGATTCGAGGGGCTCTCTGTCGATGGAGAGGCGGTTCCAGGTCGCCGCCGTGTCCGATCCCTTCCCATTCCTGCGTCGAAGTGGCGCGATGATCACGCCGCTTCGACGCCGGAATGGGGCTGCGCACGACGTCCCCGGTCCTAGAAGACCGGCACGTCCGGCTGTGGCGGCTGGCCTCCCGGTAGGCGCGCTCGCGGCGGCGAGCTCACCCCGGAGACGATGCAGCTCACCGAGCTGGTAGAGCGCCGCGCCGAGCGCGGGGTGCTCCGGGTCGCTCAGGTGGCGATGAGCATCCTCCGCTGCTCTCGCGGCATCCCCCCACGCGCCTCGAGCCTGCAACACCTGCGACCGATGCACCAGGCACTGCCCGCGGAAGGGAACGAGGTCCGGTTGCTGCGCACACCAGTCTGTGAGCACGTCGGTCCACTCCGCGGCCCGGCGCAGATCGAATGCATCGACGCACGCCTCGATGACGCCGCAGTAGACGATCCCCGACGGGATCGGCGACACCTCCCCGGATGTCACCGAGACCATTGCGTCGTCGAACGACCGCATGCCCGCGGCGGTCTCGCCGAGCGCGACCGCCGCCTCGCCCTGGCACAGCAGGCCGAGCGCGAGCAGGTCGTCGTCGTCGCAACGACGGGCGATGTCGACGATGCGGCCGGCCAACGATCGGGCCTCGTCGACGTGGCCGGACTCGTGCGCGTGCAGGAACGGCGGGATGAGCACGAACCCCGACGCGGCGCACTCGCCGTCGACCTCCGCCACCGTCCGCTCGGCACGGGCGAGCCAACCTCCGGCGCGGGCCGTATGACCGAGGAAGAGCAGGACGAACGCGGCCCAGAATGCGCACCGGGCTGCCGCGGCGCGTCCCCCGTCGCTCGGTGCGCGTGGTGGGCCCGTTCCCATGCCGCGACGCTCTCGTCGTCATGGCCGGTGAGATTGGCCGCGATGGCCAGGCGCTCGAGATCCGCTGCGGCGAGGTCGCCGCTCGGGACCAGCAGCTCGTAGGCCGCCCCCCACGCTCCGCGCTCGAAGGCCTCGCGGCCTGCTTCGACGACCACGACGTCCATTGTCGCCGACCGGGCCGGGGGAGCGCAGCGCTCAGGTCAACCCTCGTACGCGACGGCCACCTTCTTGGGCACGCACATGCGCCACGCGTCGACGAGCAGCTCCCGCAGTTCGACGACGTCGATGGCGTCGAGCCGGACGCAGACCCACCGGTAGCGCATGTCGGACGCGCGCGGCATGAGGAACTTGTGGGGCTCCGAAGCGACGAGCGCCTCGCGCTCCTCGCGGGGAACGCGAAGCCCATGATCGTGTCGTCCTCGTAGAACGCGGCGTAGACCAGCCGGGCGACGCGGATCCGCACCTGGTCGCGCACGACCGCCTCGTACGAGCGAGGGAGCGTGGCGGCGATCGCCCGGGCGTCGTCGATTGTCACCCCCATCGGCGGCGCAGCACCTCGGCGGTGCGATCGTCGGCAGGGAGGAACGCCTCCAGCTGCAACTCCGCGAGCGTGACGTCGGCGGCGGTCGTGAACGACGTGATCGTGGTGATCAGCCGGAGGTCGCCATCGGCCGATGCGAGCTCCAGGGGCACGGCGAAGCCGAGCACGTCGGGCTCGTCGGGCAGCGGCGGCAGGTAGGACTCGAGCTCCGCGAGCAACTCCTCCAGCTCCGGGTCGGGGCTCCGCACGAGCACGGCCCGCAGGTGCTCGGTGATGTGGCGGCCCCACTCCGGCAGGTTGCGCACGCGGGGCGCGAGACCATTCGGGTGGAGGGCGTGGCGGAACATGTTCGCCGGCGGTGCCAACAGCGCGGGGTCGACGCCTTCGTTGAACACGTCGAACGCCCGGTTGGCGGTGACGAGGATGCCGTGGGGCCGCACGACGATCGCCGGGTACGGGAGATGGCCGTCGAGGATCGTGTCCAGCGCGTGGCGAACCGGGCGGAGCGCGTCGTCGTCGAGCTGGGACTCCGGGAACACCGGCGCGAAGCCGGCGGCCAAGAGGAGGTCGTTGCGCTCGCGCAGTGTGAGGTCCATCGACTCCGCGAGGCGCAGCACCATGCTGCGGCCCGGCTGCGAACGCCCCTGTTCGATGAAGCTCACGTGTCGCTGGGTCGTACCCGCCCGCAGCGCGAGATCCAGCTGGCTCATCCGCCGCGCTGTCCGCCAACGCCGCATCTCGCTCGGGAACCGATTCATTGCCGACGATCATCGCTCACGCCGGGCGTCGTTGCGATTCCCTCGGGGGAGTTGCTGGCGGCGACTCCCCGGCCGACGGTGCGGTCTCGGGCCTTCCTGTTGACCGAGTCGATGACGCAGTCGGTCGACGCGTTCACCCCGCGCCGGGTCGAGCTGGTCGTCATCGTCGACCACACGCTCGACGGCATCCACGCGCCGGAGCCGCTCGAAGGGGTGTGATCCCACGGCCTGCGTCCGTACCGTGGGCGCGGTAGTTCGACTCGGGCATCACCGCACCGCGTACGACGGACGTCGTACCTGCGAAGAGGCTGCCGGCTGACGACTCGGGCGGCGTGGTTCTTCACGATGGGAGGAACCCCACGCCCGAGGAGTGCGCCATGACGAATGCAGTGCAGACAGGAGTTGCCGCTCGTGCCGAGTCGGTGACCAAGGTGTACGGAACCGGTGACGCCAGCGTCCGTGCGCTCGACGGACTGTCGCTGGCAGTTCCCGAGCAGCGGCTCACCGCGATCATGGGCGCATCGGGGTCGGGGAAGTCGACGCTGCTGCACTGCATGGCCGGGCTCGACTCGGTCACGAGTGGTCGGGTGTCGATCGGCGGGGAGGACCTCGGTGCGCTCGACGACCGCACGCTGACGATCCTGCGCCGGGAACGCATCGGGTTCGTCTTCCAGGCCTTCAACCTGGTCCCCACCATGTCGGCGCGCGCCAACATCGTGCTGCCGTTCACGCTCGGAGGCCGCGAGCCCGAGACAGCGTGGTTCGACGAGGTGGTGCGCGCCGTCGGCCTGGCCGACCGGCTCGGCCACCGACCGGCCGAGCTCTCGGGCGGCCAGCAGCAGCGGGTCGCGATCCGCGCGTGCGTTCGTCACCCGTCCCGAGATCATCTTCGCCGACGAGCCGACGGGCAACCTCGACTCCCGGTCCGGAGCCGAGGTCCTCACGTTGCTCCGCGACGCGGTCGACCGGTACGGCCAGACCGTCGCGATGGTGACGCACGACCCGGTCGCCGCCTCGCATGCGGACACGGTCGTGGTGCTGGCCGACGGCCAGGTGATCGACGAACTGGATCACCCGACGACGCAGACCGTGCTCGATCGAGTCATGGCCCTGGGAGGCTGAGATGTTCAAGCTCACGCTCGAATCGTTGTGGGCCCGTCGACGTCGTTCGCTCGGGACCGGATTGGCCGTCTTCATCGGCGTCGCGTTCCTGATGGGGACGTTGATGCTGGGCGACACGCTGCAGGCGAACTTCGACCAGCTGTTCACCGACGTCTCGGCGAAGACCGACGTCATGGTGCGGAACGCGACCGACACGAGCGACGAGCCCGACGCGACACGCGGTCTCATCGACGCGTCGGTCGTCGGCACGGTGCGCAACGTCGACGGCGTCGAGCACGCCGAGGCCCAGGTGATGGGCTACGGAACGTTGCTCGGTCGTGACGGTGAGCCCATCGGCGGGAATGGACCGCCGCGCCTGGCCGGGAGCTGGATCACCGATCCGAACCTCAACCCCTACCGCCTCGTCGAGGGCCATGCACCGCACGGACCGCGTGAGGTCGTCGTCAATCGCGGCGCCGCCGAGGCGGGTGACCTCGAGGTGGGCGACACCACGACGGTCCAGACGCCCGATCCGTTGCGTGTCCGCATCGTCGGCATCTCGACGTTCGGTGACGAGAACGGCGTGGGCGAGACGACGTTCACCGCGTTCACGCTGTCCGCCGCGCAGGCGAACGTGATCGGGGATTCCGACCAGGTCAGCGCGGTACTGGTGCGAGCCGACAAGGGCGTGTCGGCGTCCGAGCTGAAGCGTCGCATCGACGACGTGCTCCCGAGCGGCGTCGAGGCGATCACCGGTCGGCAACTGATCGACGAGCAGCTCGACCAGCTCTCGTTCCTCGACGCCCTCCGTGCACTGCTGGTCGTGTTCGCCGGCATCGCGCTGGTGGTCGCGATGCTCACCATCAACAACGCGTTCTCGATCACGCTCGCACAGCGAACCCGCGAGCTCGCCCTGTTGCGGGCGGTCGGGACGTCTCGCCGCCAGCTGCGCGCGTCGGTCGCCATCGAGGCCGGGACGATCGGAGTGGTGGCCGCGGTGTTGGGCGTCATCGGTGGATTCGGCGTCGCCACGGCGTTGAAGGCGATGTTCGAAGCGTTCGGCGGCGCGCTGCCCGCGGGCGGCCTGACCGTCCGACCCCTCGCCGTCGGCATCAGCATCCTGGTCGGCGTCGTCATGCCGATCGTGGCCGCCCAACTGCCGGCGCGGCGGGCAGCCGCCGTTCCTCCGGTCGCGGCGATGCGCGAGGTGGAGCACGAGAGTCGGGGTGGTCTCCGGCGGCGCGCCGGAATCGGCGCGGGCCTGCTGGTCGCGGGCGCCGCGGCAGGGGTCGCGGCGTCGCTCGGCGGCGGGCCGGTCGCACTGGCGCTCGCCGCCGCAGTGCTCCTCGTCGCCGGCACGTTCGTCGTCGCACCCGCGCTCATGGGCCCGGCGGCAGGCGTCTCCGGCGCCGTGCTCGGACGGGTGCGGGGCGTCAACGGTCGGTTCGCGGCGCAGAACGCCCGCCGCAATCCGCGGCGCTCCGCGTCGACCGCCACCGCGCTGGTCGTGGGGATCGCGGTGGTGTCGCTCATCACCGTGCTGGTCGCATCGTTGAAGACCACGCTCGACAGTGACATCGACGACGCGTTCCGTGCCGACCTCGTCGTCAACACCGAATTCTTCGGCGGCAGCCAGCTCAGTCCCCGTGCCGTGGACGAGCTCCGGGCGTCACCCGCGGTGCAGGACGCGGTCGGTCTGGCGGAGGCGCCCGTCCTCCTCGACGGCGACTCCACCATGGTCACGGCCCTCGACGTGACCGACGTCGACCAGATCACGTCGCCCGACACCCGTCGCGGTGACATCGGTGACATCGGCGCTCAGGGGCTCGCGGTCGACAGCGACAAGGCGGATGCCGAGCACTGGAAGGTCGGAACCACGCTGGACGCGACGTTCAACGACGGTGCTCGCGAACGTCTGACCGTGCGCGCGATCTACGAACCGAACTCCATCCTCGGCTCCGTCGTGCTTCCCGCGCAGACCTGGCTCGAGCACACGGCACAGCCGACGCTGCGCCGGGCGTTCGTGGTGACGGCACCGAGCGCCTCCGAGGCCGAAGCCCGTCACGCGCTCGCGCCGATCGCGCAGCGCTACGGGGCCGAGGTCCAGGATCGCGACGAGTACTCGGGCGCCGCGACCGGCGGACTCGACCTGCTCCTGGGTGTCGTGTACGTGCTGCTCGCGCTGGCGATCGTCATCGCCCTGCTGGGCATCACGAACACGCTCTCGCTGGCCGTCTACGAGCGGCGCCGCGAGATCGGCCTGCTGCGCGCCATTGGTGAGACCCGACCGCAGGTGCGCTCCACGCTGCGCCTGGAGTCGGTGGTCCTCGCCGGCTTCGGCACCGTCGTCGGTCTCGTGCTCGGTGCGTTCCTCGGCTGGGTGCTCTTCGGGGCCACGTCGGACGACGGGCGGTTCACGCTGCCGGTCGGCGCGCTGCTCGCGATCGCCGTCGTGGGGTGCGTCGCCGGCGTGCTGGCGGCATGGCGCCCCGCCCGGCGGGCCTCGAAGCTCGCGATCCTCGACGCGATCGCCACGACCTGAGTCTCGGTGGCATCGAGTCCCGATGACGAGAAGGCCCGGAACCATTCGGTTCCGGGCCTTCGTCGCGTGTCGGTGCTCGTCAGTTCGCTTCGACGAGGATCACGAGCGTCTCGGTCACCACGCCGTCGTGCGCCTCGGCCGCGGCCGCCTCCGGAGTCTGCAACGCGGCGGCAACCGCGTCGAGGTCCGGGACGTCCATCACGAGGCCGACGCGCGTCGGGTTCGTCGGGTCGACGAACGTCCGGATGTTGGTGACGCCGAGCGGCCCGAAGAACTCTTCACGCGTGGTGGACGCGAGCCAGGCGTCCTTGTTCTTCACGTCGTGGTAGGCGATGACGGTGGGCACGGGTCAGCCGCCGAGCGACGGCGCGAGTCCGTCGACGTTCATCTCGTAGTACTCGTTCTCGGCCCACGGACCGACCGCGCCCTCGACCACTTCGCGCACTGCATCGACGGAGTCGCCTTCCCAGATGCAGATTCCGAGCGTGTGGTCGTTCGTCGCCGCGTGGATCGGCAACGCGACGTGCGTGGGGAGCCCGGCCTCGAGCGCTTTGGCCTCCGCGGCTTGGAAGCCCTCGGGGTCGTGGATTTTGTGGATCACGGTCACGAACATGCATGTCTCCTTGTGTGTGTGTGTTGGATTCATATCGCGTCGTGGTGGGCGATGTCGGCGGTGCGCTCCTCGGGCGCGCCGGCGAAGCCGCCTGCGACCGGCAGGGCCGGGAGGAGGGTGTCGCGGATGAACGCCTCGCTCCGGTCCTTCGAGTCGCAGATGACCGAGATCAGGTAGCCGCCCTGGGTCGGCCCACTCGTGCGCGACCGCTGCCCGTCGGGCAGGCCCGACTCGGGATGGATGACGTCGATCATCGCCCGGTACTGGTCCTCGGTCCCGCCGGGCCAGAAGTGAACTTGGAGGTAGGACACGCCCCCGTCCTCTCGCCGCACCATGTTGTCGCGTCGCGGGGACGGTAGACAACGGCGGGCCTCAGGTCCGCGTCAGCGGCGCCTCAGTCCGGATGCGGTCGATGTCAGCCTGCAGGTGGGGCAGCTTCCGGTCGGTCGCGATCTCCTCGGCTTCGGTGAGCAGTCGCAAGGCCCGCAAATCGCCGGCGCGGTCGTCGGTCGCGCCGACGCTGAACAACGCGACGGCGAAGCGGGTCGCGTCGACGGGAACGCGGAGGCGGTAGTGGCCTGGTGGGCCGGCGATCGCGTCGGTGCCGAGCACGCGACGGACGCGTGACGGTCGTCCGCAGCGCGCTGAGCGACACCGCGAGCACGTGCTGGATCTGCTCGGCCCGCACCGAGCGCGGTGCCTCCGCGAGGAGCGCGACGAGTCGACGCTGGCTCGCGCTGGCGAGATCGACCGACTGTCCCTCGGTGGTCACCGCCTGCACCGGCCCCAGAACTCGCACGTAGGCGACGTCCGTGGGTTCGGCTGTCATCACCCCATCCTGACGCATCAAGCTCGGCCGGCCACAGAACTGCCTGTGGCATGCTGCGCAGCATGACCGTGAGCATCGCCACCATCACCTTCGACACCACCGACCCGCGGCCATTGGCCCGTTGGTGGGCCGAGCGCTTCGGTGCCGAGATCGTCGCCGACATGGACGGCTTCTTCGTGATCGTGGCCGGCGGCTCACTGGCCACGCAGCTCGCGTTCCAGAAGGTCGACGATCCGACACCGGGCAAGAACAAGGTGCACATCGACGTTCACACCGACGGTGACCTCGACGAGGAGGCGGCCCGCTGGGTCGAGGCGGGCGCAACCAAGCTGGGGAAGCGGAACGCAGGTGACTTCTACTGGGCCACGCTCACCGACCCGGATGGGAACGAGTTCTGCATCGCGGCCGGCTGAGCGGCCACGCGCCACTCAAACGACGAACACGCCGGCCTGCGCGGCCGCGAGGGTGGCGGCGGCCGCACGCTCCGCGGCACGCCGGTTCACGGGCTCCAGGGTCACCAACAGCCGTTGGTACAGCGGCGCCGAGAGGTGCTTGAGCAGTTCGTCGGCGTCGGTGCCGGCGGGGAGTTGTCCGCGCGTGACGGCCCGCTCGACGATCGGTCCGACGTGGGTCATGCGAGTGGCCCAGAACTTCTGGATGACGCCGCGGATCTCTGCTGAACGCGGTGCCGCGGCCGCCAGCGCACGAGCGGTGGCGGCGCCGTCGCGGCTGGTCAGGACCTTCTGCACCGCCAACGCCAGCGCGCGGAGATCGCGGCCGACGTCACCGGTGTCGGGAACCGTGACCCGCTGTTCGGCGGCGAGGTCGAGGGCTTCGGCGATGACGCGGTCCTTGGTGCCCCAACGACGGTAGACGGTCGTCTTGTGCACGCCTGCGCGCGTGGCGATCGAGTCGATGCCGACCTCGTCGTACGCGCGGTCTCCGAGCTCGGCGATGGCGGCCTCGTACACCGCCTCCGTCGTGCGGGCGGTGCGCCCGCCGGGGCGCGACCGGGGTGACGCCTGCTTCACCATGACGTCATACTAATGCAACTTCCAGTTGCATTAATGGATGCGCGCGCCCATACTGGAGAAGCGAGGCCCGCGAAAGGGGACCGAGATGCTGCACGAGTTGTTCTACCGAGGCCCGTCCATCGCCGTGCTCCACGAGGAGTACGCGAAGCAGGGACGGGTCGACGAGCGTGCGCCCGTGTGCACGTCGCACCGGGTCGAGATCGACGCACCCGTCGACACGGTGTGGGCGCTGCTGAGCGACCCGACGCAGTGGCCGTCGTGGGATCCCGGCATCCACGACGTCGAGCGAGCCGAGCCGACCGCGGTGGACACGCGCTTCACGTGGTCGAACGGTCGGGCCCGCATGCGGTCGCAGTTCGCCGTCGTCGAACCGGGGCGGGAGGTCACCTGGACCGGCGTGGCCGCGGGCGCCAAGGCGGTGCACCGGAACCTCCTGGCGTCGGACGGCAACGGCACCACGACGGTGTCGAGCGAGGAGTCGATGGCGGGGCCGTTCCTCGGCCTCTTCATGAGCAGCTCCAAGCTGCACGTCGGGATGGAGGAGTGGCTGGCCGCGCTCAAGCGGGCCGCGGAGACGCACTGATCGATCCCGCCGGACGCTCGGTAGGGTGGCGGCATGGCCGCGCTCGACGGGAAGGCCGGGCGGTTCCTCGCCCTGCACCAGGGGAGCCGCCCCCTCCTGCAGCCGAACGCCTGGGACGCCGGTTCCGCACGACTGCTGGCGTCGCTCGGGTTCGAGGCGATCGCGACGACGAGCAGTGGGTTCGCGGCGACGTTGGGCCGCCTCGACCGCACCGTCACCCGCGACGAGGCGCTCGCCCACGCCGCGGATCTCGCGGTGCGGTCGAAGTCCCGGTCGCGGCCGACACTGAGAACGGCTACGCCCACGACCCGGCCGGCGTCGCCACCACGGTCGCGTTGGCGTGTGAGACGGGCCTGGCCGGCTGCTCGATCGAGGACTTCACCGGTCGCGCCGCCGATCCGATCTACGACCTCGGGTTGGCGGCGGATCGGGTCGCCGCGGCGGTCGACGCCGCGCACCGCGGCCCGACCCACCTCGTCCTCACCGCCCGCGCCGAGAACCTCATCCACGGTCGCGACGATCTCGCCGACACCATCATGCGCCTCCAGGCGTACCAGGACGCCGGTGCCGACGTGTTGTTCGCGCCCGGGCTCGCCACCCGCGACGACGTGCACGCGGTCGTGTCGTCAGTCGATCGACCGGTGAACGTCCTCGTCCGGCCTGGACTGCCTCCGGTCGACGAGCTCGCGTCGCTCGGTGTCGCGCGCATCTCGGTCGGTGGCGCGTTCACGTACGCCGCGCTCGCGGGCCTCGTCGACGCCGCGACCGAGCTCCGGGACCGTGGGACATACGGCTACTGGGATCGCGTCGGCGCGCGACGCGCGACGCGATCCAGCGCGCGTTCACTGATGGAGCGCAGTGATGCGACGGCCGAGTCACTGACATGGTGGCGCGCAACTCGACCGGCAACAGCACCTCGACGTCACCACCGAGCGCCAGGAGCTCGCGGACTGCCGCGTCGTAGGACTCGAAGCGGAACGAGCCTTCGATCCAGTCGGGACGATCGGGCGTCCGTTCGGCGCGGGGCGCGGGCGCCAACCTCCGGGTGCGCCCATGACCAGTGCCACCTGGAGCGCGGCGGGGGACAGACGCACCCGCACTCGCCGCAGCCGGCGTCCGGAGGTGCCGAGGCCGGGCGGGACCGGAGGCACCTGTTGCTCGAAGGTGTCGAGGAGCTCGAAGCCGCCCTGCGGTCCTCGCGTCGCGTAGACGGGCACGCCGGCGCCGCTGAGGGCGTCGAGGTCGCGCAGGACCGTCCGCGGCGAGACCTCCAGACGACGCGCCAGCTCGGCCGCGGTCATGCGTCCGCCGTTGTGGAGCAAGAGCAGCAGCTGCAGCAGTCGTCCGGCTCGCATCCGCCCCCCACGTCCTCGTCGCCGCCACCTGACCGCGCCATACATGACACATGGTGTCATCTATGACGTGGCAGTCTCGCGCGGACGTCACGACCAGCAGCGAGGAGCGGCACCGTCATGGCCGATCACATCGAAGGATCCGGCACGCCGGACGACCCCTGGATCCTCACCACGCCACCGGGGAGCTCGGAGTTCGACGCCTGGCGTGACGAGGCCGCCGATCCGCCGGCGCTGGTGATCCGGGTCGGCTCCACGACGCTCCGCTACGACCTGCGCTGCATCGAGGACCTGCACGCCATGCTGCAGGCATACGGCGACTGGATGGCGCTCGGCAACGCCGACGAGCAGAAGGACGCGAAGCCGGGCACGGTCGAGGCGTGGGCGCGCGCCGCCGACAACCCGGTCGGTGGCTGGTACGGGCTCCGCAAGGGATACCGGGGCCGGTTCGGCAACTACGTGCCGCCGGTGCTCGAACACCTCGGCCTCGCCGAGGTGGAGCACAACGCGCGCAACAACCGCATGCGAGCGCGCTGATCGGTCGGTCCGCTTCGCAGGCGTGCCGCCCGTCGCTTCCCCGCGCGAGGCTGTCCCGCAGTTGCACCGCCGGATGGCCGAGGGGAACACCGCATGACCGCACCGATCCGAGTCGGCGTCCTGCACGACATGGCCGCGTCGATGGAGGAGGAGGAGGCGCTCGGGGGCACCCGGGAGGCGATCATGCGCCTCGCCATCGACGACCTCGTCGAGCGCGGGCGACTCGATCGTGACGTCGAGTTCGTCCACGCTGCGGGACTCGGACTTCCCGCGGGCACCGCGTTCGCGATCGAGCGGGCCTTCGCCGACCTCGCCGAGCAGGGCGTGGTGCTGATCGTGGGCCCGGCGATCGGCGACAACGCACTGGTCGCGACGCCGCTCGCGGACCGGGCGCGGATACCCACGATCAACTGGGCCGGGACCGAGCGCGCCCGGAGCGAGTTCATGTTCCACCTCCAGGTCGGCTCGCACGAGGACGAATCGGTGCTCCTCGCTCGTCACGTCGCGTCACTCGGCGCGCACCGGGTGGGTGTCGTGCTCGACCGCTCGCCGATCGGTCGCCGCTACGCATCGTTCTTCGAGGCCGAGTGCGAGGCCCTCGGACTCGACCTCGCCACGCGGGTGTCGATCGCGCCCGCTGGCGGAGGACGCGACGAAGGAGGTCGCCGCGGTGCGCGCGTCGGGCGCCGACGCGCTCGTGTACCTCGGTCTCGGTCTCGTCGGCACTGCCGTCGCCCACGCCCGTACGGACGCCGGATGGGACGCGCCCGCGGTGATGAACACGGCGGGCCTCCGAGGCCACGATCCCGAGTACGCGCGTGCGATCGACGGATGGGCGTACCTCGACATGATCGCCGACGAAAACCAGGTGCTCGCCGAGGTCCGGTCCCGTCTCGGTACCGACGCGACGGCGGGCTTGTTCGTCGCGGTCGGCTTCGATCTCGGGCAGCTCATCGCCGAGGGTCTCGCCCGGGCCCCGGAGCTCACTGCCGCAGGCGTGCGCGACGGACTCGAGCTCGTGAAGCAGGTCCCTGCCGCCGAGGGACGCAGTGGTACGACGTTGGGCTTCGGCCACTGGGACCGCGGCGCGCTCCACGGTCCGTACCTGGTGTTGCGCCAATGGCGTGACACGATCTCGGTCGAGATCCCGGTGTCGGCAAGTGCAGCATCCTGAACAACGTGAGCAACGTGAGGAGGCGATCGTGAGCGCACGACGGAAGGGCGACGAACCGGGTCCCGAGGAAGCGCGGGAGCTGGAGATCGAAGACCAGATCGAAGCGCGCGACGAGGCGCTCGCGGCCGTCGATCCCGATGCGGTCGACGACGACGACGGCGACGGCGACGAGACCGTCGCCGAGATGCTCGAGGTCGACCAGACCGAGCTCGACGAGCTCGGGCTCACACTCGACGACCCCCACCAACCCATCGACGAGTAGTCCACGCGGTGGACGTGACGCACGCGCAATCGATGGAGGTGCTCGAGCGCAATCGCGGCGCCGACTGGCCGTTGTGAAATTCCGTCAGGTAAGCAAGGCCACGTGGATGCGATGTTCGTGCCGGAAGCCGACGGTGTCGTGGTCGCGACCATGCTCACGCAGGGTCCGTGGGACCCGAACAGCCAGTACGGGGGTACGCCGGCGGCCCTGCTCACCTGGGCGGTCGAGGGCGTACCCACGCTGGTGCCGATGCGGATCGCCCGGATCACGGTCGACATGCACCGCCGCGTCCCGCTCGGTCGGCTGCAGGTGGACGCCGAGATCGTGCGCCAGGGCAAGCGCCTCCAGGTCGTGGTGGCCACCATCACCGATCCCGACGGGATCGAGGTGGCGCGTGCAACCGCGCTGCGGTTCCGACTCGGGACCGGTCCGGACGCACCGACCGATCCGAGCCTGCCGCCGATCGTCACACCACCGCTCGGCGAGCCGCGGGACCACGGGCCGCGGACGAACGACCTCAACGGGTTCATCGACGCAACGGAGATGCGCGACGCGGGCTCACCGGGCGCGGCGACGAGTTGGTATCGCGCGACGCGACCGGTCATCGCCAGCGAGGAACCGTCGCCGACCGTTCGGCTTGCGTGGGCGTCCGACTTCACCGCCAACTCGGGGAACTACCTCGACCTCAGGCATTGGTCGGCGATCAACGCCGATCTGACCATCAACCTGAACCGCGCGCCGCAGGGAGAGTGGACCGGCGTCGCCACGCGCGCCTGGTACGCGCTCGACGGCATCGGCCACGCGCGCGCCGATCTCTTCGACCAAGACGGGTTCGTCGGCACGTGCACCGCGAGCCTGCTCGTGGACGAGATCGCCGCGCCCTACTGAGGAAGCCCGTTCCTGCACGATCCCCTGCGATGGCTGATCGCGGTCCGCAAGGGGGTCAGGCTTCGTCCGAAGCGAAGGCCTGTGCCGCCATCGCTGCAACTTCGTCGTGGGGGACGTCGCGCACGTGCTGGGTGAGTCCCCACTTGTGGCCGAACGGATCGACGATCTGTCCCTCGCGCTCGCCCCAGAACGTGTCGGCGAGTTCTCGGATCGCCTCGGCACCGCTGGCGATCGCACGCTCCCACACTGCGTCGACATCATCGGGGAGGTCGTCGGTGTGGAGGTAGAACACGGCCGACGACTCCCCGGTGGTCGTCGGAGAGAGCGCGCCGTGCTCGGGAAACTCGTCGGCGAGCACGACGCCCGTCCCGCCCACGTCGAGGCGGACGTCGATGAGCCGGTGACCGGGCACCTCCAGTCGAGACTGCTCGACCGCGCCGAACACGTCCTGATACCACCGCGACGCATCCGCCGCCGGCTTTGCGATGATGTGGATGCTGATCATGCTGTGATTCCATCGCGCGCGCCGGAGAGTTGTCTTGGACGATCTTGCAGACGTCACCGACCGGCCTGGCGCTGCCGGTGTGGCGCGGCGGCTCGACGATCCGGCCATCTGGCACGACGACGTCGTCCCCGGCGTGGTGTGGATGAGCGGGATCAGCACCGAATACACGGTCGACCCCGTCGACGAATACGTCATCGGCACCCCGACCGGAAGTCGTGGCTTTCACCTCGTCAGGGGCCGAGGGTCGTTGCTCGTCGCGAAGGACGACCTGCTCACCCTCGACCCTGAGCATCGACACCGCGGTACCCGGCTCGACGACGGTCCCTGGAGCGCGAGGCTGATCGTGCTTCCCGCAGCGTTCCTGATGGCGACGCTCGACGAAGCTCCCGCCGTCGTGCGATCACCCATCACCCGGCCGGTCGTGCGCGACGCAGACCTGCGCTCGCGGCTGCTCGCGGTACACCGTGCGAGCGAACACGGCGAAGGCACCCGGTTCGCGCGTGAGTGCGCCCTGCTCGCGCTGCTCGACGATCTCGGACCCGTTGGCGACCCTTCGCAGCGTCCGGTCGCCGACCCCGCCGTCATCGCCACCGTCGAACTGCTGCGCGATCGCTTCATCGACCACCTCGACCTCGACGCCATCTCCGCCGCCGTCGGCGAGTCGAAGTTCCGGCTGCTACGCCGATTCCGCGCCGTCACCGGCATGACGCCGCACCAATTCCTCGTCAGCATGCGCATCGCCGAAGCCCGTCGGCTGCTCGCCGCCGGCCTCGCGCCGGCGGAGGTCGCGGCGATGACCGGGTTCGCCGATCAGAGTCACCTGACCCGGGGCTTCCGCAGCCGCATCGGGTTCACGCCGGGTCGCTATCGCGACAGTGCCGGCCGGTGACGAGGCCGCACCGTCGTGTCGTTCAGGCGGCGCGTCGGTGAGCGTTCCCGATCCGGTACAGCACGAATGGCTGCAATCGATGGCCGCAGGAACGTTTCGGATGCTCGGGGTCATCGGCCGGATCGTGGTCCATGCCGAGCTCTTCCATGACCCGTCGAGAGGTGCGGTTGCAGTGGGTCGTCACGGCCACGACTTCGTCGAGGTCGAGCATGTCGAACCCGTGGTGCTCAGGGGCGACAGGCCGACGAAACCGGTGAACGGAGCGCGGCACGGACTCTCGACCGCCCAGAACCCCCAGCCATGCTCCTCGAAGCTGTGCTCGATCATCATCGATGAACTCGTTCGTCTCGATCGCGCTCTGGGTCGCAGGAAAATGCTCCACCACGATCGGGTCCACGTTCATCGCCGCGAGCGACTCCCGATCCGCCTCGCGCCACCTGCGCAGGACGAGGCGCTGAGTCTCCACGACGCCAGGATGCCCGGTGCGGCGCAGCAACGCGGCGACGCTCATGCCGCACTCGGCGTTGTGCTGCATGCGACGTGCAAGATCACGGGAACTCCAGCAGGGGCCGGACTTCGGTAACCGACGGACGCGTCGGGGGTTCGGAGAACCCGAACCGGCACGGCGGGTTGACCGGCCCGATCGGTCCGAGGTCGACGCCGTCGACGGTCGCCGATCCGCTGACCACCGGCCGCCATCGGTCGGCGCGGTACCACTCGCGCACACCCAGAGGAGTCACGCCGTACCGCGCGCACGCCCATCGTCACGCGGGCGATTGGTGCTTCGACGAACCGAGTGAACCAGGGCGGCCGCAGCGACGGCGGCGGGAGGCGCCACCCGCGGCCGGTGACGAGCCGGATCGACACCACTCCGGCCGAGACCTCCAGGGTCCCCCCGTTCCAGCCGCCGCGCACGGGCACGACCTCGACGCGTTCGAACCGGTACATCGACGCGATGAACTCGGCCGCCGGCTCGTCCGGTGCCAACAGGACGCGTTCGCCGTCCGGCCGAGCCCACATCACGTCGGTCATCGGTCCGAGCGGTCCCGAGGTCCACACGCCGACGACCATGCGGTCACCGGACGCGAACCCCGCCGCCCCGATGCGCCCGGTGAGCTCGACCCGTCGCGCACCGTCCGCCATGCGCATAGGGTGCCCCGAGTGGTGCTGGACGCAGACGTGGTGGTGGTGGGCGCGGGAATGTCGGGTTTGTACGCGCTCAAGAGATTGCGCGACGAAGGCTTCCGAGTCCTCGTGTTGGAGAAGGGTACGGGAGTCGGTGGTACCTGGTACTGGAACCGCTATCCCGGCGCTCGTTGCGACATCCCGAGCCTGGAGTACTCCTTCGGGTTCGACGCCGACCTCGAGCAGGAGTGGGTCTGGAGCGAGCACTTCGCCTCGCAGCCCGAGATCGAGCGCTACCTGAACCACCTCGCCGACCGGTACGACCTGCGCCGCGACATCCGCCTGTCCACCGGCGTGACCGCGGCGACGTTCGACGAGGACACCGACACCTGGGTGTTCGACACCGAGACCGGCGAGCAGTTCCGGGCCCGGTTCGCGGTCATGGCGACCGGCGGCCTGTCGGCACCCAACCGCCCCTCGTGGCCGGGCATCGACGACTTCGCCGGCACGATCGTGCAGACCAGCCTCTGGCCCGAGGAAGGGGTGGAGCTCGAGGGCAAGCGCATCGGGATCGTGGGGACCGGTTCGTCGGGCGTGCAGGCGATCCCCGAGCTCGCGAAGATCGCCCGGCACCTCACCGTGTTCCAGCGCACCGCTGCGTTCACGTGGCCGTCCCGGAACCAGCCGCTCACCGACGAGCAGCAAGCGGCGATCAAGGCGCGCTACCGCGAGCTCCGGGCGGAGCAGTACGCATCGTTCAGTGGTACCGCGGGAACCACCGGCGCCGTGATCTTCGCCTTCCCGAGCGACGAGCGGCGGATCCTCGAGAGCACCCCTGAGGAGCGCGAAGCGGCGCTCGCCGAGCACGGCTTCAGCGCGTGCCGGGTCTGGACCGACACCGCGTCCGATCTCGACGCCAACGAGATGGCCGTCGAGCTCTTCCGGGAGATGGTGCGGCGCACCGTGCACGATCCGGACGTCGCGGCTGCGCTCTCACCGCGTGGCTACCCGCTCGGGTGCAAGCGTCCCGTCCTCGACTCGAACTACTTCGAGACCTTCAACCGCGACAACGTGACCCTCGTCGATCTGGGCGCGGAGGCCATCGAGGAGGTCACCGCGACGGGTGTGCGCACCGAGCAGCGCTTCGTGGAGCTCGACGTGCTCGTTCTCGCCACCGGGTTCGATGCCATGACCGGCGCGCTGACGCGCATCGACGTGCGTGGTCGGGATGGCAGATCCCTGCGCGACGACTGGGCCGACGGCCCCCGCACGTACCTCGGCATCGGCACCGCGGGCTATCCGAACCTCTTCATCTGCGTCGGGCCCGGCAGCCCCGGCGTGCTGGCGACCTACCCGCCGCAGATCGAGCTGCAACTGGGTTGGATCGCCGACTTCATCGGCTACCTCGTGGAGCACGGCTGCACCCGCGCCGAGGCCGACCTCGACGCGCAGGACGAGTGGTGCGACCACGTCAACGCCGTCGCACAGGGAACGATGTTCACCGCCGACTCGTGCAATTCCTGGTACAACGGCGCCAACATCGAGGGCAAGCCCCGCGTCTTCCTCCCGTACGTGGGCGGGCTGCCCAAGTACATGAATCGCTGCAACGAGGTCGCGGCCCAGGGCTACGCCGGCTTCGTGCTCGGCTGAGCCATGCCCGACGGACAGCTCGCCGAGAAGATCGTCGTGGTCACCGGCGCCGGGCGCTCGTTGGGTGCGGTGATCGCGGAGGCGTGCCGCGCCGACGGCGCGACGGTGGTCGCCACCGACATCACCGGGGACGACGCCGGCGCGGTGCTCCGGCACGACGTCACCCGGGCCGACGACTGGACGCGCGTCGTCGACGATGTCGTCGGGACGCACGGCCGGCTCGACGGTCTCGTGAACAACGCGGCGGTGATCCTCGAGGCCCGCCCGTTCCTCGAGGAGGACCCGGAGGAGTTCGCCCGCGTGCTCGACGTCAACGTCATGGGCGTGTGGCTCGGGATGCAGAGCGCGGCACGGGCCATGTCGACGTCGGGTGGCGGTTCGATCGTGAACGTCTCGTCGACGGCCGGCATGGTGGCGCATCCGCGTCTGTCGAGCTACGGCACCAGCAAGTGGGCGGTCCGCGGCCTCACCAAGTACGGCGCCGGCGAGCTCGGCCCGAGCGGCGTGCGCGTCAACTCGGTCCATCCCGGCGGGATGATGGGCACGACGATGTTCCCCGGCACCCTCGACGAGCGGGCCTACGAGCGCGCCGAGCGCGGCGTGCCCCTGCGAAGGGTCACCGACGCGACCGACGTGGCGGATGCGGTCGTGTGGCTCCTCTCCGACCGGTCGCGTCAGGTCACCGGCCGTGAGCTCGTCGTCGACGCCGGCGCGACGCTCGGCATGGCCTAGTGGCGGAGCCGATCCGGGCGCGGCGCGTCGAGCACCTCAACGTCGTGCACGACGACTACGACGCAACTGTCGAGCACTACGCGCAGCTGTTCGGTGGGGTCGTGGTCTTCGACCGCCAGCAGCCGACGTGGCACGCGTGCCTCATGGAGGTCGGTGGGGTCCTCTTCGAGATCTTCGTACCGAACGAGTTCTTCCTGCACACGCGCTACGGGCCCCACTACCTCGGCGTGGAGTACCACGTCGCCGACATGGTCGCGGTCAGGCAGACACTCGCGGCGCGCGGCATCCGCGTCGCGCGCGACCTCGACGTCGCCGTGCACACCCATCCGGCCGACTGCCACGGTGTGTCGCTCGAATTCTTCGACGACTCGTTCCACGACAACGCGGAGCTGCTCGACCGACCGCTGCGGCCGGCGTCGTACTGGCGGGACGAGCACCCGCTGGGATGCACCGGCCTTCGTGGTTTCACGGTCGCCGTGGGCGACATGGCGACGGCACTCCCGGACTTCCAGGCGGTGCTCCAGCACGAGGTGCGCTACGAGGCGCGTCGGGCGGCGATCGCCGCGACCGCGGTGGGGCTCGAGATCGGCGGCGCCGTGCTCGAGCTCGTCGCACCGGACGGCGACGGCGCGACGGCGCAGCACCTGCGGACCCACGGGGAGGGCATCCGATCGACGGTGTTCGGGGTCCAGGACCTCGACCGTGCCCGCGCGTACTTCCACGCGCGCGGGATCGAACTCGTGCCCGGCACGGCGCCCGACGCGCTGGCGATCCCGGCCGCGCTGAACCGCGGGGCGTCCTTCGAGTTCACCGCCTCCTGACCGGCGCGGGGACGCTTCAGGCGAAGAGGCCGAAGAAGCGCGTCTCGACGCTCGCCCGGGGCACCGGGTCGCGCGCGGTCGGATCCTCGAACGACACGTGCAGCGAGCTGGGGGAGTCGGGGTGCGCGGAGTCGAACCCGACGAAGAGGAGCAGTTCGTCGGGCGTGAGGTCCGGGAAGTACCACCACTCGTGGCGCTCGCTGTGCCGGCTTCCCTGCGATCGGTACGTCACGTCGCTGCCGTCGGTGCCCACGTGGTACTCGAGCGGCACGATGTCGGCTGCGGTGACGGTGCGCCAGTCGCAGATCGCGAGCGGGAAGTCCTGCGGAGGCTCGGTGAGGACCCGCCAGGTCTGGTAGAGCACGTACCGGGTGAACGGCGCGACGTCCTGTTCGGCGCGGTCGAGGGTGTCCTGCAACTGCACCGCGGCTTCGTCGGCGTCGTAGTCGAGGTGGGCCCAGCCCGCCTGCGTCATCATCCCGTCGCGGTGCGCCCGTTCGCTGTAGCGCACGGTCGACGCGTGGAGCGGCAACACGTCGCGCGCGCCGGTGCGCGCGCGGATCACCGGAATCGTCTCGGCCCAGTAGTCGAACTCGATCGGGCGCATGGTCAACAACGGCTTCTGCGCGACGAGCTCGTCCAGCCGCTCGCGCGCGACCGGGCTCGGCCACGACACCAGCTCGAGACCCTCACGCGCCAGCGACGGTGGGACCGTCGCGATCCGTCCGTTGCGGACCGGCATCGCCCGCCGTTCGACCGTTCGCTCGTCGAGCACGCGTGACTCGAACTCCACCTGCACGGAACGCAGCTCGCTCCGCAGGTACGGGATCTCGGCGTCGATGGTCTCAGGCGTCATGCCGGTTCGGTGGTGAGCAGTGCCACGATCCTGGGCGCCAGGTCACGGGCGACGTCGTCGATCTCCTCGTCGGTCCAGACCGCGAGCGGAACGTGCGGGTAGTCGACGGTGAGGAACGGGTAGTCGGGCATTCCACTGATACCGGCGATCGCCCGAGCGCTCCCGTGCATCGCCTGATGGACCACCGCCACGGTGGGGATGCCCGACCACTCGAGTTCCACGGCGTCGCGCAAACTCCGCGCACTGCAGGAGCCTCAACCACCGAACCCGGCGACCGCCACGGTCACCTCGTTGATGAGCTTCTCCCAGTCGATCGGATCCGGCGGCACCGACACGCTCGGCTTCCGCACCGCGACCACGCGGGCGAACGGCTGGAGCTGCCCGATCTCCTCGGCGACGCGGCGCAGGATGTCGTCGCTGCGGCCGAGGCCGTTCGACACCAGGCCGATCACGACGCCCTGCAACGACTCGGGACGCACTGCGGCCTCACCGCCGGTCTCCTGGAGCGGGCCGTTGGAAGGGTCGAGTCCGACGATCACTGCGCACCTCCGGATGCAGCATGCCCGTCCGGCGCGACGGGTTCGGTGATGGCCCACGCGAGGTGGGGGAAGATGATCCAGCTCTCGGCCATGCCGGGGCCACCGGCGGCCACGAGGAGGACACCCTCCGGGTGGGCGAGCTTGACCGTGCCTTCGCCCGGCAACGGCGGCGCGGTGAGCTGGGGCCAGAGCGCGGCGCGGAGGTCGGCCTTCGACCAGCCGGCTTCGACGAAGTAGCGCCGGTGCTCGGGACCGACGACGACGACCACGCTCGTGCCGTCGCCGAGCCACACGTCGCCCGCGGTGCCCCGCTTGCGGATGGCGCGTGCGATCGATGCCGTCACCCCTTCCGGTTCGCGACTGGTGAAGTCGGTGGCGGATTCGAACGACATCATCGAGGCCACGGTCACTGCACTCGTGCCTATGGGCACGCCGCGCTCCTGCGCGAGCGGCAGCCAGTCGCTGCCCTCTTCGTCCTCGCCGAAGCAGAAGGTGTACCGCGCCGGGGTCGAGAAGCTCGCCCGGTCGAGGAAGTTCGGTACCGCGCGGCAGACGTTGCGGATGACGAGTCGGAGCGCCCGCCCGATGGTCGCGTTGGCGCGCCATCCCGGTCCGAAGCACCCGGCGAGGCAGTTCACGTCGAGCTCGGTGCGTGCGGGCCCGTTCACGATGACGACCTGCGCCGCGCCCGAGAGCGTGCCGGTGGTGCTGTGGCAGTTGCCCTTCTCGCTCAGGTGCGCGCGCACGGCCGCCACCACGACCGGCATGTAGTCGGCACGACAGCCCGCCATCACCGCATTGATCGCGACCTGTTCGGCGGTGACCACCACCTGGCGGGTACGGACCTCCCCGAGCACCTCGTCAGGCGCGAGCCCGGCTGCGGCGAGGAACTCGGCGACGCGCTCGGGGGTGGGGGCGACGATCGGCAGCCCGTCGGTCCAGCCGCGGGCGTGGTAGTCCTCGAGCAGGTCCGCTTCGCTCTGGTACTCGAAGCGCGACGCGTGCAGGGTGGTCATGCCGCTCCTCATCTCGGGAGCACACCGCGATCGGGTGGACCGGAGTGCCTCCGCCGCAAGGTAGTGGTCTGCCCGGCGCCGCTCAAGACAACCCCTCGTCGTCCGCTCGGTACCCTGGCGCACGGAGGTGAACGGGGTCTGGTGGCCCCCCTCGTCTTCAACACGAGTGGGACGGGCTCGCCCGTCCGGTGGGTTCGATTCCTGCCGCCTCCGCCATGACCCGATCCAGCTCGACCGACGCGGCGATCGCCGCCGACATCCGCCTGACGTCCTTCACCAGCGGGGGAGGGTGCGCGTGCAAGCTCGCGCCCGGCGCCCTGCGGAGCGTGCTCGACACACTGGCGCCCGACCCCGCGGCCGCCGACGCGCTGCTCGTGGGCATGGAGACCTCCGACGACGCCGCCGTCTACCGGCTGCGTGAGGATCTCGCCGCGGTGCTCACCACCGATTTCTTCACGCCCATCGTCGACGACGCCTACGACTGGGGCCGGATCGCGGCGACGAACGCGTTGTCCGACGTGTACGCGATGGGTGGCACCCCCCTCGTGGCACTCAACCTCGTCGGCTGGCCCACCGACGATCTGCCCCTCGACTTGCTCGCGCAGGTGCTCGCCGGAGGCGCCGACGTCGTGCGCGCCGCCGGCGCCGTGCTCGCAGGCGGGCACACCATCACGGATCCGGAGCCGAAGTACGGCCTCGCGGTGCTCGGGCTCGTCCATCCCGACCACGTGCTGACCAACCGCACCGCGCAGCCGGGTGACGCGCTGGTGCTGACCAAGCCGATCGGCGTCGGGGTCGTGGCGTCGGCGTTGAAGCGCGACCTCGCGTCCGCGAGCCTCGTCGCGCAAGCGGTGACGCTCATGACGACGTCGAACGCGACGGCACGCGACGCGGCCGTGGCCGCCGGCCCCGCGGTCCACGCGGCGACCGACGTCACCGGTTTCGGGCTCCTCGGCCACCTCCGGGAGATGGTGGTCGCGTCGGGTGTGTCCGCTCGCGTCGACGCCCGCTCGGTGCCCGTGCTCGAAGGCGTGCGCGATCTGTTGACCGACGGCGTCGTGCCCGGCGGGACGAGACGCAACCACGCGTGGGTGAGCGAGGTTGCCGACTGGGGCACGGCGGACGATGTGGAGCAACTGGTGCTCGCCGACGCGCAGACGTCGGGCGGGCTCCTGCTCGCGGTGGCGCCCGACGCGGTCGACGCGCTCGTCGCCGACCTCGGCGGGCGCGGGACGCCGGCGGCGGCGGTGATCGGTCACCTCACCGACGACGCGCCGGGCCGGATCTCGGTCCTCAGCTGAGCGGACTGCCGCCGAGGCCGTCGTCCCCGCCGTCGCCCCCGCCGTCGCCCGCGCCGTCGAGCCCACCGGCGGGCAGGGTGGCGGCGCCGCGCACCCGCAGGTCGCCCTGACGTCGGGTGATGCCGATGGCATCGAGCCACCCCGCGATCGCGATGGTGTACTTGCGGCTCGACCCGAGCAGGTCGCGCAGGTCGGCCACCGTGAGCCGGGGTGTGGTCGCGAGCGTGGTGACGACGAGCGCCGCGGCGCGTGCCGAGCGCGTCGCTCGCGAACCAGATGTCGTCGCATTTCGTCACCGCACCCTCGCGCACGAGCGCGGTGAGCACCCGCGGATCATCGACGTGGGCGCGGGGATCGGGTGGCGCGTACGGCTGAGCACGGAGCAGCTCGAGCACCGCGCGCCCGGCGGGTGTCGCCGCGGTGTCCACCGCGTCGCGGTGACGAACGACGTTCTGATCGAGCGTGACCGCGTCCACGCGTGGTGCCAGCACCTTCACCTGGTCGCGCGAGATCCCGACGGCGACGGCCGCGTCAGCGAGCGGCTGCGCATGTTCGGCGACCGCCTCGACCAAGTCACTGACCGAACGTCGGTGCTCGTCGGCGCGCACGAACCACGAGTCGAGCTCGACGACGACCCCCTGCGCGGTCATCCGCCGCAGCTCGTCGTCGAGCGTCCGTTCGTCGAGTCCGGTTGCCGGGCCGAGCTCGTCACGCAGTTGCCACGGCTCGGCGAGGAAGCACCGTTCGAGCACCGGTCGCCGGAGGCGATCGGGATCGAGTCGGGCACGGGGATGCGCGTCGAGGACCTCGACCGAACCCACCACCGCGCTGGGCCCCGGATCGTGGAGGACGAGCCGGTCGCCCGGCACGAGGGGGACCGCACGGTCGAGCCGGACCCGGGCGAAGCCGTCGGTCACGTGCACTCGCCCGTGCAGCTTCGCGCTGCCGACGTGGACGTGGAGCACCGCGTGTGACGTGGGGACCGGACCGTCGAGCCGCGCGCGGCCATCGACCACCGCGGTCGGGTGCCACTGTCCGTCGAGGACGAGCACGTCACCCCGCGCCACCTCGGAACGCTCCACGCCGGCGAGGTTCACTGCGACGCGCGCGCGCCCGGTTCGGCGACGTCGACGGTGCGCCCGCCCGATTCCAGCCCGCGGATCCGCGCCGACCGGGTCTCGCGCGCGACGAGCACCACGGATCGACCGTCGGAAAGCCGTCCGCCTTCGAGGGTGCCCGTGACCACCGTTCCCGCGCCCTTCACCGAGAAGGCGCGATCGACCCAGAGCCGCGGTCGACCGCGGTCGACGGGCGCGCCCACGGTGTCGAGCAGCGCGTCGAGCGCGGCACGCACCTCGGGGATCCCGTCGCCCCGCGCCGCGTCGCACGGCACGATGGTCGCCCCGTCGAGCACGGTGCCCTGCGTGTGGACCCGGATCTCAGCGACGACCTGTTCGACGCGGTCGTCGTCCACCCGATCGATCTTCGTCAGCGCGATCACGCCGCCCGCGGCGCCGAGCAGGTCGAGGATCTGGAGGTGCTCACGACTCTGCGCGCACCAGCCCTCGTCGGCCGCGATCACGAACAGCACCAGGTCGACGGCTCCGGCCCCGGCCAGCATGTTGGGCAGGAACCGGGCGTGTCCGGGCACGTCGACGAAGCCGATCCGCCGTCCCGACGGGAGCGCGGCGAAGGCGAAGCCGAGATCGATCGTGAGACCGCGTGCCTGCTCTTCGGCCAAGCGGTCCGGATCGGTCCCCGTGAGGGCGCGGACCAGCGTCGACTTGCCGTGGTCGACGTGTCCCGCGGTGGCGATCGTTCTCATCGATCGAGTGCGAGCAGCGCCTTGGCGAGGTGCGGGTCGTCGACCGGGTCGACCGTGCGGAGATCGCCCACGACCGATCCGCCGTGCACGCGCGCGACGACCGAGTGCTCCCGCAGGGTGGCGAGCGCGCCGGGTGCGTCGGCGGTCTCGATCGCGAGCCCGACCGACGGGATGCGCGCACCCGGGATCGAGCCACCACCGACCGTCGCCTCCAGCTCGACGACGTGCGCGGACGGCACGGTGGTCGCGATCGCGTCGGCCCGCTGGTGGAGCTCGTCGATCGGACGCGTCGCCATCGCCCAGAAGGGGATGTCGCTGACGTCAGGACGCAGGTACGCGCGCAGGACGACCTCCAGCGCGGCGAGGGTCATCTTGTCGACGCGCACCGCGCGCGAGGGGATGACGACGGATGACGTCGAGCGTCGCGGTGCGACCGACGATGATGCCCGCCTGGGGCCCGCCCAGGAGCTTGTCGCCGGAGAACGTCACGACGTCGGCGCCGTCGTCGAGCGCCTGGCGCACCCCGGGTTCGTCGCCCAGCCACGCGGGGCGCTCGGCGAGCCACGGGACCTGCTCGTCGAGCAGGCCGGAGCCGAGGTCGACGATCACGGGCGCGCCCAGCATCGCCAGCGCTCGCACCGGGGTGTCCTCGGTGTAGCCGACGATGCGGTAGTTGGAGGTGTGCACCTTCAGGATGACGGCACCCTGGTCGTCGAGCGCCCGTTCGTAGTCGGCGCGACGGGTCTTGTTGGTCGTGCCGACCTCGACGAGCCGACATCCCGACTGGGTGATGATCTCGGGGATCCGGAAGCCGCCACCGATCTCGATGAGCTCGCCGCGCGACACGACCACCGCGCGGTCCCGGGCGGTCGCGCTCAACGCCAGCAGCACCGCGGCGGCGTTGTTGTTCACCACGAGGCCGTCCTCGGCACCGGTCAGCGTGGCGAGGACATGGCCGACGTGATCGTGACGGGAGCCGCGCACGCCCCGGTCGAGTTCGTACTCGAGACTGCTGAAGGTGCGGGCGACGTCGACCACGGCGCGCAACGCGTCGTCGCCCAGGGGCGCACGACCGAGATTGGTGTGGAGCAGCACCCCGGTGGCGTTGATCAACGGCCGGAGCGTCGACCGTCCGGCCCGCTCCGCGCGTCGGCGGGCGTCCTCGAACACGGTCGCCGGATCGACCACGGCGCCGCCGGCGGCGGCCCGTCGCGCCGGCCTCGACCGCGTCGCGGGCACCGCGCACGGCGAGCGCGTGCGGCACGTCGCCGAGCGTGCGCCGCACGACCTCGACGCTCGGGAGCCGACGCCGCTCGTCGGACGCTTCGCCGCCGCCCGCGACCGATTCGGGATCCTGGGACACGCACGCACGGTAACCGCCGCCGCGCGACGCCGCGACGTGGACCGCATGCGCACCGGTAGCGTCGGGACCCGTGGGGCAGCTGCCATCAGGCGTCGTCACCTTCCTCTTCACCGACGTCGAGGGTTCGACGCGCCTCTGGGAGGACCACCCGACGGCGATGCCGGCCGCGCTGGCACGCCACGACCAGATCCTCCGCGGCGCAGTCGGCGCGCGCGACGGGTACGTGTTCGCCGCCACCGGCTCGGGGTGCGCGGTCGCGTTCGCCGACGCGCGCGACGCGATCGACAGCGCGGTCGAGATCCAGGCCGGTCTCGGGGCGGAGCAGTGGCCCGAGGCGGTGCCGCTCGCGGTGCGCATGGGCATCTACACGGGTGAGGCCTCCGAACGCGACGGCGTGTATGCGGGTCCGGTGCCGAACCGGGCGGCGCGCATCATGGCCGCGGGCCACGGTGGTCAGATCCTCGTGGGTGCGCCCACCGCGGCGTTGCTCGACGACGCCGAGCTCGTCGATCTCGGTGAGCACCGGTTGCCCGACCTCGCCGGGGTCGAGCACGTCTTCCAGATCCGGGCCGACGGCGCGGGCGTCGCGTTCCCCGCGTTGCGCACGGTCGACGCGCGCCGCGGGAACATGACCATCCCGACGACCGCGCTCGTCGGCCGGGCGTTCGAGCTCGCCGAAGTCGTCGAGCTCGTGCGGACCCACCGCCTGGTGACCCTCACCGGCGTGGGTGGTGTCGGCAAGACACGGCTCGCGCTCGCGGTCGGCGCGGGCCTCGCCGACGAATTCCCCGACGGTGTGTGGCTGGTCGAGCTCGCGCCGGTCGCCGACGCGGATTCGGTTCCCGACGCGTTCGCCACCGCACTCGGGATCACGCCCCGCGCCGACGTGCCGATCACCGAGACCCTGGCCGACGCGCTCGCCGGCCGTCGACTCCTGGTGGTCCTCGACAACTGCGAGCACGTCGTCGACGCGGCTGCGGCCACGGTCGACGTCATCACTTCCCGAGCCGACACGGTCACGGTCCTCGCGACGTCCCGCGAGGGTCTGCACGCCGCCGGCGAGCACCTGGTGGCCGTCCCGCCGATGGCTCTCGACGGTGGCGCGGCGTCCGCCGCGGTCGCGCTCTTCGTCGCGCGGCGCCCGTGCGGTCGACCCGGGCTTCACGCTCGACGACAGTGCGACCGCCGACGCGGTGACCGAGATCTGCCGCGGCGTCGACGGGCTCGCGCTGGGGATCGAGCTGGCGGCCGCGTGGATGGTCTCGCTGACCCCGGTGGACCTGCAGCAGCGCCTGGAGGCGAACCGCTTCCGGCTGCTGACCGGCTCGAGGCACCAGCGCAGCCTGCGGGAGACGGTGGCGTGGTCCTACGACCTGCTCGACGACGAGGAGCGGGCGGTGCTGATGCACTCGTCGGTGTTCGCCGGCGGGTTCGACGTCGACGCGCTCGGCGCGGTGACCGGCATCGAGGATCCCATCGAGGTCCTCACCCACGTCCACTCCCTCGTGCGCAAGTCCCTCGTCGTCGCCAGCCGGACTGCGGACACCGTCCGGTACAGCCTGCTCGAGACCATCCGTCAGTTCGCCGAGTACGAGCTCGCCGACACCGGCGGGCTCGACGAGGCGCGCGATCGGCACGCCGCCTGGTTCGGGCGCGAGGTGAAGGCGCGCTGGGAGGTGTGGAACGGTCCCGGGTTCCACGATGCGGTCGGTTGGGTGGCGACCGAGTTCGCGAACCTGCGTGCCGCGTTCCGCTGGAGCGTGGCACGGGACGACCTCGAGACGGCGGCCGACGTCGCTGCGCACGCGGCCATGATCGGCGTGTCGGCGGAGCTGTTCGAGGCGGTGGGCTGGGTCGAGGAGATCATCGACGCGGCGGCAGCCGCCGACATCCGTCGTCTGCCGCGCGTGTACACCGCGGCGGGTTACAGCTGCTTCACCGGACGGCCCGAAGCCGGTGTCGCGCACGCGCAGCTCGCGCAGCGCTTGGAGGCGGACGCGCGCTACGACGCGTTCGACTCCGGGTGGGCGATGTTCATCGAGGCGCTCGCCCAGGTGTACTGCGGACGGCTGGACGACTACCTGGAGCTCACCCGCCTGGTGGCGGACCTCCCCGGCTCGGCTCGCGCGCACGGCCTGCCCGGGTTCGTGGATGGTCTCCAGGCGACCGGACGGGTCGACGAGGCGCTCGCGCTGGTGGAGGAGGGCGTCGACGCCGCGCGCACCTACGGCAACGCGTGGTTGATCGCGTATGCGCTCTGGGTGCGCGGGTCGGTGTACGCGCATCGCGAGCCTGCCCGCGCGCTCGTGCTCTGGCGCGACGCGCTGGAGTACGTCCAGCGGGACGGGATCACGTTCTTCGAAGGGTTCATCGCGCGGGACGCCGCGCTGCTCCAGCTCGCCGACGCGGTGCCCGCGGAGTCGATCGACCTGTTCGGCGCCGCCATCGATTCCTTCCGCCGTTCCGGCAACGTCGCCCAGCTCGGCATCACGGTGGCGAGCGTGACGTCATTGTTCGATCGGATCGACGCCCCGGAGGTGGCAGCCACGCTCTACGGCGCCATCACGGGGGCGGCCGGTGGCGACCACCATCTGCGCGACCTCCCCGAGCTCGCCGACCACATTTCGTCGTCGTTGGCTCCGGACCGGTTCGCCGAGTGCGTGGCCGACGGCTCGACCCTGGAGCTCGGCGCCGCCGCGCTCTACGCGCACGATCAGCTCCAGGTTGCGCGGGCGCGGCTGGCGTCGCAGACGGCAACGCCCGATCGTCCCGGTGACCTGAGCCGGCGGGAGGTGGAGGTGCTGCTGCTCGTCGCCGATGGCCTCACCACGCGTGAGATCGCCGACCGCCTCTACATCTCACCGAAGACCGCCGATCACCACATCCAGCACATCTACACGAAGATCGGGGTGTCGAACCGGGCCGCGGCCACGCTCTGGGCGTTCCAACACGCCGTCGTCGTCTGACCCGCGCCGGCGCGTACCCCGAACTCGACGCTCCGGCGAAATGGGGAGAACTCCCGATGCGGTGGGGAGTCCTTTCCCCGCACACTGGACGAACCGTTGCAACCCTGCGACGGACGTTCCCGGAGGAGGGGCACTGTGATCCTGGCAACGACGAAGGTCGAGGACTTCGACCGGTTCGTGGAGATCTTCTCGACCAAGGGCGCCGAGAAGCGCAAGGAGCACGGCAGCAAGGGCGCGACGGTGTTCCGCGACCCGAGCGAGGACGACCGCGTCTGGGTCCTGTTCGACTGGGACGCCGAGGGTTGGCAGCACTTCGTGTCCGACCCCGAAGTCCCGGCGATCCTGCAGGAGGCGGGACACGTCGGCCGGCCGCAGGCCGCGGAGCTCACCGGCACCTACGCCGCCTAGCGGCGTCGACCGAACTCGACCACTTCGACCCATTCCACGACCAGGAGAACGACATGGCCAACACCCCGACCCCTCAGGCACCCGGCTACCAGAAGTACGTCCTCCGGTGGGACGAGCGCCCCGGCGCCGGTCCCGCCGAGTACGAGACCGCCCAGACCCGCGTCCTCGACGTGTTCCGCCAGTGGGACGTCCCCGAAGGGTTCGTCTTCCACGAGTTCGTGGTCCGCATCGGTGACTGGGGCGGGTACGCGGTGATCTCCACCGACAACCTCGCCCACGTCCACGTGCTCACCACCGCGATGGCGGCGTTCACGTTCCGCCTGGAACCGGTGATCGACACGATGGACGCGGTCGCCATCGAGCTCGAGGCGATGGCGTGGCGGGAGTCCCTCGGGGTCGCCACGTCCGTGGTCTGATCCGTCACACCCGCACCGCGCCTCCGTGAGCCGGTCCTCCGGGACCGGCTCGCTCGCGCCACAATGACAAGCTGCGGGTCCGGAGTCCGGCCGAACTGGAGGCTGCAGGTTGATCGAGCTCGTGACCACCGACGGCGTCTTCCGGCTCGACGGCGGCGAGTGGGAGGTGACCAACAACATCTGGCTGGTCGGCGACGACCGCGAGATCGTGGTGATCGACGCCGCCCACGACGCCGCGCCGATCGTCGACGCGATCCACGGCCGCCGGGTCGCGGCGATCGCCCTCACCCACGGGCACAACGACCACATCAACGCCGCCGTCGCGCTGCAGGACGCGGTCGACGCGCCGATCCTGCTGCACCCCGCCGACCGGATGTTCTGGCACGACGTGTACCCCGACCGCGCGCCCGACCGCGACCTCGCCGAAGGCGACGCGCTGCGTGCCGGTGGCGCCGAGCTCGGCGTGCTGCACACGCCCGGTCACTCGCCCGGCGGCTGCTGCTTCGTGCTCGACGCGGGCGGCCACGTGTTCAGCGGCGACACCCTCTTCTGCGGAGGCCCGGGCGCGACCGGGCGCAGCCACAGCGACCAGCCGACGATCCTCGCGTCGATCCGCGCGCGCCTGCTCGCGCTGCCGCCCGAGACGATCGTGCACACCGGCCACGGCGACTCCACGACCGTCGGCGCCGAAGCGCCGTTGATCGACGAGCTGCTGCGGGAGACCGGCACCGCGTCGTCCTCGACGCTTGCTCGCCGACTCGCGACCGGCTGGACGGTTCAGCTACCTGAGTGCCGGTCAGCCGTCGATGTCGGCGCGCGACCCTTCGGGGTAGGTCTTGAGCTCGATCACGTTCCCGCTCGGGTCGAAGAACTTGGCGCTCGTCTTGCCGTTCAGGCGCCCGTCGCGTGTCGGTCGTCGGTCGTCTCCACCCATTCGACGGGTGACCGCCTCGAGCCGCACGACCACCGCGGCGAGCTCGTCGGGTGGCAGCGCGGCGCCGAAGTGACGTGCCCCCTGTTGCTCGTTCGTGAGCACCTGGTCGGGCTGGTGCTGCAGCGTGAGCTGCAAGCCGTAGAACCAGACGTCGACGAAGCCCTGCTCGGGCCGGAGCCGACCGGGCGTGCAGCCGAGCACATCGACGTAGAACGCCAGCGAGGTGTCGAGGTCGAGCACCGGCAGCGACAGGTGGAGGAACGTGTCCATCGCGTCCGACGGTAGCGGCGCCTGCGATCCCGGGTGGGCTTCCGAGTTTCGCGGAGTGCGACCGCGCGGGTCAAGATCGGGCATGCCCGCGATCGTCGAGCCGGTCGGTGACGAGCGTGACGCGCTCGTCACGTTCCTCGAACACGAACGTCACGTCCTCCTCGTCGCGGCGCACGGACTGACCGACGAGCAGGCGCGCCTCGACGCCGACCGTGAGCGACCTGAGCATCGAGGTTCTGCTCGTGCACATGACGTCGACGGAACGGACGTGGGCATCGATGGTCCGCGGGTCAGACGGCGCCCACCCGACGACGAGCAGTGCCCGAGACGCTCGCCGGCGTGGTCGCGGCCTACCGCGAGGCGATCGCGGCGACCGACGACGTGCTCGCGGTCGGTCGACGACCTCGATCGGGCGGTGGCGCTGCCCGAGGGCACGCGCTGGGCGGCGCCCGGCACCGAGTGGTCCGTGCGATGGGTGCTCCTGCACCTCATCCACGAGACCGCACGCCACGCCGGGCACGCCGACATCATCCGCGAGTCGATCGACGGCGCGAAGGCGCTCCCGTTGATGGCCGCGGTCGAGCAGTGGCCGCCCCGGCGGACGATCACCCCCTGGACGCCACCTGAGTCGTGAGGCCGGAGTCGTGAGGCCGGAGTCGTGAGGCTTCGGTCGTGAGGCCGACGTCGTGACGCTCGCGTGGAGGCACCGCGAGGTCGCGCGAGACTCTCGCGGATGGGTCTCTTCAAACGGGCGGCGTCGGCTGCCAACAGCATCGATGCCGCCACCGATCTCACCGTCGCGCTCTCACCGTCGGTCCGCCGGGTGCGCAAGCTCGAAGAACGCGGGACCCCGGCCAACGGCGTCATCACCGGCGTGAAGTTCACGCTCAACGACGACCTGACCCGCAAGGACTACGCCGTCACCGTGCTCGGGTCGGGGGCACGGTTCGGGATCCGCGCCTCCTGCCCGACGGCCGCGCACCGGCTGCGGCTGGGCCTCCCCGTGGTCCTGAAGACCGACGGCGGGCGCGCCGTGTTCGACTGGCCGGCGATGGCAGCGGCGTGGGAGCTCGACGACGACTTCCGCGGGCAGGATTCGCTCGCGGAAGCCGCCCGACGACGGCATCCACGACGCCGCGCTCGACGCGCGGGTGCAACGTCACCTCCGGAAGTGGTCGCCGGTGTCGGCGACGATCGTGACGCTCACGCGCACGACGATGTTCGGCCTGCAGACGCTCAACTTCGACGTCGAGCTGGAGCTGGCCGACGGCTCCCGGTCGCTCTCGAAGCGCGACGACGTGCCGTCGTACGCACAGTGGTGGGCGGCACCCGGCGCGGTCGTCCCCGCGGTCGTCGACCCCGGCGACACCACCACGGCCAACGTCGACTGGCCCGCATTCGCGCTCGCGAAGCGTCGAGGAGGTCGGCTTCGACGACGACCCGCCCGAAGGCAGCATCGCCGCCATCCTCGAAGCAGCCGGTAGCGGCCACGCCGGCGATGACGGCACAACGCCGACGCCAGCGGATCCCTCGGCGCCGGTGACGCTCGACATGAGCATGCGGTCGTGGATCGACATGCGCCGCAACGGATCAGATGAGCGAACGGGACTTCGACAAGACGCTCGCCGACTGGCAGGAAGCGGGCATGTGCAACGACGGCGCAGATCGAAGCCGGCGAAGGCCGCCGCGTCAAGCGGCTGACGCGGTGATCGCGGCCACCTCGCTCGGGTCGAGCGTGATGGTCGCGGCGTCGATGTTCTCCTCGAGGTGCGCCACCGACCCGGTTCCGGGAATCGGCAGCCATCATCGGCGATCGGGCGAGCATCCACGCCAGCACCACCTGCGTCACGGTGACGCCGTGGCGCGCCGCGGTCTCCTGCCACCGCGGTGTTGTCCTCGAAGTCCTGCACGGGTGAGTAGGGCAGGAACGCGATCTGCTCCTGCTCGCAGAGGTCGAGCATCGACTCCGAGTGGCGGTCGGTGACGTTGTAGCGGTTCTGCACGGACACGACCGGAACGATCTGCTGCGCGATCCGCAGCTGGGCCTCGTCGACGTTCGACAGCCCGACGTGGCGGATCTTGCCCTGGTCCTTCAGCTCGACCAGCGCACCCATCGTCTCCTCGTAGGGCACCGTGGGGTCGGGCCGGTGCTGCTGGTAGAGCGGGATCTGGTCGAGCTTGAGCCGGCGCAGGCTCTCGTCGCACACCTGCTTGATGTGCTCGGGACGCCCGTTCACCGGCCACTGGTTGGGTCCGGTGCGCTCGAGCCCACCCTTGGTCGCGATGACGAGGTCCTCGGGGTACGGGTGGAGGGCCTCGGCGATGAGCTCCTCGCTCACCGCGGGTCCGTACGAGTCGGCGGTGTCGATGAAGTTGATCCCGAGCTCGACGACGCGCCGCAGCACCGCCTTGGCGACGTCGCGGTCCGGCGGGTCACCCCAGATCCCCTTGCCGGTGATGCGCATGGCCCCGAACCCCATGCGGTTGACGGTGAGGTCACCGCCGACGTCGATCGTGCCCGATTCCTGCTGCCGGTGCCGCCTCGCTGCTCACGTGATCACCGGGAGGAGCTCCGCGTCGACGGCCTCGCCGCTCATCATCTTGGTGGTGAGCCCCATGTCGAAGTAGTCGCGCCAGGCGACGATCAGCCCGTCGGCGAGGTCGAAGGTCCCCATGACCGCAACCGGCGACTGTGCGCCGTTGATGGTGAAGGTGTCGGTACGTTCCGTGAGCACCGAATCGCCGTTCGCCGCGATCCGGTGGATCTCGAACGACATCGTCTCCGACATGTCCAGGAAGCCCTGGATCATCGCGATCGACGCCTCCTTGCCGACCGCGGGCGCCATGCCCACGTTGTGGTACACGACGTCGTCGGCCAACAGGCTCGAGATGGTGTCGACGTCCTTGGTGGTGAACGCAGCACAGAACTGCTCGACCACCTCGGTGGGTGTGGTCATGTCGGTTCCTCCTCGCGAGTACCCCATGGGGCCTGGGTTCGCGGAGCGTACCCTGACGCGCATGGCCACGAGCAAGGACGACCTCATCCTCATCTCGGTCGACGACCACATCGCGGAGCCGGCCGACATGTTCGACGGGCACGTGCCCGACCGGTACCGGGACCGCGCGCCACGTGTCGTCGACGAGCCGAACGGCGCGCAGCAGTGGTACTACGGCGACATCCGCGGCCGGAACCTCGGGTTGAACGCGGTGGCCGGGAAGCCGCCGGAGATGTTCAACGTCAATCCCAACCGCTACGAGGACATGCGCCCTGGCTGCTTCGACGTGCACGAGCGCGTCCGCGACATGTCGGCCGGTGGTCAGCTGGCGGGCCTCAACTTCCCCAACTGGACCGGCTTCTCCGGCCAGGTCCTGAACCAGGGCCCCGACCGCGACGTGAACCTGGTGATGATCAAGGCCTACAACGACTGGCACGTCGACGAGTGGTGTGGCACGTACCCGGAGCGGTTCGTCCCGTGCGGCATGCTCCCGCTGTTCGACGTGGAGGAGGCGGCCAAGGAGGTGCACCGCCTCGCGAGCAAGGACTGCCACGCGGTGACGTTCTCCGAGAACCCCGCCGGCCTCGGCATGCCGAGCATCCACAGCGGCCACTGGGACCCGTTGTTCGCGGCGTGCAGCGACACCGGCACCGTGCTGTGCTGCCATGTCGGGTCGTCGTCGAAGTCCGCGAGCACCTCGCCCGACGCGCCGCCGCCGGTGGCGATGAACCTCTCGTCGGCCATGACCATCTACACGCTGGGCGATCTGCTGTGGGCCGACTTCTGGCACCGGTTCCCGGGCGTCCGCTTCTCGCTGACCGAAGGTGACATCGGCTGGATCCCCTACTTCCTCTGGCGCGCCGAGCACACCCTCGAGCGCCACAACGGGTGGATGCGGCACGAGCAACCGCAGGGACTCTCGCCCACCGAGCTGTTCCACGAACGCATCTACGTGTGCTTCATCAACGACCGCGTCGGCGTGAAGCTGCTCGACGAGTTCAGCCCGCAGCAGGTCTGCTGGGAATCCGACTACCCGCACTCGGACAGCTCGTGGCCTGACGCGCCGGAGAAGCTCTGGACGCTCGTCGCCGACCTCGATCCCGACACCATCGACCGGATCACGCACCGCAACGCGATCGATGCCTACTCGTTCGACCCGTTCTCGGTGCGGCCGAAGGAGCGCTGCACCGCCGCCGCGCTACGGGCCGAGGTGGGTGACGTCGACACCGTGACGCGGGTCGGGCGCCCGGCCGACGAAACCGACCGGAACGCGTGGCGCACGATGACGGGCGCCGCCGCCAAGGCGAAATAGCCGAAGCGGCGTCGTCGAACCGGGCTATGGCCCTGATGAACGACGCAGGTTCGTGACGGGGAGCACGTCGATGGGGACGTCGCCGGGACTCGACTCGCCCCGGAGCAGTCGCGCCAACGCCCGCGCCATCTTGGCCGCCCGTCCTCTGGCCAGCTCGGCCACCGGTCCTTCGAAGTGCTCGTCGACGGTCTCCTCGAACAGTGCGAGCCACCGCGTGAAGTGAGCGTCGGTGAACGGGGTGACCCGGTTCACCGGCTCGTCGCGCGGAGCGGGTTCCCCTCGTAGCCGCGCACCCCGAGCAGCTGCCACATCCAGAAGTCGGTGACGGTGGCGAGGTGCTCGGGCCAGTCGACCCCGGCGGCCGCGAACACCGGGCCCAGGACGTCGTCCATCGCGGCGGCTCGGTAGAACGTCTGCACCAGCAGCGCCACGTCGGCGCGCGTTGCGAGGTCGTGGCGTTCCGAGAGATGGGCCCAGCAGGCCGGATCCCCGCCGAGGTCGCTCACGCGGCCACGCCGATCGCGGTTGCGGCCACCACCGCGAGGCCGAACCCGAGCTGACCGACGCCCACGACCTTCGCCGGCCGCGCCGGCGCGCGGCTCCACGCGTACTGCACCGCTGAGAGCACCACGACTGCGACCGCACCGAGCAGCACGCTGTCGTCGACGACGACCGCGAGCGCGGCCACGATCACCCCGACCAGCTGCGCGAGGTCGCTCGGACGAGTGCTCGGCGGGACCGAGCGGAGGCGCAGCACCTGGACGCGCGCGAATGGCACCGACGCGACCGCACGGGCCGTCAGCACCAGCCACAGCGCGACGGCCAGCGCGTATCCCTCGCCGCCCGCGAGTGCGATGGCGGCGGCGGCCGCCGAGATCCCGACGGCACCACACAGCTCGGGAACGAGCTGGCGACCCCGGCTGCGGGCGTCGAACCACAGCTCGACCACGAACAACGGGAGCGCGACCAGGAACGGGACGCACCACTCGATGCCGGCGAGCGCGAACGCGAGCCCCACGAGCACGAGCAGCAGCCCCAGCTCCACCGCGGCGATGCGGCGGGCCACGCGATCGCGGTCGAGCTCCCGGTGCCGGACGCGGTCGACGAGCACCGTCTTCAGTGGTGTGCGGACGAGGAACGCGAGGAACGCGGCCAGGCCGATGGCGGCGCCCGCGATCGACGGGGCCACGAGCAGCCCGAGCAACGCGGGCTCGAGCGTGAGGCCCCAGCCTCCGTGCTCCGACGGAATTGCCACGGCGCGCCACGTCGTACGTGTGCTCGTCACGGTCACGCTCTGACGGTACCCATCGCGGCGGTCCCGATCCCCCTCGTGCCGGTCCGTCGGGTGTGCGAGGCTGCGCAGATGATCGATCCCGTCCCCATCACCGACGTCTCGCACGTGTCGATCGGTGTGTCCGACATGGAGCGTTCGATCGCGTTCTACCGGGACGTGTTCGGCTGGGATCTCGTCTTCGACGAGCGGATGGAGGGGGAGGCGTTCGAGCGCCTGACCCACTTCCCCGGCGCGGCCGGCCGTGCCTGCGGTGGTCGCATCGGGAGCCTGCGGGTGGAGCTCATGCAGTTCAACTTCATCCCCGACGTGCCCGCGCCCTCCGGGCTCGGGCTCCGGGTGCTCTCGATGGAGACACCCGACGCGCACGCGGCCCATGCGGAGCTGCAGCGGCGGGGCGTCCCCGTCTCGGGTCCGCCGGTCGAGGTGTTCGGCGTGCACATGTTCTTCGTCATCGATCCCGACGGTCAGGGCATCGAGATGTGCGAGTACGTTCGCGGTGGGCCCGCGTGGGGCGGGGCGTACCGGTGACCGAGGCGCTCGCGGAGCCTGGTGACGCCTCGGTGTTCCTCGACAACGTCGGCGTGCGGCTGCACGTGCTCGACAACGGGCGCGCCGACGCACCGCTCCCGACAGTTCTCGCGATTCCCGGCATGGGGGAGTACGCCGACGAGTACGCGTGGTTGCTCGACGCGTTGGGCGACCGGCGCGTCGTCGTGATCGACGTGCGCGGCCGTGGTCGCAGTGACGTCCCGGAATCGGGCTACACGTGGGAGCACCACATCAGCGACCTGCGCGCCGCAGTCGACACGCTCGGACTCGACCGTCCGATCGTCGTCGCGTTCTCGCGCGGCAGCTCGTACGGTCTCGGCTACGCGTTGACGTACCCGACGGACGTGCGCGGACTCGTGGTCGGCGACTACTTCGCCCGCCACGTCGGACTCCCGCCCGAGTTCGCCGATCAACAGCTCGCAGAGCAAGGTCCGGGGCACCGTGATCGCCGACCGCATGTCGGAGCACGCGGTGCGGCAGGTCGTGGCCGAGAGCCGCGAAGTGCCGCTGTGGGATCGTCTCGTCGAGTTGCAGTGCCCGGTGCTCGTGATCCGCGGCGGCCGCAAGAGCGCGCTGGTGGGGGAGGAGCTCGCCGAGCAGTGGCGCGAGTCGCTGCCCTCGGTGCAGATGGAGCTGATCGCCGACGCCGGCCACGACCTCTGGAGCCGTGACCTCGACGCCTACCTCGCGGTCCTGCTCCCGTTCCTCGACGAGGTCGGCGCGCCCTGATCAGCTGCCCGGCGTGAACACCAGCGGCAGGGGATCGATGGTGCGGATCATCGTGTTGTTGTAGCCAGGTGCCTGCTCGGGGTCGAGCGCGTAGTCGGGGATGCGCTCGTGGAGTGCGGTGAGGATGACGCTGAGCTCCATGCGCGCCAGGTGCGAGCCGAGGCAGCGGTGGAAGCCGCTGGCGAACGCGATGTGGCGCTTGGCGGCGCGGTCGAAGTCGACCGTGAGCGCGTCGTCGAACCCGTCGCCGTCGAGGTTGGCCGCGGCCCAGCACACGGTGAGGTGGTCGCCGGCCTTGATCTGCTCCCCGCCGAGCTCGAAGTCGGCGGTGGCGTAGCGACCTCCGGCGACGACGGGGGTCTCGAACCGCATGAGCTCCTCGATCGCGGCCGGGAGCAACGCCGGATCGTCGAGCAGGCGCTGCCGCTGGTCGGGATGGCGCGCCAGCCAGTCGACCATGCACGACAGCGACGCGGCGACGGTGTCGAGACCGGCGAGCACGAGGAGGAAGGTGATGTCGATGACGTCCTCGCGCGTCAGCGTCTCGCCGTCGACCTCGGCGGTGATGAAGCCGCCGATCAGGTCGTCGCCCGGTTCGCCCCTCGCCTCGCGCCGGTCGAGCTCGGCGTAGAGGTACTCGATCATCTTGGTGTTGGCGGTGACGCGGTGGTCGTCGTCGTCGGGGCGGATGATCCCGTTCTTGAACCAGATGAGGAAGTCGAGGTCGTCGAGCGGGAGGCCGAGCAGGGTGAGGAACACCATCGAAGGCAGCGGTTCGCAGAACGTGTTGTAGAGCTCGACCCGACCGTCGGCGACGAACCCGTCGATGAGCTCGTCCGCGAGCGCACGCACACGCGTCGCGAGCTGCGCGACCACCTTGGGTGCGAACAACGGGTCGAGGAGCTTGCGGTACTTCGTGTGCGCGTCGCCATCGAGCATGAGCGGGATCAGCGGGCGACCAGCCCCCATGTACGCGCCCGCGAGCTCCACCATCTCCGGATCCATGGAGTGCACGTCGCGTCGCTTGGTCACCTCGAGCACGTCGTCGAGATGGAGGATGGTCACGTGACCGTCCTGTCCGCGGTGGATCCGCTCACGGTCGATCAGCGTGCGCAGGGCGGGTTGGATGTCGGGGACACCCGGGCGGAACACCTCGGGGAAGAAAGCGCCCATTCCAATTGCTTCGGCCATGACGTCAGTGTCGCGCACCCACGTCGACGACGTGACCGAGCCGGTGCGACTCGAGCGCGGCGACCAAAGCGGTCAGCACGTGCAACGACTCCTCCGCTCCCATGATCGCGCCCGAGACCGGGCCCGTGACGGTGTGGTCGTCCTCGCCGCGGAAGAACGCGAGCGCGTGCGCGGTCGACGCCCGGAACGCATCGGGCGGGCGGTCGTCGAGGTCGTGGAATTCCCGGGTCTCGCCGTCGCGGTACAGCAGGACTGCAGGCTCTTGTACGCCCTGGGCGCTGATCCGGTTGGTGCGGACGTAGCCGCGCTTGCCGGTCACCTCGATGCGCTCGTCGCCGGTGTAGTGGCTCGAGCGGAAGTACATGTCGATCGCGAACGAGATGTCGAGCAGCGCCCGGATGCCGCTGTCGTGTTCCCAGATCAGGGTGGAGGGAGCGTCCATGACGATGCCGGGCACGATCTCGGTCTCACCCAGCCACGCGAAGATGCGCCGGATCGGTCCGAACAGCCACGACGCAACGGCCAGTTGGTGCCAGCCATGGTCGAACACCATCATCCCCCGGCCATCGAGCATCTGCTCGAACTGCCACCGCATGCTGCGTTCGGGGAGCTCCCAGCCCCCGCGACCGGTGGCGACGATCTTCATGTGCACCGACACGGGATCGCCGATCTCGCCGGCGACGATCAGGTCGCGCATCTTCACCAGCGGCGGGAAGAACAGGTAGTCCTCGAGCACCCGGAGCGTCGCGCCCGCCGCATCGCGTGCCGCGAGCATGCGCTCGGCGCCTGCGACGTCGCGGCGCGAGCGGCTTCTGCACCTGCACGTGGTACCCGGCGCGGAACACCTGCTCCACGACCTCGGCGTGCAGTGGCGTCGGGACCAGCACGTCGACGACGTCGGCGTCGACCGTGAGCAGCTCGTCGAGCGACGTGGTCGCCCGCGCGTCGGGGCAGCGGGCGCGCCACCGGTCGAGTTGCGCTTCGTCGCGGTCGCAGATCGCCACGATCACGACGTCGTCGCGCTCGAGGTAGGTGGGGAGCACCAGCTCCGCGATCTGGCCCAGGCCGACGACGGCGAGGCGCAGGGGACGGTCGATGGGCAGTGGTGTGGGCATCCAGGGGCCTTCCGGGAACGCAGCGGTCGGTGACGAAGTCAGCTCGCGCTGACCGAGATGAGCACGAGCCCGGTCAGCGCGAGCGCGAGTCCCGCGATCTGGATCCGCGACGGGATCTGGTGCAGATACCACCACGCGTGGCCGACGGTGAACGCGGGCGCCAGCGCCGCGACCGGCGCAACCGTCGCGAACAATCCGTTGCGCACCGCGACCAGCAGCAGCGCGGTGGCGCCGACGTCGAGCAGCCCGGCGGCGACGGCTTGGACGCGGGGCGTACGGGAGAGCTTGGGGCCGATGCGGAAGATCGCGGCGACGAGCACCACCGCGGCCACCGCGCCGATCCGGCCGGAGAACACGGGCCAGAACTCCGACGCGTCACGCGTGTTGCCGTAGCAGACGAACGAGAACCCGAAGCCGACGCCCGCCAGGAGCGCGAGGACGAGCGCCGATCGGCCGCCGGCGTCGGCGGTCGGGTGCTCGGGCCGCTCGACCGAGATCAGCGCACCGGCGACGACGGCCAGACCCACGCCCACGAGCGCGGCGTTGGCGGGGTTCTCGCCCGAGGCCAGTCCCCACACCACCGGGATGACCGAGCCCACCGCCGCCGCGATCGGGGCGACCACACCGGCGCGACCCACCGCCAGTCCTTGGTAGAGGCACCCGAGGGCGCCGACGTTGAGCACGCCACCGAGCGCCCCGAGCGCGAAGTCGCCGGTGTGGGGATCCCCACCGACGACGGCCGCGACCACGAACGCACCGGCGAGCGCGCACACCTGCACGGTGACGAGCACCGCGATCGTGCGCGCCCGCGTCGACGCCAGGCCCCCGAGGAAGTCCCCGCTACCGAACGATGCCGCGACGACGAGACCGAGGAGAAGGGACATGCACGACCTGTGACTGGAGGACGCGGGACACTACCGGCCCGGCGTATGTTCCTGCCGTGACTCTGCACTACCTGACCGAACACGAGCACGACGTCGTCCGGCAGCTCGCCGACCGGTTGTTGCCTCCGCACGACGAGTTCCCCGGGGCGGGTGCGGCCGGCGCCGCCGACTACGTCGACCGCGTCCTCGGCGCGTTCACCACCGATCCGCCCGCGATCTGGGCCGGTGGCCCGTTCTCGGGCCGGTTCGGCGGCCCGCCCGGGTTCGACGACTTCCTGCCGCTGTCGCGGCTCGAGGAGCTCGCGTGGCGCACGCGCATCGAGGGGTCCCTCGGGCGACAAGAACGTGAATGGAACGGGCCGGTGCGCGGGTGGCAACAGGTCTATCGCGAAGGGATCGCCGCGCTCGGCGACGATCTCGACCTCACCGACCTCGACCTGGAGGGGCAGCCCGAACTGCGACAGCTCGTGTTCGAGCACGCGTGCGAAGCGTCGTACGGCGCGCCGGAGTACGGCGGCAACCGCGACCTCGCCGGCTGGCGCATGATCGGATACACGGGCGACGTGCAGCCACGCGGGTGGAGCGACGCGGAGGTCACCGGTGCCTGAGTTCGACGTCGTCGTGGTCGGTTCGGGCCCCGGAGGCGCGACCGCCGCCGACGTGCTCACCGAAGCGGGCCGGTCGGTGTGCGTCCTCGAGAAGGGTCGCAACCACCTCCTCTCGCTCGACCCGCCCTTCGACGGCCTGGGTCACCAGTCGAACGACGAGGTGAAGTTCGGCCGGCGCCACTTCCTCGGTCCCGATCCGTTGCTCGAGCCGCGCAGCTACCGACGATCGGTTGCCGACGGTGAGCGCACTGCGGTCGGCGACGTCAACAACATGCCGTCGACGGTGGGCGGCGCGGGGTTCCACGCCGACGGCAAGTTGCCGCGCTACCGCGAGGTCGACTTTCGCCTGCTGAGCGAGCTCGGCCCGGTCGAGGGCGCAGCCGTGGCCGACTGGCCAGTCGACTACGCGGAGATGGAGCCGTTCTACGCCGAGGCCGAACGGACCATCGGTGTGGCCGGCGACGCCGGCGGCAACCCCTTCGCCGCGTGGCGGGCCGATCCGTACCCCATGCCGCCCGGCGCCGACATGTTCCTCACCACGCTGACCGTGCCCGCGGCGGAGCGCCTCGGCTACCACCCGTACCGCGCCCCCACCGGCGCCAACAGCGTGGAGTACGACGGGCGCCCGGCCTGCAACAACTGCGGGTTCTGCGCGTTCTACGGGTGTCCGATCGAGGCCAAGGGCGACCCGGTGGCGATGTTGCGCCGAGCGCTCGCTCGCGGCACGTGCGAGATCCGACCGGAGAGCGTGGCGGTTGAAGTCGTGCTCGATGCCGGCGGTGCGCGCGCCGAGGGCGTGCGCTACCTCGATGCCGCCGGAGACGAACGGGTCGTGACCGCTCGCGCGGTGGTGGTGGCGGGTGGGGCGTTCGAGACGCCGCGGTTCCTGTTGCGCAGTGGCATCGGGAACTCGTCCGACCTCGTCGGTCGGCACCTGATGTTCCACCTGCAGACGATCGCCCTCGGGTTCTTCCCGTTCCGCCTGCACGCGTACAAGGGCCGCGACGTGACCCACCTCATGGACGACCCGATCGTCGGCGACGCCGAAACCGATGCCGCGGCGCGCGCGGCAGGCCTCCCGTACCTGCGCGGTGGGATCGTCGAGCATGGTGGGAGCGGACACCCGATCATGGAGGCGATGTATCTCCCGGCCGGCGCCGACCACAGCGCGCTCATGGCCGACTCGCCCACCCGCGACAAGATGGTCGCGTTCACGATGCAGGGCGAGGACCTCCCGCAGGTCACCAACCGCGTCGACCTCGACGGGGGCGTGCGCGACGTGTGGGGGTTCCCGGCCGGGCGGGTCACGTACTCGCCGCACGCGCACGACGTCGCGTGCGCACACCACTGGGGTCCCCGACTCGAGCGGGTCATGACCGAGGCGGGCGCCCACGGCACGTCGTGGGTCACGTCCCCCGGCACGCCCGGATCGCGCGCACCCGACCTCGAGCCGATGTCGAAGCACTGGATGGGCACCGCGCGCATGGGGAGCGACCGGTCGTCGTCGGTGTGCGACCCGTGGCAGCGGCTGTGGGACGTCCACAACGTGGTCGTCGCCGATTCGTCGGTCTTCCCCACGTCGACCGGCTACGGGCCGACGCTGACCCTGGTCGCGCTGGCGATCCGTGCGTCACGAGCGCTGGCTGCGTCGCTGTGAGCGGAACGCCGTGATGGGCCCGGCGTGACCGGCTTCGCCGACGTCGATGCGCTGTTCGACGCGCTGGTGGCGTCTGCCTTCGCCGACGACGAGGGCGGGCTCCCGATCCTCGACCACTCTCTCCAGTGCGCGGCGCGGTTGCGGACATCGCATCCGGACGACGTCGAGTTGCAGGTCGCGGGGCTCGTCCACGACCTCGGCTGGCTCGAGCTCGACGACGGCCGGTGGACGCTGCACCTCGACGCCGCGCACGACGTCGACGGTCGCGCGCTGGTCGCCCCGCTGCTCGGACCGCGCGTGGCGGCGCTCGTGGGCGGTCACGTCGCGGCCAAGCGCTACCTGCTCACCACCGACCCCGAGTACGCCGCGCTGCTCTCGGCGCGCAGCGAGGCCACCCTGGGTTTCCAGGGTGGTCTCATGACGCCCCTCGAGGTGAACGACTTCGAACGGCGTCCCGATCGCGCCGATCTCGTCGCGCTGCGCCGCGCCGACGATGCCGCCAAGGTGCGGGGCGCCGACGTCGATTCGCTGGTGAGCTGGCGGCCGAGCGTCGAGCGGGTCGCGACGGGCTGACGGGTCGTCAGTCGTCCGCCGGGGGCGTCTCGGCCTGCGCCTGCTCGGCCGGCAAGGCCCGGTTCGTGCCGCGGCCGAGGTAGGGGTTGACGACCAACAGCGACAGCCACACCAGGCGGGCGATGCCGGGGTCGGCCGCGTAGGCGACCGGAATGGAAGCCAGGAAGACGACGCCGGGTGCGAGGAACAGCGCAACGCGCCAGTGGAACTCGCGTCGGCTGTGCTCGACCCGCAGGAGCCCGCTGTCGCGTGCGATCACGTAGATGAGCGTGAACGCGATCGAGACCGCGGCGAGATTGACGGAGAGCACGACGGCCGGGAGCGGGAGCTGGTCGACCGCGGGGTCACCGGCCGATTCGGTGGTGAACGGGAGGATCACGATCGCGGCCAGCAGGAACAGGTTCACGGTGATCAGACGGACGTCGATCGCGCCAAAGGACGCGACGAGCCGGTAGTGCGCGACCCAGTACATCGCGATCACCACGAAGCTGATCGCGAACGCCACCAGCTGGGAACCCATCGCGTCGTAGAAGTGGGCAAGGGTGTCCCACGACGCGGGGTCGGACTTGATGTCGAGGGTGGTGACGAGAAGCGTCAGCGCGACGGCAAAGGTCGCATCGATGAACGCGACGGCGCGGTCGAACTCGGAGTCGTCGCGCAGGTAGCGCTCGGGGACCTGCACCGCCACGGCGCAAGGTTCGCATGCCGGCGCCCGCGCGTGAGTGATCTTCCTCCTCAGGCCAGAGGACGTCCGGTCGCGTGGGGCAGATCGAGCTCGAGCAGCTCGGCGATCGTGGGGGCCCAGTCCACCGCGCTGACCGGGCGCGCCGACGCCCGCCGCGCGATGGCGCGCGGCGGCCGGGTGACCGCCGGTGACGACCGCGACCTGCGTGCGCGTGCGCGGGCTGCCGTGGGTGCCGGGTTCGGTGGGGAGCTCGACGAACCCGAACGTCCGGCCGGGCACGCACCAGGCGAGGCAGGCCTCGAGCGCGGTGTCGGCGAGGTGGAACGGCGCAGTTCCTTCCACGCCCTCGACGTCGGGCAGCCACCGCGCGGCTTCGACCGCGCCCTTCCCGCACACCACCGTGGCGCTGCCCTCGGGGAGCGCGAACAGGTCGACGCCCCGACGCGCGAACGCGGGTCGTAGATCGACGGGCTCCCGATCGACGACCGTCTCCTGGTCGTGGTCGGACACGACGATCCACACGGTGTCGTCCCAGTCGAGGTGGTCACGGATCAGCGCGAGTCGCGCGTCGGTCTCGCGATAGGTCGCGAGCGCTGCCTCGTGGTCGGGGCCGTGCACGTGCGCAGCGGTGTCGGGTGCGTTGAGCTGCGAGACCACGAGGTCCGGGCGCGCGTCGACGGCGCGGAGCAGCTCGACGATGGTGTCGGCGTCGTCGAGGTAGTCGTGCGCATCGCGGCGCGCGCCGGCCGGGATCTCGCCGTTGGGAGGCCAGTGCGTGTCGGCGGCCCGGGCGCCCATGACGCCGACGAGGCACTGATCGCCCACCACCGCGGCACTGGAGCGGCCGGCGGCACGGCACGCGTCGAAGATCGTGGGCACCGCGGGTCCGATCTCCCACGCGGGCGTGAGCCCACCGGTGTGCGGCACGTAGTTGGTGCCGATGCCGTGCTCGCGCGGCCGCGCCCCGGTCGCGAACGTCGCGTGGTTGGGATAGGTCGCCGCGGTCATGACCGCCTGCGCCCGGCCGGGAGCCACCCCCGCCGAGTGCGCCAGCGCGGTGAGCACCGGCGTGTGCCGTTCGCCGACGTGGCGCGCCGGCAGCGAGTCGAGCACGGTGAACACGACCTTCACACGGGCCGCCCTTCGAAGTCGCCGATCAACGACACCAGGGCCCGGTCGCCCGCATCCGCGGTCGCGAATGCCTCGGCCTTGGCTGCGTAGTACTCGGCCCGCCGGTCGCCCTCACGTGCTGCGTTGTACGTGGGGTAGAGCGCCCGCCGGGGACGCGGCGAGCGGTTCGGTCCGCTGCGGTGCGGTGTGCGGCTGTGGAACCAGAGGGTGGCGCCCGCCGGGACCGGGACCGGTTCCCACTCGAGTGAGGCTTCGACCGACCGGTCGACACAACCGCGGCCGTCCATGGCGAGCACCCGGTCGAAGCAGCCCGACACCACCTCGAGCCCGCCGTTGCCGGGGTCGGCGTCGTCGATCGCGACCATCGCCGACACGTGGTTGGCGAGCAACGGGTAGGCAGGCGCGTCCTGGTGAGCCGAGTACCCAGCGCCTCCCGGTAGCTTGTGGTTGATCTTCTCTTTGTAGAGGACCGCCGGTTCTCCGAGGAGCGCGCAGGCGGCCTCGAGCATCGGCCCGCCGGTGAGCAGTTCCCGCAGCGGTCGGTGCACTTCGACGAAGTGTTCGCTGCGACACAGCTGGGGTCCGCCGTCGGTCTGCTCGTGGTGCTGCAGCACGCCCGACGATTCGGGGAGTGCCGCGACCTCGTCGGCCCACGCGGCGAGCAACGCGTGTGTGGAACGCGGGAGCACGTCGAGCACCACCCAACCGCGCGTCTCGAACTGCTGCACCGCGTCGCCGATCGCGAAGCTGTCCACCTCATGGACAGTAGTTTCGGTAACTGTTGCGTTTCGCGCGAACCCGGTACGCTCCGCCGCCGAGCACGGTGTGACGGGTCGGGGGATCAGGTTGACGGACACGCACGAGAGCGGTGGCAGCGCGGCGTCTCTCGCTGCGACGGTGCTCGCAGAGGAAGACAAGCGCGAAGCAGCGCAGAAGCTGTCGCGCGAGCAGGTCATCTTCCCTGACGACCTGCTGCCCGGCGTCGGGTCGGAAGCGGTCTCGTTCAAGGACGCGTTCGCGGTCGGCGGCAAGCTCATGTTCGTCGTCCTCCTGCTGCTGTACTCGTTCGACGAGCTCGAGGGCGCGGCGATCAACGTGCTCGCGCCGGAGATCCGGCGGACGTTCCACATCAGTTCGGGCACGATCGTGTTCATCGCGAGCGCGTCGGCCGCGTTCTTCGTGCTCGGCGCGGTCCCGATGGGGTGGCTCGCCGACCGTTACAAGCGCGTCCCCATCGTCGGTTGGGCGAGCCTTGCCTTCGGGGCGTTCGTGTTCATGTCCGGCCTCGCGGTCAGCGCCTTCATGCTGTTCTGGACGCGCTTCGCCACCGGCATCGCCAAGGCCAACAGCATTCCGGTGCACCAATCGCTGATCGCCGACAACTACCCGATCGGCATCCGGGCGCGGATGTCCGCGGCCATCAACATGGGCGGCCACGGCATCGGGCTGATCAGCCCGGTGATCTGCGCGGCGATCGCGACCTGGGCGGGCGGCGTCGAGGGTTGGCGCTGGGCGTGGTTCCTGCTCGGGGTCCCCGTGGTGTTCGTCGCGCTCCTCGCGTTCCGGATGAAGGAGCCACCACGGGGACAGTTCGAGAAGCAGGACGTCCTCGGCATGGTGATCGAGGACGAGCAGCCGGCGCCGATCTCGATGGAGGCGGCGTTCGCCCGCATCAAGCGCATCCGCACCATCCGGACCGTGCTCGTCGGGTTCTGTGCGCTCGGCTTCGGGCTGTTCAGCCAGCCGGCGCTCGAGTCGCTCTACCTCGACGAGAACCTGCACGTGAAGGGTGTGCTCGAGCGGGGCATCATCCTCAGCCTCTCGGGCATCCTCGCCCTGCCGATCCTCCCGCTCGTCGGGCGCTACTTCGACCGCAAGTACCGCGAGGACCCCGCCCGCGCGTTGGCGCTGGTCGGCCTGTTGATCATGCCGTCGGCGCTCTTCGTGCCCCTGCAGTTCAGCGTCGACAGCTCGACCTGGTTCTGGATCCTCAAGGTGCCGCAGGCGGTGCTCACCGCGTCGGCGTTCGCGATGGTCGGGCCGGTCTTGCAGGCCGTCGTGCCCTACCGCCTGCGCGGCATGGGCACCGCGATGTCCACGCTCTACATCTTCTTCATCGGCGGCTTCATGGGCGGCCTGGTGTCCGGCTTCCTCACCGACGCGATCGGCGTGCGCGGCACCGTCATCTTCCTCGGTGTCCCGACCGCCATCATCGGCGGTCTCCTGCTCATGAACGGAGCCCGCTACATCCGCAACGATCTGTCGTTGGTGGTGGAGGAGCTGCTCGAGGAGAAGGACGAGCACGAGAAGCGGTTCGTCGCCAAGACCGCGGTGCCCCTCCTGCAGCTCGCGAACATCGACTTCTCCTACGGCCCGGTCCAGGTGCTGTTCGGCGTCGACTTCGAGGTGCAGAAGGGCGAGACCGTCGCGCTGCTCGGCACCAACGGTGCGGGCAAGTCCACCGCGCTGCGCGTCGATCAGCGGACTCGCGGTGCCCGAACGCGGCGTGGTGCGGCTCAACGGCCAGAACATCACGTACGTGTCTCCCGAGCAACGGGCCAAGTACCTCGGCATCATGCAGCTCCCGGGTGGTCACGGCGTCTTCGGCAACCTCACCGTCGACCAGAACCTGGCTGTCAGCGCGCGGCTCAATGCCGACGACAAGGCCATGGTGCAACGGCGCATGGCCAACGTCTACGACCTGTTCCCCGAGCTCGTCGCCAACCGCAAGCAGATCGCGTCGAGCATGTCCGGTGGTCAACAGCAGATGTTGGCCCTCGGTCGCGTCCTCATCCACGAGCCCGACCTGCTCATGATCGACGAGCTGTCGCTCGGACTCGCGCCGCTCGTGGTGCAGCGGCTCATCGAGGTGGTCGAGGAGCTGAAGGCGCGTGAGCAGACGATGGTCATCGTCGAGCAGTCCCTCAACGTGGCGATCGCACTCGCCGACCGGGCGATCTTCATGGAGAAGGGGCAGGTGCGCTTCGAAGGCACCACCGACGGGCTCATGGAACGGGGCGATCTCGCTCGCGCGGTGTTCTTCGGGACCGAGGGCGGCTGATGACGCTCTCGACCGTCGTCACCTGGAACCTCATCTTCAAGGGCGTCGTCGGTGGCCTCATCACGTCGCTCATCGCGATGGGCATCGTGCTCGTGTACCGCTCGTCGCGCGTCATCAACTTCGCGGTCGGCAGCATCGGGATCCCGGCCGCCGCGCTGTTCGCGGTCATGGCCGGCGTGCACGGCTGGCCGTACGTGCCGTCGCTGATCCTCGCCCTCGTCATCGGCACGCTCAGCGGCGTGATCGTGGAGCTGGCTGTCATCCGGCGTCTGTTCAAGTCGCCCCGCGTCATCGTCCTCGTGGCGACGATCGGCGTGGCGCAACTGTGCGAGGCGATCACGCTCGCGTTGCCCGACTACCGCACCGGCTCGCTGCAGACGCGGTTCCCGCTGCCGTTCGAGGGCGACTGGAAGCCGTTCTTCGGCATCGAGGTCTCGGCCAGCGAGCTGGTGGTGCTCGTCGTCGTGCCGCTGATCACCATCGGGCTGTGGTGGCTGCTCGGCCACACCGCGTTCGGCGACTCGGTCCGCGCCGCGGCTTCGAACTCCGACCTCGCCCGCATGACCGGCATCAACCCGAAGATGGTGTCGACCGGCGTGTGGGCCATCGCCGGGTTCCTCGGCACGGTCGCGATCCTCCTCATCGCCATGGACCAGACGTCGGCCGACCTCGTGCACATCGGCCCCGACACCTTGTTGCGGGGCATGGTGGCGGCGCTGATCGGCGGCATGGTGTCGTTCCCACGCGCGGTCGTCGGCGCGGTCGCCATCGGCATCCTCGACCGCGTGCTGTTCTTCAACTACACGGCCGAGACCGGGCTCGTGCAGTTCGTGCTCTTCATCATCGTGCTGGTGCTGGTCGCCCGGGTCAGCCGCAATGACAGCGGCTCGACCGGCGAGAGCTTCCAGTTCGCGCCCCGCATCGCCGCGGTCCCGGACCGATTGCGCAGCATCTGGTGGGTCAAGCGGATGCCGCAGTTCATCGCGCTCATGGCACTGGTCGCGGCCGTGGTGCTGCCGCTGCTGAGCGACAAGTCCGAGCGTCACCAGACGTGGGCCACGATCATCGCCTTCGCGCTGTGCGCGATCTCGGTGGTGGTCCTCACCGGCTGGGGTGGACAGCTCTCGCTCGGCCAGATGGCGTTCGCGGGCCTCGGCGCGCTCACGGCGGCCGCGCTCATCCGGGGACTCGAGTTCAACATCGGCTGGAAGGGCACCCGGTTCCTCGACGGGGGCATCGGAGGGATCCCGTTCCTCTGGGCGATGCTGTTGGGCGCGTGCTTCGCCAGCCTGGTCGCGGTCGTGGTGGGGGTGGGCGCGTTGCGCGTCCGCGGGCTGTTGCTCGCGATCAGCACGCTCGCGTTCGCCATCGCGGCCCAGGCCTACCTGTTCAACCGCACCTTCTTCACCGCCGGCAGCACCACGGTCGAGATACCGCGCACCGACGTCCTGTTCCTGGAGCTCACGCACCGGAACCGCGCGTACTACTACTTCTGCCTGTTCATGCTGATGCTGGTGTTGGTGCTCGTCGGGCACCTCAAGCGGACCGGGATCGGCCGCATGATCATCGGTGTGCGCGAGAACGAGCTCGCGGCCGCGGCGATGTCGATCTCACCGGCTCGCGCCAAGCTGATCGCGTTCGCGCTCGGAGGTTTCATCGCCGGGCTCGGGGGCGTGCTCCTCGGCGCGGTGAACCTCACGTTCGGTCCCGCGGACGACAGCAGCTACTTCCTCGTCGAGAACTCCCTGCGGTTGGTCGCGATCGTGGTGATCGGTGGGCTCGGCAGCCTCAGCGGCGCGGTGGTGGGCGCGCTCTGGGTGATCGGCCTCCCGTCGTTCTGGCCCAACAACGAGCTGGTGCCGTTGTTCACGTCGAGCATCGGTCTGCTCATCATCCTCCTCTACATCCCCGGTGGGTTCGTGCAGATCGGGTACTACGCGCGCGACTCTTTGCTCCGCTGGGTCGAGAAGCGCATGGGCCCCATCGACACCACCAAGGCGACGACCGCGCCGCCCGAGTCGCTCACTCGCGTCAAGCCGCTCGAGCCGGCGTCGGTGAACGCCGACGGCTCCGTGCTCGTCACCGACCACCTCACCGTGCGCTTCGGCGGTCTCACCGCGGTCGACGACGTGGAGTTCCGGGCCATGCCCGGCGAGGTCATCGGTCTGATCGGCAACAACGGCGCGGGGAAGTCGACGCTGCTCAACGCCATCGGCGGGTACGTGCCCAGCAAGGGCTCCGTGCAGCTCCTCGGCCGCGACGTGAGCAGATCCAGCGCCCACCAGCGCGCCCGGCGCGGGCTCGGCCGTACGTTCCAGGCGGCGCGCCTCTACCCCGAGCTCACCGTGCGCGACACCGTGCAGCTCGCGCTCGAAGCCCGCGACTCGACGTCGTTCTGGGGTTCGCTGCTGTGGGTGCCGTCGATCAAGCCCGAGCGTCGCAAGTACACGGAGTCGCGTGAGCTCATCGACTTCCTCGGCCTCGGTCGGTACGCCGATCGGTACATCGCCGAGCTGTCGACCGGCACCCGCCGCATCGTGGAGCTCGCGACCGTGCTCGCGGTCGCGCCCCGTGTGATCTGCCTCGACGAGCCCACGGCCGGCGTCGCGCAGCGCGAGGCCGAGGCGTTCGGTCCGCTGATCCTGCGCATCAAGGAAGAGCTCGACGCCACCCTCGTGGTGGTCGAGCACGACCTCCCGCTGATCCTGTCGATCAGCGACCGCGTGTACTGCCTGGAGGCGGGCCGGGTCATCGCCGAGGGCCTGCCCGGCATGGTGCGCGACGATCCCCGCGTCGTCGCGTCGTACCTCGGTACCGACGACCGCGCCATCCAGCGCAGCAACGCCGGCGGGTAGCAGGTCCATTCGCAGAAGGAGCGATCGATGGCCAAGTACCTCGCGCTGTTCTCGTACTCCGGCGACGCCATGGCGGCCATGATCGAGAGACCGGCCGAGCGCGAGCCCGCGGTCCGAGCCGTGCTCGAGAGCGTCGGTGGCCGGCTCGAGCGCTCTACTGGATGTTCGGCACCCACGACGGGATCGCCATCGTCGACGTGCCGGACTCGCTCACCATGGCGGGGATCAGCGCCGCGGTGAGCAGCACCGGCACGATCTCCTCCGAGACCCACGAGCTCTTCACCGGCGAGGACGTCGAGCGCATCCTCGACGTTGCGCAACGGGCGCGCGGCCACTTCGCACCGCCCGGTCAGTCGGCGTAGGACGCGCACGCGTGGGCCGCGTCGCTCGCTGAGTACCATCACGCACCGTGACCGAAGGGCTAATGATCGCACGGGGCATGCTCGGCGTCGCGCACGTGGGCGACGGGCCGACGCCGGAGCAGGTGCGCGTCGTGCAGGGTCTGCTCGACGGATACTTCGGTGTCGATGCCGACGCGTCCTCGCTCGCACCCCTCTCGGCCGCCGAGCTCGCCGCGGTGGTCGACCCCGCCGACGCCCGCCGGGTCGTCGACCTGCTGGTCGTGCTCGAGTACTGCCGTCACAGTGATGTCGATGTCGATGTCGATGTCGATGTCGATGTCGATGTCGACGGCGACGGCGACGGCGACGCGCAGGCCGACCGTGCCGAGGCGTACGCCCGCGCGCTCGGGGTCGACGAGCCGTTCCTGCTCGTCGCGCGCGACGCGCTCGAGCAGCACCGGGACGACGTGATGACCGACTGGGCCCGGTTCCACGAGACGCCATCGGTCGAGCCGGGCGCGCCGGAAGCCGATCCCGCGCTCGCGGTCCGCCTCCGGGGCCTGTCGGTGTGCGCGCCGGGCACCGTCGGACGGGCGTTCTTCGACTTCTACGACCGCTGGCAACTCGCGTTTCCCGGTGAGGAAGGTGGCGGCGAGGCGTCGCTGGTGACCCACGACTTCAGCCACGTGCTCGCGGGCTACGAGCCCGATCCGCCGAGCGAGATCGCGCTCCAGGCCATGCTGACCAGCGCCACCGGCTTCGACCACCACTTCTCGGGCCTGGTGGCGTCGCTCTCGCTGTTCGAGACCGGCAGCTTCGACATCGACGACATCACCCCCAAGCACGCTGCGCTCGACCGACCCGGCGCCGCAGTCGAGCTCGGCGAAGCGTTCCGGCGTGGGCAGGAGTGCACCGTCGACTTCTCCGCGCTCGACCACCTCGCGCTCGTCGACGAACCACTCGACGCCGTGCGCCGCACCTGCGACATCACGCCCCGCGGCTGACGCGCGCCGGACGCGACAACGTCGCCGGACGCGACCACGTGCCCGGGCGGATCGCCCGGGCGCGTTGCCATCGTCGTCGAACGGTCGCCTAGCTGCCGGCCTTGGCGCACTGGCCGCCGCTGGCGTCCCGCACCGGCGTGACCGCCTTCCAGTCGCCCGACTGCCCGAGCGCGGGATCGAAGGAGACCAGCCGGAAGGCGTCGTCGGCCGCGTACTTCCCCTTGCACAGCGAGGCGATGGGGGTCGACGCCAGGTCGATGGGGCCGAACCCATCGACGGTCTTCTGCCAGTTTGCAGTGGTCAAGTTCGGGCCCACCTTCTCGGCGATGGTCTTGAACATGAACAGCTCGCTGCAGAAGTCGGTGACGGCGACATCGATCTGGACCTTCTTCCCGTCGACCACCTGCTCTTCGGTGGGACCGGGCACCTTCGTACCGCTGGCCTTCTCGTAGGTGTCGACGCATCGCTGGAGCAACGGGTTCTTCTTCGCCCACCGCTCGCTCGCGGTGACGCCCAACACGCTCAACATGCCGTCGTAGGGGTTCGGCTTCGTGCCGGCGATGACCTCGTCGCTGGCCTCGTGCACCGTGGCACTGGCGTCGGTGATCAACAGCGCCTGGGGAAGCGACTTCTTGATCTCGCCCGTGTAGCCCTTCGACGTGACGTCGAGGCCCGACATGAACACCGCGTCGACCTTCTCGGTCTTCCACCGTTCGATGAATGCTTGGAGCTGCGACCGCGACGCTTGGGTCTCCGGCCCGGTGAGGGTGAGGATGCCGGTGGAGCCGAGCTTCACGTCGTGCTCGCGCAGGGCGGGGACGATGGTGTCCTCGGCGCGCTGCTCACCGTTCTTGCTGGCGAGCACCGCGACCTTCTTGCCCTTGAGCTTGCCGGTCTCGCTCAGGAGCGTGACGAGGACCTCAGCGCCTCGCTCCTTGGTGGCGTCCGACGTGAGGAGGAGTCCTCCGGGGGAGTCGTCGATCCACGGCTGGTCGAGCTCGTGGCCGATGTGGATGACGTGGTGCTCTCTGGTGAGGCACAGCTGCGCCTGGCCGGTGAAGTCGATGAAGACGCCGAGGACGGCAAAGACCTTGTCGTCTTCGGCCCATGCGGTGCACAGCGACAGCGGGTCGGGCTTCTGCCCGGGAATCGGGGGGTACTCCTTGTAGACGGGGATGATCTTGCGGCCGTCGACACCGCCGTTCTTGTTGATGGAGTCGACGAACGTCTGCGCGATCTTCTCCTGGTCGCCGCGGCTGAAGTCGACGAAGTCCTTGATCGAGTCGTAGTCGACGATCGCGATGCCGACCTTGATCGAGTCCTTGGTGACGCCCTGCGTCGCGCTGTCGTTGCTCGTCGCGCCCGTGGCGCCAACCGTGAGTGCGGCGAGGAGCAGCGTCACGACGCAGACCACGACCGATGCCGACCTGTACGTGCTTCGCCGATCCCTCAACGGTTCCCTCCGAGTATCGGGCGCGCGGGTGGATACACCACTCGCGCGGGGCGACGCGCCGGCCCGAGAGCCGGGCGCGTCGCCCCGTACTGGTGTGACGGTGTCGACGGCCTTCCTAGCTGGCGGCCTTCGTGCACTTGCCGCCGCTGGCGTCCTTCACCGGCGTGAGCGTCTTCCAGTCACCTGACGACCCGAGGCTCGAGTCGTAGGCGATCAGGCGGAAGCTGTCCTCGGCGTCGTACTTGCCCTTGCAGAGCGACGAGAACTGGTTCGGCGGCAGGTCGATCGTGCCGAACGAGTCGACCGTCTTCTGCCAGTTCTTCGTCGTCAGGTTCTTGCCCACCTTCTCGGCGATCTGCTTGAACATCATCAGGTCGCCGCACGCGTCGGTGACCGCCTGGTCGGTGTTGACCTGCTTCCCGTCGGCGTTCACGGTGCGCTCGTCGGGACCGGGCACGGTTTCGCCGGTCGCCTTCTCGTAGATGTCGACGCACTGCTGGAGGATCGGGCTCTTGTTCGCCCAGCGCTCCGACTGCGTGAGTCCGGTGCCACTGATCATGCCCTCGTAGGGGTTCGGCTTGACGCCGGAGTCCTGCTCGCCCTTGGCCTGGTCGAGTGCGGTGTCGGTGTCGGTGACGAGCGTGGCCTTCGGCAGCCCGGCCTTGATCGACTCCGCGAACTGCTTCGCCGAGACGAGGTTGCCGGCCAAGAAGACCATGTTCACGCCTTCGCTCTTCCACTTCTCGATGAAGCTGTCGACCTGCGCCTGCGCGGCGGTGGTGTCGGTGCCGGTGATGTTGAGGATGGCCGTCGAGCCGGTCTTGGCCTTGGCCTTCTTCAGCGCGGGCGCGATCACGTCGTTCACCCGGCTCTCGTTGTTCTTGTCGCCCACCACGGCGACCGTCTTGCCCTTCAGCTTGCCGGTGCTCGACATCAGGCTGATGAGCGCCGCCGCCACGTGCTCCTTGGTGCGGTCGGGCGTGAGCATCAGCCCGTCGGGCGAGGCGTCGATCCACGGCTGGTCGATCTCGTGCCCGATGTGGATCGTGTTGTGCTGCTTGCTCACGCACTCCTGACCCTGGCCGGTGAAGTCGATGAACACACCGATCACGGCGAAGACCTTGTCGTCCTCCGTGAACGCGGTGCACAGCGACAGCGGGTCGGGCTTGCCACCCGGGATCGGCGGGTACTTCTTGTACACCGCATCGATCTGGCGACCGTCGATGCCGCCGTTCTCGTTGATGTAGTTGACGAACACCTTGCTGATCGCCTCGGTGTCACCGAAGTCGTAGTCGACGAAGTCCTTGATCGCGTCGAAGTCGACCAGCGGAATGCCGACCTTGATCGAGTCCTTGGTGACGCCCTGTGTGTCGGACGAACTGCTCTGACGCGACGTCGCGCCGAACGTCAACGCCGCGAGCAGCAGCGTGACGACGCACACGGTGAACGTGGTGCGACGAACAGCCCTTGGATTGCGGCTTCGATTGCCCATGGATCCCCCCGGTTTGTGAACGGGCAGCAGCGTACGACGCCGACGTCCATTTGTCCCGTCAACGGGCGGCGCGCGCTGTGCGTCCGGCAGCGTACGGTGTCGGCCGATGGACGCACCATCACGCACGCGCATCGCGATCATCGGTGGCGGGAGCTACCAGTGGACGCCGAAGCTCCTCGTCGACTTCGTCAACACCCCCGTTGTGCGCGACGCCGAGATCGTGCTCCAGGACATCGACGCCGCGCCGCTGCCGCGCATGGTCGAGCTCGCGCACCATCTCGCGGCACGCCGCGGGGTCGCGCTCACGGCCCGCGCCACCACCGACCGTCGCGACGCGCTCCGCGAGGCCGACTTCGTGGTCGTGAACATCTCGACCGGTGGCTTCGCGTCGATGCGCCACGACCTCGAGATCCCGGAGCGTCACGGCGTGCGCCAGTCGGTCGGCGACACCGTGGGACCCGGAGGCGTCATGCGGGCGCTGCGCAACATCCCGGTGTTCCTCGACATCGCCCGCGACGTCGAGGAGCTGTGTCCCGACGCCTGGGTCCTCAACCTCACCAACCCCATGACCACGATCTGCCGCGCCCTCACCCGGGAGACCCCGCTCAAGACCATCGGCCTGTGCCACGAGATCACCATCACGCAGTTCCTGCTGAGCCTGCTGCTCGGCGTCGGCTTCATGGATCTCACCCTCGAGGTGGGCGGGGTGAACCACCTGCCGTTCGTCACCGCCCTGGACGTCGCCGGTGAGGACGGCTTCGCCATGCTGCGGGAGCTGCTGGCCGACGCCGAGGCCCGGGGCGCCGAGCCGCTGCCGATGGATCTGCCCGAGGACCTGGAGCTGATCAAGCACTCGGAAGGTCCGGGCTGGACGCGCGGTGATCTCATGGCCAACTGGCGGGTGAAGCTGGAGCTGTTCGAGCGCTTCGGGGTGCTGCCCGGCGCCGGCGATCGGCACCTCGCCGAGTTCTTCCCCAACTTCATCACCGACGAGTCGGGGTGGGGCGAGCGGTGGGGATTCGAGCTCACGAGCATCGCGCGCCGCGAGCGTCACCAGGACGAGCACATCGCCGCGCTCGACGCGCTGGTTGGCGTCCGACACCGTCGACTCGATGCCGTCGGGCGAGATGGTGGCGCCGGTCATCCAGTGCCTGCTCCTCGACCGACCCGGCCGGTTCCCGCTCAACATCCCCAACGAGGGACAGGTCGCCGACCTGCCGCTCGGCGCGATGGTCGAGGGCATGTGCATCGTCGACGGTGGCGGCGTGCGCGGCAGCGAAGCGGTGTCGCTGCCCGCAGGGATGGCCGAAGCGCTGCGGCGGGTGTCGGCGTCGCAGGAGCTCACCGTCGACGCGGCGGTGAGCGGCGACCGTGACGCCGCGTTCGCGGCGATGCTCCTCGATCCGTTGGGCAGTCGTCTCGACTACGACGACATCGCCGCCATGACCGACGAGATGCTCGCGGCCACCGCCGAGTGGCTGCCGCAGTTCGCGAGCACCTGAGCAGGGTGGGGTGCGCGCGTGTCCGCGAGCGCGAGACTCCCCGCAATCCATTTGGCGTCACCTGCGCGTCACTACGGCGCACTACTGACGCCGAAACGGTGTGGGGGTGAGGGGGAGCGTTGGGGGAGCAGGTGCCGAGGGGGTTCTGGGTCGCGGCCCGGGAGGAACCTGGGCGCGTCGCGCTCGATCGACGCCGACGGCCGCGCGTGGACCGCGGGCGAGTTGCTCGCCGGCGCCAACCGCCTCGTGCACGCGCTGCGCGCGCGAGGTGTGCGGCCGTTCGATCCGGTCGCGACGCTCACCCGCAACTCGGCCGAGCTGTTCCAGATCCTGCTCGCGGTCTTCCAGGGCGGGTGGCAGTACGTGCCGCTCAACACCCACCTCACCGCGGCCGAGCTCGCGTACATCCTCGGTGACTCCGGTGCCGCCGCGCTGTTCGCCGACGCCGACCTCGCCGACGTGGCGTCGGCCGCGGCCGACGAGGCCGGCGTGCCGACCGACGGCCGCATCGCGATCGGCGGTGCCATCCCCGGCTTCACCGCGTTCGACGACGTGGTCGCCGGCCAGCCCGACACGACCCCCGACGACCGCGTCGCCGGGCAGTTCATGCAGTACACCTCGGGCACGACCGGGCGGCCGAAGGCCGTGCAGCGCGACCTGCCCCGGTTCGACCCCGAGACCTGGGTCGCGGCGTACAGCGCCAACCTGACCCGCTACGACATCGAGGCCGGCGGCGACGCGGTGCACCTGGTGACGTCGCCGATGTACCACCTCTCCCCGCTCAACTTCGGGTACTTCTCGTTGCACCTCGAGCACACCGTCGTGCTCATGGAGAAGTGGGACGCCGAGCGCGCGCTGCAGCTGATCGACGAGCACGGCGTCACCGACGTCGCCATGGTGCCGACGCAGCTGCACCGGCTGATGGCGCTGCCCGACGACGTGCGCGCGCAGTACGACGTGTCGTCGCTGCGGCAGGTGATCCACGCGGCCGCGCCGTGCCCGGTCGAGCTCAAGCGCGGTTGTTCGCGTGGCTCGGCCCGGTGATCTACGAGTTCTACGGCGCGTCGGAAGGCGGCGGCACGCTGGCGCGCCCGGAGGAGTGGCTGGCGCATCCCGGCACCGTCGGCCGGCCGTGGGTCGGCGCCGACGTGAAGGTGCTCGACGACGACGGCAACGAGGTGCCGCCCGGCACCATCGGGACCGTCTACCTGAAGCTGATGGGTGAGTTCGCGTACAAGGGCGATCCCGGAGAAGACCGCGGCGAACCGCCACGGCGACTACTTCACCGTCGGCGACATGGGTGAGCTCGACGACGAGGGCTACCTCTACCTGCGCGACCGCAAGATCGACATGGTCGTGTCGGGCGGCGTGAACATCTATCCCGCCGAGGTGGAGGCCGCGCTGCTGTCGCATCCCGCGGTCGGCGACGTCGCGGTGTTCGGCGTGCCCGCACGACGACTGGGGCGAAGCGGTGATCGCGGTGGTGGAACCCGCGGCCGGCGTCGAGCCGTCGGACGCGGTCGCCGCCGATCTGCTCGCGCACTGCGAGACGCATGCTCGCCCGCTACAAGCTGCCGCGCCGGATCGAGTTCACCGACGCGATGCCGCGCGATCCCAACGGCAAGCTCTACAAGCGCACGCTGCGCGACCCGTACTGGGTCGGGCCGCGAGCGCGCCATCTGACCGAAGCCCGTCTGACCGAAGCCCTCGAGAGGAGTCGAAGCGCATGGCCCGAGTGCCCATCGAGGAGGGGTACTTCCGCATCCCCGACGATCCCGACGCGCCGCCGGTGCTGCTCGGGAGCAAGTGCCCGAACTGCGGCGAGGTGTTCTTCCCGCGTCGGATGGTGTGCGCCAAGTGCCTCCACGAGGGCACCGACGACGTCGACCTGTCGACCCGCGGGACGCTGTGGACGTGGACGTACTGCGAGATCCCGCTGTTCGGGAAGAAGGACACCGACGTCCCGGGCTACGGCGTCGGTCAGGTCGACCTCCCCGAGGGACCGCGCATCCAGGCCATCCTGCTCGGCGGTCCCGACGACTTCGAGATCGGCATGGAGCTCGAGCTCGACCTCGAGACCCTGAACACCAACCGTGACGGCGACGACGTCGTGATCTACCGGTTCCGTCCGGTCGACCAGGAGTGGCCGTGATGCGGCGGGGACTGAAGTTCGAGGGCGTCGCCGTCGCCGGCATCGGCATGGTGCGCTTCAACTCGTTGCGCGAGTACCCGCTCATGCACATGGCACGCGACGCCGGGCTGCTCGCGCTGCACGACGCGGGCATGACGCTGGCCGACATCGACGAGGCGATGGTCGGCTACATCACGCCGGGCTCGATGATCGGCGTCAAGGCGATGAAGGAGCTCGGCCTCACCGGCCTGCCGGTCACGCACATCGAGAACGCGTCGGCCACCGGTCTGGTCGCGTTCCGCGAAGCGGCGTGGGCGGTGGCGTCGGGTCGCGCCGACGTGGTGATGGCGCTGTGCTTCGACAAGATGACCGAGATGGGCGGGAGCGGCGCCGGTCGCGGCGGCGGGCGCGACGTGATCGACGCGCCGATCCTGCCCGCGTCGTACTTCGCGCTGTGGGCGCAGCGGCGCATGCACGACCGCGGTACCACCGTCGAGACGTACGCCAAGATCGCGGCGAAGAGCTGGAACTACGGCGCGGTGTCACCGATGTCGCACCGCCAGCCCGACCACGTGGTCACGCCCGAGGAGATCCTGGCGTCGCGAATGGTGGCGCGTCCGCTCACGTCGATGATGTGCTGCCCGGCCGACGACGGCGCCGCGTGCGTGATCGTGGCACGCGAGGACCTCGTGCGCGAGCAGCAGCCGGGTCGCAAGATCGTGAAGCCGCTGGCGTCGGCGCTGCAGTCGGAGTCGTACGCACGCGGGCACACGTTCGTCGGCCCGGTGGTCGGACCGTCGACGATGACGCGTGACACCGCGCTCGAGTGCTACGAAGCCGCGTCGCTCGGTCCCGACGACGTCGACGTCGCGTTCATCCACGACGCGTTCGTCAACGAGGAGCTCGAGTACTACGAGCTGCTCGGGTTCGCCGAGCCCGGCGGGGGCGACCGGCTCGTCGCCGAGGGCCAGACCGGCCCTGGCGGTCGCATCCCGTTCAACACCGACGGCGGGCTGCTCGCGCGGGGCCACCCCGGCGGCCCGACCGGCCTCGCCATCGTGCACGAGTGCGTGCAGCAGCTGCGCGGCGACGCCACCGGCCGTCAGGTCGAGAGCGCACGCGTCGCGCTCGGCGCACCTCGTGGGCGGCGGCAGCGTCTGCACCGTCAACCTCCTCGGCGTCACCGACTGAAAGGGAACTTCATGCCCACCGACGACGATCTCCGCGCTGCCGGCAAGGAAGTGCAGGGCAGCTCTGGCCGGCCACGCTCAACGCACCGACCGGGCAGTTCCCGGCGGCCAAGCTCGCGCCCGAGTTCTTCGACTACGTGCAGCAGACCGCGTTCGGCATGATCTGGACGCGCCCGGACCTGGCGACGCGCGACCGGTCGCTGATCACGTGCTCGATGCTCGCGGCACTCGGCCACCACGAGGAGCTGCGCGCGCACCTCGCCGGTGCGCTCAACGTCGGCGTCACGCGCGAGGAGCTGGTCGAGGCGATCATGCAGGTCGCGGTCTACGCCGGCGTCCCTACGGCGGTCGGCGCCCTCCGCGTCGCCGCCGACGTCCTCGGTCACCGACGACTGACACGAGGTTGCGTCGCTCGTCGGCGTCATATACGCCCTCAAGCGACGCAACCTCGTTGCGGTCAGGCTTCCACTGCAGTTCGACGTCGCCCTGGCGTTCGGCGGCGGCGACGAGGTCGCCCCAGTCGTGGTCGCCGAGCCCGCCGGCGATCGCACCCACCAGCACCTGCAGCACCGCCGCGCCCGCGGGGGTCGGCACGCCGAGCGCGCGTCCGGTCTCGACGATGAGGCCGGCGTCCTTGGCCGCGAGCCCGAGCGCGAACTGCGTGGGCGCGTTGCGGGTGTCGATGTTCTCGACCATGCGATCGAGGTAGAAGTTGGCGACGCCGTTGGTGCGCAGCACCTGGACGGCCTGCTGCACGGGGACGCCCGACTTCGCCGCGATCGACAGGCCCTCGAGGCTCACCCAGGTGGTGGTGAACGCGATCAGGCTGTTGACCAGCTTCATGGTGTTGCCGAGCCCGAGTGCGCCGAGGTGCACGAACGCACGTCCCAACGGCTCGAGCACCGGCTGCGACGCGCGCGACGGCGGCGTCGTCACCGCCGACCATGAACGAGAGCATGCGGTTCTGCGCCCCGATCGCGCCGCCGGTGAGCGGCGCTTCGACCAGGTGATGGCCGGTGCCCGTCGAGTCGGGCGCCGAGCTCGCGCACGACCTCGGGACTGTTGGTCGACAGGTCGACGAGCACCGCGTCCGGCGCGGCGGTGGCCGCCCACTCGTCGGCCACTGCGCGCACGACGGCCGGTGTCGGCAGCGACAGCACCGTCACCTCGCTGGCCGCGCCGACCTCGGCCACCGACGCGCACCGCGCGCGCTCCCTCGATCGACGCGGCGCGCTCGCCGTCGACGTCGAACACGACGACGTCGTGACCGTCGGTGACGAGGTTGGCGGCGACGTGCCCACCGATGTTGCCCAGACCGATGACGCCGACCTGCATCTCCAACCCCCTGCTGTGTGGGCTCCCCCGGGAGCCCGGCCGGCGCACCGTACCCCGTGGCGCGCGCCAGGTGGCAAGGGTTAGGTTGCCGCGATGAGCCTTCGTGACCACGTGATCTGCGACAGCGACCTGCACGTCATGGAGCCGCCGGACCTCTGGGAGCGCTACATCGAGCCCGAGTACGCGCACGCCGCGCCGCGCGGGCTCAGCGAGATCCAACGCGACATGCGCGTGAAGGTCAAGAACCACGTGATGTTGCGCCTCGGGAGCGTGCGACCGCAGCGAGTCGAGGGTCGCAAGACCGGATGGCGCGAGGAGCACGACGACGTCTACGCCGACTCCGAGGCCGCGGGCTGGGACGCCGCGTCGCAGGTCGCGGCGATGGACGCCGAGGGCCTCGACATGGCGGTGCTCTACCCGTCCCGCGGCTTGTTCGTGCTCGGGCTCGACAGCGTCGAGCAGGTCGGGCCCGACGGGCTCGAGCCGGAGTTCGCCACCGCGATCGCGCGTGCGTACAACAACTGGATGAAGGACTTCTGCGACGTCGCGCCCACGCGCATGTTCGGCGCCGGGATGGTCGCGCCGCACGACGTCGACGGCGCGGTGATCGAGGCGCGCCGGTGCGTGGAGGAGTTCGGGTTCAAGGCGATCTTCCTCGCCCCCGCGACGGTCAACCGCCGACCGTGGCACCACGCCGCGTACGACCCGCTCTGGGCCGAGGTCGAGCGCCTCGACGTGCCGATCGCGTTCCACGGCGGCGGGCAGACGTACCTCAAGCCCGACTTCAGCCTCGAGGTGCTCCCCGAGATGATGCTCTGGCACAGCTTCAGCCAGCCGCTCGGCATCCAGTTCGTCACCGCGTGCTTCACCGGCGGCGGCATCCTCCACCGCTTCCCCGACCTGCGGCTCGCGCTGCTCGAGGGCAACTGCTCGTGGGCGCCCTGGTTCATGTACCGACTCGACGAGCACTACGAGTGGACCGGCTGGTACGAGGCGCCCGACCTGACGATGAAGCCGTCCGACTACTTCCGCCGCAACTGCTGGATCTCGGTGGAGTCCGACGAGGACACGGTGACGCACTTCATCGACACGTTCGGGTACGACAAGCTCGTCACCTCGACCGACTACCCGCACGGCGATTCGAAGTACCCGCACGCGGTCGACGCGTTCGACAAGCTGCCGATGACCGACGAGGCCAAGGCCGCGACGGTCAGCACCAACTGGTCCGAGCTCTACAAGATCCCGTTGGTCAAGCAGGTCTGACTGCGTGATCGACGGGCCCGACGACATCACGGCGGACTGGCTCACTCGACGCTCTGCCGCGACGCCGGTTCAGGCCGTCACCGTCGAGCAGATCGGCACCGGTCAGACCGGCGCCAGCTTCCGGCTGCACCTCGACGCCGGGGACGAGCTCTCCGCCGACGCTGGTCGCGAAGACCGCGGCCGGTGACCGGGCCCAACGCGAGCGCGTCGGGCCCGGCTACCGCAACGAGGTCGGCTTCTACACCGTGTTCCGCGACCGAGTGCAGATCCGCACGCCACGTTGCTGGCACGCGGAGATCAGCGACGACAACTGCTCGTTCGTGCTGCTCCTCGACGACCTCGCGCCGGCCCGCCCCGGGGTGCAGGTCGACGGGTGCACGGTCGACCAGGCCGCCGACGCGGTGCGCAACCTCGCCGGTCTGCATGCGCCGGTGTGGAACGACCCGACGCTGTCCGACCACGGCGACGTGGCTCAGCACGATGACCGGAGCGCGCGGTGCGTTCCTCGGTTCGATCACCGAGAACGCCGCCGAGGTGTTCAGCACCCGCTACGCCGACGAGCTCGGCGACGACGCCGACACCCTCCGTCGGTCGGCCGCGCTCACCGGACGCTGGGCGGCGATCGACACCGGCACGACCGCGCTCGTCCACGGTGACTACCGCCTCGACAACCTCATGTTCCCCGACGCCCACGACGGTGCCGGTGACGGCGTCTCCACGGTCGACTGGCAGACGCTCGCCATCGGGCCGCCCGGCCGCGACCTCGCGTACTTCCTCGCCACCAGTCTCTTCGTCGACGACCGGCGCGCCCACGAGACGCGCGCTGGTGCAGGAGTACGTCGACGAACTGGCTCGGCTCGGCGTCGACGACTACCCGCTCGACCGCTGCTTCACCGACTACCGCCTCGGCGTGTTGCAGGGGCCGATGATCACCATGATCGGCTGCGCGTACGCGACCGCCGAGCGGTCTGCGAGCGCCGACGCCATGTTCCTCGCCATGGCCACGCGCGCCGCCGCCGCGCTGCGCGACCTCGACTCCTTCGCGCTGGTCGAGTCGTCGTCGGGCGCCTGATCACGTCTGTCGGTACGCGCGCACGAACCGACGGCTCCGGTGACCGGTCTGGTGCATGATGTGCTCGTCGGTCGCGCCGACCGCGGCGGCGGCGAGGATCATGCCGAGTCGCAAGGAGCGCCCCGAGTACGCGTCGGCGTCGAGCCCGGCTCCACCGGCGGCGCGCCGCACGACGATGGTGACGGCGCGGTCCGACAAGCGCGAACCGCCCACGTTGCCGTGACGGTCGATCGGCCGGAACGCGGGGCCGGCGGCGAGCTCGCGCGACCGACGACCACGCGCGCCAGGCGCGGACCGCGCAGAGGTGCGGGCGGGAACCGGGCGGGATCCCCACCACACCGCGTGCCAGCGTGAGCCGGAGGCCACCGTCGGCGGCGATGCGCACGTCGGCGACGTCCAGGCCCACGAGCTCGGTACGACGGAGGGCGGCGCCGTACCCGACGAGCATCAGCGCGCGGTCGCGGACGCCGCTGATCGTCGCGGGGAGGCAGAGGCTCAGGCGCGCCAGTGACTCCGCGTCGAGCGGCCGGGTCGGTCGACGCCGGGCGCGGTGACGCCACTCGATGCTGGCGAGTGCGTTCCTCACCGTCGGGGTCGTCGCGCGGCGAGTCCAGACCTCGCCCGCGATGGTCGTCGACGATCGCAGCGAGGCGACGGGCCACCGTCGCCGGCGCGAGGTGCTCGGCCCGGTCGCGGAGGAAGCGGGCGACGTCGTCGGGCGCGGCCGGGCAGATCGGGCGTCCGTGCTCGGCACACCAGGTCGTGAAGTCGCGCAGGTCGGCGGCGTACCCCCGGGTCGGTGTTGGTGGCCAGGGCCTGGGGCCGGGGCCCGGTTTCGGGCCCGAAGGGGGAAGCGCTCACTTCCGATAACTAGCACTTCGTTGACACCCGTGTCCCGGCGGCGTTGGGTGGACCCGGAGACGTCCGGTTCCGGGGGGAGCATCGATGGGGGAGTTCGCGCGCCGTAGCGAACACGTGGTGATCGACGCCGATGGCCACGTGTGCGAGCCGGTCGACCTGTGGGAGCGCGAACTTCCCCCGTCGATGCGAGAACGAGGACCGCGGGTGCGCTACGACGAGGGCGTCGGCACCCAGCAGGTGCTGGTCGAGGACCACGTCGCCATCCCGATGGGGCTCGCCGGGCTCGGCAACGCCGGCATGCACCGGAACCAGGAGTTCGGCAACGCGCTGCGCTACCCCGAGGACCTCAACCCGGGCGGCTGGGACGCCAAGGAACGTCTGGCGGTGATGGACGCCGAGGGCATCGACATGGCCGTCCTCTACTGCGGCCTCGGGCAGTCGCTCGGCGGCTTCGACGACGTGGACCTGGCGGTCGCGTCGCACCAGGTGTGGAACGACTGGATCGCCGACTGGAGCAGCGCCGATCCCGATCGTCTGATCGGCACCGCGGTGATCCCGCCCCACGACCCCGCGGCCGCGGCGCGTGAGGTCGAACGGGCGGGCGGGCATGGGGCTCGTCGCCGGTGTGATCCGGCCCAACCCGGTGCACGGTGTGCCGCTCTGGTCACCGCACTTCGACCCGATGTACGAGGCGCTGGCCGGGACCGGGCTCCCGCTCGGCCTGCACGGGGCCGGCCTCTTCGACGTCGACGGCGTGAGCAAGCGCATGGTCGATCTCATGGCGATGGGCACCCACCACGCGCTGATCCTGTTCATGGACCAGTACCTCACGCTCGCGGGACTGGTCTACGGCGGCGTGTTCGAGCGCCACCCCGAGCTGCAGGTGCTGGTGCTCGAGTGCGGCGGCGGCTGGATCGCGCACTGGATGGACCGCTTCGACGAGTTCCTGGAGGCGTACGACTGGGCGCTTGACCGCGCCGCTCAGCCTCACGCCGAGCGAGTACTTCCGGCGCAACTGCGTGATCAGCTTCGATCCCGGCGAGCGCACGATGGGCGCGATGGCCGACCTCGCGGGCGAGGACAACCTGATCTGGGCGAGCGACTTCCCGCACTCCGACGCCAAGTTCCCCGGCGTCGTCGACGAGCTCATGGAGCGGGTCGAGGACCTGACCGCGGACGCGGCAGCGCAAGATCGTCGGTGCCAACGCGGCGCGGGTCTACGGCATCGAGGACAAGTACGAGCAGCGCACCCAAGCGGAACCGGCGCTGCATGCCTGAGCTCGACCTGCTCGTGCGTGGCGGCACCGTCGTCGACGGCTCCGGGCTGCCCTGCGTACACCGCCGACGTCGGTGTGCGCGACGGCCGGTCACCGCGGTCGGTCGCCTCGGGCACGAAGCCGCGGCGCAGCACCATCGACGCCGACGGCTGCGTCGTGGCGCCGGGCTTCGTCGACATCCACACGCACTACGACGCGCAGCTGCACTTCGAGCCGACCGCGTCGCCGTCGTCGTGGCACGGCGTCACCACGGTCATCACCGGCAACTGCGGGTTCTCGCTGTTCCCCGCGCGCCCGACGACGTCGCTGGCTCTGCGACATGCTGAGTCGCGTCGAGGGCATGGCGCCGGCCACGCTCGCGGAAGGCGTCACGTTCGCCGGCGGCGGGATGAACGACTTCGCCGCCGGGATCGACGGCCGCATCGGCGTCAACGTCGGGCTGCAGGTCGGGCACTCCGCGCTCCGCCGCTACGTGCTCGGCGACGACGCCGGGACGCGCACCGCGACCGAGCCGAGATCGCCGCGATGCAGGACCTGCTGCGCACCGCGCTCGACGAAGGCGCGGTCGGGTTCTCCTCGAGCCAGCTCGACATGCACGTCGACCAGCACGGCAACCCCGTGCCGTCGAACCTCGCGGGCGCCCGACGAGCTGGTCGCGTTGGCGTCGGTGTTCGCCGACCGCGCGCACGGCGTCATCGAGTTCATCAGCCGCAGCAACCTCGAAGGCCACGACGACGCCGACCGCGCGCTCATGCTCGCCATGTGCGAGGCGTCGGGCAAGCCCATGAACGTCAACCCCATCGTGAACCTGCCGATGATGGGCGACGGGTGGAAGCGGGGCTGGAGTTCGTCGACGAGGCGCGCGCCGCCGGTCACCGGGTGCACCCGCAGTCACAGCTGCAGCAGATGCAGGTGTTCTTCGCGCTCCACGACACGTTCCTCTTCGACGAGATGCCGGAGTTCCGGGAGGTGCTCACCGCCGGTGACCGACGCGAGGCGCTGCTGCGTGATCCCGCAGTGCGCGACCGGCTCCGAGCCGCCTTCGCGAACACCGAGGGACGCGTGCTGGTCTTCACCTGGGACTCGGTGAAGGTCGCCCGCGCCGACGCGCATCCCGAGTGGCTCGGGCTCACCGTCGTCGAGCTCGCGCGCGAAGCTCGGGCGTCGATCCGTTCGACGCCTTCCTCGACGCGTCGCTGGCCGAGGCAGCTCACGCACCACGTTCACCCTCGGCGGTTCCCTCGGCGCCGCGTCACGGCGGACGACCGAGGAAGTCGTGCGCCACCCCGCCAGCCTCCCGGGGAGCAGCGACGCCGGCGCGCACCTCACCAGCTACTGCGGCGTCGACTTCTCGACCCGGCTGCTCAGTGAGTACGTGCCCGACGTCACGTCACTCGAGGAGGCGGTGCGCCGGTTGTCGACCATTCCCGCGCAGCTCTACGGGTTCATCGACCGCGGCTGGCTGGGTGCGGGCGCGTGCGCCGATCTCGTGGTGTGGGATCCGACCGACGCTCGGGGTCGGCGCCACGCGGTGGTCCGAGGACTTCCCCGCCGGCGGTGGCCGCTTCGTGGTCGACGCCACCGGGTACCGCGCGCTGGTCGTCAACGGCGTGGTCGTGCGCGACGCCGGCGGCGACACCGGCGCCCGGCCGGGCCGGGTGCTCCGCCCGACCGCGCCCGGCGTCGTCAGCCCTCGAGCTGCTCCTTCAGCGCGGCGAGCGCGCCGGTGTACGCGCCCTGCATCACCTCGACCATGGCGTCGTCGGTCTCGACGTCCCACGTGACGAACGAACCGCTCCCCGCGGGCATCACCGTGATCGTCGCCCGGTGCACCTCGGGCTTCATGTCGCCGTCGACGATGCCGTACGTGAGCGCTGCGGCCTTCGTCGTCGCGCGCGAACTGCCGCTCGACGATGCGCATGCCGAACATGCCGAGGATGCGGTCGTCGCCGTCGAGCTCGCAGCTCTCGATGCCGGGCATCCACAGCAGGTCGCCGAAGTTGCCCGATCTTGGCCCACACGTCGTCGGCGGATCGGTCGATCGTGATCTCGGCGCGTGCTTCGCCCATCGGTGTGGCTCCTTGGTGTGCGTCGTGAGTGCGGCGGGATACCGTCGGGATACGGTCGTCTGCAGTGCTCGAGCTGTGTCTAGCCGAAACGAGGTCCCCGTGCCGTCACCCGCCGAACTGTTCGATCTGACCGGCAAGGTCGCCGTCGTCACCGGTGGCAGCCGCGGCATCGGCCGCGCGGTGTCGTTCGCGCTGGCGGCCGCCGGGGCCGAAGTCGTCGTCGCCAGCCGCAAGCTCGACAACTGCGAGAGCACCGCGACCGAGATCACCGAGACCACCGGTCGACGCGCGGTGCCGATGGCGGTCAACGTGAGCCACTGGGAGCAGTGCGACGAGCTGGTCGAGGACGTGTACGAGCGAGTTCGGGCACTGCGACGTGCTGATCAACAACGCCGGGCTGTCACCGCTCTATCCCGACCTGGCGTCGGTCACCGAGGAGCTCTACGACAAGACGCACGCGGTCAACGCCAAGGGCCCGTTCCGGCTGGCCACGCTGATCGCCACGCGCATGTTCGCGGGCGACGGCGGATCGATCATCAACGTGTCGACCGCGGGCTCGTGGCGACCCGACGAGCACGACCTCCCGTACGCGATGGCGAAGGCGGGGCTCAACGCGCTCACCCTCGGCCTCGCCGGCGCGTACAACCCGAAGGTGCGGGCCAACACCGTGCTGCCGGGACCGTTCGAGACCGACATCACCAAGGCGTGGGGCGAGGGGACCATCGACATGGTCAACCAGAGCAACCCGATGCGGCGCATCGGTCAGCCCGCAGGACATGGCCGGCGTGTGCGTGTTCCTCGCCAGCGACGCGTCCAGCTACGTGAACGGCGCGCAGATCCTCTGCGACGGCGGCGCCTTCCGCACGCTCTACGCGCCCACGTTTTGGCGTCCCTGAACGGCGCCTGTCGCCGTCGAGCGGCGCCAAAACGTCGCCCGAGCGGGGGCGTCTAGCGGAACTCGCCCTTGCGCATGACGTGCTCCTGGGCGATGGTGGCGAGGAGCCGGCCGTCGCGGTCGTGGACCGTCCCGGTGTAGAAGCCGCGCGCGCCGGCGGCGGCGCCGGGGACGAGGTCGACGAGCACCCAGTCGTCGAGGCGCGCCGGGTGGTGGAACCAGACCGAGTGGTCGAGGCTCGGTCCCCACCACGGTTCGTCGAGCGTCAGCTTCTCGAGCCCGGTGCCGACGTCGGAGAGATAGGTGAGCACGCACGCGTGCAGCAGGCGGTCGTCGGGGAGCGGACCGCGGGCACGGGTCCAGAACTGGTGCGGCGGCCCGCCCCACTTGCCCGCGGGGCCGCCCGGTGCCGGTGATGCGCAGGTCGAGCACCGACTGGTGCGGGAACCACCCCGCCGGCGGGGCGACGTCCTCGGGCATGCGGCACGCCCTCGCGGCAGCCCGACGGCCTGGTACTCGGGCCCGTCCTCGTCGACGTGGAACGACACCAGCAGGCTCATGATGACCTCGCCGTCCTGGCGCGCGGTCACGTGGCGGGCCGAGAACGAGCGGCCGTCGCGATCGCGGTCGACGTGCAGGATGGTCGGGCGGTCGGCCTGCCCGCCGCGGAGGAAGTAGCCGTGCAGCGAGTGGATGCTGCGGTCGTCCGGGACGGTGAGGCTCGCGGCCCGCGTGCCGCCTGCGCCGCGACCTGGCCGCCGAAGAGGCGCGGGCGGCGGATCGTCACCGCGCGGGTTGAGCCCCCGGAAGATGTCGCGGTCGAGCTCCTCGAGGTCGAGCACGTGCAGCAGCTCGGCGACGTCGCGCGACTCCGCCTCGCCCCGCTCGATCGGTTCCGTCGTGTCGTCCACGCCGGGAACCGTAGACGGCGGGGTCGGGTGCCCGGACTGCGTATCGTTGGATCCGATGGCAGGGAGCAACGACGCGGCACGGCCGCGACCGCGACCGTTGGGACGGCGCGAGTTCCTGCTCGGCGCCGGTCTGATCGCCGGCGCCACCGCGCTCGGCGGTCGCCGCGCGCTCGCCGCCGCCCGATGCGCGCGGGTGCGGCGCCGCGTCTCACCCCGACGAGCGTCCTCGACGCCACCGCGTCCGTGGCACCGTTCGACACCGTCGTCGTCGTGATGATGGAGAACCGCTCGTTCGACCACCTCCTCGGGTGGGCGGGTGCCGACGCCGCGTACCTCGACGCCGGCCGGCAGCGCTACGGCGCCGACTTCATCATCGACGGCAACCAGGCGCAGTCGTACACCGACGCGCAGGGTCAGCAGGTCGCCACGCACTGGCTTCCCGGCACGGCGGGGGAGCAGTTCCCGTACCAGGGCTGCGGCGAGACATCCCCGGTCACGGGTGGAACGCCGGTCGCGTGCAGATGAAGGACGGCTTCCTCGCCAAGGGCAGCGGCAACGGACCGTTCGCGCTCGGCTACTACGACGCGTCCGACATGCTCTTCACCGAGCAGCTCGTGCGACGCTTCACCACCGCCGACCGACTGGTTCTCGTCGCTGCTCGGCCCGACGTTCCCCAACCGCCAGTACCTGCACGCGGCGCAGTCGGCGCGCCAGAAGCACGACCCCGGACCGCTGACCCCCGGCATGTTCCACACCAAGACGATCTGGGACAACCTGCGGCGCGCCAAGGTGCCGTCGGCCTACTACTACACCGACCTCCCGATCGCGCCGCTGTGGGGGCAACGGCTCTACGACGTCACCCACTCGCTCGACCGACTACTTCGACGACGCGTCGAAGGGGAAGCTCGCCAACGTGGTGATGGTCGATCCCGGGTTCCAGTTCGCGCAGCGCACCGACGACCACCCGGTCGGCGACATCCGCGCCGGACAGCGTTGGCTGCGCTCGGTGTTCCAGGCGTTCGCCCAGTCACCGCAGTGGGAGCGTGGCGCGTTCCTCGTGCTCTACGACGAGTGGGGCGGGTTCTTCGACCACGTGAAGCCGCCGACTGGCACCGGGCACGCCGGCGGGCAAGCTCGACGGCGGGTTCGCGCAGCTCGGGCTTCCGCGTGCCCGCGATCGTCGCGTCGCCCTTCGCGCGCGCCGGGTACGCCGACCACACCGTGTACGACCACACGTCGGTGCTCCGACTGCTCGAGTGGCGCTTCCTCGGCGCGCCCGCGCAGGGCACCGCGGCCGGCACGCACGGGAACGTGGTGGCTCACCGAACGCGACCGCCACGCCGCGAACCTCGGCGCGACCCTCGCGGCCGAGCCGCAGGTCGAGCTCGGCTTCGACGCGACGATGGACCTGCCCGCGCCGGCCGATCCGTGCACCTTCGGGGCCAAGGGCGGGACGTCGCCCGACGGCGATCCCTTCGTCTCGTCGCAGGCGATGGAGGATCTCCAGGACTCGCGCTTCAGGAGGCGTCGCAGCGGCCGTGGGCCAGCGTGAGCTGATGTGACCTGAGCTGACCTGACGAGACGTCAGCCGTCGGCGTGACAGCTGCCTGCGGCCGACGTGGGCGCCACGTCGAGGGCGGGGTTGCGGTCGAAGAACCCGACCGGCATCAACATGAACCCGGTGTACTCGACCGGCATCACCGGCCAGTCCTCCGGACGCACGAAGTGCGTGACGCCGAACGTGTACCAGAGCACGACGTCGGTGTCGGTCAGCGGGCGGTCGGCCGCGGTCCAGGCGGGGAGGCCGTCGCCACCCGCGTGCTGGTTGGGGAACTCGCCGGCGGCGCGCCGCTCGTCGCGCGCGTAGGGCGTGACCCAGAGGTTGTGACGGGCGAACCCGGCGCGCTTGCCGACGCTCGACTCGGGCGAGGCGAGCATGGTCGGGGTCGACATGGTGGGGACGAGCTTGTAGCCGACGGGCTGGCCGAGGCCGTTGTGGCTCGACTCGTTGACCACCCGCCAGGCGCGGCTGGTGGCGGCGTTCGTCTCCCGGCGGGCCGCGAGCTCGGAGGTGAGGGGGGTCACGCGGGGACGGAACGCGTTGCCCCACGGGTTGTCGGGTCCCGCGGGCACGACCTCGGCCTCCACCTCGTACACCGAGTTCTGGGGGCCGTCGACGTCGAGATCGAGGCGGGCGGAGAAGAGGTGCTGGTGATGCGGTGCGGCGACCCCGGGCGCGATCACGTTGGCGAACTCGGGTCGGTCGCCGGGCGTGATCGCCATGGGCGACACGATCCCGGTGAGCTTCACCTCCAATTGGATGTTGCCGTCGAGGTAGAAGTACCAGTAGAAGCCGTACTCGTAGTTGCCGACGGTGGCGATGAAGCTGACGACCAGGCGGCGCGACCGGCGGGTCTCGTCGGTGCCGCCGTGCATGTCGTGGTGCTTCCAGAGGATCCCGTAGTCCTCCTCGTGCATGCAGATCGCGTGTTCGACCGTGTACGGGTCACCCTGCTCGGTGGCGAGCACCGCGTCGAAGTAGTGGATGACCCCGAGGCAGTCGCACCCGAGCTTCAACGAGTTGGCCATGCGACCGAGGCCCCACTCGCCGGCGTCGAACGCGTTCTTCCACCCGTGCATGACTCCCGGGTCGCCGTACGGCACGACCATCTCCGAGATCGACGCCCGGTGCAGCACCGGCCGCACGCGGTCGCCGTCGTGGTACGCGACCGTGTGCAGCACGAGACCCTCGTACGGATCGAAGCCCACCCGGAACGACCAGCGCGACCAGCGCACGTGATGACCGTCGACCTCGAAGCTGGGGCCGTCGGGTTGGACGATGTCGAGCGGCTTGAGGTCGTCGCGCATCGGTCCGACCGCGGCGGGGAGGTAGTGCCCGCGCTCCTCGGGCATGGGCACGACGCCGAGGTCGACGACCTCGAGCACCTCGCCGGCGCCCGAGTCGAAGAAGGCGAGGACGCCCTCGATCGGCTGCGCGTAGCCGTTGTCGGTGGATTCGGCGCGGAGGTACGAGATGCAGCGGCTGATGCGCCGGCCGTCCTCGTGCGGCGACCCGAACGAGCCCGCCGGCCACGGGTCGATCTGCACCTTGTCGAAGTCGTCGATGCCGCGACGACGCATCGCCGCCTGCCAGTCCGGGTGCTCCTTCACGCCGATGATGGCGGAGAGCGCCTCGCCGAACAGGAGTGCCGGGCGCATGCCGTCGAACACCGTCCACGACCGCACCTCGCGGGCGGTGACCGACACGACCGCTTCGATCGCCTCCAGTCGACCCGGCGGCACGAGCAGGACTTCGACCTGACGATCGACCGGCGCGCCGGGATCGTGCGCGAGCACGACCGTCTTGTCGGGCTCGCGCAGGCGCAGGTGCGCGAACACGAAGTCGGCCTCGTACCGGGAGTCCGCCTTCACCAGCGCGACGGCGGCCCGGACCTCGTCGCCGGTGATGGGGTCGAGCGGGTGGAGCTCGCTCACTTCGATTCGGCGCGCTGCTGGCGCATGTACTCGGCCGTCCCCGACACGAAGCCCTCGACGTTGTTCGCCTTCCCGGTGACGAAGTCCTTGAAGTAGGCCGGGATGTACACCTCGAGCGCGTCGCGGTCGAGCGCGGCGAACGTCTCCTGCACCAGCTCGCCGACGGTGATGAACTCGACCGGCGCGGTGAACGGGTCGTTGTCGGGCTGGGTGAAGAGCGGTGTGTCGACCACGCCCGGATACACGACCAGCACCTTGATGCCGTCGTCCCAGAGGTCGATCGCCATCGCTTCCGAGAAGACCGACAGCGCCGCCTTCGACGCGTCGTAGGCCGATTCGCCCGGCGACGACAAGGTCGCCGCCACCGACGACACGTTGATCATCCGCCCGCCACCGCGCTCGATCATCTGCGGGAGCAGCGCCAGCGTCAGCCGGATCGGTCCGAGGAAGTTCACCTGCATCACGGTGTCGACGGTGCCGGCGTCGAGCTCACGGGTGTGGCGGCGCTTCGGGATCCCGGCGTTGTTCACCAGGATGTCGACGCCACCCAGCGCCGCGAGCGCATCCGCGGCGAGACCGTCGACCGCGGCGGTGTCGCCGAGATCGGCGACCAGTTCGTGCACGGTTGCCCCGTGCGCCCGGCACGCTTCGGCCGTCGCCGTGAGGCGATCCCGGTCGCGGCCGCTGATGGCGAGCACCGCGCCCCGCCGGGCGAACTCCTCGGCCAGTCCCATCCCGATGCCCGATGACGCACCGGTCACCAGCACCCTGCTCCCGTTGTAGTCAGTCCCCATGGGCCGCACCGTACGACAGCACGCCGGGACGGGGCCATTGCTGCTCAATCGCGGCTCGGACGCGCGACGATCTCTCTGGCTCCGACCAGGAGGGCACGATGCCGCTCGAAGGCCCCGAACTCAGTGCGCCCGTCGATCTGCGCGATCTGCTCCGCGTCGGGCTCGACCATGATCCGGACGAGGCCGCGGTGACGAGCGCCACCGACCGGATGACGTGGCGCGAGCTCGAGGACGCGAGCGACCGACTGGCGCGCAACTACGTCGCGCTGGGTCTGGCGGCGGGGGACCGCGTCGCGTCACTCGTGCCCAACCGCACCCTGCTCGTCGTGCACTACCTCGCGTGCTTCCGCGCCGGGCTCGTCACCACGCCGCTGAACTACCGGTACGCGGCGCGGGAGATCGACCACGCGCTCGAGGTGAGCGGCGCGCGCGCGATCGTCGTGCACGCCGAACGAGCCGACGACCTCGCCGCCAGCGCACTCGCGGGCGGACTGCTGCAGATCGCGCTCGAAGGAACGCTCGGCGACGCGCCGACCCTCGAACGGCTCGTGACCGACGATCCCGGAGCAGTCGCGCTCGTGCCGACCGATCGGAGCGACCCGGCGGCGATCTTCTTCACGTCGGGCAGCACGGGACCGGCCAAGGGCGTCACGCACAGCCTCGACTCGCTCGGCTGGATGGCGGCGAGTGCTGTCGACGGCTTCGAGCTCACCGAGGTCGACACCTTCCTCCCCGGTTCGTCGATGTCGCACGTCGGTTCGTTCCTCTGGGCGCTGGCCTCGTTGTCGGTCGGCGCGCACGTCGTGATCGCGCGGACGTTCGACTCGGGCGAGATCCTCCCGCTGCTCCGTGCGCACCGACCCACGATCCTGGCCATGATCCCGGCCGCGCTCACCGCGCTCGTGCGCGACCACGGCGTCACGGCCGCCGACTTCGAGTCCTTGCGACTGTGCCGCGCCGGTGCCGACAAGGTGTCGCTGGAGCTCGAGCACGAGTTCCAGGGGTTGAGCGGCCTACTCGTCGACGAGGGCTACGGCATGACCGAGGTGGGCCTGGCCACCCTCAACCCGCCGCGCGGCCCGATCAAGCAGGGCTCGATCGGGCGGCCCGTCGGTGGCTTCGCCATCTGCGTGCGCGACGACGAGCGTTGCGAGTGCGGCAACGGCACGGTCGGGCGCGTGTGGATCCGCACCCGGAGCCAGACGCTCGGGTACTGGGAGAACCCCGACGCGACGGCCGAGATCATGCGCGACGGCTGGCTCGACTCGGGCGACCTCGCCCACGCCGACGAGGACGGCTACCTCTGGTTCTTCGGCCGCAAGAAGCAGATCATCGTGCACGACGGCTCGAACATCAGCCCCGGCGAGGTCGAGGAGGCGCTGGCCGAGCACCCCACGGTCGAGCTCGTCGGGGTCGTCGGGATCCACGACGAGGTGCACGGAGAGAACGTGCGCGCCTACGTGACGATCAAGGAAGGCGTCGAGCGGCCGTCGAGCCACGACCTCATCGAGTTCGCCCGCGAGCGCATCGGGTACAAGGCCCCGGAGGAGGTCGTGTTCCTCGACGAGATGCCGGTCAACCCGACCGGGAAGCTCGACCGGGTCGCGCTCAAGGCGATGGCCGAGGACCAGCTGCACCCCCACGGGCTTCCCGCATGACCGGGTTCGCGCTCTTCGACACGCCGATCGGGTGCTGCGGGATCGCCTGGGACGGCGACACGATCGAGGGCGTGCAGTTGCCGGAGCCGCGCGCCGACGACACCCGACGACGGTTGCACGACCAGTTCGACGGCCCAACCGGCGAGGCGGTCGAGGGCACCCCGCCGCCGGCGATCCAGGATGCGATCGACCGGATGGTGGCGTCGCTGCGCGGTGAGGCCGACGACCTCGCCGACGTGCCGCTCGATCTCGCCGCGCTCCCACCGTTCCGACAGAAGGTGTTGGAGGTCGTGCGCACGATCCCGGCAGGCGAGACGTTGTCGTACGGCGAGGTCGCGCTGGCCGCGGGCTCGCCGGGCGCGGCGCGGGCGGTCGGCCAGGCGTTGGGCCGGAACCCGTACCCCATCGTGATCCCCTGCCACCGGGTGCTCGGTGCCGGCGGCCGCATCGGCGGCTTCACCGCGACGGGCGGCGTCTCGGTGAAGGCGAAGATGCTCGCAGCCGAGGGCGTGACCGCGCGCGCCTGAGCGCCGCCCGCGTCAGTCGGTGCGACCGGCGGCGGCGCGGAACGCGGCGACGATGCGCGTCATCTCGTCGAGGGCGGCCGACCGGTCGTCGGGGAGCTTGAAGCGTCCCCGCAGGTCGGTGAGCCCGGCGGCGGCGAACGCCGGGACCTGACCCATCGTGCGTTCGAGGTCGAACGAGCCGTCGTCGGCCTTCACCAGTGGGAGCGTGCCCGTGACCTGCAGGTCGGAGGGGTCGCGACCGGCTTCGGCGAGGCGCTCCTTCATCTCGGCGATGCCCGCGACCGGGTCGGCCGCGGCGTCACCCCATGGAATCCAGCCGGATCCGAACGTTGCCAGGCGGCGCACGACACGCGGATTGATCGTGCCGCTGATCCAGATGGGCACGCCGCCCGGTTGCAGGGGCTTCGGCATCATGTGGGTGGCCTCGAAGTGCAGCTCGGACGAGTCGTACGCGGCGCGCTGCTCACGCCACAGCGTCTGGAGCACCTCGAGCGTGTGGTCGAGCAGCCGACCGCGACCGTCGAACGAGAGCCCGGCCGCGTCGTACTCCTCGCGTTGCCAGCCGACGCCGACGCCGAGGTCGAGGCGTCCTCCCGACAACACATCGAGCGTCGCCGTCGACTTCGCCAGCACTGCGGGCCGACGCAGCGCGGCGACGAGGATGTTGGTGCCGAGACGGATGCGCGACGTCATGCCCGCCAGCACGGACAGCGTGGTGAGCGGTTCCAACCAGTGACCGTCGGGTCCGGTCGGCTGCTTGCCGCCGGCCTGGCCACCGATCTCGGGGCGGCTGTACTCCTCGAGTCGTTCACCGAACACGACGTGATCGGAGACGACGAGGCGGTCGACACCGGCTTCGTCGGCGACGCACGCGGCGTCGAACAGCGGCTGCCACGTGCCGGGATCTTCGGCGGCGAACGACGTCACGCCGATGGAGAGTTGGATCAACGAGGACATGACGCGGAGCCTACGCTGCCGGTGCCGAGCTCATCGGGGGGACGATGCAGCGTTTCTGGTCCTACATCGCGGTGCAGCTCGGCAAGCACGCGATCTGGGTCACGGTGATCGGGCTGCTCGTCACCATCGGCCTCGGCGTCGGCATCACGCAGCTCGAGTTCGCCACCGGCCAGGACAGCTACCTCAACACCGACGAGCAGGTCTACAAGGACAACGTCGTCTACCAGCGGCTGTTCGGTGGGCAGGCGATGCTCACCGTGATCCGGATGGATCCGGGTCACACCGTCGACGAGCTGTTCACCGGTGACGGCGCCGTGCAGTTCGAACACTTCAGCGACATCCTGAAGCGCAGCGGCAAGGTCGAGGCGGTGGTGAGCCCGCTCACCATCCTCCAGTTCGACGACGCGTTGGTGTCGAGCCCCGACGGCAATCCGCTGAACAGCGTCGCGGCCAAGGCGCTGCTCGCAGCCCAGGCGAAGGAGACGCCCGGCTCGCCGGCGGCGACGGCGCGCGCCGAGGACTCCGTCGAGACGCTCGGGCGGCTCAGCGCGGTGCCGGCGGCGGAGCGCACGCTCGACAACCCCGAGTGGGTGAAGTTCCTCCTCTACAACAACGAGGGCGAGGTGCGGAAGGCGTTGCGTTCGGTGTTCCTCGACCACGACACCGCGCAGATCGTCACCCGCCTGCCCGGCAACGCGTCGATCGAGGACGAAGGCGCAGCGTCGGATCTGGTGAAGCGCGAGGCGGCCAAGCTGCACTTCGACAACGCGAGCACGGTGACGACCGGCGCCGCCGTGCTGCTCAAGGACATCAACGACTACCTCCGCGGCGGCATGCTGACGCTCGGCGCCATCGCGGTGCTCATCATGGTCGTGATCCTGGTCGCGCTCTTCCGGGTGCGCTGGCGGCTGCTCCCGCTGATCGTGGTCCTGGTCGGCGTGATCTGGGCGTTCGGACTCGCCGGCTTCCTCGGCATCCCGCTCACCATCGTGACCATCGCCGGACTCCCGGTGATGCTCGGCATCGGCATCGACTACGCGATCCAGATGCACGCGCGCGTCGAGGAAGAGGTCGTGATCGACCGCGCCGACCATCCCATTCAGGAGACCGCGCGCAATCTCGGGCCGGCGTTGCTCGTCGTCACCTTCGACGCGATCTTCGCCTTCGCCGCGCTGCACTTCGCCAAGGTGCCGATGATCCGCGACTTCGGGCTCCTGCTCGCCGTGGGCATCGCCGCGATCTGCATCGGCTCGATCATCCTGCCGCTCGCGATCCTCGGCATCCGCGAGTTCAAGTCGCCGACCAAGGGCCGCGACTTCCGCGCGGGTCCGCTCGGGCGTCTCGTGGTGTGGCTCGGCAGCATCCCCGCCGCGCCGCGGTGCTCTTCGCGGTGGCGAGCATCGGGATCTTCGCGGCCGGTGTGGTCGTCGAGGACAAGCTCACCCTCCAGACCGACCCCGTGCAGTGGGTGAACCAGGACAGCCAGACCATCAAGGACATCCACCGGGTCGAGCGGGAGGCCGGCGGTTCGAGCGAGCTCGGTGTGTACGCGACCGCCGACGACGTCTTCACCGACAAGTTCGCGACGTTCGCCCACGACTTCACCCGCAAGACACTGGCGGAGTACCCGGAGAAGTTGCTCACCGGCTCGAGCATCGAGACCGCGATCGGTGACATCGTGAACGACGTGCCGGGTGGCAGCGACCTCGCACCGCGCGGCGAGGACGTGAAGAACGCGTACGACGTGGCGCCCGCCGACGTGAAGGCCTCGACGGTCGCCGAGGACGGCAAGGCGTTCAACATCCTGTTCCGGACCGGGCCCGGGTCGCTCGAAGCGCGTGCACCGGTCGTGCGCGGCATCCGCGACACCACGCACCCACCCGAAGGCATCCGCGCCACGCCGTCCGGTCTCGCGGTGGTCGGCGTCGGTCTGCTCGACAACCTCGAGGCGAACCGCATCGAGCTCACCTACCTGGCGATCCTCTTCGTGTTCCTGTTCCTCGCCATCCGGCTCCGCTCCGTCATCCGGTCGTTGCTGTCGCTCGTTCCGGTGCTGATCGCGGTGGGCATCTCGTCCCTCGTCGCGTGGGCCTTCAGCATCGAGTTGAGCCCGATGACCGCAGTCGGCGGCCCGCTCGTGATCGCGGCGTGCACCGAGTTCACGTCGCTGATCCTGCTGCGGTACGTCGAGGAACGCCGGCGTGGCTACGAGCCGCGCGAGGCGGTCGACGTCGCCGCGTCGCGCACCGGTCGCGCGTTCGTGGTGTCGGCGCTCACCGCCATCGCCGGCGTCGCGGTGCTCTCGTTCTCGTCGCTGCCGTTGTTGCGCGACTTCGGCCGGATCGTCGCCCTCAACGTGGCCATCGCACTTCTGAGCGCGCTGGTCGTGCTCCCGCCGATGCTGGTGTGGGCGGACAAACGCAACTGGGTGTCGCGCGGTCTCCTCGGCAAGCAGCCGGAGCCGTTCATCCCCACGCCACCGATGGGGCAGGGCACCGCCGCGGCAGCCGGTGCCCCCTCCGAGACCTGACCTACGCTGGCTCCCACGCACAATTCGTAGGGGGAGCGGCGCGATGGCGAACGAGACGGTGATCAAGGGCGGGACCGTGTACGACGGCACCGGCGCCGCGGGCGTACGGGCCGACGTCGCCATCGCCGGTGGCCGCGTCACCGAGATCGGTCCGAACCTCGACGGCGATCGCGTCCTCGACGCCGGCGACTGCGTCGTCGCGCCCGGCTTCATCGACATCCACACCCACTACGACGCGCAGGTGTTCTGGGACCCTGCGCTCACGCCGTCGTGCTTCCACGGCGTCACCACCGTCGTCGCCGGCAACTGCGGATTCTCGATCGCGCCGACGCGCGCCGAGCACCACGAGCTGATCGCCCGCACGCTCCAGAACGTCGAGGACATGGACGTCGACGCGCTCGCGGCCGGCATCCCGTGGGACTTCGCCAGCTTCCCCGAGTACCTGGCCTCGGTGCGCGACCACGGCGTCGGCATCAACTTCACCGCGTACATCGGGCACACGGCCCTGCGCCTCTACGTGATGGGTGACGCGGCCTACGAGCGCACCGCGACCGCGGAGGAGACCGCCGAGATGCAGCGGGTGCTGCGCGAGTCGATGGAGGCCGGTGCGGCCGGCTTCGCCACCAGCTTCGCGTCGCCGCACCGCGGCATCGACGGCAAGCCGGTGCCCAGCCGCTTCGCCGACCGCGCCGAGCTCGAAGCACTCCTCGAGACGATGAGCGAGGTCGGCCGCGGGGTGGTGTCGATCGCACCGGGCGACCAGTGCCCGCCCGCCGACATGTTCGACCTGCAGATGAAGGTCGGCGTCCCCTTCACGTGGGGTGCGCTGCTCACGTCGCCCGGGCGCGACCACCGCATGTCGCTCGACGCCAACGCTGCCGGCTGGGAGCGCGGAGCCGAAGTGTGGCCGCAGGTCACGCCCCGCCCGCTCACCTTCACGTTCACCCTCGACTCGCCCTACCCGCTCGCGGTCAACGAGTCGTTCGCCGCCCTCCAGAACGCGTCGGTGGAGGAGCGCACACGCGCCTACGCCGACCCCGAGTGGCGGACGCAGATGAAGGCCGGTCTCGGCGGTGCCGGCGGCTTCGGTCTGCGCTGGGACACGTACACGTTCGGTGCGAGCGAGGCTCACCCCGAGCTCGTCGACCGCAAGCTGCTCGACGTCGCCGCCGAGCGCAACGCCGAACCCCTCGACTGCCTGCTCGACCTCGCGCTCGACGAGCCCGGTCTCGAGCTGCGGGTGCGCACGATCATCGCCAACGACGACGAGGCCGGCGTGGCCGATCTCCTCGTCGACGAGCACTGCACGCTCGGGCTCTCCGACGCCGGCGCGCACGCAGGCCAGCTGTGCGACGCGCCGCAGGCCACCGACCTGCTCGGCAACTGGGTGCGCGACAAGGGCGTCGTCCCGATGGAGCTCGCCATCCGCAAGCTGAGCGGCCTCCAGGCCGACCTCTTCGGTTTCGAGGACCGGGGCTACCTGCGCCCGGGTGCGCACGCCGACGTGGCGGTGTTCGACCCGGCCACCGTCGCTCCCGGTCCGGTGCGTCGGGTACGTGACTTCCCGGCGAACGCCGAACGCCTCACGGCCGACGCGCCCGTCGGCATGCAGCACGTCGTGGTGAACGGCACGCCGATCCGCGTCGACGGCGACGCCACCGACGCCGGCACCGTCGGACAGGTGGTGCGGCCGTCAGCCCGTCCGTGAGCGACGACTTCCGCCACCGACCGGTCGTCATCGAAGCGGCGATCAACGGCGCCAACCCCGACGCGCCCCGCACGCCCGACGAGATCACCTTCTGCGCGCTCGCGTGCTTCGACGCCGGCGCCGCGGTGGTGCACAACCACGTCGACCTGTTCGGTACCGGCGACGAGGCGGCGGCGCGCTACCGCGACGGTTGGGACCCCGTCCTCGCCGCGCGCCCGGATGCGCTGCTCTACCCGACCATCAACGGCATCGGTCCGGTCGAGGAGCGGTATTCGCACATCACACCGCTCGCGGAGACGGGCGGGCTGCGCATCGGTGTGATCGATCCGGGCTCGGTGAACCTGGGCGCGTCGTTCGCGTACGTGAACGCGGGATCCGACATCGAGCACCAGTGGCAGCTGTGCGACCGGCACGGCCTCGTGCCCGGCATGTCGATCTTCGAACCGGGGTTCCTCCGCGCCGCGCTGGCGTACTGGCGCGCCGGGAAGCTGCCCCCGGGCACGATGCTGCGCTTCTACTTCGGCGGACGCGAAGCCGAAGCCGACGGCGGGTTCACGTTCGGGCTCGCGCCCACCGAGCGCGCTCTCGACGCCTACCTCGAGTTGCTCGGCGACTGCCCGCTCCCGTGGTCGGTCACGGTCGTCGGCGGCGACCTGTTCGCCACCGATCTGCCGGAGCTCGCGCTCGCGCGCGGCGGTCACCTGCGCGTCGGCCTCGAGGACCATCGCGGACGGCGGGCGAGCAACGAGGAGCTCGTCGCGCAGGCGGTCGAGCGCGTCGGCGCGTCCGGTCGCGAGGTCGCCGACTGCACCACCGCGGCTGCCTTCCTCGGAGTGAAGGCCCCGGTCTGACGGTGGCGCAGCCCGCAGCGCTGGGCTCGGTTCCGGGTCGGCGGTACGGTGAGGGAACCACGCACCCTCGGGGGAGGACCGCCATGCACGTCGACGACCTGATCCTGGTGAGCATCGACGACCACGTCGTCGAACCGCCCGACATGTTCGACCGCCACGCGCCGGCGAAGTTCCGCGACCGTGTGCCGCACATCATCATCGGCGACGACGGCAACGAGAAGTGGGTGTTCGAGGGTCAGCAGATCGGCTCCATGGGCCTGAACGCGGTGGTGAGCTGGCCCAAGGAGGAGTGGGGCTTCGACCCCATCGGGTTCGCCGAGATGCGCCCGGGCGCCTACGACATCCACGAGCGTGTCCGCGACATGAACCGCAACGGCATCCTCGCGTCGATGTGCTTCCCGACCTTCGCCGGGTTCGCGGGCGGCATGTTCCAGGAGGCCGCCGACAAGGACCTCGCGCTGGCCACCGTGCAGGCGTACAACGACTGGCACATCGACGAGTGGTGCGCCGCGTACCCCGACCGGTTCATCCCCCTCGCCATCCCGCCGATCTGGGACCCGCAGCTCGTGGCCGACGAGGTGCGCCGCGTCGCGGCCAAGGGTTGTCGCGCGATCACGATGCCCGAGCTGCCGCACATCCAGGGGCTGCCGAGCTACATCAACCTCGACTACTGGGACCCCTTCTTCCGCGCCGTGTCCGAGGAGCAGGTCGTGATGTGCCTGCACATCGGCCAGGGCTTCAACGCCATCACCACGCCGCCGGAAGCGCCGATCGACAACCTCATCATCCTCGCCACGCAGGTGTCGGCGCTCGCCGCCCAGGACCTGCTCTGGGGCGGCGCGTTCCACCAGTACCCGGACCTCAAGGTCGCGTGGTCGGAAGCGGGGATCGGATGGATCCCCTTCTACCTCGATCGCTGCGACCGTCACTACACCAACCAGCGGTGGCTGGGCCACGACTTCGGCGACAAGATGCCGAGCGACATCTTCCGTGAGCACTCGCTCGCCTGCTACGTGACCGACCCCGTGTCACTCAAGGTGCGTCACGACATCGGGATCGACATCATCGCGTGGGAGTGCGACTACCCCCACTCCGACTCGATCTGGCCCGATGCGCCGGAGGTCGTCCTCGCCGAGCTCGACAACGCCGGCGCGTCCGACGCCGACATCCACCAGATCACCTGGGAGAACTCGTGCCGGCATTTCGGCTACGACCCGTTCAAGGGGACCTCGCGCGAGAACGCGACCGTCGGGAAGCTGCGGGCGCTCTCGCCCGATGTCGACACGACGACGAGGACGCGAGCGCAGTGGCGCCAGAGCTACGAGGCCGCGCACGCGGGTTGAGTCCCGGACGCGGCCCGCATGTGTCGCGTCAGTCCGGTCGGATCTCGTACCGCGGTAGTGGCTCTCGCCGATGTCGCTCGAGTAGCGGCCGTCGGCGACCTTGGCCAGGACCCGGTTGCGCATGGTCGGCACGCCTTCGGCGCGGCCCTTCGTCGCGATCGCGGAGCGGCGCGGACCGTCGAACAACTCGAACTCGAGCTTGTCGCCGTCGAGGCTGATGCGCAGCGTCGCGGCGTCGGAGCCGTGGTCGACGGCATCGGCCACGATCTCGCTCACGAGGAGCTCCGCCCGGAGCGCGAGCTCGGGCTCGATCCGCCAGTCGACGGCCAACGTGGAGACGATCGACCGGGCCTGACCGGGGGCCTCGGTGGACAACGTGAGCGATTCGCTCCGTTCGTGGAGTTCCACTGCGCACCTCCAGGCCCGCTCCTACCCGATCGGGTCGACCCGAGACCGGCTTGATCAGTCGACGGTCAACGTTTGTTCAACGAAGGTGAAGGTCCGGCCAGGTGTCCCAGATCACGGTTCGGTGACGGGAAACTCCTGGAGGTCGGGGTGGTCGTCGAGGGTCCACCGGTTGGTGGCGCCGGCGACCAGCTCGTCGGGTGCGACCCGGTCGAGGTCGTCGAGCGTCCACCCGCCCGGCTGCTCGATCGTCGTCTTCGGCCGGGGTTCGGTGAGCAGCGAGATCCGGTTCCCGAACACCAGGAACGTGCGACCGTTGACGCCCGCCGCTGCATCGGTGCACAACCACACCACCAGCGGCGCGATCTTCGCGGGTGAGATCACGTCGGCGGGTAGCTGCTCGCTCGGTCGCCCCATCGTGGCGTCCATGAGCGGACGCCACGGCGCGGAGTGCTCGTTGTACTCGTGCACCTGCACCGTGATCGCGAGCGGCCGGATCGCGTTGCAGCGGATGCCGAAGCGTCCGAGCTCCATCGCCGCGGTGCGCGTGAGCCCGATCAGGCCTTCCTTCGCGCTCGCGTACGCACCGTGCGACGGGTGGCCGAACCCCGACGCCGAGCTCGTGTTCACGATCGCGCCGGCGCGTCGGGGCGCCATGTGCGGGACCACCGCGCGCATCAGCGCGTAGTAACCCTTCAGGTTCACGTCCATGGTCAGGTCCCACTCCGCTTCGGAGTAGTGCCACATGTCGTCGTTGCGGCCGGCGGTCGCGTTGTTGACGAGGATGTCGATCCGGCCGTAGGTGTCGAGCGCGGTCGCCACGATGTCGGGCGCGCCGTCCCAGGTCGCCGACGCGCTCGTCGACGTCGCGCGACCGCCGCCGGCGCGGATCTCGTCGGCGACCGCCGCCGCGTTGGCCCCGGTGCGGGAACCGATGTCGTCGACGACGACCGACGCGCCCTCGCGGCCCAGGAGCAGCGCGTGCTCCCGCCCGATGCCCCCACCGGCGCCGGTCACGATCGCCACCCTGCCGTCGAGCCGTCCCATGCGTTCCTCCTCGCCGCCGCCGCGTGCCGCCGCTCGCCGCCGCCGGTCGGGCAGTGGTGGTGGTCCAGGTGGTAGCACAGCAGCATGGACTTCCCGCCCGAGCTCACCGACGACCCCTACTACCACCTCGCGCAGACCGGCCCATACGCCCCGGTCATCGGCGCCGCGCTGATCACGATGGTCGAACCGCACGTCGGCCACGAACGCGCGTACAACCGGTGGTACGAGGACGACCACTACAACGCCGGGGCGATGGCGTTCCCGTGGATGTGGGCGGGCCGTCGCTACGTCGCTCCCGTGCCCTACCAACAGGTGCGCTACCCCGCCGACTCCGTGATCGCGCAGCCGATCGAGGCGGGCAAGTACATCTCGATCTACTGGATCACCGAGGGCCAGTACGAGAACCACCTGCGGTTCGCGGTGGGCACCAACCACCGCCTCTTCGCCGACGGCCGCGTCTACATGGACCGCGACCACACGTTCACGTCGTTCCAGCGCTACCTCGGCCCCGTCTACCGGGACGCCGACGGGCCGCGCGACATCCACTCGCTCAACTACCCCTACGGCGGCCTGGTGGTCGAGGTGATCGACGCCAACGACTCCGAGGCCCGGGACCAGATGGTCGACTGGATCGGTCGCGAGCGCGTGCCGGCCCCGGGTTCGCCGGTGGCCATGGGCATGATGTTCGCCCCCATGCCCCTGCCGGCCGACAAGCAGCCCTACGTCAAGGACGTGGAGGGCCTCGACACCCGGATCACGATCCTGTGGTTCACCGAGGGCGACTCGCTCGACGCCTGGGACGACTTCGCCGGTGCCGGTGCGCTGGTGGAAGCCACCGGTCTCGGGCGGGTCGAGCTCATGGCGCCGTTCACCCCGACGTTCCCCGGCACCGACCGCCACGTCGACGAACTGCGCGGCGACGGGTAATTCAACACTCCGCCCGCGAACGTGCGAAGCTGCGCGTTCAGGCGCGGCGAGCCCGTCGGGCCCGGATCACAAGGACGACGAGATGGCGCAACTCGGCCCGGTGGAGCTCCTCTTCGTGGAGTTCCCAGGCAACCAATTCACCGGGGAGATCATCCCCGCGCTCAGCGAGCTGATCGAGCAGGGGACGATCCGGGTCCTCGACCTCGTCTTCGTCGCCAAGGACGGCGACGGGAACGCCGTCGGGATGGAGCTGGAGGAGCTTCCCTCCGACTCGAAGGACGCGTTCAGCGAGCTGGTCGAGGAGCTCGAGTCCTTGATCTCCGACGAGGACGTCGAGGATCTCGCCGAGGCGCTCGAGCCGAACTCCTCGGCGGCGATCCTGCTGTTCGAGCACACGTGGGCGGTCCCGTTCCGCGACGCGGTCGCCAACTCGGGTGGCCGCCTGGTGGTTCGCCTGCCCATCACCGAAGAAGCCCTGGCCGAGATCGCGGCCGCGGGCTGACGCCCGAGTCCGACCGCCGAACCCGACCGCCGAACCACAGGGAGCAGACATGCCGTTGAGAAGAGGACCGGGTCTCATCCGGACCGTGGGCCGCACCGCCGTCATCGCCGGGACCGCCAGTGCAGTGGGGGGCCGCGTCCAACACCGTCAGCAGGAGAAGTACGCGGCGCAGGATCAGCCCCAGCAGGCGCAGAACGTCGAGGCGCCGCCCGCCGCACCCCCTGCCGACGACGACGTGGCGCAGCTGGAGCAGCTCGCCGATCTCCACTCCAAGGGCATCCTCACCGACGAGGAGTTCGCGGCGAAGAAGGCACAGATCCTGGGGATCTAGAGCCGATAGAGCGCGGCGGCGTTCGCGGAGAGGATCAGCTGCTGCTGCGCCTCCGGGAGAGGCGCAACGGTGGCGCGCAGCTCGTCGAGCGCGCCCGGGAACGTCGAGTCGGCGTGGGGGTAGTCGGATCCCCACACGATCCGGTCGGCGCCCACGAACGGCACCAGCGCAGGCAGCGTCACCTCGTCGATCTCGAACGACACCCAGCACTGCCGGGCGAAGTACTCGCTGGGGGTGAGGCGCATCCGCGGGGCGTACCCCGCGTACGAGTCGACCTGGTGGTCGAGGCGCGCCAGCCAGTACGGCACCCAGCCGCCGCCCGCTTCGAGGAACACCACGCGCAGGCCCGGGTGGCGCTCGAGCACACCTTCGGCGATCAACTGCGCGCACGCGAACATCTGCTCGAAGGTGTGCGAGACCGCGTGCATCACGAGGAAGTTGCTCGGCCGGCGGTCCCAGCCCAACGGGGGCACGGCGGGTTGGAAGCCCTCGTGCACGCCGATCGCCATCCCGAGCTCCTCGGCGGCGTCCCAGAACGGCTCGTAGACCGCGTCGACGATCGAGCGTCCGAGACACGGGTTCGGTCGGACGAAGGCGGCGACGAACCCGAGCTCCTCGCGGGCGCGCCGCAGCTCGCGGACCGCGTCCGAGGGCGACTGGAACGGCACCATCGCCGCGCCGCGGTACCGGTCCGGCGCGACCCGCGCAGTACTCCGCGAGCCAGTCGTTGTACGCACGCGGCGATGGGCACTGCCGCGTCCGGATCGGTGATCCCCCAGAAGCCCAGACCGATCGTGGGGTAGAGGACCGCGACGTCGATCCCTTCGGAGTCCATGTCCACGAGCCGCGCCGCGGGGTCGAACGCGCCCGCGCGCGCTCGCTCGATGGGGAACGGTTCGGTCGCGCCGGTGCTGACGTCGGTGCCCGGCGTTCCCATCTGCCCGAGCTTGGCGACGAAGACCTCGTCGTCGCCGACGATCACATGGTCGAGACCTCGCGCGTCGGTCTCGATCCGTGGGCGGATGGACTGGTCGAGCGACGACCACGCCGAGCGGGGCTCGAGCACGTGGCCGTCGGCGTCGATCATTCGGTTCGTTCCCATGCGGCGAGGCTGCCCGGCGGGTCCGAGACGCGTCAATTCGTGCGCGCGCCCGGCGCGAGCGTTTCCCGAGTGTTCACCCGCCGGGAACGGTTGGTCCGGTGGCGAGCAGGGCACTGCGGTATAGCGTCGGCGCGTCGGGCGTCGCTCCACACCGTCCACCGTCGGGAGTGCACATGGGCACCGCGAACGCCATCGACGCCGAACTGGCGCTGGTCGACACGACGTGGCGCGCCGCCAACTTCCTCACCGTCGGTCAGATCTACCTCCGCGCCAACCCGCTGCTGCGCGAGCCGCTGCTGCCCGAGCACATCAAGCCCCGTCTGCTCGGACACTGGGGCACATCGCCGGGGCTCAACCTGCTCTACGCCCACCTGAACCGCGTGATCCGTCGCACCGACCGTTCGGTGCTCTTCATCGCCGGTCCCGGCCACGGGGGACCTGCGGTGGTCGCCAATGTCTGGCTCGAAGGCACGTACAGCGAGATCTACGACGACGTCTCTCGCGACCTCGAGGGGATGCAACGCCTGTTCCGTCAGTTCTCGACGCCCGGCGGCATCCCGAGCCACGTGAGCGTGCCGACGCCCGGCTCCATCCACGAGGGCGGTGAGCTCGGCTACGCACTCGTGCACGCGTTCGGCGCCGCGTTCGACGATCCCGATCTGTTGGTCGCCTGCGTCATCGGCGACGGCGAAGCCGAGACCGCGCCGCTCGAGGGATCGTGGAAGGGCATCAAGTTCCTCAACCCGGCGCGCGACGGCGCGGTGCTGCCGATCCTGCACCTCAACGAGTACAAGATCTCGGGCCCGACGGTGCTCGGCCGTAGCCGCGACGAGGACATCGCCCACCTCCTCCGCGGTCACGGCTACGACCCGGTGTTCGTCGAAGGCGACGATCCTCCCGTCGTCCACCGCGCGCTCGCCGCCGCGCTCGACCGGTGCGTGGCGCGCATCGACGAGATCCAGGTCGACGCCCGCGCCAGGGGCGCGGCCGCGGTCGACGGCGCGCCGGCGTGGCCCGCGCTCGTGTTGCGCACACCGAAGGGGTGGACCGGACCCGCGGTGGTCGACGGCCTGCCGATCGAGGGCACCTTCCGCTCCCATCAGGTGCCGGTCAGCGACGTCACCACGAACTCGGAGCACCTGGCCATCCTCGAATCGTGGATGCGCAGCTACCAGCCCGAGGCGCTCTTCGACGCCGACGGCCGCCCGGGGCCTGACGTGCTGGCGATGATTCCCGACGGCGCACGACGCATGGGAGCGAACCCCAGCGCGAACGGAGGCCGGGTCCTCGTCGCGCTGGAGCTGCCCGATCCGGCCTCCTTCGCGCTCCCCGTGGAGGCGCCGGCGACGGAGCGGCACGAGTCGACCCGTGTGCTGGGCGAGGTGGTCAAGGACATCTACGGGCGGAACGCGCCGGCCGCGAACTTTCGCATGTTCTGTCCCGACGAGACGAACTCGAATCGGCTCGGCGCGGTGTTCGAGGTGGAGAACCGGTGCTGGCTCGAGCCCCGTCTCGACCACGACGACCACCTCGCGCCCGATGGCCGGATGATGGAGGTGCTCAGCGAGCACCTCTGCGAGGGCTGGCTCGAGGGCTACCTGCTCACCGGCCGGCACGGCCTGTTTGCGACCTACGAAGCGTTCGCCATGGTGTCGGCATCGATGCTCGTGCAACACGCCAAGTGGCTCGATCACGCGGCGCGGCTGCCGTGGCGGCGCTCGGTCGCGTCGTTGAACGTCCTGTTGACGTCGACCTGCTGGCGCAACGACCACAACGGCTTCTCGCACCAGGGACCCGGACTCGTCGACGTCGTGATGTCGAAGAAGGCGGCGGTCAGCCGCATCTACCTGCCGCCCGACGCCAACTGCCTGCTCTCGGTGGCCGACCACTGCTTCCGCAGTCGCAATTACGTGAACCTGATCGTGATCGACAAGCAGCCGCAGCTGCAGTACCTCGACATGGCTGCCGCCAACGTGCACTGCACCCGCGGGTTGGGGGTCTGGGAGTGGGCGTCGACCGACGGCGGCGCCGATCCCGACGTGGTGCTCGCGTGCGCGGGCGACATCCCGACGCAGGAGGCGGTGGCGGCGGCGTGGCTCCTCCGCCGGCACCTGCCCGACCTGCGCGTCCGCGTGGTCAACGTGGTCGACCTGATGCGGCTCTTCCCCGCCGACCGCCATCCGCACGGGATGGACCGGCTCGAGTTCGACGACTACTTCACCCCTGATCGCGACGTCGTGTTCGCCTTCCACGGATACGCGCGCGCGATCCACGAGTTGCTCCACGGGCACACCGAACCGGAGCGGTTCCACGTGCGCGGCTTCCTCGAGGAGGGCACCACCACCACGCCCTTCGACATGGTGGTGCTCAACAACATGAGCCGGTTCCACCTCGCCAAGCTCGCGGTGCGGCGGGCCCGGCGCCGGCCTGCACGCGCGGACGCGTTCGTGCACCTCTGCGACCAGAAGTTGGCCGAGCACGAGCTGTACGTCCGCGAGCACCTCGAAGACCTCCCCGAGGTGCGCGACTGGGTGTGGACCGACTGAGCGCCGCCACGATCCTCTGCGTCAACGCGGGCTCGTCGACGTTGAAATGCGCGCGCTACGAGATCGTCGACGGACGACCGCGTGCGGTCGAGCGCTCCGAGGTGACCGCCGGACCGGCTGCGCTCGACGGCGCACTGGTCGCACTCACGGCGAACGGCACGCAGCTGCCGGCTGTCGTCGCCCACCGCCTGGTGCACGGCGGTCCGGACCTCGATCGGCACTGCGTCGTCGACGAGCACGTGCTCGACCAACTGCGACGCGCGGTGCCCTTCGCCCCGCTGCACCTGCCCGTCGAGCTCGCGGCCATCGAGGCGACGATCGCGCGGATGCCCGACGCCGTGCAGATCGTGTGCTTCGACACCACGTTCCATCGAACGCTGCCGCCGGTTGCGCGCCGCCTGCCCCTGCCCGACGAGTTCGACCGGGCGGGCGTCCGCCGGTTCGGCTTCCACGGTCTCTCGTGTGAGTACGTCGTCGACGAGGTCGGGGCGGCGACGCTGGGGCGGGCGGTCATCGCTCACCTCGGGAGCGGCGCCAGCCTCACCGCGGTGGTCGACGGTCGTTCGGTCGACACGACCATGGGGCTCACCCCCACCGGTGGCGTGGTGATGGCCACCCGCACCGGCGACCTCGATCCCGGGGTGTTGGTGCACCTGGCACGCGAACACGGGCTCGATCCGGACGCGCTCGAGGTGCTCGTGAACCAGCACGCCGGGCTGCTCGGGCTCTCGGGGACCACGGGCGACATGCAGGCCTTGCTCGGTGCGAGCGGGCACGGCGACCCGGCGGCGGCCCTGGCCGTCGACATCTTCTGTACCAGCGTGCGCAAGCAGGTCGGAGCACTGACCACGGTGCTCGGCGGTCTCGACACGCTGGTGTTCACCGGCGGCATCGGGGAGCACTCGGCGCGTGTGCGCGCGGTGGTGTGCGCCGGCCTCACGCACCTCGGGGTGGAGCTCGATCCCGACCGCAACGAACGAGCCGATCCGGTGATCGACACCTACGCGGATGGCGTCACCGTGCGCGTCGTGCCCACCGACGAGAACGCGGTCATCGCCCGCCACGCGGCCCGCCTCGCAGGCCTGACCGGCGTGACCAGGCCGTGACCACGAGCGCCGAGCATCCGCAACCGCCCGCGCACGTCGTCGATCGCGTTCGCGCCATCTGCGACGGCCTTCGCCGCGCGCGTGAACACGAGGCGTGGACCGGGACGAGCTGGCGGACGGGCGACACCACGTTCGCGCACGTGGTCGAGATCACCGACGGCTGGCCGCCCGCGTACGCCAGCGCGTTCGGCACCGACGGACCCGTCACCGTCGTGACCTTCCAGGCCCCGCCCGAGGACCACGACGCCCTGCGAGCCGCCGGGCACCCGTACCACCTGCCGCCGTGGCGCCCCGGCATCGTCGGCGTCGTGCTCGACGCTTTCACCGACTGGGCCGCGCTCGCCGACCACATCGTCGACAGCTACCGGGAGTGCGGTGGCCGGCTCGCCTGATCCGGCCAGCTGATCAGGGCCTGATGTCGCCGACGCGCACGACGACGCGGCCGACGGTGCGTCGCTGCTCCATCGCGTCGAGTGCGGCCGGCAGCTCGTCGAACGGCACGTCGAGCCCGACGAGGGGCCGCACCGCGCCCGACGCGACCAGCTCGAGGATCTGCTCGTGCAACGCCAGCGCGTCGGTCCGCGACAGGAAGTTGGAGCCGACCGCGGCCTTGACCGCCAGGGGGTCGTCGACGTAGGCGAGGCAGACGCCCACGAGCGAGAAGTTCCCGAACAGGATGGGACGGGGGACCATGCCTTCGTCCTCCGCCTCGATGCCGGACGCGAACCCGGCGAGCACGTGTCGACCGCCAAATGCCATGCAGCGGAACGTGCGTGTCGTCACGTCGCCACCGATGGTGTCGAACGCGACGTCGACGCCGCGACCGCCCGTCGCCTCGAGCGCGGCGTCGACGAAGTCGGTGGCGCTGGTGTCGATCGCGACGTCGGCGCCGAGCTGCGCGGAGAAGTGCGCCTTCTCGGGTGAGCCGGCCAGCGCGACGACGTGCGCCCCGGCCGCGAGCGCGAGCTGCACCGCGGCGGAACCCACGCCCCCGGCGGCGGCGTGGACGAGCACGGTCTCACCCTGACGGACGCCCGCGCGCACGTAGAGCGACAGCGCCGCGAGGTGGAACGGCATGAGGATCGCAGCCGCGTCGGGGAGCGGGATCCCTTCGGGCATCGGGAACGTCATCGACGCGGGCGCCACCGCGTACTCCGCGTAGCCGCCGAACGCGCCGCTCGGCACCGCGACGACGTGCGTGCCGACGAGCGCGGCGTCGGCTCCTTCACCCACTGCGTCGACCGTCCCGAGCACCTCCATGCCCGGGACGTACGGCGCCGGCACCGGGACGGTGGCGTACCGACCGTGGATGCCGTCGATGTCGTTGAAGTTGAGCGTGATCGCGTCGGTGCGCACGCGCACCTCGCCGGGACCCGGCGCGGGCGGGTCGACGTCCTCGAGCCGGAGGACGTCGCCCGGCGCGCCGTGCTCGACCGCTCGCCAGGCCCGCACGGCGGTGCTACGCGGCGGGGTCGAGCGCGAGCGGGAGGTTCGAGAGTCCTCGCACGTTGCTTGAATACGCGCGCTGCATCGGCTGACGCAGCTCATAATTCGGGTAGCGAGCCAGGAGCTCCTCGAACGCGATGCGAGTCTCGAGCCGGGCCAGGGCGGCGCCGACGCAGAGGTGGATGCCGAATCCGAGGCCGACGTGCCGTTCGATGTCGCGGTGGATGTCGAAGTACTCCGGCTCGGCGAACATCCGCTCGTCGTGGTTGGCGGCGCCGGTGATCAGGATGACGCGCGAGTCGGCCGGGATGGTGACCCCGTGCAGGGTGACGTCCTGCTCGACCCACCGGCCCTGGTAGTGCGAGGGCGGGTCCCAGCGCAGCATCTCCTCGACCGCGTTCGGGATGAGCGACGGGTTGGCGACCAGCTCGGCGCGCTGGTCGGGATACCAGTCGAGCGCCACGACGCCGTTGGCGATCAGCTTCGCCGTGGTCTCGTGTCCCGCGATGGTGAGCTCGAGCAGGCGGTACGCGACCTGCTCGTGCGTGAGGGCGACCTCATTGCCGTCGTCGTCGCGGACCGTCGCAGTGAGGAGCAGCGAAGCGATGTCGTCGCCCAGGTTGCGCGCCTTCTCGTCGACGATCTGCATGAGCAGGACCATGATCGCGCCCATCGCCTGCTGCGTCGCGTCGCTGACGTTGCCCTCCTCGTCGGCTTCCGAGCGGTCGAGGATGGCGTCGGAGTAGTGGCGCAGCTGTTCCCGGGTCTCCATCGGAAGGCCCAGCATCTCCGCGATGACCATCATCGGCAGATGGGTGGAGAACTCGGCGACGATGTCGATCTCACCTCGGTCTCGTGCGTCATCGAGCACACCGGCCGCGATCGCACGCACCTTCGGCTCGAGGTCGCTGATCGCACGCGGCGTGAAGAGGCGCGAGACGAGCTTGCGGTGCCAGCTGTGGCTCGGCTCGTCGCGGCTGATGAGGACGTCGTTGCCCTTGTCGTACCCCTCGATGGTCACGCCGTGGCCGGACACGAAGGTGGCGGGGTCGAGGTGGGCGCCGAGCACGTCGTCGAAGCGGGACAGCGCCCAGAACCCGATGTCCTCGTTGTGGTACACGGGCGCTTCGTCGCGCAACCATTGATACGCCGGGTACGGGTTGGTCTGGATGTCGCGTGCGAACGGGTTGTACTCCACCGTGCGATCCCCCTGAAGTCAGCGCCTCGATCGGCGCGGCATCACCGTACGTCACCCCGCCTCCTCCGTCCCATGACGCCGTGGCCGGAGCGCGATATCGTCCCCCGACTCCCCCGCACCAGGAGACGATCCGCATGGGCAGGCGCGCCTTTCTCACTCGCCACGACGTTCGTTCTCGTCGGCGCAACCGTGGTCCTGTTCGCAGCGTCCGCGAGCGCCGCCACGGTCACCACGGAGGCCGAACTGCGCGCCGCGTTCGCGGCCGACACCACGGTCGACCTCGGTACCGACATCACCCTCATCGACTGCAGTGCGGGCGACGGCGGCTCGCTGCTGCGCCCGGTCACGAACACCGACCCGGTCACGCTCGACGGTCACGGCTTCACCATCACGCAGACCTGTACGAGCAACGCCGTGGTCCAGAACTCGACCGCGGGGATGACCGTCCGGCACCTGACGGTCACCGGCGGTGACACCGACGGGAGCGGCGGCGGCCTGTTCTCGCTCGGCGACCTCACCATCGAGGACTCGGTGCTCACCAACAACAGGGCCGACGGTGCCGGTGGCGGCGCCGTGACCGACGGCGTCCTCGTGGTGCGCCGTACCAGCGTGTTCGGGAACAGCACCGGGATGGGCGGCGGTGGCCTGCAGGGCAACCTCGACGTCACCGTGATCGACTCGAACGTCTCCGACAACATCAATGGCGGGATCAGCACCAGCGGGTCCGAGACGGCGACGCTTACGCTGATCAACACGACAGTCCACCACAACACGCTCGCCGATCTGGGCGGTGGTGTCTTCAGTGGTGGTGACGCGACGTTCGTCTACGCGACCATCACCGACAACGCCGCGAACTCAGCGTTCGCCAACGTCGATGTCGGGACGCTCTCGAGTTTCGGCAGTGTCGTCACCGATTCGGCCGGCGCCGGTAACTGCCTGGTGGATCCCGACAGCGTGTCGCTGGGATACAACTTCAGCGACGACGACACGTGCCGGTTCACTGCGCCGACCGACCGGCAGAACGCAGGAGACCCGCAGCTCGGACCGCTCGCATCGAATGGCGGCCCGACGCAGTCGCAGCTGCCCCTCGCCGGCAGTCCGCTGGTGGACGCGATCCCCGCCGCTGCGTGCGCGCCCGGTGTCACCGCCGACCAGCGCGGCGTCGCGCGACCGCAAGCCGGCTTCTGCGACATCGGCGCGGTCGAGGTCGCGGCGACGACACCCGTTCCGGTGACGCCGATCCCGGTCACGCCCCGCTTCACCGGCTGATCCGCCGCTCGCGTCAGGTCGACGCGAGCCAGTCATCGATCGAGCGCAGCGCCGACGCCTTGAGCCCGGCGGGTGCCCCGGATCCCGAGATCGAGGCGCGGGCCACCGACGCCAGCGCGTCGTCGTCGAGCCCCATCTCGGTGCGGGCGAGCTCGTACTCGTGGAGCAGCACCGGACCGAAGAGCAGCGGGTCGTCGCCGTTGAGGCTGCACCCGATTCCCGCGTCGAGGAGCTGGGGGAGCGGGTGCTCGGCCAGCGACGGGTACACCGACAGGAGCAGGTTGGACGTGGGACAGACGTCGAGCACGATGTCGGAATCGGCGAGGCGCTTCATCAGCTCGAGGTCTTCGACCGCGCGGACGCCGTGCTGCAGGCGATCGGGTCGGAGCGTCTCGAGCGCGCCCCACACCGACTCGGGTCCGGCCAACTCGCCCGCGTGCGGCGTTGACAGCAGGCCCGCGGCGGTGGCGATGGCGAACGCCTCGGCGAAGGGCTCAGGCGGGCCGATGGCCTCGTCGTTGGCGAGGCCGAACGACACGACGCCCCGGTCGGCTCGCGCCGCCGCCAGCTGGGCCTGCGTCACCGCCACCGACGGCTCGGCGGTGCGGTCGGCCGCGAGCATGAGCCCCACGCCCACCCCGAGCTGATCGCCCGCCGCGTGCAGGGCGTCGAGCACCATGTCGACGATCGCCTCGTCGGCGCCGAAGCGGTCCCGGTGGTGCGGCGCGTAGAACGACGGCTCCACCCACACCGCCCCGTCGAGCACGCTGTCCTCGACCACCTCGTAGACCAGTCGGGCGAAGTGCTCGGGGGTCTCGAGGACCTGGCACGCAGCAAGGTAGGTGTCGGCGAAGGCGGTGAACGACCCGTACCCACGGATCTCCGGCACCGGGATCCCGGCCGTGTCGGCGAGCTCGGCGAGGGTCGACGGCCGCATCGAGCCCTCGAGGTGGAGGTGGAGGTGGCCCTTGGGCAGTGTGCGCAGGTCACGGGGCTCGGCGCTCGTCACGCCCAGCATCGTCGCGCGCCGCTCCCGGCCCATCGCGGCTGGATCCCGAGGATCCGACTAGATTCCCTCCGTTCGCCCCCTGATCCAGGAGCACCCGTGAAGCTCGACGCGCCCGCAGTCACCGGTAACCGCGCCACCCGCCGCGCCGCCGCCCGCCGCAGTCGGAAGCTGGCCGCGCTCGGATCCGGCGCCGTGCTCGCCACCGGCGTCGCCGCCGGTGTCATGGCCGCGTTCCCGCAGGCCGCCGGCGCCGCGCCGATCGTGGTGCAGAACACCGACGACTCCGGAGCCGGCAGCCTGCGCGAGGCGCTGGCGAACGCCAACCCCGGCGACACGATCGACCTCACCGGTCTCAGCGGCACGATCACCCTGACCACCGGGCAGCTCGAGATCGAAGATGCCGTCACCATCCAGGGTCCCGGCGCGTCCGCCCTCGCCATCTCGGGCAACAACGCGAGCCGCGTCTTCTACCTGCTCGACGACCTCTCGGGCGGCACCGTCACCATCTCCGGCCTCACGATCACCGGGGGCAACGACGGTCCCGGCGGTGGTGTCTTCTTCAACTGCAACGGCGGATCCGGGAGCTTCGTCGTCAGCGACGCGGTGGTGACCGGCAACACGTCGGACAGCCTCGGCGGCGGTCTCTACTTCGACCGCTGCGACGAGGGCGGCAGCATGAGCGTGCTGAACTCGGTGGTCTCGAACAACACGTCGACCGACAGCGGTGCCGGTGGCATCTGGTTCGACGAAGGCGACTCGCTCACCATCGAGAACAGCACCGTGTCGGGCAACCACGCCCTCGACGGTGGTGGTGGCGGTCTGAGCGCGTTCGCGTACCAGGCCGGCGGCGTGACGGTGTTGAATTCGACCATCTCCGGCAACACCGCGTCCGAGGGCGGTGGGGGGATGTACCTCTTCTCCTCGGACCAGCCGATCGTCGTCGCCAACTCGACCGTCACCGGGAACTCGGCCGGGAGCGTCGGCGGCGGCATCTTCGTCTTCACCGGATCGATCGACCTCCAGCAGAGCACCGTGACGGGCAACGTCGCGGCCGACCGTGGCGACGGTCTCTACCTCGGCTACGCAGGAAGCGGCATCAAGGCCGCGTCGGGCAACGGCAACGACCGCGTGCACGCGGCCGTCGACGACGGTCAGGGCATCGGCGTGGTGACCGGGTCGATCGTGGCGGGCAACGACGACGGCACGTCCGACATCGGCGGCAATCCGGAGGCGAGCAGCGTCACGACTACGGCGTCGGTCATCGGCGCGGTCGCTTCGATCCCCGACACCGACGGTGGCGGCAACCAGCTGGGCGTGACCGACCCGGGGCTCGACCCGCTCGCGAACAACGGTGGCGCGACGCAGACGATGGCGCTGAAGGCCGGGAGTCCCGCCGTCGACACGGGTCCCGACCCGGTGCCGTCGTTCCCGGGCAACGAGTTCGACCAGCGCGGTGCCGGCTTCGCACGGGTGGTCGGCAGCAAGGTCGACGTGGGTGCGTTCGAGGTGCAGGACGTGACGCCCGCACCCCTCGTGATCACCCCCCGCTTCACCGGCTGACGCAGCTGGTCAGCGGCGCGCGTTCTTGACGAAGTCGTCGAGGCCGTGGTTCGGCGCCAGCCGCGCGCCGCCGTACCAGCCGCCGCGCACGTGGCGGCGGATCGCGCCCGGACCGTCGTCGGTGGCGCGCGCGGCGCTGTGCCAGAGGTCGGAGTGGTGGAGCAGCACGTCGCCGCGTTCGCAGTAGAGGGCGATCTCGCCGGGCACGTGCTCGAAGCCGAGGGGCATCTCGTCGGTGCCACCGAGGTGCGAACCGGGCAGGACGCGGCAGGAACCCGTTGCGGGGCGACGTGGCGTCGACGTGGATGGTGACCCCCACCGACGGCCACACCTCGAGGTGCGGACCGGACTGGCGGTCGGAGTGCCACCCGATCCGTGAGTAGCCCGACCGGTCACCGGGCCGGGCGTCCTGGTACACCACGCCGAAGCGGTCGTCCTCGAGCAACCAGGCCTGCTCGCCGAGCAGGCGGCGCACGATCGCGACGAGTGCCGGATGGTACGTGGCGACACGCGCGATCTCCGACACCTCGGTGACGTGGCAGACGTAGTGCGCGAACGGCACGCCGTCGATGACCGCGTCGGGATCGTCGAGGATGACGGTGCCGCACGCGACCGGCAGCTCTCCCGCGAGCAGGCGCCGTTGCTGGTGTTCGAGCTCGAGCTCCAGCTCCTGCAGTTCGGGCTCGGGGTAGAGACCGCGCAACACCGCGAAGCCGTGTTCGCCGAAGAACGCGTCGACCGCGTCGAAGTGAGCTCCGGTGAACACGCCCACTTCACGGGCCAGCGAGCTCCGGGCGGTGGCACCCACGGCGTCAGTCCGACGAGACCGGGTGGCGGGTCTGGGTGAAGACCTCGACCCGGCGGATGCGCCGGTCGTCGGTGAGCTCGAAGGTGAGGCACTCGGGCGTTCGCAACGGCGTGCCGTCGACTTCGACCGTCTCCGACAGCTCGGCGAACGCGAGCGAGTCGACGTAGGTCACGCGGGTGACGTCCATCGAGTAGCCGGGGAGCGTCGGCATGAGGTCGGACAGGAACGCCACGTACTCGGGCTTGGTCGCCTTCACGTCGCCGAAGGGTCCGACGCGCGTGAAGCCGTCGTCGGCGAGGCAGTCGGCGAACGTGTCCCAGTCGCCGTCGACGAGCGCACCGAGGTAGGTCTCGATCACACCATCGTTCATGCCGCGGAGCCTACGCAGCCCGGTGGAGACGGCGAAATCGCTGCGCATCCCTCGTCGACGGAGTGCGACCATGGCTCGATGGACGCGACCATCTGGCCGTTCGCGGCGTTGCGCATCCGGACGCCTCGTCTCGAGCTCCGGTACCCCGACGACGACGACCTCGTCGCGCTCGGCCACGTCGCGGCCGAAGGCATCCACGATCCGGCTGCGATGCCGTTCAACGTTCCGTGGACGCGCGCCGAGCCCGAGGATCTCCGACGGGGTGTGTTGCAGCACGCATGGGGCCATCGCGCGGTCGCTGGCGTGTGACGACTGGTCGTTGCCGTTCGCGGTGTGCGTGGATGGCGAACCACTCGGCGTGCAGGACGTCTTCGCCAAGCAATTCGCGGTGCGCCGGACGGTCGAGACCGGATCGTGGCTGGCGCAGCGCGCGCAAGGCCGCGGCATCGGGACGGAGATGCGAGCCGCGGTGCTGCACTTCGCGTTCGCCGGTCTCGGTGCCGAGGAGGCGCAGAGTGGCTCGTTCGTCGACAACCCGGCGTCGGCCGCGGTGAGCCGACACAACGGCTACGTGCCGAACGGCGAGGAGATCGTGGAGCGTGAACGTGAGGCGGCGCGGCTGCTGCGGTGGGTGCTCACGCGCTCCACGTGGACGCCCTTCCGACGCGACGACATCACCATCGTGGGTCTCGAGGCGTGCGTCCCGCTCCTCACGTAGGGAGCTGACGCCCGTCGCGCGGTCAGCTGCGCAGCTGTTCGAGCAGGCCCATGTCGTCGCGGCACGCCCAGTGCTCGACGATGACTCCGTCGTCGATGCGCCAGATGTGGACGAACGTCCACCTCGTCGGGCGTCCCGACGGCGGCACGTCGGCGAGGAGCGGCATCGTGGACGCCCGATGGACACCGCGCAGCGTGACGTGCTGTGCGACGAGGTCGCCGTCGCCGATGAGGTGGTGGTGCTCCATGGTCGTCGGCCCCAGGTCGTGGTCGAGGATGCTCAAGATGAGCTTCAGGCCCTCGCGGCCCTGCGGGCCGGCGGCGTGGTTCACCATGTCCTCGGCGACGAGCTCGTCGAGGACGCTGTCGTCACCGGCCTCCTGGCGCCGGACCATCTCCTCGACGACGTCCTTCGCGCTTCGGTGGGGCATGGCGCCAGCTTCTCACGCCCTCTCACTCACGCGGCCGGCTGCCGGTTGCGCTGTGATCGGTGCGTGATTACGGTGTAATCCGAGACGGCACGCCAATGAGGGCATAGACGCGAGCGACGGGGGAGCGGATGAGGGCGTGGGAGGTCCAGGCGGCCGGTGAACCGGCCGAGGTGCTCCACCTGGTCGAGCGCGACGCACCGGAGCCGGGTCCCGGCGAGGTGCGCATCCGGGTCACCGCGGCCGGCCTCGGTCTCCCCGACGTGTTCATGTGCCGCGGGACCTACCCCCTCACGCCGCCGCTCCCGTTCACCTCGGGGCAGGAGGCCACCGGGGTGGTCACCGCGCTGGGCGAGGGTGTCGAGCGCCTCGCGCTCGGCGACCACGTCATGTGCGTGACGTCGTTCATCGGGGGCAACGGTTCCTTCGCCGAGGAGTGCCTCACGTTCGCCGACGGCGCGTTCGCGGTGCCCGACGGTCTCACCGCGGCCGAGGCGGCCGGCTTCTGGATCCCGCACCTCACCGGATGGATCGGACTGGTCGACCGCGGTCGCATCATCGACGGCGACGACCTGGTCGTGCTGGGCGCCGCGGGCGGGAGTGGCATCGCCGCGGTGCAGCTCGGGCACGCGCTCGGTGCCCGTGTCGTCGCGGTCGTGAGCGACGACGAGAAGGCGGAGTTCTGTCGCGGGCTGGGCGCCGATGCCACCCTGAACCACCGCGAGGGTCCGGTCGCGCCGCGCCTGCGTGAGCTCACCGATGGCCGCGGGGTCGACCTGATCTACGACCCCGTCGGCGGCGACCTGGCCGAGGACGCGGCCGGCGGCCTGGCCCGCCACGGACGGTTGCTCGCGGTCGGGTTCGCGAGCGGACGGTGGCCGACGTTCGACACCCACGAGCTCGTGGTCACCAACCGGTCACTGGTCGGCGTGTTCGCCGGTGGTTACTCGCGCGCCGAGCTCGACGAGATCCACGCGCAGCTCGCCGCATTGGTGGGCACCGGGAGGTTGCGCAACGCGGTGACCGACCAGGTGTCGTTCGACGACTTGCCGCGGGCTCTGCAGCGCATGGCCGACCGGGGTGTGGTCGGCAAGCTCGTGATGGTGCCGTGAGCATCCCGTCGCTCGATGCCACCGGCAAGGTGGTGGTCGTCACCGGCGGGAGCAAGGGCCTGGGGCGCGCGATGGCGCTCGGGTTCGCGGAGGCGGGCGCCGACGTCGTCGTGGCGAGCCGCAAGCTCGAGCCGTGCGAAGTGGTCGCAGCGGAGGTGCGGGCGCTCGGACGCCGCGCCCTCGCGGTGAGCTGTCACGTGGGCGACTGGGACCAGTGCGGTGCACTGGTCGACGCGGTGGTCGCCGAGTTCGGACGCATCGACGTGTTGGTGAACAACGCAGGCATCGCGCCGGTGCCGCCGTCGTTGCTCGACGTCACCCCCGAGTTGTTCGACAAGACGATCGCGGTGAACCTCAAGGGTCCGCTGCGCCTGACCGCGCTCGCCGCGGAGCACATGCCGACCGGTGGCGCGGTCGTCAACGTGAGCTCGAAGGCGTCGTTGCACCCGTCGTCGTTCACCGTCGTGTACGCGGCGGCGAAGGCGGGGCTCAACGCGCTCACGCGCGCATCGGCCGACGAGTACGGACCGCGCGGCATCCGCGTGAACGCGATCGTGTGCGGCACCTTCCACACCGACAGCTTCCACTCGTCGATGCCGACGGCAGAGGGTCAGGCGCAGATGGCGTCGGGCACCGCGCTCGGCCGCATCGCCGAGGCCGACGAGATCGTGGGCACGGCGCTGTACCTGGCGAGCGACGCCTCGTCCTACCTGACCGGCGAGCTCATCGTGCTCGACGGCGGCTGACCGAAGGGGAGGACATGACCGATCTGATCGGGCCCGGAAGGGTCGCGGTGGTCACCGGTGCGGCCAGCGGCATCGGTCGCGCGCTCGCGGAGACGTTGGCGCGGGAAGGGTCGGCCGTCGTGGTCGCCGACCTCGAGGGGGAGCAGGCCGAGGCGGTCGCGGCCGCCATCCGCGACTCCGGCGGCGATGCCCTCGCGGTCGCGGTGGACGTGGCCGACGTCGCCGCGGTCGAACGGCTGGCGGCGACCACGGTCGACCGGTACGGCCGGGTTGACGTGCTCTGCAACAACGCCGGGGTCTCGACCTTCAACCTGATGCGCGACCAGACGCTCGACGACTGGAAGTGGGTCGTCGACGTCAACTTCTGGGGTGTCGTCCACGGCATCCACACCTTCGTGCCGATCATGCGCCAACAGGGCACGCCCGGTCACGTCGTCAACACCGCGTCCATCGGTGGGCTGCTGAGCGGCACCGCGTTCATCGGTCCGTACTGCGCGACCAAGGCCGCAGTGGTGTCGATCTCGGAGACGCTCCTCCAGGAGCTCGCGGTCGACCAGACCCCCATCGGGGTGAGCGTCCTGTGCCCGAGCTCGGTCGACACCAAGGTCATGGAGTCGGAGCGCAACCGGCCGTCGGCGTGTGGCGTCGAGCAGCGCACCGAGATGGCGGAATCGGTGCGACTGATGATCCGCGACGGCTTCACCGGTCCGACCGGCCAGACCCCGGCGCAGGTGGCGGAACGCGTGTTGCAGGCGATCGGCAACGGCGATTTCTGGATCATCACCCACGACGACCTCTTCCCGACCGTCGAAGCGCGCGTGACCGACATGTTGGCGGCGTTCCCGCGGGAAGGCGGCTGACGCATGGCCTGGGACTTCGAGACCGATCCCGAGTTCGAGGAACAGCTCCAGTGGATGCGCGACTTCATCGACTCGGAGCTGATCCCGCTCGAACCGATCCTCCGCGAGCTCACACCCGCGGAGTGGGCACCGGTGAAGGCCCATCTCCAGGAGCAGGTGAAGGCACGGGGCCTGTGGGGCGCGTTCCTCGACCCCAAGCTCGGCGGTGCGGGCTTCGGGCAGCTCAAGCTCGCGCTGATGTCGGAGATCATCGGTCGCTGCATGATGTCGATGACGATCTTCGGCGTGCAGGCGCCCGACAGCGGCAACATGGAGCTGCTCGCGCACGGTGCCACCGACGAGCAGAAGGAGCGGTGGCTCTGGCCGAACCTGCGCGGTGAGATCTCCAGCGCGTTCGCGCTCACCGAGCCGTTCCTCGCCGGCTCCGACCCGACCGTCATCGGGACCACTGCCACACGCGACGGCGACGAGTGGGTGATCGACGGCCACAAGTGGTTCATCACCAACGCCTCGGTCGCCGACATCACGCTCGTCGTGGCCGAGACCAACCCCGAGGGACGGCCGCACAAGCACGCGTCGATCCTGATCGTGCCCGCCGGCACACCCGGCATGGAGATCGTGCGGGACATCGGCACCATGGCGCACCCCGACGTCGTGCAGGGTCGCCCGGGCAACCACGCCGAGCTCCGGTTCCGCGACTGTCGGGTGCCGCTCGATCACATGATCGGCGCGCCCGGCGACGGGTTCGTGCTCGCGCAGCAACGGCTCGGCGGCGGGCGCATCCACCACGCGATGCGGTGGCTCGGTCAGGCGCAGCGGTCCCTCGACATCATGTGCGAGCGTGCGGTGTCGCGGTCGTCTCACGGCAAGCTGCTCGCGCAGCATCAGATGGTGCAGGACTACGTCGCGCTGTCCCACACCGAGATCCAGGCTGCCCGCCTGCTCACGTTCCAGACCGCGTGGAAGATGGACAAGTACGGCGCCAGCCGGGTCCGCGCCGAGCTCGGCATGATCAAGGCGCACGTGTCGAAGGTGGTGCTCGCGGTGCTCGACCGCACCATCCAGGTGTGCGGCGCGCTCGGGTACTCGAGCGACCTGCCGGTGGAGGAGTGGTACCGCGGCACCCGCTTCGGTCCCATCGGCGACGGTCCCGACGAGCTCCACAAGTCGGTGCTGGCTCGCACGATCCTCAAGGGCTACACACCGGTCGAAGGCTGGCCCACCGAGCACCTCCCGAGCCGGCGCCCGGCCGCGGAGGAGAAGTGGCGTGACCTCAAGGCCGCCGCGGGGGTCGCGTGACCGCGTCTTCGACCGCGCCTCCGACCGTGCTGCGCGCGGTGTTCTTCGACTTCGCGGGGACGCTGTTCAGCTCGCGTGATCTGCGTGACTCGCACCTCGCGCAACTGCGCGCGGTCGCCGACGCGGTCGATCGACGGCCGACCGACGACGAGCTCCGCGCCGCGTACCGGCAGGGGATGGGCGTGGCCTACCGCTCGATCACGACCCGCCCGTACTACCTGCACCGCGACCTGTTCGCGTCGTCGTTCGCGGCGATGGCCGAGGCACTGGGCGGTTCGCTCGACACCGTCGCGTGCGACGCGCTGGTCGACCGTCAGTACGCGTCCACCCTGGACGCGACCGTGCTCCGTGCCGACTGCCTCGACACCCTGGTCGCGCTCCGGGAGCGGGGCCTGCGCACCCAGATCGTCTCGAACATCGACGACGAGCAGCTCGACGGGCTGGTCGGGCAGCTCGGGCTCGACGCGGTGATCGACACCTGGACCAGCTCGGAATCGGCGGGGTCGTGCAAGCCCGATGCCCGCATCTACCAGGTCGCGCTCGCGGCGTCCGGGTGCGCGGCGGCCGAGGTGCTGTTCGTCGGCGACACCGTCGAGCACGACATCGCCGGCCCGCGTGCGCAGGGCATGGCGACCGCGTTGCTCGTCGCCGACGCCCGGCCCGGCACGCCGGACGGTGGCGCCGACTTCGTGATCGAGCGTCTCGGGCAGCTGGTCGAAGTCGTCGACCGGGAGCGCGCGGCGTGAACACCAGCACCTTCGCCGAGACCGCCCGTCTGCGCGAGTACCTCGACGCCCGGTTGGGTGACTCGGTCGATCTCACCGTCGAACCGATGGTCGGCGGGGGATCGTGCGACGTGTACGCGCTCACCCGTGGCGCGGCGCGGTGGGTGCTGCGCCAGGCACCGCCGCACCGGAGCTCGGCGACCGCGCACGACGTGCTCCGCGAGTTCCGGTTCCTCGACGCGATCAAGGACCAGCCGGTGCGCATCGCGCGTCCCGTGCTCGCGTGCGACGACCCCGACGTGTTCGGCGCGCCGTTCTACGTGATGGCGCGCATCGACGGCGTCCCGGTGCGCAGCAGCATCCCCGAGGCGTGGACGGCGCGACCGGCCGAACAGGGACAGGCGCTGCACGAGCTCGTCGACGCGCTCGCCGCCATCCACGGCGTGGACTGGGACGCGTGTGGGCTCGGCGAATTCGCCCACACCGGCCCGTACCTCGCACGTCAGATCGGGCGGTGGCTCTCGCAGCTCGAGTCCTACGGGGGGCGCCCGCTCCCTGCTGCCGAACGGGTGGGCACCTGGCTGGCCGAGACCTTGCCGCCCGATCAAGCGCCCGCGCTCGCGCACGGCGACTACAAGCTCGACAACGTCCTGTTCGCCGAGTCCGCTCCGCCGGACCTGCTGGCGGTCGTCGACTGGGAGATGGCGTCGATCGGCGACCCGCTGGTCGACCTGGCGTGGGCGATGATCTTCCACCCCGGACCCGAGGGGACCATGCCGCTCGGCGTCGCCGCCGCGCCCGCGTTCGATCGCGCCGGGCTGCCGAGCGCCTCCGATCTCGTGGCGCGCTACGGCGACCGCACCGGCCGCGACGTCTCGCGCATCGACTGGTACGACGTGTTCTCGCGGTGGAAGCTCGCGATCGTCCTCGAGGGCAGCTACGCCAAGTTCCTGCGGGGCGAGTCGAAGAAGCCGGTGCACGAGTACTTCGGCCAGCAGGCCGACCAGCTGTTCGCGAGCGCGCTGGCCATGGTCAACGGGTCGCAGCCGTGACCCGCGCCGGTGACTTCGAGCTCGACGCCGACGAGATCGTCGCCGCGGCCATCGTCATCCTCCAGGAGCGCGGGCTCGACGCGGTCAGCATGCGCAACGTCGCCGACCGCCTGGGTGTGTCGCCCATGCCCCTGTACACGCGGGTCGGGAACAAGGCCGCGCTGATCGACGCGGTGGCCGACCACCTGCTCGTCGACCTCGCGCCCGCCGCCGGTGCGGCCGAGCCGTGGCCCGAGTACGCGGAACGGTGGTGCCGCGAGCTGCGCGAGCGGCTCAAGCAGACGCCCGACAGCCGGCTCTACCTGGGGGCGGCGCGCGAGGCCTACGTCGAGGCGTCGCGACCGCTGGTCGCGGCGCTGCGCACGGGCGGCCTCTCGAGCGCGGCGGCGGTGCAGGCGTGCCGCCTCCTGATGTGGGCGACGGTCGGGTTCGTGGCCATGGAACAGGGATCGAGCGCGCCGGCGCCCGACGCACCGGCCCCGAACGCGCGGCGTCGACTGTCGGGGAGCGATCCGGGGGGCGTGACCCCCGAGGAGGCGGACGAGCTGTTCGATCTCCAGATCGGGATCCTCACTGCCGGGATCGCACGCATCCACGCCGGAGACACGCATGCCGGAGACATGGCCGGCGACACGTCCGGCGACTGAAGCCAACACGACATCACATTGGGGGATCGGCGATGCGCACGATGCGTTGGGGAGTCCTGTGCGCGGTGGTCGCACTGGTGGCGTCGGGCACGGTGGCTTCCGCCGCCGCGCAGTCGGCGGACAAGGAGAAGCCGACGGCGACCGACGTGGGGATCACGCCCACTGAGATCCACATCGCGGTGATCGCCGACGTCGACAACTCGTTCGCGCCAGGGTTGTTCAAGGCGTCGGTCGACGGCGTGCGCGGCGTGGTGAAGTACATCAACGCCACCGGTGGCCTCGCCGGCCGCAAGTTCGTGATGGACTTCTACGACTCCCACGTGAACCCGAACGACACCCGCGCCGCCGAGATCTCGGCGTGTCAGAACGACGTCGCGATGGTCGGCACGTCGGCGGCGCTGCTCAACACCGTCGAGGAGATGCGCGACTGCAAGGACTCGACGGGAGCGACGACGGGGCTGCCCGACATCCCGTACTACGTCGGCTCGGTCGACCACTCGTGCTCGACGGAGTCGTTCCCGATCGCACCGCCGGCGCTGGTGTGCTCCACCAAGGACGAACACCCGCAGACCTACCAGGCCAACGTCGGTCGCGGACGCTGGTATCAGCAGAAGTTCGGTGACGACCTGCATGGCATCTACGTGTTCGGCAACGACTCGCAGGCGGCGCGTGACGCCACGTTCGCATCGGTCGCCGCGGTGCGCGACGTCGGCATCGCGACCGACGGCGACTTCGACCGGTCGGCCAAGGCGACGCAGAGCGAGTACACCGAGATCGTGCAGGCGATGAAGAGCAAGGGCTCGAACTACGGGCAGTGCACATCGTCGTTCCCTTGCACCGTGTTGCTGCGCAAGGAGGCCGCGCTCCAGGGCCTGACCGGCGTGAAGGTGTGGGATTGCGGCGTGTCCTGCTACGACCAGGGCTTCCTCTCGTCGGGAGGCCAGGACGTCGAGGGGCAGTACGTGGACACGACGTTCCTGCCGTTCCTGAGCAAGGCGGAGCAGAAGGCCAACCCGATGACAGCCAACTTCGTGAAGTACACGGGGAAGGCGAACGCCGCCGGCTTCGGTGCCTCCACCTGGGCTGCGGGCATCGCCTTCCGCGACGCGGTGAACGCGATCGTGAAGCGCGACGGCGTCAACGGCGTCACCCGGAAGTCGCTCCTCGCCGAGCTCGCCACCATCCACGAGTTCGATGCCGAGGGCATGATCGCCCCCATCGACATCGCCGGGCGCAAGGTCACCGAGTGCAGCGTGACCCTGCAGGTCCGAGACGGCGAGTTCGTGCGGGTGCACCCCACCAAGGCGGGGACCTACTCCTGCTCGCCCGAGAACGTCGTGTCGCGCAAGCTCGATCTGGCCACGGGATGACCAGCGGTATCGTCGGGCCATGACCGCGACCGATCTCGCTCCGCGCCGCCCCGTCACCGTGCACGGCGTGCTCGACGACCCCGAGCTCGCGTGGCGCCTGTGCGAGGCGCACGGGCCCTATCCGCACGTGCTCCTGTCGCTGCGCGAGTTCGCGGCATCGCTCGAGGCCTACAAGGACGCGGCGCGCGCGAAGTCGCCCGACGCCGTCGGCGTGATGGTCGACGACGAGCTCGTGACCATGCCCATCTACCGCGGCGACTGGGTGTCGTCGCGTGCCGTCCACATCGACGGTGTGGAGTCGGTGCTCCACAGCGAGCGCCTGATCGAGGCGGCTGCGCAGGTGTTCGACGCCGAGGTCGTGCGGCCGCTCATCGTGTTCGCCAACCTCACCGCGCCGATGCCGCAGAACCGCAAGCACACCGACGTGCCCACGTTCCGCGGCGTGGAGCGGTCGCAGTACCCGGCGTGGGTCGTCAGTGCGATGGCGGCGTCGGGCCTCTTCGAGCGGTGGCGGGTCAAGGTGGCCACCGCGGTCGCCTGGTACTACGACGGTCCGAACGGCGGGTTCAGCTACTGGCCCGACGGCGGCGCCGAACCCGAGGTCACCATCGAACCGCCGTCGAACACCGCGGTCGTCGGTGACAACGACTTCATGTACCACCGCGTCGAAGCCGTGGGTGACGGGCGCTTCACGATGGTGCCGATCGACGCGCAGCTGTCGTTCGACGACAGTGCGCGTCGGTGGCGCATCACCAAGGGCGACCGCGACTTCGGCGACTTCGGACGCGACGACATCCGCATCTCGATCTCGTGGAAGGCCGAGTGCTTCCGCGATGCGGAGGAGGCCCGAGTGTTCGACGAGCACCTCGACGACCTCACCTTCGACCAGGTCGTCGACACGTGGCGGGCCGACTGCGCCGCCCGGGGCGTCGTCCTCCCCGAAGTCGCCGACCCCCTCCACGAGCGCGCCTTCGAGGCCGCCGTCGCCGCCGCCTACGCCGGCCCCCTCAGCACCGCCTAGCGACCCGACCTCCCCTACGAGGTTGCGTCACTCGAGGTCGTAGAGCGCACTCAGGTGACGCAACCTCGCGTGGGGGTCGGGGTTCGATCAGGGGAAGGCGTGCTTCGGGGTGGTGAGGGGAAGGTCGAGGGACGTGGTGAGGCCGGCAGGGGCGTCGCACACGTAGGGGATCGCGTTCACCAGGCGCATCGTGGTGGCGACCATGCCGTCGTCGCTCGCGGTCTCCGGCTTGCCGACGGTGAGCTCGCACGTGAGGTCGGGGTTGCCCTCGATGGCGATGCGATACGTGCCGTCACGCGCAGCGGTGGGCCACTCGGGCGCGAGGTCCGACGCCATGCGGTTGACGTGCTCGATGATGATCGCGTCGCGGCCGTTGACGACGCCGATGGTCTCGAACCGCACCGCACCGACCGTCTCCGCCTCGATCGTGCCCGCGGCCACCTCGAGCCCACGGGGCGTCACGACCTTCTCGTAGGTCTCCCGGATCTCGTCGAGCTCGACGCCGAGACGATCGGCGATCATGCGCACCGGCGGGCCCCACGTGCCCGACTGCACGCCGGGCATGGCCATGATCGCCTGGTGCTCCATCGGCTTGCCGAAGCCGAACACCTCGAACATGACGAACGCGACCGGGTACTCGTCGTACAGGAAGATCTCCTGCGTGCGCACCGAGCGCACGGTGTCGCTCATCGTCATCAGCGTGAGCGGCAGCTGGTCGCCCGCGAAGCCAGGCTCGATGCCCGACGCGTACAGCGTCGCGTTGCCCCGTGCGGCCGCTTCCTCGAGCTGCGCCCGCCACTCGGGCTGGTAGCCCGCCGGGTGCACGAGCCCCGGGGTCGACACCGTCACGACGTTGACGCCGGCCTCGAGCATGCGCACCATCTCGGGCACCGCCGCGGCGTCGAGCTCCTCCCCTGACGCCGAGTAGCAGACGCAGTCGGGTTGCGCGGCGAGCAGCGCGTCGGCGTCGGTGGTCGCGGCGATGCCGAGGGGGTCGATGCCCGCCAGCGTGCCCGCGTCGACGCCGTCCTTGTCGGTGCTGTGAACCCACACGCCGGCCAGCTCCAGGTCGGGCCGCCGGGCGATCGCCCGGATCGCCAGCCGTCCGACCCCGCCGGTCGACCATCCCACCACTCGGTACGTCATGTCCCTCTCCTCGTCACGCCCGGGGCTCGGGCGGAAGGCCCAGGCCCACGTCGGCGATCGTCGTCCGTTGGATCTCGTTGGCCCCGACGCTCAACGTCGGGTGCAGCCGTTCCACGACCTCGTACGCGAACCACTCCGGCAGCGGACCGCCGAACCAGCCCGGCGCGGTCAGCGCGTCGGGCCCGAGCACGGTCGCGCCGACGCGACCGATGCGCTGGAGCAGCTCGGTGACGCACACCTTGCTGAGCGCACCTTCGACGAACGGTGCCGCGCCGGCGTCCTGCAGGGCGAGCACGCGCTCGACCCGGCCGACGGCCGCGAACCAGTGCGTCACCAGCCCCGCGAGCTCGTCGCGCAGCACCGGATCGCCACTGCCCGCGCCGTGCTCGAGCAGCGCTTCGAGCGCGCGGGTCGCCCAGCCCAACCAGGCGACGCCGCTGCGCTCGGCGAGCAGTGCGCCGCTGAGTTGCCGCCAGCCGTTGCCGACCTCGCCGAGCACCGCGTCGTCGCGGACACGCGCGCGCCGTCGAACCGCACCGTCGACAACGTCCAGCGGTTCGCAGTCGCGTGACGCTCGATCGCGACGCCCGGTGTGTTCATGTCCACGAGGAACATCGACAGGCCTCGCTTGCCGCGGGACGACTCGTCCGTGCGCGCGATCGTGCAGCACCAGTCGGCCTTGTGCGCGCCGGTGACGAACACCTTCTCGCCGTCGAGCACGAAGTCGCCGTCGTCCTGCGCGGTTCCCGTGGTCGCCACGTTCGAGAGGTCACTCCCGGCACCCGCCTCCGTGTACGCGATGGCCGCGTTGATGGTGCCGGCGCACGCAGCCCGCACGACCGTGTCGCGCTGCGCCGCAGTGCCGAACGCGGCCACGGTGGGCGCGACCAGCACCGCGGCGGTGTCGATGAGCGGCGCGTCGTGGTACGCGGCCTCGTAGCTGACCGCCGCTTGCCAGCTCGGAGGCCGTCCGCCCCCGCCCAGTTCGACCGGCAGGCTCACACCGAGGAGTCCGGCATCGCCCGCCGCGCGCACGACCGTGCGCTCGAACCCTTCGTCCCAACCGGTGAGGTCGGTGCGGTCGTACCGCGCGGCGGCCCGCCCGGGGGCGAGCGCGTCGGCGAGGAACGCGCGCACGTCGGCGCGGAACGCTTCGACGTCGGGGTCGAGCGTGAGGCCGGGGAGCCCGCGCACGATCCCGCCGTCAGCGTCCGCGCGGCAGGCCGAGCCCGCGCTGGGCGATGAGGTTGCGCTGGATCTCGCTGGTGCCGCCGTAGATGGTGGTGACGGGGGCGAACCGGTAGCAGTACTCGTAGAAGGCGCCCACATCGGTGACGTCGTGGGCCTGGACCAGTCCCGCCGGTCCCGCCACGTCGACCAGCCGGTGCACGGAGCGCTGGAACGCCTCGGTGGCGAACAGCTTGCTCGCCGCGCCCTCCACGCCCGGCAGGCGGCCCGACGCGGCCACCCAGGCGGCGCGGCTGGCGAGCAGGTCACCGACCTCGGCATCGATCGCCGAGCGCACCAGCGCCTCGCGACGCGCGGGTTGCTCGAGCAGTGGGCGCCCGTCGTCGTCGACTGCCGCTCGGGCGTGGGCCTCCGCCTGCGCCAGCAGACGCTCGGCGTCGCGGACGCCACCCGCGACCCCGCGTTCGAACGACAGCGCGACGAGCATCACCTGCCACCCGCCGTCGACCTCGCCGACGCGCCACTCGTCACCCACGTGGACGCCGTCGTAGAACGTCATGTTGGTGCGCTTGCCGGACAGCGTGCGGATGGGCTGCAGCTCGAAGCCGGGCGCCGACGTCGGCACGAGGAAGAACGTGAGACCGCGGTGCTTGGCGACGTCGAGGTTGGTGCGGGTCAGCAGGAAGACCCACTCCGACTCCTCGGCCAGGCTGGTGAAGATCTTCTGGCCGTCGATGCGCCAGCCCTCACCGTCGCGCACCGCGCGCGTCCGCGCCGCGGCGACGTCGGAGCCGGCGTCGGGTTCGGAGTACCCCAGGGCGATCAGCGACTCGCCGCTCAACAGCTTGGGCAGGATCTCCCGCTGCTGCATCTCGTTCCCGGCGTGTGCGAGCACCGACGCCACCATGGTGCAGATGCTCATGCCGTCGTACGGCGCGCCGGCGAGCTCGAGCTCGCGGAACAGCACCGCCAGCTCCTCGGGACCGCGGCCGCCGCCGCCCAGCGCCTCGGGCAGCGCCTGGCGGATCCAACCTTGCGCCGCCATCGCCCGGTGCAGCTCCCAGTCGTGCATGGTGCCGGTGTCGTGCGCGTGCTGACGGCGTTCGTCGGTGTAGGCGCGTGCCACCAGCGCGCGTACCTCTTCACCGAACTGCTCGGCTGTGGGAGACGGGGTGAAGTCCATCGTCAGTCCGCGGTCGCCGCGACCGGGCCGTAGCGCAGGTCGGCGAGCCGGCCGTACTCGCGTGCCGGCTCGTCGAGCACGTTCGCCCAGCCCTTGGCGCGCCGGTAGAAGAGCTGGATGTCGTACTCCTCCATGAACCCGTACCCACCGTGGAAGTGCAGCGCTCGTTCGGAGGCACGCTGCGCCTGTTCGGCCGCGAACAGGAACGCCATGGCCCCGAGCTCGGCCGCGTCGTCGAGGTGCGCGTCGTGGGCCCACGCCGCCTTGTGGGCGAGGAGTTGCGCGCCGTCGAGCGCGACGCTCACGTCGGCCAGGGTGTGCTGCAGGCTCTGGAAGGACCCGATGGGGACACCGAACTGCTCGCGCTCGGTCACGTACCGCACCGCGATCTCGAGCGCGCCCAGCCCGAGGCCGACGAGCGCGGCCGCGGTGAGCACGCGCCACTCGTCGACCGCCTGGCGGTGCAGGTCCAGCGCCGGCGAGCCCGATGCGAGCACGCTCGGGTCGGTGAGGTCCCGGTCGGCGAGGGGCGCCGACGCCAGGTTCGGGACGTGCGGGCCCGGCTCGGTGTCGACGAGCACGAGGCGCTCGCCGTCGAACGCGACCAAGGTGGGCGCCACTGCGCCCGCCGGCACCAGGCGCGCACGCCCGTCCCGGACCGGACGGAGGGCGAGGGTGGCGAGGCGCGACCCGTCGAGCACGTCGGGCGACAGCGCGTCGGCCCGCGCGAGGAGACGGGCGGTGACCGCGTGCTCGATCAGGGGAGCGGGTGCGAGGTGGCGTCCGAGGGCCTCGACCGCGAGGGCGAGGTCGAGCAGGGTGGCGCCGGCACCGCCCGCGGCCTCGGGCACCGCCATGCCCGGCGCGCCCACGGCGACGAGGTGCGCCCAGAGCTCGGGCGAGAAGCCGACCGGCTCGTGGTCGCGGAGGCGGTCGAGGGGAACGGTGCGCTCGGCGAGTCCCCCGAACACGTCGACGATCGACTGCTGCTCGTCCGTCGGGTCGAGATCCACGAAGTTCGTATATTACATACCGATGCTCGAGCCCACCTGCCTGGCCCCGCACGCCGTCGCGCACGGCGCGGCCACGACACCCGACGCAACCGCGCTCGAGCACGTCGACGGCTCGCGGCTCACCTATGCGGAGCTCGACCGGCGCGCCCGGGCGTGGGCGGGCGCACTCGCGGCGCGAGGGGTCGGGGCCGGCGACCACGTCGCCACGATGCTCCCCAACACCTTCGACGCCCACGTCACGATGCTCGCGCTCGCCTGGCTGCGGGTCGTCGAAGTGCCGCTCAACGTCGCGTTCACCGGGCGGATGCTCGCGTACGCGCTCGACCACGCCGACGTGACGACGCTGGTCGTCGGCCCCGAGTTCCGCGACGCGGTCACCGCGGTCGAGGGTGACCTGCCCCAGCTCGCGACCGTCGTCGTGCTCGACGAGGCGTCGCGCGCCAGCCTCGATCGGGGCGTCGACGCCGGCGCGCCCGACGCGGTCGAGCTCGTCGGCCCGCAGTACCGCGACGTCCACTCGTTGATGTTCACGTCGGGCACCACCGGCCCGTCGAAAGCGGTGATCACGCCGTGGGCGGTCATGTACCAGTTCTGGTCGTGGGTGCCCGACGACGCGCTCGTCTCCGGCGACGGGCTCTACTGCGCGATGCCGCTCTTCCACAACTCCGGACGGTCCGCGTTCAACTACGCCATGGCGCGCAACGCGCGCTTCGTGCTGCGCGACCGGTTCAGCGCATCCGACTTCTGGTCCGACATCCGCGCCACCGGATGCGTCACCGCGGCGCTGGTCGGGCCCATGACCGCGTTGCTCCACTCGGCGCCGCCGCGCGACGACGACGCCGACTCCCCGCTGCGCAACGCGATCCTCGGTCCGATGATCCCGGACATCGAAGCGTTCGAGCGGCGCTTCGGTGTGCGCGTCGCGACCGGCTACGGGCAGACCGAGACCGGCATGGCCGTCACGACCGGGTGGGACCACGGTCCGTGGGCCAATTGCGGGCGCGTCCGGGAGGACTATCCGTGGCCCGAGGTGCGCATCGCCGACGAGTTCGACGAACCGGTACCCGACGGCGAGGTGGGGGAGCTGCTCGTGCGGAGCGCCGAACCGTGGGCGCTCAACGTCGGCTACCACAAGATGCCGGAGCAGACGGCCGCGGCGTGGCGCAACGGATGGTTCCACACCGGCGACGCGTTCCGCCGCGACGCCGACGGCTGGTTCTACTTCGTCGACCGCCTGCGCGACACGATCCGCCGACGAGGCGAGAACATCTCGTCGTTCGAGGTCGAGACGCTCGTGGTCGAGCACCCGTCGGTGCGCGAGTGCGCGGCCATCGGGGTGCCGGCGCCGCTCGGTGAGGACGACGTGTTCGTGGCGGTCATCGTCGACGACCCGGCCACCTTTGACCCGGCCCAGCTGCTCGAGTTCCTCGGCTCGCGCATGCCCCGGTTCATGGTGCCCCGCTACGTCGAGGTGGTCGAAGACCTGCCGCGCACCGAGGCCTCGATGCGGGTCCGCAAGCACGAGCTGCGCGACCACGGGGTCACCGCCACCACCTGGGACCGCGAGGCCTCCTGATCTGGTTGCGGCTCCGCCGCAACGAGACATCCTGATCCGGTTGCGGCTCCGCCGCGACGGTGCGAACATGTGTTCGTGTCCACCGGGTCCGGCGCCTCCATCCTCCACGCCGACCTGGATGCGTTCTTCGCCTCGGTCGAACAGCGCGACGACCCCCGACTGCGGGGCCGGCCGGTGATCGTCGGCGGCGGGGTCGTGATGGCTGCCAGCTACGAGGCGCGGGCCTGCGGCGTGCGCGGGGCGATGAACGGTCGCCAGGCGAAGGCGCTGTGCCCCGACGCCATCGTCGTGCCGCCCCGCATGCACGCGTACTCGGAGGCGAGCCGCGCCGTGTTCGCGGTGTTCGACGACACCACCCCGCTCGTCGAGCCGCTGTCGATCGACGAGGCGTTCCTCGACGTCGGGGGCCTGCGCAAGGTGTCGGGCGAGCCCGTCGACATCGCGGCCTCGCTGCGCGAGGCGGTGCGGGAACGGGTTGGTCTCGCCATCACGGTCGGCGTCGCCCGCACGAAGTTCCTGGCCAAGGTGGCGAGCCGGGTGGGCAAGCCCGACGGACTGCTCGTCGTCCCGCCCGAACGCGAGCTCGCGTTCCTGCACCCACTCGCCGTCGACGCGCTCTGGGGTGTGGGCCCCAAGACCACGGCCAAGCTGCACGAGCGTGGCATCAGGCGCGTCGGCGAGGTCGCCGCGCTCGAGGAGGAGGTGCTGGTCGCCATGCTGGGCCCCGCGGCCGGGCATCACCTGCACGCGCTCGCGCACAATCGCGATCCGCGCCCGGTCGAGACCGGTCGACGCCGGCGGTCGATGGGTGCGCAGCGCGCGCTGGGGCGTGGTCGCCGTCCACCCGACGAGGTGCGGGCCATGCTCGACGGCCTGCTCGACGGCATCGCGCGGCGGCTCCGCACCGCGAGGGTCGTCGGCCACACGGTGGTCCTGCGGATCCGCTTCGACGACTTCGCGCGCGTCACCCGTTCGTGCACCCTGCCGACACCGACCGCCGACACCGCACCCCTGCGCGACGCGGCGCGCCGGCTGCTCGACGACGCGCAGACCCTCGTCGACGAGCGCGGGCTCACGCTGGTCGGGGTCGCGGTCTCGAACCTCAGCGACGACACGGCCGTGCAGCTGCCACTCCCGTTCGACGGAGGACTCGGTCCCGCCCTCGACCACGCGCTCGACGCGGTGCGGGATCGCTTCGGCGGCTCGTCGGTCGGGCGTGCCGCGCTCCTCGGCAAGGACCGCGGGTGGTCGATGCCGCTGCTGCCGGACCCGTCCGGGTAGGCGGGCGCGGTCGTGTTCAACCAGACGGTTGACAACTGGGAGGGAAGGGCGTAGGTTCTCTTCAACCGATCAGTTGAACAAGGACGTCGTCGTGGCCCACGACCAGCTCTCCCGAGTCTTCGCCGCCCTCGCCGATCCGACGCGGCGCGACATGGTGGCCCGCCTCGCGGTCGGCGACGCCACGGTGGGGGAGCTGGCCGATCCCTACGACGTGTCCGTCCAGGCGGTCTCCAAGCACGTCAGGGTCCTCGCCGACGCCGGGCTCGTGAGCCAGAGCAAGGACGCCCAACGGCGGCCGTGCCACCTCGAGGCGGAGGTCTTCGACCTGATGACCAAGTGGATCGACCGGTACCGCCAACAGGCACAGGAACGGTACGACCGCCTCGACGACGTGCTCGCCGAGATGCGCGGCGAGGAACGACACCCCGATCACCCGAACCTCGAACAAGGAGCAGCGTCATGACCACCACCAGCAACCGCTACCAGGTCTCGATCGAGGCCGACCCCGCCCTGCCGATCATCCGCATGACGCGTGACTTCGACGCCACGCCGGCGGAGCTGATGCGCGCGCACACCGATCCCGCGCTGTTCGCTCGTTGGTGCGGACCGAACGGGATGGACACCGAGATCGTCGACTGGGACGCGACCACCGGTGGTCGCTGGCGCTACGTCGCTCGCCGTGACGGCGAGGAGTACGCGTTCCACGGGTGCTTCCACGAGGTCGGTGACGACCACATCGTGCAGACGTTCACGTTCGACGGCATGCCCGACGACGTCTCGCTCGAGACGCTCCGGTTCGAGGACCTCGGCGACGGCCGTACGCGCTTGCACGCGCAGTCGCTCGTCGACAGCTTCGAGGGCCGCGACCAGTGGCTTGCCAGCGGCATGGAGACCGGTGTCGACGAGGGCTACGCCAAGCTCGACGCGCTCGTCGCGGAGCTCCGATGAGCGGTCCGGCCGACGAGCACCGGCGCGTCGCGGGTGCGTTCACCGCGACCGTCGAGGGCGCCGCGCCCGACGCGTGGGACCAGCCGGCGCCGGTCGACGGCTGGACGGCCCGCGACGTCGTCGGTCATCTCGTCGAGTGGTTCCCGGCCTTCCTCGACGGCGCGGCGGGGATCACCCTGCCGGTGGGACCGTCGGTCGCCGACGATCCCGCCGGCGCGTGGCGCACCCAGACCGACTCGGTGCAGGCGCTCCTCGACGACCCGGACTCCGCCGATCGGGAGTACGACCTCCCGCACATCGGGCGCATGCCGCTCGGGCAGGCGATCGACATGATCTACACCGGCGACGTGTTCCTGCACCGGTGGGATCTCGCGCGCGCCACCGGCCAGGACGAGACCCTCGACCCCGAGAAGTGCGCGGTGATGCTCGAGGGCATGCTGCCGATGGACGACGCCCTCCGCCAGAGCGGACAGTACGGACCCCGCGTGCGCGTCGCCGACGACGCCGACGTCCAGACCCGGCTCCTGGCGTTCATCGGCCGTACGCCCTAGCGCGCCGGAGCGCGTCGTAGCCTCTCCCGCATGGTCGAGGACGTCTTCACCGAACCCGAGCTCGATCCCGACGGGCTGGCCAACCTCGGGCCACTCCGAGCGATGGCCGGCATCTGGGAAGGGACGGTGGGCGCCGACGTGCATCCCGTCGTCGAGGGCACCGAGGCGAACGTGTTCGTCGAGCGCTACGAGCTCCAACCCATCGACCCGCAGACGAACGGACCGCAGTACTTCTACGGGCTCCGCTACCACACGCACATCGTCAAGGTCGGCGAGGTGGAGACGTTCCACGACCAGGTGGGCTACTGGTTGTGGAACCCGGTCGAGGAGACGGTCACCCAGACGATCGCGATCCCGCGCGCGCAGGTTGCGTTGGCTTCGGGTCCGGTGCGGGCGGATGCGTCGACGTTCACGTTGCGCGCCGAGCGCGGCTCGACGGTCTACGGGATCTGCTCGAACCCGTTCCTCGAGCACGCGTTCACCACGACGTCGTTCGAGGTGACGGTGACCACGCACGCCGACGGCACGTGGGGCTACGACGAGGACACCATCCTCCAGGTCCTCGGCCGTGACGAGCCGTTCCACCACACCGACCGCCACATCCTGCAGCGGATCGGCGAGCCGACGCCCAACCCGCTGGCGCGGTAGGCATGCGGGCGTTGCTGGCGGGGATCGCGTTGGCGATCGCGACCGTCGGCGCCGCACCGGCGGGCGCGGTCCCAGCAGCGGCGCAGACCTGCAGCGCGGCGTCGACGTTGCGCGCGGGTGGTCAGGAGTTCCGGGCGCCCGCGACGCGCGGTGAGGTGTGGGAGTTGCCCCTCAACGACGTCCCCCCGGTCGTGGGGCAGAGCGTGAAGATCGTGTGGCGGGTGACGGGGAGCGGACCGCTGCGCGTCGTCTTCCGCGATCCGACCGGTGCTCGTCATCCCCTCGAGTTCGGTCCGGAACGCCACGGCGCCAGCACGTTCCGGCGTCCGGGCGGGGAATGGGGCACCGGCTTCGCGTTCGACGCGCCGGGCTGCTGGACGATCCAGGTCCGACGCACCGGAACCAGCGCCACGGTCGGGCTGCGCGTCGCCTGACTCGGCGTCGTGGCTCCTCACGTGCCGCGGTTGTGCCACCAGGACATGAAGACGGGCACACCGATGAACGCGATCATCACGAAGGCGACGAGGAACACGGGCAGCACGGTGGGCACCCTAGGCACCCACCGGCCGCCATCCTCGGGTCGGGGTCGCTCTCACTCGAGATCGAAGCGGTCGAGGTTCATGACCTTGTCCCACGCGGCCACGAAGTCGCGGACGAACTTCGCCTCGCCGTCGTCGGCGCCGTAGACCTCCGCGAGTGCCCGCAGCTGTGAGTGCGAACCGAACACAAGGTCTACCGTGGTCCCGGTCCACTTCGCTGCGCCGGTCGAGCGGTCGCGCCCCTCGTACACCTCCTCGGTCGACGCCGCGGGGGTCCACGCCGTCGCACCGTCGAGGAGGTTCACGAAGAAGTCGTTCGTCAGTGACCCCGAGCGGTCCGTGAAGACGCCGTGCGCCGAGCCCCCGCAGTTCGTGCCGAGTACCCGCATGCCCCCCACGAGCACCGTCATCTCCGGTGCGGTCAGCGTCAACAGGTTGGCGCGCTCGAGGAGCAACGTCTCGGGGGAGAGCTTCTCGCCCTCGGGGAAGGAGTTGCGGAACCCGTCGGCGCGCGGCTCGAGCACCGCGAACGACTCCACGTCGGTCTCGTCCTGCGACGCGTCGGTGCGTCCCGGTACGAACGGCACCGCGACGTCGTGGCCGGCGTCCTGCGCCGCCCGCTCGACCGCGGCGACGCCGCCCAGCACGATGATGTCGGCGAGCGACACCCGCTTGGTTCCGGACTGCGATGCGTTGAAGTCCTGCTGGACGCGTTCGAGCACCGGCAGCACGGTGGCGAGCGCAGCCGGTTCGTTGGCCACCCAGTCCTTCTGCGGCGCGAGCCGGATGCGCGCGCCGTTCGCGCCCCCGCGCTTGTCGGTGCCGCGGAAGGTGGCGGCCGATGCCCACGCGGTCGACACCAACTGCGAGACCGACAACCCGGAGTCGAGGATCGTCGCCTTGAGTGATGCGACGTCGGCATCGTCGACGAGCTCGTGATCAACAGCGGGCACCGGGTCCTGCCACAGCTGGGGCGCCGGGATCCACGGGCCGAGGTACCGCGTCAGCGGCCCCATGTCGCGGTGCAGCAGCTTGTACCACGCCTTGGCGAACCCGTCGGTGAGCTCCTCGGGGTGTTGGTGGAAGCGCTTCGTGATGGGTCCGTACACGGGATCGAAGCGCAGCGCGAGATCGGTCGTGAGCATCATCGGCGCGTGGCGCTGCGACGGATCGTGTGCGTCCGGCACCGTGTCCTGCGCTTCGGGATTCGTGGGCGTCCACTGCTTGGCGCCGGCCGGGCTGGTGGTGAGCTCCCACTCGTAGCCGTAGAGGTTGTCGAGGAAGCCGTTGTCCCACTGCTTCGGGTTGTTCGTCCACGCGCCCTCGAGACCGCTCGTGACCGTGTCCGAACCGGTTCCGGTGCCGTGAGGGTTGTGCCAACCGAGACCCTGCGCGTGCACCGGGCATCCCTCGGGTTCGGGGCCCACGTCGTCGGCGCTGTTGGCGCCGTGGCACTTGCCGAAGGTGTGGCCGCCGACGATCAGCGCGACAGTCTCCTCGTCGTTCATCGCCATGCGGGCGAAGGTCTCGCGGATGTCGTGCGCGGCCGCGAGCGGATCGGCATTGCCGTTGGGTCCCTCGGGGTTCACGTAGATGAGGCCCATCTGCACCGCGCCGAGCGGGTGCGCGAGGTCGCGATCACCGCTGTAGCGCCCGTCGCCCAGCCAGGCGTCCTCGGGTCCCCAGAAGATCTCCTCGGGTTCCCAGATGTCGGGACGCCCGAAGCCGAAGCCGAAGGTCTCGAAGCCCATGGACTCCATGGCGACGTTGCCGGCGAGGACGATGAGGTCGGCCCACGAGAGCTTCGTGCCGTACTTCTGCTTGATCGGCCACAGCAGGCGACGGGCCTTGTCGAGGTTCGCGTTGTCGGGCCAGCTGTTGAGCGGCGCGAACCGCTGCGCGCCCTGCCCACCGCCACCACGACCGTCGGCGACTCGGTACGTCCCGGCGGCGTGCCAGGTCATGCGGATGAACAGCGGTCCGTAGTGGCCGTAGTCGGCGGGCCACCACTCCTGCGAGTCGGTCATGAGCTCGACCAGGTCGCGTCTGAGTGCCTCGACGTCGAGCGACGCGAACTCCTTCGCGTAGTCGTAACCGTCGTCCATCGGGTTCGCGCGCGGCGAGTGCTGGTGGAGCACCTGTAGGTTCAGCTGGTCGGGCCACCAGTCACGGTTCGACATGGGCCCGTGGACCTTCGGAGTGGGAGACGGGATGACCGGGTTCTCGCTCTCGCTACCGGTGTCAGGCACGTCGGTGCTCCTTCCGCTCGCTTCCGGGGGTCGGGAATTGCTCAGGGCGCGCTCGTGCTCGCGACGACGCAGTCGGGGCACCGACCCCAGTAGATGACCTCGGCCTCGTCGATCTCGTAGCCCGAGTCGTCGGCGGCGGTGAGGCAGGGGGTGTCGCCGACCGCGCAGTCGACGTCGACCGTGCGGCCGCACGTGCGGCAGATCAGGTGGTGGTGGTTGTCGCCGGCGCGCGTCTCGTAGCGCGCGGGCGACCCCGCGGGCTCGATCCGTCGCACGAGGCCCTTGTCGGTCAGTGCGGCGAGCGCGTCGTAGACCGCCTGCTTGGAGATCGTGCCGAGCTCCGACGTCACGACCGTGTACAGGTCGTCGGCAGAGCTGTGGGGACGAGCGGTCACCGCCCGCAACACCGCCAGCCGCTGGGCCGTGACCTGCAGGCCGCGGTCGCGGAGGAGGGCAGCCGCGTCGGCACGGGCGTCGGCGTGGGCTTCGGGCACGTGGGCAGCGTAGCGAAGACTCTGGAACAAGTCCAGATCTGGTCAGATGCCAGATCCGGCGGGACCGGTCGTCGGTCCTAGGCTCCCGGAGCCATGACCGACCGATCGTTCTTCACCGACGACGAGTGGGCGGCGCTGAGCCAGGCGCCGCTCCACGTCACCATGGCCGTCGTCGCCGTGGCCGAGCACGGCCCCATCTCGCTGCTCAAGGAGGCCTCGGCCACCGCGAAGTCGCTGGCCCGCCCGGGCGACCACGGTCCGGCGACCGAGCTCATCACCGCCATCGCCCACGAGGCGCAGGGCCACGACGCCCGGCACGCCGCCAAGGGCGATCGGGGAGCATCGCCCGACGAGGTCATCGACGAGGCGCTCGCCGAGCTGCAACCCGCGGTCGCAGCCATCGCCAAACTGCCGATCGCCGAGGCCGCCGAGGTGCGGGCCTGGCTCATCGACCTGGCGAACAACGTGGCCGGGGCCGCGAAGGGCACCAACGAGAAGGAACGCGCAGTGGTCGAGCGCATCCGGGTTGCGCTCGGCGCACCTCCCGCGAGCTAGCCGCGCGCGAGTCTGAACTCGAGGCCCGTGCGCACGTCGGGCCACTCGGCGCGCACGATCGAGTAGTACGCGCTGTCGCGAATGGTGCCGTCGGACGCGGGGACGTGCGCGCGGCGGATCCCCTCGAAGTGCGCGCCGACGCGTTCGATCGCGGCACGCGAGCCGCGCGTTGCGAGCGTCGGTCTTGAACGTGATGCGCTCCGCTTCCCAGACGTCGAACGCGTGGCGGAGCATGAGCAGCTTGGCCTCGGTGTTCACCGGCGTGCGCTGTGCCGATGCCGCCAGCCAGGTGGCGCCGATCTCCGCCGTGCGCGGGATCCTGTCGGCGCCCGATGGTGGTCCACCGACACGGCGCGTCTCCCAGTCGTCGAGGTCGAGGAAGCGCGTGCTGCCGACGACCGAACCGTCGCCGGTGCGCGTGGTGACGAACGGCAACGCCCATCCCAGGCGTTCGTCCTCGAGCACGGCCTCGACGTAGGCGCGCATGCTCGCCTCGTCCTCAGGCACGGAAGTGAAGCCGTACGTCGCGCGATCCTGGCTCGCTGCCGCGACGAGGCCGTCGACGTCGTCGTTCGTCATCGGGCGCAACGTCACCACGCTGCCTGCGAGCACCACCCGTTCGGCCATGCCGACATCGTGCTCGCTACGCCCGCGTGCGAGCACCCGATTTTCTCTACAGGTCGTCCCAACCCTCGGCGCGGTCGGTGCGCGCGGGCTGACGACCGATGCGCATCGGCGAGAGCGGGGCGTCGACCACGAGGAAGCGGTGCCACTTCTCGGTGAGCTCGTACGTGCGTCGCCGCCAGCGTTGCAGCCCGCTGTCCTGCCGTTCGGCCTGCTCCGTCTCGGCCCAGCTCTCCCAGGTGGGGATCGCCCAGTGGAGGAAGCACTCCGACTCGTTGACCATCGCGGTCTCCCACGCACCGCAGAGCTTCCACCCGAACTCGTCGTAGACGGGGACCGCCTCGTCGGCGACGCGTTCGAGGAAGTCGCGGCGGTGCCCATCGGCACGTGGACCTGTTCGTGCGCGTAGGTCTCACCCTTGACGCCCGCGTCGACCAGCTCGGTGATCGTCGGCGACCACGGCGCCGGCACGAGCACGCGGTCGTCGCCGTGGCGCCGGTAGTTCGACGCCTCGGCCCACCACTTCGCCAACTTGGGGTCCTGGAGGGTCGAATGCCCCAACTCGAAGCGGAACGACGTCGCCAGACCGTCGAAGCCACGCTCCTCCCAGAGGTTGAGCACCTCGGGCCATCCTCGCGTGGTGCCGACGATGCCCCACACCCCGAAGCACAGCTGGTTGCGGTCCTCCTGCGCCATCGGGCTGAAATTCGCCGTCATGTGGTGCATGTAGTTCGCGCGGTTGTGTCCGATGATGTCGATGAACTCGTGGATGTACACGTTGTCGTTCACGAACGACACAACTAGCACGTACAGTCCCCCAGGTGACCGACGAAGAGCGCATCGCCCTGTTCCTCGACTACGAGAACCTCGCAATCGGGGCCCGGGAGCAGCTCGGAGGTGCGCTCGACTTCCGTCCGATCGCCGACGCCCTCGCCGAGCGGGGTCGCGTGGTGGTGCGGCGGGCCTACGCCGACTGGTCGTACTTCGAGGAAGACCGGCGCATGCTCACCCGTCATCAGGTCGAGCTGATCGAGATGCCCCAGCGCATGGGGATGGTCCGCAAGAACGCAGCCGACATCAAGATGGCGGTCGACGCGGTCGAGCTCAGCTTCGAACGCGACTACATCACCACCTTCGTGCTCGGCACCGGCGACAGCGACTTCACGCCGCTGGTGCACAAGCTGCGCGAGCTCAACAAGCGCGTCATCGGCATCGGCATCGAGGCGTCGACGTCGGCGCTGTTGCCCGCCGCGTGCGACGAGTTCCTCTTCTACGAGCGGCTCGAGGGGGTCGAGGCGAAGAAGCCGGCGAAGCGCGCCACCAAGCGGGGGAGCGGGCGCAGCACCAAGGCCGCGCCGGTCGCGGAGGAGCCGGACGCGGAGGTGGACGTGGAGGTCGTGGCGTCCGCCGACGACACCGACCTCGACGCCCTCGTCACCCGCACCCTGGCCGGGCTCTCGCGCAGCAGCGGAGGACCCGTGCTGGCATCGATGCTCAAGCGGGCGATCCTGCGCAAGGAGCCGACGTTCAGCGAGGCCGACCACGGCTTCCGCACGTTCGGTGAGCTGCTGCGGACGCTGGGCGAGCGCGGCGTGGTGGAGGTCCACCAGGGGAGCGCTCCCGGCGATCCCGAGGTCACGCTCCCCAGCGAGGGTGGCGACGAGGACGCGGTCTTCGCGCTGCTGCGCGCCACTGTCGAGCGGCTGGCGGAGAAGGGGCCGGTGCACCTGTCGGGGCTCAAGACCCAGGTGCGCAAGCAGCAGCCCGACTTCTCGGAGAAGCGCTTCGGCTTCGGCACGTTCCTCCAGTTCGTGCGGGCCGCCCGCGCCCGTGGGTTCGTCGAGATGGACCGCGACACCGACGCCGAGGACTACGTCCTGCGGCCGGGAGCGTCGACGCCCGCCGCCTGACCGGGACAGTGTGACAAGCTGCGCCGATGCGCATCGGGCTGTTCATCAGTGACGTCAGCGGTGAGCAGACGACGATCGAGGCGCTCCTCGCCAACGCCCGCGCCGCGGAGGCACTCGGGTTCTCGACGGGCTGGGTGCCGCACATCCCGTGGAGCCTCGACGGCCTGACCGCACTGGCCCTCGCCGGCCAGGTGACCACACGGATCGAGCTCGGCACCGCGGTGATGCCCACCTATCCGCGCCATCCGCTGGCCATGGCGCAACAGGCGATGTCCACGCAGGCCGCGACCGACGGCCGCCTCGTGCTCGGCATCGGGCCGTCGCACCCCGTCGTCATCGAGAGCATGCACGGCCTGGAGTACGCCCGGCCCGCGCACCACACGCGCGAGTACGTGGAGGTGCTGCGAGCCGCGTTCGCGGGCGCCGGACACGTCGAGTACCAGGGCGAGTTCTTCGGGTTCTCCTCGATGCTCACCGTGCCCGGGTCGACGCCGGCGCCGATCATGATCGCCGCACTCGCCCCCAAGATGCTGCAGCTCGCCGGTGAGCTGACCGACGGCACCATCACCTATTGGGCCAACGAGCGCGCCGTCGGCGACCACGTCGTGCCCGCCATCACCACTGCCGCCGAGGCCGCGGGCCGGCCCGCGCCCCGGGTCGTGGTCGGGCTCCCCGTCGCCGTGTGCGACGACGCCGAAGCCGGTCGCGAACGGGCGGCCAAGCTCTTCGCCACCTACCTCAACATCCCCACCTACCAGCGCATCCTCGCCCGCGGCGGCGACGACAACTCGCCCGCCGACGTCGCCATCATCGGCACCGAGGCGGAGGTGACCGAACGCCTGCGCAGCTACGCGGCTGCGGGGGCCACCGATCTCTGCGCGACCGCGCTCGGCCTCGACGACGACCGCGACGCGTCGCAGCGACGCACGATCGAGCTGCTGGCGTCGCTCACCCAGGAGCAGGCATGACCAAGGAAGTCCGGCTCGAGTACGACGGGCCGATCGCGACGATCACCAACGACAACGTCGACAAGCACAACGCGTTCGACGACGACATGGACCAGCAGCTGTTCGCGGTGCTCGCGGAGCTGCGCGACCGTCCCGACGTGCGTGCGGTGATCTGGCGGGGTGAGGGCAAGTCGTTCTCGTCGGGGCGCGACGTCTCGGCCATCGGTGGCGGCGACGTCGAGCTCACGCACCACGAGCTGATGGCGCGCGGTCACCGTGGCATCCTGCAGGTGTTCGACATCGAGGCGCCGATCATCGTGGCCATGCACGGCTGGTCGATCGGGGCGTCGTTCCAACGTGCATTGCTCTGCGACATCCGCATCGCGGCCGAAGGCGCGCGCTTCATGCTCCCCGAGGCAAACCACGGGGTCATCCCCGACACCGGTGGTGTCGGTCGTCTGTTCCAGATCTGCGGACACGGCGTCGCGTCCGATCTCGTGCTCACCGGGCGCCCGATGCAGGCCGACGAGGCGTACGCGCACGGCATCGTGTCGCGGGTCGTGCCTGCCGACGAGCTCGATGCCACAGCCCGAGACATGGCCGAGAAGATCGCCGCGTCGCCGGCGGTCACCATCAAGATGGCCCGGCGCGTGCTCCGCCACCTCTCGGAGGCCGAGGTGCGCTCGTCGATGGCCGACGAGATGATCTACCAGACCTTCATCGCCAAGTCCGACGACCTGGCCGAGTTCCGCGCCGCGCGTGCCGAAGGCCGCGACCCGCACTTCACCGGGAGCTGACCATGTCAGATGTGTTCGACCTGCCGGGGCTGCCGGCGCCGCCCGAGCTCGGCGCCAGCGCGCTGCCGGCCGGCACGTACGACGGCGTCGCGGTGTTCGTCACCGGTGCCGGCACCGGCCTCGGCAAGGCCATCGCGCTCGAGTTCGCGCGCCTGGGCGCGTCGATCGTGATCGCCAGCCGCAAGCCCGAGCACCTCGAGGCCGGCCACGAGGCCGTCGCCGCGCTCGGCGCACCGGTCACCACCGTGAGCTGCGACATCCGCGACCCCGAGCAGATCAGCGCCGCGTTCGACGCGGCCACCGAGGCCTACGGCTTGCCGGGCGTGTTGATCAACAACGCGGCGGCAAACTTCCCGGTCCCCGCCGAGGACATGTCGCCCAACGCGTGGCGCACGGTGATCGACATCACGCTCAACGGCACGTTCTTCTGCTCGCGCGAGTTCTCGCGCCGTCATCTCGAGGCGGGAACACCCGGGTCGATCGTCAACGTCGGTGCGTCGTATGCATGGACCGGCGGCCCCGGCTTCGCGCACAGCGCCGCGGCCAAGGCCGGCGTGAAGAACATGACCGAGACGCTTGCAGTCGAGTGGGGTCCGTACGGCATCCAGGTCAACGGGCTCGTCCCCGGGCTGTTCCCGCACGACGACATGACCGCCGACATCAAGGGCAACCTCGACCGCACCACGGAGAAGGACGTCGTGCAGCCTGCGTTGCGCGTCGGGCAGGTCCGCGAGCTCGGCTGGGCGGCGACGTTCCTGGCGTCGCCTTACGCGCGGTTCATCTCGGGTCACACGCTCGTGGTCGACGGCGCCAACTGGCAACGCCGCTTGCTCACCAACCCACCTGTGGTCACGGTGCGCGAACAGATGGGCAAGGGTCCGTTCGAGCCTTGATCGTCGCAGCATGATCGTCGACACGCACGTACACGTCGTCGCGGCCGAACAGTCACGCCACCCGCTCCGGCCGTCGGGCGTCGGCTCGCAATGGTTCCGCGACCACCCGGTCACCGTCGAGCAGTACCTCGAGACCGCGACCGACGCCGGCGTCGACGGCGCGGTGCTCGTCCAGGCGCACGGCGCGTACGGGAGCGACAACTCGTACGTGCTCGATGCGCTGCAGGCCGCCCCGGCGCGCACGGTGGGAGTCGTGATCGTCGATCCCGCCGATCCCGACCCCGCGGCGCGGTTGCGCGAGCTGGCGCGGGTGCCGGGATGTCACGGCGTCCGGCTGTTCGGCATCGGTCCCGAGCCACCGACGTGGTTCGACGGCGACGCCGGTGCCGCGCTCTGGGACACCGCGATCGATCTCGACCTGCGGATCGTGGCCACGCTCCTCGCGCCCGACCTGCCCCGGTTGGCCGCGATGTTGTCGCGGCACCCGGGCGCGCCGGTCGTGCTCGACCACTGCGGTTTCCCCGACCTGCGCGACGGTCCGTCGTTCCCGGGTTTGGCGCCGGTGCTCGCGCTGGCCGACCAGCCGGCGCTCCACCTGAAGGTCACGTCGCACGTCCTCGAGGAAGCGGGACATGACGCGCCCGCCGTCGTGGACCGGCTGGCGGAGGCGTTCGGCGCCGAGCGCCTGGTGTGGGGCTCCGACTACCCGCAGACCCATGACCGCACGTACGCCGAGCTCGTCGCCTTGGGTCGCGACGCCTGCGCAGGCCTCACCGAATCCGATCGTGCGCGCGTGCTGGGCGAGAACGCGCTGCGCCTCTGGCCTCAGCTCGCGGGCGCGAGCGCGTCGGCGTAGATCCGGATCATGCGTCGGTAGCTCTCGCGCACCGACGCCGCTCGTCGGAGCACGCCCGCGTGCTCGAGCGTGAGGAACCCGTGGATGCCCGACCACACGGCGCGATGCGCGTGCACCTCGTCGGCGCCCGTGAGCCCGAAGGATTCCAGCACGCGGGTGAGGGCTTCGGCGGCGCGCAGGTTGGCGTCGCGCAGCTCGTCGTCGTCGCCCGGGTCACGGATCGTGGCTGCGTAGCGGCCGGGATTGGCGCGGGCGAAGTCCCAGTACGCATCGGCGATCGCCTCGAGCGCCTCGCGACCGGACCGCCCGATCACCGACGAGCGGAGCTCGTCGCCGAGCGTGCGCACCGAGTCGAGGGCGAGGTCACGCAGGAGTCCGTCGAGCCCGTCGACGTGCGCGTAGAGCGACTGGCTGCGGATCCCGAGGCGGGCGGCCAGCCGGGCGAGGGTCAGTGCCTCGATCCCGGCCTCGTCGACCAGCTCGCCCGCCGCCTCGACGACGGCGTCGTGGTCGAGCCCCACCTGCGTGGCCATGTGCCTCCGATTGACAGTCTGACGCGATGAGAAATATACCTGAGGCCATCAGGACGCCCGCTCGCACCGACTCCACTGCTCCCGGGTTCGTCGTCGTGTTCGTCGGGCTCCAGATCGGGATGATGGTCTCGGGCATCGACGGCACGATCGTGGCGACCGCGCTGCCGTCGATCGTGCGCGACCTGGGCGGGGTGTCCGGCATCGCGTGGGTGGTCAGCGCGTACCTCTTGTTCCAGGTGGCGACCATGCCGCTCTACGGCAAGATCGGCGACGTCTACGGCCGCAAGCGCGTGCTGCTGTTCGCGATCGGGCTGTTCGTCCTCGGCTCCGTGGCCTGTGGGTTCGCGCAGTCGATGCCGATGCTGCTCGCGGCGCGTGCGGTGCAGGGCATCGGCGGGGGTGGCCTCCCGGTGCTCGGCATGGCGATCCTGGGCGATCTCGTCCCGCCCCGTCAGCTCGGACGGTGGCTCGGGTACCAGGGCTTGCTGTTCGCAGGGGCGGTCGTCGTCGGCCCGCTCCTCGGCGGGTTCTTCGTCGACCACCTCAGCTGGCGGTGGGCGTTCTTCATCAACGTCCCCTTCGCCGTCGTCGCCGTGGCCATCCTCGTGCCACGGCTGCACCTTCCGTTCCGACGGGTCGAGCACTCGATCGACTACGTGGGATCGGCCTTGCTCACGGTCGCGCTGGCGGCGCTGGTCGTGCTGGCGACCGCCGGGGGCAACGACGTCGACTGGGTGTCGCCGGCGTCGGGGGCGCTCCTTGCGCTCTTCGGCGTCTGTGTCGCGGCGTTCGTGTGGCGCCAGCGGCACGCGACAGAACCCTTCGTGCCGCTGCGCCTGTTCCAGAACCCGGTGTTGCGGATCGCCGCGCCGGTCAACGTCACGTCGGGTCTCCTCTTCTACCTCGGCGTGTTCTTCCTTCCGGTGTTCTTCCAGGAGGTGGCCGGGGTCGACGCCACCGTCTCGGGCCTCCTGCTCATCCCGCTCATGATCGGCACCGCGGCCGCCACCACGTTCGCCGGGCATCGGGTCGAACGCACCGGTCGCTACCGCGCGTGGCCGATCGTGGGTGGCGTCGTCATGACGATGGGTGCGCTCGCGCTCACGACGGTCGGCCTCGACACCGGGGTCGTGGTCGTCGCCGGGTTCGGCGCCGTCGTCGGGATCGGGATCGGGTTCGCCATGCAGACGTCGATCCTCGCGGTGCAGAACGCGGTCGACGTCGCCGACCTCGGCATGGCCACATCGACCGCGCTCCTCGCGCGCACGCTCGGTGGCACCGTCGGAGTCCCCTTGTTCGGGGCCGTCCTCGCCGCCGGCCTTCCCGCGCACCACGCCACCGCCGCGCAGTACGCCGACGCGCTGCCTTGGGTGTTCGCCAGCGCGGTGCCGGTCGGGCTGCTGGCGATCCTGTTCGGCTGCCTGCTCCCGCAACGCCCGCTGCGCGGCGCCGGCGAGGTCACCGTCGACACCGTCATCACGCCCGGCTGAGACCTCCCGCCGTTTCTGCGTCGGAGCGGCGTGATTATTGCCCCGTTGCGACGCAGGAATGGTGAGAGGCGGGGTCGGGAGTCAGGTGGCGGGGGTGCCGTGGCGGCCGGCGCCGTCGGCGAAGCGCGTGGCGCCGTCGAGGGCACCCGGGCGCGCGCAAGGTGTCGATCCCGAGCTCGGTCTCGCGGCGCAGGGCGTCGTCGAGCGCGAGGTCCCACTGGGCGTACACCGACGCGCGGTCGTTGCGCAGGCACTCCTGGGGCAGTGCCGCGAGCTCGCGCGCCGAGCGCGACGGCGGCATCACGCGCCTGGCCCGACGGCACGACGCGTGTGACCAGGCCGAGGTGCAGCGCCTCGTCGGCGTGCACCGCGCGCCCGGTGAGGATGAGGTCGAGCGCGGGCCCCTGCCCGATGACGCGCGGCAGGCGCACCGTGCCGCCGTCGATCAGCGGCACGCCCCACCGTCGGCAGAACACCCCGAACACCGCGTCGTCGGCGGCGACGCGCAGGTCGCACCACAGCGCGAGCTCGAGCCCGCCGGCGACGGCGTGACCCTCGATCGCCGCAATCACCGGCTTGCGCAGCAGCATGCGGGTCGGTCCCATCGGCCCGTCGCCGTCGAGTGCGACCCGGTTGATCCGCGCGCCACCGGGCTCGGCCATCGCCTTCAGGTCGGCGCCCGCGCAGAACGTGCTGTGCGCACCGGTGAGCACCGCCACCGCCAGCGCTTCGTCGGCGTCGAAGCGGGTGAACGCGTCGACGAGGGCCTCGGCGGTGGGCCGGTCGACCGCGTTGCGGGCCTCGGGCCGGTCGACGGTGACGACCGCGACCGGTCCCTCGATCTCGTACCGCACCGTCATGCGCGATGTCCTCTCAGTAGACGATCACGCTGCGCAACGCGATCACGACCACCGTGAGCACGATGTCGCAACCGATGGCGACCGCGGCGACCACGGGGCTCCAACGATGTTGGAGGCGCATCGCCTCGGTGCCGCCGATCCCGAGGCGTTCACCGAGGCGGGGGAGCAACGTGGGCACGGTCACGAGCCACACCACGATCGCGAGCTGTCCGCACGCGAGCGGGATGCCCGAGCCGGTGGCCAGCGCCACGACGGCGGTGACGAGCAGGATGAGCACGGGCGCCGCCATCTGCGCGAGCACGAAGCGCAGGCGCGTGGCCAGCGATGCCGGGGTGGGTTCGTCGGTGCTGAACGAGACCGGCACCTCGAGCGACGCCGAGACGTCGGCGGGATCGATCGAGCGTCGCGCGCATCGGCGGCACGAGGGGACCAGCCCGCCGAAGCGACGTTGCGCGAAGGTCTCGGCGCGCTTGCCGCAGCGCACGCACACGGCGTGGAAGCGCACGTTCGTGACGCGCTGGTGACTGGCGCGGTACCCGTGGTCGTGCTCGATCACGCGGCCCGCGAGCTCGACGTCGAGCACCGCGAGCTCGGGTTCGTCGGCGCCGAGTCGCCAGAGCTGGCTGTCGTCGGCGACCGCGTAGAAGCCGCAGCTGCAGTCGGAGTCGGGCGCCTCGTGGTCGGCGAGTGCGCAGGTGGCGTGGGCGAGCGCGCCGTAGGCCTCACCCAGCTGGCGGTAGAACGCGGGCCGCAGCACGACCCGGTCCTGCTCGACCCCGAGGCGGGCGAGCTTGCGGGCCGCGATCGGCGTCGCGAACACGTCCCACGGGAGGCTCACGGTGCGCCCGCGGGGATGCGTTCGGGCTGGGTGACGGGTTCTGCGGGGGTGGTCGGCTCGGGCTCGGGGACGGGAGCCTCCACCGGCGTCGCCGGCGGTGGCACCGGGATGTGGATCTCCCGCTTCGGTTCGCCGATCCGTCCCATGCGCCTCCTCGGGCCGTGCTCGTGCGTCAGCTGCGTACGCCCGGGATCACATTCTCCGCGACGTCGCGCATCGTGTCGAGGGTCTCCTCGCGGGAGTTGCGGTGCAGCCCGACCTGCACGTGGTCGACGCCGATCTCCCGGTACTGGGCGAGCAGCTCGGCGAGCGACCGGTCGCTGCGCACCGGCGTGCTCGTGAAGAGCTGCAGCGACGCCGGGTCGCGACCGTTGCGCTCCGCCGCTTCGAGGACCCGAGGCCAGTGCTCGACCACCCGCTCGGGCGACATCTGCGCTGCGATCCAGCCGTCACCGATGCGTCCGGCGCGCTCGAGCGCGATGTCGGAGTGGCCCCCGATGAGGATCGGGATCGGGCGCTGCACCGGCCGGGGCTCCGGATCCATCGGCGGGAGGTCGTGGAACTCGCCGTGGAACTCGACCAGGTCGTCCTCCGCGCACCACAGCGCCCGCATCAGCGCGATGTGCTCCTCGCTGCGGGCGCCGCGGCGGTCCCACGGCATGCCCATGGCCTCGGCCTCCTCGCGGAGCCAGCCGACGCCGACGCCGTAGACGACACGGCCGCCGGAGTACACGTCGAGGGTGGCCAGCGCGCGGGCATTGTGCACCGCGTTGCGGATCGGGAGCACCGCCACCGCGGTGCCGAGCCGCACCCGCTCGGTGAAGCCGGCGACCCACGTGAGCGTGGTCATCATCTCGTAGTTGGGCGACAGGAGCCCCGAGACCGCGTCGTCGGCGATCTTCGACGGTTTGCGCCCGAGCGTGTAGTCGGAGTCGGTGTGCTGGGGCATCACCAGGTGGTCGACGCCCCAGACGCTGTCGAACCCGAGCTGCTCGGCGGTGGTGCAGTACTCGCGCACCCACTCGGGTGACGCGTAGCGACCGGTGTGGGGGATGGTGACGCCGACGTCCATGGACCGACGCTACGCGGTCTCGTGCACGGCGGTCTCGTGCACGGCGGTCTCGTACGCGTCGAGGTCGACCTGCTCGGTGCTGCTCTCGGTACGAGCTCATCGATCCCGGCCACTGCGTCACGATGCGACCGCCGACGCGGTAGTAGCCGTTGACCCCGGCCTGCCACACCTCGACCTCGTCGAGCGCGCGTTGGACGGCGTCGTTGTACTCGTCCATCACGTCGCGCTTCACGTCGACCCAGGCGAGGTCGTGCGTCGTCCATGGCATCGAGCATCTCCATGACATAGTGCACCTGGCACTCGATCATGTAGATGATCGACCCGTTGTTGGTGTTCGGCCCGTAGAGCATGAACACGTTCGGGAAGCCGCTGGTGGTGATGCCCAGGTACGCCTGCGGGCCGTCGGCCCACGCGTCGTCGATGTCGAGACCCTTGCGGCCGATCACGTCGAGCGCGGCGAGGAACTTGGTGGTGGTGAACCCGGTGGCGAGGATGATGGTGTCGACCTCGCGGGTCGTGCCGTCGGCGGAGACGATGCCGTGCTCGGTGACCTCGGTGATGGCGTCGGTGACGAGCACGACGTGCGGCAGGTTGAACGTGGGGTAGTAGAGGTTCGACGCCAGGGGGCGCTTGCAACCGTACGGTCCGACTGGGGTCAGTCGAGCGCGCAGCTCCTCGTCCTCGACCAGCGCGATGTTGCGCCGCCCGTACTCCTCGTAGAGGGTGCGCCGCTCGGCGTCGGAGAACGTGAGGTTGGGGTCGATGGTGGTGAAGATCTCGTCCCGCGCCGCGCGCACCGCCTCGGCGTCGGCCGCGAATTCGCGCCAGCTCGTCCTCGGAGTAGGGATCGTCGTCCTTGGGCGACACCCAGTTCGCGGTTCGCTGGTACACGTCGAGCGACGCGACGATCGGCGCGATCTCGGGGATGAGCTGCACCGCGCTCGCAGCACTCCCGATGACCGCGACCGCGCTCTCCGCTGAGGTCGTGGTCGTCGGCCCACTGCGCGGAGTGGAAGACCGTGCCCTGGAACCGGTCGAGTCCTGGCACTTCCGGTTCGACGGGTTCACCGAACATGCCGACCGCGCTGACGACGATCTCGGCGTCGATCGATTCGCCGTCGCCGACCATCAGGTGCCACACCGCCTCGCCGTCGTCCCAGCTCCATGCGGTGGACCGGCGTGCTGAGCCGGATGTGGGGCGCGATCCCGAAGCGGTCGACGACGTCCTCGAGGTACGACTTGATCTCGGGTTGCCGGGCGTAGCGGCGGGACCACGCGGGGTTGGGCGCGAACGAGAACGAGTAGAGGTGCGACTTGATGTCGCACTCGGCGCCGGGGTAGCGGTTGTGGAACCAGGTGCCGCCGATGCCGGGAGCCTTCTCCAGGATCACGAAGTCGTCATGGCCCCGAGCGAGCAGCGACACTGCGGTGGCGATGCCGCCGGGGCCGGCACCGATGATCGCGACACGACGCGAGCGCCGTTGTCGGTCGTCGCTCGCGTCGTGCGCCATCGTTCACAGCTCCTGTCGCTCGCCCGTCAGGCGGCGACAGTATGTCGCGCGGGTCAGTAGTAGTGCCTGCGACCGGCGATCTCGTGTCCGGCGGCACCCGCGATCCACAAGACGGCGCCGACGACCACCAGAACGAGACCGATCACCCAGAGGACGGGCACCGAGAGCAACAACCCGAGTATGAGGAGAATCACACCGAGCACGATCACTTCACACGCTCCTTATGAGACGGTTCCTACCGACACTCGTCGTACCCCGATCGCCCGCGGATCAACCTCCGTAGAGTGTCGCCATGTCCTTCATCGAGATCGAGAAGCCGCGACCGCACGTCACGCTGGTCACGCTCAACCGTCCCGAACGCATGAACGCGATGGCGTTCGACGTGATGATCCCGCTGCGCGACACGTTGCGCGACATCAGCGCCGACAACGACTGCCGCGTGGTCGTGCTCACCGGAGCCGGTCACGGGTTCTGCTCCGGTGCCGACCTCGTCGGTGGTGGCATGGTGCCCAACATCTCGGGCCTGAAGCGCACGAGCATCGCCCGGCGCGCGCTGCGGGTGCTCGACGAGGTGATCCTGGCCATCCGCGACATGCACCAACCGGTGATCGCGGCGGTGAACGGTGCCGCGATCGGTGGCGGCTTCTGTCTCGCGTGCGCGACCGACATCCGCATCGGTTCCGACACGGCCTACTTCCGCGCCGCTGGCATCAACAACGGGCTCACCGCCAACGAGCTCGGCATCAGCTACCTGCTGCCCCGCCAGATCGGCTTCTCGCGCGCGTTCGACATCCTGCTCTCGGGTCGCGACGTGGGCGCCGAGGAAGCGGAGCGCATCGGGCTGATCTCCCAGCTCGTGCCCGGCGACCAGCTGCTCGAACGGTGCTACGAGCTCGCCGCGGGGATCATCGGCTTCAGCCACATCGGCGTGGAGCTCACCAAGCAGCTGCTGTGGGCGAGCCTCGACGCCGGGAGCCTGCACTCGCACATGAACCACGAGGGCAACGCCCAGCTCTACGTGCGCATGACCACCAGCAACTTCGACGAGAAGATCGCCGCCTGGAAGGAAGGGCGCACGCCCGTGTACACCGATGAGTGATCGTCCTCGACCGTTTCGGCGTGGCAGACCCCGATATGCATGGGTTCACCACGCCAAAACCGAAGGGGATGGGATGAGTGAGCTGCGGTTCGACGGGAAGGTGGTCGTCGTCACCGGCGCGGGACGCAACCTCGGGCGCGAGTACGCGCTGCTGTTCGCGGCACGCGGGGCACGGGTCGTCGTCAACGACCTCGGCGTCGGCATCAGCGACACCGACGGCGTCGCCGACGCGCCGAGCGACCCTCCCGCCGACGCGGTGGTCGAGGAGATCCGCGCCGCCGGCGGCGAGGCCGGTCGCCAACCGCGACACCATCTCGACGCCGGAGGGCGGCCGCGCCATCGTCGACGCCGCCCTCGACGCGTTCGGCGCCGTCGACGTGGTGGTCAACAACGCGGGTCAGGTGCGCATGGCGCCGTTTCCCGAGCTCACCGAGGCACAGCTCGAGGCGGTGATCGACACCCAGCTGCGTGGCGCGCTCAACGTCGGCCGGCCGGCGTGGTCGGTGATGGCCGAGCGCGGCGGTGGTCGCTTCGTGAACGTCTCGTCAGGAGCGGCCTTCGGCGGCGTCCCCGGAGGCGCCGTGTACGGCATGGCCAAGATGGGCGTCATCGGCCTCACCCGCGCCATGGCGTCGGAGGGTCGCGACGTCGGGATCGCCGCCAACGTGATCGCGCCCTACGCCAAGACCAGGCCCGGCACCGGCTTCGGTCCGTTCCCGGCGAGTGACGAGCTCAACGAGTGGTTGGCGCCGCGCCTGGTCGCGCCGCTCGTCGGTTGGTTGGCGCACGAAGCGTGCCCGGTCTCGGGCGAGTGCTTCAGCGTCGGCGGCGGGCACTACGCGCGGGTCGGCCTCGAGGTCACCGAAGGGCTGGTCGACCGCGACGCGACGATCGAGACCATCGCGGCCGGCGCGTCCGCCATCCTCGACTCACCGGCGACGCCGATCACGACGACGGTGTCCGACAACATGCGCCGGATGTTCGAAGGCTTCCGTCCGGGTTAGGCCGGCCGGAGCTGGTTGAGCTCTTCCGCGTTGTCGTGCATGATCAGTCGCTGCGACGCGTCGTCGAGCTCCTTGATCTCCATCGCGTAGTCGCGCGGGTCGGGCAGGCCCTCGATGTGAGGCCAGTCGGAGCCGAACACGACGCGATCGGCGCCCATCAGGTCGACGATCTCGTAGGGGTCGTCCTCCCAGAACGGGTTGATCCAGACGTGACGCTTGAACGTCTCGGCCGGATCTTCCTTGAACAGACCCGGGATCTTCCGGTTGATCGACTTGAACTTGCGGAACATGTCGGGGAGGAACTCGGCGCCGTTCTCGACCGACGCGACGCGCAGGTTCGGGAAGCGGTCGAAGAGCTGGTCGAAGATCAGCGATGCGAGGAAGTCGTAGATCGAGCGCTCCATCGCCATCATGCCGATGCTCGGACGCCCGCTGCCGGAGAACTCGGCGGAGAAGCCCTCCTTGGCGTAGCCGTTGAGCGAGTACCCGCTGTCGCCGGCGTGGACGACGACGGTGATGCCCGCCTCGTTGACGCGCGCCCAGAACGGGTCGAAGTAGGGATCGCCGGGCGTGAGGGGTCCGAAGATCGTCGTGGGTGCCGCCGGGCGCATGCACACGGTCGTGGCCCCGAGCGACAGGGCCCGCTCGAGCTCCTCGACCGCGACGTCGAGGTCGGCGAGGGCGATGTACGGCGACGCGAAGATGCGGTTCTCGAAGTTGTAGGTCCAGTCCTCTTCGAGCCACCGGTTGAACGCGCGGAACATGATGCCGACGCCTTCGGGATCGTGCTTCAGCAGCTGCTCGTAGATCATGCCGAGCGTCGGGTACAGCCACACCTTGTCGAGACCCTGCTCGTCCATCACCTGGATGCGGGTCTCACGGTCGCGGTACTCGGGACGGATGGGCTCGCGCTCGCGCAGGTAGTCGAGCGGATTGCGTCCCGACTCGTTGCCGCGGAAGTAGTCGGACATCGCGCCGGCCTTGGCGATGGGGTCGAACGTCGGGTTCACCACGGCGTGGCTGACCCTGCCGCCGATGACGTGGTACTTGCGACCGTCGATCTCGGCCCACTGGATGATCCGCCGGCCGTGCTTCGGGTCGAGGTGCCGGGTGAAGGCGTCGATGGCCTCGTAGTAGTGGTTGTCGAAGTCGTTGACGAGGTAGTCGACGTCGCTCATGGTCAGTCCTCCGCGATGGTTGCCTCGGTCAAATTCGTCGCCGCGTCGTCGAGCCCCAGCATGCGGAGCGCGTTGCCCCGCACGATGTCGTGCACCACGCCGTCGTCGAGGCCGTCGAGGAGCTTCTCGGCGACCGCCCGGCTGTGGGGCCAGGTTCCGTCGGCGTGCGGGTAGTCGGTCTCGAAGGTCACCTGGCGGGGACCGATGGCGTCGAGCGCGGCGAGGCCGGCCGCGTCGTCGAAGAAGCATCCGTAGACGCGGCCCCAGTAGTAGGTGCTCGGCGGCTCGGGCACGAGGTCGCGCGAGTCGCTCCACCCGCGGTTGTGCTCCCAGACGCGGTCGGCCCGGGCGAGGATGTACGGGATCCAACCGATCTGGCCCTCGGAGTAGGTGAGGGTGACGCTCGGGATGGCGCACGAGGAGCCCCGAGAAGAGCCAGTCGGCCAGCGAGCCCTCGGCCAGCTCGTGGGTGAGGGTCGACGACACCGCCGGTGGTGCATCGGGCGAGGTGGACGGCATCTTCGAGCCCGAACCGCTGTGCATGCAGATCACGGTGCTCGGTCTCGGCGCACGCGGCGACGAACGGATCCCAGTGGCGGTCGGCGTCGTGGACCGACGGCAGGCCGAGGTTCCCGGGCAACTCGGAGAAGCAGACGGCCCGCACGCCCCGCGCCGCGTTGCGACGGACCTCGTCGGCCGCGAGCGCGGGATCCCAGAGCGGGATGAGGCACAGCGGCAGGAGTCGTCCGCCCGAGCCGGCGCACCACTCCTCGACCATCCAGTCGTTGTACGCCCGCACGCACAGGAGCGCGAGGTCCTTGTCGCGCGCCTCGAGGAACGTCTGCCCGCAGAACCGCGGGAAGGTCGGGAAGCACAGCGAGGCCTCGACCCAGTTGAGGTCCATGTCGTCGAGCCGCGGACCGGGCTGGTAGCAACCCGGCCGCATCTCGTCGTAGATCATCGGGACGACCTGCACGTCTTCGGGTGCGAAGCCGGCGCACGCGCCGAGACGGGTGTGGGGCCACTGGAGATCCTCGTAGAGCCAGAAGTCGGCGAGGGGTCCGTCGTCGCCGCTCGTGCCCATCCGGGTCACGTAGTTGCCGCCGCGGAACGTCATCTCCGCGACCGGCGCGCGCACGACGCGCGGGCCGACCTCGCGGTACTTCGCGGGCAGGCGGCTCGTGAACACGTCGGGAGGTTCGACGACGTGGTCGTCGGCCGAGACGATGCGCGGGATCGTGGTCATGGCCGGTACGGCACCTCCCAGTCGTCGAGGTGGACGACCTCGTCGAGGGGCTTGCGGCGAGGCCGACCGAGTGGCTCGTCGCCGTAGCCGAGGAACACCGCGGCCTCGAGGAACATGCGCGGCGGCACGTGCAGCAGGCGCTTCACGTCGGCGGCGCACAACCCGAAGAACGTCGTGAACAGCGACGACACGCCGAGCGCGTGCGCGGCCAGCATCATGTTCTGACACGCGGGGAACAGGCTCGACCCGCGCCCGCCGGGGATCTCCCGCGTCGCGCGCAGCGTGCCGTCGGGGTTCTCCTCGTACTCACCGACCATCCGGACGCCGCGGTCGGGGTTCCAGAACACGAACACGATCGCACCCACCAGGTGGATGTGCTCGATCGCCGCGTGCCCGGTGACCGGTCGTCCCGATCCGTCGACGAGCTGGTCGGGCGACTGCGCGCGTTGCTCGTCGATGCCGACCCACGCGGCCGTGAGCAGCGCCTGCAGCTGCTCCTTCACCGCGCGATCGGTGACGACGACGAACTCCCACGGCTGCGTGTTGCCGGAGCTGCAGGCCCGCGTGGCGGCAGTGAGGATCCGCGTGAGCACCTCGGGTGGGACGGCGCGGTCGGTGTAGACGCGCGTCGCCCGCAGTCCGTCGATGGCCTCGAACACGTCCATCTCGTGCGTGGTCATCGGGCCAGTCCGTAGAGCCGGAGCGCGTTGTCGCGCAGGACGCGGCGGAGCGCGTCGTCGTCGAGCTCGGTCGACTCCAGGAGGTCCTTGGTGGAGCCGGGGAACGTGCCGTCGGCGTGGGGGTAGTCGGACGAGAACACGACCGAGTCGGGGTACTCGCGCAGCATCGCCGGCAGTCCGGGCTCGACCTCCTCGACCGACACGAAGCACTGGCGCCGGAAGTACTCCGACGGCTTCGCCGTCAGCCCGCCCCGGTCGAAGCCGAACAGCTCGTGGTGCTCGTCGAGGCGGTGCACGTACGCCATCGCCCAGACCGCGCCGGTCTCGAGGAACGCGACCCGCAGGCGCGGGTGGCGCTCGAGGATGCCGTAGGCGACGAACGTGGTGAGCGCGAGCATCTGCTCGGTCACGAAGTGCGCCGCGTGGAGCGGCGTGTAGTAGTCGCCGAAGTGGCTCTGGAGCTGGTCGTAGGGGATGAGCCCGCTCATGCCCGGGTGGATCGCGAACGGCACGTCGGCGTCTTCCAGGTACGACCAGAGCGGTTCGTACGCCTCGTCGTAGAGGTGGGGGAGCGGGTCGAAGTGCTCGGGCCGTCGCCACACGCCGCGGAAGCCGAGCTCCTCGACGCCGCGGCGCGCCTCCGCCAGCGCGTCCTCCGCGCTCGTCATCGGGCAGCGTGGCGACGCCGACGAGGTGCTCGGGGTCGGGCGCGCAGTACTCCGCCACCCAGTCGTTCAACGCGCCGGCACAGCGCGAGGGCGGGTTCGCGTTCGGTGACGCCCTGGATCATGAGGCCGAACGTCGGGTACAGCGCGGCCGCGGCGATGCGGTCGATCGCCATGTCGGCGAGGCGCGGTCCCGCTTCCGTGCCGCCGCGGACGCGCGACGGGGTCGTCGGACAGATGCGGGGTCTGCCCGGGCGCGGCCATGGCCTCGCTGCGGCCCTCGATGCGGAACCCGACCCGGTCGCCGCACGCGAAGCGGTAGTGGTCGGCCTCCTGCAGCACCCTCGGCGCGTAGCGACGGAACTCGGCCGGGAGCAGCTCGTCCCACACGCGGGGCGGCTCGATCACGTGACCGTCGGCGTCGAACACCCACGGGGTCGGATCGGTGCGGAGGTCGACTCGAGCGCTCACCCGAGCGGTCACGCGCCGGCGTGCTCACGGCGCGAGCACCCCCGGCCGCACCACCTGGCCGGGCAGGCGGCCGGTGAGCTCGCCGTCGACGACGATCGGGACACCGTTCACCACGGTCGCGTGCACGCCGTGGCCCCAGGCCTTGAAGCGCCCGACGCCCCCGGGGAGATCGTGCACGAACTCCTTCTTCCACGGTCCGACGGTGTCGGGGTCGAAGATCATCAGGTCGGCCGGGCGCCCCGGCGCCAGCACGCCCCGGTCGGGGAAGCCGAGCAACGCCGCGGGGACCTGCGGTGATCTGACGGATGCCCTCCTCGAGCGTCCACACCCGACGGTCGAGCACCCACGAGCGCAGGAAGTACGAGCTCCAGTCGGCGCCGTCGTCGCGCGCGAGGTGCGCACCGCCGTCGGAGGTGCCGACGATCATGCGCGCGTCGAGCTGGGCCTCGCCGACCGCGGCCGCCCACTCGGGGCTCTCGGTCCGCCAGCGGAACCGCGTGGCGAGGTCCTCGTCGAGCGCGAGGTCGAGCATGACGTCGGCCGGTGCCTTGCCCTGCTCGCGCGCGAGATCGGCGATCGAGCGCGACTGCAGGTGCGCATGCTCGGGCTTCGCGACCTCGTCGACGTACACCGCGCGCCACAACGGCGGCGGCACGGTCGTACCGAGCGCGGGGTCGCGGTTGTAGTGCTCGACCGCCTCGCGTAGCTCGGCGCGCGTCGCGGGATCACGCAGCGCGGCGACCCGTTCCGCGTGCGGCAGCTGCAGCAGCCGGTTCCAGCTCGGGACGGCGAGGTAGTGGAAGTTGGACTCGTCGATCACGATCGGACGGTCGAAGGGCCGGGCGATGAGCATCGAGTACACGGGCGCGCCGGCGGCGGTGGCGCGGTCGAGGAACGACTGCGCCGCCTCCCACGTGGCGGTGGGGGCGTCGGTCTTGTTGCGCCCGCCGAGGCCCTGGATCACGACCGGGAGCCCGCTGACCGTGCCCAGGCGGATCAGGTAGTCCTCGTCGTCGGCGTCGATGCCTCCGATCGCGCTGGCCGGCAGGAACGCGATCGACCCGGCCCCGGCCTCGCCCGCGGCCGTCGCGAGCGCGGCGAACTCGTCGCGGCTCGCGACGCGCGACGGCACCGGCCGGTCGTCGAGATCGAGGTGGGTGGGCGCGGCCGACGACGACACGCCCGGCCGCGCCGGCCGCCATCGCGTCGGCGACCATCGCCCGCATGGCCGCGATCTCGTCGTCGGTGGCGGCCCGCGTCGGACGCGTCGGGGCCCATGACCCAACGGCGGAGGTTCGAGTGACCCACGTAGCACGCGAAGTTCACGCCGAGTCGCCCGGCGCGCGACGACGAGGAAGTCGGTGAAGGTCACGCAGTCGTCCCACGTGATCGCGCTCAACGCGATCGGGTCCATGTTCTCGACCCGGGCGAAGATGCCGGTGAGGAAGTCGCGGTCCTCCGGCTTGCACGGCGCCACCGAGAACCCGCAGTTGCCGGCCACGACGGTGGTGACGCCGTGGAAGCACGACATCGTCGCGTAGGGATCGAACGTGATCTGCGGGTCGTAGTGCGTGTGCGCGTCGACGATGCCGGGGGCCACGATGCGACCGTCGGCATCGAGCTCCTCGCGTGCGTCGTCGCCGTCGAGGCGCGCCAGCGCGACGACGCGGCCGTCGCGCACGCCGACGTCGACGCGCCGCCGCGGCAGGCCGGTGCCGTCGACGACGTAGCCGCCGCGGACGATGAGGTCGTAGGTGCTCACGACTCCTCCTCCGTCGCCGAGTATCCGGCCGGCCCCTGGCGCACCACGAGGAACGACAGCCCGTCGGGCCCGGCGGTGAACGCGTACGGCTGGTCGGCTTCGACCACCGCGAGGTCGAAGCGCGCCATCGGCTCGCCGTCGAACGCGCAGCTGCCCTCGAGCACCATGAACACCTCGCTGTGGTCGTGTGCGTGCAGCGGCGCGGCGAAGCCGGGCGGCATCCGCACCACCTGGGTGTAGAAGCCGCCCTCGCCCTGCGCGAGGAACCGCCGCGCCGCACCCTCGCGTCCGGCGGCCGCGGCAGCCTCCGGGTCGGTGCCGGGCGCGGTGGGCACGTGCCACTCCGCGTCCTCGAAGCGGTGGATGCGGCTCATCGGGAGCCGTTCCCGGTGAGCGAGCGGCGGAGCTGGGGGAGCACTTCCTCGCCGAGTCCGGCGATCTGTTCTCGTGCGCCGTCGGGCGACACCCCGGGGACGTGGACGCGGAGGTTGAGCGCGTCGGCCCCGGCGCGCTCGAGCGCGTCGAGCAGACCGCCGACGACGTCGTCGGCCGTCGGGGCGTCGACGAGCTCGTCGCTGCCCCAGTGCTCCATCGCGGACTTCGACGAGTAGCTGCGGTACACGTCGACCTGGTCATCGACGCGGTCGCGCAGCGGTTCACCGACCCACGCGCGCCGGATCAGCACGCAGGGCGCGCTCCCGCCGGCTTCGTGGTAGGCGTCGATGAGCTCGCGGCATCGTTCCGGCGTCGAGAGCGAGTCGAAGAGCAGGCCGGCGCCGAGGCGCGCGGCGCGGCGCACGGCGGTGAAGCCCATCGCCGCGCTCAGCACGGGGACGGGGTGGTCGCGCAGGTCGCGGATGGCCGGATCGTCGGCGAGCTGGCCGGCGGCGCTGCCGTCGAGGATGCCCGCCAGTTCCTCGAAGCCGGCGGTGAAGCGCGCCGCGAGCGCGTCCATCGGCACGTGCATGACCTCGAAGTCGGCGGGCAGCGCACCCGAGGCCACGCCCAGGCCGACCCGACCGGGGAAGCGCGCGGCCAGCCACGCGATCTCCTCGGCCACCAGCGCCGATGGTCGCAGCGGCAGCAGCAACGGCGCGGGCGCCGCCCATGCGTGCGCGGTCGCCTCGAGGCACCAGCCCGCGGCCTGCAGCGGATTGGGCAGGTACCCGTGGAACCCGCCGTGGTGCTCGCTCGTCATCACCCCGTCGAAGCCGTGCCCCTCGGCCAGCGCGGCCTGGGCGCGCATCTCGTCGACGATGGCGACCGCGCCGAGGTCGTTGTGCGGGTAGAGGCGCAACGACACCGACCCGGGAGCGAACGGCGTGCTCATCGATCAGGTACGGGTGTCTTCGAGCCAGTCGGGGAGCGCGATCTTCGGGTTCGGTGCCTGCGTGGCGCCGCGCTCCGACAGCAGTCGTTCCCACCCCTCCTCGTCGGCCGCGAACGAACGGGGATCACCCATCATCACTTCGAACAACGTGCAGCCGTCGGGCCCGGCGACGAAGGGACCGAAGGTGTCGCCCTGGTCGAGCGCGATGTGCGTCCCCGGCCCGCACTCCACGTCGCCGCAGTGCACCGAGCCGCGGAGCACGTAGACGATGTGATCGCTGTTGTGGCCGTGGGCATGGATCATCATCCCCGGGTCCCACTCGGCGAGGAGCGACAGGAAGCGGGGCGAGAAGTCGAGCCACTTCTCCCGCACCGACGTGGTGTGGTCGCCGAAGTCGAGCTTGCGCACCTCTTCCCACGGCACGTCGTCGAGCCGGCTGAACCGGGGGCCACTGCCGTCGACCATCGCGATCTCCCCTTGCCTAAGATTCTTAGTCGCGAGACGATATCCCGGGAGGGGAGGCGTCGTCCATGGGCACGAGCATCGAGATCAGGCCGGTGACGCTGGCCATCGGCGCCGAGGTGATCGGCGTCGATCTCCGCCTGCCGCTCGCCGACGACGACGTCGCGTGCCTGCGGCGGGCGTTGCTCGATCACCTCGTGCTCTTCTTCCGCGACCAGGACGTCGACGACGACCAGCAGCTCGCGTTCGCGCTGCGCTTCGGACCCATGCACGTGTCGCCGCTCCAGACCGTGCACCAGGACGCGCCGGAGATCGTCGTCCTCGACCAGATCCACCCGGTCGGCGAGGGCGCCGACGAGTGGCACAGCGACAACACGTTCCTCGCCGAACCGCCGATGGGATCGATCCTGCGCGCGGTGCAGCTGCCCGAGCTCGGCGGCGACACCTGCTTCGCGAGCATGTACGCCGCGTACGAAGCGCTCTCACCGCCGATGCGCACCCTGGTCGACGGTCTGCGCGCGGTGCACGACATCACCCGCCCGCTGCAGAAGGCGATCCGCGACGGTCACTCGTCGCTCGATCTCGCCGAGATGCAGCGGAAGTGCCCCCCGGTCGAGCACAACGTGGTGGTGACCCATCCCGAGACCGGTCGCAAGGGGCTGTTCCTCAACCGCAACTCCACCACGCGCATCGTGGGCCTCACCGACCGGGAGAACGACCTGTTGCTGCCGTTCCTGTTCGACCACGTGCGCTCGCCCGAGTTCCAGTGCCGGTTCCACTGGGAGCCGGGCTCCATCGCGTTCTGGGACAACCGCGCGGTGCAGCACTACGCGGTTGCCGACTACCGCGAGCGGCGCATCATGCACCGGGCGACCATCGCGGGTCCGGTGGCGCGGTGACCGTCGACTACGAGGCGCGCTACCTGTCGGAGCCCGGTGCGGTCGGTCTGTTCACCCGGCTCACGCGTGTCGGCTTGCTCGTCGAAGCGTTCCAACACCGTTGCCTCGACCCGTTCGGGTTGCGATTCATCGACTACTCGGTGCTCCGGGTGCTCGAGCTCGTGGGCGAACCGCACCGCATGTCGCCCACCGAGCTGAGCGAGATCGTGGTGCGGTCGAGCGGTGGCATGACCCAGATCCTCGACCGACTCGAACGCGCCGGGCTGATCGCGCGCACCCCCGATCCCGCCGACCGCCGCAAGGTGCTCGTCGCCCTCACCGACGAGGGCATGCGCACGGCCGACGCCGCGAACGCGCGCTACGCCGCCGAGCGCGAGCGGTTGCTCGCCGGCCTCTCACCCGACGAGGTGCAACGGCTCGACGACGCCATCCACCGACTCCTCGAGGTGATGACCGCCGACTCGGCCGCGATCGTCTGACCACGGCAGGAGCGGCGGCGTCAGGAGCGGCGGCGTCAGGCGAGGGGCGTCAGGCGAGGGGCGTCAGGCGAGGGTGGTGCCGGAACGGCCGCCGCGGATCGTCACGAAGACCATGCCGGCGTCGCCCGCGGTGAAGCCGTACTCGGCGCCGCCCTGCAGCACGACCGAGTCGTGGCGGCGCAGCACCTGACCGTCGGACATGGTGCAGCTCCCGTCGAGCAGGAGGATGAGCTCGTCGTGGTCGTGGCTGTGCATCGGCACGGCGTACCCGGGCGGGAACTCGGAGTACTGCGAATGGAAGCCACCCTCGCCGCGGGCCAGGAACTTGCGGCGCGCACCGAGGCGCTCGGCTTCCTGCACCAGCTCGAGCGGAGCGGTCGGCGCACTGCGTTCGTCGGGCCACTCGATCTCGTCGAGTACGAAGTAGCTCGGTCCGTCGGTCGTCGGTCCGTCGGTCACCGGATCCTCCTCGTCGGTCGTCGCATCGCCAACCCGCCGAGGAGCACCGTGAGGTAGTCGTCGGCGATGTCGTCGGGTCGCTGGGGTCCGTCGGACCGGTACCAGCGGACGCTCACCCAGATCGCGTCGCGCAGGAAGCGGTAGACGGCATCGGCGGGCACGTCCTGGCGGAGATCGCCCGCGCGCATGCCGGCGTCGAGCACGTCGACCCACAGGCGCTCGGTCGATTCGACCGCGTCGCGCAGGAACGCGAACCGCGGGTACTGGACGAGCACGTTGTACTCGTTGAGCATCACCGAGACCGCGGCCCGATCGGTCTCCAGCGCGCCGAACGCGATGTGTACCAGCGCGCGGAGCGTCGTGACCGGATCGCGGTCGCGGGCGGCCACGCTCGCGTACTCGCGCCCGATGCGGTCGAGGAAGTCGCGCAGGAGCGCTTCGATCATCGACTCCTTGGAGTCGAAGTGGTGGTAGAGGCTTCCGGAGAGGATCCCGGCCGCGTCGGCGATCTCCCGCACCGTCGTGTTCGCGTAGCCGCGCTCGGCGAACAGGTCGCCGGCGATCGCCACGATCTCGGCGCGACGCTCGGAGACGAACTCGACGTCGGTGGCGAACGGATCCGCGGTCACGCGTGCAGCACCAGGTTGCGGGCACGGTCGACCACGGCCACTCGTGCGGGTGGCACGACCACGGTCGTGTCGGGCGCCTGGATGATGGCCGCGCCCTGGATGCGGTCACCGGGTGCGAGCTCGACCCAGTCGAACACCGGTGTGGGGACGAAGCCACGGTGCTCGGTGAAGTACGCGGGCCGCGACGTCACCGGTTCGGGGAGATGGTCGTGCGGCTCGACGGCGGGCGCGGTCGACCTGCTCGGTGCGGCGCACGACGCGCACGCGCAGCGCCCGGTGAGCTGCAACCTCGACGCTGGCGCCACCCCGTACGCCGCGACGTAGCGCTCCGAGAACAGCCGCGGCATCGCCGCGACCACCGCGTCGAGGTTCTCCTCCGGCAGGGGCACGTCGAGCGCGTGCACCTGGCCGACCACGCGCGATGAACGCGGCCCGGTGCACTTCGACGTCGCCACCACCGATCTCGTCGCGTGCCCGTTCCTCGAGCGCGCCGAAGGCAGCGTGGAACGCGGCGGCATCGAGAGTGGCGAGGTCGGCGGGGAACGGCTGGCGGTGCTCGGCACCGAGGTCGGCGCGCACCAGCCCGACCGCCGACGCCACGCCCGCGGCCCACGGGACGATCACGGAGGTGATGCCGAACTCGTCGGCGAGGCGGCTGACGTGCATGGGTCCGGCGCCGCCGAAGCCGACCAGGGCGAAGTTGCGTGGGTCGATGCCCCGTTGCACGGTGACGACCCGGATGGCCGCGGCCATCGCCGCGTTCACGATGTCGTGCACGGCGCGGGCCGCGTCGACGACGTCGATGCCGAGTGGGCCTGCGACGCGCGTCTCGAGCGCGGCTCGGCCGCGCTCGGGCGCCAGCGTCACGCCGCCGGCGAGCTTCGCGGGATCGAGGTAGCCGAGCACGAGGTCGGCGTCGGTGACGGTCGGCTCGGTACCGCCGCGGCCGTAGCAGGCGGGGCCGGGATCGGCGCCCGCCGACCGGGGGCCGACCCGGAGGATGCCGCCGTGGACGGCGGCGATGCTGCCGCCCCCGGCACCCACCTCGGCCAGGTCGACGACCGGCAGCTTGAGCGGGATGCCGGTGCCGGCGCGCGCGCCCCCGAAGCTGCCCTTGCCGCCGACCTGGAAGTCGTGCGTGATCGCGGGGCGTCCGTCGCGCACGATGCCCGCCTTGGCGGTGGTGCCGCCCATGTCGAACGAGATCACGTCGCCGGCACCCGCGGCGCGCCCGACCAGGCCGGCCGCGAGCACGCCGGCGGCGCCGCCGGATTCGACCGTGGCGACGGGGAGCGCGGCGGCGCGGGTCGCGGTCATCACATCACCGGCGGAATCCATCACCTGCACCTCGCAGGTGACGCCGAGGTCGCGCAGGCGCGATCCCAGCTCGTCGAGGTAGCGGGACATCACCGGCCCCACGACCGCGGACACCACGGTCGTCATCGCCCGCTCGTACTCGCGCATCTCGGGCCACACGTCGGACGAGCACGCGACGAACGCGCCGGGCAACGCGTCTGCGCAGTGCGCGACGCGACGGCGTGCTCGTGGTCGGGCCGGGCGTACGCGTGCAGCAGGCACACCGCGACCCCTGCCGGTGCGCTCCGCCGCGACCTGCGCCACGACCTTCTCGACCGCGGGATCGCTCAGCGGCACGAGCACGGTGCCCGACGCGTCGATCCGTTCGCGCACCTCGAACGTCAGCCGCGGATCGACGGGTGGCGGCGCGGGCGTGAAGTGCAGGTCGTAGCGATCCTCCTCGACGCGAGCGGCGCGCCCGAGCCGCAGGAGATCGGCGAAGCCCTCGGTGGTCACGAGCGCGACCGGCGCGCCGGTCCGCTGCAGGATGACGTTGGTGGCCAGGGTCGTGCCGTGCACGAAGCGGGTGACGTCGGCGGCGTCGACGCGCGCGTCGTCGAGCACCTCGGCCACGCCATGGATGATGCCGTCGATCGGGTCCGCCGGCGTGGTGGGGACCTTGGCGGTGTGCACCGTGCCCGCGCCGTCGGCGAGGACGAGGTCGGTGAACGTGCCGCCGACGTCGGCCGCGAGCACCCAACCGTCGCCGGTCACGAGTTGACGACCCCGTAGTCGCGTACCGCGCCCTCGGGGGTGACCGCGCCGGTGGCCACGTCGTCGCGGACGAGCGCGGGGTCGCGTCCGCGAGCGGGGCCGAGGCCACCGCCGCCCGACGTCCGCAACACGAACCGGTCACCGGGCGCGAGATGGACGTCGGTCTGGCGGGCGGCCAGGGTCTCGAGGCTCCCGTCGGTCCGCTCGATCGCAGAACGAGCCCGGCCGCCCGGACTCGCCGCCGCGCGCCCCCGGCGGCGGATGTCCCCCGAGGCGGTCGCCGCGCACGGTGAGGCGGGCGGCGGCGAGGAGCTCGATGACGGTCTCGACGCCGAGGCCGCCGCGCCAGGTGCCGGGCCCGCCGGAGTCGGGGAGCAGGCGCGCCGACCGCACCACGAACGGATACTGCGCCTCGAGCGGCTCCACCTGGGGGATCACCGAGCGGCCGCCGAGGAAGAAGGCGCCGGTGGCGTCGGAGCCGTCGGCGCCGGCGCGGGCGCCGAGCCCGCCGAACTCGTAGAGCAGGTTGAGCCACGTGGCACCGTCGGGCCGCGAACCGCTCAGCGCGTACACCTGGATGAGGGAGCTCGCGGCCACCGCGCCACCAGGCTGCGCGCACGCCAGCGCCTCGAGGATGGCCTCGGTCGCGGCCGCGACGGTCACCAGTCGACCACCGCACGCAGCGGGCGGCTCCGGATTCACCAAGGAGCCCGCGCGGCAGGTGCACGTCGAGCGGCCGGAAGCAACCCTCGTTCATCGCGATGGCTGGGTCCACGAAGCAGCGGACGGCGTACAGGATGCCCGACATCGTCTGCGACACCGACGAGTTGATCGCGCCCGTGGCCTGGGCGGAGGTGCCGGCCAGGTCGACGTCGACGCTCCCGGTGCCGTCGAGCGTCACTGCGACGCGTACCTCGAACGCGCGTGTTTCCACGCCGTCGCTGTCGATGGTGAACGACCCCTCGTAGCGGCCTGCCGGCAACTCGGCGAGCGACGCGCGCATGCGACGCTCCGAGTCGTCGATGTCGCGGTGCGCGCACCGTGTGACCACCGTCGGCGCCGAAGCGGTCCTGCAGCTCCTCGACGCGACGGGCGATCACGTTGACCCCCGCGACCAGTGCCTGCACGTCGCCGGCGACCTTGTCGGGCGTACGGCTGTTGCGGCTGATGATGCGGAGCACGTCGTCGGCGGGCACGCCGGCACGTGCGAGATGCACCGGCGGGAGCAGGAGGCCCTCCACGAACGTGTCGGTGGCGAGGGCCGCCAAGCCCGCGGCCGACACGCCGCCGACGTCGGCCACGTGGATCAGGGTGCCGGCGAAGAACGTCGCCCGACCGTCCGCGAACACCGGGCGGAACACGAGGATGTCGTTGGCGTGGATGCCGCCGCGGTACGGGTCGTTGAGCGCGTACACGTCGCCGGGGGTCATCGTCGCGAGCGGGAAGTCCTCGACTAGCGCCGGGAGGGAGCAGCGGAGGCTCGCGGCGTGCATGAGGCTGGTGGCGGTCGACAGGGCGACGAGCTGACCCTCGGCGTCGAGCACCGCCGCGCAGGCATCGGCTCCCTCCTGGATGTGCGCGCTGTGACCGGCCCGCACGACCACGATGCTCGCTTCTTCGGCGGCGACCACGAGCCCGTTGCGCACGATCTCGCCCGTGATCGCATCCTCGACCGTGGTCACCTGAGGAACCCTACCGAGCGCGCCCTAGCGCGCGCTTGGGCCGGTCTGCTGTACTGGCCGCGATGCGGAGCGGATACAAGGTCTTCGACGCCGACGCCCACGTGATCTACCCGCCCGACCTCTGGTCGCGGTTCCTCGACGACCGGCACCGCGACCGGGTCGGCCGCAAGCGCCCCGGCGGGCCTCGACCACTACAACCCGGTCACCGTCGACGGTCGCTTCACGCAGCACCCGACGTCGATCTACGGCCAGTTCCAGAAGGCGATCAACTGGACCGCCGACGACATGGTCGCCAAGTACGGCGACATCGTCGGTCGAGGGCTTCACCGGCGACCGCGTCGCCGACCGCGATCGCGGCCGAGGGCGTCGACGTGATGGTGATCTACGGGCCCGAGTACGACATGTGGCTCGAGGGCATCGACCCCGAGCTCCAGGCCGCGATGGCGCGCGCGTACAACCGGTGGGGCGAGGAGATGCGCGAGACGTCGAACGGCGTCGTGATCACGTCGGGCCCGGTGCCGCTCAACGACGTCGCCCGCGCGGTGGAGGAGATCCGGTACGCGTACGACCACCTCGGGATCCGCTGCTTCTGGGCGCGGCCCGACCAGTTCAACCACCGCAACCTCGGCGACCGCTACTACGACCCGATCTACGAGCTGCTCCAGGATCTCGACTGCGCGTTCGCGACGCACGAGTACATGGGCCTCAACGCGCCCACCGCGGGATCCGAGCGGTTCGACACGTTCACCGAGTGGCACACCGTCGTGCACCCGCACGAGGCGCAGTACGCGTTGCTGTCGATGATCGTGCACGGCGTGTTCGAGCGGTTCCCGCGGCTGCGCGTCGCGTACATGGAGGCCGGCTGCGGCTGGCTTCCGTCGTGGCTGCATCGCATCGACGAGCACCTCGAGCTCGCCGGCGCGGCCGAGGCGCCCGAGCTCACGATGTCGGCCACCGACTACTTCCGGCGCAACTGCTGGATCTCCACCGAGTGCGACGACCGGTACGTGGCCGACGTCATGCGGTGGATGGGCGACGACCACATCGTGTTCGAGACCGACTTCCCGCACCCCGACTCGAAGTACCCGAAGGCCACCGACCACTTCCTCGCGCTCGAGCCCGAGCTGATCGGCGACGAGCAGCAAGCGCAAGGTCCTGTGGGACAACGCGGTCGACCTGTACCGGTTCCCCGAGGGCTACCTGCCGGTGTCGTGACGTGACCACCTTCCGCCGGCCGTTCGAGGCGGCCGACCCGGCGGCGATCGTGCGGCTCTATCCGCCGCCACCCGAGTACTTCGACACCGCGTGGTTGGCGACGCCGGAGGAGATCGAGCACACGCAGCTGGAACGCCTGCGTGCGCGCGCGCTCACCGCGGCCAAGGTGCCGTTCTTCGCCCGGCGATGGGCAGCGACGCCGGATTCGACCCCGCATCGATCACCTCGCTCGACGATCTCTCGGCGGCGCCGTCGTACACGGTCGACGACATCCGCCGAGCATCGACGACCACCCACCGTGGGGCGACTACCAGGGCGTCACGCCGGCAGACGCGCTGCGCGAGCCGATGCGCGTGTTCATGTCGGGCGGCACGACCGGGCAAGTCGCGCCCGACCTTCTACACGCAGTGGGACCGCGAGGTCGGTGCGTTGCTCACCGCGCGGGCGCTCTACATGCAGGGCATCCGTCCCGGCGACGTCGTGCTCAACTCGTGGGCCTACGGCACCCACAACGGCGCGTTCGTGTTCGACGAGGCGCTGTACCGCTGGCTCGACTGCGTCGTCGCTCACCACCGGCACCGGCAACGTGACCAGCAGCGAGCGGCAGGTGGAGCTGGCGATCGAGTACGAGGCCGCCGCCATCCTCACCACCGGCGACTACCTCTTGCGCCTCGCCGACGTCGCGCGGGACGATGGGCTACGACCCCGCATCCGACTTCAAGCTGCACGCGCTGCCGAACATCGGCGATCGCGACGCTGCTGGAGTCGACCTTCGGCGTCGAGTGCTTCGAGTCGTACGGGTTCCACGAAGTGCAGTGGGTGTCGGTCGAGTGTCCCGCGCACGACGGCCTGCACATCTTCGAGGACGCGTTCGTCGTGCAGATCGTCGACCCCGAGACCGGCGAGCAGCTCCCCGACGGCGAGCAGTCGGCGCGCTGTGCATCACCGAGCTCTACAAGACCGGGAGCCCGCAGTTCCGGTACAACATCATGGACCTGTCCACGCTGTACCCGCGCGAGCAGTGCTCGTGTGGCAGCTGGCTGCGCAAGATGGCGCCCGTTCGCCGGACGCGGCGACAACATGGTCAAGCTGCGGGGCGTCAACGTGTGGCCGGAGGCGGTCGGCGAGTTGGCGATGACGGTCGACGGTGTGGCGCCCGACTGGTTCGTGCGCGCGGTGCGACGCGAGGACCGCGACGAGCTGATCGTGTCGGTCGTCGAGCGACGCGCGACCCGGCGGCGTACGCGGCGATCGCGCGATGCCGTCGAGCGAGCGCCTCAAGGACCGGCTGGGCGTGCGCGATCGCAGCCGAGGTGGTTGCGCCCGGCACCCTCGACGCGTGGACCGAGAGTCGACGTGTCCCCGAAGCTGAAGCGGTTCCGTGACGAGCGCTGACGGTCGTCGACACGCTGTGCAACGCGTTCACGGCCGGATCGCCGCGAGCTCTGGGACGGCGCGATCGTCGTCGGCGGGCGTCGCAGGTGAAGGTGCGGCGCGACGACGGCGACTCGCTTCGCCGAGCGCCGACGTTGGTCGCCCGCATGGACGAGCTCGGCATCGCGACCGTGGTGCTGGTCACCGGTGACATCGGGCCGGCACGGCTCGCTCGATCCGTACGACTTCGAGCACCTCGTCGCCCGGTGGGAGGAGACGGAGGAGCTCGTCGGCCGGTGGCCGGGGCGGTTCGCCGCGCTCGCGCTCGTCGATCCGGAGCGCGGGATGCGGGGCGTGCGCGAGCTGCGTGCAGCGGCTCGACGCGCCCGTGGGTGATCGGCAGCTACCTCCACACGCACAGCTGGGACCGCCGGCTCGACCACGCCGACCTCTACCCGTTCTACGCGGCCTGCGCCGACGCCGGCGTGCCGGTCGCGGCGCAGGCGGGGACCTCGGGCGGGCTGCTGCCCGAGCGAGTGCGGTCGCCCGATCTCGGTCGACCGTCCCGCGCTCTACTTCCGCGACACGCCGTTCGTGCTCTCGCACCTCGGATGGCCGTGGGTGACGAAGCGGTCGCCATGGCGCTGAAGTTCCCCAACGTGTACCTGGGTACCGGCGCGTACCCGCCCCGTCACTGGCCGGCTCCCGTGGTCGACTTCCTGCGCGGCCCGGGCCGCACCAAGGTGATGTTCGCGCACCAACTTCCCGACCGTCGGCCATCGCCACGCGCTGGCACAGGTCGCGGAGCTGGCGTTGCCCGAGCAGGTGGAGGCCGACCTCCTCGGCGGTACCGCCCGGCGGGTGTTCACGACGACTCGAAGGTCGGAGTCAGGAGACGAAGCGAGTCGTGATCGGAGACGCGTCGTGATCGGGAAGCGCATCGTGATCGGGAACGGCATCGATGATCGGCAAGGTGTACGGCATCCCGCCCCAGCCGCCGGTCGAGGAGCAGACGCACCACGTCGCCGGCCGGTGCGATCACGCTCGGCGTCGAGTACCGCGCGCTCGACCCGGAGTCGCTCGCGCGAGACCTACGACGACAACCCCGCGTACCTCGCCGAGCTGGAGGCGCGCTCGCCCGAAGGCGGCTTCACCGACGAGGGGGTGTCGATCCACGTGTGGGGCGCGACGACGGACACGAGTACCTGCGCTTCGACGTGTTCGACGACGAGCCGCACTACCACTACGTGCACAACACCGGCTCGGGCGGTGACGTCGTGAACAACGTGATCGACTACGACGCAGTGGCCTCCGGCGAGATGCTGCCCTGGGTGCTCGACTGCCTGCGGACGAGACTGCCGGAGATGCTCCGGGTCGCAGGCGGGGAGGCGGTGGCAGCGGCCGTCGACCCGGCAGTGGTGGCGAGCGCGACCGACCACGTGGCGCGCCTCGCGGAGGCGGCCCGGGGCGCGTGACGTGAGCGCGGTCGAGCTCGGTGTCGGAGACCGGACCGTCGTCGTCGCGGGCGCGGGCGGTGGTGGCATCGGCACCGCGGTGAGCGCGGCCCTCGTGCATGCGGGCGCCACGGTGCTCGGCTTCGACATCGACCGTGACACGCTCGCGGCCACCGAGCAGGCGACAGCCGACGCGCGATTCGTGCCGACGGTCGCCGACGCCACCGATGTGGACGCAGTCGAGCGGGCGTTCGGCGCGCTCGACGGGTTGCCACCGTTGCACGGGCTCGTCCACGTCGTGGGTGGCATGCCGATCGGCGACTGGTCGTCGGTGACCGACATGCCGGCCGAGCGCTTCGCCGCGGTGGTGGCGTTCAACCTGCAGTCGTCGTTCGTCACCGCTCAGGCGGTCGCGCGTCGGCTGGTGGATGCCGGGAGCCCGGGGAGCATCGTGCTGCTGTCGTCGATCAGTGGGATGCAGGCGATGCCGTTCGGCGCGCCGTACGCCGCCGCCAAGGCGGCGATCCTCGCGTTCGTGCGCACCGCGGCGCTCGAGCTCGGCCCGCACGGCGTGCGCGTGAACGCGGTCGCGCCGGGCACGATCCGAGCGTCCGCGAGCGGCGCGCCGGATTCGGTCGCGGAGCAGCTCGCGATCCCGCTTCGACGGCGGGGCACGCCGGACGACATCGCCGGTGCGGTCCTCTACCTCCTGTCCGACGCCGCCGGGTTCGTCACCGGGCACACCCTGGTGGTCGACGGCGGATCGTCGGTCCGGCCGTCGTTCCTCGACGACGACGACCTGCCGGTCTTCGTGCACGATGCGGGCCTCCGTGCCCGCCTGCTACAACCGGATGACCGACGCACGTGAACCCGGAGGAGGACCCATGTCGCCAGTGATCGACCAGGCCGTCACGTGGAGGAAGGTCGAGGAGCGGCTCGAGGCCGAGACCGACCCGATCCTCCGCCGCAACCTCGAGACCGTGCTCGCGCACATGAAGGCGGAGTCCGCGGGCGACATCGACGGCCTGCTCGACACGCTCGCCGACGACGTGCACTACCACGCGTACGGCGCGCCCGATCCGGCGAGCAGCCCGGTCGGGAAGGACGGCGTGCGCGGCTTCTACGAGCGCTTCGTCGCGTCGGGCGCGGGACGGCTCCAGCTCGACATCGACCGGCTCGTGGTCGACCGCGACTGCATCCTCACCGAGGGAGTGATGCGCATGGCGTACCCGGGACGCACGCTGCAGGCCATGGGCATCACGGTGGACGACCCGGACGCGCACTATCTCTACGAGGCGCGCATGGCGACCCTGTGGCCGTTCGACGCCGACGGCAAGGTGCTCGGCGAGGACACGTACACCGGCAGCGACGGCTTCGCCGGCATCGCCGACCGCAAGCTCGACGAGGCCGACATCGTGGAGTTCCAGGCGTAAGCGTCGCACCCCCGGCGTACAGTCGGGGACAGCACTTCCTCGCACGACTTCCCCGGTCGCCGCCCCAATCGGGCTGATCGAGGGAGGTGCGCGATGCCGCTGGACGCGGTTTCGCTGGTGCAGGCGCTCGCCGCCGACGGCGACGAGGTCGAGGGGATGCTCGTCGTCGGGCTCGACCACCACCGTCGTCCCTGCGGGGTCGCGATCAACCCGCACCACCGAGCGCTCTCGTTCATGAAGGTCTGGGAGCTCGAAGCGCTCCTGCAGGAGCTCGAGGCATGCTCGCTCGTGGTCGGTCTCTTCCCGCCCGGTCCGGTTCGGGCCCCTACCCGGCACGAGATCGACGTCTTCTCCGACCTCAGTACGCGTGCTCGCCGAGCGCAGGTGATGCTCGATGACTGCATCATCGCTCGCGGGACCCAAACGTGGTCCCTGCGCGACCTCAGCCATGTTGATCATGATCAACAAGAGCCGGCGTAGCAGGCGGGAGATCGACGTGATCGAGCGGGCGATCCTCGACGTCGTGAGCAGCAACGCCCCGATGACGGTCCGTCAGGTGTTCTATCAACTGGTGAGCCTCGGAGTGATCGAGAAGTCGGATGCCGAGTACCGCGGGGTCGTGGTCCGATTGCTCACGCGTCTGCGGATGCACGGCCGCATGCCGTGGACCTGGATCACCGATGGCACGCGGTGGATGCGGAAGGGCGTTCGCTACGGGAGCGTCGAGGAGGCGTTGGAGGCGACGCGCCGCCACTACCGGCGCGACTACTGGCGCGAGCTCGACGACTACGTCGAGGTGTGGCTCGAGAAGGAGGCGCTCGCGGGCGTGCTGTTCCGCGCCACCGACGAGTGGGGTGTCCCGCTCATGGTCACACGCGGGTTCGCCAGCCTCTCGTACATCCACAACGCGGCGGAGGCGATCGAGCGCATCGGGAAGCCGACGTTCATCTACTACTTCGGCGACTACGACCCACCGGGCGTCGAGATCGACCGCAACCTCGAACGGCGACTGCGGGAGTTCGCGCCACGGACCGACATCCACTTCGAACGCGGTGCGGTGAGAACGGAGCAGATCGAGGAGTACGCGCTGCCGACCCGGCCCATCGAAGCGCGGGACCAACCACGGTCGGGGGCTGCACGAGGGCGAGAGCGTGGAGGTCGATGCCATCCCGCCCCCGGCGCTCCTCGGTCTCGTGCGCAGCGCGATCGAACGCCACGTCGATCCGGCGCCCGTCGCGGTGGTCGAAGCAGCCGAGGAGTCCGAGCGCACGCGGTTGGGTGGTTTGCCGGCGATGCTCCGCGGACCTGGTTGACTGTCGGCCGTGGCGGGGAGCGGAGCAGGCACAGGCGAGAAGCGGCCGTGGGGTCGCTACGACGTGCTCGCCGACGAGCCGAGGCACAAGGTCAAGCGGCTCACGGTCGAGCCGGGCCATCGGCTGAGCTACCAACGGCACGCGCACCGAGCCGAGCACTGGTTCGTGGTCGGCGGCGAGGGCGTGGTGACGCTCGACGGCGAGACCCGCCCGGTCGCGGCCGGGTCGGCCATCGACGTGCCCGTCGGCGCCGCGCACCGGATCGAGAGCACGGGGTCGGAGCCGCTCGTGTTCATCGAGGTCCAGCACGGCGCATCGTTCGGCGAGGACGACATCGAGCGCCTCGACGACGACTACGGCCGCAACGAACGGACCGCCTGAGCCAATCCCGACCGCCCGGGTCGGACTTGTAGGATGACGGGATGGCCGTCGACGTCCGTCTCCCCACCCTGCTGCGTGCGAACACCGACGGCGCGTCGTCGATCGCGGCCGACGGGGGGACCGTGGGCGAGGTCTTCGGATCGCTCACCAGCCGGTACCCCGGCCTCAAGGGCCAGCTCGTCGACGACGCCGGCGGCCTGCACAAGTTCGTGAACGTCTACGTGAACGACGACGACATCCGCTACCTCGAGCAGCTCGACACCAAGGTGACCGACGGCGACGTCATCTCGATCCTGCCCGCGGTGGCGGGAGGCTGAGCCGGCCGCGGGTCGGCGACTCCGGTTCGGCGACGACGTGCGCCACGAGAACATCCTCGGGGTCATCGGCGACACCCCGCTCGTCGGGGTGCACGCGCTGTCACCCAACCCCGACGTACGGATCTTCGCCAAGCTCGAGGGCCAGAACCCGGGCGGCTCGTCGAAGGACCGCATCGCGCTCAAGATGATCGAGCTGGCCGAGGAAGCCGGCGAGCTGAAGGCGGGCGACACGATCCTCGAGCCGTCGTCGGGCAACACCGGCATCGGGCTCGCGCTGGTCGCGCGCCTGCGCGGCTACCGGCTGCGCGTGGTGCTGCCGGAGAACGTGTCGATCGAGCGGCGGCAACTGCTCGAGATCTTCGGTGCCGAGATCGTGCTGTCACCGGCCGACGAGGGCAGCAACGGCGCGATCCGTCTCTCGGAGAAGCTCGGAGCCGACGAGCCGGCGCTCGTGCGGCTCTTCCAGTACGGCAACCCGGCGAACCCGCTCGCGCACTACCAGCGCACCGGGCCCGAGATCTGGCGCGACTGCCCCGAGGTCGACGTGTTCGTCGCCGGCCTGGGCACGAGCGGCACGCTCATGGGCGTCGGCCGCTACCTGAAGGAGCAGAAGCCGGAGGTGCAGATCGTGGCGGTCGAGCCGCCGTCGGGTGAGCTCGTCCAGGGCCTGCGGTCGCTCGACGACGGCTTCGTGCCCCCGATCTTCGATCCCGCGATCCTCGACCGGAAGTTCATCGTGCGCCCCCGCGAGTCGATCGAGTGGTTGCGTCGCCTGCTCGACGACTGCGGCGTGTTCGCCGGCGTGTCGTCGGGGGCTGCGATCGCGGGCGCGGCGAAGATGGCCGCGCAGATGGAGTCGGGCACGATCGTGACGTTGCTGCCCGACGCGGGCTGGAAGTACCTGTCGTCGGGCGCGTGGACCGACGATCTCGACGAGGTCGTCGAGCGCGCCACTCGCATCAACTACTGGTGACCGATCTCGCACGCGCAGTCGACGTGCTGCGCGCGGGTGGATTGGTCGCGTTTCCGACCGAGACCGTCTACGGGCTCGGGGCCGACGCGTCGTCGACCGAGGCCGTGCACCGCCTGTTCGCGGTGAAGGGGAGACCCGCCGACCATCCGGTCATCGTCCATCTCGGCGACGTCGCCCAGCTCGATGCATGGGGCGTCGAGATCGACCATGCCGCTCGCATCTTGGCGCGCGCGTGCTGGCCGGGACCGCTCACCGTCGTCGTACGGCGCGTCACCGCACGTGGGCGACGCGGTGACCGGCGGCCTCGACACCGTCGGCCTGCGGGTTCCCGACCAGCCGCTCGCGCTCGCGCTGCTGCGCGCGTTCGGCGGTGGGGTGGCGGCACCGTCGGCCAACCGGTTCGGTCGCGTGAGTCCCACCACCGCCACCGACGTGCTCGCCGATCTCGGCGACGACGTCGACGTGATCCTCGACGGCGGGCCGTGTCGCGTCGGCGTCGAGTCGACGATCGTCGACTGCTCGCGCCGCGAACCGGCGATCCTGCGGTTGGGCGGCGTGCCACGCGAGCGCGTGGAGTCGCTCCTCGGTCGCCGGATCCCGCTCCTCGATGCCGGCGAGGTGCGAGCGCCGGGCACGCTCGAGTCGCACTACGCGCCTCGCGCCCAGGTGCAGCTCACCGACCTGGCGGGTCTCGCCGCACTGCTCGGCGACGCCCACGCGCGGGACGAACGGGTGGGCGTCATCGGGCGCCGCGATCGACGACGACGACGTGGCCGCGCTGGGCGCCCCGGGCGACGGCGACGCGTACGCGCGCGATCTGTACCGCATGCTGCGCGACGCCGACGCCCGTGGCCTCGACCGCGTCTTCGCGGTCGTGCCCGATCCCACTGGTCTCGGTGCTGCCGTCGCCGATCGCCTGCGCCGGGCGGCCGGGTCGCGATGAGCGATCAGCCGATCGGGGTCTTCGACTCCGGCCTGGGCGGTCTCACCGTCCTGCGGGCGCTCATCGACCTGCTCCCCGACGAGCGGGTCGTCTACTTCGGCGACACCGGCCGGTTCCCGTACGGCCCGAAGCCGGCGGAGGAGGTGCTGGCGCACGCGTTGCAGATCACCGACGTGCTCCTCGAACGTGACATCAAGCTCCTCGTGGTCGCCTGCAACAGCGCGGCCGCCGCCGCCCTCGACACGCTGCAAGCGAAGCTCGACATCCCCGTCATCGGTGTCATCGAACCCGGGCTGCGCGCCGCGGCGCGAGTCACGCGTACCGGTCGTATCGGGGTGATCGGGACCGTGGGCACGATCGCGTCGGGCGCCTACCAGCGGCTCGCCGGGGACATGGCCGCGGTGCGCCGTGGTGAGGTCGACCTCACCTGCGCCGCGTGTCCGGGCTTCGTGGAGTTCGTCGAGGCCGGCGACGTCGACTCCGACCAGGTGCACGTGCTCGCCGAGCGTCTGCTCGCGCCCGTCCGGGGTGCGGCGGTCGACACCTTGGTGCTGGGATGTACGCACTACCCGCTGCTCGCCCGTACCATCGGCGACGTGATGGGGAGGGGGGTGGTCCTGGTGTCGAGCGCGGACGAAACCGCGTTCGCGGCGCGCGACCTCCTTCGCACCCGTCGGATGCTGGCGCCGGGCCTCGACCTCCGACCACCCCTCCGACGACCCTTCCAACGATGCCGGGAGTGACCCGAGGCACGTTTTCCTGACGTCCGGGCGCGTCGATACTTTCCGCACGCTCGGCGAGCGCTTCCTCGGTCCCGAGGTGGCGTCGGTCGAGCCCTGGCTCTGGGACTGAGTGTGGGAACGGGCTCGTGGAACTGACGGTGTTGGGCTGTTCGGGCTCGTTCGGTGGCGCGGGCGGCGCCGCCTGCAGCGGCTACCTGCTGCAGTCGAACGGCACGTCGATCTGGGTCGACTGCGGCAACGGCACGTTCGGGCACCTGCAGGAGCACCTCGCGGTGGAGAACCTGTCGGCGGTCGTGCTCACCCACGGCCACCCCGACCACTGCGTCGACATCTACGGCCTGCACGTCTACCTGCGCTACGGCCTGGGCATCGAGCACCTGCCGATCTATGCGCCGGAGGGGCTCGACAAGTTCCTCCTCTCGCTGGTGTCCGACTGGGGCAACACGTTCGACTGGTTCGACGTCGGTGACAACGACACCGCGACCGTGGGCGACGTCGACCTGCGCTTCAGCCGCACCGACCACCCGCCGCCCACCTTCGCGGTGGAAGCCACCCACGCCGGCCGGCGCATGATCTACACGGCCGACACCGGTCCGGAATGGACCGTGGGCGCGTTCGCGCCGGGCGCCGACCTCGTCCTCTCGGAGGCCACCTACCTCCACGACAACATCCCCGCCCCGATCCACCTGTCGGCCAAGCAGGCGGGCGAGGCGGCGCGGGAAGCGGCGGCCCAGCGCCTGATCCTCACCCACCTCTGGCCGATGATCGACCGCGCCGCCGCCGTCGAGGAGGGCTCGGAGGCGTTCGGCGGCGGTGTCACTCTGGCCAACCAGGGCCTCGTCACTACCATCTGACCCCGGCCGTTCCGGCTCACAGCGACACCGTTCGCTGCACACCACCTCCGGGGAGATCGAGTGGGTATCCGACGTGACGGGCGCGAGCCCGACGACCTGCGCGCACTGGCGTTCACGCGCGACTACACGCAGTTCGCGGCCGGCTCGGTGCTGGTCGAGTTCGGCATGACGCGCGTGCTGTGCACCGCGTCGGTCGAGGAGCGCGTCCCGCCGTGGCTGCGCGGCAAGGGCCGGGGCTGGGTCACGGCCGAGTACTCGATGCTCCCGGGGTCGACGTCGGAGCGCAACGACCGCGAGGCCGCAAAGGGCAAGCAGTCCGGCCGCACCCAGGAGATCCAGCGTCTCATCGGTCGCTCACTCCGCGCGGTGACCGATCTCACCGTCCTGGGCGAGGTGCAGATCACCGTCGACTGCGACGTGCTGCAGGCCGACGGCGGCACCCGCACCGCGTCGATCTGTGGTGGTTACGTGGCGCTGCACGACGCCTGCTCGCGCCTCGTGGCCGCCAAGAAGATGGGCGCGCACCCGCTCACCGACCAGTGCGCGGCGATCTCGGTCGGCATCGTCGACGCGCTCCCGTACCTCGACCTCGACTACTCCGAGGACGCCGGTGCCGAAGTCGACATGAACGTCGTGATGACCGGCGAGGGGCGTTTCGTCGAGGTGCAGGGAACCGCCGAGGGTGCGGCGTTCTCTCGGAGCGAGCTCGACGACCTGCTCGGCCTGGCCGAGTCGGGAATCGCACGGATCTTCGCGCTGCAGCGCGAGCTGCTCGCCGAACCGCCGGCACCTCGTCGTTCCTGAACGCATGAAGCTGGTCCTCGCCACCGCCAACCCTGACAAGGCCGCCGAGATCCGCGCCGTCCTGCTCGACGCCGGGCTCGACGTCGAGCTCGTCCCGAGGCCCGCCGACGTGCCCGAGGTCGACGAGACCGGGACGACGCTCGAGGACAACGCCCGACTCAAGGCGGTCGCGCTGTGCGAAGCGACCGGTCTCCCCGCGGTGGCCGACGACACCGGCTTGGCGGTCGACGCACTCGACGGCGCGCCCGGTGTGTGGTCGGCGCGATATGCGGGTGAGGACGCCACCTACGCCGACAACGTCGCGAAGCTCCTCGGTGCCCTGGGCGGCGTCGACCCGACGGCACGCACGGCCAGATTCAGCACCGTGGCCCTCGCGCACTGGCCCGACGGTCGGGAGGTGGCGGCGATCGGTGAGGTGGAGGGCGTCATCGCCACCGAGGCCCGGGGCAACGGCGGTTTCGGCTACGACCCGCTGTTCGTCCCGGTCGAGGGCGACGGGCGCAGCTTCGCCGAGATGTCACCCGGAGAGAAGCACCGGGTCTCGCACCGGGGCCGCGCGTTCCGTACCCTGGCCGACGGGCTCCGGATCGTCCAGGAGTTGGAAGACGTCGAGGCACTGGAAGCGGAGCACTAGTGGAGATGCAGTGGAGGCGTGGTCGGGTGGCCCGGACGCCGAAACGGAATCGACCGTCCTGATGGCGGTCATCGACATCGCCGGGTTCGTGGCCGATCTGAAGGACCACGCGGTGGAGCACGGGTTCCACGTCCACGACGAGCGTCACTTCGTGGAGAGCTACTCGCTGCGCCAGAACTGGGAGGTCGACCTCCACCCCGAGGAAGGCTGCGAGGGCCCCGTCGACCTCTACCTCTCGCTCGAGATCGACCCCCGGGTGCTGCTCGGGTTCGAGGACGCCGTGATCGAGCGGGCCGACGTGGAGGACCCGCCGGACGAGTACCACTTCCCGCTCAACTTCACCTGGGCGCTGCCGCCGCTGCCGCAGGGGCCCGACCTGCTGCTCCTGGCCACCGACCTCGCCGGCCGGGGTGGACCCGACCTCCCGCTCGAGGTGTCGGCGATCGACTCCATCCCGGCGGCCACCGACGCGCCCGAACGGTCGCTGCGCATCGTCGCTCATCAGTCGGTATCGCTGCTCCACATCCGCGACGGCGACGCGGTGTCGTGCGAGGTGCTCGACCGCTGCCTCGAGGTGAGCCGCTACCTCCTCGAGTGCGCGGGCGACTGGCTGGGCTGAGCGCGCCCGACGTGATCGAAAGGACAGACTGATCACCATGCCGATGCGGACGGAGTGCAAGAACTACGAGAGCCGCACCTACGCCAACGGCGAGGTGGTGCGGAAGTGCCGGATCGATCTGGCGCCCGAGGCGCCGTGGCGGTGCCCGGACGACTGCGTCGGCTTCGAGCGGCGCATGTTCGACGCCGGCTGGCAGGTCGGCTCGCTGAGCGAGGGCTACGGCAGGGCCGAGCCCGAGCCCGAGGCGCAGGACGTCGCCGCGCTCCTCGACGCCGCCGAGGACATCGTCAACTCGGCCGCCCCCGAAATCCTCAATGAGTTCCACAAGCCCAGGCGCCGATTCGGCAAGCGGAAGAAGCGCAAGTGAGCCAGATGGACGACTTCCGGGCGCGAGTGCGCGAGTTCCTCGCCACCCACGCCACCAGCACCGCCGATGGCGCGGGCACCGACCGTCACGACGACGGCGACGCGGTGGTGGCGCGCGGCAAGGCGTTCCAGAACGCGCTCGCCGATGCCGGCCTGGCCGCGCTGATCTACCCGGTCGAAGCGGGGGCGCGGGGCTGGACGCCGAGCACCAGAAGGTGTTCGACGAGGAGTCGGCCGGCTACGAGATGCCGTCACGCCAGTTCATGGTCGGCATCGGCATCTGCGCGCCGACGCTGCTCGAGCACGGCACCGACGAGCAGCGGCGCGCCTACCTCCCGGCGTTGCTGCGAGCCGACGCGGTGTGGTGCCAGCTGTTCTCCGAACCGGGCGCCGGCTCCGACGTCGCCAGCCTGCAGACGCGTGCCGAGCGCGACGGCGACGAGTGGGTCGTCAACGGTCAGAAGGTGTGGACGTCGGGCGCGCACTATGCCGACTACGGGCTGCTGGTCGCCCGCACCAATCGCGACGTCCCGAAGCACCGCGGCATCACGATGTTCATCTGCGACATGCACGCCCCCGGCGTGACCTCACGGCCGCTGCGCCAGATCGACGGCCGCGCGCACTTCAACGAGGTGTTCCTCGACGACGTCCGGCTTCCCGCCGACGCGGTCGTCGGGCAGGTCGACGACGGCTGGCGGGTGACGCTCGCCATGCTCGCCAACGAGCGGGTGGCGATCGGCGCGGGTGGCAGCTCGCAGTCGCTCAGCAGCGACGGGTACGGGAGCGTCCTCCGGCTCGCCCGCGCCCGGGGATGCACCGACGACCCCGAGGTGCGCCAGGCGCTGGTCGAGCTCTACGTGCTCGAGCGCATCCTCTCGCTGCTCGGTCTGCGGATCCGGGAGGCGCTGGTCGCGGGGCGCGCGCCGGGACCCGAGGGGTCGGTGGCCAAGCTCGCCGCCACCGTCCTCGGCAAGCAGGCGGCCAGCCTCGGCATGGCGATCGCGGGCGCGGGGAGCCTGGCGTGGGGTGATGACGACGCGAGCGGTGGCCACGAGGCGTCGGCGTTCCTGTTCGCGCCGATGCTCGGCATCGCCGGCGGCACCACCGAGATCCAGAAGAACATCATCGGCGAGCGCGTGCTCGGCCTGCCCAAGGATCCCGCGGTCGACAAGGACGTCCCGTTCAGGGAGCTCCTCGTCGGGACGCAGACGAAGTAGCTACTGCTCGACCAGCGACCAGCGCGTCGGCTCGCCCTCGGACTCCTCGAGGACGCCGCGCACGACGAGGGCGCGCAGGTGGGCATATGCCTCGCCGATGGCGGATCGGCGCATGAACCCGTCGATCTGGTCCCACGGTCGTGACCAGTCCATGCGCGGCGCGACCTCCCACGCGGTGTCGTGACCGGCGCGCACCGCGTCGATGACCTCGACGAACCGGTGCTCGTGGTGGGCGCGGATCTCGAGCAGCCGGGCGCGGTGGCCCACGTAGCGCCACTCGTGTGCGGGGAGCGCCTCGACGGCATCGAACTCTGCGAGCCGCTCCAGCGAGCGGAGGTAGTCGCCCAGCGGATCGGGCTCGGTCTGCGGGTTGAGGTTCACGTTCGGCGTGATGCGCGGCAGCACGCAGTCGCCCGTGAGCATGAGGCGGTTGGTCGCTTCCCAGAAGCAGAGGTGGCCGGGCGAGTGCCCGGGCGTCCACAGCGCGGTGACGTCCCACCCGGGCATGTCGGGTTTGTCGCCGTCCTCCATCAACACGTTGGGCGTGACATCGACGAAGGGCCGCGCCGGCATCGAGGCGTTCCTGAGCTCCTCCAACTCGCTGGCGGGCGCACCGAGCTTTCGCAGCATGCCGCCCATGCGCTCGAGCAGGTCGGTGGGCTCCTCGTAGCGGTCGTGCACGAGCGCGGCATCGGCCGGGTGCAGCGCGATCCAGGCATCGGACATCTCCTGGACGCGGCCGGCGAGGCCGTAGTGGTCGGGGTGGATGTGCGTGACCATGACGCCCTGGACGTCGGCCATCTCGAAGCCCGCCTGGCCGAGACCCGCGCTCAGCGCGTCGTACGCGTCGTCGGTGTTCCAGCCCGCGTCGACGAGGAACGGTCCCTTGTTCGTCTCGAACGCGTACACGAAGACGTACCGCAGCGGGATGGGGAGCGGCACCGGGATGCTCCAGAGCCCGGGGCGCACCTGCTCGACGGGCGGCAGGGGCTTCGTGGCTCGTTCGGTCGACGTCATCCCGAGAGGATGCCAGACCGCAGTACCGTGCTGCCCGTCCGAGGGCGAGGAAACGAGAGGAACACGCGCATGCGGGGTCTGGCCGAGAAGGTCGTGGTCGTGGCAGGGGGCGGTTCGGGCATCGGCGCCGCGACGGCGCGCCGGCTGGGCACCGAGGGCGCCGCGGTGGTCGTCGGCGACCTGGTCGGTGCGAACGCCGACGTGGTGGCCGCCGAGGTGCGCGACGCCGGCGGTCGCGCCATCGCGGTGGCGTTCGACATCGCCGACGACGCGTCGGTGGCTGCGCTGGTGGCGGCCGCGGTCGCAGAGTTCGGCGGCCTCGACGCCATGCACGCGAACGCCGCCGACCTGTCACCGGAGACCATCGGGCAGGACTCCAACGCGCTCGAGGTGCCACTCGACGTGTTCATGCACACGATCGACGTGAACCTGAAGGGGCACCTGCTGTGCACCCGGCACGCGCTGCCGCACCTGCTCGAGCGCGGTGGGGGCGCGTTGGTCTACACCAGCTCGGCGGCCGGGCACATCGGCGAACCCGAGCGACCGTCGTACGCGGCGTCGAAGGCGGGCATCAACTCGTTGGTGCGCCACGTCGCCTCGCACTGGGGTCGCCAGGGGATCCGGGCCAACTCGATCGCGCCGGGTCTCGTCGTCACCCCGGCGATGGACACCGGGCTGCCGAGCGAATTCCGCGACTTCGCCCTGCGCGTCGGGCGCTCACCGCGGCTGGGACGGCCCGACGACATCGCAGGGATGGTCGCCTTCCTCGTGTCCGACGACGGCGAGTGGGTCAACGGCCAGGTGCTCAGCGTCGACGGCGGCGCCAGCATGCGCCCCTGACGCACCCCTCCACCGTTTTGGCGTCAGTAGTGCGCCGTAGTGGCGCACGGATGACGCCAAATGAGGAGATGGTCAGCGGAGGAGGGGGTCGCGGGGGAGGCCGAGGAGGCGTTCGCCGATCTGGCTGCGCACGATCTCCGAGGTGCCGCCGGCGATGGTGAGGCAGCGGGCGAAGATCTCCGTCTGCTGCACGCCCGCGTCCTGACCTTCGGCGAGGGCACCGGCGGGGCCGATGATGCGCAGCGCCAGCGCCGCTTGACGCTGGCTGTGCTCGGCGCTGAGCAGCTTGGCCACGTTGCCCTCGGGGCCGGGTTCGCCGCCGGCGACCGCGCGCTCCGCGCTGCGGAGGTTGAGCAGGCGCATGCTGGCGCGCTCCGACAACAGGTGCCCGACGGGCTCGAGCGCGGCGGGCGTGGGCCCGTCGGTGTCGTCGGCGTAGCGGTGCGCGAGGTCGAGCAGGTCGAACAACGGGTCGCCGATGCCGCCCCCACCGCCACCGATGCTCACGCGCTCGTTGCCGAGCGTGGAGCGCGCGACCTTCCAGCCGCCGTTCACCGGGCCGACGACGTCCTCGTCGGAGACGAACACGTCGTCGAAGAACACCTCGTTGAACAGCGCGTGACCCGTGGCTTCGCGCAGCGGTCGGATGTCGACGCCGGGCGCGTGCAGGTCGATCACCAGCACGGTGATGCCGTCGTGCTTCGGCTTGTCGGGATCGCTGCGCACGGTGGCGAGACCGCGGTTGCACTGCGCGGCGCCGGTGGTCCACACCTTCTGCCCGGTGACCTTCCACCCACCGTCGACCTTGGTGGCCTTGGTGCGGACGCCCGCAGCGTCGGAACCGGCACCGGGCTCCGAGAACAGCTGGCACCACGTGTACTCGTACTCGAGGCTCGGCCGGATCCAGCGCTCCATCTGGTCGGGATCGGCGTACTGCGTGAGCGTCTGGATGATCCAGCCGCCGATGCCGTACTGCGGTGGCCGCACGCCGGCGGCCCGCAGCTCCTCCTCGATCACGAGCTGCTCGACCGCGCCCGCGGCGCGCCCCCACGGTGCGGGCCAGTGCGCGAGGGCGTAGCCCGAGTCGAGGAAGAAGGCGAGCTGACCGGCTTCGGGGGTGGCGCGGTACTGCTCGACGAACGCGCGCACCTCGGTGCGGTACGTCTCGGCCTCGGGCGGGAGCTCGACCGCGTGCGCACCCTGGATCCCCGCACCGGTGAGCCGCGCGACGTCGAGGTCGATCCTGCTCGCAGGACCGAACACCGCCGCCAGGGCCACCGCGCGCTTGAGGTAGATGTGCGCGTCGTGCTCCCACGTGAACCCGATGCCGCCGTGGAGCTGGATGTTCTGCTCCGCGCACATCACGAACGCGGGCAGGGCTTGCGACGCGGCCACGGCGGCGGCGAGCTCGAGCTCGGGTGTGCCCGGCTCGGTGCGCGCCGCATCCCAGGTGGCGGCGGTCGCGAGTTGCGTGGCGACGAGCATGTCGGCGGCGCGGTGCTTGACGGCCTGGAACATCGCGATGACGCGGCCGAACTGCTCACGCACCTTGGCGTACTCGCTCGCCATCGTGACGCACGCCTGCGCGCCGCCCGTGGCCTCCGCGGCGGCGAGGACGCGCCCGAGCACGACGGCCGTGGCGCGCGCGCCGGTGAGCACCCGATCGGCTGCAAGGGTGCCGTCAGTGGTCACGGCACCGACGCGGCGCGTGGCGTCGGTGTTGACGGGCATCGACACGCTCACCTGGTCGCGCGTCGCGACGACGAGGTCGTCGCCGGCGGGCAGCAGGAACAGGTCGGCCAGGCCGGCGCCGAGCACGAGGTGGGTGCGATCGTCCAGACCCACCGCCGCGCGCACGGAGCCGTCGGCCAGCCCGGGGAGCAGCTCGGCCTGCTGCGCGTCCGTGCCACACGCTTCGATCACCGCCGACGCCCACACCGTGGGGAGGAAGGGTCCGGGTGCGACGACCGCGCCCATGGCCTCGACGACCAGCGCCAGCTCCGCGAGTCCGTAGCCCGAGCCGCCGTGGGCCTCGGGCAGGTGGAGGCCGAGCCAGCCGAGGTCGGCCATCTCCTTCCACGCCGCCGGCAGGGTCTCCTCGGGGGCGTCGAGCAGGGTGCGGGCCTCGGCGAGGGCGCCGGCGTTGGCGAGGAAGGCCTCGGCGACGCCGCTCAGCTCGAGGTGGTCGTCGGAGATGGCGATGCCCATGGTTCCCCCTGGAGAGTGCGTGCTGCCGTCGGAGTGGCGACGGTCAAGCTAGGCGCGCATCACCTCGAGGAACCGTGCCGCCGCCCGCGCCTGTGCGGCGCGGGCGCGCCGCACGTAGGTGTGCAGCTCGTCGGCCAGTTCCCGGCGACGGGCCGCGAGGTCGGCGCCGGTTTCGAGGAGTTGGGCGTCGAGCACGCCACGGTGGTCGGCGAGGCGCACCGCGCCGTCGGCATAGGAGCTCGACACCGCGTCGGCGCAGTAGATGCGCGCCTGCAGGAGGAACTGCTCGGCCAGACCGCACGCCTCCTCCGCGAGGATCTCCGCGTCGACCGGTTCGTCGCCGTGCGCGGCGAGCGCCTCGGCGGTCGCCCAGTACGACTCCAGGAACGGGCGGAGGAACGGCGCGGTGACGGGACGATCGGCCGCGCCCACTTCGGCGTCGACCTCGGCGAGGAACTCGCCTTTCTCCTCGAAGAAGAACTCGAACTTGAACAGGTCGCGGAGCGCGAGCGCCTCGTCGTGGAGCGAGCTCACGTCGGCCTCCGTTGCGAGGTCGACGATCGCCGGTACCACGAAGAAGTGGAGGATGCCGTTGCGGTGGTACGCGGCCGCGATGCGCTGCTCGGGTCGAATGAGATACACGACCTCGCGGCCACGGTCGTTGCGGGTGACCACTCCGTGGCGCTGCAGCGACGCGAGGCCCCGTACGACCGTTTCGCGCGTCGCGATCGGGCGGGTGGTGACGGGGATCCCGCGCTGGTCGACGTACTCGGCGTAGCGCGTGAGCAGGGCCAGCAGCTGCTCGACGGTGAGCGCGCGGTCGGCCCAGAGCAGGGCCATGGTGATCAGCGCCGGGGGAGTGATCGGAGTGACGGTGTTGATGTGCACCGCCACCTCGAACGCGAGCTTCTGCAACGGGATCGCGTCGGGCTCGCCCTCCTCAACGGCCTGCGCGAGCTCGCGGGTGAGGTGGTCGCGCACCGAGATCGGCTCGCCGAACCCGACGTGGATGTCGCCGCGGGAGTAGCGCGTGCGCTGTGCCCGCGCGTAGCTCACGAGCCGGGTGAACGATTCGGGTGCCTTGGCCGCGCCCTGCACCGACCGCGCATGCTCTTCCACGTCGAGCAGCTCGTCGTAGACGATCGAGACCGGTTGGAGCACGAAGTCGTCGCAGCGCTCGTCGTGCACCGCGTCGACGAGGTAGGCGAGCAGTCCGAGCCGCGGGTCGCGCAGCTTGCCGGTGCGGGTGCGACCGCCTTCGATGTACCACTCGAGGTTCTGGCGGTGTTCGGCGAGCCAGCCGACGTACTCGCGCAGCGCGAGCTTGTACACCGGGTCGTCGCGGAAGCTGCGGCGGATGAAGATGAGGCCGGCGCGGCGCCCCATCGGGCCCATGGGCCAGAACGCCACGTTGATGCCGCCGAGCTTGTAGGTCGGCGGCAGGTCGGCGCGCTGCAGCACCGATGCCAACACCACCGGGTCGATGTACGAGCGGTGGCTCGGGAGCAGCGCGACGGGGTAGCGGCGGTTCAGGTCCTGCAGGGCGCGGACCTGCTCGGGGTCGACCTGGATCCGGCCGCGGTACCCGGTGCGGTCGAAGAGGCGCGCGATGTGCAGGAACACGTCGCCCGCGGGACCGCCGTGCGTCGCGACCATCTCGCGCAGGTCGGTGTCGAGCTCGGATGTCACGTCATGGATCGAGCGTCCCGTGTCCCTGGCGACCTCTCCCAGTCGATCACGCACCGCGGGCCGGCCGAGGATCGCGGCACGCACGGTCGCGGCGCTCACCGCGGCACTGACCGCGGCGTTTCTCGCGTCGCTCACAACACCGGCCAGTTGGCGAGCGTGTCGAGGTAGAGGCCCCGCACCTCGGCGATGTGCGCGGCGAGGGTGTCGTCGCGCCAGGCCTCGGTGGAGATGGGTGGGTGGACGACGACGTCGACGGTGCCCGGGCGCATGAACTGCGTGCCGAGCGGCCACACGTCGTTGGCGTTGCGGAACACGATCGGTACCACCGGCACGCCGCCCGCCATGGCGAGGCGGAACGCGCCCTTCTTGAACGGCCCGAGCCGTCCGGTACCCGAGCGCGTGCCCTCGGGCGCGACCGCCAGCGACTTGCCGCGCAGCAGCGCCTCTTCCACCAATGGCCGCATCGCGGCGACCGCACCGTCGCGGTTGCTGCGGTCGATGAACACCGCGTCGGCCAGCGACCCGGCGAGGCGCACGACCGGGTTGGCCGCGAGCTCCTTCTTGGCAACCGCGGTGACGTCGCGCCGCAGCAGCGCCATGAGCAGGACTGGATCGATCGAGCTCTGGTGGTTGAAGAGGAACACCGCGGGCCGGTGTGACCACACGTGTTCCTCGCCGAGCACGTGGAGGTGGATGCCGGCGATGCCGAGGGCGATGTCGCTGCCCACCGAGATCATCGTGTTGACCGCGTCGGCCTTGCTCCGGTTGAGGATGCCGAGACCGATGCCGGTGGCGGTGGCGGTGAGGAAGCCGCCGAGCGCGGCGACGTGACGCACCGCGAGATCGGGCGTGGGCCCCCGGCGTCCGGAGAAGCGGTGCACCGGCCAGCCGCGTCGGCGGGCCGTGCGTTCGAGCCCGCGCGTGGGGTTGGTCGGTCGCGGGTTGCCGACCAGATCGAGCAGCTCGGCGTCCTCGCTGCCATCGGCGTAGGCGAAGCTGGCGCCGAGGTCGACGTCCAGCTCGGTCGCGAGCTCGTCGACCGCGCGTCGCTTGCCCGCGCCCCAGAGATGGGGTCCGGCGAGCTGGCCGGTGAGCTTGCCGTCGACCACCTCGAAGCGGGTGCAGAGCACGTGCGCGATGTCGAGGTCGGCGGCCATCGCCTCGACCTGGAACGACAGCGCGGATGACGCCAGGACCACGGTGTGTCCCTTGCGTTGGTGGGCGGCGACCAGCGCTCGCGCCTCGGGGTACACCCGCCCCGCCAGCTTCTGCTTGAAGAGCTTTCGACCGATCTCGTCGATGTCATCCATCGTGCGGCCCCGCCACGCTCGGCCGAGGATCGAGACGACCGCGTCGTAGTCGGACTGGCCGAGCACCAGGCCGATCCCGGTCACGAGCGCGTTCGCGACCTCCTGGGGTGACACGTCGCGCCGCCGCAGGCGCGCGGCCTGGAGCGCGAGCACGGAGAACCCGTAGATGAGCGTTCCGTCGAAGTCGAAGAACGCGCCGACCGTGGGGCCGTCGGGACTGCGATCGACCTCCTCGACGAGCTCGTGCACCGCATGCTCCCGGTCGAGGACGGTCAGTCGTCGGTGATGGTGATGGCGCTCTCGGGACAGTTCGCGACGGCCAGGCGCGCCTTGTCGAGGAGGTCGTCGGGGATGTCGTCGAAGAGTCCGACGCTGTGGCCCTCGTCGTCGGGCTCGAACACCTCGGGGGCCAACACGTAGCAGCGGCCGTGCCCGGTGCACGCCTCGTCGTCGATCCGTAGCTTCATCGCGCGATCCGCTCCCCGTGTTGCCGTTGTGCCCGTCCTGGAACTGGGATCGATCCTACTGACCGGTCGATTCCGCTGCGCCCCCCGCCCTCCACGATGGCTCGCTCGCTGCGGGCCGGGATACCCGTCACACGCCCCCCGGAGCCAACGCTCGACTCGCGCCGGGCACGGCTTCGCTGCATCTCGTCGTTCCATCTACGCTCGGCGCCGATGAACCTCGGCCTCACCGACGATCAGCAGTTCTTCCAGGAGACGACGCGGAAATTCCTCGAGCAGGAGGCGCCGCTCACGTCGGTGCGTGCACTTGCCGACGATCCCGACGGCTTCGACCGGGCGTGGTGGGCCCGCGGCGCGGAGCTCGGTTGGACGTCGTTCCTCGTCCCCGAGGACGACGGCGGCGGCAGTCTCTCGGGTGAAGGCGTGGTCGATCTCGCCATCGTGGCCGAGGAGATGGGTCGGTTGGTCTCGCCGGGACCGCTCGTGCCCACCAACGTGGTCGCCGACGCCGTCGCGCGCGGAGGAACGGCCGAGCTGCGGAGCGCGGTGCTGCCGGCGATCGTCGCCGGTGAGGTCGTGGCGGCGTGGTGCATCGCCGGACCAGGTGGGGGTTGGGACGCGCACGGCGTCGCAGTCGCGGCCGTGCGTGACGGCGCCTCCTCGTCGGAAGGTGGCGTGGTGCTCGACGGCGTCAGCACGCCCGTCGAGTTCGGGGCGCAGGCCGACGAGCTGCTCGTGACCGCTCGGACCGACGGCGGGCTCACCCAGTGTTTGGTGCCGGCGTCGGCCGCGGGCGTGCACGTCGAGGCGATCGAGTCGGTCGACCTGGTCCGGCGCTTCGCCACCGTGCACCTCGAGGGGGTGCGGGTGTCGCCCGACCGGATCGTGGGCGAGATCGGCGGCGCGGCGAGCGCCGTCGAGCGCCAGCTGCACCTCGCGATCGTGCTGCAGAGCGCGGAGACCGTCGGTGCGCTCGACCGCGTGCTCGAGTTCACCCTCGAGTACCTCGGCGACCGCAGCTCGTTCGGGCGACCGTTGGCGTCGTACCAGGCGATCAAGCACCGCATCGCAGACATGAAGATGTGGATCGAGGGGAGTCACGGCGTCACCGAGGTTGCGGTGCGCGCCGTGCAGGACGACGATCCCGACGTCATCGAGACCGTCAGCGCCGCCGCCTCGTACCTGGGCGATCATGCCAGCGAGATCGTGCAGGACTGCACGCAGCTCCACGGCGGGATCGGCGTCACGTGGGAGCACGATCTGCACCTCTACCTGCGACGGATCACGCTCGATCGCAACCTGTTCGGCACACCCGCACAGCACCGCGAGCGCATCGCCGAGGCGATCATCACCAAGCACGGGACCGCCATCGACTCGGAGGTCGCCGGTGCCTGACCAGACGGAGAGCGTCGAGGAGTTCCGGCTGCGCGTGCGCGCCTGGCTCGCCGACAACATGCCGGTGCTCGCGCCCGACGCGCCGCCGCCCGACCGGGCCGAGGACGACGAGACCTGGGCCCGCGACAAGCAGTTGCAGCGCCTGCTGTGGGACGGCGGCTTCGCCGGCGTCTGCTTCCCGAAGGAGTACGGCGGTCTGGGACTCAGCATCGAGCACCAGCACGCGTTCACCGAGGAGTCACTTCCCTACGAGATGCCGCTGCACCTCAACGTGCCGCACTTCAGCATCCTCGGCGCGACGCTCGTCGACTTCGGCACCGACGAGCAGAAGTCGAAGTACCTGCCGCCGATGCTGCGGGGCGAGCACCAGTGGGTGCAATTCCTCTCCGAGCCCACCGGCGGGTCCGACCTCGCCGGGTGCCTCACTCGCGCGGAGCGCGACGGCGACGAGTGGGTGATGAACGGCTCCAAGATCTGGAGCACCGCGGCGATGTCGGCCACCCACGCGATGTGCCTCGCTCGCACCGACTGGGACGCGCCCAAGCACCGCGGCCTCACCATGTTCATCATGGAGATCCACCAGCCGGGCGTCCAGGTCGATCCCATCAAGCAGGTGAACGGGTCACTCGAGTTCTGCCAGGAGTTCTTCGACGACGTGCGCCTGCCCCCCGACTCCGTCGTCGGCGACGTGAACGACGGCTGGACCGTCGCCCTCGCGTTGCTCGCGGACGAGCGCAACGCGGTCGGGGGCGGGTCGCCGTACGTGAGCGGACGCAACTACCTCGCCGAAGGCGCCGACGGCGCATTCGACGCCAGCTGCGTGAAGATCGTCACCGCCCGCGGCACCGCCGACGATCCCTTCGCCCGTCAGCTCGTCGCCGAGGCGCACGTGCTCGACGTCGTGCAGCGCGGCCTCGTGCAGCGCGTCAGCCTGGGCATGGAGACGGGCGCGCTGGTCGGGCACTCGGCAGCGATCACCAAGCTGTTCACCGCCACGTCGGCCGAGCGCAAGACCACCATCCGGCTCGAGCTCGCAGGCGCCGACGCGCTCACCTGGCCCACCGGCGCCGAGACGATCGGCCGCGGCGCGGGTGAGGACTTCCTCGAACGGCAGGCGACCAGCCTGGCCGGGGGCAGCAACGAGATCCAGCGCAACCTGATCGCCGAGCGGGTCCTCGGCATGCCCCGCGAGTGGGCGGCCGACCGAGACATCCCCTACAAGGACGTCCGCGCCAACGCGATGCCCACATCGCCGGGAGCCTGACCGATGGCGGGCACCGACGACGTGCACTCGGTCGACCTCCGCGGGCTCGACGGCCTCCGGCTGCGCGCCGACGAGTTCGGCGACCCGGATGCCCCGCCGGTGGTGTTGCTCCACGGTGGTGGGCAGACCCGCTTCGCCTGGGGTTCGACCCGCGCGTGCTGGCCGAGCGGGGTTGGCACGTCTACCGCGTCGACCTGCGCGGCCACGGCGAGAGCGACTGGCCCGACGACGGCGATTACGGCCCCGAGGCCTTCGCCGGTGACGTGTACGAGATCGCCAAGGCGCTCCCGCAGCCACCGGTGCTCGTGGGCGCGTCGCTCGGCGGCATCGCGTCGATGGTGGCGATCGGCACCCACGACGAACCGGTCGCGCGCGGGTTGGTGCTCGTCGACGTCGCCCCGAAGATCGAGCAGGACGGCGCCATGCGCATCGGCGCGTTCATGAGCGAGCACCTCGAGGACGGCTTCGGGTCGCTCGACGAGGTCGCCGACGCGGTCGCCGCGTACAACCCGCACCGGCCCCGACCCACCGACCTGTCCGGGCTCAAGAAGAACGTGCGCCAGCGCGACGACGGCCGGTGGGTGTGGCACTGGGACCCGCGCTTCATGCAGGGCAAGCTCGGATCGCGCGACGAGACGCGCGCGTCGCTCGTGCACGAAGGCCGGTTGCAGGACGCGGCCGCCAACATCACCATCCCCACGCTGCTCGTGCGGGGCCGGGTGAGCGACCTGCTGAGCGAGGAAGGCGCGCAGGACCTGCTCCGGCTCGTGCCCCACGCCGAGTACGTCGACGTCGAGGGCGCCGGTCACATGGTCGCGGGCGACAAGAACGACCTCTTCAACGACGCCATCGTGAACTTCCTCGACCGCCTCAAGTAGGCGTCCCTCCCTGACCGTTCCTGCGTCAGAGTTGCGGAATATGACCGCAACATTGACGCATGTTCGGGGCTAGGGGCCGAAGACGAACGTCTCGATGCTCTGCGCGAGCTCGACGGGGGTGTCGCCCTGGAGGCTGTGGCCGGCTTCTTCGAAGTGCTCGACCTGCGCGTTCGGGAGACGGCGGAGGAGCTCGACCTCGTCGTCGTCGTCGACCACCGACTGCTCCCGCATGCCGCGCGCGAGGAGCACCGGCACCTGGATGCGTGACACGGCATCCCAGAGGTACTGGAAGTTGGGGTGCCCGCTCTCACCGTCTGCGGCATTCTCGGCGAGCGCGGGCTCGAACGCGCGGAAGCGCTGGTAGCGCCAGACCCAGCTGCCGTCCTCGCGCTGCTCGGCGTTGTGCAGGATCCCGCGTCGCAGCGACGCCTCGGTGCGCGTGGGGTTGTACTCGATCGTGCGCGCCAACAGGTCGTCGAAGCTGTCGAAGCTCTCGGGTCCGTTGATGAACTCGGCGATGGTCGACGACTTGCGCTCGTTGACACCCGGCGTGACGTCGACCAGCACCACCTTGCGCACCAGCTCGGGGGCGTGGTCGGCGAGGGCGATCGTGGTCATGCCACCCAGGGACATGCCGATCACCGCCTTGGCGTCGGGCGCCAGTGCCCGGATCGCCGTGGCGACGTCCTCGGCGTTGGCCTCGAGGCCGATGATGCCCTCGCGGCCGCCGTCGGAGTGGCCGTGGCCGGGGAGGTCCAGGGCGACGAGCGGCCGACCGAGCGCCATCGCCACCGTGTCCCACGTGTGCGCGTTCTGGGCTCCGCCGTGGAGGAACACGAGCTCCGGCGGGCCGTCGCCCCACACCAGCGCGCTCAGGCGCCGGTCCGGACCCACCTCCACCGATTCGCGCCGGACGGTCGGCGGGCCGTCGTAGGGCAGGCCGAACTCCTCCGCGTTCTCGTGGAACATCGAGAACTCGTCGTAGGGGATCCGTTCCATCGGGTGGGCTCCTCACGGTCGGCCCGCCGACGCTAGCGTCGACACCAACAACACCACCAGGCACGACCACCAGCGACCAGGGGGACGGTGTGTCCGACGCACCCGAGTACAAGTTCGTCACCTACGAGACGCTCGACGAGGGCACGATCGCGCGCATCATGCTCGACCGCGCCGACGCGAAGAACGCGCAGAACCGGGGCATGCTCGTCGAGCTCGACGAGGCCTTCCTCCGCGCCGAAGCCGACGACACCGTGCGCGTCGTGATCCTCGGCGGCAACGGCACCATGTTCTCGTCGGGCCACGACATCGGGAGCGCGGTGAGCCGCGAGGAGATGTTCGGCCCCACGCCGCACCCGAGCCGCTCGATCAACGGCGGCACGCGCTGGCGGGTCCGAGAACCTGATGCTGCAGGAGTGGCACTACTACTTCCAGAACACGCTGCGGTGGCGCAACCTGCGCAAGATCACCATCGCCCAGGTCCACGGGTCGGTGTACTCGGCCGGGCTCATGCTGATGTGGGCGTGCGATCTCATCACCGCGGCCGAGGGCACGATCTTCGCCGACGTCGTGGGCACCCGCCTCGGCATGTGCGGCATGGAGTACTTCGCGCATCCGTGGGAGTTCGGCGCCCGCAAGACCAAGGAGCTCATGCTCACCAGCGACTCGATCACGGTCGAGGAGTGCTACCAACTCGGGATGGTGAGCAAGGTCTTCCCGGCCGACGACCTCGCGGAGCGCACGCTCGAGTTCGCGCGCCGCATCGCCAAGATCCCCACGATGGCCGCGCTGCTCATCAAGGAGTCGGTGAACCAGACCCAGGACAACCAGGGCTTCTACAACTCGCTGCAGGCCTGCTTCACCATGCACGAGCTCAACCACTCGCACTGGGCCGTGGTCCACGACGACAAGATGCCCGCGGCCAAGGTCGGCGAGGACATCCCGGAGTGGAAGGGCACCAAGGTGAAGCCGTCGCAGAAGGACACGGCCGCCGCCGAAGTCTGACCGCGCGGTCAGCGCAAGGCGCAGCTTGCTGTTGTCCCAGGTGACCAGGCGCCCGACGGGCGTCAACCGGAGCACGGCCGACTCGACCGCGTAGTGCTCTCGGGTCGCGTCGGGCAGCTGGGCGTCCTGGGTGCGGAAGCTCGCGTACTTCTCGGTGATCGCGGTTTCGACGGCGTCGCGCTCGGCGCCGGCGTCGAGGAGCTCGACGTCGGCGTGCACCATCACCGCGCAGAGCTCCGCCCAGCGCTCACCGCGCTCGACCAGGAACGTGGCCCGCGGATCGTGGCGCACGTGGTCGACCTTGTGCGTGCGCCCTGGCGTGCGCACGTAGATCCTCCGGTCGAGCGCCACGAACCACACCGGGAGCGGCACCGGCCGGCCGTCGCGCCGGAGCGTGGTGAGGATTCCCGTGTGCGCGGCCGCGAGCTCCGCCCAGGCCTCGTCCTCGCTCAGTCGCACGCCCATCCGGTTGCTCAGCTCCGTCCGAGGAAGGCCTTGGCGGCCGCCACCGCCTCGGGCGACCCGCTGCACTCGGCGAAGCGGGCGGTCTCGGCGTCGAGATAGGCACCGAGCGGGAGGGTGAGCGCGTCGTCGAGGTTCTGCTTCATCAGCCGCGCCGCGTTGGGTGGCATGTCCGCGAGCGTCGCCGCGATCGCGTCGACGTGGTCGCGGAGCGCGTCGTCGTCGACGACCGCGCTGACCAGGCCGACGCGGTGTGCCTCCTCCGCGTCGATCCGCTCGCCCAGGAGCAGCAGCTCGCGTGCCTTGGCCGGTCCGACGGCGCGGGTGAGCACCCAGGCGCTGCCGTGGTCGCCGGAGCTGCCGACGCGCAGGAACGCGCTCGACGAACACGGCCGATCGCGCCGCGTAGCGCAGGTCGCACGCGCACGCGAACGACAGCCCCGCGCCCGTGCAGGGCCCGTTCACCGCGGCCACGGTGAGCGCCTGCATCCCGTGCAGCAGCTCCGAGACCTCCATGATCGCCCGGAGGTCGACGGGCTCGGCGGGCACGGAGGAGCCACTGCCCTCGCCGGTCATCGACGTGACGTCGCCACCCGCACAGAACCCACGACCCGCGCCGGTGAGCACGACCGCGCGGACGCTGTCGTCGTTCGCGAGCGTCGCGCAGCTCGTCGCGCAGCGTGAGGACGTGCTCGAGGTCGAGGGCGTTGAGCCGCTCGGGCCGGTCGAGCGTGACGGTGACGGTCGCACCGGCGTGGTCGAGGTCGCGAGCGACGTCGATGCTCAAGTCGAGGCCTTGGCTGCCTCGACGAGGGCGAAGATCTGCTCGGGACCGAGCGGGGTCCTGGTCGACGTGACGCCGAGCGGCCGCAGCGCGTCGAGCACCGCGTTGGCGACGGCCGCGTGCGCGCCGATCGCGCCGCCTTCGCCCATGCCCTTGTAGCCACCGGGGTTGGTGGTCGACTCGGTCTCGATGTGGCCGACCTCGATCTCCGGCACCTCGGTGGTCGTGGGCGGGAGGTAGTCCATGAACGTCGTGGTGAGCGGGTTGCCCTCTTCGTCGTACACGAAGTCCTCGAGCAGCACCCCGCCCATGCCCTGCACGACACCGCCGAAGATCTGCCCCTCGACCACCATCGGGTTGATCATGCGGCCGCAGTCCTCCGACACGATGTAGCGCTTGACCTCGGGCAGCCAGGTCTCGCCGTCGATCTCCACCACGCAGATGTGGGTGGCGTTCGACCAGGTGGGGAACTGCTTCGGGCGGAACCGCACCGTCGCCTCCAGCCCGCCCTCCATCTCGTCGGGCAGTTCGTTGGCACGGTGGAACGCCTGCTTGGCGACGTCGGAGATCGTCACCGACTTCGACGGCGTCCCTCGCACCGCCACGACACCCTCCGAGATCTCGAGGTCGTCGGGCGACGCCTCCATCATGTGCGCGGCGATGTTCATCACCTTCTCGCGCACCGCGACCGTCGCCTCGCGGGCGGCGCCGCCGGCGACGACCGCGGTGCGACTGCCGCCGGTGCCGGGACCGTACGGCGTCGAGCGCGAGTCGGCCTGCACGATGGTGACGTCCTCGTAGGCGACGCCGAGGTGCTCGGCGACGATCTGCGCCATCGTGGTCTCGATGCTCTGGCCGTGCGCGGTGGTGCCGAGGTAGGCGACGACCCGGCCGCTGGTCTCGACCTTCACCGTCGCCGCCTCGGTGGCGAGCGTGTTGCTGCCCATCGACGTCGGCTCCACGTACGAGCAGATGCCCACGCCGAGGTGGCGGCCCTCGACCCGCGCCGCGGCCTGTTCCTTGCGGAGCGCCTCGTAGTCGAGGAGCTCGAGCGCCTGTTCGAGCGTCTCCAGCGGCGTGATCTCCTGGAACACGTTGCCGCTCGGGGCGGTGAAGGGGAGGTCGTCGAAGGCGAGGAGGTTGCGTCGCCGCAGCTCGGCGGGGTCGATGCCGATCTCGGCCGCGGCGTGGTCGATGGCCATCTCGCGTGCCGTCGTCTCGAACATCCACGGACCGCGGTACGCGGCCTTGCCCATGGTGTTGGTCCACACCATCTCGATCGAGAAGCCGAGTCGGGGCGTCTTGTACGGACCCGGGAGGAGCATCGGGTCCATGCCGGCCGGGCACACCGCGTACGCGCCGACGTCGCACACGTGGTCGGCGGTGATCGCCTGGATGATCCCGTCGTCGTCGAGGGCCATCTTCACGTGCGCGAACTCGTTGCGCGAGTGACCGGCCGACAGCAGGTTCTCGCGACGGTCCTCGATCCACTTCACCGGTCGTCCGAGGAGGTAGGACGCCAGCACGACCGCACATTCCTCGCGGTACACGAACATCTTCTGGCCGAAGCCGCCGCCGACGTCGCGCGCGGTGACGTGCACGTGTCCCTCGGGGATCTGCACGTAGCGGGCGAAGAAATTCTTGGTCTCGTGCACCGACTGCGTCGCGGCACGCGATGTCGAGCTCCTCGCGGCCCTTGCTGTACGACGCCACGATGCCGCGGGTCTCCATCGGCATCGCCACGTAGCGGTTCTGCTCGACGTCGCACTCGACGACGTGCGCAGCCGATGCGAACACCTCGTCGAGGTCGGGGGAGAGGGGCGTGAACGGCACCTGCACCATCGCGTTCGACTCGAGCCCCCAGCCCGCGTGCACGACGTTCTCGGTGTCGGCGGCGGCGCGCGTGTAGTCGACGACCGCGGTCTGCGGGTCGTAGTCGACCTCGATGAGCTCGCACGCGTCCTCGGCCAGGTAGCGCGTCTCGGCGATGACCATGGCCACCGGGTCACCGACGTAGCGCACGTCGGTGACCGCGAGCGGCGGCGGCACCAGCAGCTCCTCGCTCATCATGGAGTGGTAGCCGGGGCCGCTGATCCCGTTGAAGTCCTCCCACGTGTAGACCGCGACCACCCCCGGCAGCGCCTTGGCCGCGGTGGTGTCCATCCCGGTGATGGCGGCACGCGCGAGGTCGCTGCGGAGGAACGCGGCGTGGAGCGTGCCCGAGACCTTCACGTCGTCGACGTAGAGGCCGTGACCGGTGAGGAGGCGCTGGTCCTCCTTGCGGGTGACCGACTTGCCGATGAAGCGCGCGGCAACGGGCGGGGCGGGAGTCGTGGTCATGGCGCGGAATCTACGCCAGGTGCGGCGAGCCCGCTGCCCGCCCGGGGTCCCGAGGGCCTCCCCCGACCGAACATCTCAAAGTTCGCGTCGCCCGTGACGGTCAACTCCGAGATGTTCGCTGGATGTCAGAGGCGTTCGAGGATGGTGCCGGTGCCGAGACCCGCCGCCGCAGCACATGGTGACCAGCGCGCGACTGCTGCCCGTGCGCTCCAGCTCGTGCACCGCCTTGGTGAGCAGGATGGTGCCGGTGCCGCCGAGGGGATGGCCGAGCGCGATGGCGCCGCCGTTCGGGTTGACCCTCTCCATGTCGGCGCCGGTGGCGCGCTGCGAGCCGAGCACGACCGACGCGAACGCCTCGTTGATCTCCACCAGGTCGACGTCGTCGATCTTGAGCTTGTTGCGTTCGAGCAGGTGCTCGGTGGCGGGGATGGGACCGGTGAGCATGAGCACGGGGTCACTGCCCACGATGCACGTGTCGACGATGCGGGCCCGGGGCTGCAGCCCGAGCGCGTCGGCCTTCTCCGCGGTCATGAGGAGCAGCGCACCCGCACCGTCGCTGATCTGCGACGCGGTGCCGGCGGTGTGGAACGCGGGATCGCGGTCGAGCACCGGCTTGAGGTTGGCGAGGGCCTCGAGCGAGGTGTCGCGCAGCCCTTCGTCGCGGGTGACGGTGTGGGTGCCGTCGGGCTCGCCGTCGTCGCCGAGCGTCGGCGCCTCGATCGGCACGACCTGTGTGTCGAAGCGGCCCTCGGCCCACGCGACCGCGGCGCGGTCCTGCGACTGCTTGCCGAACGCGTCGAGCTCGTCGCGGGTGACGCCGAACTTCTCGGCGATGCGTTCGGCGCCCTCGAACTGCGAGGTGTTCTCGTAGTGCTCCCAGTACTTGCGGTTGATGGGCTTGCCGACGAACGGGTCCTTCGGGACGCTCGACCCCATCGACACGACGCTCATCACCTCGACGCCACAGGCGACGGCGACGTCGACCACGCCTGCCGCGACCAGCGCGGTCGCCATGTTGGTGGCCTGCTGCGACGAGCCGCACTGCGTGTTCACGGTCGTCGCGGCCGCCTCGAGGGGCAGGCCGGCCTGCAACCACGCGGTGCGGGTGATGTTGGCGGCCTGCATGCCCACCTGGCCGACGCACCCGCCGACGACCTGGCCGATCTCGGTCGGGTCGATCCCCGAGCGCTCGACGACCGCGCGCTGCACCTCGCCGAGCAGGTCGGCCGCGTGCATCCCGGACAGCCCGCCCTTGCGCCGCCCGACCGGGCTCCGCACCGCTTCGACGACCACGACGTCACGCATGACCCACCACCTGTTGCACATTGCGGATGAGACCATCCAAGCTACCGGCCATGATCCCTGTCGTCCTCGTCCACGGTGGCGGCCTCGACGGCCGCTGCTGGGACCGCACCCGTGCCCTCATGTCCGCGCCGTCGATCGCGGTCGACCTCCCCGGTCGCGGTGGGCACCCCGCCGACCTGCGCCGGGTCACGTTCGCCGACTGCGCGGAGTCCGTGCGCGCCGACGTCGACGCCGCCGGCTTCGACGACTTCGTGCTCGCCGGCCACTCGCTCGCAGGCTGCTCGATGCCCGCCACGATCAGTCTCCTGGGCGATCGGGTCCGCCACGCGGTGTTCGTCGCGTGCACCGTGCCGGAGACCGGGAAGTCGGCGTTCGACACGCTCGATCCCGAGGTGCAGGCGATGGCTCACGCCGGGATGGAGGCCGCCGGCGAAGTCGAACCGCGCACGATGGACGGCGAGCTCGCGAAGCTGGTCCTCGGCAACGACCTCACTGACGAAGAGTTCGAGTTCTGCCTCGAGCGACTGGTGCCCGAGGCGCCGAACCTCTCGGACAGCCCGGTCGACCTCGCGCCGCTGCGTCCCGACCTGCCGTCGACGTGGGTGTGCACGCTGCAGGACATGATCGTGGCCGCCGACAAGCAACGGCGGTTCGCGGAGAACGTCGGTCCGGCGTGTCGCGTGATCGATCTCGACGCCGGCCACATGTGCATGGTGGGCCAGCCCGATCGCACCGCCTCGCTCCTCGACGAGGTCGCGGCGCAGTACTGAGCCTGGTCAGCTCGCGGGCGACAACGCCTCCAACGCGAGGATGAGCGACTGGGTCCCGTCGCGGCCGTGGCCCTGCGCCTGGAGCGCGACCGCGAGCTGGTGCACGAGCGCGAGACCGGGAAGCGCGAGCAGCAGGCGCGCCGCTTCGTCGAGCGCGATCGCCATGTCCTTCACGAAGTGGTCGACGAAGAAGCCCGGCGCGAAGTCACCCGCGACGATGCGCGGCGCCAGGTTCGAGAGCGCCCAGCTCGATGCCGCGCCCCCGGAGATCGACGCCAGCACCGACTCGACGTCGAGCCCGGCACGGGTCGCGTAGAGCAGCGCTTCGCACATGGCGACGAGGTTCCCCGCGACCACGATCTGGTTGGTGAGCTTGGTGTGCTGGCCCGCACCCGCGGGCCCCTGGTGCACGATCGTGCTGCCCATCCGCTCGAGCAGCGGGTGCACGCGCGCGAACGCGTCGGCGTCGCCTCCCACCATGATCGAGAGCGTGGCGTTGCGCGCGCCGACGTCGCCGCCCGACACCGGGGCGTCGAGCGCAGCGAGGCCGGCGTCGCTCGCGCGGGCGGCGATCTCGATCGCGAGCGCGGGCCGGCTCGTGGTCATGTCCACGAGCACGCCACCCGGCGCGAGCGTCGTGACCACGGCGCCTTCACCTGTCTGGCTCGAGCCGAGCACCACCTCCTCCACCTCGGCCGGGTAGCCGACCATGACGAACACCACGTCGCTCGCGGCGGCGACGTCGGCGGGGGAGTCGGCCCACGACGTGCCCGCCTCGACGAGCGCGTCGGCCTTCGTGCGCGTCCGTGTGGTGACGGTCACCGGGTGGCCCGCTGCCAGCAAGTGGCCGCACATGCTCGCCCCCATGACCCCGGCGCCGATCCACCCGATGCGCATGTCTCCAGGCTGCATGCGGGGGATTCTGGCACCACCGGCAGAAATTGTACGGAGCCCAGATCAGTCCTACATTGGGCACATGCTCAGCGACGGCACCCTCGTCATCGACGCCGACTCCCACTTCACCGAGCGCCACGACCTCTTCACCGAGCTCGCGCCCGAGAAGTACAAGGACCGCGTCCCCCACGTCGAGACGATCGACGACATCCCCACGTGGGTGTTCGACGGCCATCCGCTGGGCCGCGCCAGCGCCGGCGCGGTGATCGGCAAGGACGGTCAGAAGGAGAGCGCCGACCTCGCGCTCAACCACTGGGGCATCGAGGACACGCACGTCGGCTCGTACGACCCCAAGGTGCGCCTCGGTGTGCTCGACGAGTGCGGCATCGACGCGCAGATCATGTTCCCGAACACCGTGGGCCTCGGGGGCCAGGACCTCGGCATGATCGAGGACGAAGCGCTCTGCAAGCTGGTGATCGAGCTCTACAACGACTACATGGCCGGCATCCAGGCCGACTCGGGTGACCGTCTCCTCGGGCTGCCCCTGATGCCCGCGTGGAGCGTCGACCGGTGCGTGGCCGAGACCAAGCGCGTCGCCGCGCTCGGTGCTCGCGGCGTGAACATGACGTCCGACCCCACCGATCTCGGCGCGCCCGATCTCGCCAACCACGCGTGGGATCCGTTCTGGGCGATCTGCGCCGACCTCCACATGCCGGTGCACTTCCACATCGGCGCGAGCGCGACCGCGATGGGCTTCTACGGGCAGTACCCGTGGGAGTCGCACCCGATGGACACCAAGCTCGCCATCGGCGGCGCGTTGCTCTTCATCGGCAACTCGCGCGTCCTCACCAACGTCATCCTCTCGCGGGTCTTCGACCGGTTCCCCGAGCTGCAGATGGTCTCGGTGGAGAGCGGCGTGGGCTGGATCCCGTTCATGCTCGAGACGCTCGACTACGAGATGTCGGAGAACGCGCCCGACGAGCTGGCCAAGATGAAGAAGATGCCGTCGGAGTACTTCCGGTCGAACATGTTCGCCACGTTCTGGTTCGAGAACGCGCGCAACAAGCTGCCCGACCTCATCGAGGCGGTCGGCGAGGACAGCATCCTGTTCGAGACCGACTTCCCGCACCCCACGTGCCTCTACCCGGAGCCGCTCGCTTCGGTGAAGGACAAGATGGCGACGCTGCCGGTCGAGACGCAGAAGAAGATCTACGGCGAGAACGCCCGTAAGCTCTACCGCCTCTAGTCGGAGGCGAGCACCGCGTGGACACCATCGGACATTGGATCGGCGGACGCCGGGTCGACGGCGCGGCGGCGCGGCGCGGGCCGGTCTTCGACCCCGCGCGGGGCGTGCAGAGGGCCGAGGTGGCGTTCGCGTCCTCGGCCGAGGTCGACGCTGCGGTCAAGGTCGCGGTCGCCGCGGCCGCCGACTGGCGCGATTCGCCGCTGAGCCGGCGCAACGCGGCGATGTTCCGACTGCGCGAGCTGGTCGACGCTCGTCGCGACGACCTGGCCGCGCTGATCACCGCCGAGCACGGCAAGGTGCTCGACGACGCCCGGGGCGAAGTTGCGCGTGGCCTCGACTGCGTCGAGTTCGCGTGCGGCATCCCGCACCTCCTCAAGGGCGAACACAGCTCCGAGGTCTCGACCGGGATCGACGTGCACACCGTGCTCCAACCGGTCGGCGTCGTGGTCGGCATCACGCCGTTCAACTTCCCCGTGATGGTGCCGCTGTGGATGCTCGCCAATGCGCTCGCGTGCGGCAACGCGTTCGTGCACAAGCCGTCGGAGAAGGATCCGTCGGCGTCGTTGTTGCTCGCCGAGCTGGTGCGGGAGGCAGGGTTCCCCGACGGTGTGCACACCGTGGTGCAGGGCGACGCCGAGGCGGTCGACGCGCTGCTCACGCATCCCGACGTCGATGCCGTCTCGTTCGTCGGCAGCACTGCGATCGCGCGCCACGTCTACGAGACCGGTGCCAAGCACGGCAAGCGGGTGCAGGCGCTCGGTGGTGCGAAGAACCACATGGTCGTGCTCCCCGACGCCGACCTCGACGCCGCCGCCGACGCAGCCATCTCGGCCGGGTACGGCTCGGCGGGGGAGCGCTGCATGGCGATCTCCGTCGTGGTCGCGGTGGGCGCGGTCGCCGATCCGCTGGTCGAGGCGATCGCGGCGCGGATCCCCGACGTCGTCGTCGGTCCCGGCGACGACGACACGTCGATGATGGGACCGCTCATCACGAGCGAACACCGCGACCGCGTGCAGTCGTACCTCGCGCGCGCCAATGACGACGGTGCCGTGGTCGTGGTCGACGGCTCGCCGCTTGCCGAACGCGACGGTTTGCAGGACGGTTACTTCGTCGGGTGCTCGCTGATCGACAACGTCGAGCCCGGCATGGCCGTCTACGACGACGAGATCTTCGGGCCGGTCCTGAGCATCGTGCGCGTCCCGACGTTCGATGACGCGCTCGCATTGGTGAACGCCAACCCCTACGGCAACGGCGTGGCGCTCTTCTCGCGCGACGGCGGTGCGGCGCGTCGGTTCGAGCGTGACGTGAACGTGGGCATGATCGGCATCAACGTGCCGATTCCCGTTCCCGTCGCGTGGCACTCCTTCGGTGGTTGGAAGGCGTCGTTGTTCGGCGACGCCCCCATCTACGGTCCCGAGGGCATCCGCTTCTACACGCACCCGAAGGTCGTGACCACTCGGTGGCCCGACCCGGCCTCGAGCGTGATCGACCTCGGTTTCCCGACCAACCGCTGACACGGCCGACTGACGAAGGGCAGGCATGGAGCTCGACGGACGTTCGGCGATCGTGACGGGAGGCGCGGGCGGCCTCGGCGCCGCCACCTCGCGTCACCTGGTCTCGATCGGGATGGGCGTAGCGGTGTTCGATCGCGACGCCGACCGCGCGCGGAGCTCGCCAAGGAGCTGGGTGACGGCGCGATCGCAGCAGACGGCGACGTCAACGACGACGACGACGTCGGCGCGGCGATCGAGGTGGCGCGCTCGTTGGGCCCGCTCTCGCTCGTGGTCAACGTCGCCGGTGGCGGGCTCGGCGGTGGCCGCACGGTCGGGCGCGGCGGCGTGATGCACGACAAGACCGCGTTCGTCGCCACGATGGAGATGAACGCGTTCGGCACCTTCAACGTCAGCCGACTGGGTGCGGCGGCGATGGCCGAGAACGAGCCCGACGCCGACGGACAGCGCGGCGTCATCGTCAACACGGGATCCGTCGCCGGGCTCGAAGGCCAGACCGGCCAGATCGCGTACGCGGCGGCCAAGGCGGCCATCCTCGGCATGACCCTGCCGATGGCACGCGACCTCGCACCGATCGGGGTGCGGGTGTGTGCGATCGCGCCGGGCACCATGGGCACGCCGTTGATGCTGGGCGTGCCCGATGCGACCAAGGAGAAACTGGTCGAGAGCATCGTGTTCCCGAAGCGCATGGGCCGACCCGAGGAGTTCGCGTTCCTGGTGGAGTCGATCGCCCGCAACCCGTACCTCAACGGCGAGATCATCCGCCTCGACGGCGCGCTCCGGTTCCCTCCCAAGTAGTTTCCGGCGCCATGATTTCGTGTCAGTATCTGCTGACACGAATCAGGGGGACGCGATGACCGCCACGCAGACGAGTGACCTGTCGTACGACCCGTACGACGTGGAGATCGACGCCGACCCGTATCCGGTCTTCGCCCGGCTCCGCGAAGAGGCGCCCCTCTACTACGACGAGCGGTACGACTTCTACGCGCTGAGTCGCTTCGAGGACGTGGAACGGGGTCTGGTCGACCGCGAGACCTACATCTCGGGACGCGGCGGCATCCTCGAGATCATCAAGGCCGGCGTCCAGATGCCGCCGGGCATCCTCATCTTCGAAGACCCGCCCACCCACACGATGCATCGCAGCCTGCTGTCGCGCGTGTTCACCCCGCGGCAGGTCAACGGGCTCGAGCCGAAGATCCGCGAGTTCTGCCGCGCGCAGCCTCGACCCGCTCGTCGGCGAGCCCGGCTTCGACTTCGTCGCCGACCTCGGCGCGCAGATGCCGATGCGCGTGATCGGCATGCTCCTCGGCATCCCCGAGGCCGACCAGGAGGCGGTGCGCGACAAGGGCAACGCGCGCCTGCGCACGAAGCCCGGCGAGCCGCAGAAGGTCTCCGAGAACTTCGTCGACGGCGAGATGTTCGCGGAGTACCTCGACTGGCGCGCCGAACATCCGTCCGACGACATCATGACCCAGCTGATGAACGCCGAGTTCGACGACGAGACCGGCACCCGGCGCACCCTGCGGCGCGAGGAGATCCTCACCTACCTCACTGTCGTCGCCGGCGCGGGGAACGAGACCACGACGCGGCTCATCGGTTGGGCGGGCAAGGTGCTCGCCGAGCACCCCGACCAGCGGCGCGAGCTGGTCGACGACCCGTCGCTCATCCCCAATGCGATCGAGGAGCTCCTGCGCTACGAGCCGCCGGCGCCGCACGTCGGTCGTTACGTGGCCAAGCCGGTCGAGTGCCACGGGACGACGGTGCCGGAGGGGAGCGCGATGCTCCTGCTCGTCGGCGCCGCCAACCGCGACGAGCGGCGCTACCCCGGCGGCGACCGCTTCGACATCCACCGCGAGATCGGCCAGCACCTCACCTTCGGCTACGGCGCGCACTACTGCCTCGGCGCCGCGCTGGCGCGCCTCGAGGGGCGCATCGCGCTCGAGGAGGTGCTGAAGCGCTTCCCGGCGTGGGACGTCGACTGGTCGCAGGAGCCGCACCTCGCGCCGACCTCGTCGGTGCGGGGTTGGGAGTCGATGCCGGTGCTGGTGCCCGCGGTCGCGTGACCGACACCGCGCCCGCGCGCCGTCGTTACGACAGCCCGGTCCGTCGCCAACGAGCCGCCGAGACGCGCGAGCGCATCCTCACCGCGGGTGCCGAGCTGCTCCACGGCTTCCCGACCTGGAACTGGGCTGCGCTCACGGTCCGAGCGGCCGCCGAGCGTGCCGGGGTCAACGAGCGCACGGTGTACCGGTACTTCGCGACCGAGCGTGAGCTGCGCGACGCGGTGCTCGAGCGCTTCGAGGAGGAGTCGGGGGTCGACGTGGTCGGGCTCGCGCTCGACGACGTCGCCGCGGTGACCGCGCGGATGCTCGAGTACGTGTCGTCGTTCCCCATCGCGCCGCGGACGCCGCGCGACGACACCGTCGCCGCCGCCAACGCCCGGCAACGCGCCGCGCTGCTCGCCGCGCTCGAACCGCACACCGCCGCGTGGTCGCAGGACGACCGGACGGTCGCGGGCGCGGTGCTGGACGTGCTCTGGAGCGTCGTGTCGTACGAGCGGATGGTCGTCGACTGGGAGCTCGCTCCGGACGACGCCATCCGCGGCCTCACCTGGGCGATCGAGTTGGTCGAGGCCGCGGTCCGGAACGGCGCCTCGCCGCATGCCACGATGCACGCACAGCCGATCGACGAGGGGGATCGATGAGAGCGGTGGTCATCGGAGCGTCCAGCGGGCTCGGGCGCTGCATCGGGGTCGGGCTGGCCCAGCGGGGCGAGGACGTGGCGCTCCTGGCCCGACGCCACGACCGACTGGTCGACGCAGCCGCGGAAGCCGGTTCCGGCACGCTCGCCATCCGTTGTGACGTGACCGACGAGGCGTCGTGCCGCCGCGCCATCGAGGAGGCCGCGGACGGCCTGGGCGGGATCGACGCGCTCGTGTACGCCACCGGCATCGGCCCGCTGTCCCGGATCGAGGACCTCGCCGCCGAGACCTGGCGGCGCGCCTTCGACACCAACGCCATCGGCGCGTCGCTGGTCACCGCGGCCGCGCTGCCGCACCTGCAGGCGTCGCACGGCGCGGCGGCGTACCTCTCCTCGGTCAGCGCGTCGCTCACGTCGCCGTGGCCGGGGCTCGCCGCGTACCTCGTGAGCAAGGCTGCGCTCGACAAGATGGTCGAGGCGTGGCGCACCGAGCACCCCGAGCTCGGCTTCACGCGCATCACCGTCGGCGACTGTCCCGGCGGCGAGGGTGAGTCGATGACGCAGTTCGCCGACGACTGGAGCTCCGATCTCGCCATCGAGCTCGGGCCGGTGTGGATGCAACGCAACCTCATGAACGGCGGCTTCATCGAGGTCGAAGAGCTCGTCACGCTCGTGCACAACGTGGTGAGCCACGGTGCGAGCGTGTCGATCCCGTCCGTCACCATCACGCCGCGTGCACCAGCACCGGTGTCGACCCAGGGGGACTCATGACCGACGTCATGCAAGGGGTGCGCATCCTCGAGGTCGCCGAGCACACCTTCGTGCCGGCTGCGTCGGCGTTGCTCTCCGATTGGGGTGCCGAGGTGATCAAGATCGAGCACGTCGAGCGGGGCGACGCCATGCGCGGGTTGGTCGCCACCGGCGTCGTCGCCGACATGGGCAGCGACGTGCACCCGCTGCTCGAGCACTCCAACCGGGGCAAGAAGAGCCTCGGGCTCGACCTCACGTCGCCTGACGGCCTCGCGATCCTGCACCAGTTGATCGGGACGTCCGACGTCTTCCTCACCAACAAGCTGCCGCGGGTGGCGAAGAAGCTGCAGATCGAAGTCGACGAGGTGCGCGCGCACAACGAGAAGATCATCTACGTACGCGGCCACGGGCAGGGCGCACGCGGCCCCGACGCCGACAAGGGCTCCTACGACTCGCTCGCGTTCTGGGCCCGCGCCGGCGTGGCGATCGGCTGCACCCGCCCCGAGTACGACCTCGTCGTCAACCCGCCGGCGCCGGGCTTCGGTGACTCGATCGGGGCGATGACCATCGCGGGCGGGATCATGGGCGCCCTCTTCCACCGCGAGCGCACGGGCGAGGCGACGATCGTCGACGTGTCGTTGCTCGGCACCGGGCTGTGGGCGATGGGCCAGGCCGTCGCGCTGTCGCTCCTGATGGACATCCCGTGGACCGCGCCACCGGCCGACCAGTTGCGATTCAACCCCCTCGTCGCGATGTACGACACCAGCGACGGCCGTCTCATCTCTTTGTGCTGCCTGCAGGCCGGGCAGTACTGGGCGCCGCTCTGCCAGGCGATCGGGCGACCCGAGCTCGCCGACGACGCTCGGTTCGCCGATCACGCGACGTTGCTCGCGAACAGCGCGGAGGCGCAGGAGATCCTGCGCCAAGTGTTCGCGTCGCGCACGGTCGACCAGTGGCGCGAGGCCCTCGCCGACTTCGTCGGGCAGTGGACCGTGGTCCAGCACACGCTCGAGGCCGCCGCCGATCCGCAGTCGGTGGCGAACGGCTACGTCCAGGAGCTCACCACCGCGGGAGGCACGCCCTTCCGCCTGACCGCCGCGCCCGTCCAGTTCGACGAGGTCGCGCCGCAGCCGCGCCGCGCCCCGGAGTTCAACGAGCACGGCGACGCGATCCTCACCGAGCTGGGTCTCGACTGGGATGCGATCATCGACCTCAAGGTGCGCGGCGTCGTCGCCTGACCGGTCCGTGGCACGTTCCCCACGAAGGTGCTAGAACCCCGTTCTACCGGCCGCGGAACCATGTAGCTCCAGGGGGGACCATGACGGAAGGCGCGTTCACCGGCGTGCGGGTGGTCGAGTTGGCCCAGTGGGTGTTCGTGCCGGTGGCGGGCGCGCTGCTCGCCGACTGGGGCGCCGACGTGGTGCGCATCGAACGGCCCGAGGGCGACCCGTACCGGGGCCTCATGACCCAGGGCATCGGCACCGACGGGGGCGGCGGCGTCAACCTGTCGATCGCGCTGGCCAACCGCGGGAAACGCTCGGTGGCGCTGGACCTGCGCACCGAGGGCGGTCGCGAGATCCTCGAGAAGCTGATCGCCACCGCGGACGTGTTCCTCACCAACTTCCGGCCTGGCGCACTGCAGCGGCTCGGACTCGACGCCGAGACGCTCACCGAGCGGTACCCGACGCTGATCTACGCGCGTGGCCACGGCTACGGCGCCCGGGGTCCCGATGCCGACGCGCCGGGGTACGACGCGTCGGCGTTCTGGGCGCGTGGTGGTCTGGCGCACGTGCTCACGCCGGCCGAGCTCGACCGTCCCATCGGTCAGCGCGGCGCGATGGGCGACCGCAACGGTGCGATGGCCTTGGCGTTCGGCATGGCGGCCGCGTTACTCGAGCGCACCCGCACGGGGAAGGGCAAGGTCGTCGACGTCTCGCTGCTCGCCACCGCGATGTGGACGCTCTCGTCCGACGTCCTGTCCGCGCTGCAGGGTGCACAACCCCGGGCGATGTCGATGAGCGCGAGCGGGTACGTCAATCCGCTCGTCGGTGTGTACTCGACGAAGGACCACCGCCACATCTCCCTGGTGTTCCTCGAGGCCGATCGGTACTGGCCCGACTTCTGTCGGCTGATCGGTCGCGACGATTTGATCGACGACCCGCGCTTCGTCGACCTCGCGGCACGCAAGGAGCACGCCGAGGAGTGCGTCGAGCTGCTCACCGCGGAGTTCAAGTCGCGCACCTTCACCGAGTGGAAGGCGCTGCTGTCCGGCATCGACGCGCCGTGGGCGCCGGTGCAGGCGGTCGAGGAGCTGCTCGACGACCCGCAGGTCGTGGCCAACGACTACATCGGCGAGGTCGTGGCCGATGGCGTCCCGTCGTACAGGCTTCCGAGGGTGCCGGTGCAGTTCGACGGCGAAGGGCCGGAGCTGCGCCGCCGCGCCCGAGCACGGCGAGCACTCCGAGTTGATCCTGCTCGAGCTCGGGTACACGTGGGACGACATCGCCGCGTTGCAGGCGGCAGGAGCGCTGCCGTGAGCGACGCAGCACCGCTGGGGCGGCCGGTTCCGGTTCCTGACGAGCGGTCACAGGGATACTGGGACGCCGCCGCCGAGCACGTGCTCGCGATGGCGCGGTGCTCGCGCTGCGGCACGTTCGCGATGCCCCCCGACATCGTCTGCTCGCACTGCCACAGCACCGAGCCCGACTTCACGTTCGTGCCCGTCAGCGGGCGCGGCGTCGTGCGGTCGTGGACGGTGATGCACCAGTCGTTTCTCCCCGGCTTCGACGACCTCGTGCCGTTCGTGCTGGTCGACGTCGAGCTCGAGGAACAGGCCGACCTCCGCACCATCGGACGTCTCGTCGACGGTCCCGAGATGCTCGACGGTCCTGACGCGCCCCTGGCGATCGGGGCGCGCGTCGTCGTCGCGTTCGAAGACCTCGCCTCCGGCACGTCGGTGCCCGCGTTCGCGTTGGAGACCACGTGAGCGGACGCTTCGCCGCTTCCGACCAGGTGGCGATCGTCGGCTACGCGCAGTCTCCGGTGCAGCGTCATGCCGGTAAGCCTCTCGGTGCGATCGCGCTCGACACTGCGAAGGTCGCGATCGCCGACGCCGGGCTCGACGTGGCGCAGATCGACGGCTTCACCACCGGCGCCATCTTCCCGACCGCGGGCGCGCACACCATCGAGGACGGCGTGAGCATCGTCAGCGCGAACTGGATGGCCGAGCACCTCGGTGTCAACCCGCGCTGGGCGAGCGGGTTCCAGGGCTACGGCCAGATCCCGGGCTCGGTGGAGCTGGCCGTCAACGCGGTCGCGAGCGGCGCCGCCGACTACGTGCTCCTGCACCGAGCGCTGCACAACCCCGTCGGCAAGTACCACAACAACCCCATGCGCGAGGCGCGCGGCTCGATGCAGTGGATGGCGCCGCAGGGATACTTCGGCCCACTGGCGATGATCGCGCTTCCGTACAACGAGTACCTCCAGCGCTACCGCGCGTCGCGCGACGAGATGGCTGCGGTCGTGGTCGAGGCGCGCAAGAACGGGGCCCGGATCCCCTGGTCCTTCTGGTACGACAAGCCGCTGACGGCCGAGGACTACCTCGCCGCGCGCGTGATCGCGGATCCGATCTGCATGTACGACTGCGACATCCCGGTCGACGGCGTGGCGACGTTCGTGTTCACCTCGGCCGAACGCGCGCGTGACCTCCCGAATCACCCGGTGCTCGTCAGCGGCTTCGGGATGGGCGCGCCGACGACGCGGCGCATCCCGCAGCACTGGCCGCTCGACGACATCATGGACACCGCGTTCGAGACCACCCGTCGACTCTGGGAGCACTCCGGTCTCGGGCCCGACGACGTCGACCTGCCGCAGGTCTACGACGGCTTCTCGCCGTTCGTCTGGTTCTGGCTCGAGGCGTTGGGTTGCTGCCCGGTGGGGGAGGCCCATGCCTTCGTGACCGCCGGCGGCATCGACAGCGACGCTCCCGACGGCCTGCCTGCGCTGTCGGGAGGCGGCGCGCTCGGCAACGGACGCATGCACGGCGTCCCGCAGATGCTCGAGGTCTACCTGCAGCTCTCGGGCCGGGCCGGCGATCGCCAGCGAGCGGGCGCGGAAGTGGGGGTGGCGTGCCACAGCTCCCCCCACTACGGCGGCGCGGTCGCGTACCGCCGGGCCTGACGGGAACCCTGAGCAGATCGGGCTCGCGGGCCCTTGCGGGCTAGCGCGTTCCGTGATAAGTAGAACGTGGTTCTGATCTCCGTACGGGGGGAGTGCACGTGGGTGTGATGACCGAGCGCCGGTCCTACGTGGCCGGGCGGTGGGTCGAGGGCGACGAAGTGCTCTCGGTCGAGAACCCGGCCGACGAGACGAACGTCGCCGAGCTCTCGGTCACCCCCGACACCGAATTCCGGCGGGCGATCGACGAAGCCCGCCGAGCGTTCGACGAGGGCCCGTGGCCGTCGATGAGCGGCGCGGAGCGCGCCCGCTTCGTCCACGCGCTCGTCGATCACCTCGAGGCCAACGCCGAGGAGCTCGTCGCGACGATGGTCGCCGAGGCCGGCCAACCGACGATGTTCGCCGAGGCCGTGCAGCTGCGCAGCGGCGCGGTGTTCGCCCGCGACACCATCGACCTCTACCTCTCGATGGCGCACGAGGACTTCAACCCGGTTCCCGTCGACCAACTCGTCACCGGACGCGTCGCGTTGAGCGTCCGTCGTCACGAGCCGGTCGGGGTGGTGACCGCGATCACTCCGTACAACGCCGCGATCCTGATGGCGTTCCAGAAGCTGATCCCCGCGCTGATGGCCGGCAACACGGTCATCCTGCGGCCGAGCCCACTCACACCGATCTCGTCGCTGATCTTCGGTGCGGCTGCCGACGCCGCGGGCCTCCCGCCCGGCGTGCTCAGCGTGGTGGTGGAAGCGGGCGCGAGCGGCGCGGAGATGCTCACCACCGACCCTGCGATCGACATGGTGTCGTTCACCGGCTCCACGACCGTCGGTAAGCAGATCCTCGCCCAGGCGTCGTCGACGGTGAAGCACGTCGCGCTCGAGCTCGGCGGCAAGTCGGCGCAGATCTATCTCCCCGACGCGGTCGAGCGCGCCGCGACAGGGGCGATGATGGTCGTGGCGATGACCGCGGGGCAGGCGTGCGTCGCCGCGACACGGATGGTCGTGCCGCGCGACCAGAAGGACGACGTGCTCAACGCGGTGAGCGGTGCCTACGCGTCGCTCACCGTCGGTCCGCCCACCGAGCCCACCTCGATGCTGGGTCCAGTCATCAGCGCCGCACAGCGTGACCGGTGCGAGCGCTTCGTCGGCCTCGCCGAGGAGAGCGGCGGCAAGGTCGCGCAGGGCGGCAGGCGTCCGGCGGGACTCGACAAGGGGTACTACTTCGAGCCGACGGTGCTCGACCTGCCCGACAACGGCAACCCGGCGGCGCAGGAGGAGATCTTCGGTCCGGTGATCGGGGTGCTCTCCTACGACGATCTCGACGACGCCGTGCGCATCGCCAACGACAGCGTCTACGGGCTGTCGGCGCAGGTGTACGGCGCCGACGTCGCCGCCGCCACCAACGTCGCGCGCCGCCTGCGCGCCGGTGCGGTCAACGTGAACTCGAGCCTGTTCAGCGCCTACGCACCGGGCGGGGGCTACAAGCAGAGCGGCCTCGGTCGCGAGCGCGGACCCGAGGGCATCCGCGCCTTCCAGGAGGTCAAGCACATGGTGATCGGAGAGCTCAAGTGACCGGCTCCGACGTGGGTGCTCGCAACCTCGACTGGTTGATCTCCGTCGACGACCACATCCTCGAGCCGCCCACCGTGTGGGTCGACCGCGTCCCCGCCAAGGACCGCGACCGCGCGCCGCACATGGAGTTCGACGACAACGGCCAGGACTACTGGGTCTACGACGGCAACCGCTTCCCGAGCTCCGGGCTCAGCGCCGTGGCCGGCAAGTCGAAGGAGGAGTTCAGCCCTGAACCCCTCCCGTACAGCGAGATGCGGCCCGGCTGCTACGACCCGGTCGCGCGGCTGGAAGACATGGACCGCGCCGGCGTGCTGGCGTCGCTGTGCTTCCCGACCATCACCCGCTTCTGCGGCCAGCTGTTCATGGAGGCGAGCGACCGTGAGTTCGGGCTCGTGTGCCTCGAGGCGTACAACGACTGGATGATCGACGAGTGGTGCGGCGCCGCGCCGGGCCGCTACATCCCGCTGTTCCTGATCCCGATGTGGGACCCGCAGCTCGCGGTGGCGGAGATGGAGCGCTGCGCGGCGAAGGGCGCGACCACGTTCGCGTTCTCCGAGAACCCGGCCCCGCTCGGCCTGCCCACCATCCACGACAAGGACCGCTACTGGGACCCGGTCATGAAGACCGCGAACGACCTCGAGCTGGTCGTGTCGATGCACGTCGGCTCGTCGTCGCAGGTGCCGCAGATCGCGCCCGACGTGCCGTTCATCGCCAACCTGCCCTGGGGCGCGATGCGCACCTCGGGGGCGATGCTCTCGTGGATGTTCAGCGGGATGTTCCAGCGGTTCCCGAAGCTCAAGATCGCGCTGTCCGAAGGCGAGATCGGCTGGATCCCCTACTACCTCGAGCGGGCGGAGCAGGTCGTCGACAAGCAGCGGCACTGGGTGAAGAAGATGTCGTTCCTGGGCCACGCCGCGGCCGACGAAGATCTCGACCTCGACAACTTCGACGTGCGGGCCACCTTCCGCGATCACATCTACGGCTGCTTCATCGACGACGCCCACGGCATCAAGAGCCTCGACGAGATCGGCGAGGACAACGTGATGTGCGAGACCGACTACCCGCACTCCGACTCCACCTGGCCGAACTGCATCAGCGTCGTGAAGCACCGGATCGGCCACCTGCCCGAGGAGACCCAGTACAAGCTGCTGCGCGGCAACGCGGAGAAGCTCTACCGCTTCACGCCGGCGACTCCGCCGGTGCTGGCGCATGCCTGACGCGAACGCAGCGCGACCGGTAGCGGGCATCGTCGTCGACCGTGAGCTCTGCATGGGGAGCGGCATGTGCATCGTGTACGCGCCCAACACGTTCGCGCACGACGACGAGACCAAGGCGATCGTCGTCGATCCCGACGGTGATCCGATCGAGTCGATCCGCAATGCCGTGCAGGCCTGCCCCACGAGCGCGATCACGTTCGTGACCGAGAACGAAGGAGACGGAGCATGACCATGCAGCTCGAGGGAAAGTCGATCGTCGTCATGGGCGGTGGATCGGGTGTCGGCCGCGCCACGTCGCTGCGTTTCGCCGAAGAGGGCGCAAAGGTCGTGGTCGCAGACGTCGACCTCGACCGCGCCAAGGGGACGGTGCAGCTGATCGAGGAAGCGGGCGGCACCGCGCTCGCCGACCAGTGCGACGTGTCCCGGGAGGCCGACGTCGAGGCGACCGTGGCGCTTGCAGTCTCGAACTTCGGGCGCCTCGACGTGATCTTCAACAACGTCGGTGTCCCGACGCCGCGCCCCGGGCTCATCTTCGAAGAGCACACCAACGACGACTTCGACCGGCTCTTCGCCATCAACGCCAAGGGCGTGTTCAACGGTTCGAAGTATGCGATCAAGCAGTTCAAGGCCCAGGGCGACGGTGGCGTGATCCTCAACACCGGTTCGGTCGCGGGTCTGGTGTCGTGGGGTGGGAGCGTCTACGGCTCCACCAAGGGCGCGGTGCACCAGCTCACCAAGGCCGCGGCGATCGAGGGCGCGCCGTTCGGCATCCGCTGCAACGCGATCTGCCCCGCCGGGATGCCCTACACCAACTTCACCAACGCCATGGGCATGACGGTCAGCGACGAGGACAAGGAGAAGATGGCGGAGGGTGTCGGCTCGATGCACCCGCTGGGGAAGCCCATCCTCGCCGAGGACTGCGCCGAGGCCGCGGTCTACCTCGTGTCCGACGCAGCGAAGAATGTCACCGGTGCGTTGCTGCCCGTCGACGGGGGCTACGTCGCGAGGTGAGCGATCGCCGAGAGACCACCAACCAGCCGAGTCGCGAGCGGGGCCCAGCGGCCCGGCGGCGGAGCCGCCAGGAGCGGAGAGGATGACGGCGACCAGCGACGCCGAGCTGCTCCCCGCGCGACGAGCTGCGTCGGCTGTTCGACCTGCGCAGCAGCTACAACGCGCTCTCCGGTGGCGGGTACGCCGATGACCCGTTCCCGAAGTGGCACGCGCTGCGCGAGTCGGGCCCGGTCCACGCGGGCGTCGTGCACGAACTGACCGACTACCCGGGCGACTGGTTCTTCCAGGGTCTGCCGTACCCCGACCGTCCGCACTTCTCCGCATTCAGCTTCGAGGCGTGCGACGCCGCGTTCCGCGACGGCGACCTGTTTGCGTCGCACGCGGCGGAGGAGTCGATCGACACCAGCGAGCCCGGGGTCTTCAACAGCATCCTCGCCATGGGCGGCGCGCAACACCGTCGGTACCGCGCGCTCGTGCAGCCGTCGTTCGTGCCGGCGAAGGCGCAGTGGTGGATCACCAACTGGATCGAGCAGACCGTCCACGCGCTGATCGACCAGTTCATCGACGACGGCCGCGCCGAGCTCAACGTCGACTTCGCGGCCGCCATCCCTGTGCTCACGATCACGGGCAGCTTCGGGGTGAGCGTCGAGCAGGCGCTCGTCATCCGCGAGTTCCTCATGAGCGACACGCCGCGGTGCTTCGCGATCCTCGAACCGATCATCGCCGCCCGCCGCGAGGTGCCCGAGGACGACCTCATCAGCGTGCTGGTCGAGGCGGAGTACACCGACGAGGACGGCGTGTCGCACCGGCTCACCGACGCCGAGATCCTCTCATTCGCGATGCTGCTGCTCGCGGCCGGCTCGGGGACGACCTGGAAGCAGTTGGGCATCACGCTCGCGGCGATCCTCGAGCGGCCCGACGTGGTCGCCGCGGTGCAGGCCGACCGCACCGCGGTGCGGCTCGCGATCGAGGAGTCGGTGCGGTGGAACCCGACCGACCCGATGTTCTCGCGTCACGTCACCCGCGACACCGACTTCTTCGGTGTGCACCTGCCCGCGGGCTCGGTGCTCCACCTGTGCCTCGGCGCCGCCAACCACGACCCGGCGCGTTGGGACCGACCCGACGAGTACGACATCACGCGCCCGCCCAAGCCCACGCTCGCGTTCGGGAACGGTCCCCACGTGTGCCTCGGCATGCACGTGGCGCGGGCGGAGATGAACGTCGGCATCACCGCGCTGTTCGACCGGCTGCCGAACCTGCGGCTCGACCCCGACGCCGAGGCGCCCCGCTACATCGGCTTCTACGAGCGGGGCGCCACCGCGATCCCCGTCGTCTTCGACTCCGCCCACCCAAGAGACATGGGAGCATCGACGTGAACGAGCCCGGGTACACCGCTCCCGACATCACGCTGATCGGTCAGGACCACATCGACCGTTACCGGGAGACCGACGGCGAAGAGGGTTACCTCTGGAACGGCGCGACGTCGCTGCTCCTCACGACCACCGGCCGCAAGAGCGGCGAACCACGCACGTCGGCGCTGATCTTCGCCCAGGACGGTGACGACTACCTGGTGGTGGCGTCGATGGGGGGCGCGCCGCAGCACCCGTCGTGGTACCTCAACCTCACCGCGAACCCCGACGCCGAGGTGCAGGTGAAGGCGGACCACGTCCCCGTACGTGCCCACACCGCCACCGACGACGAGAAGCCGCGGCTCTGGAAGATCGTCACCGAGCAGTGGCCCAACTACGACGTGTACCAGACGCGCACCGACCGTGTGATCCCGCTCGTGGTGCTGTCACCTCGATGACCGCCGATGCGGTGACGCCAGCCGCCGTCAGCTGGGCCGAGCGCGTCGCCGACCGTTCGGAGACGGTGCAGCGGTCACGCGCGCGCCAAATCGAGCAGGCGCACGCCATCGTCGCCGCCGCCCGTCGTCTGATCGTCGAACGCGGCGACCAGTTCACGACGCAGGAGCTGGTGAAGGAAGCCGGCGTCGCGCTCCAGACCTTTTACCGGATCTTCGGCGGCAAGGATCAGCTGCTGCTCGCAGTCTTCGAGGATCTCATCGGCGAGAGCTGCGCCGACTACGAGCGGGCGGCCGAGGCGCTGCCCGATCCGGTCGCGCGGCTGCATTTCTACGTGAACGTGACCGTGGGCAGCGTGGGCGAGGCGAGCTACGGCATCGGCCCGCGCTTCGTGACCGCCGAGCACTGGCGTCTCCATCAGCTGTTCCCGGACGAGATGACGCACGCCACGCAGCACTTCGCCGACCTGGTCGAGCGCCAGCTCGTGCTCGCGAACGAGGAAGGACTCCTTGCGTCGAAGGATCCGCAACGCGACGCCTGGTACGTCACCAAGCTCGTGATGGCGGTGTTCCACCACTACGCGTACGCCGAGAGCCCGATCGACACCGGCGCGATCGCCGAGGAGCTGTGGCAGTTCTGCCTGCGGGCCCTCGGCGGACCGCTGACCTGACCGAAACCAGCGGTGTCACACCGCGACAACATCTGAAGCAATCCACATCAGGGGGAAACGAGAGTGATGACCACACGAACACGAAGGGTGCGCACGGCTGTCGGCCTGGGTGTCGTCGCCGCGCTGGCGACGGTCGGGCTGGCCACGGTCAGCGGGGCGTCGGTATCAGCTGCCGAGCCCGGCGTCACCGCCAAGGAGATCAAGCTCGGCTACATCTCGCCGGAGACCGGTGCGGCGGCGTCGATCTCCAAGAACGGCATCAAGGGCTTCGAGGCCCGCATCAAGGCCCAGAACGCGGCGGGCGGCTGCAACGGTCGCAAGATCACGTACGTCACCAGGGACGACGCGTCGGGTGCCGGGAACCTCACCGCGGCCAAGGACCTGGTCGAGAACGAGGGCGTGTTCGCGATCGTCAACCAGTCGCCGTTCGCGTTCCTCACGTATCGCTACCTGCTGGAGAACGGCGTGCCGATGATGGGCTCGGGTACCGACGGCACCTACTACCAGCAGAAGGGCAACGAGAACATCCTCAGCTCGGGTGGCAACGGTGTGCTCTTCGGTGACGTGATCTACGACACCGCGGCCAAGGCCATGAAGCAGGCGGGGGCGACGAAGGTCGGCGCGCTCGCATACGGTGCGGCGTCGTCGTCGGTGGCGTCGGCCAAGGCGTTCATGAACTACGCGGTCCCGGGTGTCGGTCTCGATCCCGCGTACACCAACACGGCACTCGACTTCGGGTCGCCGGACGTCTCGCCCGCGGTGCTCGGCATCAAGAACGAGGGCGTCGACGCGGTGTACCTGCCCATGGCGGCGGCAACCAACATCGCCGTCGTGCAGGGGCTCCAGCAGAACGGTGTCGAGATGAAGGCGTCGATGCTCGGGACCGGCTACGGACAGGACTTCCTCGACTCGCCCGCGGCGCAGAACTTCCCGTCGAGCGCGTACTTCCTCGTCAGCGCCACGCCGGTCGAGCTGAAGACCGCTGCGACCAAGAAGTTCCAGTCCGACCTGAAGAAGTACGCAAGCTTCACCGGCGTGCCCGACTTCGGCGTCTACAACGGCTACATCAACGCCGACCTGCTCATCAAGGGCTGTGAGAACGCGGGGAAGAACCTCACCCGTCAGGGTCTGGTCGACGGTGTGCACGCGGTCGGCAAGTACGACCAAGCTGGCCTCGCGTGCCAGCCGGTCGACGTGAGCCTCGAGGGCCGTGGTCACGCGTCGAAGACGTCGTGCGGGTGGTTCATGCACGTGCAGGACGGCAAGTTCGTGCCGTTCCCGAAGAGCGGCAAGCCGGTCATCGGCACGCTCGTCGGCACTCCCGAAGGCATTCAGAACGCGACGGAGGGCGGTGCGATCGAAGCTCCCACCACGACGGCCGCGCCCGCATCCTGACCACCAGCGACAACACGAGGACCCCATGAGCGCAACCAGCATCTCCGTCCCCGAAACGCTCGCCGAGCTGCTCATGCCCGAGTGGCTCAACGGGGCCCTCTCGACCCGGTTCCCCGGGGTGAACGTCACCGACGTCACCCCGGGGCCGATCGTGGAGCGCGTGTCGACGAACGCGCGCTTCGAGATCGAGGGTGACATCCCCGAGGGGCTCCCACGGGCGCTGTGTGCGAAGGGCTACTTCTCGGCGGCGGGCGCCGGGAGTCGCCAGGCCGGTGTGCCGGAGGCGTGCTTCTACCGCGATCTCGCGCATCCCATCGGGGTCCGCACCCTCAACAGCGTGTGGGCCGACGTCGACCCGACCACCGACCACGGCGTGGTGATCACGCAGGACGCGGTGGAGGCCGGCGCGGTGTTCTGCGACGCGCTCGACGACTGCACCGTCGAACGCGTCGCCGATCAGCTCGCCGAGTTCGCGAAGCTGCACGCCTACGGCTGGGAGCAGCCCGAGATCGTCGCCAGCAACCCGGCGCTGGAGTCGCGGCTGCAGTTCATCCTGAACGTGCGCGGCCTGAAGGAGATCAGCGCCAACTTCGACGGGCCCAACGGCGCCGGCGTGCCCGACGGCACCCGCACGGCGCAGGGCCTGGTCGACGCGTACCGCAACCTGGCCGCACACACGCCGGGTCGGGGCTGGACGATCGCGCACGGTGACGCGCACGTGGGCAACACGTTCATCGACAGCGCAGACCGGGGCTGCCTCCTCGACTGGCAGGTCACCCAGTTCGCCCCCTGGTGGATCGACGTCGGCTACCACATCGCGTCGGCACTCGAGCCCGCCGTGCGGGCCGCCAACGAGCGCGATCTGCTCCGGCACTACCTCGACGCGCTCGGCGCCGCCGGCGTGACGACGGTGCCGTCGTGGGACGATGCGTGGGACGGGTACCGCAAGGGTGTCGTGCACGGCTTCTTCCTGTGGGGCATCACCGTGTACGTGCGTCCGGAGGTGATCGCCCAGTTGCTGCGGCGGCTCGGCACCGCGGCAGACGAGCTCGACTCCTACGAACTGCTGGCGGGCACCTCGCGATGACGTCGGCGTCGGAGCGCGAGCGGTTCGAAGACCTCTACGACGTCGAGCGCCACGTGATGGCGACCGATGGCGGCATCCTGGTCGAAGACCCGTATCCCGCGTTCGCGGAGCTCCTCGACGCGGCGCCGGTGCACGAGGGATCGGTGCGCGAGCTGCTCGGCTACGAGCGCGGTGGGCTCAGCCTGTTGCGTGACGGACCCACGTACACCGCGATGTCGTACGAGGCGAACGACACCGTGCTCCGCGAGAACTTGGTGTTCTCGTCGACGTTCTACGCCGGGCTGACCACGTTGATGTTCGGCAAGAGCATCCTCGAGATGGTCGGCGACGAGCACCGGCGCAACCGCGCGCTGGTGCAACCGGCGTTCTCGCCCAAACGCGCGCAGTGGTGGATCGACCAGTGGATCACCACGCTGGTCGACGAGGCGATCTCCGCCTTCGAGGACCAGGGCCGCGCCGAGCTCAACACGGATCTCTGCGCGCGCATCCCCCTGCAGACGATCACGGCCAGCTTCGGCCTGTCGCGTTCGGAGGCCTTCGAGTTCCGCGAGGGCGCCGAAGGCAACCCGATGCGAGCGTCCGACCCGGCCGTTGCCGCCGCGCGTCAGCAACGCACCACCGAGATGCTGCACCGGGTGATCGAAAACCGTCGCCGCGAGCCGCGCGACGACCTGATCACCTTGCTGGTGGAGACCGAGCTCGACGAAGGGGGTGAGCGTCACCTCCTCACCGACGAGGAGATCTACGGCTTCGCTCGGCTCATCCTCACCGCCGGCTCCGGCACTACGTGGCGCCAGCTCGGCATCCTGCTCGTGGGGCTCCTGCAACGGCCCGACCTCCTCGACGAGGTGCGCGCCGACCGTGAGCTGCTGCGGCGCGCCATCGACGAGGCCGTGCGCTGGGAGGCAACCGACCCGATCTTCCGCCGTCTCGTCACCGAGGACGTGACGCTGTGCGGCGTGGACATCCCTGCGGGTGCGATCGTCGAGATGAACCTCGGCGCCGCCAACCACGACCCCACCCGCTGGGACCGTCCCGAGGAGTTCGACCCCCACCGCGCGCCGAAGCCCAACGTCGGGTTCGCCGGTGGGCCGCACGTGTGCCTGGGAATGCACGTGGCCCGCGCCGAGATGTGGGTGGCGATGAACGCGGTGCTCGACCGGCTCCCCAACCTGCGCATCGACCCCGACGCACCGAACGTCCGCATCATCGGCCTCGAGCACCGTGGCCCCAACGGCATCCCCGTCGTCTTCGGGTGACAGGAAGGCAGCCATGACCGACTACCGGCTCATCTCGTCCGATTCCCACGTCACCATGCCCGACGACGCGTGGCAGGAGTACCTGTCGCCGGAGTTCCGTGATCGCGCGCCGCGCATCGAGAGCACTGACGACGGTGACGTCCGCGTGTTCGAGGGCAGGCGCACGCCGATCATGACCCTCGACAACCTCGCGGGGAAGAAGCCCGAGGAGTTCACGCTCAACGTGCGGAAGCTCGAGGATCGGCGGGCGGGCGCCGGGGATCCCGTCGCACGCATCCAGGACATGGACACCGACGGCGTCGACGCCGAGGTGCTCTACGTCGGTGGTCCGCTGCAGACGGCCGACGCCGCGTTGCACCTCGACAGCGTGCGCGGGTACAACCGCTGGCTGTCCGACTACGCGTCGCACGCGCCCGATCGGCTGCTCGGCGTCGCTGCGATCCCCATCAACACGCCCGAGCGTGCCGCGGAGGAGATCGCGTTCGCGGCGGCGCAGCCCGGGCTGGTGAGCGGGTACATCCCGCTGTTCCCTCCCGAGGGTGACTACGGCGACCCGAAGTGGGACGCGATGTGGAGGGCGTTCATCGACGCCGGCTTCCCCGTCGGCCTGCACGTGGGCGGACGTCGACCGGGCACTCCCGTCGCCAGCATCTACGAGAGCGCGCCGCGCTTCATGACCGGCCTTGTCATGAGCAAGCTCACGATGGCGGAGTCGGTGTCGGAGCTCATCCACGGCCTCGTCATGCAGCGCCATCCCGAGTTGCAGTTCGTCGCAGTCGAGGGCCAGATCGGGTGGTGCTCGTTCTTCGAGTACTACTCCGACCACCTGTGGGAGAAGCACCGCCACTGGACCAAGAGCGAGCTCGTCGAACCGCCGAGCTACTACTTCCGGCGCCAGGTCTTCGCCACCTTCATGGAGGACCCCGTCGGGCTGCGAGAGCGCCATCACATCGGCATCGACAACATCATGTGGGCGAGCGACTATCCGCACTCCGAGACCACGTGGCCGAACTCGAAGGCACTCACCGACGAGTGGTTCACACCGCTCGGCGAGGACGACAAGCGCAAGGTGCTGTGGGAGAACGCGGCGAAGCTCTACGAGCTGATCTGAAGGAGGCGTCATGGACGTCAACGCACCGGAGCTCGACTGGCTGGTCTCGGTCGACGACCACGTGATCGAACCGCCGAACGTGTGGGTCGACCGCGTGCCGGCGAAGTGGCGCGACGACGTGCCCCGCCTGGTCGACGACAAGTGGGTGTACGACGGGAAGACGGTCGGGACCTCCGGGCTGTCGGTCACGATCGGCAAGCGCAAGGAGGAGTTCACGCCGAACCCGGTGCCGTACTCCGAGATGCCCGAGGCCGCATACGACCCCGTCGCCCGCCTGGTCGACATGGACCGCGCCGGCATCCTCGGTTCGCTGTGCTTCCCGTCGTTCCCGCGCTTCTGCGGGCAGGTGTTCTGGGAGGCGAAGGACAAGGACCTCGCGTTGCACTGCGTGGAGTCGTACAACGACTGGATGATCGACGAGTGGTGCGGCACGGTGCCGGGTCGGTACATCCCGTTGATCATCATCCCGTTGTGGGACCCGGCGGCCGCCGCGGTCGAGATGGAGCGGTGTGCGGCGAAGGGTGCGACCGCGTTCGCGTTCTCCGAGAACCCCGAGCCCCTCGGGCTCCCCACCATCCACGACCCGAACCGGTATTGGGACCCGGTACTGGCGGCGGCGCAGGACCTGCAGATGGTCGTGTGCATGCACGTGGGGTCGTCGTCGACGATGCCCACGATCTCGTCGGACGCGCCTGGGCTCGCCAACCTCACGTTCGGTGCGGTCCGCGCCGCGGGGACGATGTTGGCGTGGCTGTTCAGTGACGTCTTCGAGCGCATGCCGGGAGTGAAGATCGCGCTGTCGGAGGGGAACATCGGCTGGATGCCGTACTTCATCGAGCGGGCCGAGCAGGTCATCGACAAGCAGCGGCACTGGGCGAAGAGCGTGGGGACCGCGTTCTACGACAACAAGGTGTCGACCGAACAGGTGATGGCCGATCTCGACCACCTCGACGTGCGGGCCACGATCCGCGACCACATCTTCGGGTGCTTCATCGAGGAGTCGTCGGGCCTCCGCTCACTCGACATCATCGGTGAGGACAACGTGATGCTCGAGACCGACTATCCGCACAGCGACACCACGTGGCCCGACTGCATCGGCGTGGCCAAGAAGCTGCTCGCCGACCTGCCCGCGGAGACGCAGTACAAGATCCAGCGTGGGAACGCGGAGAAGCTGTTCCGCTTCACCCCGGCAGTACCGCCCTCGTAGGTCAGAGCCCCGAGGCGGTACCTTCATCTCGTGGGTCCACTCCCGACGAGCAGGAGGAGCACGAGATGACCGGACGACAGGAAACCGCGATCCTGGCCGGAGGCTGCTTCTGGGGGATGCAGGACCTCATCCGCAAGAAGCCCGGGGTGATCTCGACCAGGGTCGGGTACACGGGCGGCGACGTCGAGAACGCGACCTACCGCAATCACGACGGCCACGCCGAGGCGATCGAGATCACGTTCGATCCCGATCAGATCTCGTTCCGCGACCTGCTCGAGTTCTTCTTCCAGATCCACGATCCGACGACGAAGAACCGGCAGGGGAACGACATGGGCACGAGCTACCGCTCGGCCATCTTCTACACGTCGGACGAGCAGCGGACGGTCGCCGAGGACACGATCGCCGACGTCGACGCGTCGGGCCTGTGGCCCGGGAAGCCGGTGACCGAGGTCGTGCCCGCCGGAGCTTTCTGGGAGGCCGAGCCCGAGCACCAGGACTACCTCGAGCGCATTCCCAACGGGTACACGTGCCACTTCGTGCGCCCGAACTGGAAGCTCCCGCACCGCGCCGACTCCACGACCTGACGGTCGACGCCTCTCCGTGTGAGCGGGGAGACTCGAACTCCCACGTCGTTGCGGACACCAGGACCCAAACCCCGCCGAGGAGCCTCCGCCCGCTGGAGTCAACTTCCACGGACCGGGGACCACGCGCACGCTGAGTCGGGACTCACACGTGTGGCGGATCGGTGCGGCAGGCTGCCTGGCATCGCGCACCTCTATCTCATTCGGGGCGTTCTCTATCGTTGCCGGGTCGTGGTTGACGCGAGCATGCGACACTCGAAACGGAGGTCAACACGGTGCAGGCGATTGTCCAAGTCGAGTACGGCACCGAGCCCGAGTCCGTTCTGCGGCTCGCTGAAATTGCGAAGCCGACGATCGGAGATGACGAGGTTCTGGTGCACGTGCGGGCTGCGAGCGTGGATCGGGGCACGTGGCACGTGATGACCGGCCGCCCGTACCTCATCCGAGCCTTGGGTTTCGGGCTCCGCGCGCCGAAGGCTCCGAATCCGGGCCGCAGTCTTGCCGGGACGGTCGAGTCCGTCGGCAAGAACGTGACCGAGTTCGCGCCGGGCGATGAGGTCTACGGCAGTTGCGATGGCTCCTTCGCCGAGTATGCGCGGGTCGCGGTGAGCAAGCTCGCGCCCAAGCCCGCGAATCTCTCGTACGAGACGGCTGCGTCCTGCCCCATCTCTGCGGTCGCCGCGTTGCAGGCAGTGCGCGACAAAGCGAAGGTCAAGGCGGGACAGACGGTGCTCATCATCGGCGCGTCGGGAGGCGTGGGGACGTTCGCGGTGCAGATCGCCCAGGCGTTCGGTGCTGAAGCCACGGGTGTGTGCAGCACCGCGAAGATGGACATGGTCCGAGCCCTCGGGGCTGACCACATCGTTGACTACACGCGCGAAGACTTCACCGATGGGAAGCGTCGCTACGACGTGATCCTCGACATCGGCGGTAACCGTCGGCTGTCGCAGCTCCGTCGAGCCCTCACCACGACAGGGAGGCTCGTCATCGTCGGGGGAGAGACCGATGGACGGTGGCTTGGTGGGTTCGACCGCCAGATCCGGGCGCTCTTGTTGTCGTTGGTGGTGAGCCAGAAGCTCGGCGCGCTGGCATCGTCGGAGAACTCCGCAGACCTGGTGGTGCTCAGGGAACTCATTGAATCCGGCAAGGTCACTCCTGCCATCGACAAGACGTACCCACTCGGCGATGTCCCCGTGGCCATCCGGTACGTGAGCGACGGTCGCGCGCGAGGCAAGGTCGTCATCAGCATTTGATGCACGGGCCTCCTGATACCGATGCGCAAGCTCCGGTCGGCACTCGCGACCGCGCCCCAACGACGGTCGTCGCCGCCAGCCGCACCCTCGGGCGCTACGTGTGCGCGGCCGGTGACGTGGTGTTCGCACCGCGCGCCGCGGGCGCGCACCGGCGATCCGGGGCGCCTCAGTCGGCGAAGACATCCCGTGAGAGCTGTATGAAGAAGGTGTGATCGTGTCCCTTGTTCGCGTCGGCCGAGTTGTAGCGCGTCTTCGTTGACCCGTCCGGAACCTGTTCCTCTGAGTAGATGGCGCCGACAGGGCACACGTCAGGCTGGTAGCACGCCGTGCACGAGGTGCATTCTTCGACGTTGACGTAGAGGAGCGTGTCGTCGAAGACGGCGATCATGTCCGGGTTGGGTGTGTGGAAGTTCTCGATCACGCCGCTGCCGGCCTGCTCCTCTGAGAAAAGGAGGTTGGTCGCCGGGTTGTACTCGTAGATGCACTGGACCGGGCACACATCGACGCACGCCCGGTCCTTCACGTCGATGCAGGCTTCCGTGATGATGGCGATTCCCGACATGGGCTGCTCCCTTGGACCGTGGCCGTCCCCAGGGGGCAGACGTTGCCGCCTGATCCGAGGGTCGGTCCTGTCCGAGACCGTCATTGAGGCAGTGACGTTCCGTGCGTGCGAAGGCTACGCCGACGACTACCGAGTGGCTCGGCTCGCCTCACGGGCCGTCGGTGACCGGTGGGTCGGTGCGAGCGGGGAGACTCGAACTCCCACGTCCTTGCGGACACCAGGACCTAAAACTGGATGTGCCGGTCAGCGTCGTCGGACGCGGTCTCACCGGTGTTCCGTCGTCAGGGGATTCGGCGACCGCTCGTCTATTGCGTACGCGGGATCGGTTGCCATCGCCAGAGTTTCGTTAGCAATTCGTTAGCAGCGAACTGCGAGCCGAGCGGCCGTTCTGGCGCGTGGCGACGGAATGCCGGGAATTGGTGCGACCGCTCAAGCTTTTGCGATAGCGCTGACCAGGTCCCAGGTCGCGCCGACCTCGTCAGGGTTTCCGAGTGGGATTGCGGCGACGTCAGTCGCGCCTCGAGAAGACAAACCGGTAAGAGCGGCGCCCACTTCGCCGGCGTTACCGATGATCGCGACATCGACGGCGTCGGCGACGCCCTCTCTTTCGAGCATTGCCTCATACGACGGGATGCCGCGGTAGCCACCGATGACAGCACCCAGCCTTTCGCGAGCGCTCGCTACATCGTCGGTGACGCAGACGGGCAGACACACAACCACCCGAGGGTCAGGACGACCAGCCGCGTCCGCGGCTGCTCGGATCGTCGGCGACACGTAGCTCTCGATCGTCGCCGCGCCTGTCATCCACGTGATCGTCCCCGCGGTTCGTTCACCAGCAAGCTGCAACATCCGTGGTCCGAGAGCTGCGATCAGCACGGACGGCGGCGGAGGCAGTAGCTCGGCGCCGAGCCGGGTCGAGAACCCGAAACTCTCGTTCGGCGTCGCTCGCTTCCCCGCCATCAACGCGTCCAGCGTGGACAGGTAGTCCGACAAGTAGCTCACCGATCGGCGACGAGGAAGTCCGTAAAGGCCCTCAAGTGTGTCCGCATGCGCGAGGCCAAGTCCGAGCGCCAACCTGCCACCACAAAGCGCTTGCGCGGTGAGCGCCTGCTCGGCGAGCACCACCGGATGTCTCGTCTGGACGGGTATCACCGCGGTGCCGACTTCGACGTCGCCCTCAACGCCCCACGATGAAATGAGCGTCAAGGCGTCGAACCCGAGATGCTGCGTCATCCACACCGACGACACGCCAGCAGCACGCGCCTGCTCATACTCCGCGACCAACTGAGAGACCGTGTCGCCATTGCCTCCAGGCCGACCGATCACTACACCAATCCGCATGACGGACACGCTAAACGTGCCACTTCAGGGCGACCGAAGGGCGACCAACCGCGCACCGTCCACTGGGATGGTGGCTCCCGGGTTTCAAGTACGCAACGGGGATCAGTCGCCGGGCTCGGGCACCGGTGAACGCGCTCGCTGCTTGCACCCCTCGGCGCCGACGACCGTAGAAGTGGAATCGGTGAGTCCTTCATCCGCACGGCCACCGACCATGACGCGTGGCTTGCGTGCGTCGCGCAAGGAGAACGATCCATCCCACTCGCGTGATCGGTTGGTCACCGCCGCCAGAGCCCCCTTCCACCGCGCCGTAGCATTCATCGCGCCGGTCTCCGCATTTGAGTTCGGGAGTATGCGCAG
>CAVWPI010000006.1:0-277134 GCA_963756895.1 uncultured Actinomycetes bacterium | reverse complement strand
GGCCCGACGTCGACGGCACGAGGCCCGACACCGCCCGGGCAAGGGTGCTCTTGCCGGCGCCGTTGGCGCCGAGCACCGCGACGATCCCGCCTTCGGGGACCTCGATGCTCACGTCGAACAGCGCCTGCACCGAGGCGTACTTGACGTTGAGCCCCTGCACCGAGAGCAGTGCGTCGGCCATCAGGCCTTGCCTTCTCCTTCGTGGGTGCCCTCGACGGCTTCGTCGTCGCCGAGGTACGCGGCGCGCACCTGAGGGTCGTTGCGGATCTGGTCGGGGCTGCCGTAGGCGATGCGCACACCGAAGTCGAGCACCGCGACCTGGCTCGAGAGCCCGAGCACCATCGCGACGTCGTGCTCCACGAGGAGCAACGACACGTGTTCTTCCTCGACGACCGTGCGGAGCGCGGCGCCGAGTTGCGACGTCTCGTGTCCGTCGAGACCCGACGACGGCTCGTCGAGCAGCACGACCGACGGCCCGGTGGCGAGCGCACGCGCCACCTCGACGCGCCGCGCGGTGCCGAGCGGCAGCACCGACGCGGAGGTGTTGGCGACGCTGGTGAGTCCGAGGAGCTCGACGAGCTGGTCGACTCGCGTCGTGCTCGGTCGTGCTCGCGGGGTGCAGCGCGCCGGCGGTGACGAGGTCGCTCCACAGCCGGCGCCGTTGGTTGCGGACCCGATAGCCGAGCACGATGTGCTCGCGCACGCGTGAGCCCCATGAACAGCTCGAGCTGCTGGAAGGTGCGGGCGAGACCCAGGCGAGCCCGCTTCGACGGCGCCTTCTTGGTGATCTTCTGCCCGTCGAGGAACACGTCGCCGGCGTTGGGGTGGAGGAGCCCCGAGAGCACGCCGAAGAGCGTGGTCTTGCCGGCACCGTTGGGACCGACCAGCCCCACGATGGTGCCGGGTGGCACCGACACGCTCACGTCGTTGAGGGCGACGAGGCCGCCGAAGCGGACGGTGACGCTCTTGGCCTCGAGCACCGGCGTTGCCGCGTCGCTGCCGACGGAGGTGGGGCTGGTCTCGGTGGCGCTCACGAGCCGGCCACCTCTGCAGTGGTGTCGTCGGGCTGCGACGGTTCGGGCGACGGCGGTGGATCGTCCTCGTGCAGCCGCGGATCGTGGCGCCCCGCGAACGCGGTTGCTGCCGGCACCGCACGGGCGCCACCGCCCGTGGCCTTGTGGAGCATCCGCTGGAAGCCCATTGCCTGCTGGTGCACGGTGCCCTCGGGGTTCTTCGCCGAGCGCGATGGCACCGAGACCGAAGAGGAGGATCGGCAGTCGACGACCACGGGCGCGTCGAGCTTGAGCACGGTCTGGATGAACGCGGGCGAGAACGTGAAGAGGAGACCCGCGAGCAGCGCGGCGATGTTGGAGCGCACGCCGAAGGTCACCAGCACCGCGAGCCACGACGAGGCCGAGGAGCGTGGCGTAGTCGAGCGGGATCGCCTGCTTGAACGACGAGCGCGTAGAGCCCACCACCGACGCCGGCCACGAAGGCGGCGAGACCCGACACGAGCATCTTCATCGTGATGACGCTGAGACCCATCGTGCGCGACGCGTTCTCGCTCCAGCGGACCGCGTTGAGCGCGAGGCCGGTGGTCGAGCGCCGCAGGTTGACGATCAGCACCGCGAAGATCGCGAACACCGCGAGTCCGAAGTAGATGAACCCCTTGTCGGTGTTGGCGAACTCGGGGCGGGCGACCGCGACGCCGGCACCGAAGTTGGCGAAGTCCTGGAGGTTGAACACCAGGCGTTCCATGAGGAGGCCGAACGTGAGCGTGACCAGCGCGACGTAGAGGTTGCCCAGCCGGATCGTGAGGAGGCCGATGACCACACCGATCGCGGCCGCGATCACGCCGCCCATGAGGATCGCGGGGATGATCGGCCACCCGTGCTCGGTGGCGAACTGCGCCGACGCCAGCGCGCCGACACCCGCGAAGGTGATCTGGCACAGCCAGAGCATGCCGCCCTCGCCGGTGACCAACGTGTAGCTGAGGAAGATCACCGCCAGCGCGACGCCCGTGACCATCAACGCCTGCCAGTACGGCGCGAAGATCAGCGGCAGGATGCAGATCCCGATGAACAGGACGATCGGGAACGTGAAATTGAGCTTCGGATAGAGGTCCTCGGAGTCGGACGACGCGGCGAGACGACTCCCGCCGTTCGGGGTGATGGCGCGGTCGAGCGCACCACCCACGCCTTCCTCCTCGTTGACGCGACCCGATCGGATGATGTTGACGATGAGCGAGATGACGACGAACGCGAACGGGATCGACGGCACGATGTTGGCCGTGATCTCGCTGTCGGGTGGCAGCCAGTACTGCACCAGGCTGCCGGCGATGCCCATGAGCAGGCCGACGGCGACCGCGATGGGGAGGCTGCGCAGCCGGGCGGCGATGACCGCGGCGAAGGCCGCCGCGATCAGCAGCGTGTACTTGTTCGGGTCGAGGCCGATGACCGGCGCGGCGAGGATGCCCGCCAGGCCCGCGAGCATGGTGGAGACGACCCACACCCCGGCGGCGATGCGCGACGGGTTGCTCCCCGACAGCGACGTCATCGCCTCGGAGTCGACCATCGCCCGCACGCTCAGGCCGGCCTCGGTGAAGCGCAGGATCAGCGCCCCGAACACGACGATGCCGATCACGCAGGCGTAGGCGATCACCTGGTCGAGGGTGACCGCGGTGTCGAACCACTTGTACACGGAGACCGGCTGCGGCGCGAGGCCGGGCGCCTGGAAGATCTCGTCGTTGCCGAAGATGATCTCGGCCAGCACCGGGATGACCACCGACAGGCCGATGGTGACCACGACCTTGATGAGCTGCGACGACAACCGCAGGAAGCGGAAGATCGCCATGTAGAAGAAGATCCCCATGAACGGCGCGAGGACCAGGAGGCTCACCGCCGACGCTGGCGAGGATGCCCCACTCCTTCTCGACGTGCAGGAAGTAGTAGAAGCGCGCGATGAAGAAGGCGAATGCGCCGAAGGCGAAGTTGAGCACGCCGGTCGACACGTACGTGATGACGAGGCCGGACGCGGCGAGCGCGTAGATGCTCCCGAACACGAGTCCGACGACGATGAATTGCAGCACCGGTGAAACCCCCCTGGTTCCTACTGGACGCCCGGTCGCCGACTCGCCGTCATGACGATGAGGCTGATCGTTGTTGTTCTCGGTGCGACTCTAGCGAGGTCCCCGCGGCGGCGCACCCCCGACCTCCGGGCCCCGTCGCATTTCAGCCCCGCAACGGCGGGCGCACCGTCGAATCGGTGCACCGCTGCGCCGACCCCTTCGCTGATCGTGACGTAGCTCGCGCCGTTCGCGGTGAATCCGATGGCTTCGCCCTGGGGTTCGTCGATCTGCGGCGCGTCGCACGACGGCCGGCGGAACGCGGCCGCGACGGTGCCGTGCTTGCCGCGCGAGAACGCGAGGACGCGGCGGTAGGTGCGGACGAGGATCGTGCTGCCGTCGGGCGAGATGTCGGCGCCGGTGATGATGGTGCCGGGGAAGCGCGCGACGCCGGTGGGCAGGATCGAGTCGTCGGGGTCGAGGGTGAACGACGCGACCTCGCGCATGGTCACGTCGGCGCCGTCGACCAGCGCACGCTTCGGCGCCCGGAAGACGTGCCCGACGCCGCTGACGTACTGCTTGTCGATCACGAAGAGGTCGCCGCGGCGCGGATCGACGAACATCGACTCTGCGTCGACCGGCTGGTCGGGGTAGCGCAACGAGATCACGTCGGCGCCGGTGAGCGTCCCGGTGGTCGCGATCGGTGTGTCGGGCTCGGCGACGCGGTACACGGTGACCTGGTCGCGTGCACCTCCGTTCTGCCCGATGTCGCCGATGTAGAGGTAGCTGGTGCCGCGCTCGGGACCGGGACCCACTGCGATGTCCTCCCAGTCGGTGTTGGTCGCGCCGTCGATGGTGTAGGTGCCGACCAGCGTCCCGTCGGGTCGGATCCCGTACACCGCCGGCGCGCCGCCGGAGTCGTCGTGCACCCAGAGCAGCGGAGGCTGGGTGTGGCTGGCGGCGACGCCCGACACCTCGTTCAGCACCGGGTCGGCGAGGGCCGCGTCCTGCACCGGCGCGGCGGCGAAGCGATCGCAGATGCTGGTGACCGCGTCGGCCGGGCGCGCTCGCGCGCCGACAACGATGATCGTCGCCGTCGCCAGGAGCGCGGTGGCGACGCGACGATCGTCGCGCGCTTCACACGGCGCGGACGTCGAGCACGCCGACGAGACCGGTGAGCTCGAAGACCCGGAGCAGGTCGGGCGGCACGACGAACGAGAGGCTGCGGTCGCCGGCTGCGAACCGCTTGTGCGCGGTGACGAACACGCTCAGGATCACCGAGTCGACGAACTCGACGTCGGTGAGGTCGACGACCACGTCGGCGGTGCTCTCGGTGAACGCCGACTGCAGCGCCTCCCGCACCCGCGCCGCGTCGCCGAGGTCGAGCGCGCCCGCCTCGCGCACGCACGAGCGGCGCGCCGTCGGCCAGGCGAGGCGGGCGTCGATGCGGCGTTCGACCGCGCGTCGGGCTCGCGCCACGCGGTGCGGTGCGGCGCCGCGGAGCTGTCCGATCACCTCGCGCGAACAGCCAGGCGCGGAACTCGCGGAGATCGGGCGGGGTCACGACGGTGAGCAGCTGGTCGCCGGCCTCGCAGTAGGCGTCCATCTCGTCGAGGAGGTCGGCGAGCGCCTGGACCGCGACGGCCCGTTCCTCGGGATCGCCGAGCACGGGGATCGGCACGTCGGCATGGTCGGCGCCCTGCGCGATCAGGCCGTCGAGGATGTCCATCGTCGCCCGGTACCCGGTGAATCGGGTGTCGAGGTCGGTGACGATCTCGTCGCTGCGGCGGGGCAGGCGCCCGGCGCGCGCGCCCTCGACGCGCAGCACGTCGAGCTCGCGCTGCACCGCGGCGGCGTGCTGCTGCGCCCGCTGGAAGTGGTCGACGGGGAAGTTCAGCAGCTCGAGCTGCACGTCGCGATCTCCAGGAGTGCGGCGGTGACCGCGTCGGGCTCGGTGATCATCAGGTCGTGGCCGGTGTCGATCTCCCAGAACCGGCCCTCCGCACGCGCGCGTTCCATGAGCTCGCGGTCGCGCGTGCGGAGGTTCTCGGTGCACACGATGTGGTACTGCGGGATCGCCCCCAGCTCGTCTTCGTGCTCGAGCCGCAATGGCTGCTCGAAGCACTTCCACGGGTGACCGGTGAGCTTGGCGTCGGTCCACGCGATGTCGTCGGGGTCGGTGATGCCGTAGAACGCGGCCGCGCCGGGCGCAGGGAGCAGCACCAGCTCGACGCCGTCGACGATCGCGCCGAGCGGCCGGGTCATGTTGATCATGGGGCCGGCGACGTCGATCAGCGACTGGCCGTTCGCCGGGTTGGCGGCGTCGAGGTACACGAGCCCGGCGACGCGATCGGCGGCGCGGTCGCCGACGCCGGTGATCACCATGCCGCCGTAGCTGTGGCCGACCACGAACACGTCGCGCAGGCCCTCGAACTCGAGCACGTTGACGACGTCGGTGATGTGCGTGTCGAGGTCGATGTCGGGATGGAGGAGGTGCGAGCGCTCGCCGAGCCCGGTGAGTGTCGGGGTGTAGGCGTCGTGGCCGTGGTCGCGCAGACGTCGAGCGACGCGCTGGTAGCACCAGCCGCCGTGCCCACCGCCGTGCACCAGGACGAACGTCGCCATGAGCGCCCTCGGCAGGACTCGAACCTGCGCACACGGCTCCGGAGGCCGATGCTCTATCCACTGAGCTACGAGGGCGGGAGTTGGAGGTTACCTGGGAGCGATCCCGGACGTCCTCGTGGGGGTACAAACCACGGCATGACGAGCGACGTGCGACGCAACGACGAGCGCAACCGGTACGAGCTGGTGGTCGACGGGCACGTCGTCGGCATCGCCGACTTCGTGGCCGACGGCGAGGTGGTCAGCCTCCCCCGCACACGGAGATCGACCCGGCGCAGCGGGGCCGCGGACTGGGCGCCGTCCTCGTCCAGGGTGCCCTCGACGACGTGCGGGCGCAGGGCCGGACCGTCGTCCCGACCTGCTGGTTCGTGCGGGAGTACATCGACCTCCATCCGGCCGAGGCGGACCTGCTGGCCCGCTGATCGGGTTGGGCGCGGTCGCCGTACCGGGCATCGTGTCGGGATGGCGACCGACAGGAGAGCACGGTGACCGAGGAAGCCCCCAGCAACGTCGAGCGGTTGCGCGAGCTCGCGGAGCAGCAGCCCGACGCGATCGCCTACGTGCACCTGGCGATGGACGGCAGCGAACGGTCGGTGACGTGGTCGCGAGCTGCACCGCGCTCGAGCCAGCTCGCGGCCGCGCTCGCGCCGCGGGAGTGGCTTCGGCGATCGGGTCGGGCTCGGGCATCCGCAACTCGCCGGAGTTCGTGTTCGGGGTGCTGGCGACGTGGACGCTCGGTGCGGTGCCGGTTCCCGTGCGCTGGGACGTGCCCGACTGGGAGCTCGACCGCCTCAAGGAGGTGATCGACCCGAAGGTCTACATCGGTGCCGACGACCTGCCCTGGATCCACGCCACCGCCGACGACCCGGTCACGGACCTGCCGGTGGTGATCTCGCCGAACAGCAACGGCATCTGCAGCAGCGGTGCGACCGGCACCCCGAAGGTGATCCTCTCCCAGCAACCCGCGGTGTTCAACCCGATGATGGGCACCCCGATCGCGGAGGCGTTCATGCCGGTGACGTGCCCGCAGCGCATCCTGGTGCTGGCGCCGATGTACCACATCAACGCGTTCGCCACGCTGAGCAGCATGCTCACCGGCGACCAGCTGTTCGTGCTCGAGAAGTTCGACGCCGCCCGCATCGTCGACGTCATCGAACGACACCGCATCACCACGTTCACCGCCACTCCGACGATGATGCAGCGCGTCTCCGACCTGCCCGACGTCGACGACCGTGACCTGTCGAGCCTGGAGTGGATCATGCAGGGTGCCGCGCCCATGCCGCCCTCGCTGGTGCACCGGTGGGCCGACCTGATCGGCGCCGAGAAGATCATCATGGCCTACGGCTCCACCGAAGCCCTCGGGCTCACCGTGCTCACCGGCCTCGAGTGGCTGGAGCACGAAGGCAGCGTCGGCCGGGGCTTCAACGGCGCCGAGGTCCGCATCCTCGACGACGACGGCAACGACGTCCCCACCGGCGACATCGGCCACATCTTCGTGCGCTCACCCAACTACGTGGGTGCCACCTACCTCGGCGAAGCACCGCAACTGCAGATGACCGACGACGGGTACGGCACCGTCGGCGACATGGGCTACCTCGACGCCGACGACTACCTGTACCTGGTCGACCGGCGCGTCGACCTCATCATCACCGGCGGCGCCAACGTCTTCCCCGCCGAGATCGAAGCCGCGCTCAGCGACCATCCGAAGATCGCCGACGTCGTCGTCATCGGCCTGAAGGATCCGGAATGGGGTCGACGGGTGCACGCCGTCATCGCCCCCACCGACCCCGCCGACCCGCCGACCTTCGACGAGGTCAAGGAGTACACGAAGAGCCGTCTCCTCCCCTACAAGGTGCCGAAGTCGATCGAGATCGTCGACGCCATCCCGCGCAGCGAGGCCATGAAGGTGAACCGCGGACGACTCGTCGAAGCCCGGGGCGGTTGACGGTCTCGTCGACGCCGTGCTCGGTCAGGCGATCGAGCTGATGACGCGGCCGGGCAGTGCGCCGGTGCGCTCGCCGTCTTCCTGCACGACGGTGCCGCCGAGCAACGTGCTGCGGTAGCCGCCGGTGGGGCGACGCATGCGGACGCCGTTGTTCGGCAGGTCGTGCACGAACTCGTCCCCGCCGTACGTGAGCTCGTCGAGCGCGAACACGTTGAGGTCGGCGACGTTGCCGGGTGCGATCACGCCGCGACGGTGGAAACCGAACACGTCGGCCTGACGACCGGTGAGCTGGTAGACCGCGTCCTCGAGCGTGAAGTCGTCGCGGTCGCGGACGTGGCGGGTGAGCAGCAGCGTGGTGTCACCCGACGAGCACATCATCTGCGCGTGCGCGCCGGAGTCGGACGAGCTGATCAGCACCGCCGGGTTCTGGAGCGTGCGGGCCACACCCTCGACGTCGGCGTTCGCCATGCCCGTGGCGACGAGTCCCGGCCGGCAGTCGTTCTCGAGCACGAAGTCGGCGAGCACGTCGGACGGATGCCCGCCGCGCTCCTCGACCACGTCGGCGACGGTCTTGCCGAGCCAACGCTCGTTCTCGGCGCCGACGACCTCGACGATGCGCACGACGTCGAGTCGGTTGACGGGGAACATCGCGAGCTTGGTGCGGTCCCACTCGTCGCGGGCCGCGGCCCGCCACTCGGGATTCTCGAGCAGCGCCTGCATGTCGGCGCCGCGCGCCGCGACCACCTTGTGCCAGCCCTCGGGCATCGACATGAACATCATCGACGAGTCCCAGTTGAGGCGCATGTCGACGGTGCGCGGCGAGAGCTGCGGGTACATCAGCGTGCCCTGCTCGGCGAGCTCGGTGGCGACGTCGATCCACCGCTGCGTGCGGTGGGGCGCCGAGTCGACGTAGGTGAACCCGGTCCACGTGATCGGGATGCCGCGCGGCCGCAGCGCTGCCCGAGGTCGCGCAGCGTGTCCATCGCGGTGGGGCCGAGCAGGTCGGGCACCACCTCGACCACGCCGCGGCCGGCTTCCTGCAGCACGTCGAACAACGCGTCGAACTCGGCGCCCTCGGCCTGGCGCGACGGCACCGGTCGACCCGACTGGTCGACGTCGAGGAACGACGTGGAGAGTCCCCACGCACCCTCGGCCATCGCCTCGCGCAGGATCGCGGCCATCGCCGCGGACTCGTCGTCGGTCGCGGCGCGCGTCCACGCGTCGGCGACCCATGCCGACGAGCCGCAACATGCTGTGCCCGACGAGACCGGCGAGGTTGATGCCCGTGCCCGTCGCGTTCACGACGTCGCGGTAGCCGGCGTAGTCGGACCACGTCCACGGCACCGCGTCGTCGAAGAGGTGGCGCGGGACGTCTTCGATGTAGGCGAAGAGGTCGGAGACCTCGCCGCGCGTCGCGTCGGTGACGGGATACAGCGAGAGGCTGCAGTTGCCGACCAGCATGGTGGTCACGCCGTGCAGCAGATCGGGATCGACGTACGGATCCCAGAAGACCTGCGGGTCGGTGTGGCAGTGCGTGTCGATGAACCCGGGGGTCACGACCGCGCCGGACGCGTCGATCTCGGTCGCGCCGTTCGACCGCGAGGTCGGGGCCGACCTCGACGATCTCGTCGCCGCGGACGCGCACGTCGGCTCGCCGGGCCGGCGCACCGGTGCCGTCGACGACGTCGCCGCCCCGGATCAGGATCTCGCTGTCGGTCATGTCGTCCTCCAACCCGTCGCCGTCGAGGAGGACGATAGGGCGTCGGCTCAGGGGACGGGGTGGGTCCCGTCCGGCGCGCGCACCACGACGGCGTAGCTCCCGATGCCGAGCAGGCGGTCGGCGGTGACCGCTTCACCGGCCACCTGGAGTGATTCGATGCGGCCGTCGGCGGGATCGAACTCGACGTCGTCGACCGCGCCGACCTCGTCGCCACCGTCGGTCAGGGTCCGCTTGCCGAGGAGGTCGCCGTCACCGTCGGCGACGCGCTGTTCGAACGGGCCGCTCGTCTCGCGCACCGAGTCGGGGCCCTGCACCATCACCGCGTCGGCCCCGAACGACGTGATCCGCTCCCACGGCACGAACCGCGCCGATCCCTTCGAGCCGCCGACGTGGAGCGCGACGATCCGCCCGCGGGCCGGGTCGACCGCGATGCCGCTCGTCTGGCCCAGCTGCTCGGCGTTCGCGGTTGCGACCACCGGATGCCCGAGTGCCGCGCGGAGACTGGTCACGTCGTGCCCCTTTGGCGATGCTCGTGCTCCAACTGGGCGCGGAAGTCGTCGACCGCGGCGCCGAAGCCCGCAAGGTCGTCGCGGATGAACGCGTCGACCTCGTGCGGGACGATCAGGGCGTCGCCCGAAACCGCCATCTGCTCGGGGAGCGGCAGGTAGCGCGTGTGCTTCGCGTCGTCGGCGTCGCCCGTGACCTCGTACCCCACGGCGAGCGCACCGGGACCGAGCGCGACGATGACGTCGGTGACCTCACCGAGCCGGGTCCCGTCGTCGGTGAGCACGGCGGCGCCGAGCACGTTGCGTTGTGCCGACGGGTCGGCGACCTGAGCGGGTGCGTCGTCGGGGGCGACGAGGTCGGCGTCGGACGACACCATCACGGCGTCCCGGCCGATGGCGTGCACGGAGGCGACGGTCAGCCGTTCCTGCAGGCGCCCGCGGAACCAGCCGCGCTTGTTCAGCGTGAAGCCGAGGAGCGTGCCCCGGTCGGCGTCGTAGACCACGTCACGGATCTCTGCGAGATCGTCGCCGCCGAGGGTGACGACGGGCCGACCGACGAGCTCGGTGGCCCGGATGACCCGTTCCGTCGTGGTGCTCATGGTTCGTCCCGCGTCGGCGGCGGCGATCCGCGATCAGGTGGTGGTGCGGCAATCACGCCGCCGCGCCGCTGGGATCGGAGCCAGAGCGCGATGCCCACCGCGGCGAGCAGCACGATGACGACCAGTGCGATCCATTCCATGCGTGTCTGGTAACCGCGATCGCGTCGGACCAAACCCGCGAGTTCCGATCAGCCGCCGAGCCACTGACCGTCGGCGCGTCGCCCCCGACCTCAGGTGGTGACGCCGACCGCCTCGCCGAACAGCAGCACCGGCTTGGCGATGCAGTCGTCGGGGATCGAGCTCCAGATGTTCTCCGCCGACTCCTCGGCGGTGAGGAAGTTGCCGGTGCGGACGGCCTCGGCGATGCCGGCGACGCCCGGGTAGGTGTCCTCCGGCAGCGCGGCGTCGCGCCGCGCCGCCGGGGTGTCGACGAAGCCGGGACGGATCGCACTCACCCACGGACCCTTGCCGCGGTCCTCACGCTCGGCTCTGACCGCGCGCACCCATTGCTCCATCGCGGCCTTCGACGCGCCGTAGATCGCGAGCCCGGGGTAGGCGATGCGCGCCGACGCCGACGAGATCTGCACCAGTCCGCAGTCGACGCCGGCATCGACCGCCGGCTGCGCGGCGCGGATGAACATGTCGCCGAGCACGAGCGGGGCGACGGTGTTGGCGATGATCTCGTCCTGGTTGTGCGCCGGGTCGCCCTCGCCCATGAACGCCGCGACCACCCCAGAAGTAGAGGGCGTTGTGGATGAACACCGCGCGCTCGCCGCGGAAGGTCGCCAGCCGCTGGGTGACGTGCTCGCCGACCGCATCCCACGAGTCCATGTCGGTGAGATCGAACAGCACGGTCTCGTGGTCGGGATGCTCGTCGACGCGACACGCTGATGATCTCGGTGTCGGGCCACGGGCACGTGCGCGCCAACGCCTCACCGATGCCCGACGTCGCCCCGGTGATCCACACGATGTTCGTCGTCATGACGCGCAGTGTAAACATCTAGATATTCTCGCAGAGCCATGGACGCAACCGCCGACGAGCAGGGCGCACGGCTCGCCGCCTGGGTCGAGCACACCGTGGGCGGGACGGTGACGCGGGTCGAGCCGCATCGCCCGCTGGCGACCGGCGTGGGACCTCGACGTCGAGGTCGACGGTCGCGTGCTGCCGCTGCACGCGCGCGGTGACCGCGAACCGCGCATCGCGATGCCGAACCGCATCGCCGACGAGGTCGCGGTGCACGACTTGTTGGAGGCGCACGGCCTTCCGGTGCCGCACGCCTACGGCCTCTGCGACGACCCCTACGCGTTGGTGATGGACCGCCTGTCCGGCCTGGTCGACCTCGCCGGCGCGGCCGACCAGAGCGAGCACGACCGGGTGCTCGAGGAGTACCTCGACGTGCTGGCGCGCATCTACGCGATCCCGCTCGATGCCGCGGCCGCCGCCGGGTTCGCGGTGCCCGACCGACTCGGCGACGACCGAGCTCGCGTTCCTCCGGCGGATGGAGGAGCTGCACGACGCCGGCACCGAAGGGCATCCCGCCGACCCGGTCGAGGTGTTCCTGCGGCGCTGGCTGCGCGACCACGTACCGCAGGACCGTCTCCCCGACGCGCGCTTCATCACCTACGACTCGTTCCAGTTCATGTTCGACGAGGGTCGCATCACCGGACTGCTCGACTTCGAGCACGCGCACGTCGGGCGATCCGATGATGGACCTCGCCGCGCTCCGCATCCGCGACACGCTCAAGAACCTCGGCGATCTCCCCGCGCTCGCCGATCGCTACGAGGCAGTCACCGGCGTGGTCGTCGACCACGACGTCGTCGAGTACCAGACCGTGCTCTACAACGCGTTGTCGGTCGTCTCGGTCGGTCCGCCGCTCGCCGATCCGGTGCCCGGCACCGACTGGATCTCGTACCTCGCGTGGTACGTCAACGGCGCGCGCTGGGCGTTCGAGTCGATCGCCGAGATCCGCGGCTACACCCTCGACCCGGTGACGTTCCCCGAGGCGCAGCCCGACCCGCCACGCGCCCGCGCTGCCGGTACCTCGTCGACGGCATGCGCGCGCTGCCGGCCGACACCGTGACGACTACGAGCTCGTCCGGGCTCGGTCGCATCGCCAGCCACCTCAAGCGGGTCGACGAGATCGGCGCGCAGTTCGACGCCGACGACCTCGCCGCGCTGACCGACCTCCTCGGCCACCGCCCGGATCCCGACCGACGCCGACGCCGAGCTCGTGGCGTTCATCCGCACCGGCCGGTCCCGACGACGAAGAGGCGCTGGTCCGGCTGCTCGACGCCCGCGTGCAGCGCGGCACCTCACCATGGCGTCGCCCACGTCGCTGATGCTCCGCCATCCCGCACTGCGCAGCCTCCGGCCCGAGCGCGCGACGGCGCGCGGCGCACGACGAGAGCTGGCCCACCGGCGCCATCCCCGGCACTCGCTGATCGGACTGCTCGGTGCGATCCGCTCAGCACGCCCTCGTCGGGATGTGCAAGGGTTCCCCGATCTCGTAGTGACAGGACAGAGCGTCGGGGGGTGCCGATGTCCTCGTTCCGGACTCGTGGATTGGCGGTCGTGGTCAGTCGGACTCGCTCCTCGGGCGCGCTCGCGCTCGTCGGGCGTCAGCCGGCGCCGCGACCGCAGGTCCCGACCAGGGCGTCACCGACACGGCGATCAAGATCGGCTTCATCTCTTCGAAGACCGGCGTCGCGGCGTCGACGTCGGGCAGCTCCGACATCGGGTGCAAGGCGCGCATCGGCCGCGAGAACGCGGCCGGCGGCGTGAACGGCCGCAAGCTCGAGGTCGAGTACGTCGACGACGCGTCGTCGGCGGCCAACCTCACCCAGGCGCAGAGCCTGGTGCAGAACGAGCACGTGTACATGGTCATCAACGACTCCGCGTTCGCGTTCCTCTCCTACCGCTGGTTGCTCGACCACGACGTGCCCGCTCATCGGCGGCGGCTTCGACGGCAACTACTACGGCGCGCCCGGCAACGAGAAGGTGATCTCGGCGTTCGGCAATTCGCCGCCGATCTCGGGGATCCAGACCACGCTCACGCCGAAGATCATGAAGTCGTTGGGCGCGTCGAAGATCGCGGCGCATCGGCTACGGCGTGTCGCCGTCGTCGAGCGCGGCGGTGAAGAGCCTCCAGCAGTACGCGGTGCCGGCGCTCGGGCTCGATCCCGTCTACACGAACACGTCGGTCGACTTCGGCACCAGCGACGTCGGCCCGCTCGTGCTCGGCATGAAGAACGCCGGCGCCGACGGCGCCTGGTACGCGATGGACCTCAGCACCAACCTCGCGCTCGCGCAGGGCCTGATCCAGAACGGCGTGAAGATGAAGGCGCAGCTGATGGCGACCGGCTACGGCCACGAGCTGCTCGACCAGCCGGTGTCGAAGACGCTTGGTCCCGACATCGTGTTCACCACCGGTTGGGCGCCGGTCGAGTTGAAGACCAAGGCCACGAAGCGCTTCCAAGCCGACCTGGAGAAGTACGCCGGCTTCACCGGCGTGCCCGACTTCGGGATCTACACCGGCTACATCGACTGCGACCTTGCGATCCTCGGCCTGGAGAAGCAGGGCAAGGATCTCGACCCGACGACCTACTGCCGACGCGCTTCGCTCGGTCGGGTACGTACAACGCCGGCGGCGGACTCGGCTGCACCAACTCGAGCCAGAGCCTCGAGACCTACGGCAAGATCGTGGTGGGCGACGAGTCGAACGGCCGGCGCATCTGCACCTGGGCGCTCCAGGTGAAGAACGGCAAGTTCGTGGTGCTGAAGCCGAAGGACTCCGACACGAGCTACTGGACCGGCGAGCTGATCGAGGAGTCGGTCGATCCGCAGTACCTCGTGACGACGACGACTGCCGCGAGGAAGTAGGACGCGCGGCCAGAATGCTCCGACGGGGCCGGCGGGGCGACCGGGGAATCGTGCGCGGGATCGGCAGGACATGGATGCGCGCCGCGATCGGTGCTGCGCTGCGGCGCGGTCGCTGGCCGTCGGCGGCAGCGGCGCGAGCGCGGCAGGCGAGCCCACCGAGTCGGGCGCGACGTCGGAGTGGCCGCACCCCGGTGGTGACTACGCGAACTCGCGTGCCGCGGTGGGTTCGACCATCGAGACGCAGCAACGTCGCGGGTCTCACGAGGCGTGGGAGGTGACGACACCCGGATCGCTCACGACCGCGGTGGTCGTCGTCGGCGACACCATCTACATGGAGGACAGCCTCTGCGTCGTCACTGCGATCGATCGCGCGACCGGCACCGTGCAGTGGCAGTCGGCCTCGGTCGGTTTCACGATCGGGCCGCAAGGCGTGAGCATCGGTGACGGTGCGGTGTTCGCGACCACGCCGAAGGGTGCGGTCGCTCTCGAACAGGACAACGGGCAGCTGCGGTGGAAGCAGGACCTCACCGACACGCCGACCGAAGGCGTGGACGCGCAGCCACAGTTCGTCGACGGGCGGGTCCTGATCGCGACCGTGCCGGTGAGTGCGGGCAAGCAGTACCAGGGCGGCGACCGCGGCGTGTTGTACGCGCTCGACGCGAAGACCGGCGACATCGACTGGTCGTTCGACACCGTCGCGTCGGACGACCTCTGGGGGAACGCCGAGGTGAACTCGGGTGGCGGCGCGTGGTACCCGCCCGCGGTCGACCGCAAGGCCGGCCTCGTGTACTGGGGTGTTGCCAACCCGGCACCGTTCCCGGGCACGCCCGAGTTCCCGAACGGAGCGAGTCGGCCGGGGCGCAACCTCTACACCGACTCGACCGTCGCGCTCGAGCCTGAAGACGGGGAAGCTGCGCTGGTACCGCCAGGCGGTGGCGCACGACATCTTCGACCAGGACTTCGTGCACGCGTTGATCGCGACGACCGGCACCGGTGGCGATGCGCGGCGCGTCGTGGTCGGCGCGGGCAAGGGCGGACAGGTGCTGGGCATGGATCCCGCGACCGGCAAGCTGCTCTGGAAGACGGCGGTGGGAGTGCACGAGAACCACGACCTCACGTCGCTGACCGGACCGACCGAGGTGATGCCCGGGACGTACGGCGGCGTGCTCACGCCGCCGGCCACCGCCGACGGCGTGGTCTACGTCGCGACGCTCAACGCTCCGGCGACGCTCGAGCCCGACAAGACCGGGTACTTCGGTGGTTCGATCGGCACGCAGGACGGCGAGGTCGTCGCCATCGACGCGGCCACCGGGAAGCACCGGTGGGCCACGAAGGTCCCGGGCGATCCGATGGGCGGCGCGACCGTCGTGAACGACCTCGTCCTCACGGCACCTACCAGGGCCAGCTGATCGCGCTCGACCGCGCCACCGGGACGATCGTCACCACCATCGACGTGGGCAACGGCATCGCCGGGTGGCCGGCCGCGGTGGGGGACCTGCTGCTCGTGCCGACCGGCACCGTCGGCCGGCCCGGCACCCTGTTCGCATACCGCGTCACGCGTGACCTCGGCCGGACCTCGGGCCTCTGGATCTCAGGCGCTCCCGCCGAGGTACGCGCTGGTGAGGAGGCGCATGTCGGCGTCGTCGCGTGCACCCGTCCACACGATGTTGCCGAGCTCCATGAACGCGAGCGTGTCGGCGGCACGGAGCGCGTTCTGCGCGTGCTCCTCGACGAGCAGCACCGCGCACCCGCGGTCGCGCAGCTCGAGGATGGCGTCCATCACCGCCTCGGCGGCGAGCGGCGCGAGACCGAGCGTGGGCTCGTCGGCGATGAGCACCACGGGCGGGTCGGCGAGCGCGGGCGCGAGGCTGAGCATCTGCTGCTCGCCGCCCGAGAGCAGCCCGGCCACCTGCTTGCGGCGCTCCGACAGGATCGGGAAGCGCTCGTAGGCGTCCTTCCGGAGCTGCGTCGTCGCGCAGGAGCACGGTGAGGTTCTCCTCCACGGTGAGGCCGGGGAAGATGCCGCGCGCCTCGGGAACGAGCAGCACACCGGCGCGGGCGCGGCGGAACGGCTCGGTCGTGGTGATCTCCGTGCCCTTCGAGGAAGACGGCGCCCATCGAGGGCTCGACGATGCCCGGCGGCCACCGAGCACAGCGTCGACTTGCCGGCGCCGTTGGCGCCGAGCAGCGCGGTGACCTTGCCGCGTTCGACGCGGAGGTCGACGCCGTGCAGCACCTCGGCGTCGCCGTAGCCGGCGACGATGCCGCGCACCGCGAACGCGGCCGTCGGCGACGTCGTCGTCCGACAGCTGGGAGCGGTCTGCGCCGTGCGTCGGTGCGGCGACGCTCGGCGGCGCGCGAGTCGAGTCGCGCGCACGATCTCGTGCTCCGGGACCACGCCACCGTGCGCCGCCGCCTCGGCCGCGGCGATGCGCGCGAGCCGCGCCTTCTCCCGCTTCTTGCGCAGCTTCTGCTGGCCGGCGAGCGACGAGGATGCCGTCGGGCTCCTGCGCGAGCTGGATCGCGCCGAGACCCGAGAGGATCGGGATGAAGTAGATCGACGTGATCAGCGCGTTGCACGTCGCCGCCGCTGAGGAACGACCACGACGAGATCCAGTGGAAGATCGCGGTGCCGCCGGCGAACGCGAACCCGGCGAGGAGCGCGCCGCCCGGACGGCGGATGCCGAACGTCACCGCGAGCGCGAGCCAGATCAGCCCGGGCAGCACCGGCGCGGTCGTGTCGGTGAACGCGAACGAGTACATGCCGAGCAGCGCGCCACCGATGCCGGCGATCCCCGCCGACAAGGCGAACATCATCACCTTCGACCGGTTGACCTTGATGCCCGACGCCTCCGCCGCGACCTCCGAGCTGCGCACCGCGAGCGTGGCGCGGCCCGAGGCCGAGCGCATCACCGCGTGGATGACGAGCGTCAGCAGGCCGAACACGACGAGGAACAGCAGGATCTGCTCCTGCAGCATCGTGAAGTCCATCTTCGGGAGGTGCGCGACGTCGCCGGTCCACTCGAGCTTGTGCACGAGGAGGTCGTTGACCCAGTTGAGGCCGGGGATGTCGAGCGACGGTGAGCGGATCGACCAGCCGCTCTGACCGTTGCGGATGTCGTCGATCGTGAACGGCACGAGCGCGAGGAAGAACGCCCACGCCAGCGTGCCGAGCGCGAAGTTCACGCCGCCCAACCGCGTCAGCGGCAACGCGAGCAGCGCGCCGAGCGCGGCCGCGGCCAGCGCCGCGATCACCACCGCCCAGAAGAAGTTGAGCTGCCCGTGCGAGACGAGCCCGGGATGTCGACGCCGAAGTCGTGGGTGAGCGCCCAGCCGGCCGCGAAGCCGCCCGCGGTCACGAAGCTCGCCTGCATGAGGCTCACCTGACCGCTCATGCCCGGTGACGACGACGAACGACAGGAAGATGATCGCCATCACCAGGCTCTGCGCGATCACGGTCTGGTCGTAGGCGTCGGCGCGCAGCCAGTCCCAGCCGAACCATCCGAACGAGAACGCGACGAGGATGAAGGTCCAGATCGCCCACGGGAGCCGGCGGCGCAGCTTCGACAGCCCGTCGCGGTGGTCGGGCGGCGGGACGTCGTCGGCCACCGATCCCGCGCGGCGCGAGCGGTCGCGGCCGATGAACAGCAGCAGCACGATGACGAGCAGGTACGGCACCGACGACCGGAGCCCGCCGAGGTCGCTCAGGAACTTGGGCAGGATGTCGTCGCTGTAGCCCGCGACCAGGTTCTGGATGACGCCGAGGAGCAGGCCGCCGGCGAACGCGATGGGGATCGAGCGCAGCCCGCCGAGCACGACGGCGGCGAGCGAACCGAGCACGACGAGCGTGAACACGAAGTCCTGCAGCTGGAACAGCGGCGCGATCAGCACGCCGCCGAGACCGGCGAGGATCATCGTCAGGATCCACGCGACGGCCGACGTGCGCGCCGCGTTCACGCCGCGGATCTGCGCCAGCGACTCGCGGTCGACGACGGCGCGCATCTCGAGCCCGACGCGGGTGCGGCGGATGACGAACCACAGCACGATCGCCGCGAGCGCGGCGACGACGAACACCGCGATCTGGTCGGAGTTGAGGACGACGCCGCCGATCTTGTAGGTGTCGTGCGGCGTCTGGTACCGACGCCGGGGACGTGCAGCCCCTCGTTGATCGCTTCGTTGCCCTCGAAGCCGAGGCCGAGCACGTCGTTGCCGACCGCGATGACGAGCCACTGGATCAACGCGGGGAGCGCGACCAGCAGACCGATGGTGCCGACGATGCGCGGCGTACACCGGCGCCGTCGCGAGCCGGCGCAGCAGGATGCGGTCGAGCAGCAGCCCGAGCAACGGGCGCGAAGACGAACACCGCGATGATCGAGCGCGGGCACGATCGGCACGCCGAGGCCGGTGTTCAACTGGTAGTAGAGGTACGCGGTCGCGAACGCGACCGCGCCGTGGGCGAAGTTGAAGATGCCCGACGTCGTGTACGTCAGCACGAGGCCCGACGCCATGATCCCGTAGATCGCGCCGGTGACCAGGCCGGAGAAGGTGAGGTTCCAGAACTCCCTCATGCGTCGCCGTCCTCGGAGGCGGTCTCCGAGGCCGTGGCGTGCGAGATTCGGTCTCGCCGAGGTACGCGTCGCGCACGGCCTGGTTGCGCTGCACCTCCGCGGGCAGGCCCTCGGCGAGCAGCGGTGCCGAGGTTGAGGACGACGACCCGGTCGCTCTGCTCCATGACGAAGCCGGCGTTGTGCTCGACGAGCAGGATCGTGCACCCGGTGTCGGCACGCACCGACTGGATCTGCTCGCCGAGCCGCACGATCTCGGTCTCGTCGAGACCCGACGCGGGTTCGTCGAGCAGGAGCAGCTTCGGCTCGTCGACGATCGCCCGGGCGAGCTCGACCATCCGGGCGACGCCGATCGGCAGCGATCCGGCCAGCTCGCGCCGCACCGCGGTGAGGCCGCACCGCTCGAGCACCGCGTCGACGCGCTCCCGACGCTCGCGCTCGCGGCGCCGGCGGGTGGGGAAGTACGACCAGGTCGGCCACGAACCCGCCGCCCCCGCCGCGCCACTCGAGCGCGGCGAGGACGTTGTCCTCGACCGTGAGCCAACCGAACGCCTGCACCCGCTGGAACGTGCGGCGCAGCCCGTTGCGGGCGCGCGACGTGCTCGACGTCGAGGTGATGTCGCGCCCGGCGAGGAGCACCCGGCCCTCGTTCGGCGGGCGCACGCCGGCGATCACGTCGAACAGCGTGGTCTTGCCGGCGCCGTTCGGGCCGATGATGCCGAGCACCTCGCCGGTGCGAGCGTCGAAGCTCAGGCCGTCGAGCGCGGTGATCCCGCCGAAGCGGACGGTGATGTCCGACAGGCTCAGCATCAGCTCGTCGGCCGGCGCGGACGCCGGCTGACCGTTGACGGACGTGGCAGTCACCGGTGGTTCCCCCCAGTGGTGGCTGATCGGCTGCACACTAGCGGGACCGTCGAATGATGTAGAACTTTCGGTGCCGGCTCGCCTGGGTCCGGATCGGACCGCTGCACGGGCGGACCGACCGAGGGGGGAACATGCAGCTGTCGAAGAAGAAGCGCGGCGTCGGTGCCGTGCTCGTCACCGCCGTGGTGGCGGGACTCGTCGCCGCGTTGCTCACACCGGCCGCGGTGGCGCGTCCACGCCGACGCGTCGCCACCGCGTCGGGCGGGAAGATCACCATCGCCGGGCATGGGGTTCGCGAAGACCTTCGCCGATGCGGGTGTCGGCGCGGCGGCCCGCTTCCAGGCCGCCAACGAGAACAAGGAAGTGAAGGGCTACACCTTCGACTACAAGGAGTTCGCCGACGACAACAACGACCCGAACACCTCGCTCGTCGGAGGCGCGGCGGCTGGTCACCCAGGAGGGCGTGCTCGCGATCGTGCCCGCGGTCTCCGTCGTCACGCCGAGCGACTTCCTCACCCAGCAGCAGATCCCGTGGTTCGGCACCGGCTACGACACGACGCTACTGCACCGACGGCAGCAACGGGCTTCGGCATCAGCGCCTACGGCTGCCTGATCCCGACCAGCCCGAAGCGTATCCCCGGCGTCCAGTGGGAGCTGCTCAAGAAGCAGCTCGCGACGAAGGGCATCCAGAAGCCGACGCTCGCGCTGCTCGGCACCGACACGACGTCGGGCAAGCAGAGCGTGCAGAGCGGCGCATCGGCCGCTGAGGGTGTCGGCTTCAAGGTCGTCTACGCGAAGGGTGCGTTCCCCGGACCGCCCGCGGTCGTCGGCGACTACTCGCCGTACGCGCAGGCACTGCTCGAGTCGAACGACGGCAAGGCACCCGACGTGATCTACACGTCGATCGCGCCCGACCGAGCGCGCTGGGGCTGACCGGGCTGATCAACAGCAACGGCTACACCGGGCACGTACCTCTCGCCGTTCTACTCGCCGATCCTGATCCAGGCGCTCAAGGGTGCGTACGTGTTCGTGCAGTTCGCCGGCTTCGAAGCCGACTCGCCCGGCATCAAGACGATGAACGAGCAGATCGAGGCGTTCAAGCCGGGCACGAAGCCGTCGCTCGACCCTTGCGGCCGGATACTTCTCCGCCGACATGTTCATCAAGGCGGTGCAGGCGTCGCTGAAGACGTCGAAGACGCTCACCTCCGCCTCGGTGCAGAAGGCGGCGGCGAAGATGACCTACCAGATCAAGGACACGGTCGGACCGACGCAGTACCCCGCGTCGTTCAAGCAGGGCACGAAGTCGTGCTCCACGCTGTACTTCGACCCCGACGGCACGGCGTTCGAGATCGTCCAGCCGTTCACGTGCACCACCAAGACCTATCCGGTCCTGCCGAAGTTCGGTAGCTGATCGAGCACGTCGCGGCACGTGCACGCCGGGTTCTCCGGCGTGCGCGTGCTCGGTGTCAGCTCGCGTTCGCCCTCGAGTCGACGGAGGAACTTCTCGACGTAGGCGATGGTCTCGTCGTGACCGGTCGACATGCCGAGCGATCCCTGCTCGAGCGCGAGCAGCACCGAGATCCCGGCGATGAGGACGGCCGCGACGACTGGCGGGCACTCGTCGACGGTGATGCCGTGCCGTTCGAGCACGCCGGTGAGCACCTCGACCTGCTGCGCGCGGATGCGCTCGGCGGCGGCGGCGATCTCGGCGCGGATCGCGGGCCGGTGGTTGGCGAGGGCGGCGAACTCCATCGTGAGCACGGTGCCGCGCGGGTCGCGGCTCACCTCCCACAGCGCCCAGAGCGGCTGGTGCGACTGCAACGCGCGCTGCTGGTGCACGAGGCCCTGTTCGGCGCGGCGTCGGAACGTCGCGAGGAACAGGTCGTCCATCGTGCGGAAGTAGTAGTGCACGAGCGCGGGACGCACGCCCACGACCGCGGCGACGCGGCGTGAGCTCACCGCCGCGTACCCCGAGTCGAGCATCAGCTGCTCGGTGGCGTCGAGCAGCGCGGTGCGGGTCTCGGACGTCTCGGCGCCCAGGCGACGGGTGGCGACCACGGAGCTAGGGTACGTGGTTTGGGCGGTCGCCCAACATCGACCGGCGGCCCACGAGCACACAGGGGGGCGCGTCGATGGCTGATGCCGCGCGGTACTCGGGGATGCGGGTGGCGCGTGTCGAGGACGCCCGACTGCTCACCGGCCACGGCACCTACGTCGACGACATCCGCCTCCCCGGGATGCTCCACGCCTGCTTCGTGCGCAGTCCCTTCGCCCGGGCCGCGATCCGCGGCATCGACACCGCCGCGGCGCTCGCGGCGCCCGGCGTGCGGGCGGTGTTCACCGCCGCCGACCTCAACCCCTACGTCAAGGAGCAGTGGCACTCGTCGATCGGGCCTCGCGGTCCCGAGACGCCGCGCCCGCCGCTGGCCGAGGGCGAGGTGCGCTTCGCCGGCGATCCGGTGGCGCTGGTGGTCGCCGATTCGCCGTACCTGGCGGAGGACGCAGCCGAGCTCGTCGACGTCGACTACGAACCGCTGCCCGCGGTGGTCGACTACCTCACCGCGCCCGACGCCACCGATCTCGTCCACGAGCACCACGGCTCCAACCTGATCGGCGAGCTCGCCGGTCTCCCGGCGGCGGCGCTCGACGAGCTGTTCGAGTCGGCGCCGCACGCAGTGAGCGCCACGATCTCGCAGCAGGCGTACGTCGCGCTCCCGATGGAGGGCCGCGGCCTCGTCGTCGACCACGCCACGGGCACCGGCGAGCTCACGATCTACGCCGCGACGCAGTCGCCCCACGAGGTCCGAGCGTTCTGCTCGCGTCTGCTCGGCCTGCCCGAACATCGCATCCGGGTCGTGATGCGCGACACCGGTGGCGGCTTCGGGCAGAAGATCATGGTGCAGCGCGACGAGATGGTCGTGATGATCGCCGGGTACGTCCTCGGCGCGCCGCTCAAGTGGATCGAAGACCGTCGCGAGAACCTGCTCGCCGCCGGCAAGTCGCGCCGAGAAGCCGCCGACGTGCGCATCGCCCTCGACGGCGACGGCATCATCCAGGCGGTCGGCATCGACTTCACGTCCGACTGCGGTGCCTACCCCACGCCGTGGCCGGTGATGACGGCCGCTGCGGTGGGTGCGTTGTTCCCCGGTCCGTACCGCGTACCGAAGGCGAGCTTCTCGTGCAAGACCGTCTACACGAACACCGCGGGGCGCACCGCGTACCGCGGTCCGTGGCAGTTCGAGACGCTCGCGCGCGAGATGCTGCTCGACATCGCCGCGCGCGACGGCGGCTTCGATCCGGCCGAGCTGCGTCGCCGCAACCTGTTGCGCGCCGACGACCTCCCGTACACCAGCCCGAACGGGATGACGTACGACAGCATCTCGCCGTTGGAGACGTTCGAGCACGCGCTCGAGCTCCTCGACTACGACGCGTTCCGGGTCGAGCAGGCAGCAGCACGCTCGGAAGGTCGCTACCTCGGCGTGGGCATCTCGAACTACGTCGAACCGTCGACGCCCGGCTTCGGGTACTACGGGACCGAGGGCGCCACCATCCGGATCGAACCGTCGGGCACGGTCAACGTGTACATCGCCGGCGGTTCGACCGGGAACAGCATCGAGACGACCGTCGTGCAGCTGGCCGCCGACGCGCTCGGCGTCGACATCGACGATGTCGCCACCATCCAGGGCGACACCGCGCTCACCGGCTTCGGGGCCGGAGCGGCGGGAAGCCGGAGCGGCTCGATGACCGCGGGCGCGATCGGTGAGACGGCGGCGATACTGCGCGAGCGCCTGATCGCCATCGCGGCCCACAAGCTCGAAGCCGCGCCCGAGGACATCGAGCTCATTGCGAGTCGGGCGAGCGTGCGCGGGACCCCCGACGTCAACGTCTCGTTCGCCACGCTGGCCCGCATGGCCTACTTCGAGCCCCAGTCGCTGCCGGAAGGCGTCCCCGCGGGGCTCGAGGCGAGCGCGCGCTACGCGGCGCGCACCGGTTCCATCTTCGTGAACGCGACGCACGTCTGCACCTGCGAGGTCGACGTCTCGACCGGGAAGGTCACGCTGCTCCGCTACATCGTCAGCGAGGACTGCGGCCCCATGATCAACCCGAACGTGGTGGAGGGGCAGATCGCCGGCGGCACGGTGCAGGGCATCGGCGGCGCGTTGTACGAGCACCTCGAGTACGACGACGCCGGCAACCCGGTCACCACCACGCTCATGGACTACCTGGCGCCCACGTCGGCCGAGGTGCCGATACTCGAATACGGGCACGTGGAGACCCCGAGTCCGGGACCCGGTGGGTACAAGGGCGTGGGGGAGGGCGGCGCCATCGGTGCGCCACCGGCGGTGGTCAACGCGGTGGCCGACGCGCTCGCGCCCTTCGGGGTGCGCGCCACCGAGTTGCCGCTGACCCCGTCGGCGATCGTCGCACTGCTCGCCTGAATTCGAATCCAAACCAAACGATCCAGGGGGAACCACCACAATGGGAGAGCTCGACGGCAAGGTCGCGGTGATCACGGGCGCAGGTTCGGGCATGGCCCGGGCGTGCTCGAACGTATTCGTGCGCGAGGGCGCGCGCGTGCTCGCGGCCGACATCAGCGGACGTGAGGAGGAGACCGCGGCGGCGCTCGGTGACGCGGTGGTCCCGTTCCACGTCGACGTGACCAAGGAAGCAGAGGTCGAGGCGATGTTCGCGGCCGCGATCGAGGCGTTCGGGCGCGTCGACGCGGTGCTCAACGTCGCCGGCATCGGCGGTGCCGAGCCGGTGCACAAGATCACCATGGCCGAGTACGACCGCATCATGGACGTCGACCTGCGCGGCGTGCTCCTCGGGACGAAGCACGGCATCCTCGCGATGCGCGCCACCGGCGGTGGCTCGATCATCAACTGGTCTTCGATCGGTGGCCTCAACGCGTCCGACATGCCGACCAGCGTGTACAGCGCGGCCAAGGCCGGTGTCATCTCGTTCACCAAGGCGGCCGCGGTCGAGTACGGCGCGAGGGGCATCCGTGCGAACGCGATCTGTCCCGGCCTGATCGTCACCGAGCTGTCAGGGGGCCAGGCCGCGATCGACAACTTCCCGCAGCTGGTAGAGGGCGCGGCGATGAAGCGGGCCGGTCAGCCCGAGGAGGTCGCCGAGCTGGCGTCGTTCCTGGCGTCGGACCGGTCGAGCTTCATCACCGGGGCGGTGATCCCGGTCGACGGGGGCAACACCGCCGCCCTCCGCTGACCGCCCCCCCCGGACGTTCTGCCACAAAGGATCGCACGGCCGTGCATCCCAGGTAGAAGGGGGTTCTCATTCGAGGAGATGCATGTTAGGGTTCGGCCGTCAGCCGAAATTGGGGGGTACCCGCATGCCGCACTTCGCCAAGCCCACCGAGGGCTCCTGGACCAAGCACTACCCGCAGCTCGGCACCGCGCCGGTGTCGTACGAGGACTCGATCTCGCCCGAGTACTACGAGCGCGAGCGCGAGCGCGATCTTCGCCCGCAGCTGGCTCAACGTGGGCCGGGTGGAGCAGCTCGCGCGCGTCGGCAGCTACTTCACCCGTGAGATCGACGCCGCCCGCACGTCGGTGATCATCGTGCGCACCGCCGACGGGGTGCGCGCCTTCCACAACATCTGCCGCCACCGGGGCAACAAGCTCGTGTGGCAGGACTACCCGGGAGAGGAGACCGCGGGCACCTGCCGGCAGTTCACCTGCAAGTACCACGGTTGGCGGTACGGACTCGAGGGCGACCTCAACTTCGTGCAGCAGGAGGGCGAGTTCTTCGACCTCGACAAGGCCGACTACGGCCTCGCGCCGGTGCGCGTCGACACGTGGGAGGGGTTCATCTTCGTGAACCTCGACAACAGTGGTTCCACCCCGCTGCGCGACTACCTCGGCGAGCTCGGCCGCGGCCTCGAGGGCTACCCGTTCGGCGAGATGACGCAGGTGTTCAAGTACCGGGCGGAGGTCGGGAGCAACTGGAAGCTCTTCATCGACGCCTTCACCGAGTTCTACCACGCACCCGTTCTGCACGCGCGCCAAGCGGTGTCGGAGGAGTCGGCGAAGCTCCAGGGCTATGGCTACGAGGCGCTCGCGTACGACATCGACGGTCCGCACGCGATGGTGTCGTCGTGGGGTGGCATGTCGCCCCCGAAGGATCTCGACATGGTGAAGCCGATCGAGCGCGTGCTGCACAGCGGGCTGTTCGGTCCGTGGGAGGCGCCGATCGAGTTCGATCTGCCGCCGGCGGTCAATCCCGCGCGCGCCAAGCAGTGGGGCACCGACTCCTTCCTGTTCTTCCCCAACTTCATGATCCTGGTCTGGAAGCCGAACTGGTACCTCACGTACCACTACTGGCCGACGGCGTACAACAAGCACATCTTCGAAGGCACGCTCTACTTCGTGCCACCGCGCAACACGCGGGAGCGGCTGGCGCAAGAGCTCGCCGCGGTCACGTTCAAGGAGTACGCGCTGCAGGACGGCAACACGCTCGAAGCCACGCAGACGATGCTCGAGTCGCGTGCGGTCACGCAGTTCCCGCTGGGCGATCAGGAGATCCTCCTGCGTCAGCTCCACCACACGACGCACGAGTGGGTCGACGAGTACGAGAAGGCACACTGACATGGCCACCCTGCCCAGCGAATTCGCCGACCTCGAGCCTTACGCCGACTGGTGCCTCGAGTTCGAACGCGAGCGGTACGCCAAGCGGCTCTCGAGCTCGATGGACGAGATGCAGGCGTTCTACGACGCCGCGTTCCCGCGGCTCGAGGCGGCGATGGCGTACATCGACCGCACCGAGCTCGACGCGCTGCCCGACGACGCGCGCCACCTGCTGTGGCTCTGCTACTCGCTGGTGAACGTCTCGTTTCCCGTCGAGGTGTGGCGTCAGCCGTTCGTGCCCGACAGCGGCGCGGCCCGGATGGACGTCGTCGTCGAACCCGCCGTCTGACGCGAGCGTCCGATGGACGACCAAGCACTCGAAGCGGCGTACGCCAAGCGGCGGGCCGTCCTCGGCGACGAGTACGTCGACTCGGTCATGTCGGAGGACGATCCGGCCGCGGCCGAGTTCCAGGACTTCATCACCTCGACCGCGTGGGGGGTGTGGACGCGCGAAGGCCCGCTGACGACGCGCGACCGCAGCCTGCTGGTGCTCGCCATCACCGCCACGTCGGGACGCATGGACGAGTTCCGGTTGCACGCGGCGGCTGCTGCACGCGCCGGGGTCACGGACGCCGAGATCGACGAGCTGCTCTACCAGCTCGTGGCCTACGCAGGTGGACCTGCCGGCGTCGCGGCCCGTCGCGTGATTCGCGCGCGCAGCGTGCCGAGCGGGATGGGAGCTGACGTGGGCACGGTCGGCTTCACGACCGGTTTCGTCGGACTCGGCAACATGGGGAGCGCGCTCGCGGCGAACCTGGTGGGCACGGGACACACCGTCGTCGGCCACGATGCGGCCGGCGCCGAGCGCGCGCCCGCTGGCGTCACGCACGTCGACACCGTCGCCGACGTGGCGCGCGCGGCCACCGTCGTCGTGTGCAGCCTGCCCGATGGCGCCGCGTCGGCAGCGGTGGCGGCGGAGCTCGTGGCCGCCGACGACCGGATCACGACCCACGTCGTCGACACGTCGACCGTCGGGGTCGCAGCTGCTCGCACCATCGACGCGCGACTCGCCGAAGTGGGGATCGCGTACGTCGACGCACCGGTCTCGGGAGGCGTCGCCGGCGCACGCGCCCGCACGCTTGCGGTGATGTACTCGGCGTCCGACGACGCCTGCGCAGATGTCGAGGCGGTGCTCGCCGGCCTCAGCGACTGTCGGCACCGCGTCGGCGACCGGCCCGGCCTCGCGCAGGCGATGAAGCTCGCCAACAACTTCCTCTCGGCCACCGCCCTGGTCGCCACGAGCGAGGCGGTCGCGTTCGGCGTGGCCGAGGGGCTCGACATGGCCACCATGCTCGACGTGCTCAACGGCGCGAGCGGGCGCAGCGCCGCCTCGAGCGACAAGTTCCCCAACCACGTCCTCACCGGTCGCTACGCGTCGGGGTTCAGCAACTCGCTGATGGCCAAGGACGTGCAGCTCTACCTCCGTGCGGTCGCCGACCAGGACGGGCCCGCCACGGTCGGCGCGGTCACGGCCGCGGTGTGGGACGCGTTCGCGACGCGCGACCCCGGCGTCGACTTCACCCGCATCTATCCCTACGTCGCGACATCCTTTGATCGAAGCAAAGTGGAGGAACGATGACCGTCACCACGAAGCCGCTCAGCAACAGCGTCGGGGCCGAGGTGCTCGACGTTGATCGCGACCGCCTGCTGCACGACGACGCCCTCGCCGACGAGTGCCTCGAGCTCCTCGACCGCTACGGCGTGCTCGTCTTTCGCGAGCTGCACCTCGACGACGAGACCCAGGTCACGTTCAGCAAGCGATTGGGCCCGGTGGAGAGGGTCGGTCGGCGCGACGACGGCGCCGAGATCTTCCGCGTGACGCTCGACCCCGCGAAGAACCCGGCCGCCGACTACCTCAAGGGCACGTTCGACTGGCACATCGACGGCATGACCGACGACATCCCGATCATGGCCACCGTGCTCAGCGCGCACGAGGTCGCGGCCAAGGGCGGTGACACCGAGTTCGCCAGCACCTACGCCGCGTACGAAGCGCTCCCCGACGAGGAGCAGGAGAAGGCGCTGAACACGCGGGTGGTGCACTCCTTCCTCGCCGCCCAGAAGCTCTCGCACCCGAACGCGTCCGAGGCCGACATCGAGTTCTGGAGCAAGCGCCAACCGAAGACACATCCCCTGGTCTGGCGGCACGGGAACGGACGCAAGTCGCTGGTGCTCGGCGCGACGACCGACCACGTCGAGGGGATGAGCGAGGACGACGGCCGCGCCTACCTCGCCGACCTGCTCGACCGCTCGACGGTGCCCGAGCGGGTGTACCGGCACGAGTGGGCGGTCGGCGACCTCGTGATCTGGGACAACCGCGGCGTGCTCCACCGGGCCACGCGGTACGACCCGTCGTCGGCGCGCGACATGCACCGAACCACCATCGCGGGGAACGAGGCCGTGCAATGAGCGAGCCCCGCATCCCACCGCTCCCGACCGACCAGTGGGGTGAAGACGTGCGCGCCGGCGTCGCGGCGCTGTTTCCAGCGGGCGCCACTGAGGAGCTGCACCGCTCGAAAGGTGGACCCAAGGGACTCAACATCCTCGGGACGCTCGCGCAGTACCCGGCGATGATGGAGAAGTACCACACCTTCGCCGGCCACATCCTGTATCTCAACTCGCTCGAGTCGCGTCATCGCGAGCTGCTGATCCTGCGCGTCGCAGTGCTGCGTGGCGTCGAGTACGAGTGGCGCCAGCACGTGTACATCGCGCGCGAGCTCGGAGTCACCGACGACGAGGTCGGACGAATCGCCGAGGGTTCGCGGGCGGCTGGCTGGTCGCCGTTCGAAGCAAAGTTGTTGCAGGCTGTGGACGAGCTGGTCATCGACGCGCAGCTCTCCGACGAGACGTGGGCGGTGCTCGCCGGTGAGCTCGACCAGCATCAGCTGATGGACCTCGTGTTCACGGTCGGGAACTACGACCTTCTGGCGATGGTGTTCCTCTCGTTCGGGGTACCGGTCGACACCGACTTGGCGAAGGTCCCGCCGCCGCTCCCTCTCAACTCGGGCCGCCGCCCTGGAACACCGTCATGAATGCGCACGAGGCGTTGCACGACGAGACGCCGATCACGACGCGTCGCGAGCTGGCGGTCGCCCGGGCGCTCGACTCGGCACGGTCGCGCGCCGAGAACCGCGTGGAGCTCTTCCTCGACGCTGCGCGCGAGCTGATGAACACGAACGCAACCGATTTCACCGTGCAGGAGGTAGTCGAGCGCTCGGGCCAGTCGCTCCGCACCTTCTACCAGTACTTCGCCGGGAAGTACGAGCTGCTCCTCGCGCTGTTCGAGGAGTCGATCGAAGGTGCGGCCGCCCGTCTCGAGGAGGCCGTGGCGACGCACGACGACCCGCTCGACCGACTCCACACCTTCTGCGCGGAGTACTACCGCATGTGCAGGGCGAGCGCGCCCGGCGAACCTCCGAGCGGACCCGCGCCCGCGCTCGTCGAGTTCGCCCAACAGCTGCTCACGTCGCACCCGAAGGAGGCGGCGCACTCGTTCGCGCCGCTCGTCGAGCTGTTCGGGCGCCTGCTCGAGGAAGCCGAGGTGGCGGGCGCGCTGCGTCCGGGTCTCGACCGACGGCGGATCACGGGGGTCGTGCTCCAGGCCACGATGTTCAACGCGTTCGCGGCCACCATCAGCGCGTCGCCGGTCGGCACCGGTGACGAGGTCCTGTGGGATCTGCTGCTGCGCGGCGTCGCGGCCGTCGACCGACCGTGAACCGGCTCACCCGCACCGGCCCGGGCTGACGTCGGGTGCCAAGAAATACAGTATTTCCGACGACCTCAGGGGGAGCACGATGACCGCCACGATCTACGCAGGTGAGCGGCCGAAGCCGGCTTCGGAGCCCGTGGTGCTGAAGGCGGAGCGCATGGTCGACGTGGTGGAGCGCGTGCTCGTCGAGCCGGGTGTGGTCGTCGTCGAGGGCGATCGCATCCGCGACGTCGGGCCCGAGCGCATCCCCGACGACGCGCGGGTCATGGAGCTGGGTGACGTCACGCTGCTGCCCGGGCTCATGGACATGGAGCTCAACTTCCTGATGGGCGGCGCCGGCTCCACGCACATGAGTGCGGTGCAGGACGACCCGGCGATGAAGCTCCTGCGGGCAGTGCCGGCCTGTCGCAAGACGTTGCTCGCCGGGTTCACGACCGTGCGCAACCTCGGGATCTTCGTGCAGACGGGCGGTCTGCTGCTCGACGTGTCGCTCATGCGCGCGGTCGACGCGGGATGGTTCCCCGGGCCGCGCATCTTCCCGTCGGGGCACGCCATCACGCCGACCGGCGGGCACCTCGACCCCACGATGTTCGCGGGCATCGCGCCCGGCATGATGCCCCTCACCGTCGAGGAGGGCATCGCCAACGGTGTGAGCGAAGTCCGGCGTGCGGTGCGCTACCAGATCAAGTACGGGGCGAAGCAGATCAAGGTGTGCGCCTCGGGCGGGGTGATGTCGCTCACCGGTCCTCCCGGTGCGCAGCACTACTCCGACGAGGAGCTCTGCGCGATCGTCGACGAGGCGCACCGTCGCGGCATGCGCGTCGCCGCGCACGCCCACGGCGACGACGGCATCCGCGCCGCGATCGAAGCCGGCATCGACTGCATCGAGCACGCGTCGCTGATGAGCGAGGAGACGCAGGCGCTCGCACTCGAGCGCGGCACCTTCATCGTCCCCACCTCCTACCTGTCGGAAGGCATGGACACGTCGCACGCCCCGCCCGAAGCGCAGGCCAAGGCGGCCGCGGTGTTCCCGGTGGCCAAGAAGACGATCTCCCGCCTCATCGACGCGGGCGCCAAGATCGCAACCGGCACCGACGCCCCCGCCATCCCCCACGGGCAGAACTGGAAGGAGCTGTGGGCGCTGGTGCAGCGGGGCATGCGTCCGGTCGACGCCCTCGTGGCCGCCACGGTCACGAGCGCCGAGCTCGTGCAGTCGGAAGACTCCCTCGGTCGGCTCGCACCCGGATACCTCGCCGACGTGATCGCGGTTCCCGGGGACCCGACCGAGGACATCACCGTCACCGAGCACGTGAACTTCGTGATGAAGGGCGGCGTCGTCTACAAGACGCCCGCATGACCCCATGAGCAGAGACCACGGCTTCCATCCGCTGCGGGTGCGCCGCGTCGTGCAGGAGACCCACGACACCAAGTCGTTCGTCTTCGACGTGCCGCCCGAGCTGCACGACGCGTTCGCGTACGAGGCGGGACAGTTCTGCACGTTCCGGATCCCGCTCGGCGACGATGAGCTGCTGCGCTGCTACTCGATGTCGAGCTCGCCCGACGTCGACGACGAGTTCACGCTCACGGTGAAGCGCGTGGCCGGTGGGCGGGTGTCCAACTGGTTGCTCGACGAGGTCACCGATGGTGACGAGCTCGACCTCACGCTCCCTGCTGGCGTCTTCACGTTGCGCGACCACCCCACGCCGATCGTCGCGTTCGCCGGTGGTAGCGGCATCACCCCCGTCATCTCGCTGGTCAAGAGCGCGCTGGCCACCACCGACCGCCGCGTGCGAATGCTGTACGCCAACCGGGACGAGCGATCGGTGATCTTCCGCGCCGAGCTCGACGCCTTGGTGGCGGAACACGGTGATCGTCTCGTGGTCGTGCACCGCCTCGACGCCGAGCAGGGGTTCGTCCACTCCGACCTCGTGCGCGACTTCGTGGGCGACGAGCTCGACGCCGACTTCTACCTCTGCGGTCCGGGGCCGTTCATGGACGTGGTCGAGGACGCGCTCGAGGTGTGCGCGGTCGCCTCGGAGCAGGTGTTCGTCGAGCGTTTCGCGTTCGCCGCGAGTGTGCGCGAGGAACCGCCCGTGCCGGCGCCGACGACGGAGTTGGTCGAACCCCAGGAGATGGTCGGCACCGAGACGGTGACGATCGTGCTCGGCGGGCGCGCGACCGAGGTGAAGTACCAGGCGGGGGAGACGTTCCTGGAGACCGCGCGGCGCGCCGGGCTACGCGCACCGTTCTCGTGCGAGGCGGGCAGCTGCGCGACGTGCATGGCGCGGCTCGAGGTGGGCGAGGCCAAGATGCGGGTGAACAACGCGCTCGATGCCCGACGAGGTCGACGACGGATGGGTGCTGACGTGCCAGGGCCTGCCGACCTCCCCGACCGCCAAGGTGGTGTACGAGTGACGCGACCGCCTCCCTCGCCCGTGAGCCCGCTCCCGCCGCGGGGCCCCGTGAGCCACCCGAGCCTGAAGGACTCGGCGGCCGACTACCTGCGCGAGCAGATCCTCACCGGGCGGCTCACGCCGGGCACGAAGATCGACCAGGACGAGATCAGCGACGCGCTCGGGGTCAGCCGCCTGCCGGTGCGCGAGGCGCTGATCGAGTTGGCCAACGAAGGCCTCGTCGACGCGGTGCCCCGGCGCGGCGCCTTCGTCGCCCGGCTCGAGCGCGCCGACATCGTCGACCACTACCGCATCTTCGGCCTGGTGGCGGGGCTGGCGGCGAGCCGCGCCGCGACGTCCTTGACCGACGCCGGGCTCGTCGAGCTCCGCGCGGTGCACGAGTCGTTCCTCGCCGCCACCGACGCCGACGCGCAGGCGACCTGGAACCACGAGTTCCACAAGCGCATCAACCGCGCTGGCGGTTCGCGTCGCCTGGTGTCGGTGCTCGCGCTGCTCTCGCGCAGCCTCCCCGTGCGCTACTTCGAGTTCGTGCCCGGGTGGGCCGAGGCGTCCGGCCGTCACCACGACCGGATCCTCGCTGCCCTCGAGCAGCGCGACGCCCACGAGGCGCAACGGGTCATGGAGCACCACGTGACCGAGAGCGGGGAGCTCGCGGTCGAGATCCTGCAGGAGATGGGCTACTGGGACGGCGGCACCGATGCCGCCGGCACGCGCGGCACGGGTGCCGCATGACCGAACACGGGAGAAGTTGCTGATGTCGTTCTTCGGATCCACCGCAATCGTCACGGGTGGTGCGTCGGGTATCGGTCTCGCGATCAGCGAGCGCCTCGCCGACGACGGTGCCAAGGTCGCGATCTTCGATCTCGACATGGATGCGGCCGAGCGCGCGGTGAAGGAGATCACCGAAGAGGGCGAGACCGCGATCGCCTACTCGGTCGATGTGTCCGACCGCGCCGCGGTCGACGCCGCGGTCGAGCGCGTGCGGAGCGAGCTCGGGCACGTGCTGGTGCTGGTGAACGCCGCGGGCAAGGACTCGTTCGAGCGCTTCTTGGACGTCACGCCCGAGCAGTGGGAACGGATCATCGCCATCAACCTCACCGGCACCTTCCACGTCACGCAGTCGGTGCTCCCCGACATGATCGAGGCGAAGTGGGGGCGCATCGTCAACATCTCGTCGTCGAGCGCGCAGACCGGCGCGGTGATGATGGCGCCGTACTCGGCGTCGAAGGGCGGCGTGATCGCCCTCACGAAGACGTTGGCGCTCGAGCTGGGGCCGCTCGGGATCACCGTCAACACCATCCCGCCCGGCGCGATCGACACCCCGATGAGCCGGCGCGCGGCCGCGGAGGGTCGCTTCGGCGGAGGGTCGCTCGAAGACGTCGGTCGGCACCTGCCGGTGAAGCGGATCGGGATCCCCGAGGACATCGCCGCCGCGTGCGCCTACCTGGTGTCCGACGAGGCGGGGTACGTGACCGGCCAGATCATCGGGGTCAACGGTGGACGGGTCACCTGAGCACGACGGCCGGTGCACCGCCTGAGGCATGATCAACACCCCTGTTGACAAGGAGCCACCCATGGACCACCAGCAGCTGAGCGACCAGATCGAGATCCAGCAGCTGTGCGCCCGCTACATGATGCTGTCGGCGCGCAAGGACAACGACCACTGGCGCGACGTGTTCACCGACGACGGCGTCTACAACGCGTTCGGTACGCCCTACGGGCTGGAGCACTTCCCGATGCTCCTCAAGAGCGCGCCGAACGGCCAGTACATCGGCAACCCGCCGGTCGTGGACTTCCACGGCGACAACGCCACCGGCGTGCAGCACTACGTCTTCATCGACCAGACGTCGCACGAGATGCGACTCGCCTGGTACCAGGACGACTACGTGCGCACCGACGAAGGCTGGCGCATCCGATCGCGTTCCACCACGTTCATGCGCCGCAGCGGTGGGTTCGACCACGGCAACGCGCATGACCCCGCGCGCTTCGTCGCCGGCCAAGAGATCGAGTAGGGGCGTCATCCCGTGCGCATCGGCATCATGGTGGGTCCCGAGACCCGCCGGTACAACGCCAAGATCGACCAGATGGTCGGCGACGCCAAGGCCGCGGAGGACGCGGGCTTCGCGACGGCGTGGATCCCGCAGCTCCCGCAGGACTTCGATGCCATGACCGCAGTCGCGCTCATGGGGCGCGAGACCAGCCGCATCGAGCTCGGCACCGCGGTGGTACCGCTGCAATCGCGCCATCCGGTGGTGCTCGGTCAGCAGGCGCTCTCGGTGCAGGCGGCGTGCGCGGGGCGGTTCCGCCTCGGCGTCGGGCCGTCGCACCACTGGATCATCGACTCGATGCTCGGCCTGCCCTACGAGCAGCCGGCCAAGCTGGTCGCGAGCTACCTCGACGTGTTCGACGCGATGTTCTCGGGACCGAACCCGGTCGACGTCGAGAACGACCAATTCCGCATCCACAACCCGCTCGACGTCACCGACCTGCCGGTGCCGGTGTTCCTGGCCGCGCTCGGTCCGGTGATGCTGCGCCTGGCCGGGGAGCGCGCCGCCGGCAGCGTGCTCTGGATGGCCGACGAGCGCGCCATCGCCGAGCACGTGGTGCCGAAGATCACGCAGGCGGCCGAGAGCGCCGGACGGCCGGCGCCGCGTGTCGTCGCCGGGGTGGCGGTGTGCCTGTGCGCGTCGAACGAGGTCGAGGGCGCGATCGACCGTGCCAACGACGCGCTCGGTCACGCCGAGTACTCGCCGAACTACCAGCGGCTGCTCGACGAGGGCCAGTCCGACGACGTGGGTGACATGTCGGCGATCGGCACCGAAGCCGACATCGAACGGCGACTGCGCTCGTACCTGGACGCGGGCACCACCGACTTCTCGGCGCGCATCCTGCCGCTGGGGAGCAACCGCGACGAGATCATCTCTTCGTCGCGGCGCACGCGTGAGTTCCTGGCCTCACTGGCGCCGGAGATCACGTGAGCGGTGCCGGTCCCACACGAGGTGATCTGCTCTGGCCGTCGATCCCGGCGATGGCTCTCGACGCCGCGGCGCGCTTCGGTGAGGCCGACGCGGTCGTCGACCGCGGTCGACGCATCTCGTTCGACGAATTGGTCGCCGACGCCCGTCGGGTGACGGCCGCACTGATCGTCGCCGGGCTCGAGCCCGGCGAGCGGGCCGCGGTGTGGTCACCCAACCGGTACGAGTGGCTGGTGGCCGCCCTCGGCATCCTGGGTGCCGGCGGCGCGGTCGTCCCGGTGAACACGCGGTTCAAGGGCGAAGAGGTGCGCTACATCCTCGACCGCAGCGGCGCGCGTGTCGCGTTCACCGTCGGCGAGTTCCTGGGCGTCGACTATGCGGCGACGCTGGTGGGACTCCGATCCGAGCTGCCGCAGCTCGTGACGGTCGTGGGCTTCGACGACGGCACCGGGGCCGACCGGTCCTTGGGCGAGTTCCAGGCGACCGGCGACGAGGCCGACGACGCGATCGTCGACGCCCGCATTCGTGGGGTCGGCGGTGACGAGGTCAGCGACGTGCTGTTCACCTCGGGCACGACCGGCGCGCCGAAGGGCGTGCTCATGACGCACGCGCAGACGCTGCGCCAGTTCTCCGACTGGTGCGACATGGCCGGGCTGGTCGAGGGCGACACGTACATGATCGTCAACCCGTTCTTCCACATGTTCGGGTACAAGGCCGGGTGCCTCGCGTCGCTCATGCGCGGCGCCACCATCATCCCCAAGCCGGTGTTCGAGGTCAACGATCTCCTGCGCACGGTGGCCGAGGAGTCGGTGACCGTGTTCCCGGGGCCGCCCACCGTGTACCAGTCGATCCTCGACCATCCCGACCGCGATCGGTACGACCTGTCGTCGCTGCGACTGGCGGTCACCGGCGCGGCCGACATCCCGGTCGAGCTCATCCGGCGGATGCACGAGGAGCTGCCCTTCCGCCTGATCGTCACCGGGTACGGGCTCACCGAGGCGGGCACGGTGACCGCGACCGGTCCCCACGACGACTTCGAGACCATCGCCACCACGGTCGGGCGCGTACGGCCGGGACTCGAGATGCGCGTGGTGGACGAAGGCGGGACCGAGCTCCCGGTCGGGGATGCGGGCGAGCTGCTGGTGCGGGGCTACAGCGTCATGCGCGGTTACCTCGACGATCCCGACGCGACCGCGGCCACGATCGACGGTGACCGATGGTTGCACACCGGCGATCTCGCCACCGTCGACGAGCGCGGGTGCCTGCGCATCGTCGGGCGCATCAAGGACATGTTCATCGTCGGTGGATTCAACGCGTACCCGGCGGAGATCGAGAACCTGCTGCTCGGTCACCCTGCGGTCGCACGTGCGGCCGTCGTCGGCATGCCCGACCCCCGTATGGGTGAGGTGGGCATGGCGTTCGTCGTGGTCGCGTCGGGCGCGGTCCTCGCGCCCGACGAGCTCATCGCCTGGTCACGCGACGCGATGGCGAACTACAAGGTGCCCCGCGCGGTGGAGCTCGTCGACGAGCTGCCGGTGAACGCGGCGGGCAAGGTCGAGAAGGAGACGTTGCGCGCACGCGCCGCAGCGCGGCAGGCAGCGACGGAGAAGGCGTAGCGATGGACACCCGGTACTCCGACGAGCAGGTCGAGCTGCAGCGCAGCGCCGCCTCGCTGGTCGCCGACCTCGGACCGAAGACGGTCGACGATCTCGACGACGCGAGCCGTCGCGACCGCCTGGCCGATGCGGCGCGGCGTTCGGGGTGGTACGAGCTGCGCGGGCGCGGCGAGGGTGACGGTCCGCTCGCGTCGGGAGTGGAGGTCGCCATCATCGCCCGCGAGCTCGGTCGGGGCGCCGCCGACACCGCGTACCTGGGACCGGTGGTGGCGGTCGACCTCGCGCGACATGCGGGCCTCGCGGTCGAGGACGCGGCGACGAGCGCGGTGTTCGACCGCTCGCTGCTCGACTTCGCCATCGCGCCGGATGTCACCGACGGTGTCGCCATCGACTGCGCGGGATCGACCCGGGCGCTCGCGCTCGTCGCCGACGGGGCGCCGGGTGCCGTCCACGTGGTGGAAGTGGCGATGCCCGATCCCGCGCCCGCAACCGACCTCACGCGCGCGGTCGCGGCGGTGACGCTCGACGACGTCGCACCGGACGGTGACGGCGCCGCGGTGGGGGAGGAGGCGATCGCGCGCTCGCGTGCGCTCGCGCTCACCATCACCATCGCCGACCTCCTGGGCGCGATGGAGGGGGCGCTCGCCACCACCACCGAGTACGCCAAGGAGCGCCAGCAGTACGGCGTGCCCATCGGTACGTTCCAGGCGGTGCAGCACCTGCTCGCCGAAGCGCAGGTGCTGGTCGAGGGTTCGATCAGCGTGGCGCAGTACGCGGCGTGGGGGGTCGACTCATTGCCCGTCGCCGACGCCTTGGAGGCGGGCTCCGTCGCGAAGGCATATTGCGCGAAGGCCGCACGCACCGTCTGCGAGACCGCGATCCAGGTGCACGGCGGGATCGGCAACACCTGGGAGTGCTTCGTGCACGTGTATCTACGCCGCGCGCTGTTGTCGAGCGCGCTCCTCGGCGACGAGGGACACCACCTGCGCGCACTCGCGCATCAGCGGTTGGGGCATGGGCGCCTGGGGGACGAGAGGAGAGCCGGCGATGGACTTCGATGACTCGCCCCAGGAAGCCGAGTTCCGGGCGCGCTTCCGCGTCTGGTTGGTCGAAAACAACCCGGGCCTGCCGGCGTCGTCGACCGACGACGAGTACTGGGCCAAGCAGGCCGAGTGGCACTGCGCGCTGTTCGACGGCGGGTTCTTCGCGCTCACGTGGCCCAAGCGCTACGGGGGCCAGGAGCTGCCGCCCGTCTACGAGGTCATCGTCGACGAGGAGCTGGCGGCGGCGGGGGCGCCACCCAAGCCCGGGCTCGGCTACCTGATCCAGGGCATCACCCGTCATGGCAGTGTCGACATCTGCGAGCGGTTCCTACCGGCACTGATCAGCGGCCGCGACCGCTGGTGCCAGGGCTTCAGCGAACCGGACGCCGGGTCCGACCTCGCGTCGCTGCGCACGCGCGCGGTGCGCGACGGCGACGAGTACGTCATCGAGGGTCACAAGGTCTGGACCAGCTACTCCGACGTCGCCGACTGGTGCATGCTCCTCGCTCGCACCGAGCCCGACGCACCGAAGCACAAGGGCATCTCCGCGTTCGCGGTGCCGATGCGTCAACCCGGGATCGAACAGCGGCCACTGAAGATGATCAACGGCATCACGAGCGAGTTCGGGCAGGTGCTGTTCGACGGCGCGCGTGTCCCGGCCGCCAACATGATCGGCGAGCCGGGCGAAGGCTGGGCGTTGGCGATGACCGTCGTGAGCCACGAACGTGAGCCGGCCGAGCTCGGCTACGTGGCGCGCTACAGCAAGTCGGTGAAGCAGCTCGAGGCGCTGGTGAAGCGCGACGCGTCTGCGTACGGCGCCGATCAGGTGGCGACGCTCGAGCGCGCGTTCGTCGAGTCGGAGATGTTGCGGCTGCACGTGCGGCGTCGGCTCTCCGAGCGTCTCGACGGGGTCACCCACGGGTTCGACGGCTCGATCGACAAGTTGCTGATGACGGCGACCGAGCAGGCGGTCGGGCACGCCGCGCTGGCAGTCGGCAACAGCGCTCCGGTCCTCGACGCCGAGGACACCTGGTTGAAGGTGTACCTCTACAGCCGCGCGCAGAGCGTCATGGGTGGCACCGCGCAGATCCAGAAGAACATCATCGCCACCAGGATCCTCGGCCTCCCGACCGCCTGACCGTCGTGCCGCGCTGGCGACGCGTGGAGTGGTAGCAGGAATCACGCCGACGCTTGTGGATCTAGATTGACAAGCAGACCGATGCATGAGTGCGTCGACGCACGCCGAGACTTCACGAACGAACCCAAACCGTTCGACGGATGGGAAGTCGCGGTCGACGCAGCCTGTGGCGAGCGCGCCAGACTGGAGGCATGGCTGACCTGATCGTCGTGACCGGTCCGGGGGGCGTCGGGAAGTCGACGGTCAGCGGGATCGTCGCGGCGAACCTCGAGCAGAGTGCGCACCTGCGCATGGACGACTTGCTGTTGTCCGTCGTCGGCGGCTGGGTCGATCCGTGGCGTCCGGACGCGAGCCATCAGAACGACGTCGTCGGGCGGGCGGCGGTCGGGGCCGCCATGCAGTTCCTCGCGGGTGGCTACACCGTCCTGCTGGAGGGGACCGTGTTCCCGGACGTGCTCGAGGGCCTGGCCGCAGCGTGTCGCGAGCGGGAGGTCACGTTCCACTACGTCGTGCTCCGCGCCCCGCTGTCCATCTGCGTCGTTCGCGCGAACGGCGCGGCGACGGTGGGAGTCCGAGCGTGACGCGGTTCGCCGACCTCCACGCCCGGTTCCAGGCCCTCGGTGCGCGTGAGCGGCACGTCGTCGACGCGAGCGGAACGCCCGAGGACGTGGCGACCGCGGTCATGACGTCGATCCGCTCAGGCGCGCTCGCTGCGTAGCGCCAACGTGGTGCATACGTCACGCACGCGCTTGCGATGTTGGTCCGAGTGAGGGCACCGGATCGCCGGGTAGGAAACCGCGGTGGAGCCCCGGCACATGGCCAGCACTGACAACGCGGACGTCGACGTGATCCATCAGGCCATGGATGAGCTCCACCTGCAGCTCGTCGCCCGGCTCGACGGACCGCACGTGCACTGGTGCTGGGACGGTCACCACGGAACGTCGGCGAACGGCGCCTGGGCGACCCGTGACGACGCGATCGCCCACATGCGGATGATGCTCGACGAATACCGGCGGGACGCGCGGTCCTGAGGGCGCCCGCTACGACTCGGGCGTCATCTGCAGCGGGACGTCGTCCAGTTGGTGGACACTCCCCGCGACCTCGCGGATCTCCACCGACTGCACGGTCACGAACTCGTTGACCTGTCGACCCGCGGGCAGTTGCGTCGCCATCGCTCGCGCCTCCTCCTCGGTCTCGAAGATCAGGATCTCGAGTCCGGTGCCGTCGACGGGGGCGAACCAATGGCCCGAGACGAAGCCCGCGATGTCGGTGATGGTGGGGAGCACGTCGTCGTGCAGCACGCGTCGGGCCTGCTCGTAGTCACTGATGGAGACGGTCGCCATTGCTGCATACATCTCGCACCCCACTCGCTCGTCGGCGGTTGTCGCCCGAGCGTGTCCCGTCGTCGCGGCGGCGTCAAGGGTGGGGGGATCAGAGGAGCTGCTGCGCGAGCGTCGCGCCCAGCCACGCGCGGTACCGCTCGGGCGACCAGCCGCGGTCGACGACGAGGAGTCGGTACACCTCGGGGGACATGAGCACGTGGACGCGATCCTCGGCCTCGCGCGCCGTGAGTCCTGGTTGGAGGGCCTGGCGACGGGCGAGCGTGCGCACGATCTGCCGTTGCCCTCGGCCGCGCTGGTCGCGGATCTCCGCCAGGAGCTCGGCCGCAGCCGGATCCGACTCGGCCGCACCGACGAGCACCCGATGCAGGATGTTGGTGCGCTCGTTGATCGCGGTCGTCACGCCGGCGAACCCGGAGAGGAGCAGGGCCGGATCCGGTTCGTCGAACAGCGGCGCGACCTCGGGTCGCGCAGCAACCGCGACGGGAGCGTCGTCACCGGCGATCGACTCGTCGAGCAGCGCCTTCAGGATCCCGAGCTTGGAGGCGAAGAGTCTGTAGAGGGTTGCGGGCGGCACGTCGGCGAGGGCGCTGATCGCCTCGACGGTCGTCGTGGCGTACCCCCGTTCGACGAACAGGGTCCGGGCGGCGTCGGTCACCGCTCGCCGCGCCAGACGGGTTCGGGCCTGCTCCGCCACAAAATGAGAGTATCACTCTTGAAATGAGAGCTAGGCTCCCATATACTCCCAGTGGACGAACCGACGACAGGAGGAACCGATGAAGACCATGACGTGCAAGCAGCTCGGCGGACCGTGCGACCACGCCCACCACGGCGAGTCGGCCGACGACGTGATCAAGGCCCAGGACCAGCACCTGAAGGACATGGTCGCCGCCGGCGACACCGCGCACGCACCCGCGCTGGACGACATGAAGGGTCGTTGGAAGCGCCCGATCTCCGGCATGAAGTGGTACAAGGCCGCGAAGAAGGACTTCGCTGCGCTGCCCGCCGACGTGTCGGCGAGCTGACCCGACCTCGATCGGAGTCACCGCATCAGTGCGCGGTCAGCCACTGCTCCTTGAGGGCGCGGCGGAGGGCCTTGCCCGAGGGGAGCCGTGGGATCTCGTCGACGAACTCCACGTGACGCACCCGCTTGTACCCCGCGAGCCGTGACGCCACCGCGTCCTGCAGCTCCTCGCCGGTGGCGTGCTCGCCGTCGACCAGGACGACCGCGGCGACGATCGCCTCGCCCAGTTCGGGATCGGGCACCCCGAACACCGCGCAGTCACGCACGCGCGGGTCGCCGTGCAACACCGCTTCGATCTCAGCCGGCGCGACCTGGAAGCCGCGCACCTTCACCATCTCCTTCAGCCGGTCGGTGATGTGCAACCATCCTTCGGGCTCGAGCCAGCCGATGTCGCCGGTGCGGTACCAACCGCCGCGGAACGCCGCCGGCGGTCTCCGAGTCGGGGAGGTAGCCGGCCATGGCCGACGGGCTGAGCACCTCGATCTCACCGGTCTCACCGGCAGGCACGACCTTGCCGCGCTCGGGATCGACGATGCGCACCTCGACGCCGGGCACGGCCAACCCGACCGTGTCGAGACGCCAGCGATCCGGCTCCTGCACCGGGTTGCACGCGATCACGGGCACCTCGCTGGTGCCGTAGGCAGGGAGCCAGCGCACGCCCGGAGCGGCGGGTCACCGTGTGCGCAACCTCTTCGGCCACCGGCGTCGCGCCCCACATCACGTAGCGCAGTGACGAGAGGTCGAACTCCTCCAGCCGCGCGTGGTTCGCCATGCCCGAGCGCGATCGGCGCGACCGCCTGGTCGAGCGTGAGCTGTTCCTCCTCGACCGTGCGCAGCGACGCGTCGAGGTCGAACCGCGGGTGCAGCCGGAAGCGCGCCCCGGCGGCCACTCCGGTGAAGATGTTGAGCAGGCCGAGGATGTGCACGGGCGGCGTCGCGATCTGGAAGCGATCCGTCTCGGTGAGCCCGAGCGCGGTGATCCAGTGCTGGACCCCGTGACCCATGGAGCGGTGGGTGTGACGGACCGCCTTCGGGAAGCCGGTCGTGCCCGAGCTGAACACGAGCACTGCGTCGGCGTCGACGTCGTCGACCTGCCAGACCCCGATGCGATCCGACAGCAGCGGTGGGTCCTCGAGGGCGAGGGTCGGGAGCTCCGGCGCGGCTTCCGAGAGCGTCGCCCGCCCTGCGGGGTCGGCGACCGCGAGTTGCGGTGTCACCACGTCGCACGCGTGGGCGATCTCGCCGGCCTTCCAGGCCGGGCTGCACAACACGACTGACGCGCCCAACGCCAACGCGCCGTACAGCGCGAAGACGAACTCGGGGCGGTTCGCGGACAGGAACACGATGCGCGCGCCGGGTTGCGCGCCTGCGTCCGACAGGATCAGTTGCCACGTGCCGGCGCGCGCCTGCACGTCACGGTAGGTGTAGCTGCGATCAGCGAAGTCGAACATCACGCGGTCGTCGTCGCGCTCGGCGCGATCGCGCAGCACCTCGGACAGGGTCAACATGGCCGGGCTACGGTACCAAGCCGACTTCGAAGGGCCACTTTCCGAAAGGGACGTCCGTTGTCATACCGCGTGGTCCAGTGGGCGACCGGCAACATCGGTGGCCGTGCGCTCTCGGCGTCGCTCGCGCATCCCGACCTCGAAGTGGTCGGCGTACGCGTCTACGGCGCCGACAAGGTGGGTGTCGACGTCGGCGAGATCGCCGGGACGGGCACGACGACAGGGGTGCTCGCGACCGACGATGTCGACGCGCTGGTCGCGCTCGACGCCGACTGCGTGCTGTACATGCCCAGCCGACTCGACCTCGACGAGCTCTGCCGGCTCCTCGCGTCGGGCAAGAACGTGGTGAGCACGTGCTCCGAGCTGCTGCACGCCCGGCGCGCGCTCCCGGCCGACCAGGTGCAGCAGCTGGACAAGGCGTGTGGTGAGGGCGGCGTCTCGCTGTTCGCCACCGGCAGCAGCCCCGGCTTCATCAGCGAGGTCGTCCCCATCGCGCTGCTCCTCCTCGAACGCCGGGTCGACCGGGTGGTGATCGAGGAGTTCGCCAACATGTCGCAGCGGCCGTCGCCCCAGCTCCTCTTCGAGGTGATGGGCTTCGGGCGTGAACCGGGGCCGGTCGACGAGCGGCGTGCGCACCACATGCGCTTCAACTTCGGCCCGCCGCTCGAGGCGCTCGCCGACCGCGTCGGCATCCCGATCGATCGGGTCGAGGCGCGCGCCGTGGTCGCCGCAACCACGAAGAAGGTCACCATCGCGGCCGGCGAGATCGAACAAGGACGCGTCGCCGCGCAACGCACGATCGTCGCCGCGATGGACGGCGACACGGAGCGCCTCGTGTTCCAGGCCACCTGGTACTGCTCCACCGAGCTCGACCACGACTGGCACCTCGGCGAGACCGGATGGCGGGTCACGGTGGAAGGCGACGCGCCGCTCAAGGTCGACATCGCGTTCCCGGTCGAGATGGACCAGCTCGCGTCGGTGACGCCCGGCCTCACCGCGCACCCGGCGGTGAACGCGGTCGTCGCGGTGTGCGAGGCGCCGCCGGGGCTGCTCACCAGCGCCGACCTCGGCGTCATCGTTCCCCGCTTCGGCTGACCGCCCGGGCCGCGCGCGAAGCGCGACCCGGGTGGACGTCAGCTGAGGTCGAGCTTCATCTCGACGATGTTCTTCTTGTTGCAGTCGAACGTCCCCACCTTCGTCGGGTAGGTGCGCACGAACTTGCCGTCCTTGATCTGCGTCATGACGATGCAGGGCGACGGCATGTGGTTGGCGAAGTCGGTGGCACCGATGATGCCGCCGGCATCGAAGGAGGTCTCCGTCTCGAGCGCATCGAACAGGGACGCACGGCTGAGCGTCCCGCCGTTGGCGGTCGCCTTCTTCGCGACGTCCTCGAACAGGAGGGCGGCGACCCACGACGAGACCGAGTTGAAGTCGACGTTCTCGATCCCGCCCGCGGCCGTGACGAGCTTCTTCAACGTCGGGGTTGTTCTTGTACTCGGAGTAGAAGGGAACTGTCGACAGCAGGATCTGCGTGTCGTCGACGTCGGCGCCGCCCTGCTCGACGATCAGGTTGTCGTAGCACGCCTGGTTGCACGCCCAGACCTTCACCGAGTCGACGCCCTGGAGCGTGGCCTCTTTCCGCAGGTCAGCCATCTTGTTGCCGCCGTTCTTCGCGAACGTCGAGTTGTTCTGCTTGATCGCCTGCACGATCGGCGTCATCGCGCTCTGCGGGTCACGGGAGAAGATGTCGTAGAAGCCCTGCCCGTCCTTCTTGATGCCGAGGTCGACTCCGGCGGTGGCGGTCGGGATGACCGCGTTCTTGGTGGCCTTGAGGTCTCCCGGGATGGTCCAGATGCCGTGGAGGTCCTTGTTCTTCTTCAGGTAGTAGAGGTAGTCACCCTGTTGGACGGTGTACGTCTGCGGGTGCTGGTCCCTCGTGGCGCAGTACGCACCGAGACCGGTGGCGACGTAGGTGACCGGCGAGCACGACTGGGTGGTGTCGAGCGCAGTGCCGGGCATGTCGGGGATGCCGATCGCTTTCCCGGCCTTGTCCTTGCATGCGACCATGTCGTCGACGTTGTTCAGGAACAGCGCCTCACCGCCGACCATGGCGAAGTCATCCGCACACGCCTTGATGATGGCGTTGCGGGTCTCGTTGGGACTCAACTTGGAGTCGATGAAGTCGATGACGACCTTTCGCCCTGCGATCCCGCCGTTCTTGTTGGTGACGTCGGCCCACGCCTTCATCGCGTCCACCGACTTCTGGAACAGCCCCGGCTGGATCGAGGTGTCCACGTCGGCGATCACCGCCAGGCGGATCTCGGTGTCGGTGATGCCGACGTCGTCGGCCTTGGGCTTGGAGCTCTGCGCGCCGGCGCCGACTGCGCTGACGCCGAGCAGAGCCATGACGACGGTCAGGACGACCGCTAGGAGACGTGAGAGTCGCAAGGTTCCCCCCGGGTGTGCTGCGAACCGTTCGCGGAGATCGAACGGTCGGTACAAAATATCAAGAATGGCGAACTCATGCGGATCGGGCGCATGCGGATCGGGCGCGTGCGGATCGGGGCGAGGAGGGAGAGCGTCGTGACCGACGAGCTGCGGGCAGCCGCCGACCGGGCCCTCCAGGGCAACCTCGAGAAGGAGGCCGCCAAGCTGGAACGGCAGGGGAAGCTCTTCGTGCGCGACCGGCTGGCCCTGCTGCTCGACGAGGGCTCGTTCGTCGAGAGCTCACTGCTCGCCAACGCGCTCGCCGGTGACCTGCCGGCCGACGGCGTGGTCACCGGCGTCGGCACCGTCGGGGGGCGTCCGGTGTGCGTGATGGCCAACGATCCCACGGTCAAGGCGGGATCGTGGGGTGCGCGCACGGTGGAGAAGATCGTGCGCCTCACCGAGTACGCACTCGAGCACGAGGTCCCTGTGTTCTGGCTGGTCGACTCCGCCGGCGCGCGTCTCACCGACCAGGTCGACCTCTTCCCCGGCCGTCGGGGCGCCGGACGGATCTTCTACAACCAGAACCGCTTGTCGGGCCGGGTGCCGCAGATCTGCTGCCTGTTCGGGCCGTCGGCTGCCGGTGGCGCGTACATCCCTGCGTTCTGCGACGTGGTGATCATGGTGGAAGGCAACGCATCGATGTACCTCGGCTCACCCCGGATGGTCGAGATGGTGGTGGGGGAGCGGACGACGCTCGAGGAGATGGGTGGTGCGCGCATGCACGCGACCGTGTCGGGCAGTGGTGACAACCTCGCGGTCGACGACGCCGATGCCATCGCGCAGGCCAAGGCATACTTCGGCTACATGCCGGGGAGTTGGCGGTCGGATGTGCCGGTCTACGCCGCCGAAGCGCCTGCCGTCCCGCTGACCGCCGACGTCGTGCCGCCCGACGAGCACGTCGCGTTCGACATGCACGACCTGCTCGCAGGACTGCTCGACGCCGACAGCTTCTTCGAGGTGAAGCCACTGTTCGCGCCCGAGGTGATCGTGGGGTTCGGCCTGCTCGAGGGTCGTCCGGTCGGCGTCGTGGCGAGCAACCCGGTGCACAAGGGCGGCGCGCTCTTCGTCGATTCCGCCGACAAGGCGGCGCGCTTCATCTGGTGCTGCGACGCGTACGGGATCCCGCTCGTGTTCCTCGCCGACGTCCCCGGCTTCATGGTGGGCACCGAGGTCGAACGCCAAGGCATCATCCGCCACGGGGCCAAGATGATCACCGCGGTGTCCGAGGCGACGGTGCCCAAGCTGTCGGTGATCGTGCGCAAGGCGTACGGCGCGGGTCTGTACGCCTTCGCGGGACCCGCGTTCGCCCCCGACGCGTGCATCGCGCTCCCCACCGCACGCATCGCGGTCATGGGTCCCGAGGCCGCCATCAACGCGGTGTACGCGAACAAGATCGCGGCCATCGACGACGAAACCGAGCGGGCCGCGTTCGTCGACGAGCGCCGGGCGGAGTTCGCGGCCGATGTCGATCTCCTGCGCCTGGCGTCGGAGCTGGTGATCGACGCGGTGGTCGCGCCCGAAGACCTCCGGGCCGACCTGGTGGCCCGCCTCGCGCTCGCGGGTGGCAAGGACCGGTCGTTCAGCGACAGGATTCACGGCGTGCCGCCCGTCTGAGGTCGGGATCAGGCAGTCATTCTGGATACGATATATTCCGAGATCGGCGAGGAGCCCACGACATGACGGCCACCGACGTCTACTACGACCCCTACGACTACGTGATCGATGCCGATCCGTACCCGGTCTGGCAGCGCCTCCGAGACGAGGCGCCCGTCTATTACAACGAGAAGCACGACTTCTGGGCCCTGAGTCGCTACGACGACGTGTTCGCGCGGGCTTCTCGACCACGAGTCGTTCGTCTCGAGTCACGGGATCATGCTCGAGATCATCACCGACGAGCCCTACGGCATCCCGATGATGATCATGATGGACCCCCCGGACCACACGAAGCTGCGCAAGCTCGTGGCGCGGGCGTTCACGCCTCGCCGCATCGCCGACATCGAGGTGAAGATCGCCGCCCTCGCGAACGAGTTCCTCGACGCGGTCGAGGGTGAGGACGAGTTCGACTACGTCGAGCACTTCGCCGGTCTGTTGCCGCCCACCGTGATCCTGTCCCTGGTCGGCTACCCCGAGGGGCACGCCAAGGAGTTCAAGGAGCTCACCGACCAGAGCCTCCACGTCGACGAAGGCGCGACCACCACGCACGGTCAGAAGAACCGCCAGATCGTCAACGAGAACGGCGAGATCAACAACGACGCCTTCGCCATGATCCCCGAGCTCATGGAGATGCGCCTGAAGGACCCGCAGGACGACCTGCTCACCGGCCTGGTGCACGCGGAGATCGAGGACGACGGCGAGACCCGCAAGCTGACGCTCGAGGAGATCCTCGCGTTCGTGCAGCTGATCTCGTCGGCGGGGACCGAGACCGTGGCCCGGTTGCTCGGGTTCGGCGTGGTCACGTTGCAGCGGTTCCCCGACCAACGGCAGCTGCTGCTCGACGACCCGTCGCTGATGAGCAACGCGGTCGAGGAGCTCATGCGGTTCGAGGCGCCGTCACCCACGCAGTCGCGTTGGGTGGCGCGTGACGCCGAGTACCACGGGATCACGATCCCCGCCGGCTCGAAGATCTCCCTGCTCAACGGGGCCGCCGACCGTGACGAGCGTCATTTCCCGGACCCCGACGTCTTCGACGTGCGGCGCGACATCGACCGTCAGCTCGCGTTCGGGTACGGCGCGCACTTCTGCATCGGCGCCGCGCTGGCACGGATGGAGACGCGAGTGGCGCTGGCCGAGACGCTGAAGCGCTACCCCAGGTGGGAGATCGACGAGTCGCGCCTCGAGTTCGTGCACACCGCCACCGTGCGCGGATACAAGTCGGTGCCCATGAGGGTGCGGTGAGCGCAGCGACCTCGACGCACCTCGCCTCCCTGGAGGTCGAGCCGCTCGCCGGCGCGATCGGCGCGGTGATCCGAGGCGTGGATCTGGCGGATCTCGATGACGCGACCGTCGCCGAGATCCGACGGATCTGGCTGGAGCACCTCGTCGTGTTCTTCCGCGATCAAGAGCTCGACGACGACGCGTTCCTCGCCTTCGCCCGTCGACTGGGCGAGCCGGTGCGCTACCCGTTCGTCAAGGGATTCGACACCCACCCGGAGATCATCGAGGTCGCCAAGCTTCCGCACGAGACGGTGAACTTCGGTGGGATCTGGCACAGCGACACCGTGTACCTCGAACAGCCGCCGATGGCCACGATGCTGCTGGCGCGCGAGCTCCCGCCGTTCGGCGGCGACACGATGTTCGCCAACATGTACGCGGCGTACGAGGCGCTCTCGCCGGGGTTGCGCGCAGTGCTCGGGGAGCTCGACGCGGTCAACAGCTCCGCGCTCGCCGACGTGTCGAAGACCCGGGAGGACCGCATCCGCGACCGCGGACCGGCCGAGGACGAGCAGCAGTTCCTCTCGACGCACCCGGTCGTGCGCACCCATCCGGAGACCGGACGCAAGGCGCTCTACGTGAACCGGGCGCACACCGCATCGTTCGCGGAGATGACCGAGGACGAGAGCCGCCCGTTGCTCGAGTACCTCTTCCAGCACTCGGTCCGTCCCGAGCTCACGTGCCGCTTCCAATGGGAGGTCGGGTCACTGGCGTTGTGGGACAACCGCTGCGCGATGCACAACCCGATCAACGACTACCACGGCTTCACCCGCCGCATGCACCGGATCACCCTCGCCGGCGACACTCCCCGCTGACCGCGGACCGCCGATCGTCAACGCTCGCGTTGACTGGCGCGGAAGGGCCCGGGGGCCACAGAATGCCGGTGCATGCCACCCACGACGGCCGCCGAGCTCTTCGTCCGCTACGCCGATCGTGACGACGTCGCCGCCCACTTCGAGGACCGGTCGTACTCGTGGCGTGAGCTCGCGCTCGAGTCGCGGCGTCGCGCCGCGCTCTGGTCGGAGCTCCGTGACCCGCATGCGCCGCCACACGTCGGTGTGCTGCTCGACAACACCGCGGAGTACCTCTTCTGGCTCGGAGCCGCCGCCCTCACGCGATCGGTGATCATCGGGATCAACGCCACCTACCGCGGCGCCGAGCTTGCACAGTTGATCGACTACACCGACTGCCAGGCCTTGGTCACGTCCGACGGGTACGCTGATCTGCTGAGCGACGCGCCGAGCCGCGTCCCGGCCGAGCGCGTGGTGCACACCGAGCGTGCCGACTACGCCGACCAACTCGCGGCGCTCGAACCTTCCGTCGCGCACGTCCCGGCGGAAGCCGACGACCTCTACCTCCTGATCTTCACGTCCGGCTCGACCGGCTTCCCGAAGGCGGTGCGCTGCACGCAGGGTCGCTTCGCGCGCACGGGCGTGCACGTGAAGACGGTCGCCGAGCTGGGTCCGGGTTCGGCGGTGTACGCGCCGCTGCCGTTCTTCCACTCGAGCTCGCTGTTCACCGGGTTGGCGAGCGCGCTGCAGGCCGGGGTGCCGTTCGCGAGCCGGGCGCGGTTCTCGGCGTCGAACGCCATGCCCGACATCCGCCGCGTCGGCGCCACGATGCTCGCCTACACGGGCAAGGTCCTGAACTACATCCTGGCTGTCCCGCGTGCGCCCGACGACGCCTCGTCGCCGGTCACGTTCGCGTTCGGCAACGAGGCGTCGGAGGCCGACATCCGGGAGTTCGCGCGGCGCTTCGACTGCGCCGTGCGCGACAGCTACGGCTCCACCGAGGGGCTCATCGTCATCCGGCGCGACGCCTCGATGCCTGTGGGTGCGTTGGGCTCGGCCGACGACAACATCCGGGTCTTCGATCCCGACTGCGGGGCCGAGTGCCCGCGCGCCGAGTTCGACGCCGCGGGCCGGCTGGCCAACGGCGACGCCGCAGTGGGGGAGATCGTCAACACCGAACCGGGCGACACGTTCGAGGGCTACTACCGCAACGAGGAGGCCAACGTCTCCAAGGTGCGCGACGGCATCTACTGGTCGGGTGACCTCGCGTACCGCGACGCCGACGGCTGGTTCTTCTTCGCCGGTCGCTCCAACGAGTGGCTCCGGGTCGACGGCGAGAACTTCGCCGCCGCCCCCGTGGAACGGATCGTGCTGCGCGCGCCGGGCGTGCGTTCGGCGGCGGTGTACGCAGTGCCCGACGATCCGGTGGGCGATCGGGTGATGGTTGCGGTCGAGGTGGAGGAGGGCTCCGACTTCGACCTCACCACGTTCGACGAGTTCGTCCAGGCGCAGCCGGACCTCGGTCCCAAGTGGGTGCCGAGCTTCGTGCGGATCGCCCCCGAGCTGCCCAAGCTCGCGAGCATGAAGATCGACAAGACCCGGCTGCGCCGCGAGGGCTGGGACGCGCCCGCGGTGAGTTGGCGCCCCGGCCGCGGCGACCAGCTCCGACCGATGACCGCCGACGACGTCGCCGCGCTGGCGCACCTACGACCATGAGCGACCGCGAGGCGGATGTGAGCGGCACCAAGCTCGGCGCGCGGCGGTCGACGGCGCGGGCGGAGGCGGCGCCCGCGTACCGGGCACGGCGCGAAGAGATCATCGCCGCCGCGGGACGGGCCTTTCTCGCCAAGGGCTACCGGGCCACGTCGTTCCGCGACATCGCCGACGCGGTGGGGGTCGACCGGGCATCGCTCTACTACTACTTCGAGAGCAAGCACGAGCTCTTCCGCGCCGCGACCAGTGTGGCCGTCACCCGGAACATCGCCGAGGCGGAGGCGATCGTGCAGGGCAGCCGATCGCCGGCCGAGAAGCTCACCGAGATCGTGCAGCGACTGCTCGCGTCGTACACCGATCGCGACTATCCGTACATGTTCATCTTCCTCCAGGAGGACGTGAACCAGCTCACCGAGGATCCCGAGGATGACTGGGCGCGGGAGATGAACGACTTCAGTCGGCGCTACGAGCGCGCGATCACCGCGGTGATCGCCGAGGGCGAGGCGCGGGGCGATTTCGTGCTGGCAGGACCGCCCCACGTCCTGACCAAGACGGTGATCGGCATGGCCAACTGGCTCCAGCGCTGGTACCGCGCCGACGGTCGGCTCAGCGCGTCAGAGATCGCCGACGTGTTCGCGAGCACGTTCCTCTACGGCGTGACGCGCCGGGAGGAGACGCCATGACCACCACCGACGCGATCGGGACCGAGGCTCCGTACGTCAACGTGCTCGACCCCGATTTCTACGTCGATCCGTGGGATGCGTACCGGTGGTTGCGCGACGAGGCCCCGGTCTTCTGGGATCCGGTGCAGGAGCTGTGGGTCGTCTCCCGCTACGACGACGTGATGGCGATCGAGAAGCACGGCGCGCGCTACTCGTCGCTCGCGGGTTCGCGTCCGCAGATCGACCAGCGCGCCGACCGCTCGATGATCAACATGGACGACCCCGCGCACCAGCAGCAGCGCAACCTCGTGTCGCGCCGGTTCAACCCCGGCGGCGTGCGCGGGCACGAGGCACACGTTCGCGACATCGTCACCGGGATCCTGGACGCGGTCGTGCCGCTCGGCGAGTGCGAGGTGATCGAGGCGATCGCGTCGCGGCTTCCTGCGATCATGATCGGCGACCTAATCGGCTATCCGCGCGAGATGTGGGAGCAGCTGCGTTGGTGGTCCGAGCGCACCATGACCCTGGGCGGGCTGAACATGGCCGGCGGCCCGCCGTACGTGTCGCACCCCGACGTCATTCCCGTGATGCAGGACTTCTTCACCGTCACCGCCGAGGTGGTCGAGGCGCGTCGCCGCGACCCCGGGGACGACCTCATCTCGGTGTGGATCGCGCAGGGCTGGGAGACCGGCCACGTCCTCGAGGAGACGCTCCTGCTCCTCGACGGCGGCGCCGAGACCACGCGGACCGTGATCGGATCGATGATCCGCGAGCTCGCGCTCCAGCCCGACCAACGGCAGCTGCTCGTCGAGCAGCCCGAGCTGCTGGCGACCACCGCGGTGGAGGAGTTCATCCGCTGGGTCACGCCCATCCTGAACATGCGGCGCACGGTCACCGAGGAGCACGAGCTCCACGGGAAGACGTTGCGGGCGGGCGACCAGGTGGTGCTGATGTACGCGGCCGCCAACCGCGACCCTCGCGCGTTCACCGACCCCGACCGCCTCGACGTCACCCGGCCCGACAACCGCCATGTCTCGTTCGGCTTCGGGACGCACTTCTGCCTCGGTGCGTGGCTCGCCCGGCTCGAGCTGCGGGTGATGTTCCAGGAGCTCCTGCGGCGCATCCCCGAGTGGGACCTGGTCGACCCCGCCGAGCCCCAGATCGTTCCCGGCACCTTCGCCCGGGCCTACGACCGCATTCGCATCCGCTACTCGCCCTGACGAACGGAGCCTCCATGCAAGTGCCCGTCGCCGAAGGTGTCTTCACCTGGCCGCATGACGATCCCCAGCTGATCGGCAGCCGGTGCGCCGACTGCGGGATGGTCACGTTCCCGACGCAGGACTCGTGCCCACGCTGCGCCTCGACCGCGATGGACGAGGCGTTGCTGGCGCGACGAGGCACGTTGTGGGCGTGGACGACGCAGTCGTTCCCGCCGCCACCGCCGTACGCCGGTCCGAACGGGAAGGACTTCGTGCCGTTCGGCGTCGGCTACGTGGAGCTGCCGGGCGAGGTGAGGGTGGAGTCGCGTCTCACCGAGTGCGATCCCGCGGCGCTCGCCAACGGGATGGAGATGGAGCTGGTGATCGTGCCGTTCCGCACCGACGACGACGGCAACGAGGTCGTGACGTTCGCGTTCCGGCCCGTCGCCTGAGGGAGAGAGATCATGAGCATGGACGTCGCCATCGTCGGGGTGGGACTCCACCCGTTCGGCCGGTTCGGCGAGACCACCGGCATCGAGATGGGTGCGATCGCCATTCGCAACGCGCTGGCCGATGCGGGAGTGAAGTGGGACGACATCCAATTCGCGTTCGCCGGGAGCTACGAGATCGACAACCCCGACGCGGTCGTCGCGCTCCTGGGGCTGACCGGCATCCCGTTCACCGACGTGTACAACGGCTGTGCCACGGCCGCGAGCGCGTTGACCCTGGCCGCGAACACGATTCGGCTCGGTGACCACGACCTCGGCATCGCGGTGGGCATGGACAAGCACCCGCCGGGCGCGTTCGGCGCTGACCCGCGGCTGTACGCCTGCCCGTCGTGGTACGGGGACCTCGGGCAGTTCGTCACCACCAAGTTCTTCGGCATGAAGATCAACAAGTACATGACCGACCACGGCATCTCGGCGTCGACGTTGGCCAAGGTGGCGGCGAAGAACTACCGCAACGGATCGCTCAACCCGAACGCGTTCCGCCGCAAACCGCTGTCGGAGGACGAGATCCTCGAGTCGACGATGCTGAACTACCCGCTCACGCAGTACATGTTCTGCAGCCCCGACGAGGGTGCGGCCGCGGTGGTCCTCTGCAAGGCCGAACACGCGCACCGCTACACCGATACGCCCGTGTACCTGCGGGCCACCACCGTGCGCACGCGCCGGCTCGGCGCATTCGAGGTGCACAGCCCGTGGCTGCCGATCGAGCAGACCGTCGGCCCGACCGTCGACGCGTCACGCCAGGCGTACGAGATGGCGGGCATCGGTCCGGAAGACGTCGACGTCATCCAGCTGCAGGACACCGACGCGGGTGCAGAGGTGATCCACATGGCCGAGAACGGCTTCTGCGCCGACGGCGACCAGGAAACGCTGATCGCCGACGGCGCCACCGAGATCGACGGCCCGTTGCCGGTGAACACCGACGGCGGGCTCATCGCCAACGGCGAGCCGATCGGTGCCTCGGGGCTGCGTCAGATCCACGAGGTCGTGCGCCAATTGCGCGGCCAGGCCGGCGACCGCCAGGTGCCCGGCAACCCGAAGGTCGGCTACACCCAGCTCTACGGCGCCCCCGGCACCGCCGGCGTCTCCATCCTCTCGACCTGATCCCGATCCCTGTTTTGGCGCCGCTGAACGCTGTATATCGCCGTCGAGGGGCGCCAGAACGGTCTATGGAGTGAGATCCAGCTGGAGCATGCGGATGGCGTTGCCGCGGACGATCTTGCGCACCGCGTCGTCTTCGAGCCCGGCGAACATCTCGGTGGCGATGGCGAAGGTGTCGGGCCACGTCGAGTCGGTGTGCGGGTAGTCGGTCTCGAAGGTGATGTTGTCGACGCCGACCTCGTCGAGCGACGCGAGCCCGTGCCGGTCGCGGAAGAAGCAGCCGAACACCTGGCGGTAGTAGGAGGTGCTCGGCGGTTCGAGGACGGTGTCCTGGACGCCGGCCCAGGCGCGGTGCTCGTCCCACACGTCGTCGGCCCGTTCGAGCACGTACGGCAGCCACCCGATCTGGCCCTCGCTGTAGGCGAGGCGCAGGTTCGGGAACTGCTGGAGCTTGCCGCTGAACAGCCAGTCGGTGAGCGATGCCATGGCGTTCCCGAACGTCAGGGTGAGCGCGACCGCCACGGGCGCGTCGGGGCCGGTGGCGGGCATCTTCGACGACGAACCGACGTGCATGTTGATCACGGTGCTGGTCTCGTCACACGTCTGGAAGAACGGGTCCCACTTGCCCGAGTGGATCGACGGCAGCCCGAGGTTGGGCGGGATCTCGCAGAACGTCACCGCCCGCACGCCGCGCTCGGCGTTGCGCCGGATCTCGTCGGCTGCGAGCTCGGCGTCCCACAGCGGGATGATGATCAGCGGGACCAGGCGACCGCCGGAGTCACCGCACCACTCCTCGACCATCCAGTCGTTGTACGCGCGCACGCACGCGAGGCCGAGGTCGTGGTCCTTGCCCTCGAGGAACGTCTGCCCGCAGAAGCGCGGGAAGGTGGGGAAGCACAACGACGCCTCGACCCAGTTGCCGTCCATGTCGTCGAGGCGCGCCTTCGGCTCGTAGCAGCCCGGCCGCATCTCCTCGTAGCTCATGGCCAGCGGCTTCATCTCGTCGCGCGGGAAGCCGACTGCCGCGAACATCCGCCGGTGGACCATCGCGAGGCGGTCCTCGTAGATCCAGCAATCCACCGGCTTGCCCTCGTCGCCCCACTTCTCCGCGAACGCGCCCCCGCCGACCGGACGCTCACCGACGCTGTACCGACGCTCGATGCGCGGGCCCAGGCCGCGGTGCTTCTCGGGAAGCCAGCTCTGCCAGAGGTGCGCGGGTTCGACGACGTGGTCGTCGACGCTGACGATCTTGGGAAGCTCGGCGTTCACGTGGTTGCGACCTCCAGGTTCAGCCGAACAGCTGGCCGGCGTTGACGTCGATGGTGGCGCCGGTGATGCCCGACGCGAGATCGGAGGCGAGGAAGAGGACGGCGTTCGCGACCTCGTCCTCGGTGGCGATGCGGCGCAGCGCCATGTGCTCGGTCTGCGCCGCGAGCTGCTCCTCGAAGGTGACGCCGCGCTTGGCCGCATTGCCCTCGATCCACCCGCGCACGCCCTCGCCGAGGATGGCGCCGGGCGCGACCGCGTTGACGCGGATGCCGAGTGGCCCGAGCTCGTCGGCCAAGGCCCATCCGAGCCGGTGCATCGCCGCCTTGCCCGCGGCGTAGTCACTGCGACCGCCGTGGGCCATGCGGCTGGTCATCGACGTGACGTTCACGATCGACCCGGAGGCTGCGTCGATCATGTGCGGCGCCACGAACCGGCACGTGAGCAGCGTGCCGTAGGCGCCGGCGTCGATGCTGCGCCGCCACGCGTCCATGGCGTCGTCGTCCATCTCGACCACCGGACCGCCCGGTGCCGGCGGGAACGCCGCGTTCACGAGCACGTCGATCCGCCCGTACTCGGCGACGGCCTGCTCGACGAGGGAGCGCACCTGGTCGCGGTCGGACACATCGGTGGGCACCGCGACCACGCGTGCGCCGCCGTCGCGGGTCTGCGCCGCGATCCGTTCGAGGGTCGACGGCGTGCGCGCCGCGAGCACCAGCTCGGCGCCGTCCTCCGCGCACCGTCGCGCCAGCGTGGCGCCCAGGCCGGGCCCGGCCCCGACGATCATCACCACCTTGCCGTCGACGAACACTTCGGTCCCCCTCGTCACGCGGGACTGTATCCGACAAAGCTCTACACATCTCCTGGCCTGGCTCCGCTCCCGTCGGTAGAGTGCGGCCAGCCGTCCTGGGGGAGCAACCATGAGCGACGTGTACTGGGATCCGTTCACGCCCGAGCTGCGGAACGACCCGTATCCGCTCTGGAAGCGGATGCGCGACGAGACGCCCGTCTGGCACAACGACCGCTACGACTTCTGGGCCCTCACCCGGTTCCACGACGTCGAAGCCGCCAACAAGGACCACGAGACGTACGTCTCGTCGCACGGCACGACGGTCGAGATGATGTCCGACCAGCCGCATGTCGACACGGGGATGATCATCTGGACCGACCCGCCGAAGCACACGCGCCTGCGGAAGTTGGTGTCGCGCGCGTTCACGGCGCGGCGGGTGTCGTCGCTCGAGGACCGCATGCGCGAGGTCTGCGCCGAGCTGCTCGACCCGCACGTGGGGGAAGCGCAGTTCGACTACGTGCAGGACTTCTCCGCCGTCCTCCCACCCACGATGATCTCGATGTTGCTCGGCGTGCCCGAAGGCGATCGCGACTACCTCCGCAAGGTCGTCGACGACATCTTCCACATCGAGGAGGGTGCCGTCGGGATGGTGAACGACGTGTCGGTCAACGCGCTGGTCGAGATCAACCGCTACCTCGCCGAGCAGTTCGAGGACCGCAAGCGCCACCCGCGCGACGACATGTTCACCGACCTGCTCGAGGCCGAGATCGTCGACGACGACGGCACCTCGCGGCGCCTGTCCGACTCCGAGCTCACCGAGTTCGTCACCGTGCTGTTCTCGGCCGGCACCGAGACCGTCGCCCGGCATCTCGGGTGGTCGATCGACCTGCTCGACCGCCACCCCGACCAGCGCGCCGAGCTCGCCGCCGACCCCGCGCTGGTGGCGAACGCGGTGGAGGAGAGCCTGCGGTACGAGCCGCCGTCTCCCGTCAACGCCCGCTTCACCACGCGCGACGTGACCCTGCACGACGTCACCATCCCGTCCGGATCGAAGGTGGTGCTGGTGACCGGCGCGGCGGGACGGGACGAGCGCGCCTACCCCGACCCCGACACGTTCGACATCCACCGCGACTTCGACCTGCACATGACGTTGGGCTACGGCATCCACTTCTGCCTGGGTGCCGCGCTCGGCGCGCATGGAAGGTCGCATCGGTGTGGAGGAGACGCTCAAGCGATGGCCGGAGTGGACGGTCGACCGCGAGCACGCGGTGCCGCTCTACACCAGCACCGTGCGCGGCGTACCTCGAGCTGCCGATCGCGCCCGTCGCCGCGGCTGAGCCGCGCTCGAGCATCGTGCCCGGCCGGGCGCCGGTGGCGGCGCCGTCGAGCCAGGTCGGTTCGCCGGCCACGATCGTCGCCCGGTAGCCGCCGGGGGTGCGGCCGTAGCGCCACGCGTCGCCCGGGCAGGTCGGTGCGCGGCACCTCGTCGCCGGGCTCGAGCTCGTCGAGCGCGAACACCACGAGGTCGCCGACCGCGCCCGGGCGCACGACGCCGCGGTCGGGGATGCCGAAGAAGCGCGCCTGCTTGGCCGTGAGCGCGTGCACCGCTTCCTCGACCGAGACGCGTGCCGACGTCGCGCACCAGGTGTGCCAGGAGGTAGGTGGCGTCGCCGGCACCGCTGAACATCTGGACGTGCGCGCCGGCATCGCTGGCGCCCGACAGCGTGAACGGTGCGAGCAGGACGTCGACCGCGGCGGTGTCGTCGATCGGCGCGGTGCGACGTGCGGATGTACCCGGTGAGGTCGGTGGCGAGCAGCCAGTCGGCGAGCGCATCCGACGGGTGCGCGCCGGTGCGGGCCATGGCGTCGGCGAGCGACTCGCCGCTGTGCGCGCCGCCCATGAGCAGGAGTCGCTCGGGCCCGCGGATCGGTACGAGCGTGTAGGTGCAGGCATCCCAGTCGCGTCTCGCCCGTTCGCGCCACGACGGGTCGGCGAGCCAGGCGCGCTGGTCGTCGGGGCGCGCGTTGGCGAGCTCGTGCCACGCCGGTACGCCGCTCCACATGATCGAGCGCTCGAAGTGCATGTTCACGTGCGACGGCCGCACGCTGTAGTTCACCCACAGCGGCACGCCCGCGTCCCAGTAGGGCGCGAGGAACGCGTCGAGCTCCTTGCGGGCGTCGGCCACGCTCTCCTCGAGCTGGTAGCCGGCGACGAGCAGCGGCACGTCCGGCGCCGCGCGTCATCTGCGACCACGCGTTCGATGTCGGCGAGGAACTCGGGCTGGCGGATGCGCGGGACGTACTGCAGCGTGGCGCCGTCGGCGGGCGAGCACGCCGACGAGCGCCGCGAACTCGGCGTCGTCGGCCTGGCGGCTCGGCACCGGTCGGTTGTCGCGGTCGGTGTCCATCACCGAGGTCGACAGCCCGAGCGCGCCCGCTGCGAGCGCATCGTCGAGCACCGCGCAGAGCTGCTCGCGCTCGGTCGACGGTCGCCGGTCGTTCCCACGCCGCGTCGCCCATCACCCACGTGCGCAGCAGCTGGTGGGGGAGGAACCCGACGGTGTTGACCGCGGTGCCGTGCCGGGAGGCGACGGCGCGGTACTCGCCGTAGGTCTCCCACGTCCACGGCACCGCGAGCCGGAACGCCTCGGCCGGGATGTCCTCGATGAACGAGAACAGCTCGACGATCGTGTCGCGATCGGCGGCGCGCAGCGGCGCCAGCCCGAGGCCGCAGTTCGCCATCACCAACGTGGTGCAACCGTGCGCGGGCATCGGGTCGCAGTCGGGGTCCCACCACACCGCGGCGTCGAAGTGCGTGTGCGACTCGATCAGACCGGGCGCCACGAACGCGCCCGTGGCGTCGACGACGCGCTCGCCGTCGGGCGCGAGGTCGGAGCCGACCTCGGTGATCAGGCCGTCGTGCACGCGCACGTCGGCCCGGCGTGCTGGCGCACCGGTCCCGTCGACCAGGTCGCCGCCCCGTACCAGCAGGTTGCCGTCCATGCGGCCCATTCTGCCCGGCGGGCGAGTCGGCCGGTGTTCGTGGCGTCGACCGCTTCGCCCGCACGCTCCTTCGCCCAGCGGTAGTCGGCCTTGCCGCTCGGGTGCCGGCGGACCTCGTCGACGAACACGACGGCGCGGGGCGCCTTGTACCGGGCGAGGTGATCGCCGCACCAGGCACGCAGGTCGCCGGGCGAGGCGGCGTCGGGACTGGTGAGCTGGACGACGGCGACGACCTCCTGACCGAATCGGTCGTCGGGACGGCCGGTGACCAGCACGTCGACGACCGCATCGTGGCGCTTCAACACGTCCTCGACCTCTTCGACGAACACCTTCTCGCCACCGGTGTTCACCACGAGAGAGTCGCGGCCGAGCAGCACGACCTCGCCGTTGTCGGTGTACTGCGCGCGGTCGCCAGCGACCGCGACCCGCTGGCCCTCGACGACGGGAAACGTCGCGTTGGTCGCGGCCTCGTCGTCGAGATAGCCGAGTGGGACGTGCCCGGTGCGCACGATCCACCCGACCTCGGTCTCGTTCGGCGAGAGGAAGCGGGTGCGGTCGTCGGCGAGGATGCGCGCCGAGGGGATGACCTGGAAGCGCTGGGTCTGGGCGACGCGGCCGCTCTGGTCGCCCGAGCCCATCACCCCGATCTCCGACGCGCCGTAGCCGTCGCGGATGGTGACGTTCGGCAGGAGCTCCGAGCAGCGCGTCCTTTGCGCCCCCGCTCGTGGGCGTCCCGCCGGTGCCGAGCACGGCGAGCGCCGAGAGGTCGTAGGGCGTGCGTTGGAGCTCCTCGATCAAGGGCCGCGCGTACGCGTCGCCGATGATCGTCATCATGTTCGCGCGCTCGCGTGCCGCGGTGGCGAGGATGGTGCGGCGCGTCGAAGCGCTTGCGGTCGTCGTGCAGCACGACGGTGGCGCCCATGCTCGCGGCGAGGAACACCGTCCACTGCGCGGCGACGTGCATCAGCGGCGACGTCGGGAACCACACGCCGGCGCCGGCCTCGGCGCGGGAGCGGATCGTCGCCTCGTCGGCGTCGTCGCTCCCGCCGATGGCGGCGACGAACAGGTCGCCCTGACGCCACAGCACCGCCTTCGGGCGTCCCGTCGTGCCGCCGGTGCACGCGATGTAGATGTCGTCGGGCGACGTGTCGTCCTCGACGTGGCCCCCGGCCGCGACGATCGCCTCGAAGTCGACCGCGCCGGGAATCGACGCTTCGTCGCTGCCGTCGTCCAGCTCGACCAGAAGCGTCGACTCGCCTCCGAGCTCGGCGAGCGCGTCGCGCAGCAGTGGCGCGAGTCCGCGCTCGTACACCACGCCACGCGTACCGAGCATGCGGAACAGCTCGGCGATCTCGGCTGCGGTGTACTGGTAATTGACGTTGCACGGGACGGCGCGCGCCCGCCAGCACGCGAGGATGGTCTCGATGTGCTCGGGCCGGTTGTGCATCAGCACCGCGACGCGGTCCTGGCCGCACTCCCAGTTCGCGCAGGTCGGCGCGCTCGCGATGCAGCCCCAAGCCCTGCACCTGCAGGTGTGCAGCGAGGGCGTCGGCGCGGGCCAGCGCGTCACCGAACGTGCGGCGCACGTCGCCCCACACGACCATCTCGCGGTCGGGGATCGCCGCGCCGACGACGTCGAAGACGCGCGTCAGCGACCACTCGCTGTCGTTGCTCACCGGCCCTTGAACTCCGGCGGGCGTCGTTCGACGTACGCGGTGAGCGCTTCCCGGATGTCCTCGGTGCCCACGTTGACGCTCTGCGCCAGCGCTTCGGTCTCGAGCGCCTGTGCCAACGACGACGTCCCGGCGTTGTCGAGCTCGCGCTTGGTCATCGACAACGCGAGCGGCGGTCCACCGGCGATGGCGTCGGCGAACTCCGCGGTGGCGGCGTCGAGCTCGTCGGCGGGCACCACGCGGTTGACCAGGCCGAGGTCGAACGCCTCGGGGCCGTGCACCATGCGCGCGGTGAGTGCGAGCTCCTTGGCCCGGTGCACACCGATGCGCTGGCGGAGCAACCACGAGGTGCCGAAGTCGAGGCTGATGCCGCGCTTGGCGAAGATGGCCGAGAACCGCGCCCGATCGGAGCACACCGTGAGGTCGCAGGCCAGCGAGAGGCCGAAGCCGGCACCGACCGCGACGCCGTCGACGCGTGCGATGGTGGGCACGGGGCATCCGTGCACCGCCACGACCGCGTCACCGAGCACCCGCATCCCGGCGAGCTGGTTGCCCATCGGTCCGCTGCTAGCTGCCACCGCCGGAACCAGCTGGCGCCGCTCCCGCTCAGGTCGGCGCCGGCGCAGAAGTCGGTGCCGCCACCGGTGAGGACGATGACGCGCGTGCCCGAGTAGGCGAGGCGGCGGAACGTCTCGCCGATCGGCGACCCACATGTCGCCGGTGCACGCGTTCTTGGTGTCGGGACGGTCGATGGTGACGGTGGTGACGTGGCCGTCGGCCGTGACCTTCACGTCGGGATGGATCGAGAACAGCTCGCTCACGAGAACGCGTACTTCGGTGCAGTGATGGGCAGGTCGAGTGCGGTGCGCAAACCGGGCGCCGCGTCCACCAGGTAGGGGACCGCGTTCACCGCGCGCATCGCGGTCGCGACCATCGCGCCCGGGCTCGAGTGCTCGGGGTCGCCCGCGGCCATCTCGCAGATGATGTCGGGATCGCCCTCGATCGTGATGCGGTACATGCCGTCCCGCGACGCGGTCGGCCATTCGGGGGCGATGTCGGCGGCCATGCGGTTCACGTGTTCGATCACGATCGCATCGCGCCCGTCGACCACGCCGATGGCCTGCGTGCGGATCGCGCCGACCGTGCCCGCCTCGAGGGTGCCGCACGCGACCTCGAGCGTGCGCGGGGTGGCGGCGCGGTCGAACTCCTCGCGGATGCCGTCGAGCTGCGCGCCGAGCGCGTCGGCGATGAGGTTGATGCCGGGCGCCCACGCCGAGAGGATCGACCCGGGGAGGCCGAGCATCGCGTTCTCGTCGTCGATCGGCTTCCCGAAGCCCATGACCTCCTTCATCATGAACTCCACCGGGTAGGTGTCGTACATGGCGATCTCCGACGCCCGGATCGACGTGATCGAGTTCGACATGGTGGTGAGCAGGAGCGGGAGCTGGTCGGCGGCGAAGCCCGGCTCGATGCCGGTGGCGTAGAGCGATGCGCCGCCCTCGGTGGCGGCTGCCTCGAGCTGCGCCCGCCAGGTGGGCTCGTAGGTCGACGGGTGGAGCAACGCCCACGAGCTCGTGGTCGACACGTTGACCCCCGCCGACAGCAGCTTCGACGTAGTCGGGCACCGACGCCGCGTCCTGCTCCGGACCCTGCGCCGCGTAGACGACGCAGTCGACGCCGGCGCCGAGGATGGCGTCGACGTCGTTGGTCGCGGCAACGCCGATCGGGTCGATGCCGGCGAGCTCGCCCGCGTCGCGCCCCTCCTTCTCGGGGCTGTGCACCCACACGCCGACGAGCTCGAGGTCGGGTCGACGCTGGATGGCGCCGATGGCGATGGTGCCGATGCCGCCGGTGGACCACACGGCCACGCGCACGGGTGAGGTTGGCATGCGGGGCCTCCAGGGTCCGGACATCCGGCGAGCCGGTGTGTCGAGCGGGTGCGGGCTCGCCCGGCGTCGGCAAAATGTCAGATGTATCGTCGCCGTGTCAAGGCGTGGCCATTCCAGACGACGGCGCGAGGGGGAACCAGTGGGGGATCGACTCGAGGGCAAGGTCTGCATCGTGACCGGTGCCGCGCAGGGCATCGGCGCGGCGTACGCACGGGCACTGGCGCGTGAGGGCGCGGACGTCGCCGTCATCGATCTCAAGCGCATCGACCAGGCCGGTCCGGTCAAGGACGACATCGAGGCGCTCGGCCGCCGCGCGCTCGTGATCGAGGCCGACGTGAGCGACGGCGAGCAGATGGCGGCGATGGGGAAGCAGGTTGTCGACACGTTGGGGCGCGTCGACGTCCTGGTGAACAACGCCGGCCTGATGTTCGACCAGCTGACCGCGACGTGGGACGACTTCCTCGCGGTGAACTTCATGGGGATCATCCACGCGTCGAACGGCGTGCTGCCGTACCTCTGGGAGCAGCGCAGCGGGTCGATCGTGAACATCTCGTCGAACGCGGCGTTCCCGCTGTCGCTGCCCATGCTGTTCCAGATGCCCGACGACGCGCCGGCACCGACGCTCGCACCCGAGGGCTACGGCATGACGAAGTGGATGATCATCCGCCAGACCAAGACGATGGCGCAGCTGCTCGGCTCGCGGAACATCCGGGTCAACGCAGTGTGTCCGGGCGTCACCATGTCGGCGGCGACCAAGGCGGTCGTGCCCGGCGCGATCGTCGACTCGTTGCGGGAGACGTCGGTGTTGAACTCGACGCTGGAGCCCGAGGACATGACCGGGGTGGTGCTGTTCCTCGCCGCCGACGAGAGCTCCAAGATGACCGGCCAGGTGCTGATCAACGACGCCGGCACCTGGATCGGCAGCGTGTGACCGCGACCGAGGTCATCGATCCGGACGTCCTGCAGGGGTGGCTGAGCGACGCCATCGGACAGCCGATCGAGCGGGTGGAGCTCGAGCTCCTGCCCCAGGGACACGCGAACGGTGCGTGGCGGATCGTCGCCGACACTCCCGATGGTCCGCGCCACATGGTGCTCAAGGCGCCCCGGGTGCCGAGCATCGTGCACGACCTCGATCCGTGCCGGGAAGCGCGCGTGGTCGATGCGTTGGGTCGCGCCGGTGCGCCGGTGCCGGCCGTGGTGGCGATCGATCAGGGCACCCGGGCGGTCGGTCGCCCGTGCTTCGTCATGGAATGGGTCGAAGGTCGCAGTGTGCCCGACGCCTGGCCCAACGCGTACCACGACGGTTGGTTCCTCGACGCCGGCGCCGCCGCGCAGCGCGCCACGTGGGATTCCTTCCTCGACGCGCTCGCCGCGGTGCACCGCGTCGAACTCGGCGCACTGGCGACCGCCTACGACGGGCCGTGCGGCGCGCTCGACGTGCTGGGCTACTGGCGCGCGGCGCTGCTGGCGGTCATCGACGACACGATGGTGCCGAGACACCTCGCAGTGTTCGACTGGTTGGTCGCCAACGTGCCGCCGTCGGCCGAGGAACCGCTCGGCGTTGTGCATGGGTGACGCCCGGTTGGTGAACGCGATCGTCGACGGCTCCGACGTCGCCGCGCTGGTCGACTTCGAGGTCGCTTACGTCGGCAACCCGACCGGCGACATCGGGTACAGCCTCTTCCTCGAGCGTTCGCACGGACACACCACGCGATTGCCAGGCTTGCCGTCGGAGGACGAGACGTGGGCGCGCTGGAGCGCGGCGACCGGGCGCGAGCTCGTCGACCTCGACTACTGGATGGCGTTCGCCGCCACCGTCATCGTCGTCACCGCGACGCGGGCGAGCGTGATGTGGGGCCCACCCGACTCGTTCTCGGAGGACCACCAGGGCCTCCTCCCGCTGTGGGAGTCAGTGGTGGAAGAGGCCCGGTGAACGACGAACACGTCCATCCGTTCGACCCCGCGGTGTGGTCGTGGAACGAGTCGTGGTACTTCTCGTGGATCGACCTCGACGGCGGTCCCGCCGGGTTCTTCCGCCTCGGATTGCTCCCCAACCAGGAACGGGCGCTCATCTGGTCGTACGTGTTCCACGACGGCACGTGGTTCGGCACCGAGGAGACCCGACTCCGCTTCGACGACTTCGACCTCGCCGACGCCATGGCGTACGACCGCTACGGCCTGCACTTCGGCTGGTGTCCCGATGATCAGGCCGCTGAGCCGGCGGCGACCTTCACCTATCGCGGCGTCGTGCGTGAGATCACCGGTCCCGGCGCCGGCGGGTTCGTGCCGATCGCGCTCGATCTCACCGCGACGCCCACGACCGAGGTGTTCGGCACCGGGACGGGCAACGACCTCGGCAGCGAGCAGTATCCGGCGAGCCGCTTCGAGCAGTCCATGGCGGTCAGCGGCACCGTCGCCATCGGCGGCGAGACGCATCGCGTGCGCGCCGCCGGCCATCGCGACCGCTCGTGGGGCCCGCGCAACTGGCGGGTGACGTTCACCCTCGGCGACCTCCAGTCGGAGGGCGCGCAGCTCTACTTCGTCGGCGCGCCCCAGCTCTCCGAGCGCGGCGGTGGCTACCTGCGCGACGCGTCCGGCGTACGACCGGTGCGATGCATCGGCGGCGCCATCGACTACGACGACCGCGCCCGCACCATGGCGCCGGCGCGCCTGCGGTTCTCGACCGCCGAGGGCGACGAGCTCGAGGTGGAGCTCGTGCCCGCGTCACCGAGCATCAGCTTCGACATGGCCCACACGTGCGAGGAGCCCGAGCACTGGCTCTACTGGCGCATCCTGGCCGACGCGCGGGTGACGGGATGGACGGGCACGGCGCGCGGCTGGGTCGAAGCGAACCGCTACGGGGTGACCTGAGCGCGGCCCGGGGACGAAACATCGGCGATGCGTGTCGAGAACCACACTTCGGTTCCGTCCACTCCGTGAAGGCGGCCAGCGGGGCCGTTCCGACGAAGGAGACCAGCATGGGTGAGCTTCGGGGCATCGTTCGATTCACGTTCCACGCCGACAAGGTCGAGGAGTTCAAGCGGCTCTCCGCCGAGTGCCTGGACATCGTGCGAGCGAAGGACGTGGGCACGCTGCAGTACGACACCTACTTCAACGCCGACGAGTCCGAGTGCATCGTCCTCGAGCGGTTCCGCGACGCCGACGCGCTGATCCTGCACTCGGAGAACATGGCGCCCCTCATGGAGTCGATCATGGCGACGGGGGCGGTCAGCGGCGAGCTCCTCGGTGACCTGAGCGAGGACCTCCGGGCCCAGATGGCCGGCAGCCCGGTCGGACTGTTCACCCTGTACCAGGCGCTCTAACGGCGGGCTCCGCCGGACCAGGCGATCTGTGCGCATGAACGACTTCCTCATCCGCGGTGCCGACGTGAGCGACTTCGAAGTGATCAGCGATGTCTATCGACGGTCCTCGCTGTCGAACGTGGGCGATCGAGACGCATTGTCGGCCAATCCCGAGGTGCTGGTGTTCGAGATCGGGTCGATCCTCGAGGGCCGCACCCGGGTCGCGGTCGAAGATGGTCGCGTCGTGGGGTTCGCAACCACGACTCCGGCTGGCGACGTCGCCGAGTTGGACGATCTGTTCGTCGACCCTGATCGGATGCGCAGAGGTGTCGCTCGCGCGCTCGTGCTCGATGCGGTGTCACTGGTCCGAGCCGGTGGGTCCAGCCGGATCGAGGTCACGGCAAACTCGCACGCACTCGATTTCTACGACGCCGTCGGGTTCGTCGCCGACCGTGAGGTTCCGACCCAGTTCGCGCCCGGAACACGAATGCACCTGGACGTCACTCCCTGACGCGAACGAGCTTGCGGTGTCCCGCTACCTCCAGTCGGGACGGGCGGTGTCGATGTCGCCGGTGGAATGGATGACGCCGTCGGCCTCGAGCTGTGTGAGCTCGTCGTCGGAGAGCCCGCAGCGCTCGGCCAGCACGGCACGCGTGTGGTGGGCAAACCGAGGGGCCGGGCCGCGCACCCCGATGGTCGTCCGGTCGGAGTGGAACGGCGCACCGGCGACGCGCGCTCCCGGTTCCACCTCCACGAACACGCCCCGCTCCTCCGCCCACGGCGTTTCCGCGAGCTGTCGGACGGTGCGCACCTCGGACACGAGGAAGCCGAAGAGGTCGAAGCGCGCTTCGAGCGTGGGGAAGTCGGGCACGCGCGCGACGAGTTCGGCGAGGACCCGCCAGGCCTCCTCGCGCTGACTTCGTGGGCTCGACCACGTCGTCGGAGATGGCGGCGGCGATCTCGACCAGTCGGCCGGTCGGGTCACCCATGAACGCGACGTCGGTGCCGTCGGCGACGCGGAAGATCGGGTAGTTCCACGTGTCGGGGATTCGCGGCCCCTCGTACCCGGCGAGATCGGTCGAGGTCCACTCGTCGGTGTACACGAGCGCTTCGGCCATCGACACGTCGAGGTGCTGGCCCTCACCCGTGCGTGCGCGGTGGAACAGCGCGCTCACGACGGCGGTCGCGGCGAGGAGGCCGGGAGTGATGTCACCGTCGACGTGGGGGCTCTGCTCGGGCGGCGCCTCGCGCAGCCGGGCGTCGAGCTCGACGCGACCCACCTCCGCCTGCACCATGGCCGCGTACGCGTGCCGTTGGGACCAGGAGTTGTCGCCGCCCCAGCCGTTGATCGAGCAGTAGATCAAGCTCGGCTTCGCCGCCAGGAGCGACTCGTGGTCGAGTCCGTACTGCGCGAGCGCGCCGGGACGGAAGTTCTCGAGCACGACGTCGCTCGCCAGCGCGAGCTCGCGGGCGAGCGCGGCACCGCGCTCGGTCTTCAGGTCGAGCGACACGGAGCGCTTCCCTGCGTTGACCCACGTGAAGTAGACGCTGACCGGGTCGTCGCCCACCTTGGGCTGGAGGAAGCGGATGATGTCGCCGCCGGGGGGTTCGAGCTTCACCACGTCGGCGCCGAGGTCGGCGAGCATCCTCCCGCAGATCGGACCGGAGACGACCTGGGACAGGTCGAGAACCTTGATCCCGTCGAGAGGTCGTGTCGTCATGTGTAGGCGGGTCAGTAGTGGTTGAGCAGGTCGACCGCGGTCTTGGCCATGTGGCCGATCATCACCTTGCCGACGGCGTCCATGTGCGCCCGCCAGTGCACCTCGGCGTCGTTGCTGGCGCCGATCGCGATCAGCTCGATGAGGCGTTCCTGCGAGCGGATGCCACGCTGACGGGTCGGGAGCGAGTTGCGCTTCGACGGCGCCTGGCTCACCGCGGTGACGGCGCGGGCGATGATCTCGTTGAGCATCTCGGCCACGATGCCGATGGTCTGGTTGCCGGACAGCTCGACCAGGCGCTCGTGGAAGCGGGCGTTGGCGTGCCCGAACGCCTCGGGGTCGTCGATCACCGCGCGTTGGGCCTCCACCAGCTTCTGGAGCTCGTCGATCGCCTTCTTGCTCGGTGACATCGCGAGGACTCGGACCGCCGCAGGCTCGATCATGCTGCGGGCCTGGTGCACGTCGCCCAGGGTGACGTTGCGGGCCTGGAGCACGAGCGCAGCCGTGCGGGCGGTCATGCGCTCGTTCGGCTGGTGCGCGACCACACCACCGAGGACGCCGCGCACGACGGTGATCAGGCCCTCGGCCTCGAGGATGCGCAGCGCTTCCCGCAGTGACGGACGGGATACGCCGAAGCGCTCGACCAGGTCGGGCTCGCGCCCCAGCGACTCACCCTCCTCGAGCTCGCCGGCGACGATCAGGGCGCGCAGCTCGTCGGCGATCTGCTCCGGCTTCTCGCGCGATCGACTGGTCTTGGTCGTGGGCACTGACGCCTCCGTCTCCCGCCGAATCACGCCCCGCCAGGCGATCGGGACGCCACGGTACCCGCCTTCCGACAGGTGGCCGCGATGGTCGAAATGTTATAACGTTTGCCGCGCGCGCGAGAGGCTGCGCGGGAACGGAGAGGACGCCATGGAGCTCGAATACCGCGCCGTCGACGCCGACAACCACTACTACGAAACCCTCGATGCGTGCACCCGGCACCTCCCCAAGGAGTTCCGGCAGCGTGGCGTGCAAGTGGTGCAGCAGGGCACCCATTCGCTCCTGCTCGTCGGCGGGAAGCTCTTCAAGTTCATCCCGAACCCCACGTTCGACCCGATCATCGTGGCCGGCTGCATGGACCTCATGTTCCGCGGCCAGATCCCCGAGGGCGTCGACCCCCGCTCGCTCATGAAGCTCGAGCCCCTGCGGGCCGAGTACCAGGACCGTGACGCGCGCATGGCCGTGATGGACGAGCAGGGCCTCGACGCCGTCGTCCTGTTCCCGACGCTCGCGGTCGGCATCGAGCAGATGCTGCGCGACGACATCGAGGCCACGACCGCGGTGCTCCACGCGTTCAACCAGTGGCTCGACGAGGACTGGGGCTTCGCGCACCAGGATCGCGTCTACGGCGTACCGATGCTCTCGCTCGCCGATCCCGACGCCGCGATCGCCGAGCTCGAGTGGGTGCTCGACCGCGGCGCGCGGATGGTGCACCTGCGACCCGCACCCGTCCCCACCGCCAACGGCAAGGGTCGCTCGTTCGGGCATCCCGACCACGACCCGGTGTGGGCGCGGCTTGCGGAGGCCGACGTGCCGGTCGCGTTCCACCTCGGCGACAGCGGCTACGAGATGTTCGCCGGCGCATGGGGCGCGCGCGACTGGTTCGAGCCCTTCCGCGGTGGTGTCGACGTGCTCAGCAAGCTCGTGGTGTCGGACCGACCGATCCACGACAGCATCGGCAGCATGGTGGTCGACGGCGTGTTCGACCGACACCCGAAGCTGCGCGCCGCGAGCATCGAGAACGGCTCCGATTGGGTCGGACTGCTGGTGAAGCGTTTGCTCAAGCAGGCCAACCAGACGCCGTGGCTGTTCCCCGAGAGCCCGCTCGACACCATGCGGGAGCACGTGTGGGTGACGCCGTACTACGAAGAGGACATGCGCAAGCTCGCCGACCTCATCGGTACCGACAAGGTGCTGTTCGGCTCCGACTGGCCGCACGGTGAGGCGCTGGCCAACCCGCTCGACTTCGTCAAGGAGCTGCACGCGTTCTCTGACGACGAGATCCGCCTGGTGATGCGCGACAACGCCCTCGGCCTGCTGGGGCCGTCCGCCTGATCGACTCCGCCGAGCGCGGGGCCCGACGAGAGGAAGCTGATCCGATGGGAGTCGTCGCACGCGCGCACGACCTGCTGGTCAACACCGACATGGGCGACATGAAGCAGCCCGACTGGATGGTCCGGGTCAAGGAGGACTACTTCAAGGCCGGGCAGTCGATGTTCGAGAGCCGTGAGATCAACGAGCTGCTCGACGAGATGGACGAGATGGGCGTCGAGCGCGCCGTGCTCATGACCAACATGACCCGCTCGTCGGAGCGGGTGCTGTCGTTCGTCGAGCAGCGGCCCGATCGGTTCCACCTCGGACTGGGCGGTCACAACCTCCTGCGCCCGATGGAGAACCTGCGCAACCTCGAGTCGTTCGTCAAGGACCACCCGGTCGCCTACACGGTCATCGGTCCCAGCTTCTGGGGCGACGGGATGTACGCGCCCGGCGACGCGGTCTACTACCCGCTCTACACGAAGTGCTGCGAGCTCGATCTCCCACTGTTCATGAACACGGGTCTGCCCGGTCCGCCCATCCCGGGCGAGGTGCAGAACCCGATCCACCTCGACCGCGTCTGCGTGCGCTTTCCCGAGCTCCGTCTGGCGATGATGCACGGCGCCGATCCGTGGTGGGACGTCGCCATCCGCCTGATGATCAAGTACGCGAACCTGCGGCTGGTCACGTCGGCGTGGGCCCCGCGGCACCTGCCCGAGTCGCTGTTGCACTTCATGCGCACTCGCGGCAAGGGTCGCGTGATGTTCGCCTCCGACTCGCCGGTGCTGTCGATCCGGAGGACCGTCAAGGAAGCGTCGGAGCTCGACCTGCCGCCCGAGGTCCTCGACAACTACCTGTACCAGAACGCGCAGGACTTCCTGTTCAGCCGATGAACGACACGAGCGAACTCGACCCGCGGATCACGTGCGAACGCGATCCCGAGACCCACGTCGCGTGGCTCACGATCGACAACCCCGACCGTCGCAACGCGTACGACCCGCCGATGCGGCGCGCCATGCGCACGCACCTCGACGAGATCGCGACCGACGACGACATCAAGGTCGTCATCCTGCGCGGCGTCGACGGCGTGTTCAGCACCGGCGCCGACATGGCCAACTCGTACGCCTGGTACGGCAACGACCCCAACGGGCGGCGGCCGAGTCAGCGTCGCCGGCTGGGTGTCGACCGCGAGAGCTTCGCGTTCTACCACGAGCTCATGACCTACCCGAAGGTCACGGTTGCGCAGGTCGAGACGTACGCACTCGGCGGTGGCTTCGAGATCGCGTTGATGGCCGACATCGCCGTCGTGGCGCGCGACGCCAAGCTCGGGATGCCCGGGGCGCGGCTGCTCGGTCCGGCCCTCGGCAACCTGCACCTCTTCTTCCATCGGCTCGGACCGGTGCTGACCCGGCGCCTGCTGCTCACCGGCGACACCATCACCGGCGGCGAGGTGGAGCACCTCGGTGTGTTCACCGAGGTGTGCGAACCCGAGGTGGTCGCAGAGCGTGCCGAGCTGTGGGCCACCAAGGTCGCGCGCATGCCGGCCGACGGCCTCGCCATCGCCAAGACGAGCTTCGCCCTCGTGGAGCAGAGCACCGCCTACGTCGGGGAGGAGGCGAGTGGGTTCCTCGTGCACGCGTTCGCAACCAACCTCCGTTTCGAGGGTGACGAGTTCAACTTCGTGAAGACGCGCGCGAAGGTCGGGACGAGCGAGGCGTTCAAAGCGCGCGACGAGCACTTCGGGGTCGACGGCCTGCCGTGAACCGGATCGACGCGGGGGAGCTCGCGGCCGCGCTGCCCGCGGCCAACCTCGCCGTGCTCGTTGCCGCGGTGGCCCACCTGAGCGGCGACCTGTCGGTGGTCGACGCGCATCCCGAGCCGCGCACCTTCGACCACGGGCGGGGTCCGGGATCGCTCACCGCCGACGACGCCGAGGCGATCCGGGCGTGGGCGTTCGACACGCTCACCGGCCTGCCCGACGCCGCATCCGAACGTCGACCCGACGCCGCCGAGATGCACCGGCTGATCGAGTTCGCGGTCGGCGAAACGGTCGACGCCTCGTACGTCGCGCTGGTCGAGGAGGAGGCCGACTTCGACGGCGCCGACCGTCGGCGATTCGAGTGGATCGAGCGCCCGGACGACGAGACGCTGGCGCGCTTCCACGTGGGCATCATCGGCGCCGGGCTCGGCGGCCTGTGCGCAGCGATCCGCCTCGAGCAGGCCGGGATCCCGTACACGGTGTTCGACAAGAACCCCGACGTCGGCGGGACGTGGTTCGAGAACACCTATCCCGATCTCCGGGTCGACGTGCCCAACCACTTCTACTCGTACTCGTTCCGGCCCAACCCCGACTGGTCGCACTTCTACGCGTGCCAGCACGAGCTGTTCGACTACATCGCGAGCTGCGCCAAGGAGCACAACGTCCTGCCGCACGTGCGGTTCGGTACTGAGGTGCGCTCGGCCACCTTCGACGAGGCGCGGGTTCCTGGCTCGTCAGCCTCCGAGACGGCACGGGCGAGTCGGAGATCACGGTCAACGCGCTCGTGAGCGCGGTCGGGATGCTCAACCGTCCGGCGGTGCCCGACATCGAGGGCCTCGACACCTTCGCGGGCCCGTCCTTCCACTCCTCCCGCTGGGACCACGACGTCGACATGCACGGCAAGCGGATCGCGGTGGTCGGCACCGGTGCCAGCTCGATGCAGTTCGTGCCCGCGGTGGCGCCCGACGCCGCGGACGTCACGATCTTCCAGCGGTCGCGCCACTGGGTCCTGCCCAACCCCGACTACCACCGGCCGGTCACCGACCAGGAGAAGTGGCTGTTCCGCACGGTGCCGCACTACCTGGCGTGGTACCGGGTGCTGCAGTTCTGGAACAGCGCCGACCGGATGTATTCCGCGTTCCGGGCCGACCCCGACTGGCCCGACACCGACGTGTCGATCAGCCGGCAGAACGACAAGATCCGCCGGGTGATGACCGCCCACGTCGAACGTGAGCTGGCCGATCGTCCCGAGCTGGTGGCCGAAGTGCTGCCCGACTACCCGGCGCTGGGCAAGCGCATGTTGCAGGACAACGGTTGGTTCCGCACGCTGCTGCGCGACGACGTCGACCTGGTGAACGAGCGCGTGGTCCGGGTCGAGCCCCACGCGGTGGTCAGCGAGTCGGGCGAGCGCCGCGAGCGTCGACGTGCTCGTCCTCGGCACCGGGTTCCATCCCAACAAGTACCTCTGGCCGATGACCATCACCGGCCGAGGGGGCCGGGTCCTCTCCGAGGAGTGGGGCGACGATCCACGCGCGCACGTGGGGATCACGATGCCCGGCTTCCCCAACCTGTTCTGCCTCTACGGACCGAACACCAACCCGGTGGTCGGGAGCGTGGTGTTCGTGCTCGAATGCCAGGTCAACTACGTCGTCAAGGCGATCGGTGCCATGCTCGAGCACGGGTGGTCCACCATGGAGTGCAGGAGCGACGTGCACGACGCCTACAACGAACGCGTCGACGCCGAGCACGAGCATCTCGTGTGGAGGCATCCGCGCGTGCACAGCTACTACAACAACGACGCCGGCCGGGTGACGACCAACATGCCGTGGAAGCTCATCGACTACTGGCGCATGACCCGGGAACCTGTGCTCGACGACTTCGTGGTCACGGCCCCCGAACGTGGAGGCTGACGTGGGTCGACTCGACGACAAGGTTGCCATCGTCACGGGGGGTGCGTCCGGGTTCGGTCGCGCCACCGCGTTGCGGTTCGCGCACGAGGGCGCACGGATCGTGGTCGTCGACCTCGACGAACTGCGTGGGAGCGCTGTCGTCGACGAGGTGCGCGCCGCCGGCTCCGAGGGTCGGCTGGTGATCGGTGATGTCTCGAGCCTGGACGTGGCGAACGAAGCGGTGACCGCCGCGGTCGACGGCCTCGGGCGGCTCGACGTGTTGGTGAACAACGCCGGGATCGTCCAGGGCGACGACCGCGACACGTGGGACACCACCGAGGAGAAGTGGGACCTCGTCCTGCAGGTCAACTTGCGGAGCGTGTTCGTGTGCTCCAAGGCGGCGATCCCGGTGATGCTCCAGGCCGGCGGCGGCTCGATCGTCAACGTGGCCTCGATCGCGGCGTCGGTGTGCACCGGCGGCTCGGCGTACGCAGCGTCGAAGGGTGCGATCCTCAGCTACACGCGACACACCGCGCGCGAGCTCGCCCGGAGGGGAGTGCGCATGAACGCGGTCTCGCCCGGTTTCATGCGCACCCCCATGACCACCGGTGAACGTGACGGCCTCGACGAAGCCGCACAGGAGGAACGTGTGGCGGCCTTCGCTTCGCACCTCCCGATGAAGCGCATGGGGGCCATGGACGACATCGCCGATGCCGTCCTGTTCCTGGCCAGCGACGAAGCGAGCTACATCACGGGCCAGGAAGTGATCGTCGACGGAGGGTATGTGGTGCGATGACGTACGAGACGATCCTCTACGAGGTGGAGGACCGCACCGCGACGATCACGTTCAACCGGCCCGACAAGCTGAACGCGATCAGTCGGCAGATGGAGGCGGAGCTGGCCGACGCCTACGTGAGCGTGGAGACCGACGACGACGTCTGGACCATCGTCATCACCGCTGCCGGACGCGGGTTCTGCACCGGAGCCGATGTCGACACGGTGCGTGACGACGGCAAGGTGCCGTTCGACGGCAAGTACCTCTCGCGCTTCCACGAGTGGGACGCGCCGCAGGAGGCGACGCCGCCGTTCCGCTCGATGGCCAAGCCCATCATCGTGGGCGTCAACGGCATCTGCTGCGGCGCAGGCATGGATCTCGTCACCACCTGCGACATCGCGATCGCTTCGGACCGAGCACAGTTCTTCGATCCGCACGTGAGCATCGGACTGGCATCCGGCCGCGAGATGGTGCGGGTGGCGCGCACCCTGCCGCTCAACGTCGCCATGCGCATGGCGATCATGGGTCGCCAGGAGCGCCTGAGCGCCGCTCGCGTGTACGAGCTGGGCCTCATCACAGAGGTGGTGGAGCACGACCTGTTGGGCGACCGGCTTCGTGAGCTTGCAGCGATGGTGAACCGCAACGCGCCGCTCGCGGTGCGCGGCACGCGTCTCGGAATTCGCAAGGGTCTCGGGTTGCCCCTTTACGAGGCCGAGCTGCTCGCCGAGGCGTTCCGCGAGCGGGTCCTGCACACCGAAGACGCCAAGGAGGGCCCGCACGCGTTCGTGGAGAAGCGCGAGCCCCAGTGGAGAGCCGAGTGAGCTACGCCACGATCCGCTACGAAGTTGCGCCCGACGATCGTGTCGCCACCGTCACCCTCGATCGCCCCGAGGTGCTCAACGCGTTCGACCGGCAGATGTGCGAGGAGATGCGCGACGTGTGGCACGTCGTCAAGGCCGACGACCGCGTCAACGCCGTGGTGTTGCGCGCGGCGGGGGAGCGCGCGTTCTCGGCCGGTCTCGACACATCGAAGAGCTTCGGGCAGCCCGACCTCGTCTGGAACCACGATGATCCCGGTGAGCTCCTCAGCCCCAAGTGGCAGAAGTGTTGGAAGCCGGTGGTGTGCGCGGTGCACGGGATGTGCACTGCCGGGGCGCTCTACTTCGTGAACGAAGCCGACGTCGTCCTGTGCTCCGACGACGCCACCTTCTTCGACTCGCACGTCACCTACGGCTACGTGTCGGCGCTCGAGCCGATTGGGCTCATGCGTCGCATCGGTCTCGGTGACACGCTGCGCATGGCCCTGATGGGTAACCGCGAGCGGGTGTCGGCGGAGACGGCGTTGCGGCTCGGGCTCGTGACCGAGGTCGTTCCGCGCGACCGGCTCTGGGATCACGCGCACGAGCTCGCGTGTGTGATCGCGTCGTACCCGGCAGTCGCGACGCAGGGCACGGTCCGAGCGATCTGGGAGTCGCTCGACAAGCCCTACCGCGCCGCGATGGACCAGGGGCTCATGTACACGCGTCTCGGCAACCCGGTCGGCCTCGCGGAGATCCAGCAGCGCGGCGTCGACCGCACGCCGCCCACTGTGCGATGAGCGAACCGATGCGCGCGATTCCGGAACGCCTCCGCGAGGTCCTGGCGCTCGACCCGTCGGCGCCCGCGCTCGAGTTCGAGGGCACCTGGTCCACCTGGGGCGAGCTGTCGGCGGCGGCCGACTCGGTCGACGCGGTGCTCCGCGATCGCGGGCTCGGCGCGGGGTCGCCGGTCGGGCTCATGCTCCGCAACCGTCCGTCCCCCCTCGGCATCATGCTCGGACTCTTGCGCGCCGGTGCGTGCGTGGTCACGGTCAACCCTCTGCTCGGCGCCGAACGGCTGCGCGCCGACGTCCCCGGTCTCGGGCTCCCGCTGCTGCTCGGCGCGGCCGACGACCTCGCGCTGATCGCTCCCGACGACCTGCCGACGACCGCTCGGGGTGAGATCGGTGCGCTCGCCGCCCCGATCGCGGTCACTCCCTCGGCCGCTGCGCCGGCCGTCGTCGATGCGCCTGGCGTCGCGGTCCGCATGCTCACCAGCGGCACCACGGGGCCACCGAAGCGCATCGACCTGCGCTACGAGATGCTCCACCAGGTGATGCGGGGGGCCAAGCATTACGAGACCGACACGGGGAGCGACGTCCGGCTCCGGTCCGGGGTCGTCATCGTCAACGCACCGCTCGTCCACGTCAGCGGCGTGTTCCGCGTGGTGCAGGCGATGCTCGACGGTCGTCGCATCGCGCTGCTCGAGCGCTTCAGCGTCGACGGATGGACCGCGGCGGTGCGCGAGCACCGGCCCAAGACTGTGAGCCTGGTGCCCACCGCGCTGCGCATGGTGCTCGACGCCGATGTCGATGACGACGTGTTCGAGAGCATCCGCTCGGTGGTGTCGGGCACCGCGCCGCTCGACCCCGACATCGCCGATGTGTTCTCCGCGCGCTACGGCGTGCCGGTGCTCACGTCGTACGGCGCCACCGAATTCGGCGGCGGAGTTGCCGGCTGGAACCTCGCAGACCACGAGCAGTTCGCCGTCGCCAAGCGCGGCAGCGTCGGTCGCGCGCGCACGCAGGGTGCTCGTTGCGCGTCGATCGATCCCGATGACGGCACCGACCTCGGGCTCGACGTCGTCGGCCTGCTGGAGGTGCGCGCCAAGCAGCTCGGCACCGACGACTGGGTGCGCACCACCGACCTGGCGCGTGTCGACGCCGACGGCTTCCTCTGGATCGTCGGCCGTGCCGATCAGACCATCCTCCGCGGGGGTTACAAGGTGCAACCGGAGGTGGTGCGAACGGCGCTGGAGCGGGTGCCCGGCGTGGCCGAGGCCGCGGTGGTGGGCGTCGACGACGAGCGCCTCGGCGCGGTGCCGGTGGCCGCGGTCGAACGACGACCGGACGCCGAGCTCGACGAAGCCACCGTCCTCGAGTTCGCGGGCGCGCACCTGGCGCGGTACGAGGTCCCGGTGTCGGTCACGGTGGTCGACGCGCTGCCGCGCACCGCGTCAGGCAAGGTCGATCTCGCCGCCGTGCGCGAGCTGGTGGCCGACGCGGACAGGGACGCGGTCGTGAGCGTCGACAAGCGATGGGTGTTCGGCGAGCCGCCGCTGCCCGCGATGGCGGAGCTGGCCGCGGCGCTGCGCGAGCTCACCGACACCGCGCTCTCGTTGGAGCAGACGAGCCCGGAGCTCGAAGCGCTGATCCAGACCGTCCGCGACGCACAGCGCGCGCTCGCCGCCCAGGCACCTGCGGATCTCCGCCCCCGCATCGGCGATCACGCGGGCGACGCCGACCGGCGGGTCTACGTCGACCACGGCTACGACGTCGGCGACTACAACCCGTGCGTCCCCCGCTACGCGCTCGAGCTCGACGAGGGCGGTGACGACGAAGGTGCGCACGGCACGGTGGAGTTCCCGATCAGCTACGAGGGGCCACCCGGCATCGTGCACGGCGGGTTCCTCGCGGTGTTCTTCGACTGCGTGCTCCAGGAGCTCAACTGCGCGCTGGGGCTGGCGGGCAAGACCGCGGAGCTCTCGATCCGGTACCGGCGCCCGACACCGTTGCTCACGCCGCTCGTCTTCCGGGCCGAGCGCGTCGTCGACGACCGCCGCATCACCGCCTACGCCGAGCTGCTCCTCGGCGACGACCTCCTCTGCGAGGCGCATCTCACCGCGGCGAAGGGCGACCACGGCGCGCTGCCCGCGGTGTCGGCGCGACGGGCATGAACGGAGCGACCACGGTCAGCCGCGTGCTGCGTGCGCACGTCGGCGCACGGCCCGACGCCGACTACGTCGTCTGCGACGACGACCGTCTGACCTATGGCGACGCCGAACGGCGCAGCCGCGTCCTCGCACGCGGTCTCCTCGCAACCGGCGCCGGTCGGGGCAGCCGGGTCGGTCTGCTCTTCCCGACCGGGGTCGACTTCGTGCTCGCGTGGCTGGCCGCGGTGCGCGTCGGTGCCATCGCCGTCCCCATCAGCACGTTCTCCACGGCGCGCGAGCTCCGCGATCTGCTCGCGCGCGCCGATGTCGATGTCGTGGTCGGTGTGGGCAGCTACCGCGGCAACGACTACGCGGCCGCGCTCGACGACGCCGTCGGGCCCGTCGGCGACGGCGCGCGCTCGAACGCGGCGCCGCACCTCCGGCAGGTGTGGCTCGACGGGTTCGCGGCCCTCGAAGCGCTCGCCGACGACGTCCCCGACGCGGTGCTCGACGCGGTCGAGGACGACATCACCCCGGACGACCGCATGATCATCGTCCACACATCGGGCTCCACCAGTGCGCCCAAGGGCGTGATCCACCAGCACGGAGCGCTGCTCGGCCACCTCCACACGCTGAACGGCATCCGCAATCTCGACGCCGGGACCCGCCTCTTCTCGAACTCGCCCATGTTCTGGATCGGCGGTCTCGCCTACAACATCATCGGTGTGCTCGTGGCCGGGGCCACCCTGCTGTGCTCGGCGGCCACCGATCCCGTCGAGACCCTCGACTTCATCGAGCGCGAGCGGCCTGAGCTCACCAACGGGTATGCGGCGTCGATCGCGGCGCTGGTCGCGCACCCGAGCTTCGCGACCCGCGACTTCTCGTCGATCCGCTCGGGCAACCTGCACCCCCTCCTGCCGGAGGCCATCCGCCCGGCCGACCTCGAGCTGCGCCACAACATGCTCGGCACCACCGAGACCGGCAGCGTCTGCCTCATGAGCGGCGACGAGACCGACCAGCCCGAGTGCCGACGCGGTTCGTTCGGGTTGCCGGTCCCCGGCCTCACCCCGCGGGTCGTGGATCCCGACTCGCTGGCGGACGTGCCCGTCGGCACCACGGGTGAGCTCTGGTTCCGCGGTCCGTCGCTGATGGAGGGCTACTACGGGCGGGAGCGCTTCGAGATCTTCACCGCCGACGGCTGGTACCGCACCGGCGACATGTTCCACGTCGACGACGACGGCTTCTTCTACTTCCACGGCCGGCGGGGCTCGATGATCAAGACCGCGGGTGCGAACGTGTCGCCGCTCGAGGTCGAAGCGGTGCTGAGCGACATCACCGGCGGGCTCGCGAGCATGGTGATCGGCGTCGCGGACCCCGAGCGCGACCAGGTGGTGGCGGCGGTCATCCTGGCCGAGCCCGACACCGCGCCCGACCTCGACGTCGTGCGCACGGATCTGCGGGCGCGCCTGTCGGCGTACAAGGTGCCCCGTCGTCTCCTGGTGCTGGCACCGGGTGACCTGCCGATGCTGTCGAGCGGCAAGCCCGACCTCGGCGCGATCGCGGAGCTGTTCGATGAGCACTGAGCGCCTCACCGTGCCCGCGTTGGTCCGCCGCTGGGCCGACGAGCAGCCCGACCGAGCGTTCGTCGTCACTGCCGACGACACCCTCACCTACGGCGAGCTCGAGCGCCGCAGCGCTGCACGTGCCGGTCTCTTCGTCGACCTCGGCGTCGGCAAGGGCACGCGCGTCGGTGTGCTGATGCCGAATGGCACCGCGTGGCCCGTGGTGGCATTCGGGGCGCTGCGCGCGGGCGCCACCCTCGTGCCGCTCTCCACCTTCCTCCGCCCGCCCGAGCTGGCGGCGCAGTTGCGGACCGCGGGCGTCGAGCATCTCGTGCTCCCGGGCGAGTTCCTCGGTCGTGACTACGTCGCGGACCTCATGGCGATCTCGCCCGAGCTGGTGGCGGGGCCGCGACTGATGATCGACGTGCTGCCTCGCCTGCGCACGGTCACGGTGTGGGATGACGCCAGTCCCGCTCCGGATACGGCGCACGCCCCGGAGCTCGTCGCCGCGCTCGACGCGTCGGTGCGACCCGCCGACGACCTCGCCATCGTGTTCACCTCCGGCAGCCGCGGCACGCCCAAGGGCGTGATCCACACCCACGGCGGCGCGTTGGCCGCGACCGCCGCCGGCCTCGAGGTCCGCCGCCTCACGCGCGACGACCGGCTCTACATCCCGATGCCCTTCTTCTGGGTGGGCGGTCTCGGCACCGGCCTCCTCTCGACCCTCCTCGCGGGAGCGACCCTGCTCACCGAAGCGCGGCCCGAACCCGCGCGCACGTTGCCCTTCCTCGAGCGCGAACGGGTGACGCTGTTCCGCGGGTGGCCCGACCAGGCGGCGGCGCTGGCGCGCGACCCGGGCTTCGCGTCGGCCGATCTCTCGTCGCTCCGCCCGGGGAGCCTCGACGCAGTCATGCCCGCGGCTCAGCAGGCGGCCCCGGGTCAGCGTGCGGGTCTGCTCGGCATGACCGAGTCGTTCGGGCCCTACGCCGGCTACCGACTCGACCAGACGCTCCCGCTCGGCAAGGAGGGCGGTTGCGGGCAGGTGTTCGACGGCGTCGAGGTGCGCGTGGTCGACCTCGGCACCGGCGCGCCGGTCGCGGCGGGTGAGACCGGCGAGCTGCAGCTGCGCGGCCCCAACCTCATGCGGGGCATCTGTGGTCGGACGCGTGCGGAGGTCTTCACCGAGGACGAGTTCTACGCGACCGGCGACGTCGGGCACCTCGACGCTGACGGGTTCCTGTTCCTCACGGGCCGCCGCGACGACATGTTCAAGGTGCGCGGTGCGACGGTCTATCCGAGCGAGGTTGAGCGGGCGTTGCACGCGCTCCCCGTGGTGCGCCGCGCCTACGTGGTCGACGTCGTCGGTCCCGGTGGCGGCACCGAGGTCGCCGCGGTGGTCGTGCTCGCCGACGACGCCGTGAGCGCGACCGTCGACGAACTTGCCTCCGGTGCGAAGGAACGGCTCAGCTCCTTCAAGGTGCCGACCCGGTGGTGCACGATCGGGGGGACGACGTACCGATGACCACCACGGGCAAGGTCGACAAGGCCGGCCTGCAGCACCTCTTCGACCGGGGAGACGACGCGTGAGCGGAATGGCAGCGGACCGTGACCTGTACCTCCACGAGTTCATCGACATCAACGGCATGCACCAGTGGGACTACATGGAGCACACGCTCCAGCAGTCGGGTGACGAGAAGGTGGAGTTCGAGCTCCTCGGCACCTGGTACACGATGGGCATCACCGCCCGGTGGCCGCAGGTCGTCAACGTGTGGGAGATCCCCGGTGGATGGGACGGTTGGTTCGGCAAGGTCGATCGCCTCGGCTTGAAGCGGTCGAGCAACGTGACGCTCAACGCGTGGTGGAAGCAGGCGTTCGAGTACCGCTCGGGCGGCTTCGACCGACTGCTCGGCGCGGTCCCGGGGTGCCCGAATATCGAGTCGCTCACGCGTGACGAGGTCCGCGGTTCGCTGTTCGTGCACGAGCTCACCGAGGTGCGCCCGGGGACGGCGCTCGACTACCTGGCCGCGGTGCGCGAGGAGCGTGTGCCGCTGCTCGCCGAGTACGGCCACCGACTGGTCGGGCTGTACGAGGTGCTCATGAACGACTACGAGGTGTGCACCATCTGGGCCACCGACGCCGATGCGCACGTGCGGGCGGGCAAGGCGCGCGACGTCGCGCGTGGACTGGCGTCCGAGGGCGACACCCCCGGCGATCCCCGCTTCGAGGCGTGGCACGAGCGCGCCCGCACCTGGGCCGTCCACTGGCGCGAGGAGCTCATGACGCCCCATGTGGGTTCCCTCTGCGCCCCGGCGATCGCGCCCCTGGACGACAGCGTCACCTGAACGAACCTGCGTCAAGGTTGCTGGATATGTCCGCAACGTTGACGCATGGTGCGGATGGGGCGGGGTGAGGGTCAGTAGCTGCGGGGCAGGCCCAGGATGTTCTGCGCGAGGTAGTTGAGCGTCATCTCCTGGGTGACAGGCGCGATGCGTTGCAGGCGCGCCTCGCGCCAGTAGCGCTCCACGTGATACTCGGACGCGTAGCCCATGCCGCCGAGCGTCTGCACCGCGCGGTCGGCGGCGTAGAACGACGCCTCTGCCGCGAGGTACTTGGCGGTGTTGGCGGCCTCGCCACACTCGAGGCCGGCGTCGTAGCGTCGTCCCGCGTGCAAAGCCATCATCCACGCCGCGCGCAGTTGCGCATGGGCGTGCGCGATGGGGTGGCTGATCGCCTGGTTGGCGCCGATCGGGCGATCGAAGACGATGCGGTCCTTGGCGTACGCGATGGCGCGGTCGAGCGCGACCTCGCCGATGCCGCACGCCTCCGACGCCAGCAGGACGCGCTCGGGGTTGAGCCCGTGCAGCAGGAGCCGGAAGCCGTTGCCCTCCTCGCCCAGGAGGCGCCAGCTCTCGACCGGGAGGCCGTCGTACGCGACCTCGCACGACGCCACCGCGTTGCGGCCGACCTTCGGGATCGCCCGGATGTCGACGTAGTCGCGGTCGAGATCGGCGAGGAACAGCGACAGACCCTTCAGGCCGCTGTCCTTCTCGCCCGTGCGCGCGATGAGGAGGACGACCTCGGACTCGAGTGCCTTGCTGGTCCAGATCTTGCGGCCGTGGATGCGCCAGCCGCCGTTGCCGTCGGGCTCGGCGCGGGTGGTGATGCGGCCGGTGTCGGTGCCGGCGTCGGGTTCGGTGACGCCGAACGCGACGTGCAGCTCACCCGCGGCCGCGCGGGGGAGAAAGGTGTCCTTCAGCCGGTCGTTCCCGAACTTCACCACCGGGTTGAGACCGAACACGGTGAGGTGCACGGCCGAGCAGCCGTTCATGGCCGCGCCGCTGCGCGCGATCTCGTGGAGCATCACCGCGGCGTCGGTGATGCCACGTCCGCCTCCCCCGTACTCCTCGGGGATGGCCAGTCCGAGCCAGCCGCCCTCCGCCAGCCGCCCGTAGAAGTCCCACGGAAACTCGTGCTCGCGGTCGCATCGCGCCCAGTAGTCGTCGTCGAACCCGGTGCACAGGTCGGCGATCGCGTCGGCGATCAGCGCCTGGTCATCGTCGAGGAGCTCGTCGCGCTCGTTCACGGAGCGCAGTCTGCCACCGTCCTGCTCAGCGTTTCCGAACGTCGGCGGTGCCCAAGCCGCACAGCGTGCTGGTGGTGCGCGGCAAGGTGAGCTCGACGTCGGTCGCCTGCGACGCGCCCACGCCGACGCCGTCGCCGGGTGCGGTCGTGAACGGGCGCGGTCTGCCGCGCGTCGCGCCGTCCACGAATCGGAGCGATGCGGTGGCGGGCTGGTCGGTCGCCACCCGGAACGAGCCCGCTGCGGGCAGCTCGATCAGCACGGAAGGCCGCGTCCTGGGATCGGACGGCGAGATGACGGAGCACCCGGGAGCGCCCGCGGTGGGAGTGCCCCCGGACACGAGCACCGCCGTCGCCATGCCCTCGGGGTACTGCGACGTGTCACCGATCACCGTCTCCACGTACTGACGTGCGGTGAGCACGTCGCTGGTGGACACGTCGAGTGCAGGGAGCTCGCCGTTGCGGTCGAGGCGCGCGATCGTCCTCGTCGACGGCTCGGTGAGATACGGGATGCCGAAGATGTTCGTGCTCGCGAGCGGTTCGCCGTCGCGCATGAGCTTCGCGGTGGCCAGGACGCGCGGGCGCATCTCCCCGACGAACACCTCGCTGCCCACCTCGTCGTTCAACGCGATCACCTGGATCACCAGGAACGCGATCACGATGACGCTGCACACGGCGAGGGCCGGGCGCCCGAACCGGCGCACGACGTACCGTCCGGCTTCCTGGGTCATGAGCGCGAGCGCAGGGAGCGTGAGCAGCACGACGATGTCGACGTAGCGCGACTCGGGGCCCGCCCCGGCTCGGCGGACGCCGGTGAGCGCGATCGAGAAGACCGCGCCCACGGCCGTGGCGATGACCAGCGGCCACGGCTCCACGCGCGGCCGCGCCCGCCACACCAACCACACGACCACCAGTCCGAGCACGATCGCTCCCGAGTCGGGCACGCGGGTCAGGTCGCTGAACGCGCCGGTGAGCCCACGCCACACGAATCCGGGGAGGTCGCCCAGCGCGGTGGAGAGCTCGGTGTCGTCGCGTTGCCCCGACGCGCCCTCGAGCGCGAACCAGAGCGCGTACACCGCGGCCGGGGCCGCGATGATGCCGAGGGCGACGCGCCAGCCGCGTCGCAACAGTGCAGCGAGCGCGACCACCGCGGTCATGGTGACGCCGGTGCCCGAGCACGTGAGCGCCACGAGGAGCAGGGCGGCGACGGCGGCGTCGCGCCGAACCAGCGGACCCCGAGCCGGCATCACGAGCAGGGCGCCGAACCCCAACGCCACCGGAGCGACCACCACCATCTGCCACGCGGTCGAACGGTTCTCCCATCCGGCCGCGAGCACGATCGTGAGGGCCGCAACCGCGGTCGCGTACGACGGGACCACACCGATGCGCAGCAGCAGGCGCCACGTGAGATGGGCGATGACCAGGAGGACCGCGAACAACACGGCGAGGTAGGGCACGTAGGTGCGGAGCGCGAACACGCCGTACAGCGCCTTGTACGCGAGGACGCCGAGAGTCGCCCAGTGCTCGAAGTGCGGGGCGAACACGCTGGCACGCGTCGGGTTCGATCCGAGACCGTTGGTGGTCACGATCTTCCACTCGTCACCGGCGAACCACTGGTCGCGGTTGATCCAGGCCAGGATGGGGAGCGCGAGGACGAGGCTGCCGAGGTGCACCCAGAGCCAGGGACCGACGCTCGTGCGCCCCGTCGGGGAGCCCGGCGTGCCGACTGACTCGTCGAGCGGTGCCGCGGCCGCGCGAGGTGCCGCCGGCGCGGTCACTGGGCTGCGACGTGCAGGCGCGGCAACACGTCGCCCGCCAGCCGGTCGAGGAGCGCACGCGCATCGCCTCGCACCATCGGGGTGAACACGAGGTGGCGCGCGCCCGCGTCGACGAACGCCTGGAGCGTGCTGGTGACCTGGTCCACGGTGCCCGCGGCCGCCACGCGGTCGATCATCGCTGCGAAGTCGCCCTTGGTGTACGTGCCGCCGAGGAAGTGCGCCGCGTCGTGGCGCGCGCGGTCGCCGTCGTCGTCGACGTTCACGAACACGAAGGCGAACCACTCGAAGGTGCTGAGGTCGCGCCCGTCGGCGGCCGCGGTTTCGCGGATGGTTGCCACCGACTCGGCGTAGCGACGGGGCGAGTAGAGGTACGGCATCCAGCCGTCACCGAGGCGGGCGGCCCGTCGCATGGCCGCCGGCTGCCGGCCCGCCACCACGATCGGCAGGTCGGCGCCCTGCACCGGGGGTGGGTGGATGCGCACCCCGTCGAAGTCGAGGAAACGGCCGTGGTGCGACGACGGTTCGCCGGTCCAGAGTTGGCGCAACAGCGGGATCGCCTCGTCGGTGCGTGGCCCGCGCTCGCCGATCGGTACGCCGCACGCCGCGAACTCGGCCGGGTACTCGCCGCCGACACCCACGCCGAGGGTCACCCGACCGTCGGTGGCGCGGTCGAGGTCGGCGATCTGCTTGGCGACGATCGCGGGTGGATACAGCGGGAGGAGCAGGATGGCGGTGCCGACGCGCACGCGTTCGCGCGTGGGCGGCCAACCACGCCAGCGCCACCATCGCCTCGGGTGAGGGGTTGGGCGATGCCACGTGGCCGCCGACCCAGAGCGACTCGATCGGCAACGACTCGAGGTACTCGACGTCGCTTCCCGCGCCGCCCGACATCACGCCGAACGACAGCCGGTCCGACGTCGGTACCATGCGAGTGACCCTATCCCTGCCGCGATGAGCAACTTCCGGAGGATGCGCGACCCATGACCGACGATGCACCCCGCGACTACTCGCTGTTCGGCGACGAGCACATCGCTCGCTACGAGGAGACCGACGGCGAAGTCGGGTACCTCTGGAACGGGGCCCCGTGTCTCGTGCTCCACACCACGGGCCGCACGACGGGCGAGCTGCGGAAATTCCCGCTGATCTTCGGTGAGCGCGGCGACGATCTCGTGCTGGTCGCGTCGAAGGGCGGCGCCCCCGAGCATCCGGGTTGGTATCTCAACCTCCTCGCCCACCCCGACGTGGAGGTGCAGGTGAAGGGCGACGTGATCCCGGTGCGGGCGCGCACCGCCGAAGGCGACGAGCGCCAGCAGCTCTGGGACCTCATGCTCGTGCCGTGGCCCGACTACGCGGGCTACCAGGAGCGCACCGACCGCGAGATCCCCGTCGTGGTGCTCGAACGACGCTGATCCGTGGGCGACTACGACGCCCTCGACGGCGACCGTTTGCGAGCGCTCTTCGATCTCACCAGCGCGGTGTACGCGTCGCGCGGGCGGCGGGTTCGCGACCGATCCGTATCCCGCGTTCCACCAGCTGCGTGCGACGGGACCGGTGCACGCGGGGATCGTCGGGCCGCTCGTCGGGTTCACGGGCGACGGCTTCTTCCAGGGTCTTCCGTACCCGAACCGGCCGCACTGGTCGGCGTTCGACTGGGCCACGTGCGACGCCGTGTTCCGCGACGGCGAGTCGTTCGTGTCGAAGCCTCCGCCCGAGGACACACCGGGCCTCACCAACGCCAGCATCCTCTACATGGACGGCGCCGAGCACCACCGGTACCGCGCGTTGGTGCAACCCTCGTTCCTCCCCAAGCGCGCGTCGTGGTGGACCGAGCGCTGGGTGGTCGGCGCGATCGACGCGCTGCTCGACCGCATGGCGCCCAACGGTGCCGCCGACCTCAACGTCGAGTTCTTCTCCGCGATCCCGCTGCTCACGATCACCGGGAGCTTCGGCGTGTCGGTCGGTGAGGCCCTCGACATCCGCGAGGCCGTCACCTCCGACGGACTCGGCATCGAGGCGTTCACACGCATCGTGCCGCCGATCGTGCAGGCCCGACGCGCGGAGCCGCGCGACGACCTGATCAGCGTGCTCGTCGCCGCCGAGATCACCGAGGAGGACGGCAGCACCCACCGCCTCACCGACGAAGAGGTGCTGATCTTCGCGTTCATCCTCCTCGCCGCCGGCTCGGGCACCACGTGGAAGCAGATGGGCATCACGATGCTCGCGCTCTTCCACGCATCCCGACTGGTTGGCAGCAGTCCGCGACGACCGCGCGCAGCTGCGACCGGTCGTGGAGGAGTCGCTGCGGTGGATGCCGACCGATCCGATGTTCAGCCGCTTCGTCGCGCGCGACACCGAGCTCGCGGGAATCGGTGTCCCCGAGGGCGCGGTCGTGCACATGTGCCTGGCGGCGGCGAACCGCGACCCGGCGCGATGGGAGCGCCCAGACCAGTTCGATCCCGGGCGCCCGGTGCAGCCCCACATGGGCTTCGGCACCGGCGCCCACATCTGTCTCGGTTCGCACGTGGCCCGCGCCGAGCTCGTCACCGCGATCGGTGCGCTGCTCGACCGCTTCCCGGACCTGCGGCTCGACGCCGACGCGCCCGCCGCCGCGCATCACCGGCATGTACGAACGGGGACCGACCTCGGTCCCCGTCCGGTTCTAAGCGGCAGCGGGCTCCAACTCGTCCAGGTCGTCTTCGAGCACCTCCTCGGTACGGGAAGCGCCGCGGAACCACACGAACAGTGCGCCGATCACGAGCAGGCCCATGCCCACGAGCACCGCGTAGCGCATCCCGGTGGTGAAGGCCTCGCGAGCCGCGTCGGCGAGGGCGGCGCCGCCGGGCACGCGTCCCGCGAGCTGCACCGCGATGGCCGGGGCCTCGCGCGCCTGTTGTGCCACCTCGCCCGGGAGACCCGTGAGGTGGCCGTCGATCGAGTTGCGGTACCCGGTGTTGAACGCGCTGCCGAGGACAGCCACGCCGAACGCGGCGCCGAGCTCGCGCGACGTGTCGTTCACCGCCGACGCCACGCCCTGCTTGGCGCGGGGGAGCGACGCGACGATCGCGTTGGTGGCCGGCGTCATCGCCAGCGCGGCGCCCACGCCGATCACGATGGTCACGAACATGAACGCCAGGAACCCGCTCCCGGTGCCGAGGGTCGCGAACAGCCCGAACCCGATCGCCGACACCGCGAGGCCGATGCCACCGACGAGACGGTGCCCGTACTTCTCCGACATCGTCCCGGCCACCGCGCGAGATGGGCAGGATCACGATGCTCATCGGCAGCAGCGCGAGCGCAGCCTCGAACGTGCTGTATCCGAGCACGAGCTGCAGGAACTGGAGCGACACGAAGAAGAAGCCGAACATGGCGAAGAACTGCAGGAACAACGACGCCGATCCGGTTGCGAAGCCGCGGTGGGAGAACAGGCGCGGATCGAGCAGCGGTTCGTCGGTGCGGAGCTCGATCCAGATGAACCCGACGAGGAAGACGACGCCACCGATCAGGCCGACGAGCGTGAACGGATCCGTCCAGCCGCGTTCGGGGCCCTCGATGATCCCGAGGACGAGCAGGCCGATCCCGATGGCCGACACCACGGCGCCGCGCGGGTCGAGGCCGACGTGCTCCTCGGATCGCGTGCTCGGCACGACTGCGATCACGCCGATGCACGACAGGGCCGCGAGTCCCGGCGGTGACGAGGAAGATCGAGCCCCACCAGAACTGCTCGAGCAGCGCGCCCGAGACGAGGATGCCGAGCGTGCCGCCGGCACCGGCGAAGCCGGCCCAGATGCCGACCGCCTTGGCGCGTTCTTCCGGCGGGAACACGCTGGTGATGGTGGACAGGGTGCCCGGCATGAGGAGCGCAGCGCCCAGGCCGGTGAGCGCGCGCAGCCCGATGAGGGGTCCGGCCGAGCTCACGAACGCCGACAGCAGCGACCCGATGCCGAAGATGGCGGTGCCGGCGATCAGCGCACCGCGGCGCCCGAACCGGTCGCCCATCGCGCCGGCGGGGAGCAGCAGCGCGGCGAGCACCAGTGCGTACGCATCGACGATCCACTGCTGCGACGACTGGCTGGCGTCGAGGCTGGCCGGCGATGCTCGGCATCGCGTTGGCGAGCATCGACACGCCGGCGACGACCATCACCAGGGCCGTGCACATCACGGCCAGGATCCAGCCCCGATGTGCGTACTCGGTTGAGGTGACTGCGGGCGCGGGCGCGAACGACTGCTCGGTCACGGGCTGCTCCTCGGGGATCGACCGCGGGGGATGCGGCCGGGGGACGGATACACTCGTCAAAGACGGATGCTGCCTCCGCATAGTAAGCGGAGGCACACTCCGGTTGCAAGGGTTTTCGTCCGAGTCCGCGGAGGAGCGCCATGACCGCTCGCAGCTCCACCATTCCGACCCCCGCCGCCCTCCCGATCCCTGCCGTCCGCCGGCCCCGCGCCGACGCGGTGCGCAACCGGGCCCGCATCGTGGAGACCGCGAGCCAGGTGTTCGCGGCGCGCGGCGCCGACGCCTCGCTTGGAGGAGATCGCCCGCGGCGCCGGTGTCGGCATCGGCACGCTCTACCGGCACTTCCCGACGCGCGACGACCTGGTGGAGGCGGTGTTCCACGACCGCATCGACGAACTGCAGGCGCTGGCCGAAGAGCTGCTCGCTTCCGACGTGCCCGGCGAGGCCCTCGCAGTCTGGCTGCACGCGCAGCTCGAACAGGCCGCCACCTGTCGAGGTCTCGCCGCGGAGGCGATGCTCACGATGCTCGCCGATCGCGACGAGCCGTCGGCGTGCGAGTCGATGCGCCGGGCCGGTGCCGCGCTGCTCGCTCGGGCTCAGGCCGCGGGTCAGATGCGCGACGGCGTCGACATCGACGACCTCGTCCGGATGGTGCAGGCAGTCACGTTGGCGGCTGAAGAGAGCGACGATCCCGACACCGCAGAGCGTCTGTTCGGGTTCGTGCTCGACGGCATTCGCGCGCGCTGACGACCGCGCCACCGCGGTTGCGCGCCGTGGGCCGTAAGGGGCCGGTGCCGCGGCGCTGTCGTTCGCGAGAATGGGCGCATGAGCACTGACGTCACCAGTACCGAGGACGAGCAGCTTCGTCTGCGCTACCTGAACGCGCTCGACCAGGTGCAGTCCGCGAGCGAGCGCACGATCACCGTCCTGGAGGAGACGCGCGACGCGCGCGACATCACGCGCAAGTTGGTGGAGAGCGGGCGCCCGCTCGCCGATCTGGAACGGATCACGGAGCCGCAACCGTTGCGGGCGAGCCTGGGCGACGCGCTCGCCGAGTTGGAACGCAGCCGGCACGACGCGCAGCGCCTGCTGTTCCAGCTGCTGCACTCGGAGGGCCAGACCCTCGCCGACATCGGGCGCACGTTCGGCATCTCGCGCCAGCTCGTCTCGCGGCTCGTGAACGAACCCGATCCCGTAGTGCCCAGCTGACCCGCGCCCGACACGTTGCGGTCTGGGCGTCGGGTCCGTATCGTCGCCCTCGAGTCACACGACCGAGGGGATCCGCCATGACCGACCAGCAGGACGTCGCCGCCGTCGACGGGTACGCGCAGATGCAGGTGGACACGCTGCTGAACCTGGCGTCGCCGCAACCGATGTACCGCGACATGATCGAGCAGGGCGGCATGGCGTCGCCGGGCGACGGCATGGTCATGGTCTTCAACCGCGAGCTCAACGACTTCGTGCTGCGCAACCACGAGCTGTTCTCGTCGCACATCGACATGCCGCTCGGCAACGTGCGTCCACTGATCCCGCTGAACATCGACCCACCGAAGCACTCGAAGTACCGCAAGCTGATGGACCCGCTGTTCTCGCCCAAGCGCATGGACGAGCAGGAGGCCGACATCACGCGGCGGGTCAACGAGTTCATCGACGCGTTCGTCGACCGACGGCGAGTGCAACTTCACCGAGGAGTTCGCCGAGCTGTTCCCGTCGTCGGTGTTCCTCGGGCTGATGGGGCTGCCCGAGAGCGACCTGCGCACCATGCTCGACCTGCGCGACGGCTGCCTGCACCCGGAGAAGATCGACCCGAACGCGATGTTCGACGTCGACGCCCGCCAGGCGGTGATGGACGCCAACGGCATCGACATCTACGACTACTTCAACGAGCAGCTCGACGCCCGTGAGGCCGCGCCGACCGACGACATCCTCACCCACTTCCTCCGGGCCGAGATCGACGGCGAGCGGCTCACGCGCGAGGACATCCTCGACACGTGCTTCCTGTTCCTCATCGCCGGCCTCGACACGGTGAGCGACACGCTCACGTGCTCGTACGCCTACCTCGCGCAACACCCCGAGCACCGCCGCCAGCTCGTCGACGACCCCGACCTCATCCCGGCGGCGGTCGAGGAGCTGCTGCGCTGGGAGTCGCCGGTGCCGCACGGTGTGCCGCGGATCGCCACCCAGGACGTCGAGCTCCCCAACGGCGTCAAGGTGACCGAGGGCACCGCGATGATGGTGAGCTACGGCGCCGCCAACGTCGACCCCACCGAGTTCCCCGACGCGTTCGAGGTGCGCTTCGACCGCGAGCAGAACCGCCACATCGCGTTCGGCGGTGGCGTGCACCGTTGTCTCGGTTCGCACCTGGCGCGACGCGAGCTGCGCATCACCCTGCGCGAGTGGCACCAGCGCATCCCCGACTACCGCATCAAGCCGGGCCACGAGGAGCTCGAGTACCCGCCGGGGCTGCGGCACGTGAAGGACCTGATCCTCGTCTGGGACTGACGAGTGCCGCACTCGGTAGCGTGCCGCTCATGGTCACCCTGAACGCCCGAGAAGGTCACGACGCCGAGGTGCGCCGCGACGGCGTCGAGCGTCTCGCAGCCGCGACGCGCGCGCTTCGCCGACGCAATCGCGGTGACCGCGGTCGACCGCGCCACGCTCGACGAGGTGACGCGGCGCGCTCGAGCTGCTGACGCATCGGCTGTCGGTGCGAGACCGACGACGACGGCTACTCCGGACTGCTCGTGCTGCCGGTCGATCCCGGTGCGGCCGGAGACCTACATGCCGCTCAACCCGATCATCGGGAACTGCAGCCCGACCCGTCCCGACGTCGAGGTGCGCGTCGCCGACGGCGAGGTCGTCGGCACGCGCCACGTTCACGCGCCGCTTCGTCGGCCCCGCCGGGCCACGCGCACGGTGGCATCAGCGCGATGCTCGCCGACCAGCTGGTGGCGGCGTCGCCCATGGCGATCGGCATGCGCACCGTCACCAAGTCGCTCACCGTCCGGTACCTGCGCGCGCTCCCGCTCGACGAAGAGGTCGAGCTGTGGGGCGGGTGCGACACCCGACGGCGAGCAGTTCAAGGCCAAGTTCGAGGTGCGCGCCCGCGGCGAGATCGCGGTGGCCGGCACTGCGGTGCTCGTGCCGTACAAGAACCTCGCCAAGCGCGCCGGCATCACCCGCGAGGGACCGGCCTCGCCCGGGCCCGTCGTCGTAGGGGGCTACGGCGCCTGCGTCTCGGGCGTGTGGAACCCGGTGGGGTGGTGGATGCCGACGAGCATGTTCTCGTGCATGCCGTATCCCGACCTCGCCGGTGTCGGTCTCGAACCGGCAGAGCGTCTCGTTGAGGATGGCGTACTTCCGCCGCGTCCTCGGGGTCGGACAGGTCGTGCACGAGGCCCTCGACCTTCGAGCGGGCCCTGGTACACGCCGTGGCCCCAGCCGTCGAGGTTCACGTACCCCGACCCGGCGGCGAGGTAGAGCGTGCGCAGCGGCGTGTTGCGCACGGTGATCGTCGAGCCGTCGCCGTCGGGCACGGTGACGGTCGCGCTGCGCATCTCGCGCGTGCCCGGGAGGTAGTCGATCACGACCTCGGGGCGACCGAGGTGCTCGACCGGGTTCGTCGCGCCCCTGGTCGGAGTTCCACACCCGCATCGACTCCTCGACCAGGCGGTTGCCGTCGGCGTCCTGGTCGATCTGCACCTTGAGCATGTGGTCGTCGAACTGCATCGGCAGCCAGTCGTGCCGGAAGCCGTAGCCGTCCTGCGCGCCGCGCACCTTGATGCCGGGGTGCTCGGGCTCGCCGACGGGTCGCACGCCCCACGACCGGTCGCGCGCGCCCTTCCACACGTCGGGGGTGACGTCGAAGGTGCGCCCGGCGGCGGTGATGGTGCCTTCCCACACGCCGACCTGCGCGTAGCGGGTGACGTCCTGGATGACGCGCCCGTAGCGACGGATGAAGGTGCGCGGCTCCTCGAGCGCGTCGACGGTGCCGGTGAACGTGAGGTCGGCGCTGATGCCCCACTCGTTCTCGTCGCAGCGGATGCGCAGCTTGCGGAGTCCTTCGAGCACCTCGACCGAGAGCGGCCCGACCGAGGTGTCCATGCGGTCGACGCCCAGCTCGCGTGACGCGCGCACCGTGTGCTGCTCGGTGCCGATCGACACGGTGATGAACGCGTCGGTGACGCCGAGGTTGGGGTACTGGCCGAGACCGGTGATCACGAACAGCTCGTCGCTGCTCGAGTGCATGTTGAAGTAGTACCGGTCGTAGAAGTTGCGATCCGACGTGGCGACGTGGTCGAACGTGTCGCTGGTCTGGTGGGCGAGGTACTCGTCGAACGGTCCGAGCGGCATGGGCCGGACCCTAGCCCCGGTGCCAGAATGAGCCGACATGACGCACCACCCGGTTCGACGGCCTCTGCATCATCGACGCCGACACCCACCTCACGGAACCCCACGACCTCTGGACGGCCCGGGCCCCCAAGGGCTACGAGGACCGCGTACCGCAGGTCCACGAGATCGACGGCGTCCCCATGTGGACGATGGACGGCACCACGCTGGCGCGCGCCGGTGCGTCGGGGGTGGTAGGCGCCGACGGCGTGAAGGTGCCCGGCACCACGTTCTTCCAGTGGAACATCGAAGACGTGCACGCCGCTGCGTACGACGTCGACGCGCGCCTCGCGCTGATGGACGCGCAGGGGATCTGGGCGCAGATCGTCTACCCGAACACCGTCGGATTCGGTGGCCAGAAGTTCTTCACCATCGACGACGAGACGCTCCGGCGGTTGTCGGTCGAGCTCTACAACGACGGCATGGCCGAGATCCAGGAGCGATCGGGCCAGCGCCTCTTCCCGATGGGCATCGTGCCGTGGTGGGACGTCGACCTCGCGGTGGCCGAGATCGAGCGCATCGCCGCGCTCGGCCTGCGCGGGCTCAACACCACCACCGCGCCGCACGACCACGGCCTGCCCGACCTCGGTGACGAGCACTGGAACCCGATGTGGGAGGCCGCGGCGGCGAACGACCTGCCGATCAACTTCCACATCGGCGCCAGCGACTCGTCGCTGTCGTGGTTCGGATCGGTGCCGTGGCCGTCGCTCAACGGGGACCAGAAGCTCGGGCTCGGCTCGGCGATGATGTACCTCAACAACGCGGGCGTGATCGGCAACATCATCTACTCGGGTGTGCTCGAGCGTTTCCCGACGCTGCAGTTCGTGTCGGTGGAGAGCGGCGTCGGCTGGATCCCGTTCTTCCTCAAGGCGCTCGACTACCAGGTGGGGGAGATGACGCCGGGTTCGATGGACAACCTGTCGATGGCGCCATCCGACTACTTCCGCCGCCAGATCCACTCCTGCTTCTGGTTCGAGCGCAGCGGCATCGCCGAGGCGATCGAGAGCGTGGGCGCCGACCACCTGATGTTCGAGACCGACTTCCCGCACCCCACGTGCGTGTACCCCGACGGGCTCGACTACGCCGACGCCGCGCTCGAAGGCATCGACGGCGACACCATCGCCGGGATCATGGGCCTCAACGCGGCCCGGCTCTACCGCATCCCGCTGCCTGCTTGAGCTCCTCGGTCGTCGCGCGCCTCGCCGCCGCGGGGTGCGTCGCGCCCGACGACGAGGCGCGCGAGCTGCTGCACGACGCACCCGGTGACGTCGAGCTCGAGGCGCGGTTGCGTCGACGCGAGGCGGGGGAGCCGCTGGCGTGGATCACCGGACGCGTCCGCTTCGGTGGTCTCGAGCTGCACGCTGCGCCGGGTGTGTACGTCGTCCGCGCCCCAGACCGAAGAGTTGGCGCGCCGCGCCGCGGCGCGTGCTGCCGCGCGCGGGGCACGGTCTTCGACCTGTGCACGGGTGGTGGCGCGGTGGCGGCGTGGATCCAGCACGCGGTGCCGGACGCCCGCGTGGTCGGCGTCGACGTCGACGCTGCCGGCGGCGACGTGCGCGGCGCGCAACGGCGTGCGGGTGGTGGTCGGCGACCTGGCCGCGCCGCTCCACGCACCCGGGGCGGTCAACGTGGTCACCGCGGTCGCGCCGTACGTGCCCACCGCGGACCGGCGCCTGCTCCCCGCCGACGTGCAGCAGCACGAGCCCGTGCTCGCCCTCGACGGCGGGGACGACGGGCTCGCGTCGTGCGTCGGGTCGTCGCGCACGCGGCGACCGTGCTCCGGTGCCGGCGGTCGCCTCCTCCTCGAGCTCGGTGGCGCGCAGGACGACGCGCTCGCGCCCGACCTCGACGCACCACGGCTTCAGTCTCCCGAGTCGTGGCATGACGACGACGGCGACCTCCGCGGCCTCGTCGTCGCGCCGCTGAGGAGCGGCGGAGACCGCCGCTACGGGGTCGGGCCGCGACGCGGCAGCGTCGTCCTGCAACTCGACCAGGTCGATGACGAACGCCTCGGGCACCAGGTGGTCGACGATCAGCAGTCGCCCACCCATGTAGACCAGCACGTCACCCTCACGGATTTCCTCCGGGAGCACGCAGCTCGTTTCGTCGTCCATCTCGATCTCCCCGCTCGGCTGCCCGTCCGCTCGCAGGCAGCTTGCTGGTCAGGCGGCATCGAAGCCAGAGGGGAGCCGTGGAATTGGGCGAACCGCAACCGCAATTTGGCCGGATGCGATGCTGGCGGTGCGATCAGTTCGAGAACGGGTCGAGCGAGCTGGCGACGACCCACATCGAGAAGTACTGCGCCGACGCGCCGTAGGCCTGCGCCAGCGCGACCTTCGCGCCCGTCGACCTGGTGCTCGCCGGCCATGCCGCGCACCTGGAGCGCGGCCTCCGCGAAGCGCAGCAGTCCCGACGCGCCGATCGGGTTCGACGAGAGCACGCCGCCCGACATGTTCACCGGGAACGACCCGTCGAGCGCGGTGTCGCCGCGCTCGACCATCTTCCAGCCCTCGGTGGGCTCGGCGATGTCGTGCGCCTCGAGCCACATCGGCTCGTACCAGCTGAACGGCACGTAGAGCTCGGCGCAGTCGATCTGCTCGCAGCGGGTCGGTGATGCCGGCCTGCCGCGTAGACGTCCGCACGCGCAGTCGACCGCGCCCTGCGGGCGCACCGGATCGCGGCCGGGGAACGACGTACGGCTCCGAGCGCACCGCCGAGCCGAGGATCCACGCCGGCGGCGACCGGCCTTCGGCCGCCGCGGCGTCGCCGCCCGTCGCGATCGGTGAACACGACCGCGCACGCGCCGTCGGACGACGGGCACGACTCGAGGAAGCGCACCGGGTCCCACATCATCGGCGACGCCTTCACCTTCTCGATCGAGATGTCGGTGATCTGCAGGTGCGCGTACGGGTTCTTCAGCGCGTTCAGGCGGTCCTTCACCGCGACCATCGGCCCGATGTCGAGCGGTGCGCCCGTGCGGTGGATGTACGACGCGCATGAACGGCGCGAACGCACCGCCGGCACCGATCGACGCGCCCGCGCCCGAACCGAGCGCGAACTGCGCGTTGCCTTCCGACTGCTTCTGGTAGCCGACCGCGAGCACCCGCTGGTGCCGTCCGGTCTCGACGAGGTGCGACGCGACGATGCCGGTGGTGCCGCCGACCGAGCCGGCGGTGTGCACGCGGAACATCGGCTTGCCGGCCGCGCCGAGCGCGTCGGTGAGGTAGAGCTCGGGCTTCATCACGCCCTTCGAACAGGTCGGGGGCCTTGCCGATGACCACCGCGTCGATGTCGCTCCAGGTCATCTGGGCGTCGTCGAGCGCGCGCAGCGCGGCCTCGCGGACGAGACCGCCGAGCGACACGTCCCGACGCGCGCGTCTTGTGCTCGGTCTGGCCGATGCCGACGATCGCGCACGGCTGGTGGCTCACTTGGCATCCCTGAGTTGTCCTTCGAGGACGCAGACCAGGTTCTGCTGGAGGCACGGGCCCGATGTCGAGTGCGCGAGCGTGCGGTGCTTGCCGCCGTCGCGGATCTGGCCGCGGCGGCTTCGGCGATGCGCACGAGGCCGGTCGCCATGATCGGGTTCGCCGCGAGCGGCCCGCCCGACGGGTTGACGGCGGTGTCGGCGCCGAGGCCGAGCGCCTCGACGAGCAGCGGCTCCTCGTGCGTGTACGCCGCCTGGATCTCGGCCACCTCGACCGGCGCCTCCTCGACGCCCGCGGCCTTCGCCGCGAGCGTGGTCGACGGCGACGACGTGAGGTCGCGCATGCCCGGGTAGTGCAGCTCGCTGTAGTGCGCGAAGCCGGTGATCCACACCGGGTTGCTCGCACAGCTCACGCGCCTTGTCGGCCCGGGCGATCACGACCGCGCACGCGCCGTCGGTGATCGGGCGGCAGGTCGTGCCGGCGCAGCGGCGCCCGCACGTAGTCGTCGGCGAGCAGCGTGTCGACGTCGAAGTCGCCGGCGACCTGCGCGTGCGGGTTGCCCTTCGCGTCGCGACGGCACCGGGCCGCGATCTCGGCCATCTGGCGCTCGGTGACCTTGCCCGCGTCGATCAGCGCGCGGGCCTGCAGGGCGGCGAAGCTCGTCGCGTCGGCGCCGAGCGGCGCGAGGTAGAACGGATCCATCTCCATCGGGTAGATGAGCGCGGGGTCGGCGGTCGACGAACGACCGGAGCCCATCGCCAGCGCGACGTCGATGTCGCCGATCTGGAGCCGGAGCCAGGCTTCGTAGAGCGCCCACGCGCCGTCCATCTCGACGTGCGAGTCGCGCTTCGGCGGCCACGCGCCGATGGCGTCGATGTTCTGCACGAACGAGAACGCCTGGCCGGCGACGTAGTCGCAGCTGCCCGCGCAGGTGAAGTCGACCTCCTTGCGGGTGATCCCGGCGTCGGCGACCGCGCCGGTGATCACCTCGAGGAGCATCTGCACCTCGGTCTTGTCGGTGTTGCGCACCATCGGCGAGACCGTACCAGCCGATGATCGCGATGTCGTCGGCGTTGCGTCCGTCGGTCATCAGCAGATCCTGTTCACGAGGTCGGGGTCGGTCACGTCGGGTTCACCGGTGGGCATCCAGCCGACGAGGTTGCCCTCGGCCGGTGGATGCGCGGTCGCGCTTCTCGGCCTCCGACGCCCACATCGCGGCGACGCGCATGCCGATGCGCACGTCGTCGTTGGGCGTGTCGAGCAGCGGCTGGTAGCCGAGCACCACGTCGGTGTCGTCGAGCCACACGTGCACGCGGGAGAACGGCTCGGTCTCGGTCTGGCCCGGGTACTGCACCGGCGTGATGATCGTGTAGTTGGTGACCGTGCCGACCTGCGGCAGGTCGACCTCGTGCTCGCGGTGTCAGCTCGACCGGCGTCGACCGGGCAGTACCCCTTGCCGCCGGTGTACGTGCGGCCGCAGACCGGGCACCGCAGGCCGAGGAAGCGGCCTTCGTCGTTCGCCTCCTCGGCGCGCTCGACGTTGGGCGTGACCGGCGTGTTGTAGGTGATCGACGGCGTCGTACTCCATCATCGTCACCGGCTCGGCCGGCGGGGCCGCCGTCGTCGTCCGGCACGCACCGGCTCCTCACCGGGGACGAACGCGTCGATGTCGGTGATGTGGCCCTTGCGCTGCGCCTTCCACCGCGGAGCGACCCGCATGCCGGTCGCCATCGCGTCGATCGAGCCGGCGTCGACCGCGTGCAGGAACGCGGTGTCGGCGCCGTCGAGCTTCACCAGCGCGAACGCGAACGGCCGTCGAGCGGGTGCTGCGTCGGTGGGCGTCGCGACCCATGACCACGACGTCGACCGTGCCGGCCGGGCCGACGTCGACGAAGTCGTGCGCGAGCTCGTCGCCGGTGTCGGGATCCCACTCGAGCGGCGGCGACGATCACCCGGTCGCCGCTGCGGATGCCGATGATCCGCTGGTCGGTGAGCGCGGTCATGAACGCACCCAGCACCGGCCCGAGCGATCGCTTGTACGGGAACTGGATCTTGGCCTGGACGACCTCTGTCACGCGCTTTCCCCCGGAACGTCACGAAGTGGAATTGATGAGGGGAGATTACGTCCATCGCATCCCCGTCTGTCGAGGCGTGCGCCTTGGCCGATCCTTCACACTCGCGGCGCACGTTCCTGACCGGATGGGTGTGGACTGGTGGGGTGCGCCGCCACCTGACCGGACTCACGTTCGCCGCCGCCCTCGTCGTCGCGCTGCTGGCCCGCGGGACCGCGGTGTTCGGGATCGCGCTCCTCTTCGTGCTGTTCGTCCCGTTGGAGAAGCTGTTCGCGCTCCGACGCCAGAAGACGCTCCGCCCCGGCCTGCTCACCGACCTCACGCACATCCTCGTGAACAACGTGCTCACCACGATCGCGGTGATCGTGCTGGTGATCGTGGCGGCGATCCCGTTCGTCTGGCTCCGGCGGATCGACCTGGTGGGCGGGCTTCCCGCGTGGGCGGCGATCGCGCTCGCCGCCGCCGTCGTCGCGGTGGCGAACTACTGGGGCCACCGCCTGACCCACCGGGTGCCGTTCCTCTGGCGCTTCCACTCGGTGCACCACAGCATCGAGCAGATGGACTGGGTGGCGTCGGGCCGTCTGCACCCCCTCGACCAGGCGTTCACGCAGGCCTTCACCGTGTTCCCGCTGGTGCTGCTCGGCTACGGCGCGGGGGTGTTCGGTGGCGTGGCGGTGTTCATCACCCTGCTGGCGCTGTTCCAGCACGCCAACGTGCGGCTGCGGTTCCCGGGTGTGCGGTGGGTGATCAACACGCCCGAATGGCACCACTGGCACCACGCGATCGACGACGAGGCGCGCGACAAGAACTTCGGCCTGCCGGTCGTCGACAAGCTCTTCGGCACCGCGTACCTGCCGAAGGGGGAGCGGCCGGTCGGCTTCGGTACCCGCTCGCCCGTCCCCGCCGACGGCTACCTCCGGCATCTCGCGTACCCGTTCTCCGCCGCGGCGAAGGGCGTCACCGCGGCTTAGGGTACGGGCGTGCGGATCCTCGACCTCGACCAGCGCGCCACGCCGGAGTCGGCGGTCGAAGCGCACGTCGCGCTGCCGGAGACGCGGCCGACGCATCGGGCCTTCATGCGGCTGAACATGATCTCGTCGGTCGACGGCGGCACCGCGGTCGACGGCGTGTCGGGAGGTCTCGGCAACCGCGACGACCACGCGGTGTTCGCCGCCCTGCGGGAGCAGGCCGACGGGTGCGTCGTGGGTCTCGGCACCGTGCTCGCCGAGCACTACAACGTTCCGGTTCCACCCCAGCTCCAGCTCTACGTCGTGTCCGACACCAACGACGTGAGTGGCGCGGACGAGCTGTTCGCGTCGGGCCGCGCCACGCTCGTGGTGCCGACGAGCGTCGGTCCCGTCCCCGACGGCGTGCCCGAGCTGCGCGCCGGCGACGGCGAGTTCGTCGACCTGCAGGCGTTGTCGACCGCGCTGGCCGGGAAGGTGCTGGTCGCCGAAGGCGGGCCCACGTTGGCCGGGCTCCTCGCGGCGGAGGGACTGCTCGACGAGCTCTTCGTGACCATCGCGCCCCGCGTCATCGCCGGCAGCTCTGCCCGGATCGCGCACGGCCCCGCCGCCGACGCGTCGCTCTGGGAGCTCGAGCACGGCTTCCTCGACGACGACGGCTTTCTCTTCCTGCGCTACTGCCGCTGCCTCTAGCTCACCGAAGTCTGCGAGGGGTTCAGACCTTGGGTTCGCGGGGGAGACCGAGGGAGCGCTCGCCGATGATGTTCTTCATCACCTCGGTGGTGCCGCCGGCGATGGTGTTGGAACGGCTGGCCACCAGGCGGCGGCCGTTGCGCATGTCGCCACCGGCGATGGCGGCGAGGCCGTCGACCTCCGCGGTGTACTCGGCGAACGACTGCCCGAGCGTCGACCACGCCAGCTTGATGAGCCCGGCGACGGCGCCGTTGGGCCCGCCGCCGTCGTCGACGAGCGACCGCTCACCGAGCCAGCCGAGGATGCGCGCCCTCGTGTAGATCGCGGCGCCGCGGTCGCGGTCGCGGGCAGCGAGCTTGCCCTCGGCGGCCGCGTCGCGCAGGAACGACTCGACCTCGCTGATGAGGTTGCCGGCGATCTCGATCACGCCCGCGCGCTCGTAACCGAGCGTCGACATGGTCACGCCCCACCCACCGTTGAGCGGACCGAGCAACGCGTCCTTCGGCACGATCACGTCTTCGTACACCACCTCGGCGAAGTCGCTGTCGCCGGTGGCCTGGATGATCGGCCGTCGTGTGATGCCGGGCGTGTCGAGCGGCACGAGCAGTGCGGAGATGCCGCGGTGGGCGGGCGCATCGGGATCGGTGCGCACGAGCAGCATGCAGTGCGTGGCCCACATGCCGATCGACGTCCACACCTTGGTGCCGTTCACGACGAAGTGGTCGTCCTCGAGCACAGCCTTGCAGCGCAGCCCCGCGAGGTCGCTTCCGGCGTCGGGCTCGCTGAAGCCCTGGCACCACACCTCGTCGGCGGTGAGGATGCGTTGCAGGTGCACCTTCTGCTCGGGCGTGCCCGCGGCTGCGATGGTGGGACCGACGTTCTTGGTGCCGAACACCGCCACCCGTCGCGGTGCCTTGGCCCGGCCGAACTCGGCGTCGCAGGCGATCTGGTCCTCGACGCCGAGCGTGCGCCCGCCGATCTCGACCGGCCACGCGGGTGCCGACCAGCCGCGCGCGCCGAGCTCGCGCTGGAACTCGAGCAGCCCTTCCCACTCGTCGGAGTCGCCCCAGCGTTCGCGGTGACGGGGCACGATCTCGTCGAGGACGGCACGGAGCTCGAGGTGCGGCTGCATCACGGGAAGTTAGCTGTCGCCGTCATGTGGACGCCTGGGTCAGGTCGTAGACGGTCACGCCGCTGACGGTCTGACTGGTGAAGTTCTGGCTCACCCACGACGAGATCTGTGACGACGTGTTTGCAGTTCCGCCGCCGAACCCGCCGCCGAAGCCACCCCCGGTGATGAACCAGTGGACCTTCCCCTCCTGCACGTAGTGCTGGAACTGCGCGAGGGTCGGCGTGGGGTCGGTTCCGTTGAAGCCGCCGATCGCCATGATCGGATCGTCGGTGGCGAGCTGGTAGCCGGCCGCCGAGTTCGCGCCGGATGTGGCCGCGACCCACGTGTACCGGTCGGCGTCCTGTTCGAGCAGCGCGGTCAGTTCGGAGCTCGGCGTGCTGCCGTTCAGGAGACCACCCGCGCCGCCGGCCCCGCCTCCGGGGAAGCCGCCCGGGGCCTGTCCGCCGCCCGGGAGCTGGCCAGTGGCGGCGCCACCGGGGAACCGGCCGGCGAAGCCACCGGGTCCACCGAAGCCCATCGTGCTGGCGCCCGCGGGTCCGGCGGTCGGGATGGCGCCGGTGTGCGGCGTGTTCACCGTCGAGAGCGTGTACGCCGCGGGCGCGGCGAGGACCAGGACGACGCCAGCGATCGCCAGCGCGACCAGTGCGCGTCCGTGCACGAGGTGCGCGGCCAGCAGCACGATGGCGACGGCGACGCCTGCGATGAGCAGCGGTCCGCGCAACCACGGATTCCAGTCGGGCGTGCGACCGAGGAGCACGAACGACCAGATCGCGGTGGCAGCGACCGTCACTGCGAGCACGACGCGCGCGTTGATGTCGTGGCGTCGCTTCCACAGCATCCCCGCGCCCATGCCGACGAGCGCGCCGATCGCCGGTGCGAGCGCGACCGTGTAGTACTGGTGGATGATCCCCTTGCCGAGGCTGAAGACGAGCCCGGTGACGAGGAGCCATCCGCCCCAGAGGATGAACGCGGCGCGCACGCGGTCGGTGCGTGGACGGGTGCCGCGCCACACGATGCCGGCGACGAGCAGGATCAGCGCGGCCGGGAGGAGCCACGAGATCTGGGTGCCGAACTCGGCGCCGAACATGCGCGTGAGTCCCGTCGCGCCCCATCGTCCGGCCTGCCCGCCACCGCCGCCGACGCTGCCGGCCTCGTTGCCGGTGAGGCGACCGAAGCCGTTGTATCCGAACACGAGCTCGAGAACGCTGTTGTGTTGCGACCCGCCGATGTACGGACGTGAAGACTTCGGCCAGAGCTCCACGATGGCGATCCACCATCCCGCCGACACGAGCAACGCGCCAGACGCCAGGGTCAGCTGCGAGATGCGCTTCCATGTCGAGACCGGCGCTGCGATCAGGTACACGAGCCCGAACGCGGGGAGCACGAGCAGTGCCTGCAGCATCTTCGCCAGGAAACCGAAGCCGACCATCGAAAACGCGAGCACCAACCACCACGTGCTGCCGCGTCGAGCGCGCGGACCATCGCGTACGTGCCGACGACGAGCAGCAGCACGAGCGCGGCGTCGGGGTTGTTGAAGCGGAACATGAGCGCGGCGACCGGCGTCAAGGCGAGCACCGCGCCCGCGACGAGAGCGGAGCCGGCGGAGAACCACCGTCGCACGGCCACGTAGAGCACGCCGACCGCGGCGACGCCTTCGACCGCCTCCGGCACCAGGATGCTCCACGAGCTCAGGCCGAAGAGGCGGGCCGACAACGCCATCGGCCAGAGCGACAACGGTGACTTGTCGACCGTCACGGAGTTCGAGGCGTCGAACGATCCGAAGAAGAACGCCTTCCAGCTCTTCGTCGCGGCCTGCACCGCGGCGGAGTAGTAGGTGTTCGCCCATCCCGACGTGCCGAGGCCCCAGACGTAGAGCACCGCGGTGCCCACGAGCAGCGCGAGGAGGCACGGACGCACCCACACGGGATCGTGCTCTCGGCCGCGGAGGAACCCTTGGAGCCCGCCGCGCCGGGCGCGGTGCGCGTCGCGACGGCTGGCGTCGTGACGTGCCGGCGTCTCCGGCACGGCGGGGAGCGCTCCCGGGCGGTGTCGGGCGCGGGATCGAGGACGGTGCTGGTCATCAGGCGGCCTTGTCGGTCGGGTGAGTGTGGGCACGGTTGCGGGGAGGGATGCCGGTTTCGCCGAGCGACGCGCGATTCACGGGCGGAACACCCAGTTGCGCAGGAGCAGGAAGCGAGCCGTCGTGGCGAGGAGGTTGGCGGCGGTGAGGGTCACGAGCGTGACCGCGAGCGAGGTCGCGCCGAGCGCGGACAGCACCGCCAGCGCGGCGAGGGTGAGGCCGAGCGGGAGCAGTCCGAGTGCGGTGCCCGCGGCGTAGTGCCGCACGCGACCGGCGCGCCCGCGCAAGGCGAACGTCAGGCGGCGGTTCGCCGCAGTGTTGGCGAATGCGCACACGAGCAGCGCGATCACATCGGCGCCGATCGCACCGAGCGGTCCGTCGAGCAGTGCGAAGAGCGCGGCGAACACCACCGTGCTCACGACGCCGATCGACGCGAACTTCACCACCTGCGGGCCGAGGCGCGGATCCACCGTCGCTGCGTCGCGGGAGCGCTCGAGCTCGCCGTCGCCACGTGCGAAGCGACGGATCATCCGCCACACGCCGCGCAGGTCGTCGGTGGCGGTGCGCACGATGTCGACGCGTGACACCGGATCGTCGACCCAGTCGACCGGCACCTCGTGGATGCGCAGCCCGTTGTGCTCGGCGAGCACCAGCAGCTCGGTGTCGAAGAACCAACCCTGGTCCTCGACCAGGGGGAGCAGTCCACGGGCGACGTCGGCGCGCACGGCCTTGAACCCGCACTGCGCATCGGAGAAGCCCGCGCGCAGCGTCGTGCGCAGGATCAGGTTGTACCCGCGCGAGATGAGCTCGCGTTTCGGACCGCGCACGACGCGTGCGTTCGATGCCAGGCGTGTGCCGATGGCGACGTCGCTGTGACCGCTCAGCAACGGCGCGACGAGCGGGAGCAAAGCGTCGAGATCGGTCGACAGATCGACGTCCATGTACGCGACGACAGTGGCCGTGCTCGCGCTCCACGCCGTGCGCAGCGCGCGGCCCCGCCCCTTCTCGTCGAGGTGCACGCTGCGCACGCCGTCGAGCGTGGCCGCGAGACGCTGCGCGATCGCCCTCGTGCGATCGGTGCTGGCGTTGTCGGCGATCGTGATCGCCCACGTCACGGTGAAGTGGTGGCGGAGGTAGGTGTGCAGGGCCCGGATCGAGTCCTCGAGCCCCCGCTCCTCGTCGTGCACCGGCACCACGATCTCCACCGCGGTGGTGGCGTCTGCCGAGGAGTGCAGGCGGAGCGTCGGGGCGACGGTCGAGTCGATCACGAGGGACATCGTCCGTGGTCCAGGTTGCGCGTTCCTCAGGCGTTCCTGGGAGTTCGCCGTGAGTGCGTGCGCGAGCGTGGGGTTACGCTGCCGCGAGCCGCCACCGCGTCCAGGGAGGCCTGCAGTGCTGAGCAAGTTCGACGACTACCCCATCCACCAGACGTCGCAGCCGATCGCGACGCCGGTGAGCGGTGATCGCAACACGTACGACCGCTACTGGTTCAACGGCTACCAGGACGACGGCGAGTTCTACTTCGGGATCGGCGCGGCGCTGTACCCGAACCTGGGCATCCTCGACTGCGGTCTCAGCATCGTGCGCGACGGCGAGCAGCACGCGTTCCACGCGTCACGACGCGCGCCGCTGGAGCCGACCGACCTGCGGATCGGCCCGTTCGAGATCGACGTGCTCGAACCGATGCGCCGGATCCGGGTCGCCATCGCCGACAACGACACCGGCATCAGCGCCGACCTCACGTTCACCGCGCGGACCGCGTGCGTCGAGGAGGGTCGTCAGATCCGCTCGCACGGCCGTCGTCCGATCATGGACGTCACCCGCTTCGCTCAGTTCGGCATGTGGGAGGGCGAGATCCGCTACGACGGGAAGACCGTCCCCATCGATGCGACGCGCGTGTACGGCACCAAGGACCGCAGTTGGGGGTTCCGCGGCGTGGGGAGCCCGGACACCGGCCTCGCGCCCAACCCGCCCGGGTCGATGCAGGCGTTCTTCCTGTGGGCACCACTCCACTGGGACGACCGCTGCACCCACTTCGGCGTGTTCGAGGACGCCCACGCGAATCGCTGGCACTCCGACGGTGCGGTGCTCCCGGTGTACGCGTCACCTGACGACATCCCCGGGGCCGAGGATCCGGCGCTGGAGGTCCTGGCGGCAGTCGAGCACGAGCTCGACTACCTTCCCGGGACGCGCCGCGCCGGTCACGCGCGCATCGCGCTCGGTGCACGACGACGGTCGTCGCGAGGACATCGACCTCGAGCCCCTCATCTGCTTCCGCATGAAGGGCATCGGCTACATGCACCCCGAGTGGGGACACGGCATGTGGAAGGGCGAGCTCGCGTACGCCGGCGAGTCGTGGAAGGTCGCCGACCTCGACCCGATGGCGTACGAGAACCAGCACCTCCAGCAGGTGGTGCGCGCCACGTGCGGCGACCAGGTCGGCATCGGCGTGCTCGAGCAGATCGCGTTCGGCCCCCACGCCCGTTACGGCTTCAAGGAGCTCCTCGACCCCGCCTGACCTACGAACCTGCGTCGTTCGTCGGGGTCATACCCCCCATGAACGACGCCGGTACGGGAATGGGGTCAGAGGTCGCGGCTGATGGTGCGGTTGAGGGCCGCGAGGGTGGCGCGGACCGCCGCCTCGATGGGCGTGGCGCCCTCGGCGGCGCCGCGGCGATGGGTGCGGGTGAGCGGGTCGGTGACCGACGCGACCACCAGGAACCGGCGGTCGGGGGTGGTCTCGACGGTGCGGGCCCACCCCGGGAGGTAGGGCAGCTCGGGGACGAAGGTGCGGACGGCGACGACGGTCGCCTCCACCGCAGCGGGGAGCCCGCCCGCGGTGGAGGCCCGGCCCAGCGCCTCCTCGTCGCCCCGCGCCAGGCGCACGGTGACCTCGCCGGCGCCGGCGTCGGTGGTGACGTCGACCAGCCGCAGTCGAGCCTCGGCCTGGTGCGGACCGCCGTCACCCCACCGCACGACCTCGACCGCGACCGCGCCGCGCACGTGCTCGGCCGCGAGGACGGTGGCGTCGCGCGCGAGGTCGTCGTACGGCGTCGGGCCCGGCCTGGAGCTCGACGACCACGAGGTCGTCGGTCTCCACGAAGCCGACGGCGACGACGCCGGCCAGGTGGCGCAACTGCAGCTCGAGCTCGTCGAGGCTCACGATGGTCACGAGCGGGACGCGGCCCCGGCGTCATGGCGCAGCGCAAGGATGCCGAGCGCCAGCATGAGCCGCGTGAGGACGGGGTCGTCGACCGGGGGATCGAGGTAGAGGCCGGGCTCGGCCGCGTGGAGTCCCTGCTCGTCGTTGCGCAGCGGGCGACGGCCCGCGTGCAGGACCTGGCGCCCGAACCCGGGCACGTCGATGACGACGGCCGCGTCGGCGAGCGAGTAGAGGTCGACGAGTTCGTCGAGCGCGCGGTACACGGTGGCGAGACCGGTCGACTCACGGGCGGTTGCGACGACCGATTCGTTCGTGTGCACTGCCCCTCCCGCCCGGCTCTCGGATGACCGACGATACCGCGACGCGGAGTGCGCCCGAGACGACCCTCCGCGCGCGGCACGTGCCGGCCGAATCGGCCCCAGGCGGTCCGGAACGCCCCACTACCATGCGCGAGCACGGCGAGCGGCGAAGGGCGCCGGGCGCCGCCGCCACCCCTCGTGATCCGTGACCAGCTCCCCGCCGCAGTCCACGCCGCGCTCGACGCGTGCGGCTTCCCCGCGCCCCCCGGTGGCATCGAGCTGACGTCCGCCGAAGGACTCCGGGACACGGCGACTTCACCACCAACGTCGCCCTCCAGCTGGCCAAGCCGCTCGGCCTGCCGCCGCGGGAGATCGCCGCCAAGCTCGCCGACGAGCTCGAGCGGGCCCGGCCCGCGCACCTCGAGCGGGTCGAGATCGCAGGTCCCGGCTTCCTCAACCTCCGCCTCTCCCCGAGTTGGCTGCACGAGGTCCTGCTCGCGGTCGTGGCGCAGGGCGAGGCGTACGGCCACGGCGACGCGCTCGACGGCCTGCGCATCAACCTCGAGTTCGTGTCCGCCAACCCCACCGGCCCGTTGCACGCCGGCGGTGGCCGTTGGGTGGCCGTGGGCGACGCGCTCGCCGAACCTGCTCGCGGCCGAGGGCGCGGTCGTGCACCGCGAGTACTACCTGAACGACGCCGGCAACCAGCTCGACACCTTCGCGACGTCGCTGTTCGCGCGCTACGAAGGCCGCGAACCGCCCGAAGACGGCTACCAGGGCGAGTACCTCGTCGACATGGCCACGGTCATGCGGGCCGAGCTCGGTGACGCGGTCACCGAGGAGCAGGCCGCGCGAGTGGGGCTACCAGTACAACCTGCGCACGCTGCAGGACGACCTCGCCCGCATCGGCGTGCACTTCGACACCTGGTTCTCGGAGCGCACGCTGCACGAGGCCGGCAACGTGAAGCGGGTGCTCGACGACCTCGGCGCGCGCGGCGTCGTGTTCGAGCACGAGGGCGCCACCTGGTTGCGCACCACCGACTTCGGTGATCCAGCGCGACCGCGTGCTGGTGAAGTCCGACGGGTCCACCACCTACCTGTGCAACGACATCGCCTACCACCGCGACAAGTTCGACCGCGGGTGGGAGCACCTCGTCGACATCTGGGGCGCCGACCACCACGGCCAGGTGAAGTCGTTGCAGGCCGGCATGGCCGCGCTCGGCTACCCCGAGGGCGAGCCGGAGGTGCTGCTGGGCCAGCTGGTGAAGCTGGTGAAGGGCGGCCAGCCGATCCGCATCTCCAAGCGGACCGGCGACGTCATCGCGCTGGCCGACATCCTCGACGAGGTCGATCCCGACGTCGGCGCGGCTCACGTTCCTGCTGCAGGGCATCGACACCACGCAGACCTTCGACCTCGACATCGTCACCGCGCAGTCGATGGAGAACCCCGTCTACTACGTGCAGTATGCGCACGCGCGCATCGCGTCGATCGGTCGCAAGGCGGTCGAGGTCGGTGTCACCCGGCTGCCGGTGCTCGACACGTCGCTGGCTCCGCTCGTGCACGAGCGCGAGCTCGAGCTCCTGCGCGCGCTCGAGGCGTACCCGGGTGTGGTCGCGGAGGCCGCCGCGCTGCGAGCGCCGCACCGGGTCACCACGTGGGTGCGCGACTTCGCCAAGGCGTTCCACGGCTTCTACCGCGACTGCCGCGTCATCTCCGACGACGCCGCGCTCACGCAGGCACGCCTGTGGTTGGGCGAGGCGTGCCGGCTCGGGCTCGCCAGCGCGCTCGCGATCCTCGGTGTGCACGCTCCCGACGAGATGACGCGGCTCGACGAAGTCGGCGACGACGAGCCCGAGCCGTGAACCCGGCCGCGCCGCTGGCGCTCGGACTCCTGCCGCGCACCGCGACCGTCGACGCCGACGGACGCCTGGCCATCGACGGGTGCGACCTCGAGCTGCTCGCGCTCGAGCACGGCACCCCGCTGTACGTGTACTCCGAGACCGAGTTGCGGGCGCGTGCCCGCGAGTACGGCGATGCCTTCGGCGCCGACGCAGTGTCTTACGCGGGGAAGGCGTTCCTCTGCAGCGCGATGGCGAGGTTGGTCGCCGACGAAGGGCTCCACCTCGACGTGGCCACCGGGGGTGAGCTCGAGGTCGCGCTCCACGCGGGGTTCCCCGCAGCGCGGATCGTGTTCCACGGCAACAACAAGTCCGAGGCCGAGCTGCAGCTCGCGCTCGACACCGGCGTGGGCCGCATCGTCGCCGACTCGTTCGACGAGCTCGACCGCATCGAGGCGCTCGTCGGCGCGGGCGCCGCGCCGCGCGCGTGCCTCGTGCGGGTGACGCCCGGCGTCGAGGCGCACACCCACGAGTACATCGCCACCGGTGCCGACGACTCGAAGTTCGGGTTCACCGTCTCGAACGGCAGTGCGCGTGACGCTGCATTGCGCGTGGCGAAGTCGGAGGCGATGCACCTCGGCGGCTTCCACTGTCACATCGGGTCGCAGATCCTCGTGCTGGAGTCGTTCGCCCGGGCCGCCGCGGTCGTCGCCGAGCTGGCGGCCGACGTCACCCGCGCCACGGGCACGCCGGTTCCCGAGATCAACCTGGGCGGTGGGCTCGGCGTGCCCTACACCGCCGACGAGCTCGACGCCCCGAGCATCGCCGAATTCGGACGCGAGACGTGCGCCAACTACGCCGACGCGTGCGCCGTCCTTCGAGCTCGATCCAGCGCCGGCGCTCATGGTGGAGGCGGGCCGCTCGGTCGCCGCACCCGCCGGGGTGACGCTCTACACGGTCGGCACCATCAAGGAGATCGCCGGGGTGCGCACCTACGTCGCGGTCGACGGCGGGATGAGCGACAACCCGCGTCCGGCGACCTACGGCGCGGCCTACGAAGCCGCGCTGCCCGCGCGCGAACCGCGCCCCGACCGTTCGTCGCCACCGTCGCCGGCAAGCACTGCGAACAGGGCGACCTGCTCGTGCGCGACGCGGACCTGCCTGCCGACGTCGCGGTGGGCGACGTGCTGGTCACGCCGGTCACCGGCGCGTACGGGTACTCGATGGCGTCGAACTACAACCTCGTCCCGCGACCCGCCGTCGTGTTCGTGCGCGACGGGCGCGCCCGGGTGGTGGTGCGGCGGGAGACGATCGCCGATCTCGTCGCACGCGACGTCGTCGACGGTCCCGCCGGTGAGGGAGACTGAGGCTGATGGACGAGCGGGTACGAATCGGGATCCTCGGCTGCGGTCACGTGGGGGGTGCGCTGGTGCGCCTCATCCACGACCACGCCGACGTGATCGAAGCCCGCGCCGGCGTGCCGCTCGAGGTGGCGCGCGGTGGCCGTGCACGACCTCACCAAGGAACGTGACCTGCCGCTGCCGACCCGCTGCTACACCGACGACGCCAGCGCCGTCGTCGACGATCCCGACGTCGACATCGTGGTGGAGGTCATCGGCGGGATCGAGCCCGCCCGGCGCCTGATCGTCGACGCACTCATGGGCGGCAAGCCCGTCGTCACCGCCAACAAGGAGCTCATCGCCACCCACGGCCGCGAGCTGTTCGAGACCGCCGAGGGCGCAGGAGTCGACATCCTCTTCGAGGCGTCCGTGGGTGGTGGCATCCCCTTGATCCGGCCGCTGCGCGAGTCGCTGGCCGGTGACCGCATCCGTCGCGTGATGGGCATCGTCAACGGCACCACCAACTACATCCTCACCGGTATGACCGAGCTGGGCACGTCGTTCGCCGACGCGCTCGCCGAAGCGCAGCGACTCGGGTTCGCCGAGGCCGATCCCACCGCCGACGTCGAGGGCTTCGACGCCGCGGCCAAGGCGGCGATCATCGCTTCGATCGCGTTCGGCGCGCGCGTCGTCGCCAGCGACGTGTACCGCGAGGGCATCACCGGCATCACCGGCGACGACATCGCGTCGGCGCGCGACCTCGGGTACGTGGTGAAGCTGCTCGCGATCGCCGAGGACTTCGACGGCGAGATCGCGGTGCGGGTCCATCCGGCGATGGTGCCCGAGCACCACCCGCTCGCGTCGGTGCGCGACGCATTCAACGCGGTGTTCATCGAGGGCGACGCAGTCGGCGAGCTCATGCTCTACGGCCGGGGCGCGGGGGCATGCCCACCGCGTCGGCGGTGTTGGGGGACCTGGTCGACGCGGCGAAGAACCTCGTGGAGGGACGCAAGGGCGCCACCATCGGCACGATGGCGTTGCGCCCGATCCGCGCCATCGAGGACGTCGAGTCGCAGTTCTATCTCCAGATGGAGGTGGCCGACCGGCCCGGCGTGCTGCACGCCATCACCGGCGAGTTCGGACGTCGGGAGGTGTCGGTGCGGTCGATGCGCCAGCGCGGCATCGGCGACGACGCCCGACTCATCTTCGTCACCCACAAGGCGCGTGAATCCGACCTGCGCGACGCGGTCGAGGGCGTGCGCGAGCTCGAGCCCGTGCACCGCGTCGGCTCGGTGCTGCGGGTGATGGGGGAGGAAGAGTGAGCACCACCGTGTCGCGGTGGCCAGGGCTGATCGAGGCGTACCGGGAGCACCTCCCGGTCACCGACGCCACGCCGGTGATCACGCTGCTCGAGGGGAACACGCCGCTGCTCGAGGCGCCGCGCGTCGCGCAGCAAGCCGGCATCGCGCGCGGTACCTCAAGGTCGAGGGCCTCAACCCCACCGGTTCGTTCAAGGACCGCGGCATGACCATGGCCATCTCCACCGCGGTCGAGCGGGGCGCCAAGGTCGCGATCTGCGCGTCGACGGGCAACACGTCGGCATCGGCCGCGGCCTACGCGGCGCGTGCCGGCCTCATGTGCGCGGTCGTGATCCCGCAGGGTCAGATCGCGCTCGGGAAGCTCGCGCAGGCGCTCATCCACGGCGCGCGCGTGGTCCCGGTGCTCGGCAACTTCGACCGCGCGCTCGAGATCGTGCGCGAGCTCGGGGAGCGTCCCGGCGTCGAGGTGGTCAACTCGGTGAACCCGGTGCGCATCGAAGGGCAGAAGACGGCCGCGTTCGAGATCGTCGACGTCCTCGGCGACGCGCCCACCGTCCACGCCATTCCGGTCGGCAACGCCGGCAACATCACGGCCTACTGGCGCGGCTACTCCGAGTACGCGCGCCTGGGTCGTGCCACCCGCACGCCACGCATGCTCGGGTGGCAGGCGTCGGGCGCCGCTCCCATCGTGCGGGGTGAGCCGGTGCTGCACCCGGAGACGCTCGCCACCGCGATCCAGATCGGCAACCCGGCGTCGTGGCAGGGTGCGGTCGACGCGCGCGACCAGTCGGGTGGGCACATCGGCGAGGTCACCGACGGCCAGATCATCGAGGCCTACCGCATGCTGGCGGTCGACGAGGGCTGCTTCGTCGAGCCGGCGTCGGCGGCGTCGGTGGCGGGACTGCTGCAGGCGGCGGCCGACGGTCTGCTCACGGGCGACGACGTCGCGGTGTGCACGGTCACCGGCCACGGACTCAAGGATCCCAACCGCGCCATCGCCGAGGTGCAGGTGGGCGATCCGGTCGACGCCACCGCGGCGACCGTCGCAAGCGCGCTCGACCTCGCGTGAGCAACTCGTGAGCGTCGCGCTGGTCACCGGCGCGTCGGCTGGCATCGGTCGCGCCTTCGCCGTCGGGCTCGCAGCTCGGGGACACGACCTCGTGCTCGTCGCGCGCGACGGTGCCCGGCTCGAGGAGCTGGGGACCGAGCTCACTTCTGCGCACGGTGTCGCGGTCGAGGTGCTCGCGGCCGACCTGCTGACCGATGTCGGCGTCACCGGTGTGGCCGCGCGTCTCGCTGACGTCGACCGTCCGGTCGACCTGCTGGTGAACAACGCAGGGTTCGGCACCTACGGGCGGTTCGCCGAGCTCGAGGTGACGCGCGAGGTCGACGAAGTCGAGCTCAACGTCGTCGCGCTGTTGCGCCTCACCCACGCCGCGCTCGGCGCGATGGAGGGGCGACGGAATGGCGCGATCCTCAACGTCGCGTCGCTCGCGGCCTACCAACCGAACCCGATCAGCGCGACCTACGGCGCCACCAAGGCGTTCGTGCACAGCTTCACCCACGCGGTGCGCGAGGAGGCGCGGGGGACCGGCGTCACCGTGATGCTCGTGTGTCCCGGCTACACGCACACCGAGTTCCACGACCGGGCGGGGCTCGGACCCAGCGACGTCCCCGAGTTCATCTGGCAGTCGGCCGACACCGTGGTCGGGGCGGCGCTGCGCGACCTCGATCGGGGTCGCTCGGTGTCGATCCCCGGGATCCTCAACCAGGCCGCGGCCGCGATGTCGAGCGCGGCCCCCGCGGGCATCACCGGCCGCGTCGCCGGTCTGGTCATCAAGCGCTCCGGCTGAACCCGCGCTTCCGGGCCGAAGGCGGTGTCCAAAATCGGAACTGCGTCGTTGCGGCGCGATTATCACGCCACTTCGACGCAGGAATGGGCTGGGTGGCTACGCGGGGTCGAGTCGGTAGACGCCGTCGTTCAGGGACACGACGTAGAGCGTGCCGTTGTTGGCCTGGCCGAAGCTCGACACCGCGGCTGCCTCGAGTCCGGAGTCGACCGCGCGCACGCCGTCGCCGTCCGGTTCGAGCAGACGAATGGTGCCGTCGCAGTTGTCGCTGAAGACGTAGGTGCCGTCGAGGACGGGGATCTTCCTGCCGCGGTAGACGAACCCGCCGATGACCGAGCACGCACCGGTGTCGTGCGCGATCTCGTACACCGGCGCGACCACATCGGCGGGTGCGTTCCCCTCGTAGGCGTGGTCGCCTTCGAGCCGGTTCCAGCCGAAGTTGTCGCCCTTGCCCGCGTCACGGCCGTTCGTCGCCCGCAGGCGGTCGATCTCCTCGTACTCGTTCTGACCGACGTCGCCGATCCAGAGGTCACCGGTCTTGCTGTCGAACGAGAACCGCCAGGGATTGCGCAACCCGTACGACCAGATCGCGGGTTCGGCCCCGGGCGTGTCCCGGAACGGGTTGTCGGCGGGGACCGTGAACGCAGGGTCGCTCGCGGTGCGGTTCGGGTCGATGCGGAGGATCTTGCCGAGCAGCGTGTCGAGCGACTGCCCGTTCCCACCCGCGGCGTGGCCGGGCCCGGAGTCGCCCGCGCCGCCGCCGTCGCCGAGCCCGAGGTAGAGGTAGCCGTCGGGCCCGAATGCGAGCTGCCCGCCGTTGTGGTTGGGCTGCGGCTGATCGACGCGCAGGATCGACCGGCGGCTCGCGGGATCGGCGTGGCCGCCCTTCATCGCGTACTGGTCGACCTGGGAGTTGCCGTCGGTGTCGCTGTAGTGCAGGTAGAGCAACGCCCCGTCGGGGGAGAAGGCGATGCCGAGCAGCCCGCGCTCGCCGCCGTCCTGGCTCACCCGTTCCCGGAGGTCGATGACCGGCGTGGGCGACACCTCACCGTCGCGCAACGACCGCACGACACCGTCCTGCGCGGCCAGGTACAGCGTCCGCGTCCCGGTCCGGGCCGCCATGGCGGTGAGGCCTTCGACGTCGGCGACCTTGGTGAGGCGGAGGGCGGGCGCCGCGGTCGCCGGCGCCACCGCGCCGAGGACGAGAAGGATGAGGAGGGCGATCGTGCCCGCGGTGGCGAGGCGGCGCATGACCTCGGCACGGTACCGTCTGCAACCCACGCCGAAACCTCGGGCAACCCCGTCGCGTAACCTCGCGTGATGAAGTACCTCGTCCTGGTGCCCGACGGTTGCGCCGACGAACCGCTCATCGAGCTCGGCGGCCGCACACCGCTCGAAGCCGCGCGCATGCCGAACCTGGCGCGCCTGGCGGCGTCGTCCGAGGTCGGGCTGGCCGAGGTGATTCCTCCCGGACTGCCGCCGGGGAGTGATGTCGGCAACCTCGCCATCCTCGGGTACGACCCGACCGAATACCACACGGGGCGCGCGCCGATCGAGGCCGCGGCGATGGGCGTGGAGCTCGCGCCGGGAGAGGTGGCGTTCCGTTGCAACCTCGTGACCGTCACCGACGACGTGATGGTCGACTTCGCCGCCGGCCACGTCACCAGTGAGCAGAGCCACGTGATCGTGGCCGCGCTCGACGACGCGCTCGGTCACGGGCGCGACGGCGTGCGTTTCCATCCGGGCGTCGAGTACCGCCACCTCTGCGTCGTGCCGAGCGACTTCGGTGACGCCGAGTGCGTCCCTCCGCACGATCTCACCGGTCAGCGCGTCGTGCTCCCCACCGGGCCCGCGGCGGAGAAGCTCAGCGCGCTCATGGATGCCTCCAAGCCGGTGGTGGCGCGGCGCGGCCGACGAGGTCGGTTCCGTGGCGACCCAGATCTGGCTCTGGGGGCAGGGCACCCGCCCGCAGCTGCCCAACTTCCCTGCCCGCCACGGGGTGACCGGTCGGCTCTCCTCCGCGGTCGATCTGGTGCGGGGCCTCGGTGTGCTGTCGGGCATCGAGGTGCTCGACGTTCCCGGCGCCACCGCGGGATTCGACAACGACTACGTCGCGCAGCGCGACGCCGCCCTCGCGTCGCTCGCCGACCGGGACTTCTTCCTCCTCCACGTCGAGGCCACCGACGAGGCCGGTCACCAGGGTGCGATCGACGAGAAGGTGGCGTCGCTCGAACGGTGGGACGCCGACATCATCGGGCCGCTGGTCGACGGGCTCGCGGGCGAGCCCTTCCGTCTCCTGCTCCTGCCCGACCACGCCACGCCGTGCGCCGCGCGCACGCACACGTCGGACCCGGTGCCCTACCTCCTCTACGGCACCGACCTCGAGGGAGCGGGCGGCGAGTACACCGAGCGCGGCGTCGCCGGGCAGGCACCGGTACCCGCGCACGACCTGATGGCGCGCCTCCTCGCTTAGGTCCTCGCCGAGGCCCTCTCGTCGGCCGTTCGGAACGGAGCGAGCCGACGCGAGCGAAGGCGGAGGGAGGTGTTACAGTGGCACCCGCCGCCGGTCGATTCTTCGCCCAGTGCACTGGACGAGATCCCGGTTTCAGGTGCCAAGCCCCGGCAGGGTCCCCGTAGCTGTCGAGGAGTGACAATCGTGCCCGTCCCATCGCCGTGCCAGCGCGCGCGGTGCGTCGGGTCGAGGGAGAGGGAATGGCCACGGAGCAGCAGATCGACCGCTCGGTGCTCGCCGGCAAGGACCGCGACGAGCTCCACACCATCGCGGGCGCCATCGGTGTGAAGGCGGCCACGCGCATGCGCAAGGCCGATCTGATCGATGCGATCCTCGCCGCCGCCAACGGCGGAGAGCCGGCCGCGACCGAGACGACAGCCGCGCCGGCGTCCAAGCCGCGGCGCGTGCGTTCAGCGCGCGCGTCACAGGCCCCGGCCGACGACCTCGCCGCCTTGGCGGAGGAGGAGAACGCGCTCGGCGCCGACACGCCCGTCGACGAGCCGCCGATGCCGCGACCCCGGACGCGCCGCGCCGCACCCGCGCCCGCGCCGCCGCCGGCCGAACGACCTGAGCCGCCCGAGACCGCCGACACCGATCGCTCCGACGTCGACGACCGCGACGACGCAGGTGAAGACGCCGCCCACGCCACCAGCTCGCGCGGGCGACGACGACGATGCCGATTCCGACGGTGACGACGACGGTCGGGGTGATGGCGTCGACCTCGAGGACGAGCGCCAGTCCTTCGGCGAGGGCAACCGGCGCGGCCGCCGGCGCCGCCGCGGCCGCGGCAGCCAGGACCAGCCCGGAGGTGACAGCCGCCCGGGTGAGTACCAGGGCGACCCGATCCCGGTGCAGGGGCTCCTCGATCTCCGCCCCGAGGGCTACGGCTTCCTCCGCGGCGACGGCTACCTCCCCGCGCAGAAGGACGTCTACGTGTCCGCTTCGCAGGTGCGCCGCTTCGCGCTCCGCAAGGGCGACTTCGTCACCGGTACGTCACGCCCGCAGGCGAGCAACGAGAAGTACCCCGCGCTGCTACGGGTCGACGACATCAACGGCTTGACGCCCGACGACGCCCACGCCCGGCCGCGCTTCGAGGACCTCACCCCGCTGTTCCCCGACGACAAGCTCCACCTCGAGGTCGGCGCCGACCCGCAGGAGATCACCGGTCGCATCATCGATCTGATCGCACCGATCGGGAAGGGTCAGCGCGGGCTGGTCGTCTCGCCGCCCAAGGCGGGGAAGACCACCATCCTCAAGCAGCTGGTGTACGCGATCGAGCGCAACAACCCCGAAGTGCATCTCATGGTGCTGCTCGTCGACGAGCGGCCCGAAGAGGTCACCGACATGAAGCGCCACGTGCAGCGCGGCGAAGTGGTGGCGAGCACGTTCGACCGTCCGGCCGACGAGCACACCCAGGTCGCCGAGCTCGCGATCGAGCGGGCCAAGCGACTCGTCGAGCACGGGAAGGACGTCGTCGTCGTCCTCGACGGCATCACGCGCCTCGCCCGCGCCTACAACCTCGCCGCGCCCACCTCTGGCCGGATCATGTCGGGCGGCGTCGACTCCACCGCGCTCTACCCGCCGAAGAAGTTCTTCGGTGCGGCGCGCAACGTGGAGGAGGGCGGCTCGCTCACGATCATCGCCACCGCGCTGATCGAGACCGGGAGCCGCATGGACGAGGTGATCTTCGAGGAGTTCAAGGGCACCGGCAACATGGAGCTGCGCCTCGACCGGCACCTCGCCGAGCGGCGCATCTACCCGGCGATCGACGTCGCCGCCTCGAGCACCCGCCACGAGGAGCTCCTGTTCGACCGCCACCAGCTGCAGCAGGTCTGGAAGCTGCGGCGGGTGCTCAACGCGCTCGAGGAGGGCAAGGGCGTGGAGCTGCTCCTCGACAAGATCCGCACCACCAAGGACAACAACGAGTTCCTCCGCGAGATCGGGAAGGCCCCGACGCCAGGGGGCTGACCCGTCTCCGCAAGACACCGGCACGAATCCGGTGTGAAATCAATTGCCTGGCGCTGGTGTTCTCTTGACCACTGCCCGTGAATTCCGGGCGCACGGCTTCTCCTAGACTGGACCGATCATGAAGACCGACATCCACCCCGACTACGTCGAGTGCAAGGTGCACTGCTCGTGCGGCAACGAGTTCACCACCCGCTCCACGGTTCCCTCGCTGCGCGTCGAGCTCTGCTCGGAGTGCCACCCCTTCTTCACCGGCAAGCAGAAGCTCGTCGACACCGGTGGTCGCGTCGACCGGTTCAATCGCCGGCTCGCCAAGGCGACTCCCGTGAAGGGCGCCAAGGCCACCAAGAAGGTTGCGGCCGACAAGGGCACGAAGAAGGCCGCGGCCGACACGTCCGACAGGGCCGAGAAGGCCGAGAAGGCGTCGGCCGAGGCCTGATCCGATGAGCGACGGGACCCCCTCCTCGAGCCCCCGCTACATGGGCGGTCAGGCGGTCGTCGAAGGGGTCATGATGCGCGGCGAGCGGTCGTACGCGATCGCGGTGCGCACACCCGAGGGCGACATCGAGATCGAGACCCACGACACGCCCAACTGGGCGGAGCGATGGGCGAAGATCCCGCTCATGCGCGGCGTGATGGCGCTGGCCGAGTCGATGACGCTCGGGATGAAGGCGCTCACGTGGTCGGCGAACCGCCAGATCCCCGAGGAGGAGCAGATCTCCTCCAAGGCCATGGGCTGGACCATCGGCATCGCGCTCGCGTTCTTCACCGCCATCTTCATCGTGCTCCCCGCGGTCGCGGCCAACGGGCTCGGCAACTTCCTCGGGCTCGACGGGTTCTGGTTCCACGTCGCCGAAGGTGCGTTGCGCCTGGGCATCTTCCTCGGGTACTTGCTCCTCATCGGGCAGATGAAGGACATCAAGCGCGTCTTCATGTACCACGGCGCCGAGCACAAGGCGATCGCCGCCTACGAGAACGACGTCGAGCTCACCGCGGAGTCGGCGCAGCGGTTCGACACCTCGCACGTGCGGTGCGGCACCAACTTCCTGCTCACGGTGATGGTGATCACCATCTTCGTGTACTCGTTCATCGGCCGCCCCGGCTGGGCGCTGCTCATCCTGAGCCGCATCGTGCTCCTGCCGGTGATCGCGGGAGTGAGCTACGAGGTCATCCGCTTCGCGGCCAGGCACATGGACCGGGCCTGGGTGCGCGTGGCGATGAAGCCGGGCCTCTTGCTCCAGCGGCTCACGACGCGCCAGCCCTCGCTCGACCAGGTCGAGGTGGCGGTGGCGTCGCTGCGGGCGGTCCTCACCGCGGAGCAGCTGGCCGAGGTCGACGCCCGTCCGCGTCGTCTCGCCGCCCCCGGGACGGTGCCGCGTCCCGCCCTCGGCAACGCCTGACCTCCGCCCGTCCTCACTACGCCCGGCGACGCTCGCGGGGCGGACCAGGTCGAAGCTGTCCTCGATCAGCTCGACGAATATCGCATCGGCGACGTCGGCGTTGGCCGTCACCGTGATCCGGTGGCGCTTGTTCAGGTGGTAGCCCTCGACGATCGCGTCGTACTGCCAGCGCAGGTCGGCGGCGCGGTCCGGGTCGCACGTGAGGCTGACGTCGACCGGCTCGGCGTCGGTCACCGATACCGCGAACATCTTGCCGTCGGACGCTTGAACACCGAGCAGCCGGGGCTGAACGCGAACATCTCGATCGTGTCGGGGAGCGCGGGGCATGAGGCGCGCAGCTCCTCCCCGGTCATGGCGGGAGCTCCACGGTGCCGTCGTCGTGCCGCACGAGCGCGCTGACGAACGCGACCTCCCAGGTGTGGCCGTCGGGGTCGGCGCGACGCCGCTGTCGTCGGCGACCTTCTCCCCGCTCTACGACGAGCTCGTGCGACCGGCCGCGTTGGCGCCGTGGGTCGCGACGTTCTGGCGTCTGCGCAGCGACCGAGCTGTCCCGCTCCGGGTCATCCTCGACGCGTGCATCGACCTGATCGGCGACGACGTCGTGGGTTCGCGTTGAGCGGCGCGATCGTGGCCGAGCTCCAGCCGGGGGAAGACACCTTCGGCATCCGGCTCCACCCCGGTGCGTTCACCGCGCTGTACGGCGTGCCCGGCAGCGAGCTCACCAACCTCCGGGTCCTGCTGCGTGACGTCGTGAAGCCTCGTCCGCTCACTGAGCTGGCGCGCGACGCGGAGCGACCCGACCCGTTGGCGGCGGTCGCCCTCCGCGCGCGCGACATCGGCGCGCTCGCCGACGAGATCGGATACAGCACGCGGCACCTGCACCGGCGGGTGCTGGCGCTCACCGGACACAGCCCCCAGCGCCTCGCGGCGCATCGGACGGATGCAGGCGCGGTTGGCCGCGGGCCGGGGAGAGAGCTGGTCGCGCACCGCCGCCCGTTTCGGTCACCACGACGAAGCGCACATGATCAACGACGTGCGCCGCCTCGCCGACGCCACGCCCCAGGCGATGCTCGCCGAGGCCGCCGCGTCGGACGACCGAGCGCGGGGCACCGGCTGACGATCTCCTGACCAGGCGCGACCGCGCTGCAGGACCGGCTCGGCGTCGACGCCGCACCATGGTGGGGAACGGGTTCGTGCCGCTCCCGATGCGCTCGCGCACCTCGCCCAGACGGGACATCCGGCACACTCGGAGAGCGATATTTGGTTCACGCTCCGCGTTCGTGCATACTGTCGACTCACGTTGAGTGGTCACTCTGGTGGCAGATCTCGCTGAGCGTGGCAGCAAGGCCGGGCCGAAGGGCCCGGGCAAGGGCAGAGAAGGCAGGAAGCGTTGACCCCCGGGGCCCAGTCCGGTCACCCATGTGACCCCGGGGCGAGCGAGTGGTGAGACCGACTTGCGCACCGTCATGCCGTGACTGCTGGTCACGGCGTAAGTGCACACGAGGTTGTCGTGATCCACCGCTCCACTTCCACTCACCGACTGCGAGCGCGCACCTTCGGGATCGTGATGCTCCTGTTCGTCGTCGCCGGTCTCGTGCTGTCGCCCTTCGCGACCGCATCGGCCGACCCGTCGTCGACCGACGACACCGCGCAGACGGCCGACGCCACCGCGCCGACCACGACCGCGCCGACGTCGACCGACGCGACCGTGGACGCGCCGACGAGCACGACCGCGCCGGAACCACCCGCGACGACAGACACGCCCGCGCCGCCGACCACCGCGCCCGCACCCGCGCCGACCACGGTCGACGACGACGGTGTCGCGGCCAGCATCGAAGCGCGCGCGCCGCACGACGGTGACAACAACGAGGACGGCATCGCGGACGCGGAGCAGACGAACGTCGCGTCACTGCCCTCGGCACTCGACGTCGACGGCAACGGTGAGCTCGACGACTACGTGACGATCGTGTCTCCCGCGGGCACGTCGCTGCACGACGTGAACGCGGTGAGCGTGCCGAGCGACAACCCTCCGCCCGACGGTGTGACTCTCCCGTACGGACTCTTCGACTACGACGTGCAGGTCGCCAACCCGGGCGACTCCGCCGCCGTCACCTACATCACTCCCGCGGGCTTCGTGCCCGACAGCGTCCACTTCCTCCAGCACGGCGTGTGGAGCGACCTCGCCGACCGGACCGCGGTCGACGCCACCACCGGTGACGCGACCGTGCAGCTGCAGGACGGCGGCGCGGGCGACGCCAGCCCCGCGACCGACGCGGTGATCGCCGACCCGTCGGGCCCGTCGACCGCGCGACCGCTCGATCACCGTCTCGGTGGTCTCGGGCGCAGGCGCCCCCAACTTCACCTTCAAGCTCGAGTCCTGCCCCGGTAGCAGCCACAGCCTCGGCACCGGGTGCACCACCAACACCCCGGTGCCCGTCGCGCAGGGCGCGAACAACGCCCAGGGTGAGAGCACCGCGCTCGGCAACACCGGCGCCTGGAACTGGGGCGGCACCGGGTCCACGCAGCTGAGCCAGAACCTGCGCTACCGCCTCTCGGTGACGACGCCCCTGCCGGCGTCGGGCTGGAACCTCACCAGCATCAGCTGCACCGGCGTCGACCAGCAGAACGGCAATTCCGACGTCGCCAACGCGCGGAACATCTACCTCGAGGACGACGCCACCGCGCGTGCGACCTGCACCGCGACCTTCGGGCAGAACGTCGCCAGCATCACGATGCACAAGAAGGGCGACCGCGCGGCCAACGGTTCGGTGAACAACCTCGCCGGCGCCTCCTTCCAGGTCTACAGCAACGCGACGTACACCACCGCAGTCCCGGGTGCCACGTGCACCACCGACGGCACCGGCACCTGCGTGGTCGGCGGCCTGAGCCCGAACACCACCTACTACGTCCGCGAGACCACCTCGGCTCCGAACTTCCAGCGCATCGACACCCTCACCACCTCGAGCGCTGGTTCCCAGATCTACGGCCAGGGCGTCACCACCGGTGGGTCGGGCTCGAACACGAACACCCGTGACTTCGCCAACCGGCGCACCAACCCGGCGTTCCCGAGCGAGTGCGGCATCAACATCGGCCTCGTGATGGACCTCTCCAACTCCATCAGCGACACCGAGCTCGGCGAGATGAAGACGTCGGCCAAGGCCTTCGTCACCGCCCTCCAGGGCACGCCGTCGAAGGTCGGTGGCTACACCTTCGCCACCAACGCGCCGGCCAGCGGCAACAGCAACCTCGGCCTCACGGACGTCTCGAGCTCGGGCGGCGCGGACGACTGCGCGCGACCTGGATCGACGCCCGCACCAAGCCGGGCGGCAACAACGGCGGTACGAATTGGGACGCCGGCCTGCGCCAGGTGGTCGGCGCCGCGGGGAGCTACGACATCGTCGTCTTCCTGACCGACGGCAACCCGACCTTCTACGGCGACCCCCAGAGCGGTGGCACCGGGTCCGACACCACGTTCCGCGAGGTCGAGGAAGGTGTCTTCTCCTCGAACGCGGTCAAGGCCGCCAACCCCAACCTCAAGATGGTGGGTGTCGCCATCGGCAGCGACGCCGCGACCAACAACCTCCAGGCCGTCAGCGGCCCGACGCTCAACGACGACTACTTCCTGGCCGCCAACTTCCAGGATCTCCAGAACAAGCTCCAGCAGATCGCGTCGCAGCTCTGCGGCGGCACGGTCACGGTGAAGAAGCAGGTCGAGGGACCGGGTGGCTTCGCGCCGGCCGGTGGCTGGACCTTCGCCGTCCCGGGTTCGACCCAGGGCGTCGGCGTCACGGCCGCGGGCACGGGCGTGACCCCCGCCTTCGACGTCACCCCCGGCTCGGTGACCGTCACCGAGACGCAGCAGTCGGGCTACACGATCGTGCCGCAGAACGGCCGCAACGCGAGCTGCACCAAGAACGGCGCGGCCGTGCCGGCGAACCAGATCACCGACACCGCGGACGGCGTCTCGTTGTCCGTCGGTGCGCTGGACATCGTGGCGTGTGAGTTCCGCAACACGCCGACCAAGGCGACGGTCAAGGTCCGGAAGCAGACCGCGGGTGGTGTGGGCGGTGCGTTCACGATCCAGCGGAGCGGGAACGGCGCCGGCACCCAGAACCTGAACTTCACGACCACGGCGGGATCGAACCCGACTGCGTTCCAGAGCATGTCGTTGTTCCCCGGCACCTACACGCTGACCGAGACCGTCATCCCGGGCGGGTGGGCGTTCGACACCGCCGACTGCGGCACGGTCAACGCGGGCACCAAGAGCACGACGCTCCAGGTGACCGCGGGTCAGACCGTCGAGTGCACCGTCACCAACAAGTCGACGGCCGGCACCATCGAGCTGGCGAAGACCTGGAGCGGCGCGCTCGACGGGCGACGCCCCGACCGTGAACCTCCAGATCGGTTCGAGCAACGGCGGCACCACCGTCGCCAACTCGCCGGTGACGGGTCCGTCCGCGGGCAGCACCGGTGCGAAGAGCGTCACGCCGGCCACGTACTTCGTGCAGGAGAGCGGCCTGTCGAGTGGCTGGGTGCAGACCGCGCTCACGTGCTCGACGAACAGCGGTGCGCCGGTCGCCTACGTGCCGGCGAGCGGCGTCGCCGTCCCGGCCGGTGGTTCGGTCGTGTGCACGGTGACGAACACGCGCCAGAAGGGCACCGTCGAGTTGAAGAAGGTGTGGTCGGGTGGCGTCGCCGGTGAGCAGCCGGGCACGACGCTCCGGATCGGCACCGGGACGTCGGGTGGCTCGGCGTCGAACGTGGCGTCGGAGGCGGTCACGGGTCTCGGCAACGGGACGACCGGTGCGAAGGCCGTCGGTGTCGGCACCTACTTCGTGTCGGAGACCGGCCTGGCGTCGGGTTGGACCCAGGGCGCGTTGACCTGTTCGGTCGACGGCGGTGCCTCGAACCCCTACGTGCCGGCCAACGGCATCGCGGTGGCGAACGGCAAGGCCGTGGTCTGCACGGTCACCAACACCCGCGACACCGGCAGCATCGAACTGAAGAAGACGTGGTCGGGCGCGCTCACGGGCGACGCCCCGACCGTCCACCTGCAGATCGGTTCGAGCAGCGGTGGCGCGCAGGTGGTCGACACCACCGTCACCGGTCCGAACAGCGGCACCACGAACGCGCAGGTCGTCCCGACCAGCACGTACTTCGTGCAGGAGAGCGGTCTGCCGGGAAGCTGGTCGCAGACGTCGCTGACGTGCGTGACCAACGGCGGTGCGCCGGTGACCTACGTCCCGGCCACCGGTGTGGCGGTGCCGAAGAGCGGCACCGTGGTGTGCACCGTGACCAACACGCGCCAGAAGGGCAGCATCGAGCTGCGGAAGGTGTGGTCGGGTGGCGTCGCCGGCGAGCAGCCGGGCGCGACGCTCCGGATCGGCACGTCCGGCAGCCCGGCCAGCGTGGCCTCGCAGCCGGTCACCGGCCTGGCGAACGGCAGCACCGGTGCGAAGACGGTTGGCATCGGCACGTACTTCGTGTCCGAGACCGGTCTCGCCCCGGGTTGGGGACAGACCAGCCTCACGTGCCAGAACGGCTCGCAGCAGCCGGTGACCTACGACCCGCAGACCGGGATCGCGATCGCCAACGGCGACGACGTCCTCTGCACGGTCACGAACACGCGCCAGACCGGTTCGGTCACGGTGAACAAGTCGTGGTCGGGCGGCGCGGCGGGTGAGCAGCCGACGGTGAACCTGGTGATCTCGGGCCCCTCGGGTTCGAGCACGCAGGTGACCGGGCTCGCGAACGGGACCACCGGTGTGAAGCCGGTCGTCACCGGCACCTACTCGGTGTCGGAGACCGGCCTGACGTCGGGCTGGTCGGCGGGCGCGATCACGTGCCAGCGCAACGGGACCGGCTCGACGTTCGGTTCCTCCGACTTCGCGGTGAACGCGAACGACGCGGTGGTGTGCTTGGTCACGAACACGCGCAGCGTGGCGTCGATCACCGTGAACAAGAAGTGGGTCGGTGGCGTTGCGGGTGAGCAGCCGACGACCGACCTGAAGATCGTGGGGCTCTCGCCGTCGACGAGCACGGTCACGGGCCTGGCCGACGGGAGCACCGGCGCCAAGCCGGTGGTGACCGGCACCTACTCGGTGAACGAGTCGAACCTCGCGCCGGGGTGGACGCAGTCCGGCGCCACCTGTGTGCGGGGAGCCAATCCGGCGACGTTCGGTCCGTCGGACTTCGTCGTGAACACCGGCGACAACGTCGTCTGCACGATCACCAACACCCGCCAGACCGGCACGGTGAAGGTGGACAAGCACTGGAGCGGCGGTGCCAACGGTGAGACGCCGAAGGTGACGCTGGGCATCGCGGGCCTCTCGCCCTCGAGCACCGAGGTCACCGGTCCGGCCGACGGCACGACGGGCGCCAAGCCCGTCGTCACCGGCACCTACTCGGCGTCGGAGACCGGCCTGACCGCCGGATGGTCGGCGGGCGCGCTCACGTGCCAGCGCAACGGCACCGGTGCGACCTTCGGTCCGACCGACTTCGTGGTCGGCGCCGGCGACACCGTCGTCTGCTCGGTCACGAACACCCGCGACACCGGGAGCATCCGGGTCGACAAGACGTGGGTCGGTGGTGCTGCCGGTGACACGCCGCACGCCGACCTGAACATCGGCGGACCGAGCGCGAGCTCGACGCCGGTGACGGGCATCGCGCCCGGATCCACCGGGACCAAGGCGGTCGCGACCGGCACCTACACGGTGGACGAGTCGGGCCTGAGCTCGGGGTGGAACCAGCAGTCGATCAGCTGCCAGAACGGCACCCAGCCTCCCTTCACACCGACGCCGCAGGGCTTCGTGGTGGCGAAGGGCGACAGCGTCGTCTGCAGCATCGTCAACGCCAAGCACGGTTCGATCACGATCGTGAAGGACGCGAAGCCGAACGCGGATCGCGCCTTCGGCTTCACGACCAACGGCCTCGGGGGTCCCTTCACCCTCAACGACCACGGGACGTTGGCGAACACCAAGTCGTTCGCCAACCTGGTCGCCGGCACCTACTCGGTGTCGGAGGACGCGAACCCCGCCGGCTGGAGCCTCACCTCGGTGTCCTGTGTGGGCACCGGCGGTTCGGGTGACCTGCCGACGCGCACCGCGACTGTCCAGCTGCCCGCGGGTGGCAACGTCACGTGCACGTTCACCAACACCGGACCCGACGTCGGCATCGTCAAGACCGACACCCCGGATCCGGTGGTGGCGGGTGCGAACCTCACCTACTCGTTGGCCGTGCACAACGACGGTCCTCCGGCCGCGGCGCCGGTGTCGGTGAGCGACCCGCTCCCGGCGAACACGACCTTCGTGTCGCTGACCTCCGACCCGTCGTGGTCGTGCACCACCCCGGCCGTGGGTGTGACGGGCACCGTGTCCTGCTCGAGGGCCACCCTGGCCGCGGGTGCGGACGCTCCGTCGATCACGATCGTGGTGAAGGTCGGTACGGGCGTCGCCCCGGGTACCGACGTCATCACCAACACCGCGACGGTGTCGACGCCGAACGACAGCAACCCGGCGAACGACACCTCGACCGCGAAGACGTCGGTCGTGCGGTCGGTCGACCTGAAGATCGTGAAGTCCGACGGCGGCGCCACGCCGACTGCGGGCGGCGCGGGCTTCCAGTACACGCTGTCGGTCGACAACCTGGGTCCGTCCGACGCCGGCGCAGTGGCGACGGTGACCGACGTGATCCCGACCGGGATCTCGTTCGCGAGCTTCGGCTCCCTCCCGAGCGGCGTGAACTGCACGCCGCCGGGCAGCGGCAGCCAGACGTTCACCTGCACGATCCCCGCGAACCTGCTCGACGTCGCCGACCCGGCGGTGGCCATTGCGGTCAACGTCACCGTGCCCAGCTCGACGGCTGCGGGGAGCTCCACGAACAAGGTGATCGTGTCGAGCACCGACGACCCGGCGCCCTGCACGGTCACGTCCGACAACATCACGTGTGACCCGTCGGACACCAACAACTACTCGCAGGTCACGACGCCGGTGAAGACCACGGTCGACCTCGCGATCGAGAAGACGGCTCCGGCCACGGGGATCGCGGGGAACAACGTGTCCTACACGTTGGACGTCACGAACCTGGGTCCGTCCGATGCGGCCAACGTGGTCGTCGACGACGCCCTCCCCACGGGTCTGTCGTACGTGTCGGCGAGCGGGACGGGTTGGACCTGTTCCGAGTCTCCGACCGCCACGGCGCACTGCACGCGGGCTGCGCTCGCGGTCGGTGCGGCGCCGTCGATCACGATCGTCGCCCACGTGGCCTCGAGCGTGACCGGCACGGTCACGAACTGCGCCACCGTCACCGACACGGTGAGCGGTGACGACAACGACACGTCGTGTGGTGACACCGACATCGACACCAAGTCGGACCTGGCGATCACGAAGACGGCTCCGGCCACGGGGATCGCGGGGAACAACGTGACGTACACGTTGGACGTCACGAACCTGGGTCCGTCGGATGCGGCCGACGTGGTCGTCGACGACGCCCTCCCGACGGGTCTGTCGTACGTGTCGGCGAGCGGGACGGGTTGGACCTGTTCCGAGTCTCCGACGGGCGCGGCGCACTGCACGCGGGCTGCGCTCGCGGTCGGTGCGGCGCCGTCGATCACGGTCGTCGCCCACGTGGCGCCGGGAGTGACCGGCACGGTCACGAACTGCGCGACGGTGAAGGACACCGTCGCGGGTGACGACAACGACACGTCCTGCGGCGACACCACCATCACGCCCGAGGTCGACGTGTCGATCGTGAAGACCGACACACCTGACCCGGTGGTGGCGGGCGAGAACCTCACGTACTCGCTGGCGGTTGCCAACGGTGGACCGTCGAATGCGAGCGACGTGGCGGTCAGCGACCCGCTGCCGGCGAACACGACGTTCGTCTCGATCGACGTGACCGGTTGGGACTGCACGACGCCGGCGGTCGGCGCAACCGGGAGCGTCTCGTGCTCCCTGGCCAGCCTGCCCGTCGGGCCGGCCCCGACGATCACGGTGGTCGTGAAGGTGGGCGCGGAGGTGGCGCCGGGCACCGACGTCATCGTCAACACCGCGACCGTCACCGCACCGCACGACACCAACCCCGACAACAACACGTCGACCGCGAAGACCTCGGTGATCCGGGTGCTCGACCTCGCGGTGACCAAGTCGGACGGTGGCGCGGAGCCGGTGGCCGGTGACGGTGAGCCGTTCACCTACACCATCACGGTCGACAACCTCGGTCCGTCCGACGCCGGTGTGGCGGCGACGGTCACCGACACGCTGCCGGCCGGGGTGAGCTTCGTGAGCTTCGGCACGCTGCCGGACGGCGTCGACTGCACGCCGCCGGTGGCGGGGGTGTTCACCTGCACGGTGGACGCATCCCTGTTGCAGGTCACTGACCCCGCGGTGGTGATCACGCTCGAGGTGACCGTCCCGGCATCGACGCCGGCGGGCACGCAGACCAACACGGTCGTGGTCACGACGCCCGAGGAGCCCTGCCCGGGTTCCCCGAGCTGCGACAACAACACCGACCACACCGAGACGCCGGTCACCACCTCGGTCGACCTGGTCATCCAGAAGTCGGACGGCGGTGCGCAGCCGGTCGGTGGCGTCGCCGGGTCCGACACGTTCACGTACACGCTCACGGTGGACAACGGAGGACCGTCGGACGCGTCGGCTGACGCGACCGTCACCGACGTGCTGCCGGCCGGAGTCGACTTCGTCGCCTACGGCACGCTGCCCGCGGGCGTGACCTGCACGCCACCCGAGGGACGCACGATCGAGTGCTCGATCGCCAAGGAGCTGCTGCAGGTGTCGAGCCCCGACGTGGTGATCCCGTTCGACGTGGTGGTGCCGGCGTCGACGCCGGGTGGCACGGTCACCAACAAGGTGATCGTGAGCAACCCCGACGACCCGGCGCCGTGCACGGTGACGGCCACCGACATCACGTGTGACCCGTCGGACACCAACAACTACGACCAGGTCGAGACGCCGGTGATCCAGGTGGCGCCCGAGGTGGTCACGCCGACGGACCCGCCGGTGCAGGTCTTGGCCGCGAGGCTCGCGTTCACCGGTTCCGACGGTGGGCGACTGGCGCTCTTCGGCGCCGCGCTGGTCGGACTCGGCATCGTGCTGGTGCTCGCGACACGACGTCGGCGTCGCTCGGGCACGAGCTAGGGCCAAGATGGGGCGGGAGCGAGCGGGTGCCCCGCGGTGGAGACACCGCGGGGCACCCGTCCTCGCTCTGGGCCTGGCGGCACGAGGGCCGAAGGGGCGACCTCGTAGCCTGGCGGCATGTTCGACCGCCTCGCGGAGCTCGAGACCGAGACGGAGAAGCTGGAGCTCCAGCTTCCCGAGCTCTACGCGTCCGGCGACCAGCAGGCCGCCGCGGCCGCGGGGAAGCGCCTCGCCGAGCTCCGGCCGGTGGTCGAGGCGTACCGCGAACGACGGGCCACCGAGCACGACCTCGCCGAGGCGCGCGAGATGCTCGCGGGTGAGGCCGACGCCGAGATGCGCGACTACCTCGAGAGCGAGATCGGCACCAAGCAGACCACGCTCGACGCACTCGATCGCGCGGCTGCGCGAGTTGCTCGTCCCCCGCGATCCCGATGACGGCAAGAACGTGATCGTGGAGATCCGGGGCGGTGAGGGTGGTGAGGAAGGCAACCTCTGGGCCGCCGATCTCTACGAGATGTACCAGCGCTACGCCGACCTCCACCGCTGGAAGGTGGAGACCCTCGCCCGCCAACCGTCCGACATGGGCGGGATGCGCGAGGTCACGTTCGTGGTGAAGGGCGACGGCGCGTGGGCGCACCTCAAGCACGAGGCCGGTCCCCACCGGGTCCAGCGGGTACCAGCGACCGAGAGCCAGGGACGCGTGCACACGAGCGCGGCCACGGTCACGGTCCTCCCCGAGGCCGAGGAGATCGACGTGACCATCGATCCCAACGACCTCGAGGTCGACGTCTACCGGTCGAGCGGTCCGGGCGGTCAGTCGGTGAACACCACCGACTCCGCAGTGCGCATCACCCACAAGCCGTCGGGGCTCGTCGTCACGTGTCAGGACGAGAAGAGCCAGCTGCAGAACAAGGAGAAGGCGATGCGCATCCTGCGCAGCCGGCTCTACGAGATCGAGCGTGAGCGGCAGGAGGCCGAGCTGTCGTCGGCCCGGCGGGGCCAGGTGAAGAGCGGTGGGCGCTCCGACAAGATCCGCACCTACAACTACAAGGAGAACCGCGTGACCGATCACCGCATCGGGCTCACGCTGCACTCCCTCGACCAGGTCCTCGCGGGTCAGCTCGACGACCTCACCGACGCGCTCATGGCCGACGAACGTCAGCGACAGCTCGGTGACGACGCCTGACGACCCGTTCGTGGTCACCTGGGCCGAGCTCCGCGTGCAAGCCGAGGCCCGCCTGCGTGACGCGAACGCGCTCCGGCCCGACACCGAAGCCCGCTGGATGGTGGAACGGGTCTCGGGATACGAAGGTACCGAGCTGGTCACCGACGAGCAGGAACGCGCCACCACCGAGGCGCAGCAGCACCTCGACGACATGCTCGAACGGCGCGTCGGCGGTGAACCCCTGCAGTACGTGCTCGGGCGATGGGACTTCCTGGGACTCGACCTCCTGGTCGATCGACGGGTGCTGGTGCCACGACCCGAGACCGAGGTGGTGGCGCAGACCGCGATCGAGGAGGCCGCGCGTCTCGGCGCGCGTCGCGGGAAGCACGACGCGTGGCTGGCGGCCGACACGTCGTACGCGGTGGCCGACCTCGGCACGGGATCCGCCGCGATTGCGCTCGTGCTGGCGCGCGAGCTGCCCGATGCGGAGGTGTTGGCCACCGACGTGAGCGACGACGCGTTGGCCGTCGCCCGTGCCAACGTTGCCGGCAGCGGTACGGCGGCGACCCGCGTGCGGCTGCACGCAGGGTCCTGGTACCACGCGTTGCCGCCCGAGCTGCGCGGCAGGCTGCGGGTGATCGTCTCGAACCCGCCCTACATCGCGGAGCACGAGGTGGCCGAGCTCCCGAGCGAGGTCGTGGATTGGGAGCCACGCAGCGCGCTGGTGAGCGGGCCCACCGGCTTCGAAGCGCTCGAGGTCTTGATCGCGAGACGCGCCGGCCTGGCTCGACCCGGCCGGAGGTGCGCTCGTGCTCGAGCTCGCACCGCACCAGGCCGAGCGCGCGCTCGAACTCGCAGCCGATGCCGGGTTCACCGAGTCGCGCATCGACCGGGACCTCGTCGGTCGCGCCCGCATGCTGGTCGCCCGAGTCCCTGGGAAGCCGCCGGAAGAACCCGACGCCTGACCGCGATAGCGTCGCCCGCATGACGCTGTGGCCCGAAGAGTACGAGGGAATGCGCGAGGAAGCGCGAGCGACCGCGCAGGCGATCGCCGAGATGTTCGGCGCCGGCGCACCGGCGGTGGTGCCGACCGATCGCGACGAACGCGTGCGCGCGCAGCGGGAGATGATGAAGCCGTTCGAGGCGGTGTCGCCCGCAGGTTCCGATCGGCACATCGCGGGCGTGGCGTGCCGCATCTTCCTCCCCGAGCGACCCGCTCGCGCCGTCTACCTCCACTTCCACGGCGGGGCGATGATGCTCGGCTCCCCGCTGATGAACGACGTCGCCAATGCCGATCTGGCGTCGCGGTTCGACGTCGCGGTCGTGTCGGTCGACTACCGCCTCGCGCCCGAGCACCCGCACCCCGCCGGCTCCGACGACTGCCTGGCGGTCGCGCGGTGGCTGGTCGAGCACGGCGAGAGCGAGTTCGGCTCGTCGCGGATCGTGATCGGGGCGAGTCGGCCGGTGGCTACTACGCCGCGCTCACGCTGCTGCGCATCCGTGACGAGCTCGACGCCATCGATCGCGTCGTCGGCGCCAACCTCGTGTTCGGGGTCTACGACCTGTCGGGCTCGCCTTCGATTCGAGGTGCGCGTCCGTCCGACACCCCCGACATCCTCACCGAAGACGTCGGTGCGTTCGTCAACGAGTGCTTCCTCCCGGGCCAGTCGGTCGAGGACTGCAAGTCGCCGAGCATCTCGCCGCTGTATGCCGACCTCCGCGATCTGCCGCCGGCGCTCTTCACCGTCGGCAGTGCCGACCACCTCCTCGACGACAGCCTCTTCATGGCCGCGCGCTGGGAGGCCTACGGCAACGAGTCGGAGCTGGCGGTGTATCCCGATTGCATCCACGCCTTCACGGCATTCCCCACCGAGCTCTCGAAGCGGGCCAACGAGCGCATCGACGCGTTCCTCGAGCGCGTGCTCGCCTGACGCGATGGCCGACCAACTCGACGTCGACGCGATGATCGCCCGCTTCCGGGAGCGTGCCGCCGCGGTGCGCGAGCGGCCGCTCCCGCCGGTCGCGGGGTCGGAGCGTCAGCGGTTCGTTGACCAGGCCCAGCGCGACTTCCAGGACTTCGCCATCATCGGCGACGCGACCTGGGACTTCACCGACGGCGTCCTCACCCTCCGGGTGGACCTCTCCGGCTGACCACATCATCTTTCTGCGTCGAAGTGGAGCGATCGACGCGCCACTTCGACGCAGGAACGTCAGCGGTGCTGCTCGTCGAGCGCCTCGTTCCGGTCCATGTGCTGGAGGAACGCGCGGTCGACCGCCACCCAGATCGTCTTCGAGAACGGGTAGGCGAACGTCGGCACGATGATCATCAGCGGGATCAACACCGCGAGCATCGGCCCCACCGGGATGTCGGGTGCGGTGAGCGCGAGGCCGATCGCGAACGTGAGGACGAACACCACGCCCGCGATCCCGATGTTGATCGCGAGCGCGCCGGCCCAGTACCCCTGCTCGCGCTCGAAGTGCAGCCCACAGCGCGGGCAGTCGTCGACGATCGTGAACCAGCGCTCGAACAGATGCCCGCTCCCGCAGCGCGCGCACCGCTTGGTGAACCCTCGCCGCAACATGCGACCACGTGACGGCGGCGCGGTGCTGCTGGTCATGCATCGTCCTCGGTGTCGACGGTCGGCCACACCGGCACTCCGGGAGTCGCGGAGTCCGGGCAGATCGAACGGTACCGGCAGCGTCGGCACACGTCGGGATCGGCGATCCCGACGTACTCGGACGTGGAGCGGATCTCGGCGACCTCGCGGCGGACGTCCTCCTCGATGGCGAGCAGGTCGTCGGCGTCGGGCTCGAACGGCTCGGGGTCGTCGACCACCTCGGCCGCGAGGTGCTCGAACGAGATGCGCAGCCGCAGACCGCGCGCGTCGGCAAGCGGGAGCGAGGATCCAGGCCTGGAGGCGCGCCTGCTTGTCGTCGGCGACGCGGTCGCTCCACACCTGCCCGCTCTTGAAGTCGCGCGCGTCGAGCAGCCCGTCGTGCACCCACAGTGCGTCGAGCCGCGCGGTCGCCATGAACGGCGCGGTGGGGTGCGACGAGAACCGGGCCCGGGTGATCTCGTGGCCGACCGCCTCCGTCGGGCTCGGGCAGCGCGTGGTGTGCCGCTCGATCTCGCCCCACAAGCGGTCGTCGTGGTCGAGCCCGCGCCGCACCAGCACGTCGCCGACGTGCTCGACGTCGTGGCACGACCCCTCCACGTGGATCATGTGCAGCGCGTCGTGCAGGTGCTGGCCGTGCACGCCGCCGGGATCGGTGTCGCTCGCAGGGATGCCGAAGAGCTGGTGGTCGCGCCACTCGCGTGGACACCGGCGCCAGGTGTCGAGGCCGGTCGGGGTGACATGGAGGATGCCGGGGAGGAGGTCGCGCTTCCGTCCGTAGTGCGCGCCCTTGCGGTGCTCGGGGCACGCCGACACCACGGCGCAGCCCCCGCAGTCGCGCCCGCTGCGGGCGACCGGATCGTCGGCGCGCTCGCGCACGATCGTGACCCGCTCGTCGAACCACGCGGTGGTGTCCGGACGCTCGGTCGCCTCGACGACGCGTTCGACGACGAGGCCGCGCACGAGATCGGCCCACGTGATCCGCAACGATGCGCCGCCCAGCCATGGGGTGAGGCGGAGGAACGCGATCCGCATCGCCGCGAGCTCGAGCGGGTCGGTGGGAGGCACCCGCCGTCCCCAGAGCTCGAACTGGCGCAGCTCGAAGCCGTCGTCGCCGGTACGCAGGGGCAGGTCGATCCAGCCGCCGACACGGAGCCCACCCCGGTCGGTGGGCTGGTCGGTCCCCGGATCATCCCAGCGGGCCGGTCGGTCGCCGAACATGGCGACGTACCAGCGCCCCGCCTGCTCGAGCACCGCGCGCTCCTCGGGGAGGACGGCGGGGTCGAGGCGGCCGCCCACGTCGGCGAAGTCGGCCGCGGTGGGGACGGCCAGTTCGGCGTGGATGTCGCGCGCCGCGGCGAGGAAGGCGTCGCGGCAGGCGCGACCGGTGGACGGGGTCGTGGGAGCGCTCGCCGCCCTCGAACATGCGCGACAACCGGCGAGCGCACATCGAGTCGGCGCGCCGGAGGAGGAAGGGCGTCACCCGTGGCGCGGCCTGGGTCTCCTCCACGGCCTGCAGGCTACGGGCCGCCCGACCGGCGACAGCGCACCGTCGCCCGAAGAGATTGCACGATCGTGGAATGTGAGCGAGGAAGGGTCGGTGCGACAGTGAAGGTCACCGCGGTGCCGCCGACCTCCGGCACCGACGCGCGGTCTGGTTCATCACACGCACACGGGAGTTGACCCGTGCTCGTTCCTGACCACGTCTCGACACACGCCCGCCGGCGATTCGGACGAGGCATCGCGGTCACGGTGTTGAGTCTCGTCGTGGGCCTCGTCGTGGTCTCGCCGCTGGCCGCCGGTGCGGGCGGACTCGACCACCACCACCGGCCCGGCCCAGGACGACACCGCCGACGCCGCACCGCCGGCGACGACCGCGCCGGCCGCGCCGCCCGCCACTGCTGCGCCGGACGCAGGCGTCACCGCACAAGCCGCCCCGACGCCGTTCGCCATGGCCATGCGCGCGGCGCGGACCGCCCTGACCACGGCCGTGGTGTACCTCACGAACCGTCAGAACAACTTCGCGACCACGGCGCTCGCCGATCTCCGGGTCAAGCTGGCGCAAGCGCACCAGCTCGGAATGGCCCACATGGGTCCGCTGAAGGTCGTCGAGATCTTCCGCCTCGAACACCAGATCGCGATGAAGCTCTTCCCGTTCTTCAACGGGATGACGAACGGTACCGTCGTCACCGCTCTCCAGACGACGCTGTCGACCACCTTTGCCAACCGCACGGCGATGCTGACCAAAGTCATCGCGGTGCCACCGGAAGGCCCGCTCGACTACGGCGACGCGCTGACCGACACCCTGCCCATCTACACCGCAGAAGTGGAGGCGTACGAGGCGGCGCTCGCCGGGTTCCAGCTCACCGCCCAGGCGAGGACCGCGCTCGGGCACGACCTCGAGCTCGTGCTCGCCACGAGGCAGCAGTTCACCCGAGCGTTCGGCGGCGGCGAGTAGCAGCAGCATCCGCCTCGGGCGGGGACCGGGTCCGTGACGCCCCTTCACGGTGGCCTTCTCTACACTGGCCGGGTCGCCGACGCGGGAGCGCCCATGCGGATCGCCATCGGCTCCGACCATGCGGGCTTCCGCCTGAAGGAGCATCTCATCGCCGTCCTGAAGGACGACGGTCACGACGTCACCGACCTCGGCACCGATTCCGAGGAACCGGTCGACTACCCGATCTACTGCTCGCGCGTCGGGCGCGCGGTCGCCGACGGCGATGCGGAGCGCGGCATCGTGCTCGGCGGCAGCGGCCAGGGCGAGCAGCTCTCGGCCAACAAGGTGAAGGGCGTGCGCGCCGCGCTGTGCAACGACCTGTACACCGCCGAGTTCTCGCGCCGCCACAACGATGCCAACGTGCTCTCGATCGGAGCGCGGGTGGTGGGCGAGGGCCTGGCCGACGAGATCCTGCGGGTCTGGCTCACCACCGACTTCGAGGGCGGCCGTCACCAGCGCCGCATCGACGAGATCACCGCGCTCGAGAACGGAGAGATCCTGTGACCAGCTCGCCCACGCCCGATTTCGAGGCGCTCCGCGCCACCGATCCGGCGATCGCCGACATCATCGTCCGCGAGACCGAGCGCCAGAACACCACGATCCAGCTGATCGCGTCGGAGAACTTCACGTCGCCGGCGGTGATGGCGGCGCAGGGCTCGGTGCTCACCAACAAGTACTCCGAGGGCTACCCGGCCAAGCGCTACTACGGCGGCAACTTCGTGGTCGACGAGGCCGAGGAGCTCGCCCGCGGGCGCCTGTGCGAGCTGTTCGGCGCCGACCACGCCAACGTGCAGCCGCACTCCGGGGCCAACGCCAACATGGCCACCTACCTCGCCCTGCTCGAGCCCGGCGACAAGGTCATGGGCATGCGCCTCGACCAGGGTGGTCACCTCACCCACGGCTCGCCGGTCAACGCCAGCGGCCGCCTCTACGACTTCGTCGCCTACGGCGTCGACCGCGATTCCGAGCGCATCGACCACGACGAGGTGCGCGCCATCGCGCTGGCCGAGCGCCCGAAGCTCATCATCGCCGGGGCTACGGCCTACCCGCGCACCATCGACTTCGCGGCCTTCCGCGACATCGCCGACGCGTGCGGACGCGCTCCTCATGGTCGATGCCGCGCACATCGCCGGACTCATCGCCGGCGGCGCGCACCCGTCGCCCGTGCCGTACGCCGACGTGGTCACCACCACCACGCACAAGACGCTGCGCGGCCCGCGCGCCGGAGCGATCATGTGCCGCGAGGAGTACGCCACCGCGATCGACAAGGCGGTGTTCCCCGGCCTCCAGGGCGGGCCGCTCATGCACGTCGTCGCCGCCAAGGCCGTGGCCTTCGAAGAAGCGCAACAGCCCGAGTTCAAGACCTACGCGCACCAGATCGTCAAGAACGCCAACGCCCTCGCCGAAGCCCTCGCGGCCGAAGGCTTCCGCATCGTCTCCGGCGGCACCGACAACCACCTCATGCTGGTCGACCTGCGCCCCTTCGGCGTCACCGGCAAGGTGGCCCAGGAGGCCCTCGACCGCGCCGGCGTCACCTGCAACAAGAACGCGATCCCCAACGACCCCGAGAAGCCCTTCGTCACCAGCGGCCTCCGCCTCGGCACCGCCGCCGTCACGACAGCAGGCATGAAAGAAGGGGAGATGCAGCAGATCTCCTCCCTCATCGCGCAAGTGCTGAGGAAGGTCGACGACGACCACATCGCCGAAGAGGTCAAGGCCCAAGCCGCCGAGCTCTGCTCCTCCTTCACTCCCTACCCCGCAAGCGCGTAAAGGGCAGCAATGAAAGAAGCCCAGGCGTGCGACGGCTTCGGCGGCTCACGCCGTGACGGGAACGAGGTTGGGTGCCCGGGTATCTGACCGTCGCCGGCATCGCGGCCGTCGTCACCTTCTTGTTGACGTTCGTCATGCGCTGGGTCGCGCCCCGCATCGGCGCGATCGCGATGCCCGGGCCACGGAGCGTCCATACGAAACCCACGCCGTCGCTCGGCGGGGCGGGCATGTTCGCCGGGTTCCTCGTCGCCATGGCGGTGGCGTCGCAACTCGGTCAGTTCCACGAGGTCTTCGCCGACGACACCGAGACGCTCGGCCTCCTGCTCGCCGCCGCGATCATGTTCGTGGTCGGCGCCATCGACGATCTGCGCGACGTGTCTCCGCCTGCGAAGATCGCCGGCCAGGTCCTGAGTGGCAGCGTCCTGTCGTTGCTCGGCGTGACGATGCTCTACTTCCGGGTCCCGTTCGCGAGCTACGAGTACGTGGTGCTGTCGCCCGATCTGGCACCGCTCGTCACCGTGCTCACGGTCGTGGTGATGGCGAACGCGGTCAACCTCATCGACGGCCTCGACGGCCTCGCCTGCGGCATCGTGATCATCGCGGGGGCGGCGATGTTCCTCTTCGCCGACCGGTTGTTCAAGGCCGGCTTGCTCGAGGGCTCGAACATGGGTCCGCTCGTGGCCGCGATCACGGTGGGGATCTGCGTGGGCTTCCTGCCCCACAACTTCAACCCGGCGCGGATCTTCATGGGCGACGCGGGGGCCATGTTCCTCGGTCTCCTCCTCGCCACCACCACGATCACGGTCGGCGGTCGCACCGCCGACCCCTTCCCGGGCCAGACCTACGTGTACTTCGCGCCCCTCGCCATCCCGTTGGTGATCCTCGGGGTACCGATCGTCGACACCGTGTTCTCCTTCATCCGCCGCATCTGGCGCCGCCAGTCGTTCGCGCAGGCCGACCACGAGCACCTGCACCACCGCTTGATGCGCATGGGCCACGGACCACGGCGCGCGGTCGTGATCCTCTGGCTGTGGACCGCCCTGCTCGCGGCCGTCGTGCTGCTCCCGACGTTCACCAATCGCGGGCAATTCGCTGGTCCCGCTCGCGGCCGGGGCGTTGGGTCTGCTGCTGTACATCTACTTCCATCCCGGCGTGCGCAGCCTCCGCGCAGGCGGTCCGGATGCGGGCGCCGAGTCGGTCGCCGACGAGACCTCCCTCGAGGGGCCGGGCGCCGACGTGGTGGAATTGGCCCCGCGGCGGGAATCTCGCGGCGGCGGCTGAAAAAATCCGCTCGCGAGGCCCCTCCGGTTTGACGATTCGCGAGGGCGCCGACTAGCTTGTGCTTGCATTCACAAGCGGGAGTGGGTCGCAACGAAGCGTCCACTCGGGGGAGGAAACCGCCGGTGAAACCCCGGCTCCGACGATTCGTCCGATGGCTGTTCGTGCCCAAGGCGGCGCGCAGCGAAGACAAGTACCGCGGCGAGGCCTTTGCCAGTGGCCTCGAACTCGTCGTCCCCACCGTGGTCTTCACGCTGCTCGGTCTCTGGGCCGACAGCAGCTTCGGCACCGCGCCGCTCTTCCTCATCGTCGGGTTCCTGCTCGGCGCCGGCGGCACCTTCGCCAGCCAGTACTACCGCTACCGCGCCCGCAGCGAGATCAACGACGAGGGCAAGCCCTGGTCACGATCGACGTCGAGCACAGGAGGTGGACGATGACCGAACCGGCAGTTCCCTCCGGCATGTCGCCTTCCGACACGACGGTTCCCGATCTCACCGTCCCCGATCCCGACGGCATCGAGTCGCGCATCGCCAAGGACATCGCGCGCCACGCGCTCTGGGTGGCACCGGTGGCGATCCTCGCGCTCGGGATCTGGCAGGGCATCGGCGGCGCGCTCGGCGTCGCGCTCGCCCTGGTGGTGGTGCTCGCCAACTTCCTCATCACCGGTGCGCTGCTCGGTTGGGCGGCGCGCATCTCGCCCGCGATGATCATGGCCGTCGCGCTGGGCGGGTTCCTCGTGTGGCTCATGGTGATCTTCGGCATGGGTCTGCTGGTGGAGCAGATCGACGCCGTGAACCTCGACGTCTTCGTCGTGTCCGTGCTCGTGCTGCATCTCGGTCTCTTGTTCTGGGAGATGCGCTCGATCAGTTTCAGTCTCGCGTCCCCCGGGCTCAAGCCCCGGAAGTCCTAGGAGCACTGCGTGGTCCCGGTTCTCGCCGATCTCCTGCCCAACGTCAACGAGCTCTTCGAATACAGGGGCATCTTCGGACAGCACGAGTGGTTCGAGTTCAACAAGACGGCCGTCATGGCCTTCATCTCGACCCTCCTCTGCATCGGGTTGTTCCTCGTGGGCTCCCGCAAGAAGGCGATGGTGCCCGTCGGGCTCCAGAACATGGCCGAGATGGGCTACGAGACCGTCGAGCAGCAGATCGCGGTCGAGGTCATGGGCCCGGAGTCCGGCCGCAAGTGGGCGCCGTTCCTCGCCACGCTCTTCTTCTGGATCTTCTTCATCAACATCTGGTCGACGTTCCCGTTCATCTACTTCCCGGCGACGTCCCGCATCGCGATCCCGATCTACCTGGCCATCCAGACCTGGCTGATCTTCATCTTCGTGGGGTTCAAGCACCAGGGGCTCGGCTACTTCCGCAACGTGGTGCCGTCGGGCGTGCCCGGCCCGCTCCTGCTCCTCGTGGTGCCGATCGAGATCATCTCGAAGTACTTCATCCGGCCCTTCTCGCTGGCGGTGCGACTCTTCGCCAACATGGCCGCCGGCCACGTGCTGCTCGCGGTGTTCTGCATCATGACCAGCGAGTTGATCATCCACCACAACAGCGGCATCTGGCAGATCCCCCTCGGCATCCTGCCGTTCTTCGCCCTGATCGCCATGACCGCGTTCGAGTTCCTCGTCGCGGTGCTGCAGGCGTACATCTTCACCATCCTCACCGCGGTCTACGTCAACGAGTCGCTCCACGCCGAGCACTGAGACAACCCGGTCGGCGATCCCATTCGCACCAACCACCCAGCACCAGCAACCAAGGAGAGACAGCGTGAACGAGTTCGTGAGCCTGGCGGTGACGCAGGCGGACGCCCTGAAGTCCGGCCTCGGTTCGGTCGGTTACGGCCTCGCCGCCATCGGCCCCGGCATCGGTATCGGTTACCTGGTCGGTCAGTCGGTGCAGGCGATGGCCCGCCAGCCCGAGATGGCCGGCAACGTGCGGACCACGATGTTCCTCGGCATCGCGTTCGCCGAGGCGCTCGCCCTCATCGGTTTCGTCCTCAAGTTCATTTGACCCGCCGCGCCACGGCCGGTTCTGGTCGACGGCGCACATTGACCTGTGAAGGAAGGACGCGCCATGCGCATCCGTAGGTTGCTCGCAGCAGCGTTGCTGGGCGGAGCGATGTTGTTCGTGCTCGCGCAGCCCGCGAGTGCCGACCCGTCGGTCGAGGCGAACAAGGAGTTGAAGGAGTGCCTCGAGAAGGCGCTCGACGGCCCCACCTCCGACCTCTCGAACGCGGTCGAGGACTGCCACAAGGCGAAGAGCATCGTCACTCCGGCCGTCCCCGAGATGATCTGGGGATCGATCGCGTTCCTGATCGTGCTCGCGGTGCTGGTCAAGTTCGCGTTCCCGGTGCTGAAGAAGACGATGCAGGACCGGCAGGACAAGATCCGCGAGGACCTCGAGGGGGCGGAGAGCGCCAAGGCCGAGGCCGAGCGGGAACGGGACGACTACCGCCAGAAGATCCAGGACTCGCGTCAGGAAGCGGTCGAGATCCTCGAATCCGCGCGTGGTGACGCCGAGCGGGTGCGCGCCGACGTCATCGCCCGGGCCGAGACCGAGGCCAGCGAGATCAAGGCACGCGCCAACGAAGACATCCGTCTCGCCACCGAGCGGGCCCAGGCCGACCTCCAGGCGTCGGTGAAGGACCTCTCGATCGAGCTGGCGGAGAAGGTCGTCGAGCACAACCTCGACGCCGACACCCAGCGCGCCCTGATCGACAGCTACATCGCGCAGGTCGGGAGCAACTGACGTGAGCGAGACCAGCGACCGCGTCGAGTCCTACGCCAGGGCGTTCCTCGAGGTCGCGCGGACCGAGGGCCACCTGGCCGAGGTGGAGGACGAGCTCTTCCGCTTCGCGCGCGCCTACAACGCGTCCGACGAACTGCGGCTGGCGCTCACCGATCCGAACCTGCCGCTCGCCCGCAAGGTCGCGGTGATCCAGGACCTCCTCGAGCGCAAGGCGCTCGCCACTTCCCAGGCGTTGGTGCTCGCCGTGGTGGTGTCGGGCCGGGCCGGGGAGCTCGAGCAGATCGTCGACAAGTTCGTGGAGCTCGCGGTTGCCGAGCGCGCGCACGAGGTCGCCGAGGTCCGCAGTGCCGTACCGCTGAGCGACGCGGACGTCGAACGCCTGCGCGTGGCACTGAGCCAGGCAACCCGCAAGAACGTCGAGGTCAAGGTCGTGCTCGACCCGGACGTGATGGGCGGCATCGTCACCAAGATGGGCGACCTCATCATCGACGGGTCCGTGCGTCACCGCCTCGACCAGCTGCGCGAACAGATCTAGCCAGAGAAACACCGCGGCCAGAAACACTCGGAAGGAACCAGATGGCAGAGCTGACCATCAACGTCGAAGAGATCGCCGCCGCGCTCAAGGCGCACGTGTCCACGTTCGCGCCCTCCCTCGACTCGGCCAACGTCGGCCAGGTGCTCGAGGTGGGTGACGGCATCGCGCGCGTCGCCGGGCTGCCCGAGACCTCGGTCAACGAGGTGCTCGAGTTCGAGGGGGGCACCCTCGGTCTCGCGCTGAACCTCGACGAGGCATCGATCGGCGCGGTCGTGCTCGGCGAGGCCAGTCACGTCGAAGAGGGTGGCGCGGTCAAGGCGACCGGACGCATCCTCTCGGTCCCCGTCGGCGACGCGCTGATCGGTCGTGTGGTCGACTCGCTCGGACGTGCGATCGACGGCAAGGGCCCGATCGCGACCACCGAGGTCCGGCGCCTCGAGGTGCAGGCGCCCGGTATCGTCGGCCGCCAGCCGGTGCACGAACCGCTGCAAACCGGCATCAAGGCCATCGACGCGATGACGCCCGTCGGCCGCGGCCAGCGTGAGCTCATCATCGGCGACCGCAAGACGGGCAAGACCACCGTCGCGATCGACACGATCCTCGCCCAGAAGGGCCAGGGCGTGAAGTGCATCTACGTCGCGATCGGCCAGAAGGGCTCGACCGTCGCGCAGACCGTCGCCACGCTCGAGGAGCACGGTGCGATGGACTACACGGTGGTGGTCAACGCGCCCGCTGCCGACGAAGCCGTCTTCAAGTACCTCGCCCCCTACGCCGGATGCGCGATCGGTCAGCACTGGATGGACAACGGCGAGCACGCGCTCGTGGTGTACGACGACCTGTCGAAGCAGGCGGAGTCGTACCGCCAGATGTCGCTGCTGCTGCGTCGCCCGCCGGGTCGTGAGGCGTACCCCGGCGACGTCTTCTACCTCCACAGCCGTCTGCTCGAGCGTGCCGCGAAGCTCAGCGACGCGCTCGGCGCCGGCTCGCTCACCGCGCTGCCGGTCATCGAGACCAAGGCGGGCGACGTCTCGGCGTACATCCCCACCAACGTGATCTCGATCACCGACGGCCAGATCTACCTGCAGGAGAACCTGTTCCGCTCCGGTGTGCGTCCCGCCGTCGACGTGGGCATCTCGGTGTCCCGCGTGGGTGGTGCCGCGCAGATCAAGGCGATGCGCTCGGTGGCCGGCACGCTCAAGGTCGACCTCGCGCAGTTCCGCGACCTCGAGGCGTTCGCCACGTTCGCGTCCGACCTCGACGCGGTGTCGAAGGCGCAGCTCGAGCGCGGCTACCGGTTGGTCGAGCTGCTGAAGCAGCCGCTCAACTCGCCGATGCCGGTCGAGCTGCAGGTCCTGTCGGTGTTCGCCGGCACCTCGGGTGCGCTCGACGACCTCGAGATCAGCGACATACGGCGGTTCGAGACCGACATGCACGAGTGGTTCCAGGCCCGCCACGGCGCGTTGGTCGACAACATCCGCTCGACGGGCGCGCTGCCCGCGGGCGACGAGCTCGCCGACGCGATGGCCGACTTCAAGGAGACCTTCGCCGCCGCGCTCGCCAACGAGGCCGCCCAACAGGCGACCGCCGACACCGCTGCTGCCGCAGTCGCGGCCGCAGCCGCGGAGTAGCGCACACCGATGGCCGGCGGCCAGGAACGAGTCCTGCGACGCAGGATCAAGACGATCCAGTCCACGCAGAAGATCACGCGCGCCCAGGAGCTGATCGCGGCGAGCCGCATCGTGCGCGCGCAGGGTCGCGTGAAGGCCGCCCAGCCCTACAGCGACTCCATCACCGAGGTGGTCGCCGACCTCGCCGCGGGCGGCGGTGGAGGCAGTGCGCTCCTCGTCCCTCGCTCCGAGGTCCGGAACGTCGCGCACATCGTCGTCGCGGGTGACCGTGGGCTCTGCGGTGCCTACAACTCGAACGTGCTGCGCACGGCCGAGGCCGCCATCGCCGAGGACCTCGCGTCCGGGCGTGGCTACCGGCTCATCACGAGCGGTCGCAAGGCCGAGGCGTACTTCCGCTACCGCGACTACGACATCGAAGCTGCGTTCGGCGGGTTCTCCGACGCGCCGACCTACGAGGACGCGCGTGGCATCGGCCAGGCCGCGACCCGCTCGTTCCTGGCCGAAGAGACCGACCTGGTCGAGATCATCTACACCCGCTTCGTGTCGGTGGGCATCCAGGTCGTCGAGCGCCAGACGCTCGTGCCGCTCGCGCGCGACGAGGTCGACACCGGCGAGCAGGGCGGCCCGGTGGCCGCCTCGTACGAGTTCGAGCCGTCGCCCGACACGATCCTCGACCTGCTGCTCCCGCGCTACGTCGAGTCGCGCGTCTACGCCGCGCTCCTCAACGCGGCGGCGTCGGAGCACGCGTCGCGTGCCAACGCGCGATGAAGTCGGCCACCGACAATGCCGGTGATCTGATCATCAGCCTCAGCCGAGTCATGAACCGCGCCCGCCAGGACTCCATCACCACCGAGATCATGGAGATCGTCGGTGGTGCGGAGGCGTTGCGCGGGTCGAAGAAGAAGCTCGTGTCCGACGACTTCCTCGCCGACACCATCGAGGCGCCGACGCGCCGACCTGTTCGAAGCCCGCACGGAATCCAACTCGTAGGAGATTGGAAGAATGACTGTCACCGCTGACACCCCCACCCCCACCGGTCTGAAGGACGGTCGCGTCGTCGCCATCGCCGGCCCGGTCGTCGACGTCGAGTTCCCGCCCGACGCGCTGCCCGAGATCAACTTCGCGGTCGAGATGGACGCCGTGCTCGAGGGCGAGACCATCGTCATCACCGCCGAGATCGCGCAGCAGATCGGCGACAGCCGCGTGCGCGCCATCTGCCTCAAGCCCACCGACGGCCTGCAGCGCGGCACGCTCGTGCGCAACCTCGGTCACGGCATCACCATGCCGGTGGGCGACGGCGTGCTGGGCCACGTGTTCAACGTGATCGGCGAGCCGCTCGACATCGAAGAGTCGCAGCTCACCAACATCGAGGACCGGTGGGAGATCCACCGCGACGCCCCGAACTTCGATCAGCTCGAGCCGAAGGCGCTGATGTTCGAGACCGGCATCAAGGTCGTCGACCTCCTCGAGCCCTACGTGCAGGGCGGCAAGATCGGCCTCTTCGGCGGCGCCGGCGTGGGCAAGACCGTGCTCATCCAGGAGATGATCCAGCGGGTCGCGACCCACCACGGTGGTGTGTCGGTGTTCGCCGGCGTCGGCGAGCGCACCCGTGAGGGCACCGACCTCTGGCTCGAGATGCAGGAGTCGGGCGTCATCGAGAAGACGGCGCTCATCTACGGCCAGATGGACGAGCCGCCGGGCGTGCGCCTCCGGGTCGCGCTGTCGGCGCTCACCGTCGCCGAGTACTTCCGCGACGTGAAGAACCAGGACGTGCTGCTCTTCGTCGACAACATCTTCCGCTTCGTGCAGGCGGGCTCCGAGGTGTCGACGCTGCTCGGCCGCATGCCGTCGGCGGTGGGGTACCAGCCCACGCTCGCCGACGAGATGGGCGAGCTGCAGGAGCGCATCACCTCCACGAAGGGTCACTCGATCACGTCGCTGCAAGCGGTCTACGTGCCCGCCGACGACTACACCGACCCTGCTCCCTTCACCACCTTCACCCACCTCGACGCCACCACCGAGCTCTCCCGCCAGATCTCGGCGCTCGGCATCTACCCGGCGGTCGACCCGCTGGCGTCGACGTCGAACATCCTCGCTCCGGAGATCGTGGGCGAGCGCCACTACAACTGCGCCCGCCGCGTGCAGGAGGTGCTCCAGCGTTACGAGGAGCTCCAGGACATCATCGCCATCCTCGGCCTCGACGAGCTCTCCGAGGAGGACCGCGTCTCGGTGGCGCGGGCCCGCAAGATCCAGCGCTTCCTCTCCCAGCCGTTCTTCGTGGCCGAGGTGTTCACCGGCCAGCCCGGCATCTTCACGCCCGTCGAGGAGACGGTGGAGTCGTTCGAGGCGCTGGTGAACGGCGAGCTCGACGACGTGCCCGAGCAGGCGTTCTTCAACGTCGGCGGCGTCGAGAGCGTGCTGGCCAAGGCCAAGCAGCTCCAGGAGAGCTGAGCCCATGCCGTCCGAGGTCTTCGAGGTCCAACTGGTGTCGCCCGAACAGATCCTGTTCGAGGGCGAGGCCGAGATGGTGGTGTGTCGGGCCCTCGACGGCGACATCGCGTTCCTCAAGGACCACGTGCCCTACCTGGGTGTCCTCGACGACGACGCGGTGCGCATCATCCAGCCCGGCGACGCCGAGACCGCGGCCGCGGTGCACGGCGGCTTCGTGCAGATGAACGGCGACAAGCTCGTGGTGCTGTCCGACCTGGCCGAGCTCAAGGACGCCATCGACGTCCCCCGGGCCCAGCAGGCCAAGCAGACCGCCGAGGCCGCCCTCGCCGCGAACCCCGACGACGAGGAAGCCCAGACCGCGCTGGCCCGAGCCGAGACGCGCCTCAAAGTCGCCGGCGTCACGTCCTAGCCTCCCCTCATGCAACGGCGGCTCTCCTGTGTCGCCCTCGCGCTGATGGTCGTCGTGGGCGCGGTGCTGGTCGCGCTGGCGCCGTCGGCCGGCGCGGACACGCCGTCGCTGAGCGTGTTCAAGCGGCTCGGCGCGTGGGTCGACGTGTTCGACTACGCACCGCGTCTGCAGCAGGCGGGCACCGAGCCGAGGGTGACGCCCGAATCGATCTCCGACATGGCCGCGCTCGGCGTGAAGACGCTCTACGTGCAGGTCGCCAACCCCGATGGCGCACCCGCGAACCAGCTCACCGACAGCGCGGAGCTGCGGGCGCTGCTCGAGCGCGCCCACGACCACGACATCGCAGTGGTGCCGTGGTTCCTGCCGCGAGCGGTCACACCGGCCGACGACGTCGCGACGATGAAGCAGATCGTGAAGCTGCGCGTGGGGGACGAGTCGTTCGACGGCATCGGCCTCGACCTGGAGTCGAGCGAGGTGCCCGACATCGCGCTGCGCAACAAGCGCACGGTCGCCTTCGCCAAGCGCACCCGTCAGCTCGTCGGGTCGTCGATGCCCGTCGCGGCGATCGTGTACCCGGCGGTGCAGCTCGAGGTGCTCAACACGACGCTGTGGCCCGACTTCCCGTACAAGGGCGTGGACCGGTACGTCGACCTCTGGATGCCGATGAGCTACTACACGTACCGCGACACCGCTTCGGGACTGCGGAGCGCGTACCTCTACACGGTCGACAGCGTGGATCGGTTGCGCAAGCGTGTCGGTGATCCCGACGTTCCGGTCCACCTCATCGGTGGTCTCGCCGAGGACAGCACGCCCGACGACTACCTCGACATGACGCGCGCCGCCCGCGCCACGGACGCTCTCGGATGGTCGGTGTACGACTACGCGACGACGGGCTCGTGGGCGTGGCCGTACCTGCGCAACCAGGTGCCGGTCCCGACGACCGCGCAGCCGCCGACGACGCCCGCACCCACGACCGCTCCACCGACCACGACCTCGTCCACGACCACTTCCACGCCCACCTCCACGCCGGTGCCGACGACGACCTCGACCGTCGCGCCCTGAACGCACCGGGTTGCATGCCCCGCGAGCAACCGCGGGGAACGCGGTCAATCTCCCGGTGTCTGCTACAAAGGTGCGTTCGTTCCGGGCTCGAACCGGACGCCTCTGGAGGGACACCGAACCGTGAGTGACGTCATCACGCCCCGCAACCGCGAGGAACGCCGCGCCGCGGCCCGCAAGCGCCGCCGGATCGCCGGCGCTGCCCTCACGGCCGGCACTGCGGCGTTCGGCGCCTCGGCCGGATTCGTCGCGCTCACCGCCACCGCGGCGGGGGCGAACACGTTCACGGTCGAGAACACCGCCGACTCGGGTGCCGGTTCGCTGCGCCAGGCCATCGACGACGCCAACAACAACCCGGGCGCCGACGTCATCAGCTTCGGCCCGGGTGCGGTCGGGACGATCCTGTTGCAGAGCGGCCTGCCGGTGGTCGGCGACGACGTCGACATCCAGGGTCCCGGTGCGAGCGTCCTCACCGTCGACGGCGGCGGGCAGTTCAGCCTGTTCGCGTTCGACTTCACCGACAGCACGATCTCCGGGCTGACGCTCACGGGCGGCCAGGCGTCCACGCAGTACGACAGCGGATCGGGTGGTGGCATCGCGCTCTACGGCGGGACGCTCGACGCGTCGGCCATGGTCATCACGGGCAACCACTCCGCCAACGACGGTGCCGGCGTGTGGTGCAACAGCGGCGACGGCGAGCAGGCCGCGCTCACGTTGACCAGTTCGGTGGTGTCCGGCAACTCCGCGGACAGTGGTGGCGGCGGGCTGTACGGGTGGTATTGCGACGTCACCGTCGTGTCCTCCACGGTCTCCGGGAACCAGGCGCGCGATTTCGCCGGCGGCGGCGCCGTCCTCGCCCAGGGCACCGGCGAGATCCGGAACTCGACCGTGTCGGGCAACACCGCGCTGGCCGGCGGTGGCGGCGGCATCTGGCTCTATGCCGAGCAGCTCACGATGGACAACTCGACGGTCTCGGGCAACACCGCGGCCTACGGCGGCGGTGCGATCGCGTCGCTCTACTCCGAGGTCACGCTCAACCAGGTCACCATCACCGAGAACCAGGCGCTCGAGGGGCCCGCTCCCGACGCGCTGGCGACCACCGTCGGCGGCGTGGAGATCTCCCAGGGAGGGAAGATCGCCGCCAGCTCGCGCGAGCACTCAAGGGGCGCGCACAGCGCGGCACCCGGCGAGGTCATCGCCAACGGCTCGATCATCGCGGGGAACAGCAGCACCGACGTCGGGACCTTTGGCACGGTGATCTCCGACCACTCACTGATCGGCACCATCGAGGGCGCAACGCTCACCGACCAGGGCGGCACGATCCTCGGCGTCGACCCGGTCCTCGGTCCGCTGGCCGGCAACGGTGGCCCGACGCAGACGCACGCGCTCGAGCCGGGCAGTCCCGCGATCGACCACGGCCCGTTGCCGGTCGCGGTCTTCCCGGGGAACGAGAACGACCAGCGCGAAGCAGGCTTCGCCCGCGTCGTGAACGGCACCGCCGACATCGGTGCGTTCGAGGTGCAGGAACCGACGCCCGCGCCCGCGGCGTTGGTGATCACGCCCCGCTTCACCGGCTGACCCCGCCGCGTTCGGCGCGGCAGCGGTCCACGCCTTCGGGGATACTTCCCGTATGGCAGAGGAGCAGGTGAGTGCAGCCGACGTCGACGAGCTCGTCGAGCTGATGCGTGACGCGGCGTCGGCGTACATCGGCGGCGACGTGCGGCGCTACTTCGGGTTGATGCAGCACGCCGACGACTTCACGCTGATGGATCCGTTCGGCGGCGAGACGACGCGTGAGACGCTCGTGACCGAGGAACGTCTCGCCGAACTCGAGGAGATGTTCCGCGGCGGCGAGTGCACGCTCGAGGTCGTGGAGACGTACGCGTCCGGGAACCTCGCCGTCCTCGTCGTCATCGAGCACCAGCACGGTGCCGTCGGCGGATACCCGCGGCAGGACTGGTCTCTGCGAGCCACCGTGGTGTTCCGACGGAGGACGCGGTGTGGCACCTCGTGCACCGACACGCCGACCCCCTCGTGCACCCGATCACGTTCGATCAGCTGGCCGAGCTCGCCCGCGGCTGACGCGATTTCGTGCCCGGTCGGCCGACCCGCCCGGGTCGCTCCATACCGACGGTCACGGCCGAAGTCGTCGGCGTGAGAAGCTGGGGGATGCGGGGTCGTCGGGTCGTCGTCGCGCTGGTCGGCGCGCTGGTCGTGGTACTCGCGGCAACCGGTGCCGGTGAGCAGTCTGCGCTCGCGGCGACGGTGCCGGCGGGCTACGAGCGCGTCGACGTGGAGTCGGCCGGCATCAGCGTCCTCGTCCCTGAGGGGATGCGCCGCAAGAAGCCGAGTCGCGACATCCCGTTCGCGGCGTTCGACGGTGGCAAGTACGTCGACCACTCGGTGACGGTCCTGCGCTCGAAGTACACGGCATTGCCCTCGCTCGCCGCGCTGCGAGCCAACGTCGCCCGACTGGTCGAGCAGGGCGACGAGCTGGACATCCGACGCACGAGCGTCGCCGACGAGCCGGCCGTGGTACAGACCTTGACGCTGGGGAAGACGGCGACGCGGACCTACTTCTTCGAGCCCGAGGAGGGCCATGTCGTGGCCGTCGGGTTCAGTTGGCCGACCTCGGAGGCGGACTACACCCAGGCGGTCGACGAGATGATCGCCGGCATACGGATCAGTCGAACTTGAGCGCCGAGTAGCGCATGAGCTTCTGCCACTTGTGGGTGGCGTCGATGGTGCGGATGGTGCCCGACTTCGAGCGCATCACCATCGACTGCGTGCTCGCGCCGTTGCCCCAGTAGCGCACGCCCTTGAGCAGGTCGCCGTCGCTGATGCCGGTGGCACTGAAGAACACGTCGTCGCCCGAGACGAGGTCGTGGCTGGTGAGCACCCGCTCGAGGTCGTAGCCGGCGTCGAGCGCGGCCTGACGTTCCTCGTCGTTGCGCGGGTACAGCCGTCCGAACATCTCGCCGCCCATGCACTGCAGCGCGGCGGCCGCGATCACACCTTCGGGCGTGCCGCCGATGCCGAAGAGGATGTCGGTGCCGCTGTTGGGGGTGGCCACGGTGATGGCGGCGGCGACATCGCCGTCCTGGATCAGCTTGATGCGGGCTCCCGCCTCGCGACACTGGCGGATGATGTCCTCGTGCCGGGGACGGTCGAGGACCACCGCGGTGATGTCGTCGACGTCCTCGCCCTTCGCCTTGGCCACCGCTTCGAGGTTGGCCTTGACCGGCGCGTCGATGTCGATGACGTCGGCGGCCTCGGGACCGACCGCGATCTTGTCCATGTAGACGCACGGGCCGGGGTCGAACATCGTGCCCCGCTCCGAGATGGCGATCACCGAGATGGCGTTGTTGCGCCCGAGCGACGTGAGGGTCGTGCCGTCGATGGGATCGACCGCGATGTCGCACGCGGGACCGCCGGACCCGATCTCCTCACCGTTGAACAGCATCGGCGCTTCGTCCTTCTCGCCCTCGCCGATGACGACGACGCCCTCCATCGAGACGGAGTTGAGGATGAAGCGCATGGCGTCGACGGCCGCACCGTCGGCGCCGTTCTTGTCGCCCTTCCCGAGCCAGCGTCCGGCGGCCAGCGCGGCGGCCTCGGTGACGCGCACGAGCTCCAGCGCGAGGTTGCGATCGGGGGCCTGGGTCTCCGGTTCCATCCGGGGGAGCGTACCTTGCGGGGCATGGATGAACGGCTGCTCGACGCGGCGCGTGCCGCGGTCGGCTTCATGCCCGACGACGAGGGCCTGGCCTTGCACGAAGCGGGCCGCGAGGCGGCCGCGCACGGGCCGTTGCTCGAGATCGGCACGTACTGCGGGAAGTCCGCGATCTACCTCGGCGCTGCGGCCCGCGAGGGCGGGAGCGTGCTCTACACCGTCGACCACCATCGTGGCTCGGAGGAGAACCAGGCCGGGTGGGCGCACCACGACGACCGCCTGGTCGATCCCCGCACCGGCCGCATGGACACGCTGCCGTTCTTCCGGCGCACGATCGAGGATGCCGGGCTCGAGGACGTCGTGGTCGCGGTGATCGGGCAGTCGCCGACGGTGGCCGCGCACTGGGCCACGCCGCTCGGCCTGGTCTTCGTCGACGGCGGTCACGCGTTCGACGTGGCCCTCGCCGACTACGAGGGGTGGGCCCGCCACCTCGCGCCCGGCGCCACCCTCGTGTTCCACGATGTGTTCGAGGATCCAGCCGAGGGCGGGCAGGCACCGTTCCGGGTGTGGCAGCACGCGGTTGCCGATGGCTTCATTCCCGTCAGCACGACCGGCAGCCTCCGCGTCCTCCGTCGCGACTGACGGACTTGCGTCGAAGCGGCGTGATTATCACGCCGCTTCGACGCAGGAACGGTTACTTGCGGGCGTTCCTGCCGCGTTCCTCCGCGATCTCGACGCCGGCTGCCAGCAGCTCGTCGGCGTTGAGGCCCTCGGGCAGTCGTTCGCCGCGGAAGAGTCCCGCCGTGGGACCGGTCCCGGCGAGCGCGTTCGCCGCCAGCACGACCGCGGCCGAGTTCCACGTGGGCTGTTCGACGGGATAGAGCTCGCCGTCGCGGTGGAAGGCGTCGTCGTCGAAGTTGGCGCCGGTCCAGTAGCCGCCGCCGTCGGCGCGCAGGAACTGGACCCACGTGTAGAGGTGGCGGGCGTGCTCGTGGCTGCCGATGGCATCGAGGGCCATGACCAGCTCGCACGTCTCGGCCGCGGTGACCCACGGACGGTCGGACACGCAGCGGACGCCGCGGCCCTCGACCACGAAGGTCGCCCACTTCGACGCGACACGCGCGTCGGCGGGATAGCCGCGCAGCACCCCGCCGAGGATGGGGTAGTACCAGTCCATCGCCCAGCGGTCCTTGTCGAGGAACACGTCGGGACGGTGCGCGACCGCGATGGCGAGCGAGCCCAGTGACAGCTCCCAGTCGGGACGGTCGTGCCCGAGTCGCTCGGCGATCGCGAGCGCGCACTTGAGGCTGTGGTGGATGCTCGACGAGCCGGTGAGCAGCGCGCCGTCGTCAGGGTCGTCGCCGCGCCACGCGATCTCGCCCGTCTCGCGTTGGAAGTCGAGCGCGAAGTCGATCGCGGCCTCGACCGTCGGCCAGAGCTGCCGGAGGTAGGCGGTGTCGCCGGTGACGAGGTGCTGGTGCCACGCGCCGGTGGCGACGTAGCAGGTGACGTTGGTGTCGAGGGTGGGGTCCTCGATCTCGTTGCCCAGGTAGTAGGCGTGGAAGCCGCCGTCGGCGCGCTGGATCTCGGCCAACCAGTCGTAGGCGGCGCGTGACTCGTCGTGCCGGCCGCCGAGATCGAGCGCCATCGCCGCCTCGACCATGTTCCACGGGTCGGTGTGGCCGCCGGGGAACCACGGGATGTTGCCGTCGGGCAACTGGATCGACGCGATGGCGTCGACCGTCTCGAGCAGCTGCTTCGCGGTGACGACCCCGGCGACATCGGGTAGCACGTGTTCGCGTGACGTCAATTCAGCCGACCTTCTGCGTGTAGACGACCAGGCTCTTGCCGAGCACCGGATTGAGCGTGCGATCGAGCGTGGCCGCCCACCGGGGCTGCTGCACGATCTGGTACGTGAGGAAGTCGTGGTACTTGCGCACCGGCCACGCCCCCGGGTTGTCGAGCCCGAACGTGCACTTCAGCCACCAGTAGGGCGAATGGAGGGCGTGCGCGTGATGCGAGCCCCGCAGCCACAGCCCGGCCGACTCCAGCTGCTGCTCGAGCTCGTGCTGGCGGTAGATGCGCACGTGCCCGCCGGGGGTGTCGTGGTAGCGATGGTTGATGGCCCAGCTGACCCGCTCGGGCCAGCGCGTCGGCACGGTGACGGCCATCCGCCCGCCCGGCCGCAGCACGCGCACCAGCTCGCGGATCGCGCCGGCGTCGTCCCAGAGGTGCTCGAGCACCTCGGACGCGATGACGCGGTCGAACGTGGCGTCGGGGAACGGGAGGCGCAGCGCGTCAGCGTTGACCTCGCCGCCCGGCGCGTCCTCGGGGATCTCGCCCGATTCGATCATCGCGCCGCGCGTGGCGCGCACCTCTTTGAGCTCACCGGCGTCGTAGTCGAGCGCGACGACCGTCGCGCCGCGACGCATCGCGGTGAACGTGTGCCGACCGCCGCCGCAGCCCATGTCGAGGAGCCGATCGCCCTCACGCAGGTCGAGGCGGTCGAAGTCGACGGTGAGCATCAGGCCTGTCCGCCTGTGGCCCGGGCGTCGAGCAGGGCGCGGTAGTTCTCGACCGTGCCGACGGCCGTCTGGCGCCAGGTGAAGTTGTCGAGCGCGCGCTTGCGGCCGGCCGCGCCGATGCGGGCGCGCAGGTCGGCATCGCCGAGCGCGCGGAGCAGGGTGGTGGCGAGCGCGTCGGCGTCGCCGGGCGGGACGAGGAGCCCGGTCTCGCCGTCGGTGCCGACGACCTCGGGCAATGCGCCACCCGTCGTCGCCACCAGCGGTACGCCGCACGCCATGGCCTCGACCGCGGGCAACGAGAAGCCTTCGTAGAGCGACGGCACGACCGCGACCTCGGCCTCCGCGTACAGCTCGACGATGCGCTCGGTGCTCACACCCGAGACGTAGCGCACCGAGTTGGTGAGCCCCAGACGGTCGATGATGCCGGGGATCTTGCTCTTGCCCTTGGGCTTGCCGATGATCACCAGCTCGGCGTCGTCGCGCTCGGTGCGGATCTTGGCCAGCGCCTCGAGCAGCGGGATGAGTCCCTTCATGGGGACGTCGGAGCTGGTGGTGGTCATGAGACGACCGGGCACGCGCGCGATCTCGGGCATCGGGTGGAACGTCGACGGGTCGACACCCACGTGCACGATGTGCAGCCGATCGGCACGCACGTCCATCTGGCGCACGATGTCGCGCTTGCTCGACTCCGACACGGTGACGACGCGCGGGATCGCGGCGGCGACCTTCATCTGCATCCCGAGGAACCCGTACCACCGGCGCAGGGTGAATCGTCGCCAGGCGTTGGTCGCGTGCTCGAGGTCGAGGTCGCGGTCGACGGTGATCGGGTGGTGCAGCGTGGCCAGCACGGGCCAGCCGTCGTCCATCATCCCGAGCAGACCGGAACCGAGGCACTGGTTGTCGTGGATGAGGTCGAAGTCGGCCCGGCGCGGCTCGAGCAGTCGGCGCGCCCGCAGGCTGAACGTGTACGGCTCCGGGAACCCCGCCGAGCACATGATGGCGAATTCCTGGAGGTCGATCGTGGTCTTGAACTCCCACGGCCACGGGACCCGGAACGGGTTCTCCGGACGGTAGAGATCGAGGCTGGGGACCCGCTGGAGCTGCGACGGGTCGTCGAGCTCGGGGTACGGCTGACCCGAGTAGACCGTGATCCGGTGGCCCAGCTCGGTCAGCTCCTTGGCCAGGGCCCGTGTGTAGACGCCCTGGCCGCCGCAGTACGGGTTGCCCCGGTAGACCAACCAGGCGATGCGGAGACTGTCGGGCTGAGACGGCATGAGCAGAACAGTCTCGCAGACGGCACCCCGATCCGACGAACGTGCAGGTCGGGGGGTTGCGCGGCAGGTGGCCCGACGTGTATCTCGTAGCCTCGGAGCCTCATGACCGGCATCTCGGCGGCCGCAGTGGCGCGGTCGCGCACCCTGGGTGAGGCGCGCTGGTCGCCGGGCGGGACCCGCCTGGGCTGGCTCGACGCCCTCGGCGGTCGGGTCGACCTGGTCGTGGGGCCGGCCGACGGCAGCGGGCCCGACGTGACCCTCACCGCCGAGATCCCGGTGACCGGGCTCGGTGCGTACGGGGGCGGTGGCTACAGCTGGGTCGACGACGACACGCTGGTCTACGCCGCCGCCGACGGCCGCCTCCTCGCGGTGCCCGCAACCGGGGGAGCGGCGAGGGTGCTGTCCCGCGACGGGCGCGCCGCCGCGCCGGCGGTGTCACCCGACGGGACCCAGGTGGCCTTCGTGATCGAGCGCGACGACACCTGCGACGTCGCCCTGGTCGACGTCGACGGGCTCACGTGGCCGCGCCGGGTGTCGCACGCCGACTACGCCTGGGATCCGACGTGGTCGTCCGACGGCCGCAGGCTCGCATGGCACGAGTGGGATCTCCCGAACATGCCGTGGGACGGGTCGCGCATCATGACCGTCGTGGTCGACGAGCCCGACGCGGTGGCGACCCTGGTGGCTGGTGGCAACGACGTGGCCGTCGGCCAGCCGCGGTTCGCGCCGGACGGCGATGCGCTGGCGTTCGTCGCCGAGCTCGACGGCTGGATGAACGTGTGGACCGTCCCGCACGTCGGCGCTGCGCCCGCGTGCGCGCTCGCCGAACCGCACGAGCACGCCGATCCGTCGTGGGGTCCGGGCCAGCGGTCGTTCGCGTGGGCGCCCGACGGCGCGTGCGATCGCGCTGTGCCGCAACGAGGACGGCTTCGGTCGCCTCGTCGTCGTGGCGCTCGACGATGACCGCGACCCCGCGGCCGTCGAGGTGTCGAAGGGTTGGCACACCGGCCTCGACTGGAGCACTTCGGGTATCGCCTGCATCCGCTCCGGTGGCCGCACCGCGCCCCAGCTCACCGTGCTCGATCCCACCACCGGCGCCCGCGACGCGCGACGCCGGGGTGCGCCCGCCGAGCTCGACGGCGTCGACCTGCCCGAGCCCACCCCGATCACGTGGCCCGGCGCCGATGGTGCGACGGTGCACGGGCTCCTGTGGCTGCCGTCCGACGCCGCCCGCGACGCCGGCGCGACACCGCCGCTGCTCGTCGACGTCCACGGCGGCCCGACCGACCAGTCGACCGTCGACTGGAAGCCGCGTGTCCGCTGGTTCGTGTCGCGCGGGTGGGCGGTGCTGAGCCCCAACTACCGGGGTTCCACGGGGTACGGGCGCGCCTACCGCCATGCGCTCGACCACGTCTGGGGTGAGGTCGACGTCACCGACACGGTGTCCGGCATCCGCGCACTCGCGCACGACGACCGCGTCGACGCGTCGCGCGCCGCGGTGATGGGCGGCAGCGCCGGCGGCTTCACCGCGCTGCTCGTCGCCGCGCACCAGCCGCCCGTGGTCCGGGCAGCCGTGAGCCTCTTCGGTGTCACCGACCTGTTCGATCTCGCGGCTACCACGCACCGGTTCGAATCGCGCTACCTCGATCGCCTCGTCGGCACGTTGCCCGAACACGCCGACCGCTACGAGGCGCGGTCGCCCGTCGGCCGCGCGCGAGATCGCAGTACCGGTGCTGGTGCTGCAGGGCGCCGACGACAAGGTGGTCCCGCCCGCGCAGGCGCAGCTGCTGGTCGACTCGATGCGCGCCGCCGGCGGCACCGTCGAGCAGCACGTGTACGACGGCGAGGGCCACGGCTTCTCGAAGGAGGCCACCATCGTCGACTCCTTCGAACGCATCGACGCGTTCCTCACGCGCTGGGTGGTCCAACGATGACGGTTCCGAACCCGACGCAGCTGGTGACCGAGTACGTGTGGCAGGGGCCGAAGCGGGGTGCCGACCGGGCGGTCCTGCTCGCGCACGGAGCCGGCTCGAACATGAACGGCGCGGCGCTGCAGGCGGTGACCGACGCGCTCGCCGCCGCGAAGATCCCGTCCCTGCGCTTCAACTACCCGTACCGCACGGCAGGGCGCAACGCGCCGGACCGGCCGAAGGTGCTCGACGCGGCCACACGCGAGGCCGCGGCCGAGCTGGCGAAGCGGACCAAGCTCCCGCCCGCGCGGCTGGTGCTGGGCGGTCGGTCGATGGGTGGCCGCTACTGCTCGATGGTCGTGGGTGACGGCGACGACCCCGTGCCGGCGCTGGGGTTGTTGATGCTCTCGTATCCGCTGCACGCGGCGGGGAAGCCCGACCAGCCGCGGGTGGCCCACTTCCCGGACATCCGGGTGCCGATCCTCTTCGTGTCCGGCACCCGCGACTCGATGGCCGCGAAGGCCGAACTCACCAAGGAAGCCAAGGCCGTTCGGGGGAAGACGTCGTTCCACTGGGTCGACACCGCCGATCACGGCTACCGGCCGCTGAAGGCCAGCGGGCGCACGGCCGACGACGTCCTCGCCGAGGTCGCCGCAACTGCTGTGGCGTGGGTGGTGGGGCTGCCCGGTTGAGGCCGGTGTGATCCCTCGGGTCGATGGGTTTGATCGGGAATTGTGATGGGAACCCTTGACGGAGTCCCGCGCACGCGCGCCAAATGAGACGGCCGCATGAGCGCCGGCAACGACGCCGGATTCTTCGTACCCCCGTCACTTCCCGGAGGATCCCCAATGCCCGGTACCGAGCTCCGTGGTCCCACCGCCCACACCCGGATCGGAACCCAGCGTGGACGTCTGCGCAACGCCGCGATCGTCTTCGAGCAGATCTCGAGCGACGTGGGCGCCAAGCCCGACACGTGGCTCGTGGCCGTCGGGGTCGCCCTCGACGGCCTGGCGGACGCCTGGGACGAACACGTTTCGTTCACCGAGGGACCGGGCGGCCTGTTCGAGGAGCTCGTCGACGAGTCGGTGGAGGTCGCGCCCGAGATCGACCGTCTCCGCCGCGACCACGAGGTCCTCGTCGCCCACGTCACCCGGGTTCGCCAGCTCCTGGCCAGCCCCGGCGCGGGCCCCGACGACACCCGGATCCTCCTGGCGCTGACCGGGATCAGCAAATTGGTCGACCAGCACCGACGTCGAGGGGCCGACCTCCTCTACCGGGTGTACAGCGTCGACGTCTCCGCCGGCGACTGACTTTCCCCCGTCCTTTCCCCCGCCGTTCGCGTCCGCTCACTCCGTCCCGGCGCGCTCGAAGCGCGGAATCTCGCCGACGATCGGCCAAACTGTCTCGGTGCGAGTTTTCCGGTGTTTCGCCTTCGTCGACATGTGTGGCTTCACGCGCATGAACAACACCCTGGGCGACGACGAGGCGCTCGCGGTCCTCGCCGAGTTCCGCGCCATCGTGCGGGGCCTCTCGCCCGATCACGGGATCCGGGTGGGGAAGTGGCTCGGTGACGGATGCATGTTCGTCGGCACCGAGGTGCGCCCCGTCGTCGAGACCGTGCTCGACCTCACCGAGCGGATGGAGAACGCCAGCATCGTCCTCCCGCTGCGGATCGGCATCGCCGCGGGTCGCGTGATCGTGTTCGAGGGCGACGACTTCATCGGCATGTCGATCAACCTGGCGTCCCGGCTCTGCGACGCCGCCGCGCCCGGCGAGATCATCGCCGACGACGAGGTCGTGAAGGCCCTCGGCGACGCGTTCCCCGTCATCCCCCTCGGCGAGCGCCAGATCCCGGGCATCGTCACGCCCATCCCGGTGTGGCGGGTCGCCGCGCCCGAGGTGGAGGACGAACTGCCGCTGAGCTTCGCGGAATGAGCGCGCGATGAGCGACTCCTTCGTCGTCCGCGCCGGCGGTCCGCTGCACGGCACCGTGCGCGTCTCGGGCGCGACCAAGAACGCCGGCACCAAGCAGATGGCCGCCGCGTTGCTCGCGCCCGGCATAACGACGCTGCGCAACGTCGATCCCGTCGCCGATCTCGACGTCATGATCGACGTGCTCCGCGCGATCGGCGCGCACGTGGAGTGGAGCGGCGCCACCGAGCTGCAGATCGACGCGTCGGCGCAACTGCACGCCGAGGCGCCGTACGAGCTGGTGACGCGCATGCGCGCGTCGATCAACGTGCTCGGTCCACTGCTGGCCCGCTGTGGTCAGGCGCGCGTGGCGATGCCCGGCGGTGACAACATCGGCAACCGCAAGCTCGACATGCACTTCCGCGGGCTGGAGGCGATGGGCGTCGAGCTCGACGTGGTGCACGGCTTCATCGAGGCCCGCACCAACCGTCTGTCCGGGGCGCGGGTGGTGCTCGAGTTCCCGAGCGTCGGCGCCACCGAGAACCTCCTCACCGCCGCGGTGCTGGCCAAGGGCGAGACCGTCATCGAGAACGCGGCTCGCGAGCCCGAGATCACCGACCTCGCCGACATGCTCAACCGCATGGGTGCCGAGATCCACGGTGCGGGCACGTCGACGCTCCTGGTCGAGGGGGTCGAGGGGCTCGAGCCGGTCGAGAGCGAGATCATGGCCGACCGCATCGAGACCGGCACCTTGCTCATGGCGGTCGGCATCACCGGTGGCCGGGCGACCCTGCTCGGGGCGCGCATCGCCCACGTCGAGACCGTCGCCATGAAGCTGGGCGAGATGGGGCTGCAGATCACGCAGACCCCCGACGGGCTGGAAGCGCGCGCGGAGGAGCGGCTGCGCGCGGTCGACATCGCCACGTTGCCGTTCCCGGGCTTCGCCACCGACTTCATGCCGCTCGCGGTCGCGCTCCTCGCCACCGCCGACGGCACCGCCATCGTCACCGAGAACGTGTTCGACAACCGCCTGGGCTTCGTCGCCGAGCTCAACCGCATGGGCGCCGACATCCGCCACGAGGGTCGGCACGCAGTGGTGCGCGGGGTCACGCGGCTGTCGGCCGCGCCGGTGCGAGCGCTCGACGTCCGTGCCGGTGCCGCGCTCGTGCTCGCGGGACTGGCGGCCGACGGTGAGACCGTCGTGCTCGACCCCTTCCACGTCGACCGCGGCTACTCCGACCTCGCGGCGTCGTTGCGCGCGCTCGGCGCCGACGTCGAGCGTGTCCGCGACTGGCGCTGACACCGCGGTTCTCGCCGTCGGCGGTGAACCTCGCGCACGATCGCGGCGGCGGTCCTAGCCTGCGCTCATGCCCTGGGTCGTCGGCGCGCTCGGATCACGACCGGCACGTTCGAAGGGCATCGGCCGCCCGTCGGCCGGTGGACGGGAACCCAAGGGCAAGCGGCACGCGGTCGACCTCGACACCGGGCTCGTCGCCTGCGGCGCGCACGACTCGCTGCGCATCTTCGACGACTGGCCGTGGGCACCCGAAGACGACTGGTGCCGGGCCTGCGAGGAGATCGCTCCCTTCGAGTGACGGGACGCGGACCGGCTTAGCCTGGTGCGATGCCGACCGACTCCGTCACCGTCCACGTCGACGCGCCGCCCGAGCGGGTGTGGCGGCTCGTGAGCGACGTCACGAACACCAGCCGTTTCAACGCCGAGACCTTCGAGGCGGAGTGGATCGACGGCTCCACCGGTCCCGAAGTGGGCGCGCGCTTCCGTGGGCACGTGAAGCGAAACGGTCGGGGTCCGACCTACTGGACCAAGTGCACCGTGGTGACGAGTGAGCCGGGCAAGGAGTTCAGCTTCGTGGTCGGCACCCCGAAGAACCACCCCATGACCTGGGGGTACCGGTTCGAGGCCGCCGACGGGGGGACCGACGTCACCGAGTTCTACGACCTCGCCGAGAACCTGCCGCTCAAGCTCTACTGGAAGGTGTTCGGCAAGGCCCGCGGTCGCACCAACGCCCGCAACATGCAGACCACCCTCGAGCGGATCAAGGCGGCCGCCGAGGAATGACGGATCGGAGGCCCAATCCCTGAGGGGTGGGAAGGCCTGCGATACTGGTGGTGTTGCACCCAGGTACGCCTGCGACAGGAGCTCCGTGATGCCGATCGACACCGCACTCGAACCCGCCGAGCTGGAAGGCCGCGTGCTCGAGGCGATCGAGCTCATCCGCCCGGCGCTCCAGAGCGACGGTGGCGACATCGTGTTCGACAACCTGGACGACGACGGTGTGGTCCACGTGACCCTCGTCGGTGCTTGCGGCACGTGTCCCATCTCGATGCAGACGCTCAAGGCCGGGGTCGAGCGCATCATCATGGATCGCGCTCCTGGCGTCACCGCCGTCGTCGACGACTCCCTCGTCGACGAAGAGCCCTTCGCCTGACCATCCGAACACCGTTGTCGTGACCGATCCAGGGGGGTTGGTCGACGCGGTGCGGCGGGGTGACCGCGGCGCGCTCGCGCGGCTCCTGTCGGTCGTCGAGACCGGGGGCGACGACGCCCGGGTGGCGATGGCGGCGCTGCCGGTGTCGGCCGCCGACGCCGCGTGGACCATCGGCGTCACCGGTGCGCCGGGCGCCGGGAAGTCGACGCTGACCGCCGCGTTGGTGCGTCATGTCCGCGCCACCGGCGCCCGGATCGGCGTGCTCGCGGTCGATCCGAGCAGCCCGTTCACCGGCGGTGCGATCCTCGGGGACCGGGTGCGGATGCACGACCACACCACCGATCCCGACGTCTTCATCCGGTCCATGGCGTCGCGGGGCCACCTCGGTGGGCTCGCGCGGGCCGTCCCCCAGGCCATCCGCGTGCTCGCTGCGGCCGGCCACGAGTGGATCGTGGTGGAGACGGTCGGCGTCGGGCAGGCGGAGGTGGAGATCGCCGGCACCGCCGACACCACCGTCGTCGTCGTGAACCCCGGTTGGGGTGACGGCGTGCAGGCGGCCAAGGCGGGGCTGCTCGAGATCGGTGACGTGTTCGTCGTGAACAAGGCCGACCGCGACGGCGTGGCGGCCACCGTCCACGACCTGCAGGCGATGCTCGAGCTCGCCGGCGAGCGGGCGTGGCGCCCGCCCGTGCTGGAAACCGTGGCCACCGACGACCGGGGCGTCGATGCGCTGCTCGATGCGATCGGGCGCCATCGGGCCGCGCACGAGGGATCCGACGCGCTCGTCGCACGCCGCGAACGGCGCATAGCGGACGAAATTCGTGGTCTGGTGCTTGATAGATTGATCAAGCAGGCAGATGATTTCTGTAGCGGAACGCGCTTCGCTACCGTGGTCAACCGAGTAGCTGACGGTGAGTCAGATCCTTACACTGCGGCGACCCTGCTGACCGAGGGCGTCGACGGAGGAGCAGCATGAGCGAGTCCATCGAACGCGTCGGGGTCGTCGGCGCCGGGCTCATGGGCGCGGGGATCGCCGAGGTGGCGGCCAAGGCCGGCACCGACGTCACCGTCTGCGACATCAACGATGCCGCGGTCAGCGCGGGTCGGTCGCGCATCGAGACCTCGCTGCAGCGGGCGGTGCGGGCGGGCAAGCTCGACGACGACGCGGCCGTGGCCGCGCTGGCGCGGGTCCGCTTCGTCACCGACATCGGTGAGCTCGCCGACCGCCAACTCGTGGTGGAGGCGGTGCGCGAGTTCGAGGACGAGAAGCTCGAGGTGTTCCGCAGCCTCGGCAAGATCGTGATCGACGACCGCGCCATCCTCGCGTCGAACACGTCGTCGATCCCGATCATGAAGCTGGCCGTCGCCAGCGAGCGCCCCGAGCACGTGGTGGGGCTGCACTTCTTCAACCCGGTGCCGGTGATGCGCCTGGTGGAGCTCATCCCGTCGATCGTCACCAGCGCCGAGGTCGCCGACCGGGCCGAGGACTTCATGGTCGACGGCCTGGGCAAGCGCGTGATCCGGTCCCAGGACCGCGCCGGGTTCATCGTCAACGCGTTGTTCGTGCCCTATGTGCTCGCCGCGATCCGCATGCTCGAGTCCGGGTTCGCGTCGGCCGACGACATCGACGCCGGCATGGTCGAAGGCTGCTCGCACCCGATGGGACCGCTGGCACTCGCCGACATGATCGGCCTCGACACCATCGAGGCGGTCGCCGACTCGATGTACGCCGAGTTCAAGGAGCCCCTGTACGTGCCGCCGCCGTTGCTCTCGCGCATGGTCGAGGCGGGGCTGCTCGGCCGCAAGGTCGGCCGCGGGTTCTTCAACTACACCAAGTAACCGGGAGCTGGTGCCATGTCCGACCCGCTGGTGCTCGTCGAGTCGCGCCCCGACGGCGTGACCCTGCTGCGGCTGAACCGACCGCCGCTGAACCCGCTGTCGACCGCGTTGCTGCGCGACCTCGAGGGCATCGCCACCGGTCTGACGGCCGACGCGTCGGTGAAGGCCGTCGTCGTCACCGGCAGCGAGAAGGCGTTCGCCGCCGGCGCCGACGTGGCCGAGTTCACCGCCGACGGCGCCGCGCCGGTGATCAGTGCCGGGATCCGGGCCGGTCTCGACGCGCTGGCCGCGATCCCGCGGCCGGTGATCGCGGCGATCAACGGGTTCGCGCTCGGTGGGGGACTGGAGCTCGCGCTGGCGTGTGACCTGCGCGTCGCGTCGGAGTCGGCGCGCCTGGGCTTCCCCGAGATCCAGCTCGGCATCTTCCCCGGCGGTGGCGGCACCCAGCGGGTGACCCGCCTGATCGGCCCGGCCCGGGCGAAGGATCTCGTGTGGACCGGCCGGCACGTGCGCGCCGACGAGGCGCTCGCCATCGGGCTGGTCGACCGGGTCGTGCCCGCCGACGCGGTGCTCGACACCGCACTCGAGTGGGCGGCGTCGCTGGCGTCGGGCGCAGTCGTCGCCATGGGCCTGGCCAAGCGCGCCATCGACGGCGGGCTCGACGGTTCGCTGTCGGACGGCCTCGACCTCGAGGCCGCGGGCTTCGTCGAGGTCTTCGCCACCGACGACGCCACCACCGGCATCCGCAGCTTCCTCGACGACGGCCCCGGCAAGGCCACCTTCTCGGGGAGCTAGCAGCGAACCGGCGTCGTTCAGGGGGTGTCTGACCCCGACGAGCGACGCAAGTTCGATGTGGCTAGGAACCGCCGACCGTGGAGGCCGCGGCGGCGGCCTTGATGTTCTCGGCGTCGGCGGGTAGGACGAACCCGGCTTTCACCGCTTTGTCGGTGGCCGCGTTCCACGCCTTCACGAACGCGGCGTGCGACGGGTAGAGCGTCGCCAGCTTGGCTGCGTCAAAGGTCTTCGTCGTGCCGAACAGGAAGCAGAAGCCAGTCCCGCCCTGGCCGAGACCGGAGAGCGTTGCGATGGGCGCGTCGACCTGCGGTGTGCGGATCCCGCCGCGCGCGTTGCCGTTCGCATCGAGCCTGAACGTCGAGGGGTTCGTCGAGTCGAGTTGCAGCCGCGGTGAGCGGGCTGGGGCCGTGCCGTCGGTCACCCAGCGGTTCATCGCGGCGACTGCGGCGCGGCCCACGTACGTCTGACCACCCGCGTTGATCGGCTTGGAGCAGTCGAGGATCCCCGGGTACGGCGAGGTGACCGGGGTGATCATCGTGTCGAAGAACGACGCATCGGCCTCGATCGTGCCGTCGTCTTTGGGTCCCAACGTCAGCGAATAGGTGTCGTAGTGGGACGTGCCGGCGATCTCCCACGCACGGAAGAACTTCGAGTCGGGCTGTCGGGCGGCCGCGTAGCGGAGGAGCACGAGATCGCTCTCCGTGGCGAGGACGAGCACCGGAATGCCGAGGTCGGCGCGGATGCGCACCGAGCCCACCACGTGCGAGTTCGCCGGGCTGCCGTCGAACCGGGCTGCCCCACCGGCGCGGCTGGGGATGACGAAGCCGTCGAACAGGTTGGTCCGACGGGCGAGCCCGTTCGCGTAGCTCGTGAGGTAGAAGGCCGACTGCGAGGCGCCGACCGCGACGAGGCGCTTCGGTCGCAGCCCGCCGAGGACCGTCGCAGGGTCCTTGCGCAGCGCCTGGGCAGCCTGCGAGTAGATGTCGTAGGCGAACTGGTCTCCGGGGTGGTCGAGCGACCCGTAGCGCGCCGGGTCGGCGTTGTGCAGTGCCTGCGACGCGACGAGCCGGTTTGAGCCACCGATGATGCCGACCTTCTGAGCGGTGATCCCCACCCAGACCATTCCTGCGCGGATCTCCTCCGTGTGGTCCATGGTCCAGTTGGCGCCCGCGTCGAGACCACCGCTCACGTTGAGCCACTCGACCATGACCGTGCCGTCGAACGTCTTCGGGTCGATGGGGCGGTAGACCACGAGGCGGGTCTTGTAGGGAGCCGCGCCGTTCTCCGTGAGGGTCCACTTGCCGTCGTCGGTGAGTGGCGTCGCGCTCGTGTACGAATGCGCGGTGCCGGAGATGAAGAACTCGGCTTGCTGGTAGCCCACGTTCGCGAGATCGAAGTTCGAGCTCTGCACGACGATTCTGCCGTTGCCCGAGGTGATCGGGCCCTCGACCGTGGGCAACGGCACTTCGATCGCGCGCGCCGTCGGGGCGGCGGTGGCCGAGGGCATCATCGTGACGAGCGAGAGCGCGACGGCTCCGACGACGAACAACCGTTTCACGAGTCCTCCAGAGCATTGGATGACCGAGTCAAGCTATCTGGCCGTCCTCCACGTTCGCCTTCAGGCGACGGAGGTTGCCCTCCCAGATGCGCTTGAGCACGGGCCGACCGAAGCGCTCGCCGGCGACGCTGCCCAGCCACCACGGGAAGGCGAGGGTCTCCTCCCAGCAGAACTCGGTGCTCGCCCCGCTCGCGATCGGGCGCAGGCGGAACTCGCCGACCCCGGTGACCGCACCGCGGTGCTCGATGCCCATCGCCGCGCCCGGTTCCCACCGCGTCACGACGAACCGGTCGGTGGTGTGCACGGGGCCGACGCGCGTCAGGCAGTCGAACTCGGCGCCGACGCCGGCGTGCTGCGGGGTGCGGAACGTGATGCGCTCGGCGTCGAGCATCCAGTCGGTGTGGGTCTCGATGCGCTCGACCGCCTGCCACACGGTGTCGGGCGTCGCCGCGATCGTCGTGCAGATGTGGATGGTCACGCTCACTGCGTGGACGCCTCGCGGAGCAGCTCGGCCGCCTGGTCCGGGGGCACCGTGTTGACCAGGATGCCCGTGGCCTGCTCGAAGCCCGCGACCACCGTCAGGCGCGGCGTCACCTCCACGTACCAGTGGTACGGGGTGGCGTCGCGCGGCGCGCTGTACACGACGACGTTGTAGGGCACGTCACCGAGGGCGCTGCGCACGCGCCGGAGTGCGTCGCGCAGCGCGACCGCGACGTCGCCGATGACATCGTCGTCGGCGCGGTCGAACCGCTCGCCGGCCGACTCGTGCGCGATGCGGAACAGGTACTGCGACGACGACGCCGGCGGGCACCACGTGGTGACCATGCCGCGGGACTGCACGACGTGGTCCTCGAGCACGTCGGCGAGCACCAGATCGATGCCCGCGGTGCGGAACCGCCCGAGCGCTTCCTCGACCGCACGCGGCACGACGTCGAGGGCGAACACCTGCGCGTGGGGGTGCGCGATCGATGCGCCCGCGCCCTTCAGGTGGTTGAGGATGGCGATGCCGTACACGTGGCCCGTCTCGAGGTGGGAGTGGACGCGGTCCCGCAGCAGACGGACGACGTTGGTCGCCTCCCCGTCGTCGAGATCGGCGAACGAGCGGTGGTCGGGGGTCAGGACCACCACCTCGTGGGCCTCGACGATGGGGTACAGGTTCGGGAACGCCCGGACCTCCCACCCGGGCCCGTCGGGCGCACCCCCACCCACGCGCGCGACCTCGGGTGGGGTCTGTGCCTCCTGGCCGGGGCAGAAGGGGCATGCACCTGCGCTCTCGGCGTCGTTGCCGCCGGCGGCGAAGGTGGTGGGGCGCGCCGCCCGCCCGGCGGCGACGATCACGTCGCGCCCGCTCAGCGGGTCGTGGCGGAGCTGCGACATCGCGATCAGGTTACGCGGGCACTCCCGTGACGCCGCCAAGTCCGGGAGGCGCTCGGAGCGCGTCCTACATTGGCAACCATGCCGAGCGTCGTGATCCTTGGTGGTGGCCCTGCGGGCAACACGTGTGCGACCGTTGCGGCCACGCTCGGCGCCGACGTCACGCTGGTCGAGCGCGACATCGTGGGTGGTGCCGCGCACCTCTGGGACTGCATCCCGTCGAAGGCGCTGATCGCCACGGGCGGGGAGCTGGTCGAGCTCGACCGTGCGCACACCATGGGCCTGAAGGCCGAGGGTCGTCTCGACATCGATGCCCTGCGCGAGCGGGTGTCGTCGATCGAGGGGCGACTCCACCACATGATCACCACGCAGCTCGCGTCCCAAGAGGTGCGGGTCATCCACGGCCGCGCCGAGCTCAAGGGCCCCCACGAAGTGGTGGTCGACACCAACGGCGTCATCGAGGAGCTGGCCGCCGACTTCGTCGTCGTGGCAACCGGCTCGCGGCCGCGCGTGCCCGACTTCGTACCCGTCGACCACGAGCGGGTGCTCACCACCCGCGACGCCTACCCGCCGCCGGAGATCCCAGAGCACGCCATCGTCGTGGGCTCGGGCGTCACCGGCGTGGAGTTCACCCACCTGTTCGACTCGCTCGGCTCTCGGGTCACGCTGCTCGTTTCCCGCCAGCAGGTGCTGCCGATCAAGGACGCCGAGGTCGCGTCGGTGCTCGAGGAAGCGTTCCTCCAGCGCGGCATCAGCCTCCTCAAGGGTGCGCGTGCGAGCGCGGTGGAGCGCGAGGGCGACGTCGTGCGCGTGCGCTGCGAGGACGGTCGCGTCGTCGAGGGTTCGCACGTGCTGCTCGCGGTCGGCTCGATCCCCAACAGCGAGGGCATCGACCTCGACGCCGCGGGGGTCGAGGTCGACACGGCCGGCTACATCCGGGTGAACCACAACTGCCTGTCGAACGTGTCGCACATCTACGCCGCCGGCGACGTGTCCGGGAAGCTGCCGCTGTCGTCGGTGGCCGCGATGCAGGGCCGCAAGATCGCCGAGCACCTCATGGGCATGCACAACCGGCCGCACCGGCACCTCGACTACGACAAGGCCGCTTCCGCGGTGTTCACCGACCCCGAGATCGCCGACGTGGGGTTGGCCGAGGCGGAGGCGTTCGCGGAGGGTCGCAAGATCCGGGTCACCAAGGTTCCGTTCACGGCCAACGCCAAGGCGCTCATCAAGGGTGACCCGCGCGGCTTCGTGAAGATCCTGTCCGACCCCGCCACCGGCGTGGTGCTCGGCGGTTCGATCGTCGGTCGCAACGCGGCCGAGCTCATCAGCGTGCTCGCGGTGGCCGTCACCAACGGTCTGCGCGTCGGCGACATCGTCGATTCGCTCCTCGTGCACCCGTCGCTCGCCGAGCTCCTCGCCGACGCCGCGTCGTAGCCCACGCTTTGCGGGTCGCGGCGACAGGCGTACAGTGCGGAGAGAGCCGACTTCCGGTCACGTCGTTGGTGTGGGGGCACATGCGCCGGTACCTCGTCGTTGAGAACCAGACGCTGATGAGTGACGAGTTGCGCGCTGCGGTGCGCGAGCGCCTCGGCACACCACCGTGCCGGTTCCACGTCGGTGCCGGCCACGCCGCCGCGGGATCACCTCTCCTGGACGGAGGGTGCCGCGCTGGTCGTCGCGCGCGAGCGGCTCGAGGCGGCGCTGGCGTGGATGCACGCCGAGGGCGCGATCAGCACCGGCTCGATCGGTGACGCCGACCCCGTGGAGGCGTTGCCGCGCGACCGGTTCGACGAGATCGTCGTGTCGACCCTGCCGCTGGGGCTCTCACGCTGGATGCGTCAGGATTTTCCGCACCCGGCTGGCTCGCCGCACCGACCTGCCGGTGACCCACGTCGTCGCCCATCTCACCGCACTCGAGGAGAGCCGATGAGCACCGTCCGGGATCTGCGCGACGCCTACCTCGCCCGCACCTCCGGCTGATGCGACCGGCGTGGTACATCACGGTGCTGCTCGCCACCGCGGGCGTCGTGGCCGGCCTGTCGACGGCCCCGGCATCGGGAGCCACCGTCGCGCTCGCGCTCGACGCGACCGTCGGTCCTGACGGCACGACGATCCTCGTCGGTGCACCGGGGTGTGCGCCGACCCCACCCGGGCAGTTCGACATCTTCGTGCAGGCCGTGAGCCCCACCGGTGAGGTCGGCGAAGGCACGGTCGGTGCCGGCACCTTCAGCGCACCGGGCACGGGTTCGGTGCTGATCCCCGCCGGCACGCCCGTGACCTCGTTCGTCGTCACCGTGAGTTGCAACGCCGGCACGCTCACCGGGAGCCAGCCGTTCCAGGTCGCTCCGCCGGTGGCCATCCCTGCGCCGCCACTGCTCGCACCCGCTCGCTTCACCGGGTGATGCCCGAGCGCCGCTCGGCTACGGCTTCACGAAGCGTTGGATGAACTTCAGCGACGCGTCGGCGACCTTCTTCCATCCGTGGTCGATGGTCAGCGCGTGGCCGCGGTCCTTGAGCTTGACGATCTCGGTGACCGCCTCCTTGTTGCGCCGCTCGCGCTTGAACGACGAGTTGCAGATCGCCCACGGCACGGTGTGGTCCTCGGCGCCGGCGACGATGAGCAGCGGACCGCGGTCGGGGCTCTTGACCTTGACCTTCACCTCGGTCCACGGGTTGAGGTTTGCGCTCGCAGCCTGGAACAGCGGCAGACCGGCCGCCGGGACGGCATACGTGTTGTAGAGCTCGTGGGCCTCGTCCTCGGAGACGGCGTTGGCGAACGTGTACCGGAACTGCTCGTACGTCAGCGGCACCGCTCGCCCGTGGTTGCGCGGGTTGCGCAGCACCGGTGACGACGAACGCAGCGCGGAGATGGGGAGCGGGAGCACACCGCGGTGCGGCGCCGGGGAGATGGCCACCGACGCGTCGCTGCAGCCACGCCCGGCGAGGATCTCGGTGAGGAGACCACCGAAGGAGTGGCCGACGACCGCGGGGCGTTGCTCGAGCTTCCGGATGACGGCCTCGACGTGGTCGGCGACCTGCTGGACCGATTTGCGGGCGAACACCTCGGGGTGGCGGTTGGCCTCGTCGACCGAGTTCGGATCGTCCGGCCAACCCGCGGTGACGGTCGAGTACCCCGCCGCCTGGAAGTGCTCGGCCCACCGGTCCCAGCTGCTCGGCAGCAACCACAGACCGTGGACGAACACGACCGGTCGCTTGCTCGACGCGTTCGCGGCCTCGACCTGCTCCGCCTCGTACTCCATGAGTTCGGTCATGACGCGGAGTCTCGTCGACCCGTGCCCATCCTGCCCAAGCGCGCGGGCCGGGATGACTACTCGATGACGACCAGCACGTCGCCGGTGCCGACGGTGTCACCCGCGGCGACGCGCACCTCTTTGACGGTGCCCGCCTTCTCGGCGCTGATGTGGTTCTCCATCTTCATCGCTTCGAGCACGAGCACCGACTGGCCGACCTCGACCGCTTCCCCCTCGGCCACGAGCACCTTCACGATGGTGCCCTGCATCGGCGCGGCGATGGTGCCGCTCCCCGCCGCGCCACCCGAAGCTCCCGCGCCCGGGCGCGGGCCGCGCCGAGCGCTTCTTGGGCGTCGCGGTGCCGGCGGCGGCCTCCGGGAGCCACAGCTTGACCGAGTAGCGCTTGCCGTCGACCTCCACCGGGATGGTGCGCTCGAGCAGCGGCTCGGCCTCGTCCGCGCCTTCGACGGCGGCGGCCTCGGGTGCGGCGTCCTCGGTGAAGCTGGCGGCGTCGACCTCGTCCTCCACCCACTTGGTGGAGTGGTGCACGCTCGCGAACGCCTCGGTCGACAGCAGCGCGACGTGGGCGGGGATGGTCGTGTGCAACCCGCTGATCTCGAACTCGGCGAGCGCGCGGAGCATGCGCTTGCGGGCGCTCTCGCGGTCGGGGGCCCAGACGACGAGCTTGCCGATCAGGTTGTCGTAGTACTGCGACACGGTGTCGCCCTGCGCGTACCCACCGTCCCAGCGCACGCCGGGGCCGCCCGGGAGCCGCAGGTGCGCGATGGTGCCGGGCGAGGGGGCGAAGTTCGCGGCCGGGTTCTCGGCGTTGATGCGGCACTCGATCGAGTGGCCGGTGTGCACGACGTCGTCGGCGGTGAACGAGAGCGGCTCACCGGCCGCGACCCGCAGTTGCTCGGCGACGAGGTCGAGCTGCGTGACCTCCTCGGTGACGCAGTGCTCGACCTGGAGACGGGTGTTCATCTCGAGGAACCAGAACTCGCCGTCCTGGTAGAGGCACTCGACGGTGCCCGCGTTCACGTAGCCGCAGCCGCGCGTCGACCTTCACCGCGGCCTCGTTCATCGCGGCGCGGATCTCAGCGCTGAGCTCGGGGGCCGGGCTCTCCTCGATGAGCTTCTGATGGCGGCGCTGCGTGGAGCAGTCGCGCTCGCCCAGGCAGACGACGTTGCCGTGCGTGTCGGCGAAGACCTGCAGCTCGATGTGACGGGGACGGGTGAGGTAGCGCTCCATGTAGCACTCGCCCCGCCCGAAGTACGCGACGGCTTCGCGCGCCGCCGATTCGAACGCCTCGGCGGCGTCGTCGGCGCTGTGCGCGATCTTCAGGCCCCGACCGCCACCGCCGTACGCAGCCTTGATCGCCACCGGCCAGCCGTGCTCGTTGCCGAACGCCACCACCTCGGACGCGTCCTGGATGGGGTCGAGCGTGCCGGGCACCGCGGCCACGTCGGACGCGGCGGCGGACTTCCGGGACGAGATCTTGTCGCCCATGATCTCGATCGCCTCGGGCGGCGGCCCGATCCAGGCCACGCCCCGCTCGGTGATGGCCCGAGCGAACTCGGCGTTCTCGGAGAAGAACCCGTAGCCGGGGTGCACGGCCTCGGCGCCGCTCTTCTCGATGGCGTCGAGGATCGCCTCGGTGTTCAGGTAGCTCTCGGCGGCGGTCTGGCCCCCGAGCGCGTACGCCTCGTCGGCGTAGCGGACGTGCATCGCGTCGCGATCCAGCTCGGAGTACACGGCGACGGTCGTGATGCCGAGCTCGCGACAGGTGCGCATGACCCGGACGGCGATCTCGCCTCGGTTGGCGATCAGGACTTTGCTGAACACGTGCCCCTCGGGATGCTCTGGCGACAGGTCGCCGTATCCTACGGCGGTGTCTGCACCCGCTCGCACCTCGGAACGGGGGCCCTGGCGGGTCGAGTGGTTCGCCACCCTCGACTCCACGAACCGCCGAGCGCTCGACGCCGCCCGGGCCGGTGCGGCCGACGGCCTCGTGGTCGTCGCCGACGAGCAGACCGCGGGCCGGGGGCGTCTGGGACGCACCTGGCAGGCGGCCCCGGGGTCGTCGCTCCTGGTCAGCGTGCTGCTCCGGCGGGACGCGCACGCCCGTGCGGTCATGGCCGCGGGGGTGGCGCTGGCGCAGGCCGTCGAGCAGGTGGCGGGGATCGATGCCCGGCTCAAGTGGCCGAACGACCTGGTCGTCGGCGATCGCAAGCTGGCCGGCCTCCTGGCCGAGGCCGACGGCGACGTGCTGGTCGTCGGGGCCGGGTGCAACGTGAACTGGGAGTCGTTCCCCGGGGAGCTCACGGCGATCGCCACCGCCTGCAACCTCGAGGCCGGTCGTCCCGTCGACCGCGACGCCCTGCTCGACGCCTACCTCGACCGCTTCGCTGAGGCCTTGGCCTCAGGCGACGGGCTGCTCGTCGACTACCGGGAGCGCCTCGCCACCGTCGGTCGTGCCGTGCGGGTCGAGCACCTGCGCGGCGACGACGTCGTCGGCACCGCGGTGGGGGTCACCGACGACGGCGCCCTCGTCGTGCGCGACGACCAGGGCCACGACCACACGGTCGTCGCCGCCGACGTCCACCACCTCCGCTGACCGACCCCAATGCCGTTTTGGCGTGGCAGACCCGCGCATATCGCGCGGTTCACCACGCCGAAACGATGCTTCGAGGTCAGGGGTCGAGGTGTTGGGCGACCAGGGCGTTGAACGCGGTGCTGAGGGTGGCGGCGACGGGGCCGGGCACCGACGGCACGGCGCGGTCGTCGACGTGGGAGATCGGCTGCACCTCGCGGGTGGTCGACGTGAGGAAGGCCTCGTCGGCGTCGCGCAGCGCGTCGACCGGGAGGGGCGTCTCGTCGACCGCGATGCCGGCCGCGGCGGCGAGCTCGAGCACGAGGGCGCGGGTCACGCCGAGCAGGCAGCCCGACGAGCCCGGCGGCGTGGCGACGGCGCCGTCGCGCACGACGAAGACGTTCGAACCGGTGGCCTCGCACAGCTCGTCGCGCGTGTTGGCGAAGATCGCCTCGCTCGCGTCGCGCTCGTGCGCGTACGCCAGCGCGCCGCACGTTCTCCGCGTACGACGTGGTCTTCAGACCTGCGGTCGCGCCGCGATCGTTGCGCACCCACGGCACCACGACGACGCGCACCGAGTCGGGCCACGCCCGCAGGGGACTGCTCGCGACCACCACCGTCGGTCCGGCGCTGCCGCGCTCCGATCCCAGCGGCGCGACACCGCCGGTGACGGTGATGCGCAACCGGGCCTCGTCGTGGCCGTTGGCCGAGAGCACGTCGCACGCGGCCGTCACGCAGCGCGTCGCGGTCGGGGACGGGGAGCCCGAGTCCCGACGCCGAGTGCGCGAGCCGGTCGAGGTGGCGGGTCCAGGCGAACGGCTCACCGCCGTAGACGCGGATGGTCTCGAACACGCCGTCGCCCACGAGCAGCCCGTGGTCGAACGGGGAGATGCGGGCGTCGTCGACGGCGACCAGCGCACCGTCGACCCACACCCACCCGGCGGCGGACTCGGCGGAGGACGTCGGCGCCGACTCGGCGGCGGGCGGCCGGTCACGAGGCCGCTCGGACCGCGGTACCGACGTCGACGTCGGCGACGGCGCCCGCCACCGCCAGGAGCCGGGCCGCCTTGAGCTCGGTCTCGGCCCACTCGGCGTCGGGGCGGGAGTCGGCGACGATGCCGCCGCCCACCGAGAAGTGGGTGCAGCCGGCGCCGGGCGCGCCGAGGACGGTGAAGGTGCGGATGGCGACGGCGAGGTCGGCGGTGACGCGCTCGGGATCGCCGGCCGAGGTGTCGATCCAGCCCAGGGCGCCGCAGTACACGCCCCGCCGCACCGGTTCGAGGTCTTCGATGGCCTGGAGCACGCGGGGCTTGGGCGCGCCGGTCACCGACGCGGGCGGGAACGTGGCCTCCACGAGAGCGCCGAGCCCGACGTCGTCGCGCAGCCGACCCCGCACCGTGCTCACGAGGTGGTGCAACCCGGGGTGCGACTCGACCGAGCACAGCGCCGGGACCTGCACCGACCCCGGCGTGCACACCCGACCGAGGTCGTTGCGGGCGAGGTCGACGATCATCACGTTCTCGGCATGGTCCTTGCCGCTGGCGCGCAGCGCGGCGCTGGTGGCCGCGGTGCCCTTGATCGGGCGCGTCTCGACGTCGCGGTGGCGCACCCGCAGGTAGCGCTCCGGCGACGCCGACACGACCGCGGTGCCGGGGCCGAGCTCGGGGAGCTGCAGCAGCGTGAGGTGCGGCGCGGGGTGCGCGTGCGCGAGCGCGCCGTACAGCGCGACGGGGTCGATGGCGTCGTCGCACGTGAGCCGACGGGTGAGGTTGACCTGGTAGCACTCGCCGGCGCGCAGCATGTCGAGCACGGTGGCGACGCGATCGGTGTACGTCGTCGCGATCGAGACCGCTGTGCCAGTGCGTCGACGGCATCGGGAGATGTGCAGCGCTCGCGGGCCTCGCGACCGCGGCGTCGAGGAGCGCGCGGCCCGGTCCGTCGCCGCGCACGCGGATGCCGCCCCGTTCGTCGACGACCGCGAGCGCGTCGAATCGGGCGAACACCGCGTCGGGTACCGATGCGGGCTCCGTCGACGCGCCCCGGGCGACCACGCGCTCGGCGGCGTGGCCGAGCTCGAACGCGCACCACCCCACCCAGAACCCCGGGGTCAGTGCGTCGAGGACGGCGAAGCCGTCGGACCCCGACGCCACCACGACCTCCGCCGGGGCGACGCCGACCACGGTGGAGCGCCCGCGCCGCACCGAGGCCACGGCAGAGCCGGGTGGCAGGCCGCTGACCAGCCCCGACGCGACGAGATCGGCGTGTCGCACCGGACCACGCTACAGGCGGGCACCCGGCCGTCCCGGGCCCGTTTCCGGGTGCCCGCCGACTCCGTTCCCGCCCGCCGCGACACCGTCCCGCGAGCCCCCCTCGGTACCATGACCGGACCGTGAGATCTCCCCTCGCCGCGCTCCGCGCGCTCTCCGGACGGATCGTCATCGCCATCGTGGTGTGCGCACTCGTGATGGGTGCGGCGGTCTTCCGCATCAACGGCTACATCGACGACCGTATCGACGAGATCCCGCGCTGTCCAGCTGACGACCGCGGCCGCGTCGGGATCGAGCACCAACTTCCTGATCATCGGCTCCGACACCCGGTCCTTCGTGCAGAGCGAGGAGGACAAGGACGCCTTCACCGACCGCGACACGACTGCCGACGGCCCGCCACGCTCCGACACGATGATGGTGCTCCACGCCGACGGCGATGCCAGCTACGTGGTGTCGTTCCCACGCGACCTGATGGTCGACGTCCCCGGTCTCGGTCGCCAGAAGATCAATGCCGCCTTCAACAAGGGCCCGCAGCTCGTGATCGACACGTTGGCGCAGGACTTCAACGTACCGATCAACCACTACCTCGAGGTGAACTTCAAGTCGTTCGAGGACATCGTGAACGCGGTCGGCTCGGTGCCGGTCTGGATCCCGCAGCAGATGCGCGACCAGTTCTCGGGGCTCGGGCCGTTCCAGTACGGACCGGGGTGCTACAACCTCGACGGCGCGGCGTCGCTCGCCTACGTCCGCGCCCGGCACCTCGAGTACTACGAGAACGGCAGGTGGGTGGACGCCAGCGGTCGGTCCGACATCGACCGCATCGAGCGCCAGCAGGACTTCATCAAGCGGCTCGGCCGCATCGCGGTGCTGAAGGCGACCGACGACCCGTCGATCGCGCCCGACCTCGCCGATCACCTCATCCCGCAGCTCACCGCCGACCAGTCGTTCGACCGCGAGTCGTTCAACGAGCTGGTGCGCGCGTTCATGGGCCTCTCCGAGGACGACGGCAGCGGTCCGACCTTCGAGACCCTCCCGTGGATGATGGGTGACTCGGCCGGGTCGTTCCTGCTCGAGAAGCAGCCCGAGGCCGACGCGGTGCTCGCCGTCCTCCGGGGTGAGGCGCCGATCCCCACCACCACGACCGCGCCGCCCGCCGGGAGCGACGGGGGCGGGAACGCGCCCGCGGCCCGCCCGTCCGACGTGCGGGTCGTGGTGCGCAACGGCTCCGGCGTGCAGAACGCCGCCGGCAACACCGCGCAGGAGCTCCAAGCGAAGGGGTTCGTGAACGGCGGCGCCGAGAACAACCCCGCCGGGCTCGTCGACCAGAGCGAGATCCACTACGGGGCCTCCGACCTGGCCAAGGCCCAGCTCCTCCAGAGCATCGTGCCCGGCGCCCAGCTGGTCGAGGACTCCTCCCGGGCGGGCACCGATATCGTGCTGGTCCTCGGGAAGGACTTCCACGGGCTGGGCAGCACCGCCACCACCGCTGCGCCCGGGGCGACGACCACGACGCTGTCGCCCGAAGCGGCCTGCGTCTGAGACCGGGAGGAGCGGGGCAGATGTCGGGGCCGGCGGCCAACACGGGCACCAGCGCGAACGAGGGCGCCAGCGAGCGCATGCGTTGGCGCGGCTTCTGGGGCCGGCTCGTGATCGCGGTCGTCATCGCGAGCGCGTGCATGACCAGCGCGGTGGCGCTGGTCGACCGCGACATCACCGACCGGGTCGCCAAGATCCAGCGCGTCGTCATCCCGCAGCTCGCACCGGCGCCGCCCGGCGGCGCCAACTACCTGATCATCGGCTCCGACACCCGCGCCTTCGTGGACAACCCCGACGCGGCTGCGGCATTCGGCGACCCGAACAACCCCGACGACAGCGTCGAGGGGCAACGTTCCGACACGTTGATGGTGGCGCACGTCGAGCCCAGCGCGCAGCGCACCTTCGTCGTCAGCTTCCCGCGCGACCTCATGGTGAACGTGCCGGGGACACCCGGCCTCAGCATGATCAACTCCGCCTACTCGACCGGTGGGCCGGAGCTCGTGCGCGACACGCTCAAGGCCAACTTCGACATCGACATCAACCACTACCTCGAGGTCGACTTCCAGAGCTTCAAGGAGATCGTCAACGAGATCGGCAACGTCAGGGTGTACCTGCCCGGGCGCGTCCGCGACCTCGAGCTCGGAATGCTGAGCCCGTACGGCGCCGGCTGCTATGACGTGGACGGCGATACCGCGCTCGTCTACGTGCGCTCCCGCTTTCTCCAGATCTCCGACCCTGACGGCGACTACGTCGATCCCGAGACGGGGGAGCACTGGCGGTCGCTCGACGTCCGCTCCGACCTCGATCGGATCGCGCGGCAGCAGACGTTCATCCGGAAGCTCGCGGGCCTCGCCATCTCGCGCGCGCTGGGCGACCCGTTCCTCGCGGTGTCGCTCGCCGACAACGTGCTCGGGTACGTCAAGGCCGACCAGACCTTGAGCCGCGACGACGTCAACGCGCTCGTCCGTGCCTTCAAGACGGTCGACGTGAACGACCCGAACTCGGTGCGGTTCGAGACGCTGCCGGTGGAGCAGTACCAACCCGACCCGAACCGGCTCATCGCGTCACCCGACGCCGACGCCGTCGTCCAGCAGCTGCGGACCTTCGGTGACGACACGCCCAAGCCGGCCACGGTGCAGCCTTCGCAGGTCAAGGTCCGGGTCGTCGACGCCACCGGCACCAACGTGAGCCAGTCGGTGGTGAAAGAGCTCGCCAGTCAGGGCTTCCAGACCACCGAGGGCAAGCCGCGGTCCACGATCGCGGCGACCGAAATCCGGTACGGGTACGGCCAGTCGGAAGCGGCCATCGCGCTGCTCGACTACATCCCCGACGCCAAGCTCGTGCCCGACCCCGCAGCGAAGGACTCGGTGCAGCTGGTGCTCGGTTCGTCCTACCCCGGGACCATCACGCTGCCCACCACGACGACGACGCTCCCGGGTACGCCCGCCACCACCGCGCCGCCGTCGACCACGACCACCCTCGGGCCCGCTCCGTCGGATCCCTGCTCGCAGTAGCCCCGTACACTGCGGACCCGTGCGCATCCTCGTCACCGGCGCGGCCGGTCAAGTCGGCGCCCGCGTCGTCGACGCCCTCCATGGCACCCACGACGTACTCGGCGCGGGCGCGACACGCTCGATCTCGCCGACCGTGAGCAGGTCGAGCAGGTCGTGGCGGAGTTCGCGCCCGATGCGGTGGTGAACGCGGCGGCGATGACCAACGTCGACGCCTGCGAGCGCGACCCCGAGCGGGCGTTCGCGGTGAACGCGTTCGGCGTCCGCACGCTCGCCCAGGCGACCGCCCGTTGCAGTGCGCACCTCGTGCACGTGTCCACCGACTACGTGTTCGACGGCGAGTCCACCCGCCCCTACGACGAGTGGGACCCGGTGCGCCCGATCTCGGAGTACGGGCGTTCGAAGCTCGGCGGGGAGCTGGAGGTCGAACGCCACGCCGCGACGTGGGCCACGGTCCGCACCGCGTGGGTGTTCGGGCGGCGCGGCACCGACCTGGTGAGCTGGGCGTTCGGCGCCTTCGACAAGGGTGAGCTCGACGGCGTGCTCGCCGACCAGGTGAGCGTGCCCACCTACGCGCCCGATCTCGCGGCGCTGCTGGCGCGCTTCGCGGTGGAGCGGCGCCAGGGGTTGTTCCACGTCACCAGCGGCAACGAGGCGTGCACCCGCCACGAGCTGATCGTCACCGCATTGCGCGCACGCGGCGTCGATCCATCCGGCATCGCGCCGCTCGACGCCGCCGACCTCGACCGGCCCGCGGCTCGCCCACTGATGAGCGCGCTCGACAACCGCGCGCTGCGACTGGCCGGTCTCCCGTCACTGCGCCCCTGGCGCGACGCGGTCACCGAGTACGTGAAGGACTGGGCATGAGCGAGGTTGCCGTCATCGGAGCGGGGTACGTGGGCCTCACCACGGCTGCGTGCATGGCCCGCCTCGGCCATTCGGTCACCTGCGCCGATCTCGACCAGGAGCGTGTGCGCGCGCTCTCGAAGGGCGAGGTCCCGATCCTCGAAGAGGGCCTGCCCGCCCTGGTGGCCGAGGGGCTGGGCGCCCGGCAGTTGCGCTTCGTGGTCGGCGCCACCAATGCCGCTCGCACGGCCGAGTTCGTGTTCCTCTGCGTGCAGACACCGCAGTCCGAGTCGGGGGCCGCCGATCTGAGCGCGGTGGAGGCGGTGATCCGAGAGATCGCGCCGGTCCTCCGGCCGGGAACCGTCGTGGTCAACAAGTCGACGATGCCCGTCGGTTCCACCCAGTTCGTCGCCCGCGAGCTGAGCCAGGCGGGCGCGACGACCGACGTGGGCGTGGCCTCCAACCCAGAATTCCTGCGCGAGGGCACTGCCGTGCGCGACTTCCTCGAGCCGTCCCGGGTCGTGATCGGCTGCGACGACACCGCGGTGGCGGTGCGCGTCTCCGAGCTCTACCGCGAGGTGCAGGCACCCATCCTCGTGACCGACCCTGCGTCGGCCGAGATGATCAAGTACGCGTCGAACGCGTTCCTCGCCACCAAGATCTCGTACATCAACGCCATCGCCAATCTGTGCGAGGCGGTGAACGCCGACGTGCGCGAGGTCGCGCTCGGCATGGGGTACGACCCGCGCATCGGTTTCGAGTTCCTCCACCCCGGGCCCGGCTACGGCGGTTCGTGCTTTCCGAAGGACACCGCCGCGCTCATGCACACCGCCGACACCGCGGGCTACGACTTCAGCCTGCTGCGGGGCGTGGTGGACGTGAACCGCCACCAGCACGAACGCATCATCGGCAAGCTGCGTGACGCCGCCGGCGGGTCACTGACCGACGTGGGGGTCGGCGTGTGGGGCCTCACGTTCAAGGCCAACACCGACGATCTGCGCGACTCGCCCGCCGTGGTCGTCTGCCGTCGACTGCTCGAAGAGGGAGCGCACGTGCGGGCGTACGACCCCGCGGCGGGAGAGGCGGCGGCGGCACGGCTCCCCGGCCTCGAGGTCGTCGCCAGTCCCTACGACGCCGCGGCCGAGGCCCAGCTGCTCGCCCTGCTCACCGAGTGGGACGAGTTCCGCTGGCTCGACTTCAGCCGGGTGGTCGATTCCATGGTGGAGCCGCACGCGCTGGTCGACGCCCGCAACCTGCTCGATCCGGTGGCCATGCGTCGGCGCGGCTTCGTCTACCAGGGCGTCGGCCGCTGATGCCACGAGCGGTTCTCACCGGCGGTGCCGGGTTCCTCGGTTCGCACCTCTGCGACCTGTTCCGTGCGCGCGACTGGGACGTCGTCGCGGTCGACAACTTCGTCACCGGTAACCGTGACAACGTGGCGCACCTGGGCGACGATCCCGGGTTCACGCTCGTCGAGCACGACGTCACCGTCTCGCTGCCCGTTGACGGCACGGTCGACGCGGTGCTCCACCTGGCCAGCCCGGCCAGCCCGCCCGAGTACCTCGCCCGTCCGATCGCAACGCTCGAGGCGGGGTCGATCGGCACCCGTCACGCGCTCGACCTCGCGCGTGAGAACGGTGCGCGGTTCCTGCTCGCGTCGACCAGCGAGATCTACGGCGATCCACTCGTGCACCCGCAGCCCGAGAGCTACTACGGCAACGTGAACAGCGTCGGCCCGCGCTCGGTCTACGACGAGGCCAAGCGCTACGCCGAGGCGATCACGATGGCGTACCACCGCGAGTTCGGGGTCGACACCAAGATCGTGCGCATCTTCAATTCGTACGGGCCCCGACTCGGCGTGGCCGACGGGCGGGTCGTGTCCAACTTCCTCGCGCAGGCCATGCGCGGCCAGGCGCTCACCGTGCACGGCGACGGCAAGCAGACCCGCTCGTTCTGCTTCGTGAGCGACGAGGTCGCCGGCCTCCTCGCGCTGCTCGAGTCCGATCACGTGGGACCGATGAACATCGGCAACCCGCACGAGTTCACGATGCTCGAGCTCGCCGAGTTGGTGCTCGAGGTCACCGGTTCCGCCAGCGAGCTGGTGTTCGAGCCGATGCCGGTCGACGATCCCCGACAACGACGTCCCGACATCTCGCTCGCCGAGCGGGTGCTCGGTTGGCATCCGCACGTCGACCTCCGCGAAGGTCTCGCCCGCACGTACGACTGGTACCGGAGGCTCGGTGTCGACTGACGAGACGCCCAACTATCGCAAGCTGTCGGTGATCGTGCCGGTGTTCGACGAGCGCAACACGGTCGTGGAGATCGTGCGCCGCATGCGCGCGGTCGATCTGCCGGTCGACCTCGAGATCGTGATCGTCGACGACGGCAGCACCGACGGCACCCGCGACGTGCTGCGCCAACTGGGCGACAGCACCGTACGCGTGATCACGCACGAGGCCAACCGCGGGAAGGGCGCAGCCATCCGCAGCGGTCTCGCACAGGTGCACGGTGACCTGGTGCTGGTGCAGGACGCCGACCTCGAGTACGACCCCGAGGACTGGCCCAGGTTGCTCGCGCCGATCCTGCGGGGCAAGGCGCGCGTCGTCTACGGCTCGCGCTTCACCGGCGAACGGCGCAACATGTTGTTCCTGCACTGGGTGGGCAACCGCTTCCTGTCACTGATCACCAACGTGCTCTACAACACGACCCTCTCCGACATGGAGACCTGTTACAAGCTCTTCGACCGCACGCTGATCGACAGCCTCACGTTGCGGGCCCAGCGGTTCGAGTTCGAGCCCGAGGTGACGGCCAAGATCCTGCGGCAGGGCATCCGCATCTACGAGGTTCCGATCTCCTACACCGGGCGCGAGTTCGACGAGGGCAAGAAGATCACCTGGCGCGACGGCTTCGTCGCGCTCTGGACGCTCGTCAAGTACCGCTTCGTCGACTGACCGGCTTTGCCCCCGTCGCCCGCTCCCGCTCGCTCCGTCCCGGGCGCACCGGCCCCGCCGGCCCGTCTCGCCTGGGTGGTCGTGAACTTCGAGGCGGGGGCGCTCCTCCTCGACTGTGTGCGGTCGCTCCTCGCCGACGCGAGCGCCGGGGAACCCGAGCTCGTCGTGGTCGACAACGGCTCGGTCGACGGGTCGGTGACCCGGCTGCGCGACGCGCTCCCCGCGGTCACCGTGGTCGAACCCGGTGGCAACCTCGGCTACGCCGCCGCGGCCAACCGGGGGATCGCGGCGACGTCGGCGCCGTACATCGCGATCGGCAACCCCGACCTCGTCGTGGCGCCCGGCACCGCGGCCGCGCTCCTCGCCCGGCTCGATGCCGAGCCGGATCTCGCCGCGGTGGGTCCCGCGCTGCTCAACCCTGACGGGTCGCAGTACCCGTCGGCCCGCACGCACGCGTCGACCACCGACGCCGTCGGCCATGCGGTGCTCGGTCGCCTGTCCCCGCGCAACCGCTTCACCCGTCGCTACCGCCAGCTCGACGAGGCGTGGGACCGGCCCCGCGACGTCGACTGGGTGTCGGGGGCGCTGCTCTTCCTGCGCCGCAGCGCGCTCGACTCGGTCGGGGGCTGGGACGAGCGCTACTTCATGTACATGGAGGACGTCGACCTGTGCTGGCGGCTCCGCCGCATCGGTTGGCGGGTGGCGTACGACCCCTCGGGTCACGCGACGCACGTGCAGGGGGCGAGCACGGCGGCGCACCCGTACCGGATGATCGCCGAGCACCACCGCTCGGCGTACCGGTTCGCAGCCCGGTGGTGGCGGGGCCCGAGGCGGCTGCTGCTCTTCCCGGCGGCGTGCTTCCTCGCGGCGCGTGCCGTCGTCGACATGGCGGCGCGGGCGCTGAGGACGCGCCCCGAAACGCCCAGGGTCAGCGGGTAACCTGCCACACGCCATGCCCCAGTCCCGGACCCGCTATCAGCGCGCCGCCATGCGCTCCCGGTACCGCAAGCCGAAGCGCAAGCGCAGCGGGTCGTTCGGGTGGAACGTCGCGATCGCGGTGATCCTCATCGTCGGCGTCGTGGCCGTGTTCCTCGTGCGGGGCTCGGGCGACAGCGCGGGCAGCGGGCCGCCGCGCGCACCCGACCAGGCCGCCAACATCCCCGGCGACCATTGGCACACCGCGTTCCAGGTGAACGTCTGTGGCGAGTGGCTCAGCCCGCAGGCGCAGTTCGAGAAGCCGGCCGACAACCCGGGCCAGCAGGCCAACGTCGGCATCCACACCCACGGCGACGACCTGATCCACACGCACCCATTCGTCGTGAGCGAGGAAGGCGGCAACGCGAAGTTGTCGAAGTTCGCCGACTACGGCGGCTGGTCCGTGTCGTCCGATTCCATCGACGCGTGGGTCGGGCCCGAGTCGAAGCCCAAGCAGACCGAGTGGTCGAACGGCGACACGTGCAGCTTCGGTCAGTACAAGGGTGAGAAGGGCGAGCTCACCTGGGCCGTCGACGGCAAGACGCGCACCGGCGATCCCGCCGACTACAAGATGAAGGACGGCGAGACCCTCGCCATCTACTTCCTGCCCAAGAACGCCGAACATCCCTTCCCGCCCGACGCCTGCACGGCGTTCAGCCAGATCAGCGACGGCGCCACCGCCAACCTGAGCAAGAACTCCCCGTGCGTGGCGATCGACGCGACCACCACCACCCTGCCGGCGGAAACCACCACGGTCCCGGCGGCCACCAGCACGTCCACACCGTGAACCCCGGGTACCGCGGGCGGCGGCTGTCGTGAAGGCGATCGTCCTCGTGGGCGGCGAGGGCACGCGCCTCCGCCCGCTCACGTACGCGACGCCCAAGCCGCTCCTGCCCATCGTCAACCAGGCGTTCCTCGAACGCCAGCTCACCTGGCTCGCCCGCCACGGTGTCGACGAGGTGGTGCTGTCGCTCGGGTACCTGCCCGCCGCGTTCGAAGCGCACTTCCCGGCGGGTCGCTTCGGCGACCTGGTGTTGCAGTACGCGGTCGAGGACCATCCACTCGGCACCGCCGGCGCGATCCGCTTCGCCGCCCAGGGCATCGACGAGCGCCTCCTCGTCTGCAACGGTGACGTGCTCACGACGCTCGATCTCGGCGCCCTCGTCGCGTTCCACGACGTGCGCGGTGCCGAAGCCACGATCTGCCTCACCAAGGTCGCCGACCCGTCCGCGTTCGGCGTGGTGCCCACGCGCGACGACGGCGAGGTGGTGGCGTTCGTGGAGAAGCCACCGAAGGGCAAGGCGCCCACCAACTGGATCAACGCGGGTACGTACGTGCTCGAACCGTCGGTGTTGCAGCGCATCCCCGAACGGCTGACGGTGTCGATCGAGCGGGAGACCTTCCCGCGGATGCTCGAGGAGCCGAGCCGGCTGTACGCGATGGCGACCGACGCCTACTGGATCGACATCGGCACGCCCGAGAAGTACCTGCAGGCCCACGCCGACGTGCTGACCGGTGTGCTCGGCGTTGCGCCGGCGCCGGATGCCCGCCAGCTCAGGCCGGGGGTGTGGGTGCAGGGCGAGCCCGACATCCACGCCGACGCCCGGATCGAGGCGCCGGTCCTGATCGGCGACGGTTCGAAGGTGGCCGAAGGCGCTCGGGTCGCGGGCACGGTCGTCGGCGCCGGTGTCACGGTCGGGACGGGCGCCCGCCTCCTGCGATCGGTGGTGCTCGACCACGCCACGATCGCCGACGAGGCCGAAGCGATCGATTCCGTCGTCGGGGTACGGGCGTCGCTCGGCACCGGCGCCATCGCCTCCGACCACACCATCGTCGGCGGTGACGCCGTCCTCGACGCCGGGGCGCGCGCATCGGGGGCACGCATCCGCCGTGCCGATCCCGACGCCTCCGACTCCACCCTCGACCCGCGTCTCGATCCGACCTCGGAGTGACGCGGTGCGGGTGATGGTCACGGGCGGCGCCGGGTTCATCGGGTCGACGCTCGTCGACCGGCTCCTCGCCGAGGGCTGTGACGTCGACGCCATCGACGATCTGTCCAGCGGTGTGTTGGCGAACCTGGCCGAGGCACGCGCGCAACGCAGCCGCAAGTTCAGCTTCCACCGTCTCGACATCCGGTCGCCGCAGCTCGCCGATCTCGTCGGCCACCGTCGTCCGGAGGTGATCTTCCACCTCGCCTCGCAGCTCGACGTGCGCGTCTCCGTCGCCAAGCCCCTGTTCGACGCCGAGGTCAACGTGCTCGGCTCGCTCAACGTGTGCGAAGCGGCGCTCGGTGCCGGGACGCGCAAGGTGGTGTTCGCCGGGTCGGGCGGCACGCTCTACGGCGTCCCCGAGTCGCTGCCGGTGCGCGAGAGCCATCCCCAGCGACCGATCTCGCCGTACGGCGTGTCGAAGAAGGCCGCGGGCGACTACCTGCACTACTACCGCGAGGTTCGTGGCCTCGAGTACACCGAGCTCGCGCTCGCCAACGTGTACGGGCCACGGCAGGACCCCAACGGCGAGGCGGGGGTGGTGGCCATCTTCGTGGGGCGAATGCTCGCGGGTCGCCAGCCCACCGTGTTCGGCGACGGCGCGCAGACGCGCGACTACGTGTTCGTCGACGACGTCGTCGACGCGTTCGTGCGCGCCACCGAGAAGGGCGGTGGCCTGCTGATGAACATCGGCACCGGCGTCGAGACCAGCGTGGTCGACCTCTACGAGGCGGCGGCGCGCGTCACCGGGTACCCGGAGCCGCCCAACCAGGCGCCGGCGCGCGCCGGCGAGCTGCAACGTTCCGCCCTGGACCCGGGCCGGGCCGCCATCCACCTCGGCTGGAAGCCCTGGACCTCACTCGACGACGGCCTCGCCCTCACCGTCGACTGGTTCCGGGGCTGACCCCCCACCTCGTCCCCGTCGCTCGCGTCCGCTCGCCCCGTCCCAGCGGACGGGACGGGCGGAGCCCGATCCCGTCCGGTTCGCCGCACCCTCAGCATCGGCTGGCTAGCGGAACGTGCGGAGGTCGTCGAGGGGGACGGGCGGGCGGGGGCGACCGACGTACTCGGGGTCCGGTCGGCCGACCACCACCATCGCGTGTGGCAACCACTCGGGATCGAGCGCGAGTGCGTCGCGGGCCGCCTCGGGGCAGAAGATCGGCGCCGCCACCCAGCACGACGCGTACCCGCCGTCGGCGGCGGCGACCATGAGGTTCTCGACCGCGGCGCCGAGCGACAGCAAGGCCATGCCGAACTCGGCGCGTTGGCGGTCGGCGTCGGGGTAGCGATCGAGACCGTGCCACGTGAGGCACCCGAGGACGAGTGCGGGCGAGCCCGTGATCTTGGCGTGCGACGCGTCGACCAGTTCGTCGACGCGCGTCGGCGACACGCCGTCGCCTTCGAGGTCGCGGCGCCACGCGGTGCCCATGCCGTCGGCCAGCTGCTGCTTGGCGTCGGCGCCGTCGACCACCACCCATCGCCACGGCCGCGAATGGTGGGGCGCGGGTGCCGTGCACGCGGCCTCGACGAAGCCGTCGAGCGCGTCACGCGGCACCGGCTCGTCGAGGAACGCGTGGATGGATCGCCGTGCGTCGAGGAACGCCGGCACCCGACTCACCGGAAGAGGTCCTCGGATGGTGGGCGCACCAGCTCGCGGGAGCTGCTGTCGCGGAACCAGGCGGGATCGAGGCCGCGCACGATCGCGACCGGCACCCCGGCCGACTTGCCCATCACCAGCTCGGCGGCGGCTGCGACCTCGTCGGCCACCGCCACCTCGGTGACCTGCAGCTCGCGCCCGAGTGCATCCTCGGTGCCACGGAGGTCGACCACCGCAGCGAGGCCGGCGACGCCGATGGCGACATCGGTGAGGCCCTGGCGCCACGGTCGACCGAACGTGTCGGACACGACCACGGCGACGTCGACGCCGCGCGTCGCCCGCAGTGCGTCGCGGACGCGACGGGCCGAGCGATCACTGTCGAACGGCAGGAGCGCCGCCCACCCTGCGTCGACGTTCGACAGGTCGACGCCGGCGTTGGCGCACACGAACCCGTGGCGCGTCTCGCTGATGACGAGGTCGCCGCGCCGGCGCAGGATGCGCACCGACTCGGCCTCGACGATCGCCCGTCGCGCCTCGCGGTCGTCGGGATCCACCTGCACGAGGCGCCCTTCGGCCTTGGAGACGATCTTCTGGGTGACGACGAGGCAGTCGCCGTCGAGCAGGGGAGTGTCCTGCGCGGCGGCGGCGTCGGCGATCAACGGCGCGAGCGTGTCGTCGGGGCGAACCTCGGGCACGCCGTGCACCGGGATGATGGTGAGCGGCCGCACGGAGGTGGTCAGGCGACCGCGGCCAGGGTGTCGCGGGCGAGCGCGGCGGCGACGCGAGCGTCGGTCATGAGCGTGTCGGCGACGACCGCGCGCACGCCGAGTCCTTCGATCTCGGCCGCGTGGGCGGCGTCGCCGGTGTCGATCACCAGCGCGCTGCAGAACTCGCGGTACTCGCCGCGACCCCCACGCACGACACGTCGATGCCCATGGGACCCATGAGCCGATCGGCCGGACCCTTCACCGGACGGCCGGCGATGATCGGGCTGACGCCGACCACACGATCGCGTCGGGCGACGAGCGCGTCGCGCACGCCGGGGACCGCCAGGATCGGGCTGATCGAGATCACCGGGTTGCTCGGGCACACGAGCACCGTGTCGGCGGTGGCGATCGCCTCGAGCACACCCGGCGCGGGCTCGGCGTCGTCGGCACCCGCGAAGTGCACGGCCACGACCGGGGGCTCGCAGCGCTCGCGCACGAACCACTCCTGCATCGCGAGCTCGCCCGCCGGCGTGGTGATGCGGGTGGCGACGCGGTCGTCGGTCATCGGGAGCAGTCGCGGTCCGAGGTCCCATGCCGCGGTCACCCGCTCCGTCGCCTCGCTGAGGGTCGCGCCCTCGCGCAGCAGCCGGGTACGGAAGAGGTGGGTGGCGAGGTCGCGGTCGCCGAGACGGAACCAGGTGTCCTCGCCGTAGCGGGCCAGGGCCTCGATGCTGGCGAAGGTCTCGCCCGCGAGGCCCCATCCGGTGTCGGGGTTCTGGGCCCCGGCGAGCGTGTAGGTGACCGAGTCGAGGTCGGGGCACACGTAGAGCCCGTGGAACCAGTCGTCGTCGGCGGTGTTGACGACGACGGTCACCTCGGCCGGGTCGACCACCTGCACCAGGCCGCGCAGGAAGCGGGCCGCGCCCACACCGCCCGCCAGTGCCGTGATCATGCGCCGAGCGTACCGGGCGATCCACCCGCCGCCCCCGGCCGTGCACCGCTCCGACGCCGCCCCGACCCGCCCCACTGTCCCGGTTCCTGCGGGAGGACGACGGTACGCTGGCATCCCTCATGAGCGTCCTCGAACCGCCCGACGAACCCGTCGCGGCGCCCCCGGAGGACGAGCCCGCCGCCGCCGTCGAGGCCGTCTCCGAGACCGATCGGGAACCCGGTCCCGACCGCCGCGACGAGACCCACGACGAGGCCGGAGACGACCCCGGCGACGAGGCCGACGAGGTCCTCGCCCAGTACCCGCCGGTCGTGGCCGTGGTCGTGACCCACAACCCGGGTCCGTGGCTCGAGGACGGGCTCCTCGGGCTGGCGCAGCAGGACTACGACGACCTCACGGTGCTCGTCGTCGACTGCGCGTCGCGGGAGGACGTCACGCCGCGGGTCGCCGCCATCCTGCCCCGGGCGTTCGTGCGGCGTCTCGACGAGGGTGCCGGCTTCGCCGACGCCGCCAACGAGGCCCTCCACGCGGTCGAGGGCGCGACGTTCCTCCTCCTGTGCCACGACGACGTCGTGCTCGACGCCTCCGCGGTGCGGCTGCTCGTGGAGGAGGGGTACCGCTCGAACGCGGGCATCCTCGGTCCGAAGTTGGTGAGCGCGGAGAACCCCGAGGTGCTGCTCGAGGTCGGGCGTGCGATCGATCGCTTCGGCGCGCCGCACACCGGGATCGAGCCGGGTGAGCTCGACCAGGAGCAGCACGACGGCGTCCGCGACGTCTTCTACGTCACCACCGCGGTGATGCTCGTGCGCACCGACCTGTTCGCCGAGCTCGACGGCTTCGACCGCGCCACCTTCCCCGGTGCCGAGGACCTCGACCTGTGCTGGCGGGCCCGGCTCGCCGGCGCGCGCGTCCTCGTCGTCCCCGACGTGCGCGCCACCCACCGCGAAGCGGCCACCGACCGACTGCGCGACGACCGGCCCGACGAGTTCGCGTTGGCGCGCTGCGCACGTGTGCGCGTGTTGTTCACGTCGTACTCGCTGCACAAGCTGCTGTGGCTGGTGCCGGTCGGGTTCGTGGTTGGGTTCGTCGAAGCGGTCGGTGACCTGCTCGTCGGACGTCCGCGTCGGGCCCGGGCTGCGATCGGGAGCTGGTTCTCGAACCTGCTCCACGTGCGGCGCCTCCGCGCGTCCCGCCGCCGCGCGCAAGCCCTGCGCACCGTGCACGACTCCGAGCTGCGGGAGCTGCAGGTGTCCAGCACCGCGTGGCTGGGCGCGTTCGTCACCCACCACCTCCACACCGACACGCGCCTCCGCACCCTGGGCGACGCGTCGCGGAGCGCGGTCGACTCCGTCTCCGACGGCATCCGCACCCCCGCCGCGATCGTGTTCCTCGGCTTCCTCGTCATGGTGGCGGTGGGTTCCCGATCACTCGTCACGCACGGGATCCCGGCCATCGGGACGTTCGCGCACTGGCCGGGTGTCGGCGATCTCTTCAACAGCTTCGGGTCCGCGTGGCGCTACACCGGGCTCGGTTCGGCGTCGCCGGCACCCGCGGCGCTCGCCGCCATCGGCGGCCTCGGCACGGTGCTCCTCGGCGCCACCGGGCTCGCACAGACCCTGACCGTGGTCGTGGCGATGCCCCTCGGCGCCTTCGGTGCCTATCGGCTCGGTCGCCGCACCATCGGCTACCGCGGTCCCGCGCTCGCCGCCGGGCTCGCGTACGGGATCAACCCCGTCGCCCGCAACGCGATCGCGCAGGGACGACTCGGGCCGCTGATCCTGTTCGCGTTGCTCCCGTTCCTGCTCCTGCGCGTGGTGCGGCTCGGTGAGCGGAGCGACACGCGTCGCGGGCGGCTGCTACGCCTCGCGGTCGCCGCCGCGCTGTTGGGCGCGTTCTACCCGGCCGGTCTCGGGCTCGTGGTGGTCGCGGTGCTGGTGTTCGTGGTCGCGATCCCGATCGCGGGCAGCGCGCGGACGATGCTCCGTGCGTTCGGGATCACGATCGTCGCGTCGCTCGGTGCGCTGGTGCTGCTGTTCCCGTGGCCGCTCGCGTACGTGCACCGCGGCATCGACAAGGCGTCGCTCGGCTTCGCCTTCCGTCCCGACCTCGACCTCTCGCAGGTCCTGCGCTTCGACAGCGGGCCCGCGTCGGCCGGTTGGCTCATGTGGGGACTGATCGTGGCGGCCGCGGCTCCGCTGTTCGTGGCCACCGGCGACCGCCTGGCGTGGTCGGCACGCGGTTGGATGCTGGCGTTGGTCGGGTGGGGCGCGGTGTGGGTGCCGGCGCGGTACTTCCCCGACACGTCGGTGCTGGCGCCGGAAGCGGGGCTCACCCTCGCCGCCCTCGGCCTCGCGCTGTGCGTGGGGATCGCGGTGTCGGTGTTCGTCGACGGCATCCGCACGTTCAAGTTCGGGTGGCGCCAGCCGGCGGCGATCATCGGCGCGTTCGCGATCGCGCTCCCCGCGCTGGCGTTCACCGCCGACGTGTTCGACGGTCGGTGGGACGCGCCCGATTCGGGCTGGGCCAACGGCCTGGCGTTCACCGAGGCCACGACGAGCAAGGGCGAATTCCGCATGCTGTGGGCCGGCAACCCGGCGGAGTTGCCCCTCGACCCGGTCGTCCTGCGCGACGGCAACGGGTACGTGCTCACCCGCAACGGTCCGGGCGACGTGACCGAGCAGTGGCGCGCGCCCGAACACGACGCCGATCTGGTGGTCGACCGCGCGCTCGTGCTCGCGACCTCGGGGCGGACCAACCGCCTCGGTCGGATGCTCGCTCCGATGGGTGTCCGCTTCGTCGTCGTGCCCAGCACGCAGGGGATAGGTGGTGGTGCGAACGCCCCCGCGCCTGTGGTGCTGCGCCGGGCGATGGCCCAGCAACTCGATCTGGCGCGGCTCCGCTCGAGCCGGGGTCTCGTGCTCTACGAGAACCTCGCGTACGCGCCGATCCGGGCCGCGGTGTCGCCGCCGTCGCTCCCGAACGACTCGCGCCGACCCAACCGGGCGGCGCTGGCGACCGATCTCACGCGTGCGGTGCCGCTCCCGTCGGGCGCGGTCGCCCCCGGCACCGCGTTCTGGGGTGAGGCCTACGACTCGGAGTGGAAGGCGACTGGTGGCGGCGACGCGCTCGGTCACCAGGAGTCGTTCGGCTGGGCCAACGGGTTCGTCGTCGGGCGACGCGCGCCGGTCTCCATCGCCTACGAAGCGCAGTGGGTGCGGTGGGCGATGCTCGGCGGCGCCTTGGTCATCTGGCTCCTCGTGATCTGGCGGTGGCGACGCACCCGGGTGCGCCGGGACCCGTCCACCCGGGCGACCGCGCCCCGGGCCCGCCGGGAGCGCTCGACGCGCCCCGACCCGCTCGCCGAGCTCGACGACGAGGCGTTCTGGTGGGAGCGCGTATGAGCGTCGACGAGCCGACCCCCGAGGCCGTACCGGCGGCGACGACCGCCCGGCGCGCCCGTCGCGTCCGTCGCGGCCCGATCCTGTTCGTCGTGGTGGTGGCACTCGTCGCCGCGGTCGTGGCGCAGCAGAACGCGTCCTCGGATTCGGACGCGTCGACGGCGGCGGTCGTGGCGCGCGCGGGCGTCGGGATCCCGGCGGCTGACGTGGCGTCGAGCACCTGGTACTGCGCAGCCGGCACGTCGTCACCCGACGGCGCGGCCACCGAGACGGTGGTGGTGGCGAGCCTGGCCCGCACCGACATCGAGGTCACGATCACGGTGATGCCGGGGGGCGACGCCGCGCCGGCCACCGACCGCATCCGTCTCGCGCCCGGCGAACAGGTCGACGTACCGGTGGCCGACGTGCTGGCCACCCCCGAACCGGGCGTCGCAGTCGAGTCCGTCGGCGGACCCGTCGCGGTGTCGCACCTCCTGGAGCACGAAGGCGACGTCGCAGTCGAGTCGTGCACGCGCACCGCCGCGCCCGACTGGTACTTCGCCTCGGGCACCACCGTCGACGGCAGCGCGAACGACCTCCTGCTGTTCAATCCGTTCGGCGACGACGCCATCGTCGACATCTCGTTCGTCACCGACACCGGCGCGGAGGAACCGGCGGGGTTGCAGGCGCTGGTCGTGCCGCGCCGGTCGCGCGTCACCGTCCCGGTGCAGGACGCCGTGCTGCGCCAGGCGCGTCTCGCGACGCACATCCACGCCCGGACGGGACGCGTGGTGGCGGAACAGACGCAGACCTTCACCGACGTCGTCGTCGACGGCGCCACCCGCAGTGGCATCGCGCTCTCGGCCGGCGCGACCACGCCCGCGCCGACGTGGTGGATCGCCGGAGGCTCCACTCGCGACGGAGGGCGCGCGCAGCTCGCGCTCGCCAACTTCTCCGACGACGACGCGCGCGTCGACGTGAAGACGGTCGTCGTGGGCGGCGAGCGCGTGCCCGTGCAGACGGTCCGCGTGCCGTCGCACGGCCTGACCCTGGTCGACGTCACCACCCGAGTGGCACTCGACAGCGACATCGCGGTCGCCGCCACGTCGCGCGCGGTCGACGGCCGGCGGGTCCCGGTGGTGGCACAGCTCCTCGCGTCGTGGGCGCCGTCGTCATCGAGCACCGGCGTCGCGGGCATGCTCGGCTCGACGCTCACCGCCACCCGGTGGGTCGTCCCCGTGCCCGACGTCGACGCGGAGACGACGGTCACCGTGTTCAACCCGGGTCCCGAGCCGGTCACCGCGGAGCTGCTCGCCGCCGACCTGGTCGACCGGCGGGTGGGTGCCATCAGCGAGCCGGAGCTGGCCATCCCACCGGGAGCGGCCAAGACCGTGCGGCTGGCCCTGCTCGGCGCCCGACCGGTGCCGACCGTGGTGACCGCCAACCACCCGGTGGTCGTGGGCCTGACGGTGCTCGGCGACGCCGGCGCCGGGTTGAGCACCGCCCTTCCCGACCTCACCCACGGCGACTGAGCAGTGGCCGCCCGCATCGTCATCGCCGTCCTGATCCTCCTCACTGTGGGCGCAGTGGCGCTGGTGATGCGCCGCCGTCCTCCGGAAGCGCCGCCGCGCGACGTCTATCCGGTGCCGAAGCAGCTCGACCGCGCCGACTTCCGCCGCCCCGAGGCCACGTGGCTGGTCGCGCTGTTCTCGTCGGCCGCGTGCGACTCGTGCCGTGGGCTCGACGACAAGCTCACCCCGCTCGAGTCGAGTGACGTCGCGGTGTGCGTCATCGACGCCGAGCACTTCGGCGCCCTGCACCGGCGCTACGAGCTCGCGGCCATCCCGACCACGGTCGTCGCCGACCACGAAGGCGTGGTGTGCCGCGCGTTCGTCGGTGCGTTCACCGCCACCGACCTGTGGGCCGCGGTCGCCGAGCTGCGCGTCCCCGGCAGCAGCCCCGAACCCGACCTCGGCGCGCTCTGACCCATCGTTTTGGCGTCAGTAGTGCGCCGTAGTGGCGCACCCGGTACGCCAGAACAGGGAAGGGAGCGGCTACTCGACGTAGTCGGAGAGGGAGTCGCCGTCACCCGAGGTCTCGATGACCTCTTCGGTGCCGTCGGCCCGCAGCACGCGGCGGGGACCGCCGCTCTTGTGGCCCATCGCGACGTCGACCAGGTCGGACACCTCGGCGCCGTCGACGGTCTCGCGGGCGAGCAGGGCCTCGGCCACCGCGACCAGGCCCGGGCGGTGCTCGGTGAGCGTCTCGCGGGTGCGGTTCTCCTCGTCGCGGAGGATGCGCTCGACCTCTTCGTCGATGACGCGCGCGGTCTCGTCGGAGTAGTCGCGCGTGTGCACGAGGTCCTCGCCGAGGAACACCGCGCCTTCGGATCCCCACGCCATGGGACCGATACGGTCGCTCATGCCCCACTCGCGCACCATCCGGCGCGCGATCTCGGTGGCGCGCACGAGGTCGTTCTGCGCGCCGGTGGACTTCGTGCCGAACATGATCTCCTCGGCGACGCGGCCACCCATGAACACGCCCAACGAGTCGCGCAGGTACTCCTTGTCGTGCGAGTAGCGCTCCTCGACCGGCATCTGCTGGGTCATGCCCAGGGCCATGCCGGTGGGGAGGATGGTGACCTTGTGCACCGGGTCGGCGTGTTCGAACACGTACGCCGCGACCGTGTGCCCGGCCTCGTGGTAGGCAGTGTGTTCCTTCTCGAGGTCGTTCATCACGATCGACGGGCGGCGCAGGCCCATGAGCACGCGGTCGCGTGCGTCGTCGAAGTCGTTGCCGTGGATCTCGTTGTCGCCGCGGCGCACCGCGAAGAGCGCGGCCTCGTTCACCAGGTTGGCGAGGTCGGCGCCGGCCATCCCCGGCGTGCCGCGCGCGACGATGTTCACGTCGACGTCGGACGACATCTTCTTGTCCTTGAAGTGCACCAGCAGGATGTCGCGACGTTCGTCCTGCGTGGGCAGCGGCACCATGATCTGACGGTCGAAGCGGCCGGGGCGCAGCAGCGCGGGGTCGAGCACGTCGGGCCGGTTGGTGGCCGCCATCATCACGATGCCCTCGGTGGCCTCGAAGCCGTCCATCTCGGCCAGCATCTGGTTGAGCGTCTGCTCGCGCTCGTCGTGACCGCCGCCGAGCCCGGCGCCACGCTTGCGGCCGATGGAGTCGATCTCGTCGACGAAGATGATCGCGGGCGCCTGCTTCCGTGCGGTCTGGAACAGGTCGCGCACGCGTGCCGCGCCCGACACCGACGAACATCTCCATGAAGTCGGAACCGGTGACCGACACGAACGGCACGCCTGCTTCACCCGCGACCGCGCGTGCGATCAGCGTCTTGCCGGTGCCGGGAGGACCGACGAGCAGCACACCCTTGGGGATGCGGGCGCCGATCTCCTTGAACTTGCCCGGGTTCTTCAGGAAGTCGACGACCTCCGAGATCTCCTGCTTCACCGGGCCGTAGCCGGCGACGTCGTCGAACGTCGTCTTGGGCTTCTCGGTGTTGTACACCTTGGCCCGGCTCTTGCCGATGTTCATGACCGCGCCCATCTGTCCCTGCGCGCGCCGGCTCATCCACACGAAGAGCCCGATGATCAGCACGAGGGGCAGGACCCACAGCAGGATGTCGCCGAGGATGTTGCTGCCGTCGTCGACGTAGTTGAAGTCGATGTTCTTCTTCTTGATCGTCGTGAGCATCGTGTCGGGGAGGTTGTCCTTCGGCCCCGAGCTCGAGAACTCCGACTTGCCGTCGACCGGTTCGACGAACTTGCCGCTGATGGCGCCGCTCGACTTGTTGAAGTCGATGCTCTTGACGTTGTCGGCGTCGACCGCGTTCACGAACTGGGAGTACGTGAGGTCGGCCTTCGACGAGCTGCTGCCCGCGAGGCTGCTCACGATGAACGCCGCTGCGATCAGCGCCAGGACGATCCACGGCACCCAGCGCAACGACGGCGAGCTGCCGCCACCCGACGTGGGGGTGGGCCGGCGCTCGGGAGGTCGGTCACCGGGCGGGCCGTCGCCGCTCGGTGGAGTGCCCGGCGGACGCGCGTCGGGACGCCACGACGGCGGCGGCGTGGGCGGACGCCCGTTCGGCCCGTTCGGCCCGTTCGGCGCGCGGTAGGGCTCGGTCTCGCCGGCATCGGGTTCGACCCCGGGTTCGAGATCGGTCTGGCGGCGGCTCATCCTGGCGCCGGCTCCTCGTCGTCGGTCCGCCCATGCTACGGCCCGGACGCCGGTGCGACGGAGCGGGAACGGAGCGGGTGGTGCTCGTGGGGGTCAACCGCCGCGAGCGGTCGCGGATTCCGCATCCCCACCGGTAGCGTGCCCGGGAGTGAGCAGCGCCCTCCCGCCTCCTCCTCCGCCGCCCCCGCCGCCGCCACCACCCCCTCCGCCGGGGTCGTCACCGTCGGCGGTCCCCGGCGCCCGCCGCCGGGTGCGGTGGGGGATCGGCGACGTCATCGCCGCGTTCGCGGTGGGCATCGTGGTATCGGTCGTCGCAGGGGTGTTCGTGGTCGATCCCGACCACCCGAACCGTCCCAACACGCTCATCGTCCTCATCTGCGCGGAGAACCTCGCCATCATCGCCTGGCTGGCCATGGTCGCCCGCCGCAAGGGCAACGGCACGCTGGCCCGCGACTTCGGCCTCCAGGTCCGGCGTCCGGCGGGAGCCTGGTTCGCCGACCTGCCCTGGTTCTTCGCCGGGATCGGCCTCCAGCTGGTCGCCTTGATCCCGATCGGCATCCTCGAGTCGATCTACGGGCACACCGCGCAGCAGGACGTGGTGAAGACGGCCGACCGCGCGTCGGGCTGGCAGGTCCCGGTGCTCGCGCTCACGATCGTGCTCCTCGCTCCGCTCACCGAGGAGCTCCTGTTCCGGGGGACCCTGCTGCGCTCGCTCCTCCGCAAGGTCGGTCCGGCGGCCGCGGTGCTGGTCAGCGCAGTGGTCTTCGGGCTGGTGCACGCGTTGGGCGATCCGTCGGTCGGGACGCTCATCGCCATGCCCGCGATCATCCTGCTCGGCATCGTGTCGGGATATCAGGCCGCGCGCACCGGCAACCTGTCGCGGTCGATACTGCTCCACGTGGGCTTCAACGCGCTCAGCGTGGTCTTTCTCTTCACCAACTGAGGGTTTCGGCCCGATTTCGTGACGTTGGTCACCCCGCTGCCGGCGCGTTCAAGTCTCGGAGGGTTCCTGCCGATGCCCCGTGCGGGCTGAGGACTGGGAGGTCCCAATGCACTGTGCAAGGTGTTCGAACGCGGGCATGATCGAGATCCGGCTGCGGGTCGCCGAGCGCGACCTGACGTTCCGTCGGTGTGGTCGATGCGAGGCGCAGACGTGGGAGACGGCTGACGGCCTGGTCCCGCTCGTGCACGTCCTGGAACTCGCGCGCACCGGCTGACACGTCGCCGACAGGTCGCGAGGACGGTGTCGCCGGCGCGCGTGACGTGCCGATGACGCCTGGCATGCTGGCGGGATGGTCCGCGCGCCCGACGTGATCGACGCGCCCGAGCGCGACGCCGGCCCTGGCGTTCCGTCCGATCCGGCGGAGGGGGACGCCGGCGGAGATTCGGGGCACGGAGGTTCGTCGCGCCCGGCGCCGACGCGCCGGCGTGACGGCTACGACCGCCTCGAGTACTGGATCGGCCTGGCGATCCTCGCGACCTGTGTCGTCTACGTCTTCATCCAGCTCGGGCCGTCGCTCGTGCTGCGCAACACCACCATCACCGGCGGTGACACCGGCGCGCACGTCTGGTTCCCCGACTTCCTGATCGACCACTTCCTGCCGTGGCGGGTGGCGGGGTGGTCGAACGACTTCTACGCGGGTTTCCCCGCGGGGCAGTTCTACTTCCCGTTCCCTGCGGTGTTGATCGCGCTGCTCGACGTCTTCATCCCGTACAACATCGCGTTCAAGGTCGTCACCGCCCTCGGACCGCTGCTGTTGCCCGCGGGCGCGTACGTGTTCGCGCGCGGCATCCGCGCACCGCGTCCCGCCGCGCCGATGCTTGCACTCGCCGCCACCGGTTTCCTGTTCTTCAAGGACGGCGGCGACGCGACCATGACGTTCGACTTCCACATCATGGGCGGCAACCTGCCGAGCACGCTGGCAGGCGAATTCTCGTTCATGATCGCGCTCGCGCTGTCGCTCTTCTTCCTGGGCACGTTGGCGCGCGCGCTCGATCGACGCGGTCCGCTCTGGCTGCCAGCGGTGCTGCTGGCGCTCACCATCCTCAGCCACGTCGTGGTCGCGATCTTCGCGGTGTACGCAGGCGTCGTGATCTGGTTGATCATCCGCCCGGTCAAGAACTTCACCCGTCTGGCCGCCGTCGGCGTGGTCGGTGTCCTGCTGACCGCGTTCTGGTTCGTACCGCTCGCGGTGAACCTCGGCAACACCACCGACATGCGGTACGAGCCGATCGGCAGCTACCTCGACTGGATGTTCATCTCGGAGAACTGGTTCCTCTACCCGCTCGCGCTGGTCGCGCTCGGGGCGGGGATCTGGTTCCGCCGGCGGGCGACCCTGATCGTGGCGGCCATCACCGTCGCCACCGGCCTCGTCTTCTGGAACTGGGAGGGCCTGCGCGAGATCTTCGGCAAGGCCCCCGCGTGGAACCTCCGGCTGCTGCCGTTCTGGATCCTCATGCTGTACCTGCTCGCCGGCTTCGGGATCGCCGAGCTCGTGCGCCTCCTCGCGGTCGGCGTCACCTGGGTCGTCCGGGGCGACCGCCGTCCCGTGCGGGCCGCAGTCGCGACGTCCGAGCCCGCGACCGTGGACGAGCCCGCAGCACCGGCCCCTTCGCCGCGCGTGCCCCGCCACGGCATCCGCCTCGTGGCGATGGCTGTGCTCGCCGCCATCGTCACGACCATCTGCCTCGTGATCGTGCAGAACGAGCGCGACTTCATCCCGTACTGGGCCCGCTACAACTACACCGGGTACGAGAGCGGCGATGCGACGAACTTCACCGCCAAGTCGTTTCCGGAGTACCGCGCGTTCCTCGACACCGCCAACAGCCTCGAGCCCGGCCGCATGTTGTGGGAAGGCGGCGACGCGATCGGCGCGTACGGCACACCACTCGCGCTCGATGCTCCTGCCGTACTGGACGCACGGGCGAATCCAGTCGATGGAGGGCCTCTACTTCGAGGCGTCCACCACCACGCCGTACCACTTCATGACGGTGGCGACGCTCGCGCAGAACCCGTCGAACCCGGTACGCGGGCTGCCGTACAAGAACATCGCCGACTTCGACCTCGGCGTGAAGTACCTGCAGCTCATGGGCGTGCGCTACTACGCGGCGTTCAGCACGGTGGCGAAGGACAAGGCCGCGCTCAACCCGAACCTCGAGCAGGTCGCAACGGTGCCGGATCTCGACGGCAAGCCGCCGTCGGGATGGACCATCTACCGCGTGAAGGACGCGCCGACGGTGCAGTCGCTGCAGTACGAGCCGGTCGTGGCCACCGGCATGCAGTCGGAGCCGGCGTGGAAGTGCGAGGGCGTGCCGAAGCCGGCCGACACAGGCGGCCCGGTCGCCGAGTTCAGCCCGTGGGAGTGCACCGCGGTGCCGTGGTTCTCCGACCCCGACGCGCTCGACCGCCCGCTCACCGACGACGGACCCGCATCCTGGGCGCGCGCGCCCGCGGCCGAGGCCCGCACGGCGGAGAAGCAGGCGCTCCCCGACGTCGACGTCTCGAACATCCGCACGACCGAGTCGTCGGTCGAGTTCGACGTGTCGCGCACGGGTGTGCCGGTCATGGTGAAGACGTCGTGGTATCCCAACTGGGAGGCCGAGGGCGCCGACGGCCCCTGGCGGGCCACCCCCAACTTCATGGTGGTCGTCCCCACCGACAAGCACGTGAAGCTCACCTTCGCCACGTCGACGGTCGACTGGGCCGGCCGCGTGCTCACCGTCGTCGGCCTGGCGGGCCTCGGGGGCCTGGTGTGGTGGGGGCTGGCGGCCCGCAGACCGGACGAACCGGCCATGGAATCTGGGGGCGAAGGCATGGAATCCCGTCGGCGGCGGGTACGATTCCCGTCCCGCTCTCCGCGGTGAGGACCCGAGGCTCCCGTGCCCGACTCTGCGCTCGACGCCATCTTCAAGGCCTATGACGTTCGCGGGATCTATCCCGACGAGCTCGACGAGTCGATCGCCCGTCGCATCGGCAACGCCTTCGTGGCGTTCACCGGATCGGCCCGGGTGCTCGTCGGTCGCGACGCCCGACCGTCGTCCGAGCCGCTCGTCGCCGCCTTCACCGAGGGCGCGTTGGTGGCCGGCGCCGACGTCGTCGACCTGGGCGAAGCGTCGACCGACCTCTGCTACTTCGCCGCCGGCAGCCTCGACGCTCCGGCCGCGATGTTCACGGCCAGCCACAACCCGGCCGAGTACAACGGCGTGAAGCTGTGCCGGGCCGGCGCCCTGCCCATCGGGCAGGACACCGGGTTGGCCGAGATCAAGGCGATGGTTGCCGGCGGGCTCATCGAACGGGCCGAAGATCCGGGACGCGCCGAGTCACGCGACCTGTTGCCGGCCTTCGTGGCCCACGTGCACTCGTTCGTCGACCTCGACGCGTTGGCGCCGCTCCGGGTCGTCGCCGACACCGCCAACGGCGTCGGCGGCGTCATCGCCCCTGCGGTGTTCGCCGGGCTCCCGTTCGAGCTCACCCTCCTCTACGGCGAGCTCGACGGCACGTTCCCCAACCACCCGGCCGATCCCACCAACACCGACAACCTCAAGGACCTGCAGCGCGCGGTGCTCGACAACGACGCCGCAGTGGGGCTCGCCTTCGACGGCGACGCCGACCGGGTCGTGCTCGTCGACGACCAGTCGCAGCCCGTCTCGGGCTCCACCACCACCGCCATGCTCGCCGCGTCGATCCTCAGCCGTCACCCCGGCGAGAAGGTGGTGCACAACCTCATCTGCTCGAAGACGGTTCCCGAGGTCGTGCGCGAGCTCGGCGGCACGCCGATTCGCACGCGCGTCGGTCACTCGTTCATCAAGCAGGTGATGGCCGAGAGCGGGGCGATCTTCGGTGGGGAGCACTCGGCGCACTACTACTTCCGCGACAACTTCCGTGCCGACTCCGGCATCATCGCCGCACTGCTCGTGCTCGAGCAGCTGTCGACGAGTGGTGAACCGCTCTCGGCGATGCGCGTGCCGTACGAGCGCTACGCGATGTCGGGCGAGATCAACACGCGGGTCGACGATCCGCTGGGCGTGATCGAGCACGTGGCCGCCGTCTACGCCGACGCCGAACAGGACCGGCTCGACGGCCTCACCGTCGACTTCGGGGACTGGTGGTTCAACCTGAGGCCGAGCAACACCGAACCGCTCCTGCGGCTCAACCTGGAAGCATCCGACCGCGCAGCGTGCGACGCTCGCACCGCCGAGGTGCTCGCACTCGTGCGGGGCACGTAGCACCACCTCATCTCACCACCCCGGAGGAACCCGAATGGCGTTGGACCCCAAGCTGCTGGAGATCCTCGCGTGCCCCGAGGACAAGGGCCCCCTGCTCTACTTCGAGGACGAGTCGTCGCTCTACAACCCACGCCTCAAGCGGCGGTACTCGGTGCGTGACGACATCCCGATCATGCTCATCGACGAGGCCGAAGCGGTCGACGACACCGAGGCGGCGCGTCTCGACGCCAAGGCCGCGGCCGACGGCATCCAGCCCACGTTCTCCTCCTAGACGAGCAGCGTGATGGCGGTCGATTCCCTGGCCTTCGGTGACGCCCTCGAGGCCATGCCCGAACAACTCGCATCGGCGCACGAGGTCGCGGGGAAGGTGCCGGCGTCAGCGCTCCCCGACGCGGCTTCGTTCGATCGCGTCGTCACGCTGGGCATGGGCGGCTCCGGGATCGCCGGCAACATCCTGCAGGCCGTCGGCACCGCCACGATGCCCGCGCCGGTCACCGTGCTGAAGCACTACCGCACGCCCGCGTTCGTCAACGACCGCACCCTGGCGTTCGCGCTCTCGTACTCGGGCGACACCGAGGAGACGCTCGAGATGGCGCGGGGGGCGCTCGCGGCGGGAGCCACCCTGGTGACCATCTCGAGCGGCGGCGAGCTCGCACGACTCGCGCAGGAATCGGGAGCGCTGCACGTGCCGTGCCCCGACGACATCCTCATGCCGAGGCTGGCGCTCGGCGCGCGTGGTCGCGCCCCTGTTCGTCGTGCTGTTCCGCATGGGCATGCTCCCGGAAGCGCACGCCGGGCTCCTGCGGGCGCAGGAGCAGCTCGCTCGTCGGCGCGACCAGTGCCGGCCGTCGGTCGAAGGTGCCCGCAACCCCGCGCGCGAATTGGCGCGCAAGATCGGTCGCACCATGCCCATCGTCTACGGCACCGGCGGCCTGGGTGGGGTCGCGGCGCTGCGGTGGAAGCAGTCGGTGAACGAGAACGCCAAGGCGCCCGCGTTCTGGAACGAGTACCCCGAGCTCGACCACAACGAGGTGTGCGGCTGGGGTCAGCACGGCGACGTGACCCGCCAGGTGTTCACCCTCGTCGAGCTGCGGCACGGGCTCGAGCACGCGCGCCTCGAGGCTCGCGCGGTCGCCACCCGCGCCCTCATCGAGGAAGCGCTCGTGCAGGTGCTGACGGTCGAGGCCGAGGGCGAGGGCCGTCTCGCGCAGCTCCTCGACCTGATGCACGTCGGCGACTGGACGAGCTACTACCTCGCGCTCGACAACGACGTCGACCCCGGCCCGATCGACGCCATCAGCCAGCTGAAGGCCGCTCTCGGCTGAGACTGGCCCCAAAACTGCGCGATTCGGCACGTTGACGTTCCCGATCGCGTCATCTTGGTGGTCGCGGTAAACCTTCGGCGCGGCCCAGGTCTCGAACCGGGCGACGGAGGGTGCCGTGGAGCACGAGCACGAGCGGGAGTTCGACGAGCTCTTCGCGTCGGCATATTCGGCGATCGCGCGGAGCGCGGCCCTCGTCGTGCGTGATCAGGAGGTGGCCCGTGAACTGGCGCAGGATGCGTTCGTGAAGGCGCTGCTCCACTGGAAGCGCGTGCGCACGTACGACAACCCGACGGCATGGGTCCGGACCGTCGCCTTCCGAATGGCACTCCGGGCGAAGGCGCGCGAGCCCAGGCCAGTGCGCGCGGTCGAGGGCGCGGTCGGCGATGCCACGCCCGACGTCGACCTCCTCCGCGCCATCAGCCAGTTGCCGCGCATGCAGCGCGCTGCGATCGCGCTGCACTACCTCGACGACCTGCCGGTCGAGGAGGTGGCGAGCACGCTCGGATGTGCACCCTCGACGGCGCGGGTCCACCTCCACCGTGGGCGCGCGCGTCTGGCGGACCTGCTGCACGAGGAGCACGACGATGCCGCTCACTGACGAGCAGCTGCGCCGCACCCTCGCCGCGCTGCCGGCCGACGTCGACGTGGCCGGTGACCTCGGGCGCGTGCGCGCCCGGGCGGCGGTGCACCGACGCCGGCGCCGCACTGTCATGGCGATGGTCTCTCTCGTTGCAGTGGTGGCGATCGCGGTCGTCGCGTCGTTCGTGGTGCGGGACGAGGACCCCGCACGGCGAAGCGTCGTCGCGGAACCCGCGCCGACGTCGGTTCCGTCTGTCACGACGACGCTCCTTCCCCTCGACGTCGCACGCATCCCTCCCTCCACCATCACCGCGTTCTCCGCGCCGGATGGCGGTGGAGCCACGCTCGCCCTCGGGGCGGGTTCGGTGTGGGTCGGTGGCACGGCACCTGCCATCCCGCGCTGCACCGTGGGCTGCGGCCGCGTCACCCGCATCGATGCCGACTCCGGCGACGCCGTCGCCTCGATCGTGGTCCCGAAGTACCCGCGTTCATTCGCGTACGGGTTCGATGCGTTGTGGGCCGAGGCCGAGGTCCCCGACAATTCCCCCGCCCTGGTCGTGAAGATCGACCCGGCAACGAACCAGGTCGTGGCGCAGACCGAGCTGCCGGGCACGGCCATCGTCGGCGGCACGGGACACCCGCGGATCGCGGTCGGTGCGGACGCGGTGTGGATGCAGTACGGGAACCAGCTCACCAAGATCGATCCCGCGTCCGGTGCTGTCGTCGGCCAGGCCCAGGTCGACACGTGGGGGAGCGGGGGCGTCGTGGCCGACGACGCCGGGGTGTGGGTGGTCGGGAGTGGCGGGGGCGTGGCGGCCATCGATCCCGGGACGATGGAGGTACGTCCGTTGGCGAGCCTCCCGTCCGGATTCATCCAGAGCTCGACCGTCGACGGCGACTCGATCTGGCTCACCGAGGCACACGGCGACGGAGGTCGCGACCCGGTGATCGAGCTCATACGCGTCGACACGACGACGGGTGGCGTCACCTTCACCGGGATCGCCACCACCAACGTCGCTGCCGGTGACGGGCAGCTCTGGTTCCAGGGGTTCGCAGGCCTGATGCTCGGCGACACGCATCCGGACGACGTCGTCCAGCTCGATCCAGCGACGGCGCGGCCGCTTCGTGCCGCGACCGTCGGCTACGACGCGTTGCATCCGCCGGTCATGGCCGTCGACCGCACGGCGGTGTGGACGCTGTCGGGTGCCGGTCTCGTCCGGATCCGCGGGTGAGGCGCGGCTCGGTCAGAAGTGCGTGGTGCACCACGGTGACGGGTGGACGAGCAGGAAGCGGTCGGCGCGCGCGACGGCACCCGAAGTGAGCTCCCGCACGCGCCCGGCGGCGGCCAGTGTCGACGCCGGCACCCCGCCGAGGTAGAGCGCGCCGAGGTCGGGGGCGGACAGCACCAGGTCGGGCGCGCGGTCCGTGCGGGTGCACGTCGCGCCCTCCGGGCCGCCGTCGACGAGCCAGCAGGAGCTGTTCTCGGGCCGGAAGTCGTCGACCAGCTCCAACACGAGCGCGTCGTCGGTGCTGTACGTGCGGGCACCGAGCGCGGCGGCGACGTCGAGGACGCGCAGCCAGAGGTGGTCGCGCAGCTGCCGCACCCGCATCCGACGGTGATCGGGGAGCCGCCACCGCAGGGGATCGTCCACCGGTCGGTCGACGGCCTTGATCGTGCCGACCAGGTCGATGCCGAACAGGTAGTGCCACAGCGCAGCTTCGGCATCGGCGTCGACGGCCTGGAACTCGAGGACGCGCAGGACGTCGGCGGCCACGGCGTCGGGCCAGTGGTGGTCGAGCACGTAGCGGGCGAACGCGTCGGGCACCCGGTCGGGACCCTCGTGGACCGCGGTGAAGAAGCGCGCGCCACGCGACCGCGGCGCGAAGAGCGGCGCCCACCACTGCTCGGGACGCGTGAGCTCGCCGACGCGCGTCGGCGCGATGCGCGAGTACACGTCGTGGGCGGCGCGGGTCGCAGTCTCGGCATCGACGAGGCGCACACGACCGCCGTCGCCGCTCGGAGCATCGTGCAGGCGCGGCGTACTCGGACTCGAGCTCCCAGTCGGTGGTGAACGTCGCGGTGCCGTACCCGAATCGCTCGTAGATCGAGGCTTCGGACGCGGTGAGTCCGGCGAGCGGTTCGCCGCGCCGCGCCACGTCGTCGAGCTGCGCATCCATCACCCGGCGCAGGACGCCGCGCCGGCGGTGGGTGGGGTGCACCGTGACCATGCTCACCGCCGCCATCGGGAGCCGGGCACCGCCGGGCACGGTGACGTCGAACGCGTACGAGCTGGCCGTGCTGACGATGGCGTCGCCGTCGCGGACTGCGAAGGTGCGGTCGGTGGTCAGGAGATGACCCGGGTACTCGTCGTTCTCATCGAGCACCGTCTGCCCGAATCCGGTCTGGACGGCACCGAAGAACTCCACCAATTCGTCGTCGCGTATCACCTTCGGCTCGAGATCCACGGCGAGAGCTTGGCACGCGCGGTCGCCGCGGGCCCGGCGGTTTCGGGAGCGTCCGGCCGGCCCGTTCTCGCCGCGTGGGGCCGACTCTGTGCAGAACCGGGCGGAGCGTCGGAGGTGACCGGGTCGTCCGCTACCCTGGAGACTCGGTCGGGCCTTTCAGGCTGTCATCCGGTGATCCGGGCCGACTCCCACATCACGTTCACCGCTTTGGTGAAGAACTCGGATGAAGGAGTCTCTCCGTTGACAACCACCATCGATCCTGCTGCCGCGACCGATTCCTCGGACTTCAAGGTCGCCGACCTCTCCCTGGCCGAGTTCGGTCGCAAGGAGATCGAGCTGGCCGAGGTCGAGATGCCCGGCCTCATGGCGCTGCGCGAGCGCTACAGCTCGACGAAGCCGTTGACCGGTGCGCGCATCACCGGCTCCCTGCACATGACCATCCAGACCGCGGTGCTCATCGAGACCCTCGTCGCGCTCGGCGCCGAGGTGCGCTGGGCGTCGTGCAACATCTTCTCCACCCAGGACCACGCCGCCGCGGCGATCGCCGACGCCGGCATCCCCGTGTTCGCCTGGAAGGGCGAGACGCTCGAGGAGTACTGGTGGTGCACCGACCGCGCGCTGTCGTGGCCGGCGGACGACACGGGCAGCACGGGCCCGAACATGATCCTCGACGACGGCGGCGACGCCACGCTGCTCGTGCACAAGGGCGTCGAGTTCGAGCGCGCCGGTGCGGTGCCCGACCCGTCGACCGCCGACAACGACGAGTTCGCCGTCGTGCTCGGTCTGCTCCGCGACGTGCTCGCCGACGACGACCGCCGCTGGCACCGCATGTCGGAGGGTCTGCTCGGCGTGACCGAGGAGACCACCACCGGCGTGCACCGCCTCTACCAGATGATGGAGAGCGGCTCGCTGCTCTTCCCCGCCATCAACGTCAACGACTCGGTGACGAAGAGCAAGTTCGACAACTTGTACGGCTGCCGCCACTCGCTGGTCGACGGCATCTGCCGCGCCACCGACGTGATGCTCGCGGGCAAGGTCACCGTGGTCTGCGGGTACGGCGACGTGGGCAAGGGGTGCGCGCAGTCGCTGCGGGGTCAGGGCGCGCGTGTCATCGTCACCGAGATCGACCCGATCTGCGCGCTGCAGGCGGCGATGGAGGGCTACGAGGTCACCACGCTCGAGGACGTCGTCGCGACCGCCGATCTGTTCGTCACGACGACCGGCAACATGAACGTGATCACCGTCGACGCCATGTCACGGATGAAGCACAACGCGATCGTCGGCAACATCGGCCACTTCGACACCGAGATCGACATGGCCGGCCTGGCGAAGTTCGACGGCATCCAGCGCATCAACATCAAGCCGCAGGTCGACGAGTGGAAGTTCGCCGATGGCCACTCGATCATCGTGTTGGCCGAAGGCCGTCTGCTGAACCTCGGCTGCGCGACCGGGCACCCGAGTTTCGTGATGTCGAACAGCTTCACCAACCAGGTGATGGCGCAGATGGAGATCTTCACCCACCGCGACTTCTACGAGAACAAGGTGTACACGCTGCCCAAGCACCTCGATGAGGAGGTGGCGCGGCTCCACCTCGACAAGCTCGGCGTGAAGCTCACCACCCTCACCGAGGAGCAGGCGACCTACCTCGGCATCCCGGCGGACGGGCCCTACAAGCCCGAGCACTACCGCTATTGAGACGGCGCTACTGACGCACGTCCCCGAACCGGCGTCGTTCGTCGGGGTCAGAGACCCCCGCAGCGACGCCGGTTCGTCGCGGCGGGCGTCAGGTGGCGAGGAAGAGGACGACGACGGCGAAGGCGAGCAGCACCAGCACGCCGACCAGCACGCGGTCGAACCAGCGGTCGGATCGGCCGAGGGCGTGTTCGACGTTGGCGAGAGTCGACCGGGCCCAACTCATCATGACGCTCATCCGGGGCTTCCTTCGTGGTCGTCGGGCCGCCCCCGTGTGCCGTGCGACACAGTGATCGGCCGGTACCCGGAATTCCTTGAACCAAGCATGGCAAAAGAACGTCGTACCCCGGTCGTACCGTCGCCCCGTGCTCGACGCGATCTTCCCATTGGTGTGTCCCGGCTGCGGCCGGCGGGGTGACCCGGTGTGCGCCGCGTGTGCCGAGCGGCTCCAGCCGGCCCCGTACGCGCCCGCCCCCGCCGGTGTCGACGTGTGGTGTGCGGCGTTCGCGTACGAGGGGGTGGCCCGGGAGGTCGTCGCCCGGGTGAAGTACCGCGGTGCCCGGGCGGCGCTGCCGTGGCTCGCCGATGCGATCGTCGAGGTGCTCGCCCCGGTGGCGGCCGTCGACGGCCTCGCCGCCGTCACGTGGGCACCCACCAGCCGCGAGCGCCGTCGCCGGCGTGGCTTCGATCCCGCCGAGCTCCTCGCCCGCGCCGTCGCCCGCCGCCTCGGTCTCCGGTGTGCGGGGCTGCTCGAGCCGCGCGCCAGGCCCACCCCAAACCGGCCTCGCGGGTGCCGAACGTCTTCACGGACCGGGCTACTCCGTTCGTCGTGCGGTCCCGTCCTCCGTGCTGCTCGTCGACGACGTCGCCACCACCGGCGCGACGCTCGCGGCCGCGTCGGCCGCGCTCCGCCGCGATGGTGCACGCGTCGTGGTCGCTGCCACCGCCGCCCGGACGCCACCCCCGCGGGCACGAACGCGCTGGTCGTAGACTGCGGAGCGCAACCTCGTACGCAGCAGGAACAGAGTGCGGAGGAGGTCAGATGGACATCGTGGTCCGCGGCAAGAACCGGCCGGTGTCGTCCCGACTCGACGCGGCGGCGCGCGAGAAGGTGTCACGCATCGCGAAGTTCACCCACGACGCCGGGCGCGTCGAAGTCGACTTCGCCGAGCAACAGCACCGCCGGGTGGCCGAGTCGCAGTTGTGCGAGATCACCGTCCACCTGAAGAAGCACTTCGTGAAGGCGCACGCGTGCGCGCCCGAACCCGAAGCCGCGCTCGACCTCGCGGTCGACAAGATCGGCCATCAGGTGGCGCGCATCAAGGAGAAGCGCGTCAGTCGTTCGCACCCGCGCAAGCGCAACGGTGCCAACGGCAACGGCACCCCGCCCAACGGCGCGTTCGCCGACGGCGACGGCGACGGCGAGCTCGACGACGACGACGACACCTCGGACGCGCGCATCGTGCGCACGAAGCGGTTCACGGCCAAGCCCATGGATCCGGGCGAAGCCGCCCTGCAACTGCAGCTCCTCGGCCACGACTTCTACCTGTTCACCAACAGCGAGACGGGCCGCGCCGCGGTGCTCTACCGACGTCACGACGGCGATCTCGGTCTGATCGAGACCACCGGCTAGCGCGTCAGCCCGGAGGCGGCCGCACTCGCTTCGCCACGACGATGCCGTCGCGGTCGAGGACGACGTCGAACTGGCGGGTGAGGAGCCGCTCGAGCAACGCGATGTCCTCGGCCGACATCTCCCGACGGTCGACGACCAACCACTGCACGCCGGCGGGGTCGGCGAGGTGCTCGCCGTCGACGCCCCAGTTCACGTTCCGCCACGGCACGGGGAAGTCGTAGATCTCGTCGCGGTGCGCGAGGTGGGGGAGGAGGTTGTAGATCGCGCTCGTCGGCGCGCCATCGGGTACCAGGTCGACGGCCGCGTCGCGCGCCGACTGCCGATCGGCCTGGAGAGGCCAGATCCCCGAGTGGTACTTCACGCCGATCGGCGACGGTCCCCACGCCACCGTCGCGGCCAGCGACGTGGCCACCACCAACCCGACCAGGAAGCGCACGAAGCCCGGCTTCTTGACCGCCACCCACGCGATCGCCTCGACCGTGGCCAGGATGATGCCGACCAGCACCAACGACGAGTAGTGGTAGCGGATCTCGCGCGTGTACGGGAACGACGAGAAGATGTTCACCGCGAGCATCGGCCCGGCGATGAGCAGCGTGGGGATCGCCAGCAGCGGCAGGAACGCCACCGGTGCGAACATCATCTCGTAGTAGCTGACCCGGTCGTGCTGCGTGGCGAGGTCGACGGCCTCCCGTGGGTGCGTCGCCAGGCGCGTCCCCACCTCCACGGGGTTCTTGCCGAGGTCACCGAAGAAGCTGTCGTAGAAGGGCCCGATGCCGTTCGACAGCGGGATGACCACCCGCGTCGCGATCGTGTACCAGGCGATGCTGGCGGCGAGGGTGAGCAGTCCGATCCGCCGGTTCCCGCGCACCGCGATCAACACGCCCATCACCGCGATCGCGAGCGCGACGTCCTCCTTGCACGCGGCCGCCAGGACCGCGAACAGGACGAACCACTTCCAGCGCGCGGTGCGCGCCGCCCAGTACGCGAAGAGCAGCGGCGCGATCGCCAGCGCGTCGGGGTGGAAGAACTCCCACGTGAGCCACTGGTACGTGGGGTTGAGCAGCAGGACCGCAGCGAGCGCGACCGCCAGCCAGCGGTCGTGGAGCCGGTCGCGGGCGAGCAGGAAGATCGCGACCGCACCGGACGCCTGCACCACGACCTGGGCCGAGAGCAGGAAGAGGGGCCCGGCGCCCAGCCAGTAGAAGGGCACGAACAGGAGCACGATCGGGTTCACGTGGTGGCCGAAGAACTCGAGCCCACGCACGGTCACGAACGGGTCGTGGAACCGTGACAGCAGCCAGACCGCCTGGTCGTAGATGCCCAGGTCGAACGAGAACGTGGCGTAGCGCTCCTGGCGGATCCACCCGAGCACGATGAAGACGGCGCTCCAGCCCACGATCATGGCCCCGAGGACCCAGCGGACGGGGTCGCGCCACCCGAGTGGCGTGGGGTCGGCGGGTTCGTGGCCCTCGCCCGTCTCCACCACCTCGGCGTCGGGCGGTTCGTCGTCGACGCCGAGATCGGGGGTGACGGTCACGGCTGAGATCTTGCCAAGGACGGGGGCCGCGCCCGGTGTCATGCGGGGTCGAAAGCCGGGAAGTCGCCCCTACACTGGGAGGCTTCATGGGACTCTTCAACAAGATCCTGCACGCCGGCGAGGGCCGCAAGCTCAAGTCGCTGGAATCGATCGCACCGGTCGTCGGCGTCCACGAGGCCGAGATGGAAGCGCGCTCCGACGACGAGCTGCGTGCGCTCACCGCCACGTGGCGGGAAGAGCTCGACCAGATCGACGACCACGACAAGCAGCAGGAGCACCTCGACGACCTCCTCCCCGAGGCGTTCGCGGCGGTCCGCGAGGCGGGCAAGCGCACCCTCGGTCAGCGGCACTTCGACGTGCAGATCATGGGCGGTGCCGCCCTGCACTTCGGCTGGGTCGCGGAGATGAAGACCGGTGAGGGCAAGACCCTCGTCGCGACCCTCCCCGCGTACCTGAACGCGCTCTCGGGCGGTGGCGTGCACCTGGTCACGGTCAACGACTACCTGGCCAAGCGCGACGCCGACTGGATGGGTCAGATCTATCGCTTCCTCGGCCTCGAGGTCGGCACCGCCATCCCCGAGATCGACGACCACGAGGCGAAGCGCCGCGGCGTACGCGGCCGGCATCACCTACGGCACCAACAACGAGTTCGGCTTCGACTACCTGCGCGACAACATGGCCGTCTCCCGCGACGACCAGGTGCAGCGCAGCCACGCCTTCGCGATCGTCGACGAGGTCGACTCGATCCTCATCGACGAGGCCCGCACCCCACTCATCATCTCCGGCCGCGCCGACGACGCGCAGGAGCTCTACGTGCAGTTCGCGGCCATCGTGAAGCCGCTGAAGCGCGACCACGACTACGAGGTCGACGAAGCGAAGCGCACGGTCGTCCCCACCGAGGTCGGGGTGACGGCGGTGGAGAAGGCGCTGGGCGTCGAGAACCTCTACGAGAACGTCAACCAGAACTTCGTGCACCAGCTGCAGGCCGCGCTGCGGGCCAAGGAGCTCTTCACGCGCGACGTCGACTACGTCGTGCAGGGCGGCGAGGTGAAGATCGTCGACGAATTCACCGGTCGCATCCTCGAGGGCCGGCGCTGGAGCGAGGGCCTCCACCAGGCGGTGGAAGCCAAGGAGCGGGTGAAGATCAAAGAGGAGAACCAGACCCTCGCCACCATCACCCTCCAGAACTACTTCCGCATGTACGACAAGCTCAGCGGGATGACCGGCACCGCGTCCACGGAGGCCGGCGAGTTCGCCCACACCTACGGGCTGGAGGTGGTGTCGATCCCCACCAACCGCTCGATGGTCCGCCTCGACGAGCCCGACCTCATCTACAAGACCGAGGCCGCGAAGTTCGACGCCCTGGCCGACGACATCGCCGAGCGCCACGGCGACGGCCAGCCGGTGCTGGTCGGCACCATCTCGGTCGAGCGCTCGGAGCATCTCTCGCGCCTGCTCGAGAAGCGGGGCATCACGCACGAGGTGCTCAACGCCAAGCAGCACGAGCGGGAGGCCCACATCGTCACCCAGGCGGGCCGCCTCGGCGCGGTGACGGTCGCCACCAACATGGCCGGCCGCGGTGTCGACATCCTCCTCGGAGGCAACCCGGAGGGACTCGCCACCCAGGAGCTGCTCGCCAGCGGCACCACGATCGAGGAGTCGCCGGAGAAGTACGCCGAGCTGGTCGAGCAGCTCAAGGTCGAGTGCGCTGCTCATGGAGCCGAGGTCCGCGAGCTCGGCGGGCTCTACGTGCTCGGCACCGAACGTCACGAGAGCCGCCGCATCGACAACCAGCTGCGCGGTCGGTCGGGCCGCCAGGGCGACCCCGGGGAGAGCCGCTTCTACCTCTCGCTCGAGGACGAGCTCATGCGCCTCTTCGCGACCGGCGCCATGAACTGGGTGATGGGCAAGGCCTTCCCCGACGACATGCCGCTCGAGGCGAAGATGGTCACCAAGGCCATCGAGCGCGCGCAGCGCACGGTCGAGGACCGCAACTTCGAGATCCGCAAGGACGTCCTCAAGTACGACGAGGTGATGAACGAGCAGCGGAAGGTCATCTACCGCCGCCGCCAGCAGATCCTCGACGGCGGTGACCTGCGCGACGAGGCCTACGCGGCCATCAACGAGGCGATCAACCGGGCCGTCCTCGCGAACTGCCTCGACGAGTTCCCGGAGGACTGGGACCTCGACGAGCTGCACCGCCAGATCACCGCGATCTATCCCACCCGCATCGCCCGCGAGCAGCTCGACGCGTGCTCGCATCGCGACATGCTCCTCGAGCTCTTCATCGACGACGCGGTCGAGCTCTACGAGGAGAAGGAAGCGACCATCGGGAGCGACAACCTCCGCGAGATCGAGCGTCGCGTGATGCTGTCGATGATCGACCAGCACTGGCGCGAGCACCTCTACGAGATGGACTACCTCCGCGAGGGCATCAACCTCCGCGCCATGGGCCAGAAGGACCCGCTGGCGGAGTGGCAGCGTGAGGGCTTCGACATGTTCGAGGCGATGATGGGTCAGATCCAGGACCAGTTCGTCGCCTACGTGTCGCACCTCCAGGTGGCGGCGGTCGAAGAGGCGCCGCGGGCGCCGTCGACCGACCGGATGCGCTACAGCGCGGCCGAGGATCCAGTGCAGGGATCGGGCGCGATGCGAGCCACCGCGGCGTCGATGCCGGCCGAGGATCTCAGCGGCGGGTTCAGCGGACAGGGAGGCTTCGACGCGTCCGGGGGCGGAGGCCTCGACGGCGGGCCCCAGGCGCTCCCGCCCGAGCCGGAGTCGATGATGCCGGTGAAGGTCGACAAGACCCCGGGCCGCAACGAGCCGTGCTTCTGCGGCAGCGGCAAGAAGTACAAGCTCTGCCACGGCCGCTGAAGCACCTCCCCCGACTCGCTGCTGCTCCGATGCGTGACTTCTCCGACGACCTGACCGAGGTGCGCCGCCGTGTCGACGGCGCACGGGGATACCTGAAGATCGACGCCGCCCGCACCCGGGTGGAGGAGCTCGAGGTGGAGGTCGCCCGGCCCGATCTCTGGGACGACCAGGACCTCGCCCGGAAGGTCAACACCGAGCTCTCGCAGCTGCAGGAGGACGTCAGCCTCGTCGAGCAGCTCGACGACACCGTCTCCGACCTCGAGACGCTCGCCGAGCTCGCCCGCGAGGAGAGCGACGAGTCGGTCGAGAGCCGAGATCGCCACCGGCATCGCCGAACTCGCCCGCCGGCTCGACAGCCTCGAGCTGCGCGCGCTGTTCACCGGCGAGCACGACGACCGCGACGCGATCTGCACGGTCAACTCGGGTGCCGGCGGCACCGACGCGCAGGACTGGACCAACATGCTGCTGCGCATGTACCTGCGTTGGGCCGAGCGCCGCGGCTTCGCCACCGAGATCGACGAGGTGTCACCGGGCACCGAAGCCGGGTTGAGCTCGGCGACGTTCACGATCAAGGGTCGCTACGCGTTCGGACTCCTCGCGAGTGAGCGCGGCGTGCACCGCCTGATCCGCATCTCGCCGTTCGACGCGAACGCGCGCCGCCAAACGGCGTTCGCGTCGTTCGACGCGGTGCCCGCGCTCGACGAGACCGAGGCGCCCGAGATCGATCCCACCGACCTGCGCATCGACACCTACCGCTCGTCGGGCGCGGGTGGTCAGCACGTCAACGTGACCGACTCGGCGGTGCGCATCACGCACGTTCCCACCGGCATCGTCGTGTCGTGCCAGAACGAGCGGTCGCAGACGCAGAACAAGGCGCGCGCGATGCAGATCCTCGCGGCGCGCCTCGCCGAACGTCAACGCCAGGAGCGCGACGCGGAGCTCGCTGGCGCTGGCGGGCGACAAGCGCGACGTCGCGTTCGGCAACCAGATCCGGACGTACACGCTTGCACCCGTACCAATTGGTGAAGGACGAGCGCACCCGATTCGAGACCGGCAACGTGCAGGCGGTGCTCGACGGCGACGTCGACGCCTTCATCGAGTCGTACCTGCAGTGGCGGCGTCAGCAGGGGTGACGCAGCCCCTTCCCGCACCGCCGCCAGACACCAGATCCGCGAAGGCCGCTGCTACCCTCGCACCCTCGTCATGATTCGCTTCGAGAACGTCTCCAAGGTGTACAAGGGCGACGTCGTCGCACTGCGCGAGGTGTCTGCCGAGGTCCAAAAGGGCGAATTCCTCTTCTTGGTCGGTCCTTCCGGTTCGGGCAAGTCGACCTTCCTGCGACTGCTGCTCCGGGAGGAGCAGGCCACCACCGGGCGCATCGTCGTGGCCGGCCGCGACATCTCCCAGCTCAGTCACTGGAAGGTGCCGCAGCTGCGGCGCAACATCGGCTGCGTCTTCCAGGACTTCAAGCTGCTGCCCAACAAGACCGTCTACGAGAACGTCGCCTTCGCCATGGAGGTGATCGGGCGCCCCCGGCACGTGGTGCGCACGCAGGTGCCGCAGGTGCTCGATCTCGTGGGCCTGGCCAAGAAGGCGGGACGCTTCCCGACCGAGCTCTCCGGTGGCGAGCAGCAGCGCGTGTCCATCGCCCGCGCGTTCGTCAACCGCCCCCTCATCGTGCTCGCCGACGAGCCCACCGGGAACCTCGACCCCGCCACCACCGTCGGCATCATGCGGATCCTCGACCGGATCAACCGGACCGGTACCACGATCGTCATGGCCACCCACGACCAACGCATCGTCGACGCGATGCGCCGGCGCGTGATCGAGCTCGACAAGGGCACGCTCGTCCGCGACCAGGCGCGCGGCGTCTACGGCGTCGGGAGCTGAGCCCGACCCATGTGGACGCGCATCTCGTACTTCGCGCGCGAGACGTTGGTCTCGCTGCGCCGCAACGTGTTGATGACCGTCGCCGGCATCGCCACGGTCGCGGTGTCGCTCTCGCTGTTCGGCGGCATCCTCATGCTGTCGAAGTGGGTCGACCACGGCACCGAGAAGATCAAGGGCGGCGTGACGCTCGAGATCTTCATGCGCACCGACCCCAACGCCACCAAGCAGCAGGTCCAGGCGGTCCGGGAGCAGCTCGACGCGGCCAAGGGGCCCAAGGGCGACGTCAAGTCCTATCGCTACCTTGACCACGAGGACGCGTTCAGCGAGTTCAAGCGCATCTTCCGGCGCAACCCCGATCTCGTGGCGAGCATCCGTCCGACCGACCTGCCCGAGTCGTTCCGCGTCGTGCCCAAGAAGGCCGAGCTCACCGACACGGTGAAGGACGAGTTCAGCACCGTGCAGGGTGTGGGTGAGGTGACGACGCCCGGCGAAGCCTTGAAGGGCCTCATCGACGTCACCAACACCGTGCGCTGGATCTTCATCGTGATCTCGTTGATCCTGCTGGCGTCGTCGATGTTCCTCATCGTCAACACCATCCGTCTCGCCACGTTCGCCCGGCGCCGCGAGATCGAGGTGATGAAGCTCGTGGGCGCGTCGAACTGGTTCGTGCGCGTCCCGTTCATCGCCGAGGGCATGGTGCAGGGCATCGTCGGCGCCGGGCTCGCGATCATCGCGGTGGCGTCGCTGAAGCACTGGGGCTTCGACCAGGCGTTCAACGATCCCAACAGCTTCTTCAGCGAGTTCTTCGTGACCACCGGCGACGCCACCTGGATCGCATTCGTGGTGCTGGCGATCGGCGTCGTGATCGGCGTCATCGGCGCCACCATCGGGCTGCGCCGGTTCTTGAGAACGTAGGCCTGCGTACCTGACCGCTTCGCGCTGTTCGCGCAGCTTGTCGGAACGACAGATGTGTCATTCCACCCCATATCAACTCGTGGGGCCATTGTTGCTGTTGTGACCAATGTTGTTTACAGTCGTCGTCCATGCGCCGGCTCCGTCTCCTGGCCGCGCTCGTGCTCGCTGCGGCCGCCACCATCGGGTTCTCGACGCGCGCCCTGACCGCGGCGGGGGCACAGCAGAGCGACAAGCAGCGGGAGCTCCAGCAGGAGGTCAGCGAGGCCGGCGCGGCGGCGGACGCCGCCCGGGCGAAGGTCGTCGACGCCCAGGCCCAACGCCAGCGGGTCGACACCGCACTCGCCGACGTCACCGTCCGGCTCGCGGCCGCCAACGATCGACTGGTCGACGCGCAGGCGACCGTCGATCGGCTCGGCTTCGAGGCGCTCGCACTGCAGGTGAAGGTCGAGGCCACCGAGAAGAAGCTCGTGGCCGCCCGCAACGACATCCGGCACAGCGCGGTGCTGCTGTACCGCCACGGCAGCGGCAGCGCCATGATCGGGCTCCTCGGCTCGACCAACGGCTCGGGCGCACTGGTCGAGGGCAAGCACTACCTGCAGCGCGTGAACGACAAGCGGCAGGACGACGCGCGCCGCGTCACCAGGCTCAAGGACCAGCTCGACACCCAGCGCGACGCGGTCGCGCACCAGAAGCAGGAAGCCGACGCCGCGCGTGCGGCGGCGGCCGACGAGAAGGCCCAGCTCGACGAGCTCGCCGCGCAGCAGGCCCAGGCCCGTGACGCCGCCGCGAGTGCGTTGGACGCGGAGAACGCGGCATTGGGTACGGCACTCGCGCAACACGACGAAGCGGAAGCTGCGCTCGCGGCGGAGTCGCAGCACGTCACCGAGCTGGCGCTGGCGGCCGGTGACTCACCCGCGCTCGGCGACGGCACGTTCGTCCGTCCGGTGCCCGGCCCGATCAGCAGCGGGTTCGGGTCCCGCACCGATCCGGTCACGGGTGCGTCGGCGTTCCACGCGGGTCTCGACATCGCGGCGCCGTGCGGCACGCCGATCAAGGCCGCCGGCACCGGCGTCATCCTCAGCGCGGGCTTCAACGGCGGTGGGTACGGCAACATGACCCTGATCAGCCACGGCAACGGTCTGTCGACGCTCTACGGGCACCAGTCGTCGATCAGCGTCTCGCCGGGCCAGTCGGTCACCCAGGGCCAGACCATCGGCTCCGTGGGTTCGACCGGCAAGTCGACCGGGTGCCACCTGCACTTCGAGGTGCGGGTGAACGGCAACCCGGTCGACCCCAACGGGTACCTGTAGATCCCTGACGCGCCACGGCGCCCGTCACGGTGGACCGGGCGCCGTGGACCGAGGCCGTGTCGGCCCGGTGCGTTCGGTTACTTGTTCGGCTGGGGCGTGACCCGCAGGTACGGCTTCGGCGCAGTCCAGCCCTTCGGGAACTTGGTCTTCGCTTCCTCGTCGCTGACGGCACCGGTGATGATCACGTCGTCGCCGTCGGTCCAGTTGACCGGCGTGGCCACCTGGAAGTTGGCGGTGAGCTGCAGGGAATCGATCACCCGCAGGATCTCGTCGATGTTGCGACCCGTGCTCGCCGGGTACGTGATGATCAGCTTGACCTTCTTGTCGGGGCCGATCACGAACACCGAACGCACGGTCAGCGTGTCGTTGGCGTTCGGGTGGATCATGTCGTAGAGATCGGCGACCTTCTTCTCGGGGTCGGCGATGAGGGGGAAGTTCAGCTTCGCGCCCTGCGTCTCCTCGATGTCGCCGACCCAGCCCTGGTGGGACTCGAGCGGGTCCACGCTGACGCCGATGATCTTCACCCCGCGCTGGTCGAACTCGCCCTTGCGCTTGGCGAACGCCCCGAGCTCGGTCGTGCAGACCGGCGTGAAGTCCTTCGGGTGCGAGAACAGCAGACCCCAACCGTCGCCCAGGTAGTCGTACAGCGTGACGGTGCCTTCGGTCGTCTCGGCCGTGAAGTTCGGGGCCTCGTCGCCCAGTCGAACCGGCATTGTGGTTCCTCCTTGGAACGCGTGTCGTGTGGTGCGTTTCCCACGTTACCGACCGTGACCCTGAAAGGCGAGTGAAACGGTCAGAAATCTCGGAGAGGCTCGCGCGGCCGGCCCGCGGTTGACAGGCCGGGTGCCACGCGGGGAACCTGCGCGCCGGGGACGGCGGAGGCAGGGCGATGGCGACGACGAGTGCGGGGTACTCGGGGACCCCGCTCCCGAAGAAGTTGGGCATCCGGGAAGGATCACGCGTGGCCGTGGTCTCGGCGCCCGACGGGTTCTCCCGCGTCCTCGGTCCGTTGCCCACCGGGGTGGAGGTGCGCACCGGCGCCCGCGGCCGCTGCGATGTCGTGGTGTTCTTCGTGACCCGCCGCGCCGAGCTCGCGCGTCGCTTCCCGGGGTTCGTGCGCGCGCTCGAGCCCGACGGAGGCCTCTGGATCGCGTGGCCCAAGAAGACGTCGGGCGTGGCCACCGACCTCGTCTTCGAGTCGGTGCAGACCGTCGGCCTCGATGCCGGACTCGTCGACAACAAGGTGTGCGCCATCGACACCACCTGGTCGGGCCTGCGCTTCGTCAGACGGGTGACCGACCGGTAGCGGGTCTGGAAGTTCGATCGGCTTGAATGCATCGAGATGTGTGGCAGGTTCGTGTCGGTGTCGTCGCCGCAGCTCCTGGTGGAGCGCTTCGGCGTCGAGGAGACGGTGGTCGAGACGCGCGAGCCCGACTACAACGTGACGCCGCGGGCGATCGTGCCCATCGTGCGGGACCGTCCACCCCGCAAGGGTGCCGACGGGCCCACGAAGCGGGCGCTCACGATGGTCCGCTGGGGATTGGTGCCGTCGTGGGCGGAGAGCACCGCGATCGGCGACAAGCTCATCAACGCCCGGGCCGAGACCATCACCGAGAAGGCCGCCTACAAACGCGCCTTCGCCCGCCGCCGTTGCATCGTTCCCGCCGACGCGTTCTACGAGTGGCGGCCGTCGAAGAACGCGTCGACGAAGCGCCCGCCACGCCAGCCGTACCTGGTGCACCGACGCGACGGCGAGCCGATGGCGTTCGCCGGCCTGTGGGAGATCTGGCGCGACCCGGCGGTCGCCGACGACGACGATCCCGACGTGTGGGTGCGCTCGTGCGTCATCGTCACCACGCGGGCCAACGATCTCCTGGAGCCCGTGCACTCGCGCATGCCGGTGATGCTCGACGAGCACGACTGGGACACGTGGCTCGATCCCACCACCGACGACCTCGGCGCGCTGGAGGCGATGCTGCGACCGGCGCCCGACGAATGGCTCGAGATCTACCCGGTGAGCACGCGCGTGAACTCACCCGACAACAACGACGCCGACCTGGTGCAGCGCGTCGAGCCCGACACGCTGCTCTAGGTCGTAGTCTCCGCGCATGGAGATGGAGATGGAGTGGAGGCGTGGCCGGGACGCCGGAACGGAATCGACCATGGTGATGGAGATGGAGTGGAGGGGTAGCCGGATGGCTGGGACGCCGGAACGGAATCGACCATGGTGATGGAGACACAGCAGTACCTCGACCAGCTCGCACAGAACGCCGAGCGGCTCGCCGATGCGGCCGCCGCGGCCGGCACCGAGGCGGCGGTGCCCACGTGCCCGGAGTGGACGGTCACCGACCTCCTCCAGCACTGCACGCGTGGCGACGCGTGGGCGCGCACCATCGTCGAACAGGGCAGGGCCGGGAGCACCGAGCGGGTCCTCCCGGGCGAGGTCGACACCTCGATCCAGGGCGAGGCGCTCCTGGAGGCGTTCCGCGGTGGTGCCCGGTCGCTCGTCGACGCGCTCGGGTCGGTGACCCCCGACACGCCGGTCTGGACGTTCTCGTCGACCAACCGCACCGCCTCGTTCTGGCAACGGCGACGGTCGCAGGAGACCTCGATCCACCGCTACGACGCCGAGGTCGCCGCGGGTACGCCGTCGCCGCTCGACCCGTCGCTCGCCGCCGACGGCATCGACGAGTTCCTGACCGTGTTCCTGCCCCGGCTCGCCGACAACTTCGACGCCGTCGGCGACGGCACCCTTCACCTGCACTGCACCGACGTCGAGGGGGAGTGGCTCGTCGCCCGGCGCGACGGCGAGGTCGCGGTCACGCCGGAGCACGCCAAGGGCGACGTCGCCGCGCGCGGCAGCGCGTCCGACCTCTTCTTGTTCCTCTGGGGTCGCGCGCCCGCCGACGCGCTCGAGGTCTTCGGCGACGCCGACCTCCTGGCGCGCTTCCGGCAGGCGACCAGGGTGTAGTCAGGCCGTCCGAGGCGCGAGCGCCCGGATCGTGTCGCGCACCGACTCGCCGCGTCCCATGATCGCCGGTGCGGTGGTCGTGACCCCGTGCTCGGCGTACTGCTCGACCCGTTCGCGGATGCGCGCGGGCGTCCCCCAGACGATCAGGTCGTCGATCACCTCGTCGGGCACGAGCTCCAGCGCGCGGGAGCGGTCGCCCGCGGCCCACGCGTCCCACATCGGCTGGAGCACGGGTCCGCGCCCGAGCCATTCGTGGAACCTGGCGTAGACGTCGACGTTCAGGTAGCTGGTGATCGAGCGTGCGGTCATGGCGCGCACCTGGTCGAAGTCGTCGCTCGGCGCCACGAAGATGCGGGCGACCACTTCTTTGTCGCCGACGAACGGCGTGACCCGGGCGACGTCCTCCGCCGACAACCAATTGATGATGACGCCGTCGGCCTCTGCGCCCGCGAGCCGGAGCATTCCCGGGCGCAACGCGGCGACCAGGAGTGGCGGTGGCACCTCGGGTACGAGGCCGAGTCGGAAGCCCTGGACCTCGAAGGTGTCGTAGCGCTCGGTGACCTTCTCGCCGGTGAGCGCGCGACGCAGGAACCGCAGGGTGTCGCGCGTGCGCCGGAACGCCTGCTCGAACGGGAGCCCGTTCCAACGTTCGACGATCGCCGGTGACGACGCACCGAGCCCGAGCGCGAACCGTCCCGGGGCGGCATCGGCGAGTGACGCCGCGGACTGCGCGAGCAGTGCCGGACCGCGGGTGAACACGGGCACGATGGCGATGCCGCCGCGCAACGTCGGCGCCCACGCGGCGGCGAGGGCCAGCGGCGTGAAGCCGTCGGGACCGTCGGCCTCCGACGACCACACGTCGGTGAAGCCCAGTGCCGCGATCTCCTCGTACCACTCGCGGTGCGCGTGCAGCGGCACGCCGAGGATCGGGACGGTGACACCGAAGCGGCGCGGGACGTCGGTCATCGGGCGAATCTACGCCAGTCCCCGGAGGCCTTCCGGAGGGGCGAGCACTTGTAGGCTGCGACGACCATGTGTGGCATTGCCGGGTTCTGGGGCGCGCCCGACGCCGCCCTCCTGGCCACCATGACGAGGCGGATCGAGCACCGTGGGCCCGACGGTGAGGGGTTCTTCCAGGACGAGCTCGCCAGCCTCGGGCACCGTCGTCTCGCCATCATCGATCCCGCCGGTGGACACCAGCCGGTCGGCACCGACGATGGTCGCGTGCAGCTCACCTACAACGGCGAGGTCTACAACTTCCGCGAGCTGCGGGCGGAGCTCGAGCAGCTCGGCCACACGTTCCACACCCACTGCGACACCGAGGTGGTGCTCCACGCGTACGTCCAGTGGGGGACCGACTGCTTCGCCCGGTTCAACGGCATGTGGGCGCTGGCGATCCTCGATCTGCGCCAGCGCACGCAGCACGGACCGCGGCTCGTCCTCGCGCGCGACCACTACGGCATCAAGCCGCTCTACTACGCGCGGTCAGCGAGCGGCCGCGTCTTGTTCGCGTCGGAGGCCAAGGCGGTGCTGGCCGACCCCGACCTCGTGACCGAACCCGACCGCCAGTGGCTCTACGACTACCTCCTCCACGGCCTCCACGACCACAAGCCCCAGACCGCGTTCGCCGGGATCCGCGCGCTGGCCGCGGCCACGTGGGCGGTGGTCGACGCCGACGGCGTCCACGAGCAGACGTACTGGACGCCGCAGCTGTCGTCCGACGCCGCGCCCGATCCTGCCGAGTTCCGCGCCCGGTTCGAGCGGTCGGTCGAGCGTCGCCTCGTCGCCGACGTCCCCGCGGGCACGTGCCTGTCGGGCGGGATCGACTCGTCGTCGATCGTCGGCATGGCCAGCGGGTTGCTCGCCGAACACGTCCCCGACGCGGTGTCCCTCGGCGACCGCCTCAAGACGTTCTCCATCGTCTACGACGGTGATCCGATCGACGAGCGCGAGTACATGGACGCGGTCCTCGCCGAGGTCGACGCCGAGCCCGCGTTCGCGGAACCCACGTCCGAGCGGTTCATCGACGAGATCGATCTGATGGTGTGGCACCAGGACGAGCCCATCGTGTCGACGGGCCCGTACGCGCAGTGGTGCGTCATGCGGCTGGCCAAACCGAAGGTCACCGTTCTGCTCAACGGCCAGGGCGGCGACGAGCTGCTCGCCGGGTACGTGCCGTATCAGTACGTCTACCTGCGCGAGCTGCTCAAGCACCGCCGGTTCGGTCAGTTCACGCGCGAGGCGTGGGAGTCGCGCGACGTGCTCAAGCCGCTGGTCAAGCGGCGCCTCGCCGACCGCCGACGTTCGCTGCCGATCAAGCCGCTGTTGCGTCCTGCCCTCTACGACGGGCTCGAGCCGCCGCGGTTCCAACGCTCGCAGGACGACCTCAAGCGTCGGCTGGTCTCCGACCTGCAGACGTTCTCACTGCCGTCGTTGCTGCGCTACGAGGACCGCAACTCCATGGCGTTCTCGATGGAGTCGCGCCTGCCGTTCCTCGACCAGGAGCTGGTCGACTGGGTGCTCCGATTGCCGTCGTCCGCGCTCGTCGACCAGGGGTGGAGTCGGGCGATCCTGCGCGACGGCCTGCGCGGCGTGCTCACCGAGAAGGTGCGTACGCGGCGGTGGAAGGTCGGCTTCACCACGCCCGAGACCCGCTGGTTGCGCGCCCGGCGCGCCGCGGTGCAAGGCCTGTTCCGCTCGCCACAGTTCTGCGCGCGTCCGTACTGGGACGCCGCCGCGCTGGCCGACACGTTCGATCGCTTCTGCGCCGGCGAGGTGGAGCCGTCACAGATCTTCTGGCGCGCCATCAACACCGAGATCTGGATGCGGGTGTTCTTCGAGCACGACGGCGGGTCGCGGCTCGGAGCGGCGCCCGACGGTCACTTCACGCGCATCGGCGATCAGTGGCTCGCAGCCCGAAACGAGCGCGCCGCGGCGGCGCTCGCGCAGTTCTCCGCCCACGAGCAACGCCACCTGTTCGCTCGTTCGTCGGTCGACGGTCGCGACTACGCGCGCGCGCCGATCCGCACCCGTCTGTTCGTGGGCGGTGACTCGCTGCTCGACGGGCTCACCGACGCGTTGCGCGACGTCGAGCTCGAGCCCGGCGACGTCGTGGCCGTCAGCGAGAAGGCGGTCGCCATCTGCCAGGGACGGTCGTACCCGGTCGACGAGGTGCGCGCCCGGCCCGCTCGCCCGCACGCTCTCGCGGTTCGTCGGTCGCACCGCATCGGGCATCGGTCTCGGGATCCCTGCCACCATGGAGCTCGCCATCCGGGAAGCGGGGGAGGCGCGCATCCTCACCGCCACCGCGGCCGCCGCGGTCACCAAGCCGTTCGGCGTGAAGGGCGTGTTCTACCGGGTGGCCGGACCCGCGGTGCGCGCCATCGACGGTCCCACCCGCGGCACCATCCCGCCCTACGACGGCCACGCCAAGCTGGGTCCCGCCGATCCCGACGGCGTCGCCCGGGAGGTGGCGAAGGCGCTGGGCGTCGGCGTCGCCGTCATCGACGCCAACGACATCGGCGTGAACGTCCTCGGCGTGTCGAGCGGCGTCGATCCCGCGCTGGTCGAATCTGTCCTGCGCGACAACCCGCTCGGTCAGGGCGCGCAGCAGACGCCCGTCGCTCTCCTCCGTCCCGTTTGATCCGCCTTCCCGTTCCGACGCCGGAACGGAATTCGGGGCTCGGGTCGGGTCAGTCGAGGCCGATCATGGCCCGAAAGTCGGCCGTGCTGTTGACGTGGGGGAACGGATCGGTCGGCACCGCGACGCCCAGCGCGGCGCAGAGCGGCTCCCAGCCGTCCCCCGGCTGCCACTCGACGAGCCGCGCCGGATCGGCGCCGGCGCGCACCGCCGCGTTGTGGTCCTCGTAGGCGCGCTTGGCGGTGGCCTCGTCTTCCCAGCCGGGCGTGAAGGTGTGGACGAACAGATCCCCCGCCATCGCCAGCTGCGCCCCGACCACCGGTGGCGCGTCGGGCGGGATCTCACGCTTCGGCACCTGGAAGATCGTGTCGTGCGCGCTCGTCCACCACGCGTCGGCGCTCGAGCGCGTGGAGAGCAGCACGACGGCGTCGGGATTGGCGTCGGCGAGCTCACGCCAGAACGCGCACGCGGGCCAGTCGACGGTGGCGACGTACTCGGCCAGGAACGCATCCCAGTCGGGTGACGTCCCGTTGACCGCGGCGTGCCACACGGGCAGGTCGTCGGGCCGGCCGAAGGTCTCGCCCATGTGGTAGCAGCGGCCGTCGAGCAGCTGTTGCAGCGCGAGCTGCAGCGAGGCGGTGCCGGTGCGGCCGAGCCCGGCCCCGACGACGCGAAGCGTCATGTGGTCTTCCCCCGATCGATCGAAACGAACGGGATCGGATGCTACGACAGCCGTTAGCCTGCCGCCGTGAGCTCCGCCGAACCGTCCCGCGAGCCGTCCGGCCGCCGAGGTGGCGACCGTCGCCGTCGCCGCGGCAGCGGCAACGGTGGTAAGAGCGGCGGTGGGAGTGCTGGCGGCGGTGGGGGGAACGGCACCACCGCGGGTGGGGGCAGCAGCGGCGGCGGTGGCGGCGGCAACGCCCGGGGCAAGGGCCGACCGCGCGCCGGAGGTGGTTCGCGCGCCGGTTCGCGCGCCAAGGTGAACCCGCGCATCCAGATCGGGACCGTCGTGGCACCCACCGACGTCGTGGAGCGTGCGCAGCACTCGCCGCGTCATGGAGATCGATGCCTCGAGCGAGCCGCTCACCGAGCGGCTGGTCGGTCCGTGGGTCGACCGCACTCCCGAGAACGTGGTGCTCGACATCCGTGCCCATCGGCTGCTCACCCACCACGCGGCGCCGATCGAGTCGATCGCGCCGGAGGTCCGTGACACCCTCACGCCCGCGCTGCGTGAACAGCGCCAGCTCTACGCGCACGATCTGCCCGCGCGCTCGCTCGATGCCGCGCTCGACCGTTTCCTCGCGTCGATCGCGTCGGTCCGCGAGTTCGGCAAGCTGGGCGCGGTCGTGTTCCCGTTCCCCTCGTACTTCACTCCCGGATCGCGTTCGCTCGACTACCTCGAATGGTTGCGGGGCCGGAGCGGTGATCTGCCGATCGCGATCGAGTTCCGTCACCGCGACTGGGTGGCGGGGAAGCAGCGGGAGGCCACGATGGGCTTCCTGACCGAGCACCAGCTCGGCTACGTGTGTGTCGACGTGCCGTCGGGGTTCGACAGCTCGCAGCCACCCCTGTCCGTCGCCACCACCGACACTGCGTTCGTCCGCTTCCACGGCCGGAACAGTGGCGCGTGGGAGCGGGGGGCCGACGCCGGCGACGATCGCTTCGCGTACGACTACAAGGACGTCGACCTCCAACCGTGGAAGGCGCGGCTCGAGAAGCTGGCGGGATCGGCGAAGTCGGTGCACGTCACGTTCTCGGGTCGCACGCCCGACGCGGCCACCCGGAACGCGCGGTTGCTGGTGCGGGTCCTCAGCGGTGAGGTGCCGCCGGAGCGGCGGCCGCCGCCCTCGGGACCGCCGCGCAAGGGACGACCCCGCGGCCGCTGAACCCCGCCGCGTCCACCGCGCAGCAGCGGCGGCGGAAATTCCCTACGGTCTCCGCATGACCCGCCGGCTCGACCACGTGGCTCCTCGTGGCCGCGATCGCCTCCGCGGGCGCGGGCTTGGTGCACGCGGCCGCGGCCGGGAGCCACAACGACGACGCCGCGCTCGCGTGGTTGTTCGCGGTTGCCGCGGTCCTCCAGCTCGGCTGGGCAGCTCTGGTCGTCGTGCGACCGTGGCCCGCCCTGGTGGCGGCGGGCATCGCGCTGAACGGCGCGTGTGTCGTCGCGTGGGTGGTGTCGCGCACGGTCGGGCTGGTCGGCCCGCTCGCCGGCGTGGAGGACGTCGGTGCGCCCGACGCCATCGCGGCCGTGCTCGCTTCGGTCGCGTGCGTCACCGCGCTCGCCGCGCTGCTCGTGGGTGCGCGTGGATCAATCCGGCTCGACGTGCCGGTGCTGATCGTGAGCGGGGTCGCGGTGCTGGCGCTGGTCGTGCCCGCGATGGCGGCGCCCCACACCCATGGCGACCACGAACACGGCGAGATCGCCGCTACCGCCCACGACGAGTCCGCAGGGCACGCGCACGGCGACACTGTCGACGCGGGGTCGACGCACTCACACGGAGATGCGTCCACGGTCGACGACACTTCCCCCATCGTGTCGCTCGCCGACGCCCGCCTCACCGAAGCGCAACGAGCACGCGCCATCGCGATCCTGGTGTCGACCCGGGCCGCGATGCTGGCGCGCTTCCCCGACCGGGCGAGCGTCGAGGCCGCCGGGTACGTCTGGATCGGCGACGGGCGCCGGGCCGGCGGGTACGAGCACTTCGTGCAGCAGGACTACATGGCCGACGGCCACGAGCTCGATCCCGACCACATCGAGTCGATCGTGCTGCAGCGCCAGGCCGACGGCTCCGAACGGGTCGTCACCGCGATGTACATCCTCGAGCGGGGCAAGACGATGGCCGATGTCCCCGACGTCGCCGGGGCGCTCACGACCTGGCACGACCACCAGAACCTGTGTTGGGACGCGAACGGGAAGCTCGCCGGCATCGTCGTGAACGGCCAGTGCCGACCCGGCGGATCGTTCCGTCCCACCTCACCGATGATGCACGTGTGGCTCACCGACCCACCGTGTGGCCCGTTCTCGGGCGTGGAAGGTCACGGTGCCGAGGACTGCACCCACGCGCACGCAGCCGCGTGACCGGTTGCGCCGAGCTGCCGGCGGGTTCAGAAGTGGTCGAGCAGGTCGGTGACCGCACGCAGGTGCAGGATGCCGTCGTCGTCCGGATCCAGCTCGGTGTGCTCGAGCGCCCACGTGTTGACGTTGGGGATGAAGACCGCCCGCAGGCCGGCGGCACGCGCGGGTGCGACGTCCGACTTCGGTGAGTTGCCGATCATCCACGTGGCCGCGGTATCGAGGTGGTGGCGGTCGGCCAGGTCGCGGTACGTGTCGACGTCCTTCTCGGCGACGATGTGCACGTGCTCGAAGTGGGGGGCCAGCGCCGAGGCGTCGATCTTCCGCTGCTGCTCGTCGGTTGCACCCTTGGTCAGCAGCAGGAGGCGGTGACGGGTCCCGAGCACGGTGAGGGTCTCGACCACGCCGGGGAGCGGGGTCACGTGGTGTTCGAGGAGCGGGACCGCGAGCGCATCGATCGCGGCCTGCTCGTCGTCCGTCGCCGGCCGCTCGTTGAGGTGCAGGAAGCAGTCGCGCAGGCTGCGCAGGAACACGTGGGTCCCGTAGCCGTGGGCGGCGGCGTTGGCGGCCTCGATGTCGAGCAGCACGGCGCGGATCTCGTCGGTCGAGTGCGTCGGGTGCGCGAGCCACTCGAGGTAGTCGTCGATCACCCGCTCGAAGAGGTGGTTGAACTCCCAGAGCGTGTCGTCGGCGTCGAAGATCAGCACCTGATCGCGGTACGGCACCGCAGCGATGCTATTGGGGGACGTCGAGCAGCAGTCGTACGCCGACCACGACGTCACTGACGAAGTTCGGCAACGGTGGGAGCACGAGCAGGTACGTCGCCACGGCCGCGGCGAGGATCCCGCGTCCCGACACCGTGACGTGGTCCGGAAGCGGACGGTGCCAGCGGTCGCGCTCGGGTGATGGACAGCGCGCGCGCCCGTCGATCGCGACGATGCCCGCGAGCGCGAGCAGCGCGGCGAACGCGATGACGGTGATCCAGCGGAGCCAGTCGAACCCCAGCGCGAAGAGCGCAGTCGTGAGCGAACCCGTGACCACGAGCCACGTCACCCGCTCGGTGCGCGAGGGCAGCAGCCAGCGGGCGAGCGAGCCGAGGTGAGGGAGCGAGGTGCGGAACACCGCCAGCAGGAGCGCCACGAGCGCGAGGCCCACCACGATGCTCAGCTCGGGGTGCGACCGTTCGACCACCCGCTGGAAGCTCGTGGCGAACGTGTCGCCGAGGAACTCGAACACCGAACCGTGCCCCTCGATGATGTTGGGGGCGTCGAGCTCGAGCGCCCGCACCTGCTCGTACGTCGGCGCGCCGTGCGCGGCGAGGACCAGCAGCACCACCGTGCTCGGGCCCACGCAGAGGAGCGAGAGCAGTCCGGTGCGGGCCCGGGGTCCCGAGCGCGCCCGGGTCGCCGCGATGACGACGAGCACGAGCCACGGCGCCACGATGAGGGGCGCGGCCTCGCTCGCGAGGGTGCACAGCCGCGAGCAGCGCGCCGGCGACCAACGCGAGGCGCGTCGGCACGACGGCACGGGTCGCGGCCCAGAGCCCCACGAGCGCGAGCAGCAGGAAGGCGAGGAGATCGGGGCGCCGTTGCCCGCCCACCGAGTCGAACGCGAACGGCGCCACGACCAGCGCGGCGGCGACGGCGTACGTGATCGTGGTGCGCCGCCGCGCCAGCACGACGACCAGTGCGACCATCGCGCCGAGCGTCACGACCGCGACGACGTTCTGCACGAGGTCGACCGTGGCGATCGTGGGCCTTCCCCCGGTGATCGTGCGCAACGCCTCGCCGGCCAGTCCCCGGCGCACGAACCCGTGCTCGTACGTGACGTACCAGAGCGAGCGCCCGTACTCGCTCATGCCGTACCCGGTGTACGTGAAGCGCTGGACGACCTGGTAGGCGATCGCGAACGCCAGCCCGAGTCGGACCGCGAGCTCGAGCCGGGGGAGCGGACGAACCGGCGTCCCGACGTCGATCCCTCCCGCCACCGGGCCCTCCACCGGTTGCGCGTCGCACGGCACGGGCGCAGCTTGGCAGCATCCGCCGCGGATGTCCGCGCGGCCGACGGCGGGAGGTCGACGGCGGGAGGTCGACGGTACGGGTCAGGCGGCGACGGTGAGCGCGTGCTGGATCTGCTCGAGCACCGCCTGATCGGGCTGGGGCGGGACCACGGCGGTCGGCGTGGTGCGCGTGGCGGCCAGTGCCTGCGCCACGCGGATGCCGCGGATCGCAGGTGTGTGGCAGCCGGCCATGGTCGTGGGCCGCAGTGCCTCGACACGGTCGACGGTCGCCTGGAACTTGGCGTCGTCGAGCATGGTGACCCAGGGACTCACGTACTGGTCGAACATGTGCATGCCCTCGGTCCAGAACGCGACGTCGAGCTCGTCGACCTCGCGTGCGGGAGTGAGCATCGGTGTCGCGAAGCTGTCCGACGCCCAGAACATCCCGGTCGTTGGGTCGTAGAGGCCACGGTTGGTGGGCGAGTCGAAGATGGGCGGCCGCAGCGCGACGAGCGTGCGGTCGCCGACGTCGAAGGTGCCGCCGTCGTCGATCCAGCGCTGTCGCGTCGGCGGCACCGAGAGCGACGCCCCCATCCGCTCGGTCATGAACCAGTTCACGATCAGGGTGGCGTTCGGGCACGCGTCCATGAGCGCGTTCACGTTGCCGGTGTGGTCGACGTCGTCGTGGCTGATGAACACCCAGCGGACGTCGGCCGGTTCCACCAGGGCGAACACGTCGGCGAGGTACTGCTCGCGGTTCTCGGCCATGCCGGTGTCGATCACGACCGGCTCGGCGGCGCGGATCACGAGCGAGTTGAGCGCCACCACGACCGGGGCGATCCCCTCGCCTTGGTGGTCGTGGATCAGGAACGTCTCGGGTGCGATCTGGGTCGGGGTGAGTCGGGTCTTGCGGGACGATGCCATGTCGGTCCCTCCATTTCGTGGTACTTGCATCCTGTCGTAGTACGACAGTACCATGACAGCATGACGATCCCACGTCAACCCCCCTTGCGCGAGCCGCCCGTCGAAACGGGTCGGGTGAACCAGAAGCGGCGCACGCGCGCCGCCCTCGTCGAGGCGGCGAAGCGTCTGGTGGACGACGGGGTCACGCCGACCGTCGCGCAGGCGGCGGGAGCAGCCCTCGTGTCGCGCACGACCGCGTACCGGTACTTCCCCACGCAGGACTCGTTGCTGCTCGAGCTCGCGGTCGACGTCGACGTCGACGAGGTCGAGGCGCTCGCCGCGAGCCCGCTCGCATCGGGGGAGACCCCTGCGAGCCGGGCGACCGCGATCGTCGAGCTCCTGAACCGACACGTGTACGCCGACGAGCCGCGCTACCGGCAGTTGCTGCGGACCTACCTCGACCTCGGGCTCGCGGCGCGCGCCGGCGGCGACGACGAACCGGTCGTGCGCGTCGGTCGTCGCGTGCGCTGGTACGACGAGACGCTGGCGCCCCTGCGCGGCGACCTCGGCGACGAACCGGTCGACCGCCTGATCGCCGGGCTCTCGCTGCTCGCCGGCAGCGAGTCGATGGTCGTCCTGCGCGACGTCTGTCGGCTCGGCGCCGACGACGCGCTCGCGGTCACCCGGTGGGCGGCCGACGCGCTCGTGGCCGCGACCCTCGCCGACACGGGTCGGGGCGGACGCGCGTGACTGCCCCGGTGGAAGCGAGCGCGATCGCCCGCATCGAACGCCCCGAGGCGCGCATCCTCGCCGACGAGGAGTTCCGCCGGTTCGCGACACAGTGCGCGTCGTTCACGGAGCACGAATGGACGGTGCCCACCGACTGCACCGGGTGGTCCGTGCGCGACGTCGCGCTCCACGTCCTCGGTGCGGCCGACGCACAGGCCTCGGTCAAGGTGTTCCTCCACCAGTTCGTGCGCGGCCTCCCGGTGAATCGCCAGATCGACTCGCACCACTGGGTCGACGGCATCAACGAACTGCAGATCCGCGAGCGGCGCCACCTCACCGACGACGAGCTCGTCGCGCAACTCACCGCCGTCGGACCGAAGGCGGTGGCCGGACGGTGGGGCACCCCGGCCCCGATGCGACACCTCCCGATCCCGTTCGGGCCGCCCGTCGGGTGGGTCGGGCTCTGGTACCTGCTCGACGTCGGGTTCACGCGCGACGTCTGGGCGCACCGCATCGACCTCTCCGTCGCCACCGCCCATCCCATGGAGCCGAACGCCGACCACGACGGCCGACTCGTCGCCGATCTCGTCGCCGAATGGGCCGGCATCCACGGCCAGCCGTTCCACCTCGCCCTCACCGGCCCTGCGGGCGGCACGTTCACCCAGGGCACGGGCGGCGACCACGTCGAGCTCGACGCCATGGACTTCGTCCGCACCGTGTCGGGTCGCCTCCCCGGCACCGGTGTCCTCCGCCACCCGCTGCCGCTCTGAACGGGGCCGGAACGTGACCGTTGACATCTTCCTAACACTGTTCGATACTCCGAACCATGGTAGGAACACCGAAACGTGATCGACGCGCCGAGCGGCGCGAGGCCACGAAGGCCGAGATCCTCGACGCCGCCTGGGCGCGGGCCCGGGCCGAGGGCCTGGCGGCGATCTCGTTGCGGGACATCGCCCGGGCGGTGGGGATGCAGGCCCCGTCGCTCTACGGCTACTTCGGATCGAAGCACGAGATCTACGACGCCATGTTCGCCATGGGGGCGCAGCAGTTCGTCGACGCCGAGCCGTGGGAGCAGATGACCGGCGACGCGCTCCACGACGTCCGCTGCATCGTCCGCTGCTTCGTCGAGTTCTGCGCCGCCGATCGGGCGCGCTACCAACTCCTCTTCCAGCGCACGATCCCGGGGTTCGAACCGAGCCCGGCCTCGTTCGCGATCGCCAGTGCCACCCTCGAGCGGCTCGGCGAGCACTTCGTCAGCATCGGGCTCACCGACCTGCGTGCGATCGACCTCTTCACCGCGTTGAGCGCAGGCCTGGCGAACCAGCAGATCTCCAACGACCCCGGCGGGGACCGTTGGATACGACTCATCGACGACGCGGTCGAGATGTACGTCTCGTACATGACCGGGTCGAGCTCGCGTGGGGACGAGCGCTCGATGACGACCGTACCCACGCAGGACCACGACACTGAAGGAGCACTGCCATGACCGACGTGAACGAGATCGCCGACGGCATCTACCGCATCAGCACGTTCGTGCCCGAGGTCGGGCCGACCGGTTTCACCTTCAACCAGTTCCTCGTCGACGCCGAGGAACCGCTGCTGTACCACACCGGCGCGCGGGGGATGTTCCCGCTGGTCTCCGAGGCGATCGCGACGGTCATGCCGGTCGAGCGTTTGCGGTGGATCATGTTCGGCCACTTCGAGGCCGACGAGTGCGGTGCCATGAACCAGTTCCTCGCCGTCGCACCCGACGCGCAGGTCGCGCACGGCGCGCTCGGCTGCATGGTGTCGATCGACGACCAGGCCGACCGGGCGCCGCGTCCGCTCGCGCCCGACGAGGTGCTCGACCTCGGCGGCAAGCGAGTGCGCAACCTCGAGACGCCGCACGTGCCCCACGGTTGGGACGCGCACTCGATCCTCGAGGAGACCACGAACACGATGTTCTGTGGCGACCTGATGAGCCAGGTCGGACAGGGCCCCGCGATCACCGGCGACGACCTGCTCGGGGCCGCGGCCCAGGCCGAGGACATGTTCCACTCGACGTGCCTCACCCCGGAGACCGGGCAGTCGATCCGGACGATGGCCGACCTCGCGCCGGCCCGCCTCGCCATCATGCACGGTTCGTCGTTCGAGGGTGACGGCGGCGCGGCGCTGCGGGCGCTCGCCGACGAGTACGACCGTCGCCTCGGCGCTGACATGGGCAACGCCGTCCGGGCGTAGCCTCACCGCGTGGTGACGCACGCGGACGAGTGGTTCGACGTGGTCGTCGTCGGTGCCGGCGTGTCCGGCATCGGCGCGGCCCATCACCTGCGGGCCGAGCTTCCCGACCTGTCGTTCACCGTGCTCGAAGCGCGGGACGCGATCGGCGGTACGTGGGACCTGTTCCGCTACCCCGGCGTGCGCTCCGACTCCGACGTGCAGACCTACGCGTACGCCTGGAAGCCGTGGACCGGCGACGACACCGTCGCCGACGGTGCGGCGATCCTCCGCTACCTCGACGACGCGCTCGAGGAGCAGGACCTGCGTCGTCACGTGCGCTTCGGGCAGCGCGTGCGGCGGATCGAGTGGTCGTCGACCGAGTCGTGCTGGACGCTCGACGTGGAGCACCTCGCCACCGGCGACGTCGTCCGGTTCCGGTGCTGGTGGATCGTCGCCGGCACCGGCTACTACCGCTACGACTCGGGTCACCTGCCCGAGTTCCCGGGCGTCGACCGGTTCGCGGGCGCGTACTTCCACGCCCAGCAATGGCCCGACGACCTCGACGTCGACGGCGCACGCCTGGTGGTCGTCGGGAGCGGGGCGACCGCAGCCACGCTGGTCCCCGCGCTCGCCGACGCGGGCGCGCACGTCACCATGCTCCAACGGTCACCGAGCTACTACGTGTCGCTGCCCACCCAGGACCCCATCGCCGACGCCCTGCATCGCCATCTCGCGCCGGCGCGCGCGCTCGAGTGGACGCGCCGCAAGAACCAGGCGACGCAGGCATTGTTCTACCGGTTGTGCCGCTGGTTCCCCGGGCCGATGCGCCGGGTGCTGATCGGTGACGCCACGCGCCGCCTTCCCGACGGCTACGACGTCGCGACGCACTTCACGCCCGCCTACGCACCGTGGGACCAACGCATGTGCATCGTGCCCGGCGGCGACCTGTTCCGGACGATCTCGTCCGGTCGGGCCGACGTCGTCACCGGCGTGATCGACACGTTCACCGAGCGCGGCATACGTCTGGCGTCGGGCGAGGAGATCGAAGCGGATGTCGTCGTCGCCGCCACCGGCCTCGAGGTGCTGGCGCTCGGTGACATGCAGGTGGCTGTCGACGGCGAGGTGCTGGCGGCGGGCGAGCGGGTGGTCTACAAGAGCGTCATGCTCTCCGACGTCCCGAACTTCGCGTACGTGTTCGGGTACTCGAACGCGTCGTGGACGCTGAAGGTCGACCTCGCGAGTGCGTGGATCTGCCGGGTGATCGCGCACATGCGCCGCACGGGCGCGACGAAGGCGGTGGTGGCACCGGACGATCCGGCCATGCCGACCCGCTCGATGCTCGACCTCGCGGCCGGGTACCTCACGCGCGCCGCCGATCGCATCCCGCGCCAGGGCACCGGGATCTGGTCGGTACCGAAGAGCTACCGCGCCGATGCCCGCCGGCTGCTGCGCGACCCGATCGACGACGGTGTGGTGCAGTTCTCGCGCGCCGCGACGCCCGCGCGCGACATCACTCCGCCGGACCACCCACTGACAGCTGTTCCCTGACCGCCGCGACGTCGACCGGGATGCCGGTGAGCTGCAGCATGCCGCTCACCGGATCGAACGAGCCCGCACCGCTCGGTCCGAGCAGGTTCACGTTGACGCCCGGGTAGGCCTGCGCGTTGGGCATGCCCGCGGTCGCGTCGTTCCCGAACCCGTGCGTCATCGCCACGACACCGGGACGCAGGTTGGGGTCGAAGCGCACCGGCGCGCGGATGGTGCCGTGCGCGGTGCTGATCTCGGCGAGGTCGTCGGGACCGAGTCCGAGGCGGCCCGCGTCGTCGGGATGGATCCAGAGCGGGTTGGCGTCGGCGCCACGCGCCTTGAGCTTCTCGACGTTCTGGAGCGCGGAGTTCAGCATGTGCTGGGTGCGTCGCGTGATGAGCTTGTACTGATCGACCGGCTCCGACCGCAGCTGCGCGAAGAGCTCGTGACCCCGCTGCAGGGTGGTGCGCAGCCCGTCGGGTACGCACTCGAGCGGCGCGCTGAGCCGCAGCTGCGTCACCGAGTCGCCCGGTTCGACGTCGGGGAGCACTGCGATGCCGTCGCCGTCGCGGAGCTGCTGGATGCTCACACCCACACTCGAGAGCCCGCCGTCGAACATGAGCGGCAGCGGATCGGTGAGCGAGGCGTCGAGGGCCACCGGTCGACCGACGGCGGCGAGGAGCTCGGCCAGGAAGCGCCACTCCTCGCGCTGCTCGCCCTCGGGCTCGGTGACCTTGCCCGTCCACTGCACGTAGGGCGTCTTCTGCACGCCCTGCACGAAGATGTTGAGGTCCTCGCGCTCGAACTGGTCGGTGGCCGGGAGCACGTAGTCGGCCAGCTCGCCGGTCGCGTTGCGGTACAGGTCGATGGTCACCAGGAAGTCGAGCGAACGCAGCGCGTCCTGCAGGCGGGCGCTCCCACCGATCGAGAGTGCGGGGTTCCCGGCCACGACGATCAGGGCCCGGAGTGGTTCCTCGTCGTCGTCGATCAGGTCGGCCAGCAGCGCAGCCGGCATCATCCCGACGGTCGGGCGGTACGCACCCCACTTCGTCTCGACGAACGACGACTCGGTGCGATCGACCGCGGTCGGCGCGATCGGCAGCCCGCGGCCGGCGAAGTAGTTGCCGCCGGGACGGTCGAGGTTGCCGGTGAGCAACGAGAGCATCTGGGCCAGCCAGTAGCCGAGCGCGCCCTGACGGCCCATGTTGAGACCGGTCGACACGTGGATCGACGCGCCGTTCGCGGTGGCGAAGGAGTGCGCGAGCTCGGCGATCTGCTCGGCCGGGATCCCGACGACCGGGGCGACCGCCGCCGGAGAGTATGGACGCACGAAGGCGCGCACGTCGTCGACACCGACGACGTCGCCGTCGAGCGCGCCGAGGGTGAATCCCGTGGTGCGGTCGATCTCGTGCAGCATCGCCGCGAGCAGGTACGGGTCGGTGTCGGACCGAACCTGGAGCGTGTCGCCGATGTCGGGCTCGATGCGCAGCGGGTTCACGAACACGACACGTCCACCCCGATCACGGATGTCGCGGAAGGCGCGCACGGGGTCGGCGACGCTGAGGAACGACGTCTTGCTGACGCGCGGGTTGGCGCCGATCACGACGAGCAGCTCCGTGCAGTCGAGGTCGGCGATCGGGTTGGCCTGCGGCACGCCGTAGAGCAGCTCCGCGGTCGCGTACTTGTTCGAGCAGTCCTGACTCGCCGACGAGAACACGCGGTCGGAGCCGAGGGTGCGGATGAACTGGATCGACCCCGCGCCCGCCATCGCGTTGAACGCGTTGGGGTTCCCGAGGTAGAGACCCACGGCGCGCGGGCCGTGTTCGTCGACCAGCGCCCGCAGCCGCGCCGCGATCTCCTCGGTCGCCTCGTCCCACGTGATGTCGACGAACGCGGCGTCGGCGCGACGTTGCGGGTGGCGGAGTCGCGCCGGGTCCCGGTGCACCTCGGCGGCGACGAGCCCGTTGCTGCACGCGAAGCCGTGCGTGACCGGGTGGTCGTGGTCGGGCCGCAGCTCGACGAGCGTGCCGTCGTCGTCGACGTGGGCGACGAGACCGCAGCCCACCTCGCACAGCCTGCAGAAGGTCCTCGTCGTGGTGGTCATCGAGCGGGAGCGTAGCGAGACATCTAGATGTCTTCAACGACCGTCGGCGTCGGGCCGGGATAGCGTGACCGGGTTCGCGCCCGAGTCACTCGCTGATCGATCGGAGGACCTCGCAGGTGAGCACTACTGCGATCGGCGAGTACGCCCTGTTGTCCGACCGCCACAGCGCCGCGCTGGTCAGACGCGACGGCTCCGTCGACTGGTTGTGCTGCCCACGCTTCGACAGCCCGTCGGTCTTCGGTCGGCTGCTGGGAGAACCCGCCGGCCACTGGTCGATCCGGGCCACCGGCGCGGTCGAGGTCACCCGCCGCTACCTCGGCTCCACCATGGTGCTGGAGACGACGCACCGGACCGAGACCGGGACCGCAGTGGTGGTCGACGCGCTGGCCACCGGCGACCACAACCGCGGGCATCACCTCGGCCACGGCTCTCCCCATCTCCTGCTACGGCAGGTCGGGTGCACGGAGGGCGAGGTCGAGATCGACGTCGAGTTCGCGCCGCGGCCCGAGTACGGCCTCGTGTTCCCACTGCTCGACGCGGTCGACGGTGGCGTGTCGGCGAGCGGCGGGGCCGACGTCATGATCCTGTCGTCCTCGCAGCCGATCGCCACGGCGCGCTCGAGCGCCACCAGCCGGTTCAGGCTCGGAGCGGGTGAGCGCACCGGCTTCGCGTTCCACCACGCCCGCCGGGCCGACCCCGAGCCCGCCCGCGTGTGGTCGCAGGACGAGATCGCCGCCCGCTTGGACGACACCGTCGCGGCCTGGGAGTCGTGGTCCGACCTGCACCAGTCGTACGTCGGTCCCTGGCACGACCTCGTGCACCACAGCGGGCGGGTGCTCCAGGCGCTGTCGTTCCAACCCACGGGCGCGATCTGTGCCGCCGCCACCACGTCGTTGCCCGAGGTCGTCGGCGGCGACCGCAACTGGGACTACCGCTACGCGTGGGTCAGGGACGCGTCGTTCACGATCGAGGCGCTGTGGGTGGCGGCGTGTCCGGACGAAGCCAACGAGTTCGTCGAGTACATGACCAACTCGGCGGCCGGGTCGCTCGAACGTGACGCCGACCTCCAGATCATGTTCGGCATCGGCGGCGAGCGCGACCTCACCGAGCGCGAGCTGTTGCACCTTCCCGGATGGCGCAGTTCGACGCCGGTGCGCGTCGGCAACGGGGCATGGCGTCAGCGTCAGCTCGACGTGTACGGCGAGCTGCTGAGCGCGGTGCACCGTTTGTCCGAGCACATCTTCGACGCCGACGGGGTCGCGTCGCCGGGCACCCGCCGGTTCCTGGTCGCGCTCGCCGACACCGCGGCTCGTCGGTGGCGGGAGAAGGATCAGGGGATCTGGGAGGTGCGAGGCGAGCCTCGACACTTCCTCTACTCGAAGCTGATGTGCTGGGTCGCGCTCTCGTGTGCGGTGGATCTCGCCGCACCCCTCGACGCCGCGGACCGGGTGGGGGAGTGGTCCGGCACGCAGCACGAGATCGAGGAGGCGATCCTGGGTGAGGGCTGGAGCGAGGAGCTCGGGTCGTTCACGCAGTCGTTCGGAGCCGACGACCTCGACGCGTCGAGCTTGATGTTGCCGCTGGTCGGGTTCCTGCCGCCCGACGATCCTCGCGTCCTGTCGACCATCGACGTGACCGAGGAGCGTCTCACCGACGAGCGCGGTCTCGTCTACCGCTACCGGAGCAACGACGGGCTCGACGGCGACGAGGGGTCGTTCCTGCTCTGCACGTTCTGGCTCTCGCAGGCGCTCGCGACCTCGGGGCAGACCGAACGCGCCCGCGCCGTGTTCGAGCGCGCCATCGCCTTCGCCAACGACGTGGGCCTCCTCGCCGAGGAGATCGACCCGGACAACGGCGAGCTCCTGGGCAACTTCCCCCAGGCGTTCAGCCACATCGGGCTGGTCAATGCGGCGTGGGCCATCTCCGAAGCCGAGGCGTCGACTGCAGCTCCGCCGGCCTGAGCCTGGCCGCAGTTTTCAGGTCGGAGCTCAGGTCGGGAGCTCGTCGCCGGTCTGCTCCGCCAGCATGTGCGCGGCGTACCAGGCCGGCCACTCCTCGTCGCGTTGCCCCGTCCGCTTCTCGTGCTCGCCGTGGGCCGCCTCGGCGCGCCGCAGCGCGCGTGCGAGGTCGTCGACCGAGTCGTACGTGGCCGTCTTCGCGTCGACCCGACCGGGCAACCGGCTCGTGATCTCCTGGAGCTGCCACACGTTGCCGTCAGGGTCACGGAACTCGGCGAACGACGCGTAGGTGCGTCGCTCCGGGTCGGGACCGGGCGCGCGCAGGTCCGGATCGAAGCGGTTGTAGCCGCCGCTGCCGTCATGGAAGACCTCGCTCGGGTCCGCGCCCGCGACGTCGAGCGCGGCGCGCACCGCGTCGACGTCGGACACGACGAGCAGGCTCTCACCCGAACCGGGCGCGGCCGACGTGAGCCCGACGCCGAACTGGATCGAGCACTCCGAACCGGGTGGCGTGAACTGCACGATGCGGAACCCGTCACCACCGAGATCGGCGTCGAGCCGCCAGCCCAGGCCGGTGTAGAACTGCTTGGCCCGGTCGACGTCGGTGACGGCGATCACGACCGCTTCGAGCTTCATGTCCACCATCGTCGCCTCCAGGAGTCGCGAGCCGTGATGACGGTCGCGCGTTCCCGGTGGTGGGTCAACCACCGACCGACCACTCCACTGCCGGCGGATCGACTCGAGCGCAGCGGGGACCGCCACGTGCGCCGGTCAGATCGACGCGTGCGCGGAGCGAGCCGGCCGCCCGGGCGGCCGTGAGCAACGAAGGATCGATCCGGTCGAGCATCAACTTGGCGCGCCGGAACATCTCGAACCCGCCGTCGGCACCGACGTTGCCCCAGGTGAGGTACACGAAGCGATCGCCACGCCGGCCCTGCACCGCGGGCCCGCGGAAGTCGGGTCCGCCGTCGCGATCGAACACGTCGACGTCGACGGCCCACGACGCGTGCGCGGCGTCGGCACCGACGAGCTCCGCAGGGTCGTGCCGGAGCTGGACGCCCACGTGCACGTTGTCCATGACCGATCCGTCGGGCCGGCAGAACGTGCGTCCCGGGAGGTGGTGGCCGACGATCGTCAGGCGCATCGACTGATCATGCATCTCGGGCGCGACGCACCTCCAGCCCGCGCATCCATCGACGCGCGGTCATCCGGCCAGTCGTCCGACGGCCACGAAGACGCACAGCCCGAAGATCACGGCGTTGACGGCGACGTTTCGCGGCTCGTGCAGCCGCGTGTGTGCCGAAGCGGCTCCGATCATGACGATGCACAGGCCGATCGCGGCTGCGCTCGTCAATACCGGCGCGATGCCGGTCAGTTCGGGGAGCACCAGGCCGATCGCGGCCAGGAGCTCCATGACCGCGGTGAAGCGCACGACCGGCAGCGGGAAGAGGGCCGGCCCGGTCTGACCGGTGGCCGCCATGCGTTCCGGCGACATCGTCGACTTCGCGTAGCCGGACGCCGCGAACACCGCGGCGAGGAGCAGTTGGGAGATCCACAGAGCAACGTTCATCGTCATCACCTCGTTGTGGCTGCCGTTCGTTCGAGACGTGCAGCCCATGTGACGGAGTGAGTTCGTGTCCTGTGACAATCGGTGCTACCGGTCGTCGTTGGCTCGTGCTTCCTTCCGCACCGCGGCGGGTCGAGCAATGGGCCGAGGTGACGGAGCTTCTCGGGGTTGATGATCGATCGCACCGTCTGCACCTGGCCATCAGTGATGTCGATCGCCAACACGTTCAGCAGTGCGCCGCTCTCATCCCGAACGGTCGCGCCAGGCTGTCCGTTCACCGTGCACTGCTCGACGTGCAACCGTGCGCCGCGCACCATGGTCGACAGCACCTGCATGAGGTGAATCACGCGATCTCGCCCGTGCACCGACTGGGGGAGTGAAGGTCCGACCCCGCCGCCGTCGCCGTAGGCCACCACGTCGGCGGCGAGCACGTCGACGAGGGGCTCGAGGTCCCCACGCTCGACCGCGCTGAAGAAGGTGCGAGCGATCCGGTCGCGAACTGCCGACGAGGCCTCGAATCGCGGCTTGCGCGTCGGCGATGCGCAAGTTCGCGCGCCGGACCAGCTGTCGGCAATTGGCCTCGGACTTCCCGATGATCTCGGCGATGTCCGCGTAGTCGTACTGGAACACCTCTCGTAGCAAGAAGGCCGCGCGCTCCACCGGCGTCAGCGACTCCAAGACGACGAGGAAGGCCATCGAGAGCGAGTCGGCCACCTCGACGCGCGTCGCGCCGTCGGACTCGGTGCTCGCCACGAGCGGCTCGGGCAGCCACGGACCGAGGTACGTCTCGCGGTTGTGGTGCGCCGAACGAAGGTGGTCGATGGCGAGTCGTGTGGCCGTCGTCGCAAGGAACGCGCGGGGCGTCTCGATCGCGGTGCCCGATTCCAGCGCCCGCCGATACCGGAGGAACACCTCCGACGTGATGTCCTCCGCGTCTTCAACGCTTCCGGTCATCCGGTACGCGATCGAGAACAGGAGCGAACGGTGCTCGAGGTAGGTCGCGGTTGCGTCAACGTCCATCGTCATCCTCGCTTCGGTGGCCGCGTCGCGCCTTTCCGACAAGCGGCGATCCGAAACCGCGGCCACAAGGAAGACGATCGTGCGCTGCCGTCTGTGACGTCACAGACCGGCGGCTCTTCCCGTCGTAGTCACGTCAGCACACGACGACCCGAGGAGATCGCCATGAGCCCACGCCTCGAGCTTTCGGACAACCAGCTGTTCACGAAGGCCGCCAAGCACCTGGTGGCCGCGAACGCAGCCGTCTCGGCCTCGTCCATCCCTGTCACCACGCAGCTCCTGGTCACCCTTCGAGCCAGCCAGATCAACGGCTGCGGCCCGTGCGTCGAGATGCACACCGATGAGGCGCTCCGGGCCGGGGAAGACCAGCACCGGCTCACGCTCGTCGTCGCGTGGCGAGAGGCAACGGCCTTCAGCGACGCCGAGCGTGCCGCGCTCGAACTCGCGGAGCAGGGCACCCGCATCGCCGACGCGGCCGGCGGGGTCACCGACGACGCGTGGACGAACGCCACGAAGTACTACGACGACAACGAGCTCGGTGCCCTGGTCACGCTCATCGCGCTCATCAACGCCTTCAACCGCATCAACGTGATCACCAGACGGCCGGCCGGTGACAGTCCAGCCGACTCGTGACTGGTGCTCATTTGGTCGCGACGGTGGGGAACGAGGACAGGGCACTTGGCGTGTTCCCGGCGCAGCGTTTCGGCTGGCTCGACGACAGGGCGCGTCAGTCGCGGGTGGCCGCCCAGTTGCGGAACGCCGACATCAGCGGCTCGCGCGTCGAAGGCGGGAGCACGTCGACGTCAGACTCGGACAACCTGCCGCTCATGCGGATCACGGTGTGGAACTGCTCCAACACCGTCTCGCAGCCCTGACAGATCGCGAGGTGCTCCTCGAGCCGACGCGCGGATCGGCGTCCGGCAGCGCGCCGTCGAGGTACGCGGTCACGAGCTCGACGAACTCGTTGCAAGGAAAGTCGTCAGCGGGAGGGGTCATGAGGCAGCGCTGCCTTCGAAGTAGAGCTCGAGCGCGCGCCGGATCTTGGCGCGGCCACGATGGAGCAGTACCCGCTGGTTGGTCTCGGTCAAGCCGAGGGTGTTACAGACCTCGACCGACGTCCATCCGTCGACGTCGCGCAACGTCAGCACCTCGCGCTGGGCGGGAGGCAGCTGTGCGATCGCAGCGCCGACCAGCGCCAGCGTTTCGGCGGCGAGGAGCCGTTGCTCGGGCTGGTGCTCCCAGCCGTTCGGGAGCGAGGCCCAGTGACCAGGCCAGTCGGGGTCGTCGGGGGGTCGGAACCGGTCGGCGTCGAAGGTGGGTTCTGCACCATCGGCGAGCGCGCCCAGGGCCGACGAGAAGGGGATGGACCGTGACTCCTTGACCCCGCGGGTGCGGGCGATGTTCATGAGGATCCGGTAGAGCCAGGTCTTCAGCGACGAGCGGCGTTCGAAGCCGTCGATCCCCCGCAGCAGCGCCATCCAGGTCTCCTGGACGACCTCTTCGGCGTGGGCATCGGTGGCGACGTAGAGGCGCGCGGTCCGGTGCAGCGAACCGTGGTACCGGTCGAGCAGCCACGCGAACGCGAGCTCGTCGCCGGCGCGGAGCGCGTCGACGAGGGCGTCGTCGTCGGCGTAGTCCGGCCCCATCGGGCGGTCACCGTAACCCGCACGTGTCAGGTTCGTCGTGGTTCCGCCGTAACGAAGCCGTCACTGCGCGGACTGGTGCGCATGCAGGACCTCTCCTTCACGAGCCTCACTGTCGTCCTCGGCATCACGTTCCTCGTGCCGCTGGCGCTCGGATGCGTGCCCCGGCTCCGCATCCCTGCGGTCGTCGTCGAGATCGTGCTCGGCATCGTCGTCGGGCCGCAGGTGCTCGACTGGGCGCGGGTGGACGATCCGGTCGGCATCCTCTCGGTGATCGGCCTGGGCTTCCTCCTGTTCCTCTGCGGGCTCGAGGTCGACGTCGACCTGCTCCGGGGCCGGATCCTCTCCCTCACCGCCGCGAGCTTCGCCATCTCACTCGTGCTCGCGATAGGAGTGGGTCTGCTGCTCGACGCGGCCGGCCTCGTGCGGAGCCCGCTGCTCGCGGGAGTGATCCTCACCGCCACGTCACTGGGCCTCGTGCTGCCCACGCTGCAGCATGCCGATCGACAGCGCTCGCAGTTCGCTCAACTCGTCTTCGCGGGTGCGACGCTCGGCAACCTCGTCTCCGCGCTCCTGCTCTCGCTGCTCTTCTCTCGTGACACGAACGACCTCGGAACGCGGGTCGTCCTGCTCGCCGGATTCGTGGTCACCGTCGCGGTCGTCGTGCTGGCGCTCAGCCGACACCGGATGTCGATGCCGTTGTCGAAGGTGCTGGTGCGGCTGCAGGACACGACCGCGCAGATCCGCGTGCGGGGCGCGATGTTCCTGCTGTTGCTGCTCGTGCTCGCCGCGCAGGAGTTCGGGCTCGCTACGATCCTCGGCGCGTTCGTCGCCGGCGCGGTCGTGAGCGTGCTCGACCGCGACGGTGTGCGCACCCATCCACTGTTCCGGGTCAAGCTCGACGCCATCGGCTACGGCTTCGTGATCCCCGTGTTCATGGTGGCTGCCGGCCTGTCGTTCGACGTCCAGGCCCTGGTCGACGACCCGACGGTGCTGCTGCGCGTCCCAGTGTTCCTCGGCGCGCTCCTGGTGGTCCGGGGTGTGCCCGCCCTCGTGTTCCGGCCCGCGCTCGGAACCCGACGATCGGTGGCCGCCGGACTCCTCCTGGCGACGTCGTTGCCCTTCATCGTCGCGGCGACGGAGATCGGTCAGTCGTTGGACGTGATCACGCGCGGGACGGCAGCCGCGTTCGTGAGCGCGGGCCTGCTCTCCGCGCTGGTGTTCCCGATGGCTGCCGATGCGCTGCTCCGGCGGGCCGGCCGCGTCGACCTCGAAGCGGACATCCGGACGTGACGCCGGCGACCTCGCTCGGACCGCTGCTTGCGTGGCGTTGGCGATGAGGACACCGAAGGCGCGGCACCAGATCAGCACCGTCCACCTTGGTTCGACGTCGATGTCTTCGAGTGCGACGACCTCGGTCCTGTCGGCGCGGCGGTAGATCGACGCAGTGCCGGTCGCGTCGTGGCCGATGCCGCGCAGCGCGCCAGTGGACACGCGTACGGGTGCGGCCGGAGCCGTGCCGGTCGTGAGCGGCACCTCGGCGACCGGATCCGTCGACGGAGCCGTCGGCTCCGCGACCGCGGCCGGGAACTCCTCGACCACCTTCGTGTCGAAGATCGTCGGCAGCACGAGCACGCCGATCGCGATCGCAGCGACCACGCTGAGCAGGGCGACGTACGCACGCGGCCGGCGCCAGAGCACCTACGACAGCAGCGCCCAGCCGGCGAGCAGCAGCACCTGGGGGACGGCGACGAGCACCCAGCGCTTCACAACAGCTCTGGATCGGTGATCACCTCGACCATCGAGGGGCCGCGGTGCTCGATCGCGTCGCGAAGCGCGTCGTCGAGACGGTCGGGGTCGGTCACCCGGACGCCGTGAGCGCCGCAGAGCCGTGCGTACGCGGCGAAGTCCGGGTTGTGCAGGCCGGTCTGCCACACCTGGAAGTTCCCGGCGCGCTGCTCCTTGGAGATCTTTCCGAGCGACGAGTTGTTGAGCAGCACGTGCGTGATGTCCATGTCGTACTTGACCGCAGTCGTGAGCTCGGCGAGGTATTGCCCGAAGCCCCCGTCACCCGTGACGGCGAAGATGGGCCGAGACGCGTCGGCGGCCCACGCGCCCATGGCGGCGGGGAAGCCGAAGCCGATCGAGCCGAGGTAGCCCGACATCAGCACCGCCTGGCCCTCGCCGCTCTCGAAGTAGCGCCCGAACGAATACGCGTGGTTCCCGACGTCCACGGTGAGAACCGCGCCGTCGGGGACGAGCCGGGTCATGCTGTCGAACACGACTGCGGAACCGATGCCCATCATCCGATCGTCGGCGAGCCGCTGCATCTTCTCCGCCCGCCAGATGCTCCAGCGGTCCGCGACGTCAGCTCGCTGGTCGACGCGCCCTGGGTTCTCGGGGAGCCGGTCGCGCAGCAGCGCCGCGGTCACGCCGGCGTGCCCGAGCACCGGCACCGTCACCGGATGGAAGCGCGCCGAGTGCCATCGGGTCGAAATCGACCTGCACGATCGGCTTGTAGGGCGCGATGCCGGTGTGGTTGGAGAACGACGCGCCGAACACCAGCAGCAGGTCGGACTCGTTCATCAACCAGCTCGCCACCGGGGTGCCGCTGCGACCGAGCACGCCGGCTCCGAGGGGATGCCGATCGGAGACCAGACCCTTGGCCTTGAACGTCGTGAGCACCGGCGCGCCCAGGGCCTCGGCGAGCTCGAGTACGGACCCCATCTCGAAGCGCACGCCGTGCCCGACCACGATGACGGGACGCTGCGCCTGCGCGACGAGCGCGAGCGCGTCGTCGACCGCTCCCACCGGAGGCGAGGTGTGGTCGTCGGCCATCCGGCCGACCGGCGACGATGCGCGTGCACCCACGGGCGCGATCAATTCCTGGACCTCGTCGGGAAGGACGAGGTGCGCGACGTCCCGGCCGACGATCGCGTGCTTGAGCGCGAGCGTCATGAGTTCGGCGTGGTCCGACTCGGGGAGCACCGTCTTCGACCAGCTGGCGACGTCGGCGAACGCGGCCGTGAGGTCGACGTCCTGGAACGCGCCGCGGCCCAGCACCTTCGACGGCACCTGCCCCGAGATCGCGAGCACGGGAGCTCGGTCGGCCTTGGCGTCGTAGAGCCCGGTGAGCAGGTTGATCGAACCCGGACCGGCGATGCCGAAGCACGCCGCGGCACGGCCCGTGAGCTTCCCGTACGCGCTGGCTGCGAACGACGCCGCGCCCTCGTGACGGATGCCCACGAACGTGAGCGCATCCGCCTCCTCCTGCCGCCGCATCGCATCGGCGAACCCGAGGTTCGAGTGCCCGACCATGCCGAACACGTGGGTCACGCCCCACGCCACCATGGTCTCGACCATCACGTCCGAGACGGTGGCCTCGTGGTCGACCTCGTCGGGCACCTCGACGTAGACGCCGTCGTCGCGCACCTCGACCGGGAAGCGCGCCGGGGCGTCGGTGAAGCCGGGCGGCGGCGTGCCCGTGAGCGGGTCGTAGTCGTACCCGTGCCACGGGCAACGCAGCCAGCCCTTCTCGATCGACCCCTCGCCCAACGGGCCGCCCTGGTGCGGGCAGCGGTTGTCGAGGGCCCCGAAATCGTCGCCCACGTGGGTCAGCACGATGCTGCGCCGCCCGGCGGCGACCGTCCGTACACGGCCCACCGGCAGGTCGTCGAGATCGGCCACCTTGTGCCATGTGCCGTGCCCGGTGCTCGTCGTCGTGTTCACGCAGGTCTTGTCCTCGGCGTCACCGACGCGTTACACCGACCCGCTCATGCCTTGGCCTCGAGGATGAGGTTGAGCGGCGTCTCGGCGGCGCGCCGGAAGCTGGTGAACCCCGCGTCCTCGAACACCTGTCGGAGCTGCGCCTCACCGGCCTGGGCGCCGAGTCCGAGTCCGACCTCCTGCGACAACGAGTTCGGCGTGCAGATCGACGACGACACCGTGTAGAGCATCGCTGCCATCGGGTTGTCGGACAGGTTCGCGGCCCGCCCGTCGACGGCGAACGGCTCGACCAGCAGCACCGTGCCGCCTTCGTTGAGGTGCTCGCGTGCGTAGCGCACGATGCCGACCGGGTCACCCATGTCGTGCAGGCAGTCGAAGAAGCAGATCAGGTCGTACGAGCCGGAGTAGCTCTTGGCGTCGGCGCGAGTGAACGTCACCTGGCTCCCAACGCCGGCTTCGTCGGCGCGCTCGCGTGCGGTCTCGATCGACGGTTGGTGGAAGTCGAACCCGGTGATGCGCGCGGTGGGGAAGTGCTGCGCCATGACCACGGCCGACGCGCCGTGGCCGCATCCGATGTCGGCGACGGTACCTCCCGATGCGAGCGCGTCGGTCACGCCGTCGAGCGCGGCGATCCAGTTCGGGAGCTCGGCTCGGTAGCCGGTGCGGAAGAACCACTCGGTGCCGCTGAAGAGGCACTGGTGGTGGTCTCCCCAGCTGAGGCCACCGTCACCGCGGAACGCGTCGGTGATCTTGGGCAGGTCGATGAACACCGAACCGATCGCGTTCATCGCGCGCGCCACGAACGCCGGCGAGGCGTCGTCGGCGAGTGCCATCGTCGCCTCGGGCGTGATGCCGTACTGGTCGGTGTCGGCGTCCCACGTGAGGAGTCCGCCCGCCACCTGGCCGTCGAGCCACTCCCGCACCAGCCGCCGGTTGCAGCCGACGCGGTCGGCCAGCTCGTCGGCGGGCGCGGTCTCGACCTCGGTCAACGCCCGGTACAACCCGAGCTCGTCGCCGAGCCACACCCCGAAGCACAGCGCGGCTCCGGTCATGTGCCCGACCATCTGGCCCATCAGTTGCTCGAGCTTCGTCTCGTCGACGCTCTGAGTCGTGTCGGTCTGCGTCATGTCGCTCCTCCTTCGCACGGTCAGTCGACGGACCAGTCCGCGCGCGCAGAAGGCGCGTTACGAGAGATCTCTGCTCAGTCGGATCGCCAGGTGCGGTAGAGCTCGACGAGCTCGTCGAGGGCCGCGTCGTCGAGATCGTCCGGGCCGACCTCGCCCGACATGTCGATGACCACGCGCAGCTGGGCCAGGTACTCGCTGCAGTGCGGACAAGCACCGAGGTGCGCTTCGAGCCGAGCGCGGTCGGAGGCGGGCAGCGCACCGTCGAGGTAGGCGGCCATCAAGGCCACGGCCTGTCGGCACACGAACGCTCGGCGACGGCGCCAGATTCGCAGTCTCATGCGTGCATCTCCCGATCGAGCTGCTGACGAAGGTGTACCCGCGCCCGGTGCAGCAACACCCGCTGGTTCCCGTCGGACACGCCGAGGAGGTCGCACACGTCGGGTGCGGCGAGCCCTTCGACGTCGCGCAGCAGGAGCACCTGCCGCTGCCCCTCCGGCAGCTCCGGCAGCAGTTGCCGGACGCGAGTGACCAGTTGTTCGGCCACCAGTCGGTCCTCGGCTTCCTCCGACCACGGCACCGGTGGCGTGGCCCACGCACCGGCGGCGTCGAAGCGTTCGCCGAGGTCCTCGTGGGCGAGTGGCGGCGCGCGGTACTCGCGGCCCGCGGCGCTGCGGGCCCGGTTGAGCAGGACGTGGAACAGCCACGTCTTGAACGACGAGCGTCCCTCGAACCGCTCGACGCCGCGCACGACGGCGAGCCACGTGTCCTGGACGACCTCCTCCGCGACCGCGCGGCTCGGCACGACGCTCTCCGCCAACCGCTGCAGCCGGGTCTGGTAGTCGCGGACCAGTTCGACGAACGCGGCCTCGTCACCCGCCTGCAGACGCTCGACGAGGTCACGATCGTCGGACACGGCAGTCAACGTACGCCAAGCAACGTGGTCGTGTCGTGTAACGCCGTGCACGCAGGCGAGACGGTGTGCACATGGAAACGACGCACATGCAGGAAGCAATGGCCGCGCAGTCCATGTGGGACTTCTCCGATCTCCGCGCGCTGTTCATCAACTGCACGCTGAAGCGCTCGCCCGAACCCTCCAACACACAGGGGCTCGCCGACATCTCCATGGAGATCATGCGACGTCAGGGCGTGACGGTCGACGTGGTCCGCGCCATCGACCACGACATCGCCACCGGGGTCTGGCCGGACATGACCGAGCACGGCTGGGAGCGCGACGAGTGGCCCGCCATCTTCGAGCAGGTCGAAGCTGCGCACATCCTGGTCCTCTGCACCCCCATCTGGTTGGGGGAGAAGTCGTCGGTCTGCACCCAGATCGTCGAGCGCCTCTACGGCAACAGCCACCTGTTGAACGACGCCGGGCAGTACCGGTACTACGGCCGGGTCGGTGGCTGTCTCGTCACCGGCAACGAGGACGGCGTGAAGCACTGCGCGATGAACGTGCTGTATTCGCTCCAGCACCTCGGGTACGTCATCCCGCCCCAGGCAGATGCCGGTTGGATCGGCGAGGCCGGTCCCGGTCCGTCGTACCTCGATCCGGGGTCAGGCGGGCCGGAGAACGACTTCACCAACCGGAACGCCACGTTCATGACGTGGAACCTGTTGCACCTGGCGCGGATGATCACCGACGGCGGGGGCATCCCCGTGCACGGCAACCAGCGCGCGGCCTGGGACGCCGGCGCCCGCTTCGACTTCCCGAACCCCGAGTACCGCTGAGCCGCACGCACCCCGGGGTCGCGACCTCGGGTCCGGGCCGCGCGGACGATCCTGACCTGCGAGTCTGCATCGAGATGCTGGTGGAGGTGGCGGGAGTCGAACCCGCGTCTTCCGGGATGTCAGTGGGGCTTCTCCGAGCGCATCCGGGATTCAGATCTCGGGTCCCCTCCGCTCACCGGCGGCGGATGGCGACCCCAGCCTCAGTGAGGTGTCCCGTCGAGTCCTGAGGCGATCCTCGACGGTGAGCCACTCTTGATGGCGCCCCGGTTCCGGCCGAGTGGCTGGGCCGGGAGGGACGCGCGTCTAGTTGGTACTAGGCCGCGAGTGCGAGGTTGCCCTCGTTGGTGTTGGCATTTCTGCACGTTGCCGACTTTTTACGACGTTCCGGCGACGTCGGCTCGCTTCCCCCACCTCGACCGTCGAAATCGAAGCCACGCACCCCCATGTCAAGTGCCGCACCGGTGCGTGTCTGGTGGCGCCGCCCGCAACTCTACCGGCGCCACCGGCGCGACGGCGTGCCCTCGAGGGCCAAGCCGGAACGGGCACGGTGGCGTGCCAACCGCGCCACTTCGGGTTGTTCTACCGTCCGGATACTCTGATCCGAGTATTCGCGGAAGGAACTGCGCATGGCCCGTCGACGCGGCAATCCACTGGCCCTCGCGGTCCTCGCCTGTCTCACCGAGCGGCCGATGCACCCCTACGAGATGGCCGCCACCATGCGGACCCGCGGCCAGGACGCCAGCATCCGCCTCAACTACGGCTCGCTCTACGGGGTGGTCGAGACCCTGCTCAAGCGGGGGCTGATCGAGGAGCAGGAGGTGGTGCGGGAGGGGCGGCGCCCCGAACGCACCGTCTACCGCATCACCGACGACGGCCGCGGCGAGGTCGACGACTGGCTGGCGGAGCTGCTCGGCACCCCGGCGAAGGAGTTCCCCCGGTTCGAGGCCGGCCTCTCGCTGATGGGCGTGCTCCCGCCCGAACGGGTGATCGACCTGCTCGACCAGCGGGTCGGCGCGCTGCGGAGCGGCTTCGGAGCTCGACGCCATCGTCGCGGCCGCCACGGGCAACGGCGTCCCACGGTTGTTCCTGGTGGAGATGGACTACGAGCGCGCGCTCGTGGAAGCCGACTGCGCGTTCACCGAACAGTTGGCCCGCGACATCGAGTCGGAACGTCTGGACGGGGTGACGTTCTGGAAGAGCTTCCACGCCGACCCGCCGGCACACCCCGACCGACGAGCACGAGGAGAAGGCAGGTACATGAACGCGATCGTGGAAGTCGAGGGCATCACCCGCTCGTTCGGCGAGACCCAGGCCCTGCGCGGCGTCGACCTCGTCGTGCCCGAGGGCGGTGTCGTCGGCCTGCTCGGACCCAACGGTGCGGGCAAGACCACGCTCGTCCGCATCCTCTCGACCCTGATCGAACCCGACGCGCGGCACCGCGCGCGTCGCCGGCTTCGACGTGGTGAAGCAACCGACCGCGGTGCGCCGCGTGCATCGGCCTTGCCGGTCAGTACGCGGCGGTCGACGAGACGCTCACCGGCCGCGAGAACCTCGAGATGGTCGGACGGCTGTCGCGGCTCGTCCAAGTCGCTCGCGGCCGAGCGCGCCGCCGAGGTGCTCGAGCGCGTCTCGCCTCACCGACGCCGCCGACCGCCAGCTCAAGACGTACTCCGGTGGCATGCGGCGGCGCATCGACCTCGGCGCCGGCCTCGTCGGCGCGCCCCCGGGTGCTGCTGCTCGACGAGCCGACCACCGGGCTCGACCCGCCAACCGGCTCGACCTGTGGGCGTACCTGCGCGACCTCGTCAACGAGGGCGCCACCATCCTGCTCACCACGCAGTACCTGGAGGAGGCCGACCAGCTGGCGCCGAGGTCGTCGTGATCGACCACGGCTCGTGATCGCCACGGGAACGCCGACCGAGCTGAAGCAGCGTCTCGCCGGCGACGTGCTCGATGTGACCGTCGAGGACGAGGCGCTCGACGGGTCGGTCGAGTTGCTCGTCGGCGTCGGCACGAGCGGCCGACGCGTCGACCGTGGAACGCAGCCGGTGTCGCTCCCGGTCGACGGTGGCGCCGACAGCCTCGTCGAAGCGGTGCGCCGCCTCGACGAAGCCGGCATCAAGGTTGTCGACATCACCATCCGCCGGCCGTCGCTCGACGACGTGTTCCTCGCGCTGACCGGCCACACCGCCGACCGACGGCCGACCGCGACCCTCCGAGGAGGACTCCGAATGACCGCCACCACGTCCCCGACCACCGCCGACGCCAAGCGTCCGTCTCCAACCGCTTGCCCGCGCGGCGCCGCGCTGAACGACGCGCTCGTGATCGCCGGGCCGCAACGTCAAGCACCTGCTGCGCACGCCGCAGCTGCTCGTGTCCAGCGTCGTCCAGACGGTGATGTTCCTGCTGCTCTTCCGCTACGTGTTCGGCGGATCGATCCAGATCCCGGACCTGACCTTCGTCGACTACCTCATCCCCGGGTTCCTGGCGCCAGATCGCGATCTTCGACGGCTTCGGTGTCAGCATCTTCTTCGCCGAAGACTCGAAGTCGGGGCTCATCGAGCGCTTCCGGGCGCTGCCGATGGCGCGCTCCGCCGTCGTCGGCGGCCGCGCCATCGCCGACCTCCTCCGCCAAGCGGCGCTGCTCGCCATCACCACCGCTCGTCGGCGTCGCGGTCGGCTTCGGCTTCCACGGCGAGCTTCGGCGGCATCGTCCTCGCGTACGTGATCGCGCTGGTGTGGGGCTTTGCCCTGTTCTGGGTGTTCGCCGCCATCGGGCTCTTCGTGCGCGACGCCGAGACGGCCCAGGCGGCGTCGACACCCGTTCTTCATCCTGGTGTTCGTGTCGTCGGCGATCATCCACGTCAACACGCTGCCCGGCTGGCTGCAGCCGTTCGCGCGCAACCAGCCGCTGAGCCAGGTGTGCAACGCGATGCGCGGCCTGATGGACGGCAGCGCCGGCGCGGCGCTGGTCGAGCACTCGACCGGCCACTACGTGCTCACGTCGTTCATCTGGTGCGCGGCGATCATCGCGGTGTTCGCCCCGCTGGCGATCTACGCGTATCGCCGTCCCTGAGGTCGCCGTCGCTGAGGCCCGCGGGCGGGCTACTCGCGGACGCCCTTCATGGCCCGCTCCGCCTCCCGCTTGGCGTCGCGCTCGGCCAGCGCCTGGCGCTTGTCGTAGTCGCGCTTGCCGCGGGCGAGCGCGAGCTCGACCTTCGCCCGTCCGTCCTTGAAGTACACCCGGAGGGGCACCAGGGTGGTGCCGCGCTCGGAGAGGGCGCGCTCGATCTCGACGATCTCCTTGCGGTGCAGCAGCAGCTTGCGCTTGCGGACGGGATCGAGGTCTTCGCGCGAATAGGCGTACGGCAACACGTGCATGCCGAGGAGCCAGAGCTCGTCGTCGTCGATGCGGGCGTACGAGTCCTGCAGGTTGGCGCGGCCCTCGCGCATCGACTTCACCTCGGGGCCGGCGAGCATGATCCCGGCTTCCCACGTGTCGAGCACGTGGTAGTCGTGCCGCGCCTTGCGGTTGGTGATGACCAGTTGGTCGCCGCGCCTGCTCACCGGCAGCACGGTACCGCCTGCCGTCGTACAGTCCGAGAGGATTGCTCCGGCCGGTCGACGTGGAGGCGACGCCATGAGCGAGGTCGCGAACACCGAGCAGCTGGCGGCGTGGGACGGCGACGAGGGCGAGCACTGGACATGCACGAGGAGCGCTACGACGCGGCGACGCGCGTCCACTCCGAGCTCCTGGTCGACCTGGCGGCAGTGCAACCGAGTGAGCAGGTGCTCGATCTCGGTGTGGCTGTGGGGGGTCGAACGCGACGCGGCACGGGCGGCTCGAGGGGCGCCGCAAGGGGCATCGACCTCTCGTCGCAGATGCTCGACGGTCGCGCGGCGCCGCGCCGCCGAGGAAGGCCTCGACAACGCGTCGTTCGTCGCACGGCGACGCGCAGGTGCACGGGTTCGCTCCGGCGACGTTCGACGTCGTCATCAGCCGATTCGGCGCGATGTTCTTCGCCGATCCGGTCGCCGCCTTCGCCAACGTCGGTGGAGCGATGCGGCCCGGTGGGCGTGTGGCGCTGATCGCCTGGCAGGAACTGGCCCGCAACGAGTGGCTCACCGCGATCCGGGGTGCGCTGGCCCAGGGCCGTGATCTGCCGACGCCGCCCGCCGGCATGCCCGGGCCGTTCGGTTTCGCGGATCCCGACCGCGTGCGCGTGGTCCTGCGGAGGCCGGGTTCCAGGACGTGCGCATCGACGAGGTCGACGCGCCGGTCCGACTCCGCGCCGACGTCGACGACGCGTACGGGTTCGTCAAGGGACTCGGCGTGGTCCGCGGTCTGCTGCAGGACCTCGCTCCCGACGAGCAGGCGGTGAGCGCACGCCGACCTGCGAGCCGTGATGGCAGTCGCACGCGGGTGCCGACGGCGTCGCATTCGGCTCCCGGGCGTGGACGATCGGGGCCGTTCGGTAGCGTCTCCGACGCCATGCCGGAGATCGTCGAATGCCGACCAGGCCGCCGCGTGGGACGGCCCCTCGGGTGACGGCGTGGGTCGCGCGGGAGGAGTTCCAGAACGCGGCGCCTCGCCGCGCACACCGACGCCTGTTCGCGGCGGCCGACGTCGTCCCGAGCGACCGCGTGCTCGACGTCGGGCTGCGGCACCGGCGACACGACCCGGGCCGCGGCCCGACTTCGCCCGCGACGGCGACGTGCTCGGGGTCGACCTCTCGAGTGCGATGCTCGCCCGGGCGGCGGAGCGCGCCGCGGAGGAGGGTCTGGCAACGTCACCTTCGAGCAGGCCGACGCGCAGGTCGAGCCGTTCGACGACGCCCGTTTCGACCTCGTGATCAGCCGCTTCGGCGTGATGTTCTTCGCCGATCCGGTGGCCGCCTTCGCCAACCTCCGCCCGCGACGGCTCCCGGCGGTCGGCTCGCGCTCGTGGTGTGGCAGCCCGTGGCCGGCAACGACTGGGTCGAGGTGCCGCGAGACGGCGCTGGCGATCGGCCGCGAGTTCCCACCGATCCCGGAGGACGTTCCCGGGCCGTTCGGGCTCGCCGGCGCCGAGCGCACCCGTCGGGTCCTCGCCGATGCCGGCTGGGGCGATGTGCACCTCGACGACGTCCTCGTCGCGTACGACTACGGCGCCGAGCCCGCGACCGCGGCGCCGGCACGCGAGCGAGATCGGCGTGATCCGCGAACTCCTCGAGGATCTCGACGAGGCCGACACGACGCGAGGCGATGGACGCCCTCACCACGGCGATGACCGAACACGCCACTCGCCGACGGCGTGCGGCTCGACTCCAGGATCTGGGTCGTGCGCGCGGTCCGTTAGATTGCGCCCGATGCCGCCCCCGGATCTGCGACTCACGCACGCGCAGTACGAAACGATCGTCTCGCACTGCTTCGACGGGTTCCCCGACGAGGCGTGCGGGCTGCTCGCGGGACCGCTCGACCCAGGTACGAGCGCGGGCACCGGTGAGGTCAGCGCCGCGTATCCGTGCGAGAACGCCGACCGCTCGGCGCGCACCTTCACCGTCGACCCGCGCGACTACCTGCGGTCGATGCGCGACGCCGAGTCACGCGGTCACGAGATCATCGGGGTGTGGCACTCGCACACGCACACCGACGCGTACCCGTCGCCGACCGACGTGCGGCAGTCCGTCGATCCCGCCTGGTGGTACGTGATCGTGAGCCTGAAGTACGGCGAACCGGTGTTGCGTGCCTACGAGATCCGCGACGGCGCGATCGCCGAAGTACCGGTCGAGGTCGGCTGAGCGAAGCCGTGCTCGGACGAGCGGGACGGCGCAGCGAAGCTGCAGTGCAAGGAGGTCGGCTGAGCGTCAGGCGTCTCCGGGAGCGGTCACGAAGTCGATGAGCTGCTCGACCGCGGCCACGAACGGCTGCTCGAGCTGCTTCCAGTCCTGCACCGAGTCGAGGATCCGCCGCCACATGACCCGCGGGTCCTCGACGCCCGAGGGTGCGGCAGATGCCGGTCTTCCAGTCCTGGCCCTTGGGGATCACCGGCCACGCCTCGATGCCGACGGCGCGCGGCCGCACCGCCTCCCACACGTCGACGTACGGCGTCCCGGTCACGAGCACGTGCGGATGGCGCACCGCGGCGGCGAGGCGGGCCTCCTTGCTGCCGGCGACCAGGTGGTCGAGCAGCACACCCAGCCGGTGGCCGGGCCCGGGTGCGAACGCCCGCACCTCGTCCTCGAGGTGGTCGGCGCCGTCGAGCCGTTCCACCACGATCCCCTCGACGCGCAGGTCGTCACCCCACACCTTCTCGACCAGCTCGGCGTCGTGGACTCCCTCCACCCAGATCCGACTGCCGCGGGCGACCCGTGCCTTCGCTGCCCACCACCGCGCGACTGCCCGACGCGGTGCGCCGACCGTCGGCCACGCGCGGCCCGTCGTCGGCCGGTGCGCGCACCGGGACGAGATGGGTCGGGGTGCCGTCGACCGCGAACGTGCCCGGCAGGTTGCGGTAGCGACGCTCGAGCCCCGTGTGGCCGCGCAGGACGATCTCGTCGCCGTCGAGCGCGACCAGTGCGCCGGTGAACCCGGACGCGCGGTGCAGCACCCGCAATCCGGGTGTCGCCTCGCGGTGGGGATACTGGGCGGCGGTGCGTTCGGGGCCGTCGATCGGTCCCGAAAGGATCCCGCCGGGCGGGGTCAAGGCTGCGACGGGGTCACGGTCGAGGTGGTGGAGTCAGGCGTTCGCCGGCGCCAGCACGCGTGCCCGGCGTCCACTTCACCGGCATGTGCTTGATGCCGCCGATGAAGTTCGACAGCAGCCGGTCGGGCTCACCCGCGAGCTGCATGTCGGGCAGGCGGTTGGCGAGCTCCATCAGGATGAGCCGGAGCTCGGTGCGGGCGAGGTTGGCGCCGAGGCAGAAGTGCGACCCACCGCCGCCGAACGCCACGTGCGGGTTCGGGTCGCGGGTGATGTCGAACACGTAGGGGTCGTCCCAGACGTCCTCGTCGCGGTTGGCGGAGATGTGCCAGATCACGACCCGGTCGCCGGCCTTGATCGCCTGGCCGCGGATCTCGGTGTCGGTGGTCGCGGTGCGGCGGAAGTGGAGCACCGGCGACGCCCAGCGCAGCACCTCCTCGACCGCGTCGGCGATGCGCGCCTCGGGGTCGCTCTTGAGCAGCTCGAACTGCTCGGGATGCGTGAGGAACGCGTACATGCCGTGCGCGGTCGCGTTGCGGGTGGTCTCGTTGCCCGCCACCGCGAGCAGCAGCATGAACATGTCGAACTCGAGCTCGCTGAGCTGCTCGCCCTCGATCTCGGCGTTGAGGAGCTTGGTGACGATGTCGTCGCGCGGGTCGTCGCGACGTACCGCGGCGAGCTCGTTCGAGTAGGCTGAAGAGGTCGACGAACGCGCCCTGCTGGTCGTTGTCCCTGTACTCGGGGTCGCCGGCGCCGACCATGCGGTTGGTCCATTCGAACAGCTTGCGGCGGTCCTCCTGGGGCACACCCATGATCTCGGCGATCGCCTGGAGGGGCAGTTCGGCCGCGATGTCCTCGACGAAGTCGGCGGATCCGCTCTCGATCACGTTGTCGACGATCAGCGTGGCGCGGTGCTGCAGCGCCTGCTCGATGAGGCCGATCATGCGCGGGGTGAAGCCCTTGTTCACGAGCAGGCGGTAGCGCGTGTGCTTCGGCGGGTCCATGTCGAGCATCAGCGAACCGCGTGTGTCGAACGGCATGTCGGGGTCTTCGCCGATCGGGAACTGGCCCGACATGATCATCGTGCCGCCGACCTCCGAGGAGAACGTCGCCGGGTCGCGGTTCACCTCGATGAGGTCGGCGTGCTTCACGACGTTCCAGTAGCCGCCTCCCTTGAGTTCGTCGGGCTGCCAGTAGACCGGCGCCTCGGCGCGGAGCCGACGGAACATCTCGTGGTGTTCGAGCCGCTTGAACCGCTCGGGGTCGTTCAGATCGATGCCCTCGATCACGGTGCGTTCCATGGGGTCCTCCTCGGGCGCGACCCGCCCAGGTTATTTGACTTGATGAAGCATTTCGGACGCTGCGGCCCGAAACCTCGTCAACCGAGCAGGGTCGAGACCGTCACCGGGGTGAGGTTGCGCTGCTCGAGGCCGTCGAGGATGGCGGGGAGCGCAGCCACCGTGCCCGGATGTCCGAAGTGGAGGCTCACGATCGAGCCGGCCTTCACCGCCGCCAGCGTCCGTTCCGTCACCACCTCCGCCCCGGGGTCGTCGTAGTCCAACGGGTCGACGTCGAAGCCGAGCACCGTGGTGTAGCCGGCCTCCGCCGCGACCGAGAGCACCTGCTCGCCCGGCGACACCGTGCCGTCGTCGGTGCCCGAGGGCCGGAACGCAGCCCCCGGCCCACCGGTCAGGCGTTCGAGGACGTCGCGGCAGTGGACGATCTCGACGAGCTGCGCGTCGCGATCCAGGTCGAGGAACGACGGGTGGGTGTAGGTGTGGTTGGCGAACTCGTGCCCGCCGTCGGCGATGCGCTGCGCCATGTCGGGGTTGGCCTCGAGCCAGTCGCCCACGATGAACGACGTCATCTTCACGTGGCGGGCATCGAGCACGTCGAGGAGCTGGTCGGCGAGGCCGAGGTCGCCGTTGGTGTGGAAGGTGAGCGCCACCCGCGGCTTGGTCGGTGGGGCCGGAGACCACGAACCGCGCCGCGGACGGGGCCGGGCTCGTGGTCGCGGTGGCCGCGGTCGGGGTCGGCGGCGCGCTCGTCGGGACGGCCGTCGTCGCGGACGCGTCGTCGCTGGCGCCGCCGTCACCACCGCAGCCCGCGGCCAGCGCGCCCAGGGCCACGACCGCGCCGGCCAGAAAGGTGCGCCGGGGCAGGGACCGGGCGCGGGGAGGGGGCACCGGGACCGGCCATCTGCAGTTGACAGTAGCCGGTGCCGTCCCTAAGGTAAGGCAACCCTAACTCTCGCTCACCGAGCGCAGCCGTCCGGAGGATCGCCGTGCCCGTTCCCGCTCTCGAAGCCCAGGACGTGTCGATGCGCCGGTGCGGTCGGTCGCTGGTCCAGCGGGTGTCGCTCACCGCCGACCGGGGTGAGCTCCTCGCCCTCTGCGGACCGGAGGGTTCGGGCACGCGCACGCTCCTGCACCTCCTCTCCGGTCACCTGCTCGCCGACGCCGGTCGGGTGCTGGTCGACGGTCGCGACCGGAGCCCCCGCCGGCCCGGCGCTCCCGATCCGTGGCCGTCGCCGCGTCGGCCCGACCCGCGTCAGCTCGCGTACGGCCCGGACGAGTCGGCGGCCCTGCTCGCCGATCCCGGGACCGCGTCGGTGCTGTTGCTGGAACGTCCGACCGGCGGGCTCGACGACGCCGACGCCCACGCGCTGATGGCGAGTGCCCGACGGCGCGCCGACGACGGCGTGGCCGTCGTGCTCACGCCGACGGACCCGAGCACGTCGCCGCGCACGCGACGACGCTCGCGTTGTTCGTTGCCGGTCGACTGCTGAGCTGGGGCGCACCACCCGTCGCGTTGGTGCCCGCGCTCCACATCCTGGGCGCGGGCGGCCTCGTGCCGAGCGTCAGTGCGCACGGCTCCGGTCAGGCCGGCTCCATCATCACCTCGTCGATGTAGCACCACATCCAGTCCTCGCCGGGCTCGAACGACTGGATCAGCGGGTGCGCGTCGGCGTGGAAGTGCGCGGTGGCGTGCTTGTTGGGCGACTGGTCGCAACACCCGACGTGCCCGCACTGGAGGCACAGCCGGAGGTGCACCCACGTGCCGCCGATGCGCAGGCAGTCCTCGCAGCCGGTGCTGCTCGGGGTCACGTCGCGGATGGTGTGGAGGTGGGAGCAGGGCGGTTCCATGGAGGTGGCGAACCCTTCCTTCTCGGTGGATGTTCCGACTGGGTGTGTACCGGGGTGACTCGTGGCTCACGATCAACCAGGGACCGGGGCGTCGCCGTCGCGTTCGGCCTCGAGCTCGGCTTCGGCCACGGCGAGCTCGTGCTGCAGCTCGTCGACCGACTGCACCGCGCCCTGGCCGCGCCATCCCTGGCGCACCAGCATGACCGCGGCGAGCGTGAACGTGATGCCGGTCAGGTACCACTGGTACCGGGTGATGAACGACACGATCTCGCGGATCGGATCCTCGAGCAGGTCCCCGATCACGAAGATGAGGCCGATCCGCACGATGGTGCCGGTGATGTTGAGCGAGAAGAACGCGAGCGGCCGCATCTTGGTGGCGCCCGCGAGCACGCACACCACGTTGATCGGCCACACCGCGACCACCACGTAGGCGGCGCGGCGGAACAGGCGCTCGACCGTCGGCAGCCAGCGGGAGTTCGGCATGCGCTGCTCGATCCAGACGATGCCGGTGTCGCCGTAGCGACGGCCGAACAGGTAGAACAGCGGGTCGCCGATCAGCTCGCGCACCAGCGCGATGCTCAGGAACACCTCGCCGGGGAGCAGCGGCACGACGAGGAGCAGCCGGTCGGCTCGGGTCGTGAGCGCGGGTACCAGTGCGGGCGCCTCCGCGATGAGGGTGGGCAGGATCGCGTTGGCGACGATGCCCGCGACCGCGAGGATCGTGACCGGGATCAGGAAGAGCGTGAGGAGCGTGCGCTCCGACAGTGCCCGCGACGATCGGCAACGTCGCCCTTCAGGTGGGATCGACGTCGGTGAGCTCGATGACGTTCCCCGCGGGGTCCCGGATGAACGCGGCGCGTACGGGCGTGCCGAAGTCGAGACGCTGGTTCGGCGGGAGGAGGAACTCGACGCCGCGCGCCTCGATGCCGGCCATCGTGTCGTCCCACGCGTCGGCCGGGATGTGCAGCGCGAGGTGCGGGAACCCGACTGCGCGGACCCATGTCGGTGACCGTGCCGAGGTGCACCTGCGCGGTGCCGAGCTGCAGCCACGCACCCTCGGTGCCGGGCCCGAAGTCGGGGCGGGGGAGGACGGCGAAGCCGAGCGTGTCGCAGTAGAAGGCGAGGGCGGCGTCGAGGTCGTCGACCATGACCGCCACGTGGCTGTAGCCGGCGACGGTGATGGCCGGTGCACGCGTGGGCACGTCGTGCTCCCTTCGGTCGGCGATCAGAGACCCCGAGCGTATTCCTCCGCGAGCTGCGCGCAACTCTCGACCCGGCGCCGGAAGTAGTCGAGATCGACGTCGGCCTCGCCGCCGCGTGCACCGGAGAGGTGGCGGGCCAGGACCCCCTCGAGGATGCAGGCGAGTCGCCAGAAGGAGAAGGCAACGAAGTACGGGATGGCGGTGACGTCGCGCCCCGAGCGGTCGGCGTAGCGCGCCAGCAGCACGTCGCGCGTCGTGAAGCCCGGCACCAGGGTCGGGTTGTGGTCGTCGGCGCGCAGCGGGTCATCCGGTTCGGCCCACGTTGCGAGCACGTAGCCCACGTCGGCCCGAGGGTCACCGAGGGTGCAGATCTCCCAGTCGAGCACTGCGCGGACGTCGCCCGTGCGGTCGACGATGCAGTTGCCGAGACGGAAGTCGCCGTGGACCACGGTGCTCTCGGTCTGCGGCGGGATGCGCGCCGTCAGCAGCGCGTGCACGCGGTCGACGGCCGGCACGTCGCGCGTCTTCGACGCCTCGAACTGCGCGTGCCACCGCTTGAGCTGGCGGGCCACGAGCTCGTCGCGCCGCGCCAGGTCGCCGAGGCCGACCGCGTCGACGTCGACCGCGTGGAGCGCCACCAGCGCGTCGACCAGCGATTCGCCGCTGTGGGCTCGCGCCGCCCCGTCGAGCTCGGCGACGGCAGTGGCGTCGTCGTGGAGCACGATCCCCTCGACGTACGACATCACGTAGAACGGGGCGCCGATGACGTCGACGTCGTCGCAGTACGCGAGCGCGTCGGGGACGGGCACCGGGGTCGGACCGAGCGCGGCGATGATGCGGTGCTCGCGCCCCATGTCGTGCGCGGTGGGCAGCACGCCGTGCAGCGGGGGGCGGCGCACGACCAGCTCGCGACCGGAGGCGTCGCGCACGTGCGCGGTGATGTTCGACTGCCCGCCGGCGATCGCTTCGGCGGTGAACGGCGGCGCGGTCTCCGGGAGCGCGGTGGCGGCCCAGCGCGAGAACGACTCGAGGTCGATCCCGGTCGGCGCGTCGCTCACGGCTATCGGCCCGTGAAGTTCGGCGTCCGCCGCTCGGCGACCGCGGTGATGCCTTCCTGGAAGTCGGCCGTCTCGCGGAGGCGTTGTTGCTCCTGGTTCTCGCGCGCGGTCGCGGCGCGCACCCGGTCGGCGAGGTCGCCGCGCATCGTCTCCCGGATCGAGAGCAGCGCGAGCGGCGCCGACGCCGCGATCTCCGCCGCGAACGCGTGCGCGGCCGATCGCAGCTCGTCGGCGGCGACCAACCGGTCGGCGAGGCCGATGCGCAGCGCCTCTTCACCACGCACGTCGACCGCGGTGTACATGAGCTCGAGCGCGTGCTGCTGACCGACGACGGCGCGGCAGCGTGGCCGAGATGCCGAAGCCCTGGTGGAACCCGAGCTTGGCGAAGTTGCAGGTGAAGCGGGTCTCGGGCGACGCGACCCGGAAGTCGGCGGCGAGCGACAAGCCGAGGCCACCACCCACTGCGGCGCCCTGCACCGCGGCGACGATGGGCTTGCGGTTGGAGAACAGGCGCGCCGCCTGCTCGTAGAGCGTGGTGGTGGCGTCGAGCAGGTCGCTGCCCTTGAGGTCGGCGCCGGCGCAGAAGTTCTTGCCCTCGGAGCAGAGGACAACGGCCCGGCACTCGGGTTCGTCGTCGACGCCGAGCACGGCATCGGCCAGCTCGGTCATCACCCCGATGTCGAACCAGTTGTGCGGCGGGCGGTGGATCTCGATCGTCGCGACGTGGTCGGCGAGATCGACGGAGACGGCCGGAGTCAGCGCTCATCGCCGCGGAACCTACTGATCGGTGCGCCTTGGTCGGGCGCGCTGCCCGCCGACTTCACGAATCCCTGACGTTGCCGGCGTTTCATGAGTGACGTGAGCCGAACCCCCTCGGCTCGGTCATCCGCAGCACGCACCAGGAAGGAAGGACCATGGACTCGAAGATCAAGAAGCTCGTCGCCGGTGTCGCCCTCGCCGGCGCCCTGACCGTCGGCACCGCCGGCGTCGCGGTCGCCGCCGACGGCAACGGCGGCACCGCCACCGACCCGTCGGCCCAGCCCGCCCGTCGGCACCCGGGCCTGCGGGCCGAGATCCGCAAGGGCGCGGTCAAGGTCGTCACCGAGACGCTCGGCGTCAGCCGCCAGGAGCTCCGGGCCGCCCTGCAGGGCGGGCAGACCATCAGCGAGTACGCCACCTCGCTGGGCAAGGACCCCCAGGCCGTGGTCGACGCGCTTGACCAGCGCCGCCACCACCAAGCTCGACCAGCTGGTGGCCGACGGCACGATCAAGCAGGAGCGGGCCGACACGGTCAAGAGCAAGCTCCCGGCCCGGATCGACAAGCTGATGAACCGCCAGTTCGGCCAGCACGCCAGCGCGCTGACCGACCTTCGGTCTCGCCCGATCGCCCTCGGTGCCCGCCGGCTCCCCGCCCCGGCGGGCACCTTCGCGTCCGGAGTCGCGAGTCCGGGCGTCTCGGCAGCTGCTAAGTTACTGACCAGTAACTTGTGCCCTGAAGGAGATCCGCCGTGGCCGATTTCTCGCTCGACCTCAACGAGGACCAGCTCCAGATCCAGAAGTGGGTCCACGACTTCGCCGAGGAGGTCGTCCGCCCCGCCGCCCACGAGTGGGACGAGCGGGAGGAGACGCCCTGGCCGATCATCGAGGAGGCCGCCAAGATCGGCCTCTACTCGATGGAGTTCGGTGCCAACGCGGTCGCCGACACCACCGGCCTCACCTGGCCGATCGTCATGGAGGAGATGTGCTGGGGTGACGCCGGCATCACGCTGGCGATCTTCGGCAGCACCCTCGCGGTCTCGGGGATCATCGCCAACGGCACGCCCGAGCAGATCGGCGAGTGGGTCCCGCAGTGCTTCGGCACGCCCGAGAAGATCCAGCTCGGTGCCTTCTGCGTGAGCGAGCCCGACGCCGGCAGCGACGTGAGCTCGTTGCGCACGCGCGCGGTGTACGACGACGCGAAGGACGAGTGGGTGCTGAACGGCACCAAGACGTGGATCACCAACGGTGGCATCGCCGACGTCCACGTGGTCGTCGCGTCCGTCGACCCCGAGCTCGCGGGGCGGGGCCAGGCGAGCTTCGTGGTGCCGCCGGGCACGCCCGGTCTGAGCATGGGCCAGAAGTTCAAGAAGCACGGCATCCGCGCCAGCCACACCGCCGAGGTCGTCCTCGACGACGTGCGCATCCCCGGTTCGTGCCTGCTCGGCGGCAAGGAGAAGCTCGACGAGCGCCTGGCGCGTGCACGCGAGGGCGGGAGCAGTCGTGGTCAGGCCGCGCTCAAGACGTTCGAGGCGACGCGCCCGCTCGTGGGCGCGATGGCCATCGGCATCGCGCGTGCCGCGTACGAGTACTCGCTCGACTACGCCAAGGAGCGCGAGCAGTTCGGCCGGCCGATCATCGAGAACCAGGCCATCGCGTTCAAGCTCGCCGACATGAAGACCGAGATCGACGCGTCGCGCCTGCTCGTGTGGCGGGCGTCGTGGATGGGCGCCACCGGCAAGCCGTTCGAGAACGGCGAGGGCTCGATGAGCAAGCTCAAGGCGGGCGAGACCGCGGTCAAGGTCACCGACGAGGCGATCCAGATCCTCGGCGGCTACGGCTACGTGCGCGAGTACCCGGTCGAGCGGTGGCACCGCGACGCGAAGATCTACACGATCTTCGAAGGCACCTCCGAGATCCAGCGCCTCGTGATCGCCAGAAGCATCTCTGGCCTGCACATTCGCTGATCTGATCTTCGAGTCTGCCGACCGTTCCGGCTGGCTCATCCCTACAAATCCCTACTCGTGCTACGGTCGTCGGCGTGGCGACCCTGCGGGAGCGCAAGCCGGGGGTGTGGGAGATCCGGGTGTTCACCGGACGCGACTCGTCCGGTCGACCGACGCAGATCAGCCGCACCGTTCGCGGCACCAAGCGCGAGGCGCAGCGCGTCGCGGCGACGCTCGAGTCGCGACCGCCGTCGAACGCCGCCGGTCGCACGGTCACCGACGTGCTGGCCGCGTGGCGCGACGTCAACCAGCCGGTCTGGGCGGAGTCGACGCGGCGTGACTACGAGAGCCGCATCGCCAGGATCGAGTCCGACCCGCTCGCCGCGATGCCCGTCGCTCGTCTCGGCGTCGCCGACGTCGAGCGGTGGCACGCGCGGATGCGCAAGACGGGCGTGGGGGAGGCGGCGATCCGCTGTCGCCATTCGGTGTTGCGTGCCGCGCTCGCGCAGGCACTGCGGTGGGAGTGGGTGGGAAGCAACCCGGCCAGCCAGGCCGTATTGCGCCAACCGAAGCGTCAGCCGCGCGATGGGATGACGGCCGACGACGTGCGCGCCGCGATCGCTGCGGCACACGACCTCGATCCCGCTGCCGGTGTCGCGCTGCGCCTTGCCGCCGTCGCGGGGCTTCGCCGGGCCGAGCTCGCCGCGCTCCAGTGGACCGATCTCGCAGGCAACCAGCTCACCGTCGACAGCAGCGCGACGATCGTCCGCCGCGATGGGGAGTCGTGGGTCGAAGACGTCGCGACCAAGACCGGCAACCGTCGAACCCTCACCCTCGACCCCGCGACGGTCGACGCGATCGATGAGCTGCGCGTCAATCGCGAGCAGATCTCGCCCTACCTGTTCTCCGACACGACCGGGCCCGCCAACCCCGATCGCATCGGATGGTGGTGGACCCGAGCCCGTGAGCAATCCGGAATCGACCGCAAGTGGCGTCTCCACGATCTGCGGCACTGGACCGCGACCACCGCGATCACGAGTGGGCACGACGTGCGCACCGTCGCAGGACGCCTCGGCCACGCCAACCCGGCGATGACGCTGCGGGTCTACGCCCACGCGGTCGAGGGGGCGGATCGAGCGCTCGCCGGTGCGCTCGGTGACGCGCTGAACACCACGGCGACGAGTGACTCGGTGGTGAGAGAATCGAAGGGCATGGACGTGCTCAGCCGACTCGGCGCCGATCCGGCAGTCCATCGACGCCTTCTGCCGCCGCAACGGCATTCGTCGCCTCGCGGTGTTCGGCAGCGCGCTGCGCGACGACTTCACGGCCGACAGCGACGTCGACCTCCTCGTCGAGTTCGAACCCGATCGTCGCGTCAGCCTCTTCGACATGGCGCGCATGGAGATGGAGCTCGAGGAGCTCGTCGTCGGCCACCGGGTCGATCTGCGCACCGCCGGCGATCTCGGTGCGCGATTCCGCGATGACGTCGTCGCCCACGCCGAGCCGGTCTATGACCTCGCCGCGTGACGACGATCGCGTCGCCCACATCGTCGAAGCGTGCGAACAGGCCGCGGTCGTTCGTCGCCGGCAAGACGCGAGACGATCTCGAGCACGACCGAATGCTCCAGCTCGCACTGGTCAAGCTCGTGGAGATCATCGGCGAAGCCGCCAAGGCAGTCTCAGACGACACACGCCGCCGCTATCCCGACGTGCCGTGGTCGCTCGCAGCACGCACACGAGATCGGCTCACCCACCACTACTTCGAAGTCGACCTCGAGGTGCTCTGGAGCACCGTGACCGAGAGCCTTCCCGCGCTGCTTGCCGGACTGCACACCGCTCCCTGAGCTATGTCGCCGCATCCGGAACGAAGTTTCCTCGCTCGTCACTTCGGATCGGCGCGTCGCCGAGCATGGCGTCGACGACCGCTCGGGTGATGACGATGCGGCGGCCGAGTCGCAGAGCAGGCAACTCGCCCGCACGCACGCGCTCGTAGGCGCTCGTGCGCGAGATGCCGAGAACGGTCGCTGCCTCGGTCACCGTGTAGGTCCGACGTTCCATCAGGAACTCCTCTCGTTCGTGTACGTCCCGTCCAGTCCAAGGACGCGTCGACCCCGCCGTACGAGCGCAGACGCCATCGGCCGTGGAGTCGGGAGCTACGAAGAGAGCAACGAAGCGTGTGCCGCTGGTCGCCGGGCGTGATCGGACCCGGTCCGGGAGTGATCGAAGGCTGATGCGGCTCGGATCGACGGCTGCCGGGAGTTATCCGGCGGTCGGGCGGGAGCTATCGGCGCGGTGCCGGGACCAATCCGGGAGTGATCCGGTGTGGATCGATCATCGGCGGGAGTCATCCGCTGGTCAGGCGGGAGTGATCGCGTGCGGCCGGGAGTGATCGAGCGAGTGTGGGCGATCACCGGCGTCATCTGTCAACGTTGCGCGACGATCGCCGTCGAACTGGCTGCGCTCGGTCCTGACAACCAGCTCAGGTGCCGGTGGGCGCGGTCGCCCGCAGGGGTCCGAGCTGATGACTCCCGGACTCTGCTCGATGACTCCCGCCTGGGGCCCGCTTGCGGGCCCTAGAAGTGTGTCTCCGTTCTGATCGTGGTCGTTGACGCGGGTGGAGGCGTCGACGCGAGTGACGCGGGACCGCGTGCCGGGGTCGTCGCGCTCAGAGTCGGAGGCGTCGTCGCGCGTGTCTCGGTGGTGTCGCGGGACCTGGCTCCATGGTTCCGTCGCGGCCGGGCAGGCTCGACTTGGCTGCCGTGCATGCATTCGCCACACGAACTCGCCGAACTCGACGGACACGTCGCCGCGGTCGGCAAGCCCGCGCCGGTGACGGTCCCGCGCATCTCCGCGGGTTGCGGCAAACGCTCGCCACCCAGGCGATCAACCGAGGATGAACCTCAAGCGATCGCGGCACTTCTCAGGCATCCATCGATGCGCATGATGCTCACCTGCGCGCGCATCTCGGACCGCACCGTCGCCGACGGGTAGTTCCGCGTCACCGAAGCGGTGGGGATGCACGCCGTAGTCCACCCCAGGACGGCGAAATGGGCGCGCGTTCTTCGCTTCGGCGCCCCTGTGTCCTTCATCGCATCAGTTCTTGCGCTCGGCGGCCGATTGCCGGGCCCGGTGCCGCCCATGGACGGACGAGGTGTCGCCAAAGGTGACCGGATCAGGTTCTTGCGGCAGCGCTGATCACGTCCCAGGTCGCGCTGACCTCGTCAGGGTTTCCGAGCGGGATTGCCGCGACGTCCGTCGCGCCTCGAGAGGCCAAGCCGGTGAGGGCGGCGCCCACGTGGTCTGCGTTTCCGATGATCGCGACATCGATTGCGTCCGCGACGCCCTCTCGGTCCAGCATCGCGCGATACGACGGAATGTCGCGGTAGCTGCCGATGGCAGGACCCAGCCGTTCCCGAGCGCTCGCCGCATCGTCGGTGACGCAGACGGGCAGACACACCACCAGCCGAGGGTCAGGACGACCAGCCGCTTCGGCCGCTGCACGGATCGTCGGTGACACGTAGCTTTCGATCGTCGCCGCGCCGGTCATCCATGTGATCGTCCCCGCGGTTCGTTCACCAGCAAGCTGCAACATCCGTGGCCCGAGAGCTGCAATCAACACCGGCGGCGGCGTGGGCAGCTCGGCGGCGCCGAGCCGCGTCGAGAACGCGAAACTCTCGTTCGGCGTCGCTTGCTCCCCGGCCATCAACGCGTCGAGCGTCGACAAGTAGTCCGCCAAGTAGGTCACGGAACGGCGACGAGGAAGTCCGTACAGCCGCTCGAGGTTGTGGGCATGCGCGAGGCCAAGTCCGAGCGCCAACCGGCCACCACACAGCGCTTGCGCAGTGAGCGCCTGCTCCGCGAGCACCACCGGATGTCTCGTCTGGACGGGTATCACTGCGGTGCCGACTTCGACATCGCCGTCAACGCCCCAGGAAGAGATGAGCGTCAAGGCGTCGAACCCGAGATGCTGCGTGATCCACACCGACGACACGCCAGCAGCCCGCGCCTGTTCGTACTCTGCGACCAACTGAGGGATCGTGTCCCCAAAGCCGCCACGGCGACCGATCACTACACCAATCCGCATGACGGAGCCCCTTCCAAGGCGTCACCAACCTGAACCTGTCGTTCAAGGAAACGGACGCCGACCAAACCGCACACACCCTCGATGGCACCTGAGGAAATGGGCCTGGAAGCGCCTGCGTTCACACGCGTTGGAAGATCGCCATTGAAGTGGAGATGACGCGATCGTCCTTGCCCTCGTCGTGGAGCGTCGCGGCGACCGCGATGCGGCTGCTTCCTGCGCCGTTCACCCTCGCTTCGGCTCGGAACGGACCGGTGACACCGGGACGCTCCATCATGACGTGCCAGCTCTCGACTTGCAGCGCGTCGGTGCCCGCGTGGTCCGCCGCGGCCTCCATCGCTGCCACCTCGAGCACGATGTTGATCGGACCGAGGTGCAGCGCCGCGTGGGGAGCCGAGAACTCGGCGCGCAACGGTGGGAGTCGCCAGAGGCTGTCCGCACCGCGTTCGGCGCCGAACACCTCGTGCAAGCGCGGGAGGTCCGGGCTGTCTTCGACGTCGATGGGGGGGTTGTCGATCTTCTCGTAGCCGTCGGGCACGTCGCCGAGCGACACGCCCATGCCCGACGACACCGCGATCACCCGCTCGGGATCGTCTGCATCGACGGTGCGCGAGCGGCTGTAGCCCATGGTGCGACCGAGGTGGATCACGTCGCGCTCGATGACGACCTGGCGCACGTCGCGGGGGATCCAGCACTTCGTACGACATGACCACCGGTGCCGGTACGCATTGGGAGTCGAGCCAGTGAGGTTCTGGGGACGCGATGCAGAGCGGCGCGGCGAGTATGCCGCCGGTCGTGTTCCGCATGTCGTGCCGCAAGGGCATGGTTTCGCGCTCCACGCCCGTGTCGAGCTCAGGCGAGAGCTTGCCGAGGTACCGGTACGTCATGAGCGCCGTCCACGCCGTCTCGAACTCTGACCAGTGATCCTCGCTGGTGGTCGTGCGGATGTCGTGCACCATGGTTCAGGCCGCCTTTGGTAGATGGAACAGGGACATGAGCGCGGTCACGCGCGCGCGTCGCAGCACACCGTCACGACTTCGTGCGCGTGCGCGTGCGTGTTCGTCCTTGGGAGGTGCCTCTTTGCGGCGCCGTGACATCCGGTACCTCGAGTTCGTGCCGCACGCCCTGCAGAAGCAGGCGCAAGCCGACGAGGAACTGCTCATCGCCGAAGGCACGCATGGTTCCGTAGTCGTCCACCTCACTCAACACGGGAAGCTCCGCGGCGCCAAGCCGGGCAACGCTGGCGTTGATGGCGGCAATGTCTTCTTCATCCTCGGCGGCCGCGTACTCCCGCAGGATGAAGCCCATGGTGTAGTTGGCGAAGACGGTGAGGATGATCGCCGCCTGCTGTGGTGTGAAGCCGGCTCTGGTGAGCAGCGCCACACCCGCGTCCGTGCGGCGGAGCACTTGGCGTCCGATTCGGCTCGCCGAAAACGTGAGGCGCGTGTTCTGCGGGAACACCTCGCGGTACAGAGGCGAGCGATGCATCAGCGAACGGAACGCGACGAGGTACGCGACGAGCTCGTCGTCCCACGGACCATCGCCCACTGGCGGCAGCCTCGTGAGCGCGTCACGACCCACGCGGTCCATGAGCGCTTCCACCAGATCGTCTTTGCTTCGGAAATACCAGTAGAGGCTCGTGACACCGCAGCCCATGGCGCGAGCGAGATGCGGCATGCTGAGCGCATCCAAGCCCTCGTGCTCGACGATCCGGGCCGCCGCGTCGAGGATGTCGTCCCCGTTCAGCGAGCCACGGGCACGACGGGGGCGACTCACCGGGTCACTCGACACAAGCGCACTGTAGTTATCGTATGCCATTACCGGCTCAGTTATCGTATGTATTGCAAAACCCGAAGCTCTACGAGCCTCATTTCGTTGCGGAGGAAGCATGAAGGGCAGGACAGCATGAAGTGGGGCATCGTCTATGCCAGCACCTCGTTTCCCGAGCCTGACCGCGCCGTGGCGATGGCGACCGCGGCCGAGGCCGCCGGGTTCGAGTCGCTGTGGTCCCCGGAGCACGTGGTGGTGCCGGTGGGTCCGGACGCCACCCCGTACCGGGGCTCGCTCGACGGCAAGATGGACCGGGTGTGGCGGCGGGGAGGGCTCCCCGACCCGCTCATCTGGCTGGCGTTCGTGGCCTCGCACACGACGACGATCCAACTCGGCACGAACGTCGTGATCGTCCCCGAGCACCAGCCCGCCGTGTTGGCCAAGTCGGTGGCGACGCTCGACGCCCTGTCCGGGGGCCGCGTCCAGCTCGGCGTCGGCGTCGGGGAGCTGCCCGAGGAGTACGGCGCCGTGGGCATGGAGTTCACCAACCGGGGTCAGCGGATGGACGAGTACCTCGAGGCGATGCGGCTGCTCTGGGAGGAGGAGGTCGCGTCGTACCACGGCCAGTTCGTCGCGTTCGACGAGGTGCGGTGCGACCCCAGCCCGCCCCGGGGCACGGTGCCCATCCACGTCGGTGGGACGTCATCGGCGGCCATCCGGCGGGCCGTCCGCGTCGGCGACGGCTACTTCCCGTACGTCGGGCCGCAGCACGACTTCATTCCCGAGCTTCGCCGGATTCTGGCCGACGTCGACGCCGAGTGCGATCGGGTGGGTCGCGACCTCGACGAGATCGAGATCACAGTCGGCGGCGCCCGCACCGCCGAGGAGGCGACGGCCATGGCCGAACTCGGTGTCGACCGCTGCACGATCGCCATCCGCGCGAAGGAGATGCCCGAGGTGCGCGACGAGCTCGCCCGCTTCGGGACCGAGGTCATCGAACCGACGAAAGAGCTGTGAGATGGGTGTGCTGGACGGCAAGGTCGCCATCGTCACCGGGGCCGGTCAGGGCGTGGGCCGCGGCATCGCCCTCGCGCTGGCCAAGGATGGCGCGCGGGTCGCGCTGCTCGGGCGGACGGTGTCGAAGTGCGAGACGGTAGCGGCCGAGATCGCCGCCGCCGGCGGCGAGGGACTGCCCCTCGCGTGCGACGTCGAGCACCGCGACCAGATCGAAGCGAGCGTCGCCCGGGTGGTCGACGAGTGGGGTCGCATCGACGTGCTGGTGAACAACGCCCAAGCGATGACGTACATGTCGATCCGCAAGCTCACCGACGACGACATGGAGTCGATGTGGCGCTCCGGCCCCCTGCGTGCTTCCGGCTGATGCAGGCCTGCTTCCCCTACCTGCGCGACTCGAAGGGCAGCGTGATCAACATGGGCTCGGGGTCGAGCATCCTGCCCCACCCCATGATGTCGGGCTACGCCATGGCCAAGGAGGCGGTGCGCACATTGTCACGGGTCGGCGCGATCGAGTGGGGCCGCTACGGCATCCGCGTCAACGCCATCTGCCCGCTCGCCGACTCGCCCGGTGCCACCGACTTCGACGACTCGACCGGCGCCTACGAGGCGGTGACCGCCCAAGTGCCGCTCGGCCACTGGGGTGACGCCGAGTCCGACATCGGCCGCGGTGCCGTGTACCTCGCCGGCCCCGACGCCAAGTTCATCACCGGCACCACCCTCATGATCGACGGCGGCTACAACTACCTCCGGTGAGCGCAGCGCCCTACCGTCATCTATTTCCAGAACAGCTCCGTGAGCCGGCCCATGCGTGCGACGGCTTCTTCGCGCGGAAGTGTCGCAGCGTGGGAGGCGCTTGCGGCGTCGTCCGGATGTGAGTACAACCGGGGCCCGGTACCGAGCTGCTCGAACAATGCCGCGGCGACGTCTTCGGGTGTGCGGGGCTCGGCGACGGACGCATTTCCTGACTCCCCGAGCACGCGTGCCAACGCTTCCGGGTCGGGTGGCGTCATCTTGTTGGCGTTGTGAACGAAGTTCGGCGTCGCGGTGGCGCCGACGACGTACGCGCACGCATCCACGCCCTGGTCGCGCAACTCGTCCCAGAGCCCCTCACCCAAGATGAGCTCGTACGCCTTGGCCGCGCCGTACGCGGCGAAGATCTTGACGCCCTGGAGCGCGCCCATCGAGGACACGAGCACGATGCCACCTCGTCCTCGGCTCACCATCGCTGCCGCGAACCGTTTGGTCAACACGGTGGGCGTCACGCAGTTGACGGTGATGTTCGTGAGCAGCTCATCGGTCGGCGTGGTGAGGAACCGGCCTTGGGGCTCCGCCGCCGCGTTGTAGATGAACAGGCCGACCTCGACGTCGTCGGTGGCGGCGGCGACGACGTCGTCCAGGTCGGGTGAACCCATATCGACGGTGACCGTTCGGACCTCGACGCCATGACGGTCGCGAAGCTCGGCGGCAGTGCGCTCCATCACGTCACTCCGGCGAGCGCAGAGGATCACGTTGGTCCCACGGCGCGCGGCCTCGTCGGCGAACGCGGCCCCAAGCCCGGCGGACGCGCCCGCGACGACGGCCCAGGGCCCATACCGGTCGAAGAACGAGCCACCCATGGTTTCTCCTACTTTCGGGGCACAAAGTCTGGAGGACGACGCCTTTCGGAACGATGTCGCTCGGCCCTGCGCAGTCGACCCGAGGACAGCACGATGTCGGTTCGCTGTCGCCGGGACGCCCACCGGTGACGCCGCCGCCCCCTCCGGTACGTTCGCCGCTGATGGACATGGAGCGCCATCGGCGCGTTCACGCTCTCCGATGTCGGCGACATCGGCGACGTCACGCCCTCGTCGCCTCGCCGTGGCGCGCGCTCGTGCCGACGCCAACCTCGAACCGGCCGAGGTGCGCGGGCTGGGCTCGAACGTGATGCTGCGGCCGGGATGACGTCCGCTGCATCGCCGCCGTTGCGAGGTCGCTTCGCAACCGTCGACGAGGCGATGGACGCGGCGGCCGACCAGTTCGGCGACCGCGAGGCCTACGTCGACGGTGACCGGCGATGCACGTTCGGCGAGTGGATCGCGGCGGCGGACACCGCCGCCGCCGACCTCGTGGCCGCGGGCGTCCGCCCGGGCGACGTCGTCGCCATCACGTTGCCACCGTCCCTCGACTACGCCATCGCCTACGCCGCGGTCGTCCGGGCCGGTGCAGTCGCCACGGGCCTCAACACGCGGCTCGGTCCGCGAGAGGTCGACGCGATCGTGGAACGGTCGCAGCCCGCGGTGGTGATCAGCGAGCCGCCGGTCGGCGACGCCCGGTCCCGCCTCGGTGACCGCCGCCCGCGACGGTCACCAGACGATCCCGCCGTCATCATCTGGACGAGCGGGACGACGGGACTGCCGAAGGGCGCGTGGTTCGACCACCGCGGGCTCGAGGCCGCGGTTGCAACCGCTGGCGTCATGGCGGCGCCATTCGACCGCCGGCTCGTGGCCACGCCGTTCGCGCACGCCGGCTACATGGCCAAGCTCTGGGAGCAGCTCGCGTGGGGGATCACCGTCGTCATCACCCCGCAGCCGTGGTCGGTCGACGAGATGGTTCGCCTCCTCGAATCCGAGCGCATCACCGTCGTCGGCGGCGTGCCGACGCAATGGGCCAAGGTCGTCGAACACCCGGCGGTCGCAACCGCCGACCTCTCGTCGCTCCGCCTCTGCCTCAGCGCGACCGCGCCCGCCCCGCCCGAGCTGGTCAAGCGCATGCGCGAGCGCCTCGGGTGCTCGGTCGTCGTCCGCTACGCGATGACCGAGTCGCCGTCGATCACGGGCACCGAGCCAGGTGACGCACCCGAGGTGCTCTACCGCAGCGTCGGTCGCCCCCAGAGAGGCGTCGAGGTCGAACTGCGCGACGACGAGGGGCGTGCAGTCGCCGACGGTGACGTTGGGCGCGTGCACGTCCGCTCGGCCTGCGCCATGCGTGGCTACTGGCGCGACGAGACCAGCACGACCGAGGCGTTCACGGCCGACGGGTGGTTGCGCAGCACCGACCTCGGCCGGCTCGACCGCGACGGCAACCTCGTGCTGGTCGGTCGCGTCAGCGACATGTACATCCGGGGCGGTTACAACGTGCACCCGCTCGAGGTCGAGCACGTGCTCGCTGAGCACCCGGCCGTGGCCCAGGTGAGCGTCGTCGGCGTTCCCACGCGCGTGATCGGCGAGAAGGGCGTCGCCTTCGTCGTCCCGGCGGCCGGCGCGGCGCCACCGACGCGGTCGAGCTCAGGTCCTGGTGTGGTGAGTGGCTTGCCGACTACAAGGCGCCCGACGACGTGGTCATCGTCGACGCGCTGCCGGTCACCTCGATGATGAAGGTCGACAAGGCGGCGCTGGCCGCGTCGGCGATCGCGCGTGACGCGGGGCTCGGAACCGTTCGGTCACCAGCTCAGGTCGACGCCGGATGGGACATCAGGCCGAAATGAAGGCGTCGTTACGATCGATTCCGTGACCGCCTCGTCGTTCCGTGCCTTCCTCGCCGACACGAAGGGCGAGGCCGTGCAGCGCGGCGTCGCGACGCGTACGCGCGACGACCTGCCGTCCGACGGCGTGTTGGTCGAGGTGCACTGGTCGAGCGTCAACTACAAGGATGGGCTGGCATCCACGCCCGCCGGGAGGGTCGCCCGCATCTCGCCGATCGTCCCCGGGATCGATCTCGCCGGCGTGGTGGCCGAGAGCGACGACGGCCGGTTCCCCGTCGGTGCCGAGGTCCTCGCCCACGGGTACGACCTCGGCGTCTCGCGCCACGGTGGGTTTGCCGAGTATGCGCGGGTCCCGGCCGACTGGCTCGTTCCTGTCCCGTCCGGCCTCGCGCTGCGCGAGACCATGGTGATCGGCACCGCCGGCTACACGGCCGCACTCTCGGTCGTCGCTCTCGAAGAGCGCGGCCTGACACCGGCCGACGGCCCCGTGCTCGTCACCGGCGCGACCGGCGGCGTCGGCAGCACGGCGGTTGGCATCCTCGCCAATCGTGGCTACGAGGTCGTGGCGAGCACCGGAAAGGCCGACGCCGAGGCGTACCTGCGGGGCCTCGGCGCCAAGGAGATCCTCAACCGTGCGACGCTCAGCGAGGGAACGAGCAAACCGCTCGAGACCACGATGTGGGCGGCCGCGGTCGACTGCGTCGGGAGTACGACGCTGGCCAACGTGCTGCCCAAGATCCACTACGGCGGGGCCGTGGCGTGCAGCGGCGTGACCGGCGGCGGTGACCTGCCCACGACGATGATGCCATTCGTTCTGCGCGGGGTGTCGCTGCTCGGCATCGACTCGGTGCAGACGCCGATCGACCGTCGCCGCGGCGTGTGGGAGCGACTCGGCGGCGACCTCAAGCCCATCGGGCTGGGTGAGATCGGCCACGACGTCGGTCTCGACGAGCTCGATGCCGTGCTCGAGGGCATCCTGAAGGGTGCGGTGATCGGCCGCACGGTGGTCGACGTGCGGAGGTCGTGATGAAGAGCGCCGCCCGACGATGTTGAGCCATTACTTCCACCGGAACGTCTACGGCTGCTTCTTCAAGGACAACACCGGCATCGAGTTGCGCGAGCGCATCGGCATCGACCGCATCACGTTCGAGACCGACTACCCGCACACCGACTCGACCTGGTCGCACTCGCGCGGGATCGTGGCCAAGCTGCTCGACGGGCTCGGCGCCGACTCGATCCACAAGATCGAGCGCGGCAACGCCATCGACCTGGTCGAGCTCCAGGACTTCCAGTAGTGGACCTGGCCTTCTCCGCGGAGGACGACGAGTTTCGCGACGAGGTCAGGACGTGGCTGGCAGAGAACGCGCCGAGCGAACGCAGGCCCCGCGAGGGCAAGGCCATGCGCGACTACGACCTGGCGTGGCAACGCCTGCAGTACGAACACGGGTTGGGCTGGCATCTCGTGGCCGGTCGAGTTCGGTGGCCGGGGCCTTGCCCTCACCCAGCAGCTCATCTGGTTCGAGGAGTACGCCCGCACCGGCATGCGGGGAATCGATGCCCGCTTCGTGGGGCTGTCGCACGCCGGGCCGACGCTCATCGCCCGAGCGACCGAGGAGCAGCGGGCGTTCCACCTCCCGAAGATCCTCCGCGGCGACGTCGTGTGGTGCCAGGGCTTCTCCGAGCCCGAGGCCGGCTCGGATCTGGCGTCGTTGCGTACGCGGGCGGTCGTCGACGGTAACGAGCTGGTCGTCACCGGGCAGAAGATCTGGACCAGCTTCGCCGATGTGGCCGACTACCAGGAGCTGCTCGTCCGCACCAACACCGAGGTGCCCAAGCACAAGGGCATCACGTGGGTCATCTGCGACATGCGCAGCCCCGGCATCGACGTCCGTCCCATCAAGACGATGGAGGGTGGAACTGACTTCTGCGAGGTCTTCTACGACGAGGTGCGAATCCCACTCTCGAACGTCGTCGGTGTGATCGACAACGGATGGAGCGTCGCCATGTCGACCCTGTCGTTCGAGCGTGGCACGGCGTTCACGGTCGACCAGGTGCAGCTGTCATCCACCGTCGAACGTCTCATGAGATCACGCGCCAGAGGGGCCTGCTCGACGATGACGAGATCGCTCGCGCATTCTCGCAGGCCCGGGCTGACGTCGCCGCGTTGCGAGCGCTCACCTATCTCGGCATCTCCCGCAACCGGCGCGCACCGGTTCCCGGCCCCGAGGGATCGATCATCAAGCTCCACTGGGCCGA
>CAVWPI010000005.1:0-195518 GCA_963756895.1 uncultured Actinomycetes bacterium | reverse complement strand
GGGTCTTGGTGTCGCCGTAGTAGTTCGGGCCCCACACCCGGTCGATGAGCACGTCGCGCGTGAGCACCCGCCCGGCGTTGGCGAGCAGGAGCTCGAGCAGCTCGAACTCCTTGAGCGGGAGCGCCACGCGCTCTCCGCGCACCGCGCACCTCGTGACGGGCGGCGTCGAGACGCACGTCGCCGATCTCGAGCACCTCGTCGGGTTGCGCGACACCCGTGTCCTCGCCGCGACCGCGGCGCAGCGCGGCCCGCACGCGCGCCACCAGCTCACGGAGCCGGAACGGCTTGGTCACGTAGTCGTCGGCGCCCACCTCGAGCCCGACGACCGCGTCGATCTCCGCGTTGCGCGCGGTGACCATGATGATCGGCACCTGCGAACGCGTCCGCAGTTCGCGGCACACGTCGACGCCGGAGATGCGCGGCAGCATCACGTCGAGCAGCACCAGCGCAGGCCGCACCGCGTCGAAGCGGGCGATCGCCTCGGCGCCGTCGGCCGCCACCTCCACCCGGAACCCCTCGCGCTCCAGCGCGATGCGGAGCGCGTCGCGGTACGACTGCTCGTCGTCGACGACGAGGATCAGCGGCGCGTCGGGCATCAGGCGGTCGTCCTGCTGTGCCGACTGCAGCGCGGCCGACTCGGGTTCGAGCGGCAACACGAACCGGAACGTCGAGCCCTGGCCCTTCGACCGACTCCACGGTGATGTCGCCGCCGTGGGCGCTGCGCGACGTGGCGCACGATCGAGAGCCCGAGGCCGGTGCCACCGGTGTCGCGGCTCCGGGCCTGGTCGACCCGGTAGAACCGCTCGAAGATCCGCTCGAGGTCGCGGGTCGGGATGCCGATGCCGGCGTCGCGCACCGAGACCTCGACCGAGTCGCCGATGCAGCGCGGTGCTCACCGTGACCGGGCCCCCCTGCTCGGAGTACTTCACCGCGTTGTCGATGAGGTTGGCGAGCGCGCTCACCACCTGTCGCCGCTCGCACGAGACCAGCGCACCCGTGACGCCGGGATGCACCTGCAGGTTGATGCCCGCGGCTGCGGCGGCCGGACGCAGTTGATCGACGGCGTCGTCGACCAGCACCTCCAGCGGCACCGGCGACGCGTGAAGGCGCTTCCTGCGTCTCGATGAGGCTGAGGTCGAGGAGGTCGTCGACGATGCGCGCCAGGCGCTCGGCCTCCTTCACCATCCGCTCGGCGAGCGGGCGGGTGACCGCGGGATCGTCCTCGGCGACCAACGTCTCGGCGAGCACCTCGAGCGCGCCGATCGGGGTCTTGAGCTCGTGGCTCACGTTGGCCACGAAGTCGCGCCGCACGCTCTCGATCCGGTGGATCTCCGACACGTCGGCCACGAACGCGGCGGCACCGAGGGGACGCTCCGGCGAGCCGATCGGCACCGCGGACAGGTGCACCACGGCCCGGGGCGGTCCGAACACCTGCTGCTCGCGTTCGCACCGCTCGCCGTTGAGCGCGCGCGACACCAACGCGTCGAGCCCGGCCGCGACGACCGCGTCGGAGTGCCGCGCCTCGCGGTAGCGCTCGGCCGCCGGGTTGCGGTAGCACCTCGCGCCCGTCGACGTCGAGGACGACCACGCCCTGCCGCAGCTCGTCGAGTGCGGCCGAGCAGGCGGTCGCGCTGACCGACTGCCGCTCGGGTGTCTTCGAGCGCCCGGGCGAGCGCCTGTTCCAGCTCGGCGTTCTGGTCCCGTCGCTGCGGGCTCATGGCCGCTCAACCGAACCGTCCCGTGATGTAGCCCTCGGTCCGGGGATCGCCGGGTGCCGTGAAGATCTTCTCGGTGACGTCGTACTCGACGAGGCGCCCGACGCGCCGTCCCTCGTCGTCGACTTCGGCGGTGAAGAACGCGGTGCGATCGAGACGTGCGCGCGGCCTGCTGCATGTTGTGGGTCACGATCACGATGGTGAACTCGGCCTTGAGCTCCTCCATCAGGTCCTCGATGCGCGCGGTGGCGATCGGGTCGAGTGCCGAACACGGCTCGTCCATGAGCACGACGTCGGGCTGCACCGCGATCGCGCGCGCGATGCACAGGCGCTGCTGCTGTCCACCGGACAGCGAGAGACCGCTGTTCTTGAGCTTGTCCTTCACCTCGTCCCACAGCGCGGCGCGCGTCGAGCGCGTGCTCGACGATGTCGCTGAGCTCCGAGCGCTTCTTGCCGTTGAGCTTGGGCCCGTAGGCGACGTTGTCGAAGATCGTCTTCGGGAACGGGTTCGGCTTCTGGAACACCATCCCGATCCGGCGGCGCACCTCGGCGGGGTCGACCTTGGCGCCGTAGAGGTTCTCGCCGTGGTATTCGACCCGGCCCGAGCACCTGCGCGCCGGGCGTGAGGTCGTGCATGCGGTTGAGGCACCGCAGCACCGTGGTCTTCCCGCAGCCCGACGGGCCGATGAACGCGGTGATCTCGTTGGCGGCGATGTCGAGGTCGACCTCGCGCACCGCGGTGTGCCCGCTGTAGCTGCACCTCGACGCCCGCGGAGCTCGAAGACGAGCTCTCGCTCCCGCTCGGGCTCCTCCTCGCGGCCCGCGGTGTCGGGCGACGTCGACGGCGGCTGACGGGGGCGTCGACGTCGGTCGTCACGTCGATGACGTTAGTGGTGGGGTCGACGATGGTGGGCACGGATCCGTCCTCGGGGTTCATGCCGTCTGCCGGCGGGCGAAGAAGGCCGTCACCAGACGGGCGGCGATGGTGGTGACGAACACGATCACGATGAGGGTGAGCGCGGCGCCCCAGGCCCGGTCCTGCGCGCCGGTGAAGGGCGAGATGGCGTTGCTGAAGATCTGCACCGACAGCGCGGTGTTCGGCCCGTTGAACAGGCTCGTGTTGGTCTCGGTGACGGTGCCGATGGTGAACAGCAGCGGCGCGGTCTCGCCTGCGGCCCGGGCCACGGCGAGCAGCGCACCGCTCACGATCCCGGCGGCCGCGTTCGGGAGCACGACCGTGCGGATGGTGCGCGCCTTGCGGCTGCCGAGCGCGTAGCTGCCCTCCCGCAGCTCGCTGCGGCACGAGCGACAGCATCTGGTCGGTGGTGCGGATCACGATCGGGAGCATGAGGCACGCCAGCGCCAGCGCGCCGGCGAAGCCCGTGCTGCTCCTTCGTGTTGAGCACGACCAGGGTGTAGATGAACAGGCCCATGACGATCGACGGCACGCCGGTCATCACCTCGGAGAGGAAGCGGATGAACCGCGCCAGCGGGCGTCCGACCGCCGTACTCGTTGAGGTAGATGCCGCCGAGGATCCCGAGCGGGATGGCCATGAGCGACGCGGCACCGGTGATGAGCAGCGTGCCGACCACCGCCGGCCCCATGCCACCGCCCGGCAAGCCGGTCGACGAACGGGAGGTCCTCGGTGAGGAAGTTCCAGCTGATGACCTTGGAACCCTGCTGCACCACGTAGACGACGAGGAACACGAGCGGGATCAGCGCGAGCAGGAACGCCAGCGAGATGAAGAGCGTCGCGAGGACGTTCTTCGCCTTGCGCGAGCGCGACTTGGGCAGCGGCGTGAGCTGCGGCGGCGCCAACGCGGTCATACGACCGCTCCCGAGCGCCGGTCGTAGCGGTTGACGATCCCCCGGGCGAGGATGCCGACGCCGACGGTGAGCACGAGCAGCACCACGCCCATGCCGATCAGCGCGGCGCGCTGGATGCCGGTGGCCTCGTTGAACTGGTTGGCGATGATCGACGGCCAACGTGTCGCCGGGGCCGAAGATGTGCGCGCTGATGTGCTGCGAGCTGCCGATCAGCAACGCGACGGCGATGGTCTCGCCGATCGCCCGCCCGAGCCCGATGATCACCGCGGAGACGAGCCCACCGCGGCTGTGCGGGAAGATCGAGCCCTTGATCATCTCCCAGCGCGTCGCGCCCATGCCGTAGGCGGCTTCCTTGAGCGGAGCGGGCGTGGTGGCGAACACCTCGCGCGTCAGCGACGTGATGATCGGCGTGATCATGATCGCGACGATGATCCCGGCGGTCATGTAGCTGAGCCCGCTCTTGCTCGGGCTCGGCGGTGATGTCGCCGATGAGCGGGATGCCCGACGTCGCGTCGGAGATGCTCTGGTAGATGTCGGCGAGCGGCTGGGTGAGCACCGCGAGCGCCCACAGCCCGTACACGACCGACGGGATCGCCGCGAGCAGGTCGACGACGTAGATGACCGGCTTGCGTAGTCGTCGCGGCGCGATCTCGTTGACGAACAGCGCGATGCCGATGCTGACCGGCACCGCGATCACGAGGGCGATGATGCCGACGAGGAAGGTGCCGTAGATCATCGCCCCGGCGCCGTACTGGCCCTTCGCCGGGTCCCAGTTGTCGGCGAAGATGCCGAAGCCCTCCTCGCGGAACCACGGCCACGCGTTCTTGGTGGTGGTGTACGCGATGAGCCCGAGGATCGCGAGCACGAGCAGCCCGCTCGCCAGTGCGATCCACTTGAAGACGCTGGTCGGTGAAGATCCCCGGCGGCCGCGGACCGGTGCCGAGACCGCGACCGCGCGGAGCGGGTGCCGGCGGGTCGGTCGGTCGGGGCGGGGCCGTGACTGCCATGTCGAGGTCCGGAATCTACGCGAGATCGAGGTGGTCGAGCGGGGGCACGGGACGGGTGGGGGGCACCCGTCCCGTGCGCGACCCGCCCGAGATCACGACGCGGGGACGGTGATCTTCTTGACCTGCGCCTTGGCCTGCTTCAGCAGACCCTTGGGCAGCCCCGCGTAGTCGACCGACCGGGGCCAGCTGCTGGCCGTCGCCGTAGATGTAGTTCAGGAAGCCCTTGATCGCGTTGCCCTTGGCCGCATCGGTCTGGTCCTGGTACACGATGATCCACGTCGGCGACGTGATCGGGTACGCGGCCGGCACCGTCGGAGTTGATCGGGTCGTAGGTGAGGTCGGCGTTGACCGACGCACCCTCCGCCGCGGCGGCCGCGGACTCGAGGCTCGGCTTGATGAATTTGCCGGCCGAGTTCTTGATCGACGCGTAGGTCAGGTCGCTGGCGTTGGCGTCGGAGAAGTCGACGTAGCCGACCGCGCCGTCGGTGTCCTTCACGAGCTTGGCCACACCGGAGTTGCCGGTGGCGCCCTGCGTGCCCGGATCCCCAGCTCACGGTCGAGCTGCTGCCGAGCGTCCAGTCGGTGGGCGCCGCCTTGGTCAGCCAGCTGGTGAAGTTCGCGGTGGTGCCCGAAGAGTCACTGCGGTGCACGACCGTGATGGCCGTGCTCGGCAGCTTCGCCTTGGGATTGTCGGTCTTGATCGCGGCGTCGTCCCAGGTCGTGATCGCGCCCGAGAAGATCTTGGCCGTGGTCTCGGGCGAGAGGTTGAGCTTTACACCCGAGAGGTTGTACGACACCGTGATCGGTGCCACCACCGTCGGGAAGTAGAGGAACGGCTTCGGCGGCTGCGGGTCGGTCGACTTGTACGCGGCATCCGTGCCGGCGAAGTCGACGACGCCGTTCACGAAGTCCGTGCGTCCGGCGCCCGAGCCGTTGCCCTGGTAGTTGATGGTGACGGCCTTCTGCTGCTTCTTGAACTCGCCGATGCACACCTGGTTGAAGCCCAGCTGGAAGGTGGAGCCGTCACCATTGATGGTGGCCGAGGCGAGCTTCGCCTGGGACGGCGTCGTGGCGGTCGCAGCGGTGCCGATGAACAGCACCGGCAGCGCCAACGCGGCGAGCACGATGCCGCCGCGACGAGCGAACGAACGGAGCATGTGGATGTTCCTCCTGGAACGTCGACTGACTGGTAGTGGTTCGGCGCGGAGCGTACGAAGGCACCGTGGACGCGCCGTGGCCGCGTGGTGGCGCGAAGGTGAACAGGGGACAAACAGTCAGCGGAGCGACGCTCCCTGGCAGGTCAGGCAAACGATGATCACCGCGTGGTCTCCTCGGAGGTCGTGCCCGACCGGTCCGATCCGCAAGTCCGTACCCGCATCGACGACGTGCGTCTCGACGTCGTTCGGCTCGCCTCGCTGACCCTCGACGCCATCCGCGCCGGCACCGAGGCCTTCGTCGCAGGTGATCTCGACCATGCCGACCGGGTCGTGGCCGACGACGACGCCATCGACTCGCTCCGGCACGCGGTGGAGGACCAGTGCCTGCGGATCATCCCCCTCCCGGGTCTCTGCCCCGCCGACCTCCGCTTCGTCGGGGTGGCTCTGCGCATCGCCCACGAGTTGGAGCGCAGTGCCGACCTCATGGTCAACGTCGCCGCGCACCACGTGGCGTCTCCATCCCGATCGCCTCGACGCCACGGCGGGACCGCTGGTCGACCGGATGAGCCGCCAGGTCATCGTGCAGATGCGGGTGGCGGTGAACGCGTTCGTCGACCGCGATCCGTCGTGGGCCGCGGCATTGGCCGACATGGACGACACCACCGACGAGCTCGAACGCCGCCTCTTCCGGCACGTCCTGGAGGTCGACGGCGGCGCGCCGGTCGACGACGCCCGCCTCAACGCTGCGGTGCAGCTCGCGCTGGTCGCGCGTCACTACGAGCGCATCGGCGACCACGCGGTGACGATCGCGGAACAGGTGCACTTCGTCGCCACCGGCGAGCACACGCGCACCGCGAGGTTCCGGCGATGAGCACCACCGCGTCGAAACTTGCCGGAGAGTCGGGAGCTGGGAACGTGAACGCGGTGGGGAGTTCCCGGCCTGTCGCGTCGCGCACGAGACCTGCCGGAGAGTCGGGGACCGGGAAGGGGGGAGTTCCCAGCCCCCTACTCTCCGAACGACTCTTCGCCGGCCACGCACTCCCGACCGTGAAGAGCCCGATCCCGGAACCGCTCTCGGAGGGGGGATCCGACAGCCGTTCTCGGTTGAAGCCCAACCTACGGTCGCGGGGTTTCGCTGCGGTTGCCCGAATGTGGCCGGCGCGTGAACGAGCACTGAAAAGGACGTACGTCCTAGGGTGCAACCGGGCTCCGCGACGACTGCACGCGACAAGATCGCCCGGTCCGGACCACACGGAGGCGTCGTGACCAGTACACCCCTGCCCGACGGCTCGCCCGCCGAAGAGGCGCGCAAGTCCTTCCACGAAGCTCTCGACGAGTTGCGCACCGACGTCATCCGACTCGCCGCGCTCACCACCGAGGCGATCGCGGCCGGTACCCAGGCCCTGCTCGACGGTGATCTCAACGCCGCCGAAGACGCCATCGAGGCCGACGACGTGATCGACGAGCTCACGCACACCATCGAGGACCGCACGTTCCTCCTGCTCGCGCGGCAGCAACCCCTCGCGACCGACCTCCGCTTCCTCGTCACCGTCATGCGCGTCGCGCACGAGCTCGAGCGCAGCGCCGACCTGATGGTGAACGTCGCCAAGACGACGCGGCGTCTCTATCCGCACCAGCTGGATCCGAAGATCCGCGGGATCATCGCCCGCATGGGCACCCAGGCGAGCAACCAGACGCGCGTCGCCATCGACGCGTTCGCCGACTCCGACCCATCGTGGGCGGCCGCGCTCGCCGACATGGACGACGCGATGGACGAGCTCACCAAGAGCCTGTTCCGCCACGTGCTCTCAGGTGACGGCAGCGACGAAGGCGCCGTGCTCCTCGCGGTCCAGATGGCGCTGGTCGGCCGGCACTACGAGCGGATCGCCGACCACGCGGTCACGATCGCCGAGCGCGTCGGGTTCATGGTGACGGGTGAGCACCCGACACCCGAGGTCGTCCCCGACTGAATCAGGTGCCTTCGTCGTAGCCGAGGTCCCACTCGAGGATGAGGTGCTCGCGCTCCGCGTCGCGTGCAACCCGCTCACGGTTGCGGCGGAACTGCGGGTCGTGGGGCGGCAGCAGCTGCAGACGCGGCCACCGCCCGCTGGCGGAACTCGTCGATCATGCGACCGTCACCGAAGATGCCGTGGACCTCCCAGTGCGGCGCAACCGGGCCCAGGTACACGACCTTCACGTGACCCTGGGGCGGTACCTGCTCGAGCGCTTCGGACTCCATCGACATGCGAGCCAGCGTAGTGGCCGGACTTCGCCGTGCTTCGAGGGGCAGACGGAACGCCAGACGAACAGCTCCGTCAGGAGCTGGACGTCTCGGTGAGCGTGGCGTGCACAGTGACCGAGTCGCCGTCGCGGTCGAGCTCGATCTCCACCTCGTCGCCGGGCTGGTGCTGACGGATCACGCCGCCGAGGGCCGCCGCGCTGCCGATGGCCTTGCCGTCGACCGCGACCACGACGTCGCCCGCCTTGATCCCGGCCTTCGCCGCCGGGGTGCCGGCGGTGACCTCCTGCACGTATGCGCCTTCGTCGACCTCGACCGACTCGCCGTCGACCTTGGCCTGGTCGACGTTGACCGTCTTCACCCCGAGGAGCGCGGGCTGCTTGCCCTCGCGCAGCCGCTCGATGATCACCTTGGCGTTCGAGATCGGGATTGCGAAGCCCACGTTCTGCGCGCTGCCCGGATCGGCGATCGCGGTGTTGATGCCGATCACGCGCCCCTCCGCGTCGACCAGCGGACCACCCGAGTTGCCCGGGTTGATCGCGGCGTCGGTCTGCAACACGTCCTCGAGCGCGCCCCCGCTGTTCGTGCCCACCTCTCGGTGCAGGCCCGAGATGATCCCGCGCGTCACCGTGAGCCCGCCCTGCAGCGCGAGCGCGTTGCCGATCGCGACGACGTCGTCGCCGACCTGCACGCGGTCGGAATTCCCGAGTGCGATGGTGGGGAGGTCGGAGGCGTCGACCTTCACGACCGCGAGATCGCTCGGCGGGTTCTGACCGACCACCTTCGCGTCGCGCGTCGTACCGTCGGAGAAGACGGCCTGGATCTTCCGCGCGCCCTCGACGACGTGGTTGTTGGTGACGATCACGCCGCTGGGATCGATCACGAACCCGGTGCCGGCGGCGCCGCCCGAGTCGGGCCCGCCGTCGTCGACGATGGCGACGACCGCGGGGACCGCGCCCTGGAGGATCTGCGAGATGTCGCCGGTGTGCGCGATGCGGTCGGACGGGCGCAGCACCACCGACGTGGCCCCGGGTCCGCTCGAACCCGAGTCGTCGTCGACGGCGACCGCGACGATCCCGCCGGCCACCAGCGCGCCGATCACCGCGCCGACGAGCGCTCCCACCAGCGCGGCGCGCCATCCCACACGGCGACTCCTCCGATGCCGCACGTCGGCGCCGGGCGGTACCGGGGGAGGCGTCAGCCTGGCCGGCGCGGCCGGTGACGCCGTCGACGAGGGGAGCGCGGCCGTCGGACCCTCGGCCGCCACCGTGGGTGGTTCGTCGGACGCCCCGGGTGCCGGGCCGACCGGAGCAGATGCCGCGAACCCTCCCCAACCGTACGGGCTGTGACGCGGCGCCACGGGCGTCGGCTCGGTCGATCCTTCGGACACGGCGCTCCCGGAGACGGTGACCGGTCCCCGACGGGACTCGGCGTACGATCTCTGTCAGGCTACGGGAACCGGACCCCGGTCCGGACCGTTGAACAGGACGACCCGCTCCACTCGACTCTGGCCGAAGCACTGGGGTGCACATGGACGACCTGAACCCTCCCCCCGATCACAACGAGCAGGAGTGGATGCTCCACGCCCACTGCCGCTCGCTCGCACCGGGCGAGTTCTTCCCGTCCGACGGCGTCGGGGTCGACAAGGCCCGCCGCATCTGCGCGCAGTGCTCGGTGCAGCCGGAGTGCCTGGAGTACGCGCTCACCTACCGCATCGACCACGGCGTGTGGGGCGGTGCCTCCGAGCGCGAGCGCCGTCGCATCCTGCGCCGCCGCCGCGGCGTCGAGAGTCCCGTCTCCATCGCCCGCTAGACCCCGCTCGCGTTCTCAGCCGAACCTGCGTCGTTCAGGGGGTGTCCGACCCCGACGAGCGACGCAGGTTCGTCGCGTGCTGGGGCGGTCAGCCCCAGCCGAAGGGGCCGAGCACGAAGTCGACGATCGCCTCGGGCGTGCTGCGACCCTCCGACGCCAGCGCGCCGATCATGCCGGAGAACACGTCGCTCGGCGCGTCGGTGACGCAGGTGTAGACGAGCCCGTTGCGCGCCCACACCGCGACGTCGCCGCTCGCCTCGTGGTAGGTGCGCGTGCGGGTGTCGGCGAGCTGCGAGTCGCTGCCGCCACCCGGGAGCGCGCCCCAGTCGAGGTCACCCTGCTGCTCGAACACCGACGCGGTGAACACACCGTCGCTGTAGAACAGCAGCACGCCGTCGGGATGGCGTGAGCGCGTCACCAGTTCGAACCCCGCGGGCGCGCCCGGAGCGCGGTACCCGTCGGGCAGCGACGTCAGCTTCTCCGCGGTGCGGCTCGTGACGTTGGCGGGTGGCGACATCGTGCGCGCGTCGCGCTCCCCGACCTCGATGCTCGAGAACCGCACCGAGCGCTCGACCTGCCCACGCGGGCCGAGCACCTCGCGGCCGAGCAGCAGGCCGGTGGCGTCGTCGACGACCAGGCGCTGGGCCGGTTTCCCGTCGGGACGGGTGGCCAGCACGACGGTGCCGGGGCGGTCCGCCACCGTGCGGCTCCCTGCGGTCGAGAGCCGCCAGCGGCGGTTGGGAGACGGCAGGTCGTGCGCGGTCGGCTCGACCACCAGCCCGGTCCACCCGAGGCGGTCGCGCAGGTAGGTACGACGGCCCTCGTCGACCACGGTGGTGCCGCCAGTGGTCGTGATGGTGACCGCACCACCGACGTCGGTCACGCGCACCTGCGTCTTCTCGGTCCGCGTCGGCGTGGTCCAGGTGACCGTGGCGTCACCGCTGAAGTCGTGATCGGCCGCGGCGTCGCGCGTCCCGCGCACGAGGCGTACCGCCTCCTGGGCGTCGGCCGAGTCGCCCGCGCCCGCCGACGCCGCGATCGGCCACGCCAGCGCGAAGGTCGCGAGCGCGCAGAGCGCGATCGTCGACGGTCGGCGCAATCCCGTCACCGGCGGAACCCGGCGAGCGGACCGACGGGTGCAAGCATGCTCACCGGATCGCCGTTGTCGGACCCCTGCGCGCCGTGCTGCGCGACCACCGCGGCCACGTTCGGCGACACCTCGCTGCGGTGCGGGACGACGATCACCGCGACCACGGCGGCCACGGCCGCGGCTGACGCCGCCACCCAGCCCCAACGCCGTCGCGTGGACCGCGCGCGCGGTGATGGGGACGACGACCTCGCGGTCGGCGGCGTCGGGTGCGTCGTCGGCCACGACGCTCGCGTGCACCGCGTCCCAGAACCCCGCCGGCGCCTCGCGTTGGGACACACCGCGCACGGCGTCGCGGCGGCGCGCACCTCAGCCAGCTCGTCGCGCCACTCGGCCGACGCCTCGAGCTGCGCGTCGACCGCAACGCGCTCCGCGTCGGTGAGCTCGCCGTCGAGGTACGCCGACAGCATGTCGGGATCGAGGGCGTCGCCACGCATGCTCATGGCCCGGTCACCCCGTCGGCGACGAGCGCGGCGCGGAACAGACGCCGCCCCCGGTGGATGCGCGACCGCACGGTGCCGATGGGCACGCCCGTGGCATCGGCGATCTGCTCGTAGGAGAGGTCGCTCACGTCGCAGAGCACGACCGGCACCCGGAAGTCGTCGGGCAGCGAACCGAGGGCGCGCTGGACCTCGTCGGACAAGCCGGTGGGCACCTCGTCGGCCGCGGGCGAGGAGGGGAGCACCCGCTCGGGGTCGTCGGGAAGGGCGTCGGCGGGTCGACGCTTGCGCCGACGGACCTCGTCGAGGAACACGTTCGTCACGATCCGAGCCAACCAGCCTTCCAGCGATCCGGGCTCGTAGCGCTCGAGACCCTTGCGGATCCTGATGAGCGACTCCTGGACCAGATCCTGTGCGTCGTCGTCGTTGCCGGCCAAGCGGTACGCCACGTTGTAGAGGAAGCGCCTGTAGTCGCGCGCGACCTCTTCCCACGTGGGGACACCGTCAGCCATGGATCAGAACGACGGGACAGGGGCGCTCGGTTCCCGGGGGCGGCCCGGACCGGTCATGCCGGTGGGGGTCCACCCCGGGAACAGGGCCGCTCAGGCGCTCTTGGTCTCGCTGGTGTCGTCGTCCTCGCCGTCGACGCCCTTCTTGAACTCCTTGCTGGCCTGCCCGAGGGACTTGGCCAGCTTGGGCAGGCGGGTGCTGCCGAAGAGGAGGAGGACGACGGCGAGGATGATGAGGAGCTCGGTTGCGCCGAGGTTCATGACGTGGGCCCTTTCGAGGGGATCCCACCAGGCTACCTGGGCTGGAGGCCATGGTCAGCCGCGAAGTGCGCGGGCCGTCAATTCGAGGTCGTCGAGCGCGGTCACGGCGAACGGGACCGCCCCAAGCCCCACGATGAGCGTCTCGACGCCGAGCGCGGCCCACCCGTCGGCCTGCTCCCGCACCTGCTCGACTGTCCCCACCAGTCGACCCTCGCGCCACTGCTCGAGCGTCACCGAGTCGAGCACCCCGGGCGGTGACAGCGCCCGGAGTCGTTCGAAGCGCCCCTCGAGGTCTCGCTCGTCCTCGCCGCAGAGGGTGTAGAGCCCGAGCGACCGGGTGACGGACGCGGGGTCACGCCCGACTGCGTCGCACGCCCGGCCGAGCACGTCCAGACGCTCGCGATAGGCGTCCGGGGTCCACACCCAACACGTGTTCCATCCGTCGGCCGCTTCCGCCACCACCTCGAGCAGGCGATCACCCTTCCCGCCGACGATGATCGGCGGCCGCGGTCGTTGCACCGCGGCGGGTTCGTTCACCGCACCGGCCGCGCGGTGGAACGTGCCGCCGAAGGTGCACGGTCCTCCCCCCAGCAGATCGTCGAGGATCGCGACCGCCTCGCGCAGCCGGTCGAGCCGCTCCCCCGGGCGCGGCATGCTCATCCCGATCGCCGCGTACTCGGGCTCGTACCACCCCGCGCCGACGCCCACGTCGAGCCGACCTCCGCACACGACGTCGAGGCTGGCCAGCGATTTCGCGAGCACCGCGGCAGGACGGAGCGCCTCGCACAGCACCAGCGTGCCGAGACGGACGCGCGTCACCTCGCTCGCGAGCGCGGCGAGGGCGACGATGGGATCCAGACACCCCTGGCGATGCGAGGGTCCGCCGTACTTCGCCACGTCGAAGAAGAGGTGATCCGACAGCCACAGCGAGTCGAACCCGGCGGCTTCGGCCGCACGTGCCCACTCGACGACACGCGACCACGGCAGCGGCGACTCGCCCGCGACCGAGTCGTCGTACTGCGGGAGCGCGAGGCCGAGACGCATCGTCATCCGCTCTCAGCGCTGCGCACCGGGCGCTCGGCCCCCGCTCCGTTGCCACTGCGCTCATCGTCATCCGCTCTCGGCGCTGCGCACCGGGGCGCTCGGCCCCCGCTCCGTTGCCACTGCGCTCATCGTCATCCGCTCTCGGCGCTGCGCACCGGGGCGCTCGGCCCCCGCTCCGTTGCGAACCGGGACACCCGGCTCGCGGTCACTCCGCTCATCGCGCGGCACTCTACCGGTGGTCCCGTGCGCGCTCCGCCGTACCCTGCACGGGTGCTCGAGTGCGTGCCCAACGTGTCGGAGGGTCGCGATCGCGTCGCGCTCCACGCGCTCACCGCGGCGTGCGGGCCGGCGCTCCTCGACCGCCACGTCGACGCCGATCATCACCGTTCGGTGTTCACGCTGGCCGCCGGCGGGAGGGTCGACGACACCGCCGCCCGGGTTCGTGCGCTCACGGTCGCGGTGGCGGAACACGTGGACCTGAGCGGTCATTCCGGTGTCCATCCCCGACTCGGAGCACTCGACGTGGTGCCGTTCGTCGCGCTCGCGGGGAGCACACGCGAGGAGGCCGTGGAGGCGGCTCGCGCCTTCGCGACGTGGGCGGCGGGCGCGCTCGCGCTGCCCGTGTTCCTCTACGACGCCGCCGATCCCGACGGCCGGACGCTGCCCGACGTGCGCAACGACGCCTTCTCCGGGCGCCGGCCCGACACCGGACCGTCGCGCCCGCATCCGACGCTCGGCGCGGTCGCCGTGGGTGCGCGCGACCCGTTGGTGGCGGTGAACTGCGAGCTCGGGCGCGACGACCTGAGCCTCGCATGCGCCATCGCCACGCGCGTGCGCGAGCGCGACGGTGGCCTGCCCGGCGTGCGCGCGCTCGGACTGCATCTCGACTCGGTCGGCCGCGCGCAGGTGTCGATGAACCTCGTCGCGCTCGAGCGGACCGGGCTACAGGACGCGTGCCGAGCGGTCGACGTGCTCGCGCGCGAGGCGGGCAGCACCGTCGCGCGCGTCGAGCTGGTGGGGCTGCTGCCCGCGGCCGAGCTCGCGTGCTGCGACGACGACTTCCGCGCGTGGACGGGCATCGGGCCCGACGACACGATCGAGGTTCGCGTCGCAGGTGGTGGTGCGGCCCAGCCCTGAGCGGTCGTGTGAACTACGGGCGCGGTTCAAGCGCCGAGCGCGGTGCGGCGCTCCAGCGCGCGCTGGCGACGCACCCGGCGGCGCTCCCGCTCCGAGAGCCCGCCCCAGATCCCGAACTTCTCACCGTGGGCGAGCGTGTACTCGAGGCAGTCGACCCGCACCTCGCAGCTCCGACACACCGCCTTGGCCTCCCGCGTGGAGGCTCCCCGCTCGGGGAAGAAGAGGTCGGGATCGACCCCCAGGCAGTTGGCCTCCTCCTGCCAGCGGCGCTCGCCGTCGCCCGAGAACCGTTGCGTGGCCACGAGGGCGGCCAGGCTGGAGGTGATCGGGCTGGTGATCGGACTCATGGTGAGTGGATCGGGCATCGGCGTGCTCCCTTGCCAAGCAGACGCTACGGACGCCGTGAAATGACGCCTCTGGAATTACAGTGGTGTTACTATGCTTGGTCGTGAACCCGAGCGCAAGGGGTTTCTTCTTCGCGTCGGGAGCAGCCGCCGGAGTCTCGGCCGGAATTCCGACGGTCCGCGCCCAGCCGGGTGTCCGCGCGCTCGGTCCCTGTAGCGCAACGGTGCGGGAACCGACGCTGCGTCTCGTGGCCCCCCACCTCGACGTGGTCCTGGGCGACATCGCCACCGAGCACGTCCACGCGGTCGTGAATGCCGCCAATTCGTCGCTGCTCGGCGGCGGGGGCGTCGACGGCGCCATCCACCGCGCCGCCGGGCCCGGGCTGCTGGATGCCTGCCGGGAGCTGGGTGGGTGCGCTTTCGGCGACGCCAAGGCCACGCCCGCCTTCGACCTGCCCGCCCGCTTCGTGATCCACACCGTCGGGCCCGTCTGGCAGGGAGGCGGCGCCGGCGAGGCCCGCCTGCTCCAGAGCTGCTACCGGCGCTGCCTCGAGGTGGCCGACGAGATCGGCGCCGACTCGGTCGCCTTCCCCGCCATCAGCACCGGCGCCTTCGGTTACCCGGTCCCCGAGGCCACGAAGATCGCAGTCGCCACGGTGCTGGCCACGCTCACCGGCGTCCACACCATCCGCTTCGTCTGCTTCGACCCCGCGGTGCACGAGCGCTACGTGCGGGAGATCACCGCCTGACCCCCTCGCTCGCGTCCGCTCGCTCCGTCCCGGCCTCCGGATCGCCGGACACGCGATGAATTCCGATCCGTGGCATCGTCGTACCTGCATGCGCATCGTGATCAGCGAGTTCATCAGCCTCGACGGCGTCGTGCAGGCGCCCGGCGGCGCGGAAGAGGACACCGAAGGTGGCTTCCGGCACGGCGGGTGGTCCATGCCGTTCTTCGATCCCGAGATCATGGGCGGCTTCATCGGCGGCGCGATGGAGCACACCGATGCCATCCTGCAGGGTGCGCGCACCTGGAGAGTGATGGCCGACGCGTGGCCCGAGCGCACCGGTGACGACGACCCGTTCACGGACTGGATGAACAACGTGCAGAAGTACGTCGTCTCCGACTCGTTGAGCGACGACGACGCGACGAAGTGGTCACCGACCACGATCATCCGGCGCGACGAGCTCGTGCCGAAGGTGAACGAGCTGCGCGCGCAACCGGGTGGTGACATCAACATCATGGGCAGCGCGACCGTTGCGAAGGCGCTGCTCGCCAACGACCTCGTCGACGAGCTCGACCTCATGATCGAGCCCATCGTGCTCGGCGGGGGCAAGAGCATCTTCACCAGCGACGGCATCGCCCGCCGGTTCCGCCTGGAGTCGGTGACCCAGGCGAACACCGGCGTGCTCTGCTGCCGGTACCTCCCGGCCTGACGTCGTTCCCGCGGGCTCTCCTACGAGGGCATGGGCACGGGCGCCGGCGCCTCCGGGCCCACGTAGCGGGCGCTCGGGCGGATGATCGCGGTCTCGGTCGACTGCTCGAGCACGTTTGCGCACCAACCCACGACGCGGCTGGCGGCGAAGGTGGACGTGAACAGCTCGCGAGGGATACCGCACTGCTCCATGACGACGCCGGCGTAGTACTCGACGTTGGTGTGCAGCTCGCGCCCGGGCTTGAGCTCGGCGAGTACGCGCTCCACCGTGTCCTCGACCTGCACCGCGAACTCGACCCGGTCGCCACCGAGCGAGCGGGCGATGTCGCGGCAGCATCACCGAGCGCGGATCGGCCGTCTTGTAGACCGGGTGCCCGAACCCCATGATGCGATCACCGGCACCGACCGCGTCGCGCACCCAAGCTTCGGTGCGGTCGGGCGTGCCGATGGCGTCGAGGGTGTCGAGTGCGCGGCTCGGGGCGCCACCGTGGAGCGGGCCCGACAACGCGCCGATGCCAGCCACCACCGCGGCACCGACGTCGGCGCCGGTGGACGTCACCACGCGCGCCGTGAACGTCGACGCGTTGAAGCCGTGGTCGATGCCGAGGATCAGGTACTGCTCCACGGCACGCGCGCGACGCGGATCGGGGACCTCGCCGTCGATCATCCAGAGGTAGTTGGCCGCGTGCCCGAGGTCGTCGCGCGGCTCGACCGGCGCCAGCCCGCGTGACGCGCGGTACAGACCGGCGATCAGCACCGGCGTCGCGGCACCCAGCCGGATCGCGTTGGTGCGGATGGTCTCCGGATCGGCGTCGTACGTGGGAGGCATGCCCTCGACCGCGGCGAGCTGCGAGAGCGCGGTGCGCAGCGCGGCGAGCGGATGCGGCTGGCCCGCGACCAGTGCGGGTAGGAGCGTCGCCACCTCGGGCGGTAGGTACCGCGCGGCGGCGATGCGGCGGGCGTACGCGTCGCGTCGCCGAGGTGCTGGGGAGCTCCCCCTCGAAGAGCAGGTACCACACGTCTTCGAAGGTGCGGACCGCCGCCAGCTCGGGGGCCGAGTACTGGCGGTAGTGGTAGAAGCCCTCGAGGCCTCGCACGTCGCCGAGCTCGGTGTCGGCGACGATCACACCCTTCAGGCCGCGGGGGGCAGCGGCGTCGGTCATGGTCATCGGTGCCATCTCCTTCTCGTTGTCGGTCACTCCGAGCGTCCGCCTCACCTCATTGCTTGTCAACGTTGATCAATATCAATATGATGGGACCGGTGACCGACGATCGCTGGCTCACCGCGACCCAGGCGACGGCCCGGCTCGGGGTCAAGCCCCAGACCCTCTACGCCTACGTGAGCCGGGGATTGGTCCGTCGGGAGCGGGCGCCCGGCAGCCGCACCAGCCGTTACGACCGCGACGACGTCGAACGGCTCGCGGCGCACGGCCGGCCGCGCGTGCGGACGGACGGCTTCGAGGTGGTGATCGACCAATCCGTCACGCTGCTCGACCCCGCCGGGCGCCTCTCCTACCGCGGCTGGGACGCGACGCGTGCCGCAGTCGACGCCCGGTACGAGGAGGTCGCAAGCTGGCTCTGGGGTGGCACCGCCGGTCCCCACGACCACTGGAGTGCGGAACCCAGCGCCCTCGCGACGGCCCGGCGTGTCCAGGCCGCGCTCCCGGCCGACACCCCGCTCCCCGATCGGCTGCGCATCATCGTCGCGGCGCTGCGTCCAGGTGACCCGATGCGCCACGACCGCCGGGTCGCGTCCGTCGCCGCGCGCGCCGGCACCCTGCTCGCCACGATGGTCGAGGCGCTCCCGCCGGTCGACGTGCGGACGAGCCGAGCGAAGCCGGCTCACTCGCGCGGCGGCTGTGGACGCGCGTGTCCCCGCTCGACGCGACGACCGCGCGCGTGCGCGCCCTCGATCGGGCGCTCTCGCTCCTCGCCGACCACGAGCTCGCCACGTCGACGCTGGCGGTGCGGGTCGCGGCCTCGACGTGGGCCGATCCGTACCTGCTGCTCCTCACCGGACTCGCCGCAGTCGGCGGTCCCCTGCACGGTGGCGCGTCGGAGTTCGTGCGCAGCCTCCTCCGCGACGCGATGGCCTCGACCCCGGAAGCCGCCATCGGTCAGGCCCTCCACGACGGCGAGCACGTCCCGGGGTTCGGCCACCAGGTGTACCGAGGTCCCGATCCTCGCACCCCGGTGCTCCTCGACGCGGTGGAGCGCCTGAAGCCGCCGCCCGGGTTGTGGACCGCGGCGCAGGGCGTGCGCGCCGTGATGGCCCGCGACGGCGGGCCGCACCCGAACATCGATTTCGCGCTCGGTGTGCTCGGCGAGGCGACCCGCATGGTGCACGGCGCGGGCGAGGCGGTGTTCGCGATCGCACGCTCGGCAGGCTGGATCGCGCACGGCCTGGAGGAATATCCCCACCGCCTCCGCTACCGGATCCGCGCCACCTACACCGGCCCCGACGTCGAGGTTGCGTCAGCTGACGTCGTATAACAGCGTGGAGTGACGCAACGTTGCCCTATCCGGCGCGGCGTTGCTGCTGGCGGCGGTGGTCGAGGAAGTCGACGAGCACGTAGTCGCCCAGGGTGTCGGCGTTGGTGAAGAAGGCCCGGCCCCCGTTGACCCGCATCATCTGCTCGACGAACGATTTGAGGTAGTAGCTCTCGTCGAGCATGAACGTGTTGATGCGGATCCGGTCACGCGTGCAGCGCATGACCTCCTTGAGCGTCTCCTCGATCGTGATGGGCGACGGCGGATACTGGAAGTACGCCTCGCCACCCTCGATGTGGGCGGTGGGCTCGCCGTCGGTGACCATGATGATCTGCTTGGTGCCGGTCTGGCGCGACAGCTGCTTGCGCGCCAGCAGCAGCGCGTGCTGCATGTTGGTGCCCCACTCGAAGTCCCAGCTCATCTCGGGGAGCAGCTCGGGCTTGACCTCCCGCGCGACTCGACCGAACGACACCAGACCGAAGTAGTCGCGTGGGAACTGGCTGGTGATGAGCGCGTGCAGCGCCATCGCCACCTTCTTGGCCGGCAGGAAGTTGTCGCGCATCGGCATCGAGAGCGACACGTCGAGGAGCAGCACGGTGGCCGAGCGTGTGAGCATCTCGGTGCGCTCCACCTCGAAGTCCTCCGGCTTCAGCTGCACCGGAGTGCCGGCCCCAGCGCGCCAGATGGCGTTCTTCACCGTCTCCTGCACGTTGAGATGGAATGGGTCGCCGAACTCGTAGGGCTTGTGATCGTGCGCGTGCTCGTTGCCGAAGCCGGTGCGCTCCAGCTCGTGACGGCCGGCGCGATCTTTCACCAGCTTTCGGTAGAGGTCGGAGAGCGCCTTGTTGCCGATGGCGCGGATGGCGCGCGGCGTGAGCTCGAGGCGGCCTTCGCGCTGTTCGATGAGCCCTGCCTCCTCCAGCATCCGCTGCAGCTCGCGCAGACGGTCGAGCGACTTCGCGGCGTCGTCGCCGAGGAGCTCGCGGGCGCGGTCGAGGTCGACCTCGGCCAGCTCGCCCGGTTGCGTGGCCGACTTCATGAGGTTCTCGAGGGCGTCGAGGTCGCCCAAGGTGTCGAGCAGCCCCGGCATCTCGCCGAACTGCAGCGGATCGTTGCCGCTGAAGTTCTGCGAACGCTGCCACGGGAGGTTGGGGAACGCCTGCTGCAGGTTGCGGGACAGCTGGTCGACCTGCCACCGCAGGTCCATGTCCTCGAGCAGCGACTCCGAGAGCGCCTGCAGCTGTGCGCGCTGCTCGGGCGTCATCGAATTCATGAGCTGCTGCATCTGCGCCATCGACTGCGCCATCTGCTCGAGCAGCTCGTCGAGGCTCTGCGGGTTCCCCGGGAAGAACTGGCCGTGGCGCTCCATGAAGCCGTCGAAGTCGGGCTCCTCGCCACGCTCGCGCTGCTCGAGCATCTGATTGAGCTCGTTGAGCATGTCCTTCATCTGCGCCATGCGCTCGGGGGTCATGTTCTGCATGCCCTCGGACAGCTGGTTGAAGTGGCTCTGCATCAGCTGTTCGCGCAGCTGGTCCATGAGCTCCTCGAACCGCTCGCGCGTGGCGTCGTCCATGAACTCGTACTGCTGCATCGCCTGCACGCGGCCGGCGAGATCGGGCGGCATCTCCTCGAGCTGTCGGCGCCGTTCCTCGGCGACGTCCTCGATCAGCTCCTGGCGACGTTGGTCTCCCGAGCGTGTGGCGTCGTCGACTCGCCGGTCGATCCCTTCGCGCTCCATGCCGACGACCTCGTCGAGCTGTTCGGCGATGTCGTCGTACACGCCGCCCAGGTCACGGTTCTCGAGCTCCTGCCGACGCCGTTCGCGCAGCTTCTCGAGCATCTCGCGCAGACCCATGAGCTGCTCACCGTTGCGGTCCTGGAACCCCTGCTGCATCATCCGGCGCAGGGCCGCGTTGAGGTCGCCGTGGTAGAGCAGGTCGTCGGCCATCTCGTCGAGCAGCGACTCGGCGTCGAGGTCGAAGCCGGTCTGCGTGCCGTCCCAGCGGGAGTACCGGAATCCGGGACGATCGCGGCGACGGAACGGCATGGAGCCACCGTACCGGTTCGCGATCCCCGGCAGGGAGGGACCACAATGCGGGGATGCGCGTCCTGCGAGCGGTGGTCGCCCTCGGGCTCCTGGCCGCCGCGCTCACCGCCTGCTCACGCGACTCCGAGAGCTCGCTGCCGACGCCGAGCAAGGCGTTCTGCCAGGCCGCGTACGACTACGACACCAACCTGCCCAAGCTCATCGGCAAGCCCCGCAAGCAGACGGAGCTGGTGCGGAGGCTGGCCGAACACGCGCCGAAGGACATCGCCGCCGACGCGGAGACGTACCTCGACGCCATGAACCGCGCGACCGATGGCGACGACTCCGTCGTCGACAACCCGAAGATCCAGCGGGCGGTCGAGAACGTCAACCGCCGCGCCACCGACGGTTGCGAGCTCTACAAGCAGAACAAGGACGGCTCGAGCGGGATCTGACCGTCGGCCGGTCAGTCGGTCAACCCCGCCCGCGGTAGGCCGCGCGACCGCCGAGGGCATCCTTGTTGAGCCGCTTCGACAGGTGGAGACCCTCGAGCACGAACTCGGTGGCCGACGCCACGCCGGCCGGCGTCTCGCCCACGTCGAGGTCGACGAGGGTCGAGCGCAACGCGGGGACGTCACTCAGCAGCTTGGCGTACTCCGACGACGCGATGTCCTCGCCGGTGTGCACGACGAGCCCACCCTCGAACGCGGTGACGACATCCGTGAGCTTCTCCGGACGTGTGCGGGCGCGGAACGTCTCGAGGATCGACGCCTTCACGATCCGGTCGAGCACCTGCTCCTCGCGACCGTCGTCGACGGTCTCGAACTCGACCTTGCCCGCGGTGCTGGCGACGAGCGCGTCGAGATCGCTGACGCGCGGCACCACCTCGGTCTCACCGTGGCGCAGCGCGCGCCGGGTGGCGTTGGCGACGAGCGTCTCGTAGTTGGCGATCGAGAGCCGCACCGACACGCCGGAGCGCTGGTTGATGTGCGGCGACCGGCGGGCCTGCTGGCTCATCTCGGCGACGATCTCGGTCATGAACGAGGGCACGTGCACGTTGAGGCCGACGGCGGTGAGGGGGCGCGCCTCCTGCTCCACGACCGTGGCCTCGAGCTCGGCGTCGAGCGGGTAGTGCGTGCGGATCTGCGCGCCGAAGCGGTCCTTCAGCGGCGTGATGATGCGGCCGCGGTTCGTGTAGTCCTCGGGGTTGGCCGACGCCACCAGCATGAGGTCGATCGGCAGGCGCACCTTGTAGCCGCGGATCTGGACGTCGCGCTCCTCGAGCACGTTGAGCAGACCGACCTGGATGCGTTCGGCAAGGTCGGGGAGCTCGTTGATCGAGAAGATGGAGCGGTTGGTGCGCGGCACGAGGCCGTAGTGGATGGTGAGCTCGTCGGACAGGTAGCGACCCTCGGCCACCTTGATCGGGTCGACCTCGCCGATGAGGTCGGCGATCGACGTGTCCGGGGTGGCGAGCTTCTCGCCGAAGCGACGGTCGCGGTGCACCCACTCGATCGGGGTCTCGTCGCCGCGCTCGGCGAGCAGCACCCGCGCGTGCTGCGAGATCGGGTGATACGGGTCGTCGTTGATCTCGCTGCCGGCGACGATCGGCATCCACTCGTCGAGCAGCGCAGTGAGGGAGCGGATCATGCGGGTCTTGGCCTGACCACGCTCGCCGAGGAAGATCACGTCGTGGCCGGCGATGAGCGCGTTCTCGAGCTGGGGCAGGACGGTGTCCTCGTAGCCGATGACGCCTTCGACGAGCGGACGTCCCTCGGCGATGCGCGCCGAGCGCGTTGGCGCGCACCTCCTCCTTGACCGGGCGCGACTCCCATCCGTCGGCCTTGAGCTCGCCGAGCGTTCCCGGACGGGTCATGCGCATGCTCCTGTGGTTCGCGGCGGGGGGAGGACGAGAGATGGTCCTCCGGCCACCGTATCGCGAGGTCCCGAGCGCCGGTGAGGGCGGTTGGGGGAGGATGCGGGCATGGACGGACCGCACGTCGTCTGCACCGGACCGGAGTTCGGCGAAGGCCCGGTGTGGTGTCCACCGGGCACCGGAGACACCGAGGGCACGGTCGTGTGCACCAGCGTCCTGGGTGGGACGCTCGAGCGGGTCTGGCCGGAGTCCGGTCGGCGGGTGACGATCGCCGACACCGGCGGGGGCGCCAATGGTGCTGCGCTCGCGGCGGACGGCGGCTTCGTCGTCACCCAGAACGGCGGCATCGACTTCTCGATGTTCGAGATCTTCGGGACGCTCCCGCCGCCGCGGTACGTGCGGTCGGGCCTCCAGCGCGTCGCGCCCGACGGAGCCGTCAGCTACCTCACGCCCGACGCGCTCCAGCAGCCCAACGACCTGTGCGTCGCCCCGGACGGCACTGTGTACTTCACCGACCCGCTTTGGCCGACCGGCGATCCGCCGCACGGACGCGTCTGGGCCCTGGGCTCCCGACGGCACGCTCCGGCTCGTCGCCGACGACTTCTGGGCCCCGAACGGCATCATCCTCGACGTCGACGGCGAGACGCTGCTGGTGGTCGAGAACGGGCACCGGGGCGAGCACCACGGGTTCGTCCGGCTGCATCCCGACGGCTCGCGCGACGTGTTCGCGCCCGGGTGCATGGGTGACGGCGGTGCGCTCGACGTCGACGGCCGCATCTACATGGCGGGCGGCGGCCACGTCGTCACCGTCTACGAACCCGACGGCACCGTGGTGGAGGTACTGCAGTCACCGGGCGACCATCCGGTGAGCACCAACCTGTGCTTCGGCGGCGACGACCTGCGCACGCTCTTCGCCGTCGACGCCGGGACGCCGGGTCACGTGTACTGCTGGACCGGCATGCCGACGCCGGGCCTCGCGCTGCATGCCGCTCCTCCTGGCCCCGCTCTTCCCGGCCGGCCGGGCATTTGAGAAAAATCTCACAATCCCTTGTTCACAAGCGGTGACAGGTACGTTTCGGTATATGGCGAAGGTGGAGGAAGAAGTCTCGACCGCTGATCAGAACGCCGGCGCCGACGACGCCGACGTGCTGGCGCGGTACACGGGCCCGCCGGTCCCGGCGCCGCGTCCCCAGGGTCACTTCCTGGTGCGGTTCTGGCGCTCGGCGGTCGGCAAGAAGTGGGTGATGGCGCTCACCGGCATCATGCTGCTGGGCTTCGTCCTCGCGCACATGATCGGCAACTGGAAGGTGTTCCTGGGCAAGGAGCACCTCAACGTGTACGGCGAGTGGCTCCGCGACTTCGGTGAGCCGGCGTTCCCCCGCTCGTTCCTGCTCTGGGTGCTGCGCGTCGGGCTGATCGGCGCGTTCGTCGGCCACATCGTCGCCGCCTACCAGCTCACGCGGATGAACCAGAAGGCCCGGCCCACGAAGTACCAGTCGAAGCGCGACTACGTGGCGGCCAACTTCGCGTCACGCACGATGCGCTGGACCGGGATCATCGTCGGGCTCTTCATCATCTTCCACCTCGCCGACCTCACGTGGGGTCCGGCCAACCCCGACTTCGTGCGTGGCGATCCCTACGACAACCTCTTCAACAGCTTCGAGCGCGTGCCGGTGGCGATCATCTACATCGTCTGCATGCTGGCGCTCGGCTTCCACATCTTCCACGGCGCGTGGAGCATGTTCCAGAGCCTCGGGACTCAACAACCCGCGCTGGAACATCTGGCGTCGCTACTTCGCGATCGGCTTCGCCGTGCTCATCACCGTCGGCAACATCAGCATGCCGTTGCTCATCACGACCGGGGTGGTCACACGATGATCGGTGAACTCGACGCCAGGATCCCCGAGGGTCCGATCGCGGAGAAGTGGTCGCAGCACAAGTTCGACGTGAAGCTGGTGAACCCGGCCAACAAGCGTCGCTTCGAGATCATCGTCGTGGGCAGTGGGCTCGCGGGTGCGGCCGCGGCGGCGACGCTCGGCGAGCTCGGCTACCGGGTGAAGCTGTTCACCTTCCACGACACGCCCCGACGCGCGCACAGCATCGCCGCCCAGGGTGGCATCAACGCCGCCAAGAACTACCCGAACGACGGCGACAGCGTCCACCGCCTGTTCTACGACACGATCAAGGGCGGCGACTTCCGCGCCCGCGAGGGCAACGTGTACCGGCTGGCCGAGGTGAGCGTCAACATCATCGACCAGTGCGTCGCGCAGGGTGTGCCCTTCGCACGCGAGTACGGCGGACTGCTCGACAACCGCTCCTTCGGCGGCGCGCAGGTGTCGCGCACCTTCTACGCCCGAGGCCAGACCGGCCAGCAGCTGCTGCTCGGTGCGTACCAGGCGCTCGCGCACCAGGTCGCTCGCGGCACGGTCGAGATGCACACCCGCAGCGAGATGCTCGACCTCGTCGTGAAGGACGGACGCGCCGCCGGCATCGTCACCCGCGACCTCACCACCGGCGCGGTGGAGTCGTGGTCGGCGCACGCGGTCGCGCTCTGCACGGGCGGATACGGCAACGCCTACTACCTGTCGACCAACGCCAAGGCCAGCAACGTCACCGGCCGCGTGGCGCGCCCACAAGCAAGGCGCGCTCTTCGCCAACCCGTGCTTCACGCAGATCCACCCCACCTGCATCCCACGCAGCGACGACTTCCAATCGAAGCTCACGCTGATGTCGGAGTCGCTCCGCAACGACGGACGGGTGTGGATCCCGAAGCAGCTCGACGACCCGCGCTCCCCCGACCAGATCCCGATCGACGACCGCGACTACTTCCTCGAGCGTCGCTACCCCGCGTTCGGCAACCTCGTGCCCCGCGACGTGGCGTCACGCGCGATCAAGACCGAGGTCGACGCCGGCCGCGGCGTCGGGCCCCAGAAGAACGGCGTGTACCTCGACTTCCAGGAGTCCATCGAGCGCCTCGGTCAGGACGTCGTCGAAGAGCGCTACGGCAACCTCTTCGAGATGTACGAGCGCATCACCGACGAGAACCCGTACCAGGTCCCGATGCGGATCTACCCGGCCATCCACTACACGATGGGTGGGCTCTGGGTCGATTACAACCTGATGAGCAACGTGCCCGGCCTCTACGTGCTCGGCGAGGCCAACTTCGCCGACCAGGGCGCCAACCGCCTCGGCGCCAGCGCGCTGATGCAGGGGCTCGCCGACGGCTACTTCGTGCTCCCGTCGACCATCTCCGACTACCTCGCCCCGCAGCTCGGGACCGCACCGGTGCCGGCCGACGACCCCGCGTTCAAGGAGTCGGAGGCCGCGGTCACCGACCAGACCAAGCGGCTCCTCTCGGTGAACGGCAAGCACTCGGTCGACCACTTCCACCGCGAGCTCGGCAACATCCTGTGGGACAACTGCGGCATGGCCCGCAGCCAGCAGTCGCTGGAGAAGGCGCTCACCGACATCCCCGCGCTGCGCGAGGAGTTCTACGCCGACGTGAACGTGCCCGGCAGCGCGGCCACGCTCAACCAGTCGCTGGAGAAGGCCGGACGGGTCGCCGACTTCCTCGAGTTCGGCGAGTTGCTCTGCCTCGACGCCCTGACCCGCGAGGAGTCGTGCGGCGGTCACCTCCGGGTCGAGCACCAGACCGAGGACGGCGAGGCGCTGCGCGACGACGAGCACTTCTCGCACGTCGCCGCGTGGGAGTTCGAGGCTGTGGGCACCGCACCGACGCTCCACAAGGAGCACCTCGAGTTCGAGTACGTCCACCTCGCCCAGCGCAGCTACAAGTAGCACGAGTTCGGAAGGGCCTGCACACACCATGGATCTGAAGCTCCGCGTCTGGCGCCAGGCCGGCACCGACGCCCCGGGCGAGTTCGACGACATCGACGCCAAGGACATCAGCCCCGAGATGTCGTTCCTCGAGATGTTCGACGTCGTCAACGACCGACTCGTCGCCGAGGGCCGTGAGCCGATCGCGTTCGACCACGACTGCCGTGAGGGCATCTGCGGCTCGTGCTCGATGATGATCAACGGCCGCGCACACGGGCCGTCGGAGGGCACCGCCACGTGCCAGCTGCACATGCGCAAGTTCCGCGACGGCGACGAGATCGTCGTCGAGCCGTGGCGGGCGAAGGCGTTCCCGATCATCCGCGACCTCGTGGTCGATCGCAGCGCGTTCGACCGCATCGTGGAGGCCGGCGGCTACATCAGCGCGCCGACCGGCAGCGCGCCCGACGCCAACCTCATCCTGATCCCCAAGGAAGCCGCCGACGCGGCGATGGACGCCGCCGCCTGCATCGGCTGCGGCGCGTGCGTGGCCGCGTGTCCCAACGGCGCCGCCCAGCTCTTCACCGCGGCCAAGGTCGCGCACCTCGGCCTGCTGCCGCAGGGCCAGCCCCAGCGCTACGAGCGGGTGATCAACATGGTCGAGGTGATGGAGAGCTTCTTCGGCTCCTGCACCAACCACGGCGAGTGCGAGAAGGCGTGCCCGAAGGAGATCAGCATCGACTTCATCGCCCTCCTCAACCGCGACTACGTGAAGGCGCAGTTCAAGAACCGCAAGCTCACCGGCCAGCGTTCGTAGCCCGCACGACGCGCCACGCCCGAACGGTCAGTGGGGCCAGGACGGTCCGGGCCAGAACGGTCGCGTCGGTGCGCTCGAGGGACTCGAGGTCGGTGACGACCCGGTCGACGTCGGCCTGGGCGCGGGCGATGCGGCCCCGGCAGAGCTGGATCAGCTCGCTGGCCCGCTGCACGCGCACGGCGAGGACGTCGACGTCGAGATCGTCGCGTTCGAGCTCCTCGAGGATGTCGTCGAGCTCGCGCATGGCGTCGGCGTAGCCGATCTCGTCAGTCACTCGGTGCTCTCCTGCATGTCGTCCTCCGTCGGGGTGACGCTCTCGACGCGACTGGTGATGCGGCCACCCGCGAGCTCGGTCTCGACGAGCGCGCCCGCGGCCACCGCGTCGCTGGTGCGCACCACGCGGCCGTCGGTGTCGCGGGTGATGGAGTAGCCGCGCTCGAGCACGCGGCGCGGGTCGAGCGCGCGCACGACCGCCTCGCTCCTGGCCAGCCGCATCGCCGCCCGCTCGAGGTGGTGCTGGGCGTGGGTGGCGACGCTCGCGCTCGCGGGCGAGCAGCGCGATGCGCCGGTCGCGCGTGGCTGCGGCGGCCGAGCTCACCGACCCGGCGCGCGCGCAGGTGTCGAGCCGCGCCCCGAGCTCGGTGGTGCGCCGACGGGCCAGCTCGTCGAGACGACCGTGCGCGCGGTCGAGCCGGCTGTGCTCGCGCGCGACCGCGCCGGTCGCGCTCCGCCGGGCCCGGCGGGCGGCGTCGTCGAGCTCACGACCGGCGACGGCCATCCGCTGGCGCGCCCGCGCCGCCACCCGCTGGGACGCGTGGTCGAGCCCGGCGACGAACTCGTCGACCTGGCGGACGAGCAGCTGCGCGCAGGCGGTGGGCGTCTTGCAGGCGGTGTGCGCGACCTCGTCGGCGACGCTGCGGTCGACCTCGTGGCCGACGCCGGTGAACACCGGCACCGGCATCGCCGCGATCGCCCGCGCCACGAGCTCGGTGTCGAACGGCGCGAGGTCGGCGCGCGAGCCACCGCCACGCGCGAGCACGACCACGTCGACGTCGAGCTGCGAGAGCTGTCCGAGCGCCCACTTGATGCGCTGCGGGGCGCCCGCGCTCTGCACCGCGACGTCGACCACGCCCACCTCGCCACGCGTAGGGCGACCGGAGCAGCTCGTCGACGAAGTCGTGGTAGGCGGCGCTGCCATCGCTGGTGATCAGACCGATGCGCAGCGGCACCGCGGGCAGCTCGCGCGCGCGGTTGGCGCCGAGGAGGCGCTCGGCGGCGAGGGCCTGGAGCAGTCGCTCACGGTTCGCGGCGAGCGCACCGACGGTGAACATCGGGTCGATGCCGGTCATCACCAGCTGGTACTGACCCGTGGGCGGGTACACCCGGACCCGGCCGCGGATGCGCACCTCGACGTCGTCGGCCAGCGCCGCGCCCGGCACCTCGGCCAGCGCCCTGCGCACCTTCGGGGCGTCGTCGCTGAACAGGGCGACGTCGAGACGGCCCTGGACCCGGTCGCCCCGGCCCGCCTTCTCGACCACCTTGAAGTAGGTGTGGCCGTTGCGCTTGCGGAGGTTCTGGACCTCGCCCCGCACCCACACCTCGTCGGGATGGGCCCGCCGCACGGCGTCGCGCACCAGCGAGTTCAGCTCGACCACCGTGTAGGTCGTCTCCGCCGCCACCTCTTCCGCGAACCCGAACGACGCCTGCTCCATCACATCCGGTCCTGGCACTCCATCGGTCCTCGCACATCCGATCACGACGCTCGCCCATCCGCGCCGACAGTAACGGTTGGGTGTGACGGCGACGCCGAATTCGACGCCGGAACGGCGCCCGCTCCGCCAGGAACTCGTTGCCCACTGGTCGACGGCCCGTCGCCCGCTCGACACGCTGCGTTTACATGCCTCCGTATCGTGGTGCGTGGGAACCTGCAGAGAGGAGCGATCGTGAGCGACGACTTCGAGCCCACGACCGAGTACCCGCCCACCAGCTGGGAGCACGACACCGAGTTCGTCGCTCCCGGCCCGATGTCCCGTCCCCTCGCCAACTACCTCGCGATGTGCGCCCCCCGGTCGCCTCGCGTGTCGAGGGCGAACCGCTTCCGGGTCCACGCTGATCTCGTGCTCGCCGGCGCCGCCTCGGTCAACTGACCGACCGGCGTCGCTCGGGACGCCCTGAGAGAACCAACGACGAAGCGCGGCGCCCGTGCCCACGGGCGCCGTCGTCGCGTCCAGAGGCGACGAGGCGGCTCGGCTCCTACGGCGCGGTGGTCGTGGTGGGAGCGGCCGGTCGGCGGGTTCGCCAGGAGCGCGTCCCACGTGGCCGCGTTCACGACGCCGTCGGCCGGCGTGATGCTCTTGGTCGTCTGGAACTGCTTGACCGCCGTCGTGGTCCCCGGCCCGAAGCTGCCGTCGACCGTGACCGTGTAGCCCAGGCCGCCGAGCGCTGACTGCAGCACGGTGGTCTGGCCGGTGTCGGTCGTGCCCTCCGAGGGTCGGGCCGCGCCACCGTGGTGGTCGTCGACGGCGGCAGCGTGGTGACCGTCGTGGTGACGGTGGTGCCGTCGCCGCTCGACGCGCTGCTCGCGCCCGTGGGGAAGCCGTCGCCGGGTTCGATCGCGAGCAGCACCGCGCCGGTGATGACGGCGAGCACGATGATCACCAGGCCGCGGGTGTTCTGGAACCAGTGCTCCACGCCCTGAGCTTACGTACTCGACGTCCCCGATGCCGGGTTCCCCGCCGAGTCCCCGATCGGGTGTCGATCGCGCAGGGCACGCCAGAGCGCGCGGTAGCTCGGGAACTCGAGCCCGGGTGTGACGTACCCGGAGTCGTGCAGCGCCCGGTGGTACTCGGGCAGGTGTCGCATCGACACGCCGGCGTCGACGTGGTGCGCGAGGTGCCAGCCGATGTTGAACGGCACGAGGAACGTGCGTGACCACCACGACTGGCGGACGGAGTGGGTGGTGGCGCGACGGTCGTTCGACGCGTCCATCCCGCCGTGCTCGGCGATGGAGCGCAGCCGGTTGATCACCCGCCAGACGGTCAGGTACGGCAGCACCCAGAACACCGGGTACACCCACCACACCCCGCCCACGATCGCGGCGCCCAACAGCACCGCCTGGACCAGCAGGATCTTCCAGAGCGTGTGGCGCACCCGGGCGTCGGGGGAGCGGAACCCGGCGAACTGCTGGCGGAAGAGCTTGAACCCGGTCTGGCCGGTCGCGTCGCGCACCAACTTGCGCCGGAAGCTCGCCGGGTCGATCGGGTAGCCCGCGTAGAGCGGGATGTCGGGTTCGTCGGGCCCGAACTCCTGACGGTGGTGGGCCATGTGCACGCGGCGGTACGCGTCGGTCGACGTGAAGGTGGGATAGCCGAGCAACCACCGGCCGACGAGGTCGTTGGCGCGCCGGTTCGCGAACAGCAGCCGGTGCGCCGACTCGTGCATGAGCGACAAGAGCTGCGCGTGCGTACGACCCATGAGCAGGAACGCGAGCGACGTACCCGACCGGGTTCCCCCACCACACCGCGAGGCCGACGATCACGACGGCCTGCGCCCACACCGAGGCCACCGACAGCGCGTTGCGCCACGACGGGATGGTCCGCAGCCGGTCACGGAACTCGGGCTGCGGGCGCCCGTCGAGCCGCACCCGCTCCGTCTCCCGCGACGGGGTGAGCAACGCGGGGTCGGGCACCATGCCGCCCAGCGGACGGCCCGCGAGCAGTGCTCGCGTCGCTCATGGCGACCATGGTAGGTCTGCCCTAGGCCAGGAGGTCCTGGTACGTCGGGGTGCTCGGCCACGAACCGTTCGACGAACGGGCAGAGCGCCACGATCGTGCGGCCCTTGCGCCGGACGTCGTCCAACGCGCCCTGGACCAGCGTGCCCCCGTACCCCGCACCCCGCTTGGGCGAGGTGATCACGGTGTGGGGGAACACGAGCACACCGTCGTCGCGCTCGTGGTACTCGGTGAAACCCAGGAGGTGGCCGTCGTCGTGCAGCTCGTAGCGCGACTTGGCCGGGTTCTCGGTGACCGTGAGCGCCATCAGCCGGGCTCGCGGCCGACGGCGGCGTAGCCCTGGGCGATGCGCTCGATCCACCACTGCGGCGCGTGGTCGACGACGTTGCCGATGTTCGAGTAGTCGTGCCAACGGACGATCTTGCCGTCGCGCACCTCCATCACGGTGACGAACGGGTGGAGGATGCGTTCACCGGTGTGGAACTGCCACTCCTCGACGTGCTCGAGGATCACGAGGTCGCCCTCGGCGACGATGTGGCGCGGGTGGTGGTAGTAGCCCGACAGCGGCTCGATCCCGATCTTCAACCGGTCGACGATCTGCTGGGGTCCACGCGCACCCTGGCCGTCGACCCCGACGTCGGTGTAGTGGGCGTCGTCGGAGAAGAACGTCGCCATGCGATCCCAGTCGCGCAGGAAATGCGCCTCCCAGTACCGCTCCACGACCTGCCGGTTGCGCGCTGCGAGGCTGCTCATGGTGCGGAGTCTGGCGTACGGCGCGTGCTGTGATCCACTGGAGCGGTGATCACACCGGTCGAGCTCACGTCCGATGCGCATGCATTCCTCGTCGAGCGCCACCTCGGGACGCTCAGCACGACGCGGCGCGACGGCACCCTGCACGTGTGCGCGGTGGGCTTCACCTGGGACGCCGACGCCGCGATCGTCCGGGTGATCACGGGCGGCGGCTCGCAGAAGGTCCGCAACGTCGAGGCCACCGGCCGCGCCGCGGTGGCGCAGGTCGACGGCGGCCGCTGGCTGTCGTTGGAGGGTCCGGCACTGGTCACGCGCGAGCCGGGAGCGGTCGCCGAGGCCGTGGCGCGCTACACCGCTCGCTACCAGGAGCCTCGGCCGAACGCGGAGCGCGTTGCGATCGAGATCAGCGTGGCGCGCGTCCTGGGTCGCGCCTGAGCGCTCCCGCCGGTCAGCCCTCGCCCTTGCCGCTCTTCCCCTTGCCGTTGCCGTTGCCCTTGCGGTTGCCCTTGTCGTCGGTGGCCGGCGGCGCCGTCGGCTTGGTGGGTGGCGTGGTGGGCGGTGTGGTGGTGGTGGGCGGTGTGGTAGTGGTCGTCGTGGTGGTGATCGTGACCAGCTGGTCCTGGACGGCCGCGGCTGCCGCGAGGATGTCGGCTGCGCGTGCATCCGTCAGCTCGTCGGCTCGATGGAGGCGGTCCACGGCGTCCCGGAGCTCGTCGAGCGCGTACGCGGCGGCGCCGGGGTCACGGGCCGTGGCCGCGGCCCGCACCGCGGTCATCCGCGTATGCAACTCGGTGGCGGCTCCGCGGCTCATGGGCGCCGAGTCGCCTCCGCACGCGGCCAGCAGCGTGAGAGTCAGGACGAGCGCCATGGGCGCGGCAGCCCGCCGTGCGATGGAGACCGCGACGCTCACGGCTGGGTCGCCCGGTCGAGTCGGTCGAGCGCGTCGGCGAGCGGTTCTGGGACCGATGGCCCCGCGACCGGCGCCGACGGCGTCGTGACCGTCGTCGGCGCGTTCGTGGACGGAGCGTCGTCCCCGCGTGTGGCCAGCAGCACGAGCACCGCCCCGAGGACCAGCACCAGCGCGACCAGGACGACCACCGTGACGCGGTGCAGACGCGGTTGCGTCGTGGCGCGAAGCCGTGCCGACACGGGAGCGGCGACCGGGGCGGGTCGTCCCGGCGGTGGAAGCGTGGCGGTTTCGGACGCCGACGCACCGAGCGGCAGGGTGACCGCGATCGGCACCGTGGACGGCGCGGGAGGCGGCGCATCGAGCGCGCCGCGCATCGCCTCTGCGTCGTCGAACCGGTCGGCGGGGTCAGTGGCGAGCGCGCGCTCGACCGTGGCGACCAGCGCCGGCGACAGATCGGGCCGCTGGTCGCCCAGCGGCACGTGGGTTCCGACGAGGACGGCCTCGGCGACCGCGCTCGGGCCGTCGCCGGTGAACGGGCGTATGCCCGCGGCCGCCTCGTACAGCACCACGCCGAGCGAGTAGAGGTCGCTCCGCGCGGTTGCGCCGAGGCCGCGGCAGACGTTCCGGCGCGGTGTACGCCGGCGTCCCGAGGGGCACGCGGGTGACCGTGTCACTGGCGTCGAGGAACGTGGCGATGCCGAAGTCGCCGATCTTCAGGTCTCCGTCGTCGGTCAGCAGGATGTTGCCGGGCTTCACGTCGCGGTGCACGATGCCTTCGGCGTGGGCCGCACCGAGCGCACTCAACACCGCGTCGGCCACCTGTCGCAGCCGAGGCTCGTCGAGCGGTCCGTCGGCGAGCTCGTGCGCGAGCGTGCGACCGGTCAGCCGCTCCATCACGATGAAGATGTCGCACTCGGCGTCCTCACCGGTGTCGTAGACGGTGACCGCATGCGGGTGCGTCACTCGCGCCGCCGCGCGCGGCCTCGCGCTCGAACCGGTGCCGGAGCGACGGGTCGCGGGTGAGGTCGTCACGCAGCACCTTCACCGCGACGTCCCGGTCGAGCCGCAGGTCGTGGCCGGCGTAGACCGTGCCCATCCCGCCGGCGCCGAGCGGCTGGTCGACCCGGTAGCGCCCGGCGATGAGCCCGGGATGGTCCACGATCACCGACGGTCGATACCCGGCGATCGCCCCGGGGACACGGCTTTGTGACGAACGGCGCCGCTACCGGTCCCGACTCAGCACCGTCGCGGGATCGGGTTCCACCGGTTCGATGGCCACCAGGGTCTCCACCAGCGGTTCGTGCTCACCCGTGACCGGCGGCGTGCGGGGCAGGAGGAGCGACAGGAACGCGCCCACCACGACGAAGCCGGCCGCGAGCAGCAGGGCCGGGCGCACGGCCTCGGTGATGCCGGTGGCGAGCGCGTTGCTCAACGCAGTTGCGTCGACTCCCCCCACGCCGTGCGGCACCGGGAACGACGCACCCTGCGCGTGCACCCCGGCGACCGCGGTGTCGCGCAAGGACGCCGGCAACGCGGCGGACTTCACCGCGTCGACCGTCCGCGACACCGTGAGGCTGGCGAACACCGACCCGATGACCGCGACGCCGAGCGCAGCGCCGACCTGGCGGACGGTGGAGTTGGTGCCGCTGGCGACGCCCGACTTCTCGGCCGGGATGTCGGAGAGGATCACGTTGGTGAGCTGCGAGCTGGCGAACCCGATCCCGAAGCCGAAGAGGCCGTAGGGCGCGAGCAGGTCGACGAACGTCATCGACGGGTCGACGACGAGCGCGACGGTCACGAGTCCGACGAACTCGAGCACGAGACCGAGTTGCACGACACGCGCCACGCTCGTGTACCGGGTGAGGTAGCCGCCGAGCTGCGAACCGATGACGATGAACACCCCGAACGGGAGCATCCAGAACCCGTTGGTCTCGGCGCTGAGGTGCTTGGCGTCCTGCAGGAAGACGGGGAGCACGAAGAACATGCCCATCTGCCCCATGGCCAGCACGCTCGTGGTGATCAGCCCGTAGCGGAAGCCACGATGGCGCAACTGCCCGAACTCGAAGAGCGGGCTGCGATCGGTGCGCTCCTTCCACCGCTCGAGCTTGTAGAACGCGAACAGGATCGCGACCGCCAGCACCAGCACGACAGGGATGAACGACACCCCGCCGTCGGACGGCCACACCTCGGCCCCGGCGATGGCGAACGACTCGAGCGGACGGAACCACCCGTAGCGCGCGCCCTCGCTCAACGCGAACACGAACAGGAACATCCCGACCGCCACCAGGCACGCGCCCGGGACGTCGATGCTCATGTGACGCGAGGTCGGCCGGTCGCGCCGTACGAACAGCAGCGCGCCCAGGATGGCGAGCGGCGCCACGATCACGTTGATGCCGAACGCCCAGCGCCACGTGTAGTTGGTGGTGAGGAACCCGCCGACCACCGGGCCGAGCGCGACGCCGACCCCGACGGTCGCGCCCCATGCGCCGAACGCGGTCGCGCGCTCGCGGCCGTGGAACGTGGTGGAGATGATCGACAACGTCGTCGGCAGCATCAACGACGCGCCGATGCCCTCGATGATCGCTTCGCCGACGATGAGACTCGGGATGTTCCACGAGAACGCCGCGAGCAACGAGCCGCCCCCGAAGAGTGCGGCGCCGATCACGAAGATGCGGCGCTGCCCGAACACGTCGGCGAGACGGCCGCCGATGATGAGCAGGCTGGCGAACGTGAGCGCGTACCCGGTGATCACCCACTCGACCGCGGGGAGCGTCGTGTCGAAGTCGCGCAGGATCGTAGGGATCGCGACGGTGAGCACCGAGTTGTCGAGCACCACGATGAGCGCGGCGACGACGACGACCGCCAGGGTGATCCAGCGGCGCGGATCGGGGACTGCGGTGCTCACGCGCGCGACGTCATCGGGACGTGAAGGTCATGACGACGTGCTCACGCGGTCTGTCCGCCGTCGATCACGAACTCGGCGCCGGTGGAGTAGGAGTTGTCGTCGGAAACCAGCCACAGCGCGAGCTTCGCCACCTCCTCCGGCTGCGCGTAGCGCTGGAGGGGCACACCGATGGTGGCCGCGAGGCCGTCGAGGTCGGTGCCACCCATCATCGGCGTGTCGATGATCCCGGGGTGGATCGAATTGACCTTGACGCCGTGCGGTCCGAGCTCGATCGCCGCGCCCTTGGTCATGCCGCGCACCGCCCACTTGGTGGCCGCGTACGTGAAGCACGCGCTCGCACCGCTGAGCCCGCCGACCGACGAGATGTTGACGATCGAGCCCGAGTGCTGCTCCTTCATCTGCGGCGCGACCGCCTTCATGCCCAGGAACACACCGGTCTGGTTCACCGCCACGACCTCGTTCCACGACTCGAACGACGTGTCGGCCATGCGCTCCCACCGCAGGATCCCCGCGTTGTTCACCAGGATGTCGAGACGACCGTGGTCGGCGACCACGCGCGCGACCAGCGAGTCCCACTGCTCGGGATCGGCGACGTCCTGCTCGACGAACGTGCCGCCGATGCCGGCTGCCGTCTTCTCACCTTCGTCGACGAGCACGTCGGTGACGAAGACCGACGCGCCCTCCGCCGCGAACAGCGCCGCCTCGGCTGCGCCCTGCCCCCGCGCGCCGCCGGTGATGATCGCCACCCGCCCGTCCAACGTGCCCATCACGTACCCCCGATGCTCGTGGTTTGCTTCGTCCGGACCCCGGGCACGACCGGCACGTGAACGACACGAAGCACTTCGGTCTCGCCGGTGCCTCCGCCGCCGCCGACAAGGGTGACGAGGAGATCGCGTTGTGGGTGGGCGAATTCCTCGCCAGCGACGGGAGCGACAACGCGGTGCTCGCCGCGGCGTTGAGCCAGGAGCCGCACTGGTGGTTCGGGCCGGTGCAGCTGCCCGTCGTCGACCTCGAACGCCTCGCGGGCCCTGAACCCGAGGCCCTCTGCGACGTCGACCCGGACGAGTGGCACGACGACGTCGACGCGATGCAGGACAGCATCGACGACGGGTGGGAGCCGCCGCCCCTGCTCGCCGAGTGGCAGGACGGTCGCCTGCTGCTCCAGGACGGCAACCACCGGTACGAGGCGCTCGTTCGCGAGGGGACGTCGCACGTGTGGACCCTCGTGTACTTCCCGAGCCTCGACGAACGGGACCGTTACGCCGCGCGCTGGCTCGAGGAGCTGCGGGTCAGCGGAAGGCGTCCTTGACCTTCTCCTTGCCCTGCTTCGCTCCGGCCTTCGCCTTGTCGGCAGTGCCCTTGTGCTTGAGCTTCTTGCTCCCGGTGAGCTCACCGACCGCGACCTTGACCTTGCCCTTCGCCTTCTGCGCGCTCGCCTTGGCCTTCTTGCCCGCCATGTCGCGTCACCTTCCGTCGAGCCGTACGACGGACGGGGGCTACCCCACACGATCGGGCTCGAACCCAACTGCAAGACGCGCGAACGCCGCATCGAGGAGCACGCCGAGGTCGGGTGCCGTGGGATCGGCCACCCAGGCGTCGAGCGCGACGCGCAGCGCGGCGGTCGTGACCGCGGTGACGAGCTGCAGCTCGTCGTGCGCGACGGTCGCGCTCTGCGCGACCGCGCGCCGCTCGAGGACGTCGACCACCCCGGCCTCCCAACCGTGCTGGTGCTCGGCCTTGTAGACCTGGAGGTGCGGCGACGCGGCCACGACCTTCGAGCGGGCGACGAGCGCGTCGCGATCGTCGCGGTAGTCGGCGGCGAGCGTGCGCATCGCGGCCTGCAGCGCGCCGAACGCGGGCTCGTCGACGGGGCGCTCGGCGATGACCGCCAGCAGCCGTCCGCGCCGGGCCTCGGCGTCGGCGAAGAGCACGTCTTCCTTGGTGGGGAAGTAGCGGAAGAAGGTGCGGGGCGAGACCTCGCACGCCTCGGCGATCTCCTCGACCGTCGTGCCGTCGAAGCCGTGGCGGGAGAACCGCTCCATGGCGGCCTCCTGCAACGCCTCCCGGGTCCGCGCCTTCTTGCGCTCCCGCAGTCCGACAGGGGTTTGGCCGCTGGTCGACTGGTCGACCGAGATCTCTTCGACCGCACTGGTCATGACAACATTCTGGCACATCACGACGCTTGACAACAGCTGAAGTTTGTCAGTTGGCGATTTCTGTCACTGTCTGACATAATGGCTCGATGGCGATCCTGACCTCCCCCACGGATGGCCGTACCGCGGAGCAGGCCTACGCCCGGCGGTGGTGGACGCTCGGGGTGCTCTGCCTCAGCCTGCTCATCGTGTTCGGCGGCAACTCCACGCTCAACGTGGCCCTCCCGACGTTGTCACGCGATCTCGGGGCGAGCGAGTCCCAGCTGCAGTGGGTCGTCGCCATCTACTCGCTCGTGTTCGCCGGCCTGCTCTTCACGTCCGGCGCGCTCGGCGACCGGTTCGGCCGCAAGGGCGCGCTCCAGTTCGGGCTCGCGACGTTCTTCCTCGCCAGCCTCTTCGCGTCGCAGGCCACCGACGTCACGCAGATCATCGCCTGCCGCGCCGCGATGGGCGTGGGCGCCGCGTTCATCATGCCGGCGACGCTGTCGATCCTCGTGAACGTGTTCCCTCCCCACGAACGCGCCAAGGCGATCGCGATCTGGGCGACCACGACCGGCGTGGCCGGGTCGATCGGTCCCGTCATCACCGGGTGGGTCCTCGGCCACTTCTGGTTCGGCTCCGCGTTCCTCGTGTACCTCCCCGTGATCGCGGTCGCGTTCGTCGGCGGTTGGTTCTTCGTGCCGAAGTCGCGCGACCCGAACGAGAGCGCCATCGACCCGCTCGGCGCGCTGCTCTCCATCGTGGGAATCGCGGCACTCGTCTACGGCTTCATCGAGGCTCCCGACAAGGGATGGGGCGCACCGGTGACGATCGGCGCGTTCGCGATCGCCGCGGTCGTGATCACGCTCTTCGTGTTGTGGGAGCTCCACAACCCCGAGCCGATGCTCGACATGCGCTACTTCCGCAACGCCTCGTTCAGCGTGGGAAGCGGCGCCATGATGCTGGTGTTCCTCGCGATGTACGGCGTGATGCTGCTCATGACGCAGTACTTCCAACTCGTCCTCGGGTTCTCGGCGCTCGACACTGCGATCCGCCTCCTCCCGATCGCGGGCATCATGTTGGTGGTCACGCCGTTCACGCCGCGCATCGTGCAGCGCTTCGGTGGCAACCGGTCGGTGGCGTTCGGCATGGGTCTCATCGCGCTCGGCTTCGGGCTGTTCACCCAGCTGGGCATCGACACGCCCTTCTGGTTCTGTTGGCTCTGCCTCGCCCCGCTCATGACCGGCGTCTCGCTCTCAATGGCGCCGATGACCGCGTCGATCATGTCGGCGGTGCCCGAGAGCCGCGCCGGCGCGGGCTCGGCGATGAACGACGCGACCCGCGAGCTCGGTGCCGCGCTCGGCATCGCCGTGCTCGGCAGCATCGCGGCGTCGCAGTACTCGAACCATCTCCACGACGCGCTGTCCCGGATCCCAGCGGCGGCGCGCGGGACCGCGAGCTCGTCGATCGCCGGCGCGCTGCAGGTGGCGGAGAAGCTCCCCGCGTGCGGGCGCCGCGTTCGCGACTGCGGCGCAGACCGCGTTCGTCGACGGCATCCACGTCGCCGCGTTCTTCGGTGTCGTCCTCGCGATCGCCGCCGCGCTCGTCACCCGCCGGTTCCTGCCCCGCACGGTTGCGCACGTCGGTCCGATGCACTCCGCGGTCGAGGCGTTGGAGAACGCGGCCGAGTTCGGTATCGGTGGCGCGATGCCGGTCTTCCCCTCCGATCCCGACCCCCCGGAGCCGGACGAGCCGCGCGCGTACGCTCCACGGCGTGACGACAACCGGGACCGAGCCGACCAGACCCGAACCCGGGGGCGAGCCGCGCATCCTCGTCAGCTTCGACATCGACGGCACGATGGAGTTCGGCGATCCGCCGGGTCCGGTGTCGGCCGAGGTCGCGCGCGGAGCTCGTGGGACGCGGCTACATCGTCGGCGTCGCGTCCGATTGGCCGCGCTCCAGCCAACAGCCACTCTGGTCACGGCACGGGGTCGAGCCCGAGTTCGTCGGCGGCAAGCACCACCTCCACGAGGTGAAGGCGCAGTTCCCCGCCGACCGCTACGTGCACGTCGGTGACACCGACGTCGACGAGCGCTACGCGCTCCTCGCGGGGTTCGAATTCCTCCACGTCGACGAACTGGTCGAGCCGGTCGCGGCCGATGACATCCACGACGCCGGCTGGACGCCCCCCGCCTGAGACGAGCCGCAGCGTCGAGCGGCGGGAGCGGGATCAGACGGTGTCGTCGAACTTGTCGAAGGCTCGGAACGAGGGCACGCCCGGGTCGCGGTCCTTGAACAGGCGGTCGCGGCCGTCGGCGAGCGCCTGGACCGTCCACTTGTCACCCGAGCTGATCTGGGTGACCGGACGCCACCCGTCGACGATCTGCGCGACCCCACCCGAGATCTTCAGCACCTGGCCGGTGATGCCCTCGGCGAGGGACGACGCCAGCCACACGGCACCCGCCGCCGGGTTGTCGGGCGACATCATCGGGTTGTCGGTGAGCTCGGGCGTCGCGACCGTGCCGAGCAGGCGCGTCGCGGCCACGGGCGCGATCGAGTTGACCCGCACGCCCGAGCGCTCGAGCTCGCGGGCCAACACGATGGTCATGCTGGCGATGCCCGCCTTGGCGGCCGCGTAGTTCGTCTGGCCCGCGTTGCCGTAGAGCCCGGACTCCGACGCGGTGGTGACGATGGCCGCGTTCGCCGGCTCGCCGGTCTCCTTGGCCTTCGTCCGCCAGTAGGCGGACGCGAAGCGGATCGGCGCGAAGTGGCCCTTGAGGTGGACGCGGATCACCGCGTCGAACTCCTCCTCGGACATGTTGAAGCTCATCTTGTCGCGCAGGATGCCGGCGTTGCAGATGAGCACGTCGAGTCCACCGAAGGTGTCGATCGCCTGCTGCACCATCGACTCGCCGCCGGCCCAGCTCGCGCAGTCGTCGTAGTTGGCGACGGCCTCGCCGCCCGCGGCCGTGATCTCGTCGACGACCTGCTGTGCGGGTGTCTGGTCGGCACCTTCGCCGGCACCCGAGCCGCCGAGGTCGTTCACGACCACCTTCGCGCCTTCCCCCGCGAGGAGCAGCGACTCGGAGCGGCCGATGCCGCGTCCCGCTCCGGTGACGATCGCAACCTTGCCGTCGAAGAGTCCCATCGATCCGTTCCCTTGTACGAGAGTTGTCGTGTCGGTGCCGTCCGGCCAGCGAGGCTAGCGACCATGTCGCGATCACGACCACAGCGGATACCGTCACGCCGATGGCCGTCTCCCCCGAACTTCCACGCGCCACCACGCTCGAGGAGCTCCTCGACCTCGAGGAGCTCGACCGCGACCTCTACCGGGCCCACAACCCCCGTCGACCGTTCACCGACCACCTCTACGGCGGGCAGGTGGCGGCGCAGGCCCTGCGCGCCGCGGGGCTCACCGTGCCCGAGGGCCGGTTCCCCCACTCGCTGCACGGCTACTACCTGCGGTCCGGGGAGCCCGAGCACCCCACCATCATGAAGGTCTCACGCGACCGCGACGGTCGCTCGTTCTCGGCCCGGCGCGTCGTCGCGCTGCAGCGCGGCGAGGCGATCTTCACTGCCGCGGCGTCGTTCCACATCGACGAGGAGAGCGGCGACTTCTCCGCGGTCGCGATGCTCGACGACGTGCCGTCGCCCGAGTCGCTCGCCGACCACGTCCTCCCCAGCCTCGACGTGCTCATGGAGATGCGGACGGTCGACCCACCGCCCGACGACGTCGCGCGCCAGAGCGCGTCGCGCCGCATGTGGGGACGCACGCGCGAGCGACTGTCCGAGGACCGCGTGCTGCACTCCGCCGCGATCGTCTACCTCTCCGACATGAGCACCGGCTTCGCCGACATCGACGAACCCGGGCTCCCCCGCGGCGGCAGCAGCCTCGACCACACCGTCTACTTCCACCGTCCGGCGCGCGCCGACGAGTGGATGTTCATGGCGCTCGAGCCGGTGTCGGCCGCCGGCGCCCGCGGCGTGTACCGCGGCTCGGTGCACGACCGGTCGGGACGTCTGCTCGCGACCCTGGTGCAGGAGAACCTGATGCGCCCCTGGCTCGAGGGCGTCTGAGACGGGACCGTCAGCGGGCGCCGATGTAGCCGACCAGGTCGTCGCGCTCGCCCTCGAGCTCGGAGATGCGACTCTTCACCAGGTCGCCGATGCTCACGATGCCGACGATCGCACCGTGCTCGTCGACCACGGGCACGTGGCGGATGCGCCGCTCGGTCATCGTCGTCATCAGCTCGTCGACGGGGGTCTCGCGCCGGCAGGTGACGACCGCGGTGGTCATGATGCTGCCGACGTTCCGTTCGAGCACCGCCTCGCCGGAGGCATGGAGGTGCCGCACGACGTCTCGCTCGGAGACGATGCCGGCGATCCCCGCACCCGACGACACCACGACCGCGCCGATGCGGTGCTCGGCCAGCGTCGCGAGCAACTCCCGGACGGTCGCACTCGGGGGCACGGTCACCACCGCGTCGCCCTTGACCCGGAGCACGGTCACGATCAACATCGCGTCCTCCTCCTCGCGTGGCGCGCACCACGTCGCGTGTGAGCGCTGTCCAATAGTCTCGCGCCGTGCGTCGGTTGCTGCCCACGATCACGCTCGTCGTCGCCCTCGCCTCGCTGGCGACGGCCTGCGTGCCGCCGACCGAACCCGCCCAGAACGGGCGACTTCCGGACAGTGCGCTCACCACGGTCCTCCCGGGGTGCCGGATCGCCAACGACGTCGCCGATCCGCTGCGTCGCCTCCTCTACACCGCCTGGTCCGAGGGCGTGTGGGTCCAGCCCGAGACCCAGGCCTACGTCGCGCCCCTGCCCGGACCGCCGACGATCCAGTCGTGCTACCGCGACTTCGACATGCAGGTGTGGTGGCGGGACTTCTACTGCTTCTTCGGCAATTGCGGCATGGCCGCGGTGCCGGGCACGAGCGTGCACGGGTGGGGCCGCGCGGTCGACTTCGAGGACAGTGCGGGCGAGCTCACCTTCTCGTCGACGGGGTACCAGTGGCTGCAGGCGAATGCCGCCCGGTTCGGCTTCGTGCACCCCGCGTGGGCGGAACCCTGGGGTTCCTCACCGGAAGCCTGGCACTGGGAACACGCGTAACTCCACCGTCGCTCGCCCCGCGCTCGGTCAGCCGTCGGGGATCATCTTGCGGGTGACGAAGCGCCACGTGCCGGCGTCGCGCTTCAGCGTGTCCTCGTAGCGCCCCGAGATCACGAGCTTGGTCTCGGCCGCGCCGCCCGCGGTGGCCCACATCTGCAGGTAGAGGCGCGCGGTGGCGTCGTCGCCGTCGCCGTCGATGGACACGTTGCTCACGAGGTGGCGTGCGCCGGGCGCGATCGTCGGCACCATCCCGGCGAAGTCGCGCAACTCGTCACGGCCCTTGAGCACGTTGAAGCCACTGTCGAGCGAGCCCCCGTCGACGAACAGCGCGGCGAACGTGGGACCGTCGCCGGCGTCGACCGCGTGGTTGTAGTCGGCGATCAGCTTCTGGATGGCGAGGATGTCGTCGGTCGCCAGCGCCATGGTGCGCTCCCTCTCTCGGGTGCAGGTGCGGGGATGCGGCTGCGAAGAGCATTCTGCCACTGGTGCCGATACGCTCCCGCTCCATGGCTCCCAGCGACGACACCGTCTCGGTCGAGCGGGTGATCCCCGCCCCGGCGGAGATGATCTTCGCCCTCCTCGCCGACCCCGCCCGCCACCGTGACATCGACGGTTCGGGCACGGTCCGCGACGCCAAGGCCGGGTCCGAGCGCCTCGCGCTCGGCTCGAAGTTCGGCATGTCGATGAAGATGGGGATCCCCTACTCCATGACCAACGAGGTCATCGAGTACGACGAGAACCGCTGCATCGCATGGCAGACGCTCCCGCCCGTGTCGTGGGGCGCCAAGCTCGGCGGCGGCCGGATCTGGCGCTACGAGCTCGAGCCGGTCGACGGCGGCACGCTGGTGCGCGAGACCTGGGACATCTCCCAGGAGGCGAGCCTGAGCAAGCCGCTCGTGTCCCGCAGCGGCAAGAAGACCGCCGAGAACATGGACAAGACGCTCGCCCGGATCGAGCAGCTCGTCACCGCCTGAGCGACGTCAGGCGTCCGGACGCGACGGGCGGGGTCGGACGACACACGACTGGCTGGCGGTGGCGAGCAGGGTGCCGTCCTCGGCCCAGAGTTCGACGCGCCCGTGGCCGAAGCCGCGCGCGATGGCGTGGACCCGCACGTCGATGAGCACCCACTCGGTCGGCACGAGCGTGCACACCCGGAGCGTGTTGTCGAGGCTGCTCCCGGTCACGAACTGACCCAGGGCCTGGGCGATGCCGAACGGCACGTAGTCGCCGAGGATCGCGAGCGACGCCGCCGACACCTCGAGCCCGGCCGGAAAACGAGCCCAGAGCGCGCTGTGACCGTCGTCGCGCGCGCCGTCGAGCGCGGCGAGGTCGCGGCCGCGTGCGAGGCGCATCTCGAGTCGCTGCGCGAGCGAGTCGTCGACCCGCGTGATCCGCTCACGCAGTGGGCTGTCGTCGGGTGGTGGGACGTCGGGGAAGCGCGCCCACTGGCCGTCGTAGCCGTCGTCGCGCGCACCCAGCGCGGCGTTGACGGTGAGGATCTCGCGATCGCCGACGTGCGCGACCGCCCGCGCCTGCGTCGTCTGGTGGCCGGAACGGGCGACGGTCACGTCGATGTCGACGATGTCCGGCGGATGCGCGAACGAGAGGTACTGCGCGACCGCCCACACCGCCGGGCGACCGGTCGTGCGCTCGAGCGCCTCGATCGCGGCGCCGAGCCCACACCCACCGAAGAGGAATTGGTCGTCGGTGCAGATGCCGGGGACGACCTCGAGGTTCCAGCGCACCGGGTTGTGCGTGGCGCGCAGGCCGAGGAACTCGCACGCGTCCATGGGCAGATGCTACGAGCAGGTCTCCGGGTACGGGTCTAACCTCGCCGGATGACCGTGACCCTCGTGAGCGACGAGACCACGGCGATCGCGGCCGAGATCGTCGACGGTCGCGTCCTCGTCACACCCGCGGTGCTCGCCGACGCGCTCGGCTGGTCGCTGAAGCCCGAAGGTCTGTGTCGCGACGACGTGTGCGTGCCCGTGCGTGATCGCAGCGCACTGGTCGTCGGCGACCGCGTCGATCTCGCTCTGGCCGCCGACGCGCTCCGGCGGCCCGTCGTCGTCGATCCCGACGTCGGCATCGTCGCGATCGCGCTCGACCGCGAGCAGCGGGCCACCGCCCTGCAGTCGCTCGTCGCCCCCGACGTCACCCTGCACGATCTCGACGGCACGCCGCACGCGCTCTCGCAGTGGCGCGGCCAGAAGCGGCTGCTGCACGCGTTCTCCTCCTGGTGAGGCTGCCGCTACGACCTGCCCGGGTGGCAGGCACTGCAGGATGAGTTGCACGACCAGAACTTCACCGTGATCGCGGTGGCGCTCGACGAGTCGCCCGACGACGTGCGCCCGTGGACCGACGGCATCACCCTGCCGGTGCTCATCGACCCGCAGCACGTGCTCACCGAGGTGTACGCGATCAGCAACGTGCCCGCGGTGGTGTGGATCGACGAAGACGACCACATCGTGCGTCCGACCGGCGTCGCCTTCTCCAACGACATGTTCAAGGAGTTCACCGGCGCGGAGTCGGGCCCGCACCTCGAGGCGTTGCGCGCGTGGGTGCGCGACGGCACCGTGCCGATGACCGACGCTGACGCGCGCTCGGCGGTGCCCGACCTCTCCGACGACGAGGTGCTGGCGCGGCTCCACTTCCGGGTGGGCCTCGAGGCCCGCCGTCGCGGCGACGACGCCTGCTCCCGCCGTCACCTCGAGCGCGCCGGCGAGCTCGCGCCCATGGACTTCACCATCCGGCGGGCCGCGATGCCGTTGCTCGGCGGCGATCCGTTCGGCGCGGAGTTCATGGAGCTCTACGGCGAGTGGGAAGCGGCCGGGAGTCCGTTCCACGGCCTCCCGTCGATGACCTCCGACGACTGACCAGGGTCGCGACTACGGCGCCGGCGCGGCTTCGCTCCCGACCGGCGCGGTCGGGATGCTGCCGCTCAGGAACAACGCGAGCAGCGCGAGCAGGGCGAGAACCGCGAGCGTGACGCGCAGTCCGGCGATGCGCGACGTCTCGTTCTCGTCGACCACCGCGGTGGCGGTCGCGGGGGCACGCCCGCGTCGTCGAGCGCCTGGTGGAGATCGGCGTCGGAGATGAAGGGCACGCCACTCGTGAGCTCGGTCTGCGCCTTCGAGGTGAGGTCGTCGGGCACCGCGGGATTGTTCCCGATCCCGGTGAAGAACGACGCGGTGAGCGCGGACATGAGGATCGCGCCCGACAAGGCCGTCCCGAGCGAGATCCCGAGGTTGGAGAAGGTGTTCTGGAGCCCACCGACCTCGCCGCTCTGTTCGTCGGGGAGCGCGGAGACCGTCACCGCGCCGAGCTGCGACGCGAGCGCGCCGATGCCGAGTCCGGCGAGCAGCATCGGCCAGAGCGTGATCTCGGGCCCGGCGCCCTCGTCGAGGAGCGCGATGAACACGACCAGGCCGAGGAACAGCATCAGGAACCCGAAGCGGGTGACGCGCCGCGGCGACGCCTTCGGGAAGACCTTGGGGATGCCGACGGCAGCGATGACGAGGGTGATCGAGAGCGGCATGATGCGGAGCCCGGTGTCGATCGCCGAGAGCCCCAGTGCGATCGACAGGAACAGCGGCACCGCGAAGAACAAGCCGGCCTGGAGCAGGTACTGGAAGAAGAACGCGGTGAGCCCGCTGCGCAGCAGCCGGACGCGGAGGATCACGGGATCGAGGAGCGCCGCCCGGCCGGAGTCGCGTCGACGCCGCTCCCACTCGAGGAAGAGGAGCAGGATCGCGGCCCCACCGAGGATCAACCAGATCACCGGCGAGAGGCCCAACCAGGTCGGCGCCTCGGGCTTGGGTTGCACGAACCCCCACGAGCCGGCGCGGAGAACCCCGTAGACGATCAGGCCGAGCCCGAGGGCCGAGAGCGCGGTGCCGACGAGGTCGAGGCGCGCACCTTCTTCCTTCGGCGTGTCGGCGGTGCGCCGGTTGAGCAGCAGCACCACGCCGATGATGAGCACCTCGCTCACGAACACGTACCGCCACGACCAGTACGTGGTGAACAACCCGCCGATGAGGGGACCGAGCGCCACTGCGATCGCACCGCCGGCGGTGACGATGCCGTAGGCACGGGGACGTTCCGCCTTGACGAAGTTCGAGGCCACCAGCGCGACGATCGCGGGCATCACCAGCGCCGCGCCCACACCTTCGAGGAACGACCACCCGAACATCAAGACCGCGAGGTTCGGCGAGATCGCGGTGATGAAGGACCCGGACGCGTAGATCAGGCAGCCGATGGTGAAGGCGCGCTTGCGACCGAGGATCGCACCCATCTTCCCGCCGGTGATCATCAGCGACGCCATCACCAGCGTGTAGAGGGTGATCGCGGTCTGGATGCCGGTGACCGTCGTGCCGAGATCCTTGGCGACGGTCGCGATCGACACGTTCATCACCGACGAGTCGAGGATCATCACGAACTGCGCCGCGGCCAGCGTGACCAGTACGGCCTTCGCCGCCGCCCCCGCCGCCCCTCCGGGCTCAGTTGTCGTCGTGTCGCTCACCAGGGCTCCCCGCTGCCTGAGGTGGTGGGAACATTGTTGTCGTTCAACCGAGCGCCGGGAGCACCTCGTCGACGTAGAGCCGCAATGAGCTCCACCCATCGTCGATCGGCATGCCACCCACGAGCGGATGGAGCGCGCACGTGGCGGCCGGGCCGCCGTCCTTCAATCGGTCGACGAGCTCCGCGGGCGTGACCACTTCGTAGATGCCTTCGGCCCGCAGCTCCTCGACGCTCGTCGCGTGGGAGTGCACCGACGACGTCTGCCCCGGCGGCTGCCACTGGGAGTAGGTCGACGCCTCCTCGAAGAAGTGGTGACCGAGGTCGCGCCAGACCCGCTCGGGGTCTTCGGCGACGAACGTCATCGCCGTGTGCTCGGGCGGCATGGCGCAGAAGCCCTGGGTGCCGAACTCGGCGCACTGCTCGTAGTAGTAGGCCTCGAGCTCCGGCAGGTTCGCGGGCGGGAGGTACGGCAGGCCGAACCGCGCCGCTCGGCGCACCGCGACCTTGCTCGAGCCGCCGAGCATGAGCGTGGGGTGCGGCTGGGTGAACGGGCGCGGCGTCACGCGCACCGTCGTGCCGCGGTACTCGAACGGCTCACCGGTCCACGCCTTGAGCATGGTGTCGATCGCCTCGTCCTGCAGCGCGCCGCGGCCCTTCCAGTCCTTGCCGTGCGCCTCGTACTCGCTCTCGCGGTAGCCGATTCCGGCGGTGACGACGAACCGACCGCCGCTGGCGAGGTCGAGCACCGCGATGTCCTCGGCCAGCCGGAGCGGATCGTGCAGCGGTGCGAGGAGCGCGTTGAGGGTGGCCATGATCCGCTTGGTGCGGCCGAACACCAACCCCGCCATGATCAGCGGCGACGGGCTCCAGCCGTTGTCGGCCCCGTGGTGCTCCTCCAGCGAGATGGCCTGCAGGCCGTGGTCGTCGGCGTAGGCCGCCATGTCGACGAACGCCTGGTAGCGCGACGACATCTCGGCCGGTTCGAGCCCGGGCTGCACGCAGTTGAAGCGGACGACGGAGTACGGCATGCCCGGACTCTACGTCTCGAGGATCAGAGGGGGACGGTGGCGGGGACGAGGTCGGTCTTCGAGCGGAGGCGCGCCACCAGGTACGCGTGCACGAGCGCGGCGATGGTGAGCATGGCGACGCCTTCGAGCAACTCGAACCAGGGCGCCTTCCACGCCACGAAGCCGATGACCGCCACGACCAGCGCGGTGCCGACACGCAACAGGAAGAGCGGTCGGCGCGGCCGGCGACGCGTTCGCGGCCCCGATCCCGGCCAGGCCGATGTACACGAAGCACAGCGTCGCCATGATCTCGAGGATGTCCTCCGCCGGGAGGTGCTCGAAGAACCCCAGCGCGACCAGCTTCGACACCCCGATCGCGGTCCCCGCGATGCCGAGCTGCATGACCAGATGGAAGCTGATCCACGGCGCGAAACGCCGTTGGTCGATGCCCGCGAACGGGATGTCCTCGAAGTACGACGCCCACAGCGCGAACGTGAGGACGAACTGGAACGCGAGCGCGACCACGTCGATCCCGTCGATGGTGCTGTCGCTGACCGCGATGGCGACCTTCACGAACGCCTCACCGCACACGATGATGGTGAACGCACCGACTCGCTCGACCAGGTGCCCCTCGTCGATCGGCGGGAAGTCGGTGAGGTGCGACGACCGCCGCGCCGCCGGCAGGATCATCACCGCCAGCCCGACCGCGGCGCCGATGATGCGCCCGACCTCCGGCAACGGTGCGGCGGCGAGGAAGCACACCGCGGCGAGCGTGTGGATGCCCGCGAGACGCCGGGCGAACGCGGCGTAGGGACCGCGCGCGAGCGCGGCGCGCCAGTACATGGCCGCGATGGTCCCCACCAGGGCGGCGTACGTGCAGAGGAGGAGCACCTCGTCGTCGACGACTCCGGCGCGCGCCTCCATCGCGATGACCGCCACCATGATCATCTGCGCGAGCACGAGGAAGCGGTGCCAGACGTCGGCCTGACGGAACCGGTTGGTGAACATGGTCGTGGACAGCCACACCCACCACACCGCGGAGAAGACCGCCACCACCCACGCGATGCGCGACGCGTCGTGGAGGTGGGAGACCGCCGAGCTGAAGACGAGGATGGCGGCGACGAAGACCAGGTCGTAGAAGAGCTCGAGCCAGACGCCCAACTGCTCGAGCGTGTACGACGAGATCTGTTCGTGCTCTTCGGTCACGAGGCGCGGGCCGGGCGAAGCCGTTCGGCGAAGAACGCGAGGACCCGGTCGAGCGCCTCGCGTGTGGGGTGCCCGGGCTCGTCGACCAGGTGCTGGGTGAGGACCGAGTGGGCGGTGCGCGAAATGCCGTGGGCGTTGTCCTTCGACGAGTCGATCTCGACCGCGATGAACGCGTCGCCCAGCTCGCGCCGCAGGGTGTCGAAGCGCGCCTCCGGCACCGCGCGGTCGTCGGTGAAGCGGAGCCCCAGCAGGCATGCACCCTGCGCGGCGCGCGCCTTCACGCGCGTGAGGTCGGCGTCGCTGATCCCGACCGCGCGACGACGCGACGCGGACACCGGGAACGGCAGCGACGGTTGGCTGAGCACGGGCGCCAGCATGGTGTCGTCGACCATCATCCCGAGCGCGAAGCCACCCGTGAAGCACATGCCCACCGCGCCGACGCCCGGGCCGCCACACTCCTCGTGCGCCTCGGCGGCGAGGCGGCGCAGCCATCCGATGATCGGGCTCGTGCGACCGAGCGCGAAGGCGGCGAACTCGTTGGCGACGCACGCCTTCGCCAACGTCCCGATCGTGTACCCGATGCTCACCTCGCGGCCGGGCGTGCCGAACAGTGACGGCATGCGCACGCTGAACCCGGCGTCGACGACGCGCTGTGCGAACTCGACGACCTGCGGGTGCAGACCGGGGATCTCGTGGATCACGATCACCGCGGGTCCGTCACCACCCGCGTACACGGAACGCGTGAGTCCGTCGTGTGAGAACGTCGACTCAGTGAACCCGGGAAGCTGCACGCCCACGATGTGGAACACTACGGGCTTCCCATCCCGTGAACGAGGAGCAAGCGTGCCCGACGACGACATCGAAGGCATCGAAGAGGTCGAGGTGGTCACCACCGCAGTGGGCGACGACGGCACCGTCGTGGTCGACGACCTCAAGGCGCTCGTCGACGAGGACGGCAACGTGCTCGCGACCGACGAGACCATTGCCGTCGGTGCGCCCGACGGGACGGTCGTGATCGACGAGGTGATCGCGGTGGCCGACGAGGATGGCGACCTCGAGGTGATCGAGGAAGACGTCGCCGTGATCGAGACCGACTGACGTCCCAGTCGATCGCGTCGTCAGCTCGTCTGGAGCCGTTTGAGCGCGTCGAGGGCGCGGTCCGCGTGGACGCCCATGCGGATCTCGCTCTTGACGACCTCAACGACCTTGCGGTCCTGACCGATCACGAAGGTGACGCGCTTCGGCGGACCCTTCTTGCGGGCGACGCCCATCATGCGGGCGACGGTGCCGTCGGTGTCGGAGAGCAGCGGGTAGTCGAACGCGTGCTTCTCCGAGAACTGGTGCTGCTTCTCCACCGTGTCCCGGCTGATGCCCGCACGTTGCGCACCGACGGCGGCGAACTCGGCCGCCAGGTCGCGGAAGTGGCAGCTCTCCTTCGTGCACCCGGTCGTCATCGCCGCCGGGTAGAAGAACAGCACCACGGGTCCGTTCGCCAGCAGGTCGCTCAACTTCCGCGGTGTGCCGGTCTCGTCGGGCAGCTCGAAGTCGTCGACGACATCCCCGATTTCCATCTCGGCACCGTACCTCAGTAGTGGCGCAGCTCGACGGTGTTGCCGTCGGGGTCCCGCACGTAGAGCGACGTGCCGTTGCCGCGCGCGCCGAAGCGGGTCGCGGGACCGTCGATCACGTCGAAGCGGCCCGACGCCTTGACCGCCTCGAGGTCGACCGGGTCGACGACGAGGCACAGGTGGTCGGCGTTCTCACCGGTGCGCGGCACCGCGAGGAGGTCGATGATGGTGTGGGCGTCGACGCGCACCGACGGGAACAGGATCTCGCCCCTTCGCCATTCGTCGACTCGCTCGGGCGCGAGGCCGAGCGCACCGCAGTAGAACCCGAGCGAGCGTTCGACGTCGGCGACGTTGAGCACCACGTGGTCGAACCCGGTGACCCGCAGCTCGCCCGTCATTCGCTCGGCCGTCATTCGCTCGGGTGCCGGTCGCGCATCATGTCGCCGATCATGTCGCGCACCATGACGTGAACGCTACGCGTCGACGGGAGCGGGCTCCACCACCGGCACCCGTTGGAAGATGCCGAGCCGGCGGCCGGCCACGACGGTCCCGAGCACGAGCGCGACGAGCAGCGCCGCCGCGAGCATCGAGCGGAGCAGCGGCGGGATCGCCCCCTTGAAGGCCGCGATGGTCGCGAGGTTGAGCAGCGTGTGCACGACGACCGCGGGCAGCAACGCACCGGTGCGCAGCATGGCGTAGCCGAGCACCATGCCGAGGCAGACGAACGGCAATGCGTGCAGCGTGTCGCTGATCTGCGCCACGTGACCCGGGAGCACCGTGAACACGACACCCGACGCGACGATGGCGGCGAGGCCGGGCCCCGCGCCCCAGTCCTCCGCGTTGCGCCAGTTGCGACCGCTGAGCTTGGCGGCGACCGCCCCGACCAGGATGAGCACCGCCAGGCGGTAGACGATCTCCTCGTCGAGCGCAGCCAGGACCAGACCCATCGCCTCGGCGAAGCCGTCGATGTGCAGCGAATACTGGATCACGCCGAAGAGGAGCGCCGCCGTCGCCACCCCGAGGAACTCGTGCCACGCCTCGAGGTTGGTGCGATCGAGACCGAGGCGTCGCCACCCCACCAGACACACCAGCGCGATCTCGATGGGCAACGTCGGCGAGATCGGCACCACGCCGAGGTAGCCGAGGTTCACGTCGCGCCAGGCCGTGAGCACGTCGAAGCCCACGGTGAGCGCCGCCACCGCCACGACGGTGCTGGTGAGCGGCCACCGGGTCCATCGGAGCCACTTCCAGACGAACGTCACCCGCGGCTCGGTAGAGGTACCCGTGAGATCTGCCACCACACGTGCGATTCTAACCACTCTCCGCGGCAGCTGTGACCGGCGAATGCCGATCGCGTCATCCCGCCTTGCGGGCGATCACCACGATCAACGCCACGTTCACGAACGCCGCCACGATGGCGAACACCCCGAAGATCGGGTCACCGGCGACCAACAGGAACACGCCCAAGCCGACGAGGAAGACGGCCAGCGCGCCCCGGAGCAGCAGGATCGCGCGGAGCCGGTCCACCCGCCGAGCGTCGATCGGGCCGGTCAGGCGTCGGCCAGGACGCGCACCCGGCGGGCCTGCTCGCCCTTGCGACCGGGCTCGAGCTCGAACTCGACGAGCTGGCCCTCCTCGAGGCGCTTGTACCCGTCGCCCTCGATGGCCGAGAAGTGGACGAACACGTCCTGCTCGCCGGCACGCTCGATGAAACCGAAGCCCTTGCGGGCGTCGAACCACTTGATCGTGCCGTTGGGCCGCGTCGCGACGCCAGGAGCGGTCCGCTCCGTGCGGGCGGTGGGGGCGGGACGTTCGCTGCGCTCGACACGCGGCTCCGGCGGCCGGGTCAACGCCTTGACGTCGGGGCGGTCGAGACCGGGCCGGTCGCCGAGCTGCCGCTGGAACCCGGCCACCGCACGGCGCAGGTCGGGCGACACCAGCGAGACGACCAGGCCGTCGGCGCCGGCGCGGGCGGTGCGGCCGGAACGGTGCGTGTAGTCCTTGAAGTCGGCCGGCGGGTCGAAGTGCACGACGCACGCGACGCCGTCGACGTGGATGCCGCGCGCGGCGACGTCGGTGGCCACGAGGGCCTGCACCTTGCCCGACGCGAACGCGGACAGCGCCCGCTCGCGCTGACCCTGCGAGCGGTTGCCGTGGATGGCCGCGCTCCGCACGCCGCGCTGCTCGAGCTTCTTCGCCAGCGCGTCGGCGCCGTGCTTGGTGCGGCAGAACACGATGGTCGGGCCGGCGACGCCGACGATCTCGGCCGTGACGTCCACACGCGACGCGCGGTCGACCGCCCAGAAGTGGTGCGTCGCCGCGAGCTGATCGGCCTCGGGGAGCTGATGACGCGACGGGTCGCGCTGGTACAGGCGCACCAGCTCGTCGACGGCCCCGTCGAGCGTGGCGGAGAACAGCAACGTCTGGCGCGTGTTGGGGGTGCGGTCGAGCAAGGCGCGCACTGCGGGCAGGAAGCCCATGTCGGCCATGCGGTCGGCCTCGTCGACCACGACCATCTCGACCTCGTCGAGGTCGACCTCACGCCGCTCGATGAGGTCGGTCAGGCGGCCGGGACAGGCGACGAGCACGTCGACGCCGCGACGCAGCGCCTTGAACTGCGCGCCGAAGCCGGCGCCGCCGTACACGGCCGTGACCCGCAGCTTGCGGCCGCGACCGATCCACTCGAGCTCGCCGCAGACCTGCGCCGCCAGCTCGCGGGTGGGTACGAGGACCAGGCCACGCGGGCGCTTCGGACGGGCCTTGGCGACGCGCGCGGCGAGCGGGATGCCGAAGGCGATCGTCTTGCCCGAGCCGGTGGGAGCACGGCCGCAGAGGTCGCGACCAGCCAGCCCGTCCGGCACGGTCATCGCCTGGATCGGGAACGCGGAATCGAGCCCGGCCGCGTGGAGGGTGCGGACGAGGTCGTCGGGAACGCCGAGATCGGCGAACGTCACCGGCGCATCGGGCGCGTCGGGAGACGGGGAGGAAAGGGTGGACACAGAGGTGGACATGGCGCGGTGCGCTCCTGGATTCGTGCGGATCGGTTGGGTCTCGGAGGGTCGACGGACCCGAGACGCCGTTCCGGACTCACCGGAGACGCGAGAGCACGCATACCCACTTGCTGAACTGACGAAGGCCCACGGTGCGGCAGCAAACACGCATCCGGAGCAACACCACCCTACTCGACGCCGCGCGTCGAGGGCATCATGGCGACGGCATCATGGCGGCGACGGCATCATGGGAGGCGTGCCAGCACCCGAGGACCGTCCGATCGACCCGACACCGCTCCACACGACCGATCTCCCCGCGACCCCGCAACGAGACCGCACGATCCCGGCCACCGCATGGATCGAGGCGCCGGCCGAGCTGCTCGAGCTCGGCCGCGACCTCGGCCACGAACTGGTGGCCTACAAGCGGCGCATCGGGCCGTGGCTGCTCTGGCGCGCCGGGCCCGCCGCGAAGGGCAACGCGCGCTACGCCGCCCTGGCGGCCGACGACCCGCGGCTCCAGTACACCTTCCGGCTCCACCCGAGCGGGGAGGGCGAGGGATCCGGCCCCGACGGCACCGTGCACCACCGGTTCCGCGCGTGGAAGGAAGCCCTGCGCGACCACGCTCCGCGGTGATCCGATGCCGACCCGGACTGCGGGTCGGGCAAATTTCCTACCGGGAGTGACACGTTCGGTGCTCGTTGCGCGCCTACCGTGAACCCCATGGAGCGCCAAGCCGGGCTCGGCCGGAGCTTGGAGGACGTGCTCGACTCGCTCGCGCCGGTCGAGCCGGACCCCGCAGGTCCCGGACGCGTCCTCTTCGCGCCCGAGAACCTCGAGCAGCAGCTCGACCAGCTCATGGGCGACATCACCGCTCTGCGCGAGCGGGTGCAGCACCTCGTCGGCATGGTCCCCGAGGACGCCGTGCTCCAGGTGGTCCCCGACGCCGGTGCCGCCACCGAGAAGAACAAGAAGAAGAAGAACAAGAACAAGAAGAAGCACGGCAAGAAGAAGCACGCCGGCTGACCGGACCGGCGTGCCGGCCTGCGTCAGCTCACCTCGACCAGCTCGGGAAGGGGCTCGGCCGGGTCGGGGACCGGCGCGGGGTCGGACACGTCGAGGTCGTGCGCCTCGGTGGCCCGGGCGGGCAGGAACCGCCACGCGAGCAGCGCACCGAGCACCGCGACCGCCGCGGTCACGAGCGATGCCCGGGACATCGCGTAGACGAACGACTCGCGTGCGGCGTCGGCGAGCGGCGCGCCGACCTTGCCGAGCTGCGCGCTCACCTGCAGCGCGGCTCCCACCGACTGGTCGGCGGCGTCGCGCACCTGGCTCGGCACGTTGGCCGGCAACTTGCCGTTGAGGTTCGACGAGTACAGCGACGACAACATGCTGCCGACGATGGCGACACCGAGTGCGCCGCCCACCTCCCGGCTGGTGTCGTTCACGGCGGAACCGACACCGGCCTGGTGCAGCGGGAGCGCACCCATGATCGACTCCGTCGCCGGCGCGACCGACAGGCCCATGCCCGCTCCCATCAACACCATCGCGAGCATGACCCGCGCGTAGCCCGTGTCGACCGTCGACGTCGACGCGACCACCAGGCCCGACGCGAAGAGCAGCATCCCGGTGACGACGACGCGCTTGGTGCCGAACCACTGCACCGCCTTCGACGACAGCGGCGCCATCACCATGAGCGCGAACGCGAACGGGAGCGTGCGCACCCCCGCCTCGAACGCGGTGTAGCCGAGCACGAACTGCAGGTACTGCGTGGCCAGGAAGATGAAGCCGAACAGTGCGAAGAACACGAGCGTCACGTTCACACTGGCGGCGGTGAAGCGCGCGTTGGCGAAGAAGCGCACGTCGAGCATGGGCTCGTCGACGCGACGCTCCCACCACACGAACGCGGCCATCGAGACCACTGCGATCGTGAACCCCGCGAGGATCAGCGGGCTGGTCCACCCGTTGCTCGGAGCCTCGATGATGGATGCGACCAACGCGCCGAGCCCGACGATCGAGAGTCCCGCGCCCACGAGGTCGAGCTTCGGCCGCTGCGGGTTGCGCGACGTCGGAACCAGGAAGTGGCCGGCCACGATCGCGGCGATGACGATCGGCACGTTGACGATGAACACCGAACCCCACCAGAAGTGCTCGAGCAGGAAGCCCCCGGTCACCGGACCGAGCGCGACCGCGATGCCGGCGACGCCGGACCACAGCCCGATGGCGAGCGCGCGCTCCCGCGTGTCGGTGAACACGTTGGTGAGGATCGACAGCGTGGCCGGCATGATCAGCGCGGCGCCGATGCCCATGACGGCGCGGGCGGCGATGAGCGAATCAACTCCGCCGGCGAACGCCGCCGCGGTCGACGCCCCGCCGAACACGAGCAGTCCTGCGGTCAGCGCGCCCTTGCGGCCGAACCGGTCACCGAGGCTCCCCGCGGTGAGGAGCAGGCCGGCGAACACGAGCGTGTACGCGTCGACCACCCACTGGAGGTCGCTGATGCTCGTGCCGAGATCGCGCACGAGGGTCGGCAGCGCCACGTTGACGATCGTGTTGTCGATCACGATCACCAGCAGGCTCACGCAGAGGATCGCGAGCGTGGCCCAGCGCCGGCGGTGCACCGGGTCGTCGACCGGCACGTCGGCCGGTACGTCGGCCGGAGCGACGTCGGTGGCGGTGGGGGTCGGTGGGGAGTCGACGATGTCGCGGGTGTCGGCCATGGGGGGAACTCCTGGCTCCGGCGACTGTGTTATGACAGCGTGATATCGGCGTCATGCTATAACGTCGTTATTGCAGGTGTCAAGCGCGGGCGGCACCGATCGAAGAGACTGGGCAACTGATGGCACGAACCCGGGACGAGCAGGGCCAGCGGATCCTCGAGGCGGCGAGCGAGCTGCTGTCGACCGAGGGCGCGAGCGCGCTCAGCGTCCGGCGCATCGCCGCCGCCGCCGGCTGCTCGACCATGGGCCTGTACAGCCGCTTCGGCGGCAAGGACGGCGTGGTCGACGAGCTCTACGCCGAGGGATTCGAACGCCTGGTCGACGCCATGAAGGCCAACCCACTCACCGATGACCCGCTCGCCGACCTGCGGCGCGGCGCCAACTGCTACCGCGACTCGGCCACGTCCAACGCCACCCACTACATGGTGATGTTCGGCGGCGCGGTCCCCGGGTTCGAGCCGTCGGACGCCAGCCACGAGCTCGCGCACAACGCGTTCGACGGACTGGTGGGCAAGGTCGCCCGTTGCACCGACGCGGGGCTGCTCGACGGTTCCCCCGACCAGATCGCCGAGCTCCTCTGGGGCGCGATCCACGGGTTGGTCATGTTGGAGCTGGTGGGTATCAACCCGCTCATGAGCGACCCCTCGGAACGCTTCGATCGCGCGCTCGACGTGCTGTTCCGGGGACTGACGCGTGCCTGACCTCGTCACCGCCCGGGTGCGGGCGCTCATCGACGGGGCGCTCGACCGCGTCTTCGACGAGCCCTTCGACGTCCGCACCGCGGAGGAGTTCGAGGATCTCGTCGCCATGGGCCCGACCGGCGTGGGTGCGGCGCCGGCCGCCACCACGCTCACCGCGTTCGTGGCCGCAGCGACACCGATGGCGCGGCGGGCCCTGGCGGTGGCGACGAAGTCGGGCAAGTTCGCGAGCAAGGCGCCGCTGCCGTCGTCGAAGGCGTTCAAGGTGGGGCTGGCATCGATCCCGGTCGCACTCCGGCTCAGCACGACGTCGCGTCGAGGGGTGCGCGAGCTCCAGCTGCTGGCGTCGTACGTCATCAACCGGCTGCGCGGTGCAGGTGTCGACCCCGACCACGGGCTCGTGCGCTCGCTGACCCTCTCGCTCTACCTCGACCCGGCCCGGCGCCCCGCGCTCGAGATCCCCGCCGGGCGCGCGGCAGGCGGGGTGGCGCGGCAGTGGGTCCTGCGGTCACTGGGTGGCGACGCCGAATCGGCGGTGCGGGCCCGGGCCCGGCGCCAGGCCGAGGCCATCGACCGGCTCGATCTCACCGCGCTGGGCGTCCAATGGGCCGAGCGTCACCGGCGGCCACCCGAACTGACCGCCTGAATCCGAGAACCACCGCCGGAGCATCGGGCCCGGTATCGGTCACGAACCGGGTCGATCCGCCCTCGTTGACCGGCGGTTGAACGGCCGGGGCTCAAATGTCGGCCCGTGGATGCCGACACCCCTTGCATGCCCCGCACTGCCGCGCCTTCGCGCGCCCATCTGCCGCGCCGGCTCCGGCGATCGTTCCTCGTCGCCGCCGCGCTCGCGATCGTGGCGCTCAGCGCCACCGCCTGCCTCCCGCCCGCCGAGCCCGCGCCTCCTGCGCTGAACGCCACGATCGTGCGCTGTCCGGTGACGGGCTTCGTGTCCATGCAGGGGTTCGGACCGTCCCACTCCGGCGTCGACCTGGCCGCGCCCGAAGGCACCCCGGTCTACGCGGTGCGCAACGGCACGCTCTGGTACTGGAGCACCGGTGACGTCGGCGGCTACTCGGTCTACCTCAACGCCGACGACGGCAACACCTACTACTACACCCACCTCACCCCGTACGCGCCGGTGCTCGAGAACACGACGCGCACGGTGAGGGCGGGCGACATGATCGAGTCGGTCAGCCACACCGGCAACGCGAACGGCTTCAACCACCTGCACTTCGAGCTGCGGCTCGGCGGACCGAACGGCACGCGCGTCGATCCCAAGCCGACGCTCGACGCGGCCAACTGTGCCTGACTAGGCACCTTCCATGGGTGGCGTGCCGCCCCAGGGGTCGTAGTAGCCGGCGACCACGTCGTGGTAGCCGGGTTCGTCCCGCCGGTGGTGGTCATGGTCGTAGTCGGGGCCGCCCTTGATCTCGTCCTTCGTCATGTCGACGAAGACCTTGCGCTCGTCGAGGTCGACGGCGCGCACGACGCCGGCAGGGATCATCCGCTTCTTCCCGAAGATCCAGAACCCGGTGTCGACCACGAGACACGTCGCGCCCGGCGCCATCGTCGCTTCGTCGATCTTCCCGATGTGCCCGTCGGAGGCTTCGACCTCGAACCCGGTCAGATCGGGAGGAGGAGGAACGACGAACACCTCGGCTCGGAACGCATAGATGTCCATGACGTCTCCTCTCCGCTCTCCGTCGCGAGCCCTCACCGTCGTGGGCTACCCCGCGAGCGTGTCGGCGAACCGAGCGGAACCTCTACATCCCTTCGACGGCGCGCTCGTCGGGATCGGTGCGGAGGACGAACACCGGGATCCCGCGCGCGAGGAGGAACAGCAGGAGGAACGTACCCGTACCGGACCTGCGTACGATTGATGCCATGGCCGATGACCGCAGCACCGATCAGCCGATCCCCGACCTGCCCGACGCACCGCGCTGGCAGGGCATCAACCACCTGGCCCTCGTCACCCCCGACATGGATGCGACCGTCCGCTTCTACGTGGGCGTCCTCGGCATGCGCCTGGCGGCGACGACCATGGCGGGGCCGATGCGCCACTACTTCTTCGAGATGGACCGCGGCAACACCGTCGCGTTCTTCGAGGTCGAAGGGGCCGAGACCTTCGCCAAGCCCGCGGGCGGGCCGAGCGATCGCGCCATCCAGCTCGACCACATCTCGTTCGACGTCCCCGACGAGCACGCGCTCGAGCTGCTGCGCAAGCGGCTCCTCGCCGCGGGCTCGGAGGTCACCGAAGTCGTCGACCACGGCTTCATCCGCTCGGTGTACTTCACCGATCCCAACGGCATCGCGTTGGAGGCGTCGTGGTGGGTGATCGACGGCACGGGGCGCCCGACCGATTACACCGATCCCGAACTGTTCGGCGATCCCGACCCGGTGCCGGCAGTGGCCGAGCTGCGCGCCGGTGCGCTGCGCGACGTGCCGCACACGCGCCTCACCTGATCGGCACCGCCGTCAGCTGACCGACGCGGGGATCGCCTCGCCGTCGACGCCGAGCACGAGGTCGGCGGGCTCGACCGCGCCGGTCTCGCCCTCGGCGCGTCGGCGCGTGCGCATGAATGCGACACCGAAGGTCAGCACGCCGGCGATGGTCGCGATCCCACCGACCGCGAAGCCCCAGCGGGGCCCGAACTGGTCGCTGATCCACCCGATCAGCGGGCCACCGATCGGCGTGGTGCCCAGCAGCGTGATGGTGTACACGGCCATCACACGACCACGCATCGTCGGGTTCGCGATCAGCTGCAGCGAGGAGTTGGTGACCGAGAGGAACGCGATCTGGCCGGCGCCGACGACCACGAGCAGCACGATGAACAACGCCAGCGTCGGCGCCAACGACGCCACGCAGATCGACACCCCGAACGCCAACCCGGTGCCGGCGAGGATCCGGCCGCGGGTGTCGAACCGGTTGGCCGCGAACAGGGCGCCGAAGATCGCGCCCGCTCCCATCGCGATCGACATCCAGCTGTAGACCTCGGGACCGCTGTCGAACGTGATCTTGGCCAGCAGCGGCAGCACCACCGGCGAGTTGATGGCGAAGGTCCCGACCACCAGCATGAGCAGGAGGATCCACCGGAGCTCGGCGGCCTCCCAGATGTAGCGGAGTCCCTCGGTCAGCTGGCCCTTCGCGCGCCCGAGCGGCGCCGAACGGTAGAGCTCCTCGGGCCGCATCATGAGCAGCGCGCCGATCACGAAGACGAACGACACCGCGTTGAGCCCGAAGCAGATGCTGGTGCCGCCGGCGAGGATCAGCACGCCGGCGAGCGCGGGTCCGAGCACTCGGGCGAGCTGGAAGATGGCGCTGCTGAGACCGATCGCGTTCGGCAGGTCGGCGGGCGGGACGAGCTCGGAGACGAACGACTGCCGGGTGGGGTTGTCGACCGCCAACCCCAACCCGTACACGAACACCAGCACGTAGAGCATCCAGAGCTGCACGACGCCCGTGGCGTCGAGCAGGGTGAGGACCACGGCGACCGCCGCCATCCCGGCCTGCGTGCAGAGCAGCACCTTGCGCTTGTCGAAGCGGTCGGCGATCGCGCCACCCCACACCCCGAACAACAGGGTGGGGAGGAACTGCAGCGCGATCGCGAGCCCGACGAGGAACCCGTTGTTGTGCGACAGGTGCAGGACGAGCCAGTTGAGGGCGATCGTCTGCATCCACGTGCCGCCCTGCGAGATGAGCTGGCCGGTGAAGAACAGGCGGAAGTTCCGCACGTGCATCGACTGGAAGGTGCCTCGCAACGACTTCATGACGATGACTTCACGGCGTGTCGTCCTGGAGCCGCTCGAGCAGCGGCACCGCTCGTGCGAGCAGCGCGCGCTCGGCGTCGGTGAGGTCGGCGACCCGCCGGGCCAGGAAGGCATCCTTACGGGTGCGGCTGTGCGCGAGGAGCTCCCGTCCCGAGTCGGTGATCACCGCGCGCGCGACGCGACGGTCGGCGGTATCGACGACGCGCGTGGCGTAGCCCCACTCCTCGAGGCGGGCGACGATGCGGGTCATGCTCGGCGGCTGCACCTGCTCGACCGCCGCCAGCTCGCCGAGCGTGATCGGACCGAGACGTTCGATGCTCGCCAGCGCGCCCTGGGTCGACGCGGTGAGCTCCTCGCCCGTGCTCGCCGCCTGCTGGCGGACTCGCCGCGACAGCCGTGCCACCGCCAACCGGAGCTGCGACGCCAGCTCGGTGATCTCTGGCGTCGGGGTGGCGATCCGGGGGCTCATATCCCCGAAGTTTAGCATAGCTAATTAGCCTTGCAAACCATCAGCCCGGGCTACTTCTTGCGGACCCCCACCGTGATCGCGATGGTCGAGCCCTCCGCCGCCTTCCCGCCCGATGGGGTCTGGGCCACCACGGTGTCGTCGGCATCACTGCTGGTGACGGTCACGGTGGTCACGCTGACCGTGAACCCGCGGTCCTCGATCTCGGAGATCGCGTCGTCGCGGTCCCACGTGAGCACGACGGGCACGTTCACCTGCTTCGGCCCGGAGGAGACGGTGATCGTGATGGTGTCGCCGCGCACGACGGTCTCGTCGGTGCCCGGGCTCGTCTTCATCACGTTGCCCACCGGTCGCGTGCTGCTGCTCGCGGTCTGCACGTTGACGTCCAGGCCGAGCGCCTGGAGCTGGCTGGTGGCGGTGGCCTGGTCGAGGTCGACGACGTTCGGCACCTTCACGTGTGGATCGGTGGCCACGACGAGCTCGAGCGGATCCGTCTTCCGCGACCGCAGGTTGGCCGCGGGGGTGGTGCTCATGACCGTGCCCGGATCGACGTCGTCGCGGTAGTCGGGCGTGATGGTGAAGTTCGCGAGCCCGACCTTCCGCAACGCGACCTTGGCCGACTCGACGTCCATCGTGCTGACCTCGGGCACGAGCGCGTCGGTCTTCGAGACCCGCACCATCACGGTCGAGCCCTCTTCGAGGTCATGCCCCGTGGTCGGTCGCTGTTCGAGGATGATGCCGCCCGGGCGCGAGCTGTCCTCGGCGGTCGCCTCCACCGCGAAGCCGGCGTCGTGCATGATCGCGATCGCGGACAGGACGTCGCGGTCGGTGACGTCGGGCACGGCGAGCATCGGGCCGCCCTCGGTGAGCTTCGCGTACGCGGCGACCCCTCCCGCGAGGAGGAGCAGCGGCGCGGCCAGGATGACCACCCAGTGGCGGAGCTTCCAGGTACGCGCCCGCTTGGGGGCGGGCGCGGGCGGGAAGCCGGGCGCGGCGGCCACTGCCGCGGCCTTGCGGGCGCCGCGCTTGGGCTTCGCCGGCTTCATCGGCTTGAGCGGCTTGGGCGCCTTCGCGACCTTCGGGTAGGTGGTCTTCGCCCGCCGGAACCGCCGCTTCGTGACGACCGGTGCGTCGCCGGTGCGGGGTGGTGGCGTGACCACCGCGCCCGCGCCCGCGCTCGGGGCTGCGGCCGCCGGGAGCACCGAGGTGACCGCGATTCCCGTCGCCCGTGCGGTGCGAGAGGGATCTCCGGAACCGTCGGTGATCGTCACCGACGCCGCGGTCAGCGGCGACGCGGTGAGCGGCTCGGGAACGGGCGCGACCGCGGGTGCCGCGCTCGGGGCAGCTCCGTCGTCGGTGGTCGCGGCCTCGCGCAGCGCGTCGCGCAGATCGGCTGCACCCTGGTGACGCGCGTTCGGATCGATGGCGCGCGCCCGCGTGATCACGCGCTCGACCTCGGTGGTGGGATCGGCCTCGCCTCCGGTGGGCCGCTCGCCGGTGAGCAACTCGGTGAGGACCACGCCGAGCGAGTAGACGTCGCTCCGGGCGTCGGCCGGAAGCCCCGCGACCTGCTCCGGCGACAGGTACCCGACGGTGCCGAGCACGACGCCCGGCTCGGTGAGCGCCTCCCCGACCGTCGACTGCGCGATGCCGAAGTCGGTGACCTTCACGCTGCCGCCGGGCGTGAGCAGCACGTTGCTGGGCTTCACGTCGCGGTGCACGACGCCGTGGTGGTGCGCGTGCGCGAGCGCGTCGGCGATCTGGGCGCCGAGGGCCGCGACCTCGGCGGGCGGGAGGGTGTGGCGGGCCCGCAGCTCGGCCCGCAGGCTCCGGCCCTCGACGAGCTCCATGACGATGAAGGGCTCGGTGCCGCCGCCCCAGTCGTAGATCACCACGATGTTCGGGTGGTTCAGGCGCGCCGCGGCCCGAGCTTCGCGCTTGAACCGTTCCGCCGAAGCCGGGGTGACGGTCGCCGTCGGGACCTTGACCGCGACGACCCGCTCGAGCAGGAGGTCGCGAGCGCGGTACACGTCGCCCATCCCGCCCGAACCCAGTCGGACCCCGAGCTCGTAGCGGTCGGCGAGAAGTTCCGCGACCGGCGCCACGGCGCAACGATACCCAGCGCTCCGGCGCCGAATCCGTCGGCTCCGGGCCGCGCGAGCAAATCCTGGTTGATGGGTCGGGTTTGGCGTCGTAGGGTCGAGCCGCCCACGACGACAGGAGTCACCACCATGTCCGAGAGCTGGGGTTTCGAGACCAAGCAGGTCCACGCGGGCGCTTCGCCCGATCCGACCACCGGCGCACGAGCCGTCCCCATCTACCAGACCACCAGCTACGTGTTCCGCGACACTGCGCACGCGGCGGCGCTCTTCGGGCTCGAGGAGCTCGGCAACATCTACACGCGGATCATGAACCCCACCCAGGCGGTGTTCGAGGACCGCATGACCGCGCTCGAGGGCGGCGTGGGCGCGCTGGCCACCGCGAGCGGGCAGGCGGCCCAGTTCGTGGCGCTCGCGAACCTGGCCGAGAACGGCGGGCACATCGTCTCGGCGTCGTCGCTCTACGGCGGCACCTACAACCAGCTCCACTACACGTTCCCCAAGCTCGGGATGGAGGTCAGCTTCGTCGACGATCCCGACGACCTCGACGCGTGGGCGGCTGCGGTGCGACCGAACACGCGCGCCTTCTACGGCGAGACCATCGGCAACCCGAAGGGCGACGTCTTCGACTTGGAAGGCGTGTCGAAGGTCGCGCACGACAACAACATCCCTCTCGTCGTCGACAGCACGCTCGCATCGCCCTACCTCTGCCGTCCGTTGGAGCACGGCGCCGACATCGTGGTGCACTCGGCGACCAAGTTCATCGGCGGTCACGGCACGTCGATCGGCGGGATCATCGTCGACGGCGGGAAGTTCGACTACGCGGGCAGTGGACGGTTCGACAACTTCACCGAGCCCGACCCCAGCTACCACGGCGCGGTGTTCTCGCAGCTGCCCGAGCCGCTGCGGCCGGCCCAGTACATCTTGAAGGCGCGTCTGCAGTACCAGCGCGACATCGGTCCGGCGATCGCCCCGCTGAATTCGTTCCTGTTCCTGCAGGGGCTGGAGACGCTGTCGCTCCGCATGGAACGGCACTCGTCGAACGCGCTCGCCGTCGCGCAGTGGCTCGAAGCACGCGACGAGGTGAACTGGGTGATCTACCCGGGGCTGGCGTCGAGCCCGTGGAACGAGCGCGCGAAGAAGTACCTGCCCCGCGGTCAGGGCGCCATCGTCTCGTTCGGCATCGACGGTGGCCTCGAGGCGGGTCAGAGCTTCGTGGACTCGCTCGAGCTGCACAGCCACCTCGCCAACGTGGGCGACGTGCGGAGCCTGGCCATCCACCCCGCCACCACCACGCACCAGCAGCTCGTGGCCGACGAGCAGGCCACCACCGGCGTGACGCCCGACCTCGTGCGCCTGTCGGTGGGCATCGAGTCGATCGACGACATCCTCGCCGATCTCGACGCCGGGTTCCGCGCCGCCAAGTCGGCGTGACCGAACTGCCTCCGGTCACCGGCGCATGGCGTCCGGGGGACGACCCGGGGCGCCGACAATTCGTCACGTTCGACGAAGGCCTGAAGCTCGAGGCCGGCGGCCGCCTGGAGGCGGTGACGGTCGCCTACGAGACGTGGGGCGAGCTCGCACCCGACGCATCGAACGCGGTGCTGGTGCTGCACGCGCTGAGCCTCGACAGTCACGCCGCCGGTCCCGCGGGTCCCGGCCACGGCGACGTCGGCTGGTGGGACGGCACCGTCGGTCCCGGGTGCGCCGTCGACAGCGACCGGTTCTTCGTGGTGTGCCCCAACGTGCTCGGCGGGTGCCAGGGCACCACCGGACCGTCGTCCGACGCCGCCGACGGGCGGCCCTACGGCTCGCGGTTCCCGGTGACGACGATCCGCGACCAGGTCGGGTTGGAGGTTGCGCTCGCCGATGCGCTCGGCATCGACCGCTGGTACGCGGTCGTGGGTGGGTCGATGGGCGGCATGCGCGTGCTCGAGTGGGCCGTCGGCCAGCGCGAGCGCGTCGAGCGCGCCGTCGTCATCTCGGTGGGCGCGCAGGCCACGGCCGAGGAGATCGCGCTCTGCCACGTGCAGATGCGCGCCATCCGCGCCGACCCGAAGTGGCGCGGGGGCGACTACTACGACGCCGAGCCCGGCGACGGGCCGCACGAGGGGCTCGCGATCGCGCGCGGCATCGGTCACATCAGCTACCGCACCGAGCTCGAGCTCGCGGCCCGGTTCGGACGCGACCACCAGCAGGGCGAGGAGCCCTTCGTCGGCGGTCGCTATGCGGTCGAGTCCTACATCGACTACCACGGCGACAAGCTCGTCCGGCGCTTCGACGCCAACACGTACCTCGTGTTGTCCGAGGCGATGAACCACCACGACGTCGGCCGCGACCGCGGCGGCATCGCGAGCCGCGCTGGCCACCATCACCGCCGACGTGACCATCGCGGGGATGTCGTCCGACTGGCTCTACCCGGTGCGGCTCCAGCAGGAGCTCGGCGAGCTGATCCCCACCTCGTCCGCGGTCGAGATCGTGCAGACCATCTCCGGCCACGACGGCTTCCTCGTCGAGACCGAACCCCTCGGCCGCATCATCCGCCGCGCCTTGGACTGACCACCGTTCAGAGGGCGCGCCGTTCAGAGGGCGGCCGTTCAGAGGGCGGCGTCGCCGTTCGAGACCGTGTTGAGGGCCTGGTGCAGATCGGCGACGAGGTCGTCGGTGGTCTCGATGCCGACCGACAGGCGGATGAGCGCGGGGTCGACGGCGAGCGGCGAGTCGACGGCGGAGGCGTGGGTCATGCGCGCCGGATGCTCGATGAGCGACTCCACCCCACCCAGCGACTCGGCCAGCGTGAACAGCCGGGTGGCCGCGACGAGCTCGAGCGCGGTCTCCTCGCCCCCGAACATGAGGAAGCTCACCATCCCGCCGAAGTCGCGCATCTGCCGCTGCGCGATGGCGTGGCCGGGGTGCACCGGGATCCCGGGGTAGAGCACCTGCGAGACCGCGGGGTGCACGAGCAGGAGCGTGGCCACCGCCTGTGCGTTCGCGCAGTGCCGCTCCATCCGCACGGCGAGCGTCTTGAGGCCGCGCAGCACGAGATAGCAGTCGAACGGGCTCGGCACCGCGCCGACCGCGTTCTGCAGGAACCCGATGCGCTCCGCGATCTCGGGGTCGTTGGTGGCCGCGAACCCGCCGACGACGTCGGAGTGACCGCCGAGGTACTTGGTGGCGGAGTGCACGACCATGTCGGCGCCGAGCTCGAGCGGCCGCTGGAGGAACGGCGTGGCGAACGTGTTGTCGACGACGACCCGCGCGCCACGCTCGTGTGCGATCGCGCACACGCCGAGGATGTCGACGATGGCGAGCGTGGGGTTGGTCGGCGTCTCGACCCACACCAGCGCGGTGCCCTCGGGCCAGTCGCGCGCCAGCGCGTCGAGGTCGGTGAGGTCGGCGACGGTCCACTCGATCCCTGAGGGTGCAAGCACCTTCGAGACCAGCCGGAACGTGCCGCCGTAGGCGTCGTCGGGGATGATCACCCGCTGGCCGGGCTGCAGCATCCGCAGCACCGCGTCCTCGGCCGCCATCCCGCTGGCGAACGCGAACCCGTACAGCGCGCCCTCGAGCGATGCCAGGCACTCCTCGTACGCCGCGCCGTGTGGGGTTGCCGCTGCGCGCGTACTCGTAGCCCGCGTGCTTCCCGACCTCTTCGTGCACGAACGTGGACGACAGCGTGATCGGCGTGATCACCGCGCCCGACGCGGGGTCGGGCGGCTGGCCGTCGTGGATGGCGCGAGTCTCGAAGCCGTCAGCCATGGGGAGACGCTATGACGGGGCGCGCTCGGCGAGGAACGTCAGCACGTCGGAGCGGGTGAGCACACCCACCGGGTGACCGCCGTCGAGCACGAGCACGGCGGTGCACGACTCGAGGCGGTCGACGACGTCGGTGACCGTCTCGCCGATCCCGAGCATGGGTGGCGCCGGCTCCATGATCTCGCCCACGGGCAGGTCGAGCATCGAAGGATCGCGGAACGCCTTGTCCATCAGTGGCAGCTCCGACACCGCGCCCGACACCTCCTTGGCCGCGAGCGGCTGCTCGGTCGTGGTCGCGACCACGAGCTGCGAAACGCCGAGCTCACGCATCTGCGCGAACGTGTCGCGGGTCGACGTGTCGGCGGTGATCACCACGAGGTCGGGGATCGCGCCGTCCTTCGCCGCGAGCACGTCGCCGGCGGTCGGCCCCTCGCTGCGCAGGAAGCCGTAGCTCGTCATCCAGCCGTCGTCGAAGATCTTCGAGAGGTAGTTGCGCCCCGAGTCGGGCAGCAGCACCACCACGACTGCGTCGGGACCGAGGTCCTCGCCGACCACCAAGGCCGCGTGCACGGCGGTGCCGCACGACCCGCCGATGAGCAGCCCCTCCTCCTGGGTGACCCGCCGTGCGGCCGCGAACGACTCGGCGTCGCTCACCATCACGGTGCGGTCGACCAGCGCGGGGTCGAACGTGGTGGGCCAGAAGTCCTCCCCCACGCCCTCGACCAGGTACGGACGGCCGCTACCGCCGGAGTACACGGAGCCCTCGGGATCGGCGGCCACGATCTGCACGTCGGGGTTCTGCGCCTTGAGGTACCGCGCCACGCCGGTGATGGTGCCGCCGGTGCCGACCCCGGCCACGAAGTGGGTGATGCGGCCCTCGGTCTGGCGCCAGATCTCGGGGCCGGTGGAACGCTCGTGCTCGGCCGGGTTGGCAGGGTTCGAGTACTGGTCGGGCCGGAAGGCGCCGGGCGTCTCCCGGGTCAGGCGGTCGGCGACCGAGTAGTACGACGCCGGGTCCTCGGGCGGCACCGCGGTGGGGCACACCACCACGTCGGCGCCGTACGCCCGCAGGAGCGAGATCTTCTCCTCGCTCATCTTGTCGGACATCACGAAGATGCAGTGGTAGCCGCGCTGGGCGGCGACGATCGCGAGCCCCGCGCCGGTGTTGCCCGACGTGGGTTCGACGATCGTGCCGCCCGGGCGCAGCAGCCCGTCGCGCTCCGCCGCGTCGATCATCGCGACGGCGGGACGGTCCTTGACGCTGCCGCCGGGGTTGAACAGCTCGACCTTGGCGAGGAGATCGCACTCGAGGTCGCCGCCCCACGCGTCCGAGTCGGACGAGCGGGGTGTTGCCCACCAGGTCGAGCAGCGAGTCCGCCACGTCCATCGCCATCAGTTCCCCGTCGCTCGCGTCCGCTCGCTCCGTCTCCGGCCTCGGACGTTACCCCTCGCCGTTCGCCGTCGATTCGGCCGGTGGTTCGGCCGGTGGTTCGGGCAGTCGCTCGAGCGATCGGCGCAGCGTCTGGTAGACGGCCTCGGGCGTGAGCACACCGACGAAGCGGTCGCCGTCGAGCACCGACACCCAGCCCTCCCGCGTGAGCAGCATGGTGGCGAGCACGTCCTGGAGGTCCTGGTCGATCGGCACCCACGTCTCGATCCGCTGGAGGTGCTCGGCGACCGTCCCGTCACCGGCGGCGCGCGCCTGGTCGACGTACCCGCGGAGCGTGCCGTCGTCGCCCACCACCGCGACCCAGTCGGCGTCCCACTTCGTGATCGCCGCGCGTGCGTCGGCGAGGGTGGCGTCGGGGGCGACGGTGGGCGGGTGCTCGAGACACTCCGCCTCGATGGGGGTGACCCGCAGGCGTTTGAGCGCCCGATCGCGGCCGACGAAGTCGCGCACCATGGGCGACGCCGGACGCCCCAGGATCTCGGCCGGCGTCGAATACTGCTCGAGGATCCCGCCGACGTCGAGGATGGCGATGCGGTCGCCCATCTTCACCGCTTCCTCGATGTCGTGCGTCACGAACACGACGGTCTTCTGCACCTCGCCCTGGAGCCGGAGGAACTCGTCCTGCAGTCGCACGCGCGTCACCGGATCGATGGCGCCGAACGGCTCGTCCATGAGCAGGACGGGCGGGTCGGCGGCCAACGCGCGCGCCACGCCGACGCGCTGCCGCTGTCCGCCGGAGAGCTGCGCGGGATATCGCGCGCGGTAGTCGGCAGGATCGAGGCCGACGAGGTCGAGCAGCTCGTCGACCCGCGCCTCGGTGCGCGCCTTCGGCCACCCCAGCAGCTTCGGCACCGTGGCGATGTTGGTGGCGATGGTCTGGTGCGGGAACAGGCCCACCTGCTGGATCACGTATCCGATGTGGCGGCGCAGCTCGACCGGGTCGGCGTGGGTGACGTCGCGCCCGTCGAGGAAGATGCGCCCCGACGTCGGCTCGATGAGCCGGTTCACCATCTTCAACGTCGTGGTCTTGCCGCACCCCGACGGTCCGACGAGCACGCAGACCTCGCCCTCGGGAACCTCGAGCGAGAGCTCCCGCACGGCGACCTGGCCGTTGGGATACTGCTTGCTGATCGCGTCGAGGCGGATCATCGCGTCGGTGGTGATTGCAGGACGATACCCGTCGACGTGCACCGTTAGGCTCGGGCGATGACGCCGCTCGTCGTCGTGCTGGCCGAGGACATCGGCCCGAAGTGGTTGTACTGGCCGTGGGTGCAGGACCACACCGACGAGATCCGGCAGCGGTTGTCCGAGCACATCGAGCTCACGGTGCTCGCGGTGCTCTTCGGGCTGATGATCGCGTTGCCGCTCGCGCTCCTGAGCGTGCGCTACCGCAAGCTGTACGGACCCGTGATCACGGTCACCGGCGTGCTGTACACCATCCCGTCACTGGCGCTGTTCGCGTTGCTCCTGCCGTTGACCGGTCTCTCGCGCACGACCGCCCTCATCCCGCTGACCGTGTACACCCTGCTGATCCTGGTGCGGAACACGGTGACCGGGCTCGACGGCGTGCCCCCCGACGTGAAGGAAGCGGCCGTCGGCATGGGGTACTCGCGCACGCGCCAGCTCCTGCGCGTCGAGCTCCCCCTCGCGCTCCCCGCCATCATCGCCGGGATCCGCATCGCCACCGTCACCACCATCGGCCTCGTCACCATCACCGCGTACATCGGCCAGGGTGGCCTCGGACAGCTGATGCTCGACGGCTTCCAGCGCGACTTCCGCACCCCGCTCACGGTCGGCGTCGTGCTGTCGCTCGTGCTGGCGGTGATCGCCGATCTGTTGCTCGTGGGCGCGCAACGCCTCGCGACGCCCTGGGCACGCGGCGGGTCGGAAGCGAACGCGGCAGTCGGTGGCCTGATGGGCATCTCCGACGTCTTCGACTTCCTGACGAACGGCGATCAGTGGCACGGGAAGGAGGGCATCCCGACCCTGACGATGCAGCACCTGCAGCTCACCGTCGTGTCGGTGCTGATCGCGGCGCTGATCGCGCTGCCGATCGGTGTCGTGCTCGGTCACGTCCGCACGGGCGGCGTGATCGCGGTGAACATCGCCAACATCGGTCGGGCGCTCCCGGCGCTGGCGCTGCTCATCCTCGCAGTGCAGTGGGTGGGGATCGGCGATCCCACCGGGATCCTCACCCCGGTGCAGTCGATCCCCGCGTTCATCGCGATGGTCGCGCTCGCGGCGCCACCGATGCTGGCGAACGCGTACGTGGGCATGGCCGGCGTCGACGACGAGATCCGCGAATCCGCGCGCGGCATGGGCATGAACGGGCGGCAGATGATCTGGCGGATCGAGCTGCCGAACGCGATGCCCCTCGTGATGGCAGGTGTGCGCACCGCGACCGTCGCCGTCGTCGCCACCGCGACGCTCGCGGCGCTGGTCGACTCGGGCGGGCTGGGGCGCTACATCGTCGACGGCAAGGCGGTCCAGGACAACGCCAAGGTGTTCGCCGGCGGCATGCTCGTCGCACTCCTGGCCCTCGCGCTCGATGGCCTCCTGGCCCTGGTGCAACGGGCGATCACCTCACCCGGCATCCGGACGGAAGCGACGATCAAGGTGCGCGACATGGCGACCGACCGGCTGGCGCCGAACACCGGTGCCGCGCTCTGAGCTGGCGTGCCGGCCGCGATGCCCCAAAACCCGACCGGTTCGATAAGGTTTCGCCGTCCCGGTCGAGGGTAGGCAGACGCCCCGACTCCGTCATGACAGGACGTACCGATGAAGAAGGCTCGATTCCGACGCCGCTCGTGGGCCCTGCTCACGGCCGGTCTGCTCACCCTCGCGGTGGGTGTCACGGCCGGCGGCGTCGCCTCGGCCCAGAGCAAGTCGCTCACCGTGGGGTCCAAGGACTTCGCCGGCGCGCAGGCCATCTCGCAGGCCTACGGACAGGCGCTCGAGAACAAGGGCTACGACATCAGCTTCAAGGACAACCTCGGCGCCACCGAGATCGTCTACAAGGCGCTCGAGAACGGTGACCTCGACGGCTACGCCGACTACCAGGGCACGCTGCTCACCTACCTCGGCGGCACGCCGACGGGTGACTCGGCGGAGACCTACAAGGCGCTCACCGCCAAGCTCGCGGGCACCGACATCACCGTGAGCAAGCCGGCGCCCGCGGTCGACGTGAACGGCTTCTACGTCACCAAGGACACCGCGAAGAAGTACAAGCTGAAGAAGGTCTCCGACCTCACCAAGCAGTCGTCGAAGCTGACCTTCGGCGGACCGCCCGAGTGCGAGGAGCGTCCGCTCTGCCTCGGTGACACGTCGCAGCAGCTCTACGGCCTCGAGTTCTCCGAGGTGAAGAAGCTCGACACCGGTGGTCCGATCACGGTGCAGGCGCTCGAGGACGGCGACATCGACGTCGGCCTCCTCTTCACCGGCAGCAGCGTGATCCCGAAGGACGCGGTGTTGCTCAAGGACGACAAGGGCCTGCAGCCGGCCGACAACCCGGTCTTCGTCATCAACCGGGACAAGGCCACGAAGGCGACCATGAACGTCCTCAACGCGGTCTCGGCGAAGTTGAGCACCGCGGCGTACAACAAGATGTCGCTCGACATCAGCGAGAACAAGGAAGACCCGTCCGACGTGGCGACGGCCTTCCTGAAGAAGAACGGTCTGGGATAGGCACGCCTTCCCCGTCGCTCGCACCGCGCGCCCTCGGGCGAGCGGCAGCGAGCGACGGGGATCAGGTGTTCAGCAGGCTGGCGATCACGTTGACCGTCGTCGCCACGATCACGGCACCGAACAGGAACGAGATGAGCGCGTGCCGCAGCACCTCGTGGCGCATCTCGCGTCGGGTGACGTCGGTGTCGGACACCTGGAACGTCATGCCGACCGTGAAGGCGGTGTACGCGAAGTCGACGTAGTCGGGCTGCTCGTGGCCCTTGGTCTTGAAGTCGATGCCGCCTTCGGGCTCCGTGTAGTACACGTGCGCGTACCGCAGCGCGAACACCGTGTGCACGAGCAGCCACGAGCACACGATCGTCACCACACCGAATGCCTCGAGCAGCACCTCCTGGCGATGCATGCCCTCGTTGGCCTTCAGGAACGCGAGCACCACGCCGACCAGGCTCACCAGCGCGGCGCCGAGGAGCAGGAGGTGCGTGCTGGCGCGCGAGTCGTCCTCCTTGACCGCGAACCGCTTCGTCTCCTCGGGGGTGAAGCGACCGATCGACACCCAAACCGCGCCGACCACGAGCGCGGCGGTGACGTCCCACGCCACCAGCACGGTGAGCTGCCAGGGCACGAACCAGGCGACCACGAACGCGGCCACCGAGCCGATCGCGGCCGCGGTCATCACCCGGGTGCGGCCCGACTCCGCGCGCAGGAACCATGACCGGATGCCCATCAGCGGCGAGTCTCGCGCCGCGCGTGGCCCGACCTGGTGACAGACTGGAGTCAATGACATCGGTCGTCACGTTGTCGGCGTCGTTCGGAGCCGGGGGGAGCGTCATCGGGCCGGCGGTCGCGGAGCAACTCGACCTGCCGTTCCTCGACCGAGCCATACCGGTGGCGGTGGCCGAGGCGCTCGCGGTCCCGATGCAGGACGTGATGGCGCACGACGAACGACGGACCTCCGGGTTCGGTCGCCTGTTCGCCAGCCTCGCCCGGGCCGCGGCGCTGCCCGACACCGAGTTCGGGACCGTGCCCACGGCCGCCCGGGCATCGCTGGGCGACCAGCCCGAGGTGGCGTTCCGCGAGCAGACCGAGCGGGTGCTGCAGCAGATCGCCCAGACCGAAGGGGGCGTGATCCTCGGACGGGCCGCCGCCATCGTCCTCCGCGACCATCCCGGCGCGCTCCACGTGCGGCTCGACGGTCCGCTCGAGGGTCGGGTGCAGCGGGCCGTCGGCCTCGAGGGCATCGACGAGGCGCAAGCGCGCAAGCTGGCGGCGGAGACCGACCGCGCCCGCGAGGGCTACGTCAAGCACTTCTACAAGTGCGACGCACGCGACGCCGCGCCACTACCACCTCGTGCTCGACTCGACCGCGCTCGAGTTCGACGCCTGCGCGGACCTCATCGTGGCCGCGGCGCGTGCGCGCGCACCGTCGCCACGCCGTGACCGATCTCGCCGCGTTCGCCGCGCTGGTACCGCTCGAGCACGGGCTCTGCGTGCTCGCCACGACGCGCCCCGACGGCACCGTGCAGGCGAGCGTGGTCAACGCAGGCGTGCTCCGTCATCCGGTGACCGGCGCCGAGGTCGTCGGCCTGGTCGCGGCGGGGGGCACGCGCAAGGTGCGCAACCTGCGCGCCGATCCGCGGGCGACGATCGTGGTGCGGGCCGGGTGGCAGTGGGCGACGGTCGAGGGCACGGCCGAGATCGTCGGTCCCGACGATCCCCGCGCCGGGGTCGACGGCGACGGGCTGCGGGTGCTGCTCCGGGACGTGTTCCGCGCCGCCGGCGGCACCCACGACGACTGGGACGCCTACGACCGCGCCATGGCCGACGAGCGTCGCGCCGCGGTGCTCGTCACCCCCACGCGGGCGTACACCAACCCCGGCTGATCGGCCCGGCTGACCCCCGATACGTGTCATACCCCCGTGGTTGGATCGGTGCATGTTCGACGTGCTGGTCGACGAGTTCCGGACCCATTCGACGGAGTGGTTGGAGTCGCGTCGTCGCGAGGTGGTCGGCGCGCAGCGTGAGCTCCACGCCGAGGAACTGGCGATTGTGCGGGTGCTCGACGAGCGCGGTCGGATCGACGCCACGATGGGCGCGTACGGCGAGTCGGCGCGGGTGGTGCGCGACAAGGTGGAGACGGCGCGGGCGTTGGAGTCGTTGCCGGCGATCGCGTCGGTGGCGATGGAGGGCGGTCTCTCCGACGAGCAGTTGTCGTCGGTGGTGCAGTTGGCCGATGGGGAGTCGGATCGCGAGTGGGCGCGGCGGGCACCGAACGTGGATCCGTTGGAGCTCGCTCGTCAGGCGCGGCGGGTGTCGAAGCCGACGGCGGAGGATGCGCGGGCGCGGTTCGCGGCGCGTGAGCTGCGGATGTGGCGGGGCCGGGACTCGGCGATGTTGCAGTTCCGGGGTCAGTTGCCCGACGACCTGGGCGCGCAGTTCGAGGAGACGATCACCCAGCTGACCGAGCAGATGAAGGTCAAGGGTGAGGCGTGGGCGCCGTTCGAGCAACGCGCTGGCTGATGCGTTGGTGGCGCTGTGCGACCCGCACGACGCGGCCGACGACCATGCGCCGTCATTGGCGAGGTCGCCGGTTCTGCAGGTGGCGGTCCCCCAGCACGGTCCCGCGGAGATTGCCGGGATCCCGATCGCCGACAGCTTGTTGGAGCAACTCCGTGCGAACGCGACGATCGAACCGGTGCTCGTCGACGACCACGGCGTCGTGCTCGCCATCGGCCGACGGACCGCGGCGGTGTCGCCGAAGCTGCGACGCGCGGTGCTGCTGCGCGACGCGCGCTGCCGGATGCCCGGATGCGCCCGCCACCGCGGGCTCGAGGCCCACCACCTCGTACCCCGGTCGTGGGGAGGCGCCGACGAGATCTCGAATCTCGCTGCGGTCTGCCCCGCGCACCACCGACTGCTCGTGCCCCACGGCCTGCTGGCCCTCGTCGGGAACCCCAACCTGCCCGACGGACTCGAGCTCGCCGCCGGCCGCGCCCCGCCGTTGGTGGCGGCATGACAGTGGTCGTCGGCGAGGTGATGCGCGCCGCCGCCGTACGATCCGGGGCGATGCCGATCGAGTTGCAGCCGGTGGCGTACGGGCCCGACGCGTCGCGCGCGCTGCACGCGACGGTGGTGGCAGCCAAGGCAGGTGACGCGCTCGCGCCGGTGACGGTGGTCGTGCCCACCAACTACGTCGGCGTGGCCGCGCGGCGTCTGTTGGGCAGCGGGGCGCTGGGACGGGTGACCGACGGTGGTGCCGGCGTCGCGGGCGTGACCTTCCTCACCGTCTACCGACTCGCCGAGCTCCTCGGTGCGCCCCGGCTCGCCGCCGCGCACCGGCGTCCGGTGTCCACGCCCGTGCTCGCCGCCGCGGTGCGGGCGGTGCTCGCCGACGCGCCGGGCCGGTTCCGCCCGGTGGCCGGGCACCCCGCCACCGAGGCCGCGCTGGTCGCCGCGCACCGCGAGCTGTCGACGCTCGACGACGCCGCGCTGGACGCGCTGGTCCGCACCGGTCCGCGCGCCGCCGACGTCGTGCGCATCAGCCGACGCGTGCGCGCCTCGCTCGCCCCCGACTGGTACGACGAGCGCGACCTCATGGACACCGCCGCCACGGAGGTCGGCGACGGGGTGCCGTTGCTCGCCGACCTCGGCGCAGTCGTCGTGCACCTCCCGCAGGAGCTGTCCACACCGGGCGCCGCGCTGCTCCGCGCGCTCGCCGCTCACGTGCCCGTCACCGTGGTCGCCGGGGTCTCCGGCGACCGGCGGGCCGACACTCCTGTGCGCACCGCGCTCGCCCACCTCGATCTCGTGCTGCCGGAGATGGAGGTGCCCGCGCCGGTCGCCACTCGGGTCGTCTCGGCATCGGATCCCGACGACGAGGTGCGCGCGGTCGTGCGCCTGGCGGTCGACGCCGTGCGTGAAGGTGTGCCCCTCGAACGCATGGCCGTGCTCTACGGCGCGCCGGAGCCGTACGCGCGCCTCGTGCACGAGCAGCTGGAAGGCGCCGGAATCCCCCACAACGGCGCCGCCGTCCGCACCCTGGCCGACAGCGCGCTCGGTCGCGGTCTCCTCGGCCTGCTCGCGCTCCCCGACCGCGACTTCCAGCGCCACGACGTGATGCGGCTGCTCGCCACCACTCCGGTCCACCGCCAGGGCCGGCTCGTGCCCAGTGCGAGCTGGGAGCGCATCAGCCGGGCTGCGGAGATCGTGCGCGGTCCCGAGCACTGGCAGCAGCGGCTCGAACGGTACGCCGGCATCGCCGAGGGCGAGCTCGAAGCCGAGCGCGCGGTCACCGATCGCGACCCGCGCCCGGACCGCTACGAGCGCGACCTCGCGCGACACCCGCGCGCTCCAGGACTTCGTCGCGACCCTCGTGCGCGACCTGCGGATCGATCCGGCGGCAAGCTGGCGCGACCTCGCGGGATGGGCCGAGCGACTCGTCCACGACCATCTCGCCCCCGAGGCGCGCCGCGCCTCGTGGCCCGAGCTCGAGCAGCAGGCGGCCGAGAAGATCGACGCCGCGCTGATACGCCTGGCCGGACTCGACGCGGTCGAGGCGTCACCGGGGGTCGACGTGTTCCGGCGCACGCTCGAGCTGGAGCTCGACACCGACCTCGGCCGGGTCGGTCGCTTCGGCGACGGGCTGCTCATGGGTCACGTGGCGCTGGGCCTCGGGCTCGACCTCGATCGGGTGTTCGTCTGCGGGCTGGCGGAGGGACTCTTCCCCACCCGCGTGCACGACGACTCGCTGCTCCCCGACGCCGACCGCCGGGCCACTGACGGCGCCCTCCCCCTGCGGGCGGCCCGGGTCGACGACGACCACCGTCGGCTGCTCGCGGCGCTCGCGGGCGCGGCCGACGAGCGCGTGTTGCTCTTTCCTCGCGGCGACCTGCGCCGCACCACCGAACGGGTGCCGTCGCGGTTCCTGGCCGAGTGCGTCCCGGGTGCGGGCATCGCGCGGCTCCCCGAAGACTTCGGTGAGCTGCACGCCGACTGGTACGCACCCGTGCCGTCGTTCGCAGCCGGGCTCGCGCGCGTCGAGTTCCCCGCGACCGAGCAGGAGCACCGGCTCCGGACGCTGCTCGATCACGCGCGCGCAGGCGGTGCGATCGACGACCACGAGCTCGCGCGCGTCGATCGCGGCGCTCGCTCGCGGCGTGGAAACGGTCGTCGCGCGCAGCAGCCGTGCCTTCACCCGCTTCGACGGCAACCTCGCCGGCCACGACGTCCCGCGCATCGCCGACGGCACCGTGGTCGTGTCACCGACGCGCCTCCAGACCTACGCCTACAGCCCCCACGACTACCTGCTCGACTACGTGCTGCGGGTCGAGATCCCGGAGCTGCCCGAGGAGCGCTACGAGGTCACGCCGCTCGACAAGGGCAGCCTGGTGCACGAGACGCTCGACGTCTTCCTCGCCGAGGTCCTCGCCCGGCCCGAGGGTGCGCCCGCGCCCGACGCCGCCTGGCGCGACACCGACCGCGACCGGCTCCGTGAGATCGCCGAGGCGCGCATGGCGGTCTACGAAGCGCAGGGCCGCACCGGTCGCCGGTTGTTCTGGCACCGCGACCGGCGGCGCATCTTCGCCGAGCTCGACCGCTTTCTCACCGAGGACGACGACGTACGAGCCGGATCGGGCCTGCGCACCATCGCCACCGAGTTGCGCTTCGGCTTCCCCGACGGCGCGCCCGCGGTCGACATCCCGCTCTCCGATGGGCGCGCGCTGCGCTTCCGGGGCGCCGCCGATCGCGTCGACGTGGCCGACGGCGGGTCGCTCTGGATCATCGACTACAAGACCGGCCGACCGACCGGTGTGCCCGACGACGATCCCACCGCCGGCGGCCGCCTGCTGCAGCTCCCCGTGTACGCGCACGCGGCTCGCGCGTCGTTCGGATCCGCCGACACGCCGGTTGGCGCGGCCTACTGGTACGTGAGCACGCGCGGCGGCTTCCGGTGGGCGGAGCTCGTGCTCACGCCCACGGTCGACGAGCGCGTCGACGAGGTGCTGCGCGCGATCGCCGACGGCATCGACGGCGGGGTGTTCCCGTGCCGGGTCGATCCACCCACCACATGGACGCGGCGGTGGCGCAGCTACACCGACCCCGACGCACGGGGCACGCGCGACCGCTATCGCGAGTGGCTCCGCAAGCGCGAGGCCCCCGAGCTGCACGGCTACCTGTCACTCGCCGAGCCCGACGTGCTCGAACGCGACGAGGTGCCGGGATGACCGAGGAAGCCGTCCAGCAGTCGTTCCTCGACCTCGACGAGGATCTCGCCACCCGCAACGCGATCGTCGGCTCGCTCGACGAGACGCTGTTCGTGGAGGCCGGCGCCGGCTCGGGCAAGACCAAGGCACTCGTCGACCGGATCGTCGCGCTGGTCGTCGACCGGGCCGTGCCCATGCGCGAGATCGCGGCGGTCACGTTCACCGAGAAGGCGGCGGCCGAGCTGCGCGACCGGATCCGGCGGGCGCTGGAACCTCGCGCACGCGACGCCGATCCCGTCACCGCGACCCGGGCGACCCTCGCGCTCGAGGAGCTCGACTCCGCCGCAGTGTCCACCCTCCACGCGTTCGCCCAGCGCATCCTGGCCGAGCACCCGGTGGAGGCCGGCCTGCCGCCGCGTGTCCAGGTGCTCGACGACATCGCGTCGCAGCTCGCGTTCGAGGAGCGCTGGACCCGCTTCGTCGACGAGCTGCTCGACGACTCCACGCTCGAACGCACCATCCTCCTCGCGCTCAACGCCGACACCACGCTCACGGTGCTGCGCACGCTGGCCCTGGCCTGCAACGCCAACTGGGACCTCGTGGCCGAGCGGATGCACGAGGAGCCCGACCCGCCGGAGCTCGCGCCGAGCCTCGCGCCGGTCCTCGACGCGCTCGCCGAGGTGCGCACGCGTGCTCGCTCACTGCCTCGCGCCCGACGACAAGCTCCTCGAGAAGGTCGTCGACCTCGCCGCCTGGCACGACGCCCTGCTCGCGGCGCCCGACGAGTACGAGCAGATGCGAATGCTCAACGTCGGCGCCGCCGACGGGGAACCTCCGCCACGGCAAGAAGGCCAACTGGCCCGCCGACTGCTCGGCCGACGACGTGCGGGCCGAGATCGGCGCCATCCGCGCCGCGGTGGGTCGAGCTGGCCCGGGACACGTCGGAAGCGGTGGTACGTCGTCTGGCGTGGGAGCTGGCGCAGTTCACGCTGCGCGAGGCCGCGGCGCCGGCGCGCCGACGGGGAGCTCGAGTTCCACGACCTGCTCGTGCTCGCCCGTTCGATGCTGCGCGACCCCGAGCACGGCTGGGACGTGCGGCAGCGGCTGCGAGCCCGCTACACGCGGCTGTTGCTCGACGAGTTCCAGGACACCGACCCGATCCAGTGCGATCTCGCGGCGCTGATCGCGTCGGGCGAGCCCGACGCGCGCGCGCGTACCGCTGGGACGAGCTCCCCGTCGATCCTGGTCGCCTCTTCGTGGTGGGCGACCCCAAGCAGTCCATCTACCGCTTCCGGCGCGCCGACATCGCGGCGTTCCTGCGGGCGCGCTCGGCGTTCGGCGCGTCGCCACGCCACCTCACCCGCAACTTCCGCACCGCCCGCCCGGTGATCGACGTGGTCAACGCGATCTTCCGCGAGCTGATCGTGGGTGAGCCCGAGTCGCAACCCGACTACGTCGCGCTCGAGCCGGTCCGTGCGGCTGCTTCGGTCGGGCGCCGCGGTGACGCTGCTCGGCGTCGAACCCGACGCGGAGGCGAGCAGCGCCGACGAGCTGCGCGAGCTGGAGGCCGCCGACGTCGCCGCCGTCGTGCTCCGGCGCGCTGCGCGAGGGATGGTCGGTGGTACGACGTGCCAACTCCGCTGACGGCGACGGCGACGGCGACGAGCGGACCGAGCCGTGCCGGCTCGGCGACCTGTGCATCCTGCTGCCGGCGCGCACGTCGCTCGGGCACCTGGAGGACGCGCTCGACGCCGCCGGGATCCCGTACCGGGCGGAGACGTCGTCGCTCGTCTACAGCACGCGGGAGATCCGCGACCTGCTCGTGGTGCTGCAGGCGGTCGACGACCCCACCGACGAGCTCGCGCTGGTGAGCGCGCTGCGTTCACCGATCTTCGGCTGCGGCGACGACGACCTCTACACGTACAAGGTCGAGCACGGCGGTCGGTGGGACCACCAGGCACCGCTCCCCGAGACGCTCCCGTCCGGCCATCCCGTCGCCGACGCGATGCGGGCCCTGGCCGAGTGGCACGCCGCCCGCTACTGGACGTCACCGAGTGAGCTGCTCGACCGGATCGTGCGCGAACGGCGAGTGCTCGAGGTGGGATTCGCACACGGGCGGCCCCGCGACCTGTGGCGGCGCGTGCGGTTCGTGATCGAGCAGGCGCGTGCGTTCGCCGACGCCGAGGGCGGCAGCGTGCGCGACTTCCTCGCCTGGGCCGACCTGCAGGGGAGCGAAGGTGCGCGCGTCGTCGAGACGGTGCTCCCCGAGACCGACGACGACGCGGTGCGCATCCTCACCATCCACGGCGCCAAGGGACTCGAGTTCCCGATCACGATCGTGTCGGGCATGACCACGAAGGCGGCGGGATACCGGCCGGGCGTGGTCCTCGCGTTCCCGCACGACCGCGACACCTACGCGGTGCGTGTCTCCAAGCGCGTCACCACCGAGGAGTTCGAGCGCTACGCGCCCATCGACGAACAGATGGACTTCCACGAGAAGCTGCGCCTCCTCTACGTGGCGATGACCCGCGCCCGCGACCACCTCGTGGTGTCGGTGCACCGGCCCGCGAAGGCACCGGGCGACGACCAGACCAAGTGGACCCACGCCGAGCTGGTCTGGCACGCGACCGCCGACCGACCCGGGTGGGACCCGTTTGCCACCGCTGCCGACGATCTCCGCCCGCTCGAACGCGCCGACGACGCAGCCGCGTTCACCGCCTCGCCCCCGCCACCCTGGGACGACTGGCTGGCCGCGCGCGACGCCGCGCGCGCCGCGTCGGCCCGGCGCCGGGTGCGCTCCGCCACCGCGCTGGCGCGCGACGCCGAGGCCGCGCGCGCCGCGCGCGACGACCCGGGGTTGGCCAAGGGACCGCGCGACCTCGAGATGCCCCCGTGGAACAAGGGCCGCTACGGCACCGCACTCGGGCGGGCGGTGCACGCGGTGCTGCAGACCGTCGACCTCGCCACCGGGACCGGTCTCGACGACGCCGCCGCCGCGCAGACCGCAGCCGAAGGGATCATCGGTCGTGAGGACGACGTCGCGGCGCGTGCACGCGTCGCGCTCGACGACGCGCGTCGTGCGGGAGGCGGTCGCGCACGGGTTCCGGCGCGAGATGTACGTCGCCACACCGGTCGACGGCACGACGTTGGAAGGCTACGTCGACCTCGTGTACCGCCGGCCCGACGGGTTGGTCGTCGTCGACTACAAGACCGACGCGTGGGCCGACGACGCCGACCTCGCCGGCAAGGTGACGCGGTACCGGTTGCAGGGCGCGGCGTACGCCGTCGCACTGGAACAGGCGACCGGTGAGCCGGTGGCGGAGTGCGTGTTCGTGTTCCTCGGCGGCGACGGCGCCACCGAGATGTCGGTCAGCGATCTGCCGGCGGCGATGGGTGAGGTACGAGCTGCTCTCGGGGGGTCGCTCGCAGGCGCCACCACACCATGACCCCTCCGATCGGACCGGTGAGCACGACCAGGGCGGTGTACCCCCACGTCCAGCCGATGTCGGGGCGGATGATCACGGTCATGGCCACGAAGGCCATCCACACCAGACCGTGGAAGAAGCCGATCACCGCCTTGATCGCGTCGTTGGGCGACACGATCCAGAAGTAGAACAGCAGGAGGTAGGTGACCGTCTCGAACAGCGCCATGAACATGAGCGCCTTGGCCTTGCGCTCGAGCTCACTGCTCGTGTCGTCGGCGAAGTCGGGCACGACCAGCAGGGTACCGGGGGCTCGGTCGGTACTCTGGCCGGGTGAGCGACACCACCACCGCGCCGCTGGAAGCGCCGGTCGAGGCCCCCGTGGAGGCCCCCGTCGAGACGACGGTGGAGGAGCGGGTCCCGCTCGACACCGACGGCGGCGACCACGACCGCTTCGCCCACTACGCCCGCAAGGACGACGTCACCCGCGCCTACATCACCGGTGAGGCGATCACCGCGCTGTGCGGCAAGAAGTGGGTGCCCACCCGCGACCCGACGCGCTATCCGATCTGCCCCACCTGTGTCGAGCGCAAGAACGCGGGCTGGACGCTCTAGGCGTCAACCAGCGGCACGAGCGCGGCGGCGAGCGGTTCCAGGACGGTCGGGGTGAGCGGCGTCGGCAGATAGACGATGCCGAGGTCGAGGCCGGCGTCGGCGTAGCGCATCGCCTCCTCCACCACCGCGTCGATGCCACTCCCGTAGCGCAAGCCGACCAGATGCGCCGACACCGTGATCTCCGACGGGTCGCGCCCGATGTCGGCGCAGTGCGCGCGCAGCACGTCGAGCTTCGCCGCGAACTGCTCAGGCGTACCGCCCGGGAAGTTCCAGTGCTGCGCGAACCGCGCCACCGAGCGGAGCGTGCGCTGCTCACCCTCACCGCCGATGCAGATGGGCGGATGCGGCCGTTGGATCGGCTTCGGGTTGCAGTACGCGTCGGTGAGCTGCACGTAGCGGCCGGTGTAGGTCGTGCGTTCGTCGGTCAGGAGTCCGATGAGTGCTTCGCACACCTCGTCGAACGCGTCGAAGCGCTCGGTGAGGTCTTCGCGCAGTCCGAGGTTGTAGGCGCGTGCCTCGACGACGTTCCAGCCCGCGCCGATCCCGAGCTCGAGCCGTCCGCCGGAGATGATGTCGACGGTGGCGGCCATCTTCGCGAGCACCGCCGGGTGGCGGTACGGCGTTGCGCTGACCAGCACGCCCAACCGCAGGCGACGGGTCGCCTGGGCGAGGGCGGTGAGGGTGATCCAGCCCTCCATGCAGTCGCCGTCGATGGCCTCGGTGAAGATCGGGTAGAAGTGGTCGAAGGTCCACGCCGACTCGAAGAGCTCGATCTCGTCGGCCGCCTGCCACACCGCGAGCATGGCGGGCCACGTCGTGTCCTGCGGTGAGGTCTTGATCGCGAAGCGCACCGATCGAGTCTCGCGCAGGCGTCCCGAACACCCGTGAGACGCCCGTGAGACGCCCGTGAGACGCCCGCGAGAGGCGGTGCGCGGGGGCTCGGTACCATTCCCCGATGCCTTCCGAACCTCAGTGGCGCTCGGCGCGCACCCGCCGCGCCCGGGAGCGCAACCGCACCTACCGCCGCAACGTGATGACGATGATCGTCGTCGGGGTGATGCTCGCCCCGCTGGCCATCGCCTCGTCGTGGGTGCTGAGCAATGTCGAGAGCTCCACCGCGGGCAACGCCGACGTGGTGGTCGAGATCCAGCAGGGGTGGACCCCGGCCCAGGTCGGCGACACCCTGGAGCAGCGCGGCGTGATCGCCTCGTCTGCTGCATTCCAGCAGGTGGCCGCCAGATCGCAGTACACCGCGTACGTCGCCGGGCGCTACGACTTCGTCGAGAACAGCGACTCGCGCCAGGCGCTCGACACGCTCCGCGGCGGACCGCGCCGGAACATCCCCGACCTCGAGCTCCTGATCCCGCCCGGGCTGACGCTGCAACAGATCGCCGATCGGGTCGGCAAGCTCGAGGGCAAGAGCGCGCAGCGATTCCTCGAGGTCGCGCAGTCCAACACCATCCGCTCGCGCTACGAACCCAACGATGTCACGTCGCTCGAAGGCCTCACCTGGCCCGACACGTACCTGGTCGGCGCCAACGAGACCGAGGCCCAGATCCTGCAGCGGATCGTCGACCAGTTCGACGCCAAGGCGGACGAGATCGGCCTCGGCACCTCGGGCGCCGCCAACGGCGGGATGTCGCCGTACCAGGCGCTGGTGAGCGCGTCGCTCATCGAGGCCGAAGCCGGCACGAAGGACGACACGCCCCTGATCTCCGCGGTGATCGTGAACCGGCTGAAGGAGGACATGCCCCTCCAGATCGACGCCACGCTCTGCTACGCGAAGGGCGGTTGCCCGCCGGTCCCCACCGACGCCGACCGCAAGATCGACTCGCCGTACAACACCTACAAGTTCAAGGGCCTCACCCCGACCCCGATCAAGACCGTGAGCGAGGTTGCGCTCCGCGCCGCGCTCAATCCCGCGCCGGTGCCGTTCAAGTACTACGTGTCGGACTCGGACGGGAAGACCTACTACGCGACCACGCTGTCGGAGCACGAGAAGAACGTGGCCAAGGCGCGTGATGGCGGCTGACGCCAGCGGCCCGGGTCCGCGCTTCGCGAGCGCGGTCGAGTGGGCCATCGAGCTCCACGGCGACCAGACCCGCAAGGGCTCCGGCGTGCCCTACGTCGCGCACCTCGTCGAGGTCGCGGCGCTGGTCCTGCACGACGGCGGGACGGAGTCCGAGGCGATCGCGGGGCTGTTGCACGACGCCATCGAGGACGCGGGCGTGAAGCCCAAGCAGATCCGGCGCCGCTACGGACGGAAGGTGTCGCGCACGGTGAAGGCGTGCACCGAGACCATCGACGGGAAGCTGCCCACCGCGTCGAAGGCACCGCGTGACGCGTCCACGTGGCGGATGCGCAAGCAGGAGGCGATCGACCACCTCGGCGCCCCGGACGTGCCGGAGCCGGTGCTGCGGGTCAAGGCCGCCGACGCCCTCGCCAACGCCCGTTCGATCGTGGCCGACCTGCGCCGCACCGGACCCGAGGTCTGGCAGCGGTTCCACGCCGGTGCCGTCGACCAGCTCTGGTACTACCGGTCGCTCACGGTGATCCTGTCGGCGCGCCATCCCGGCGTGCTCAGCGACGAGCTGCGCGCCGCGGTCACCGAGATGGAGCAGCTGTCGCGCTGGTGGTTCGACGTCGGCGACCCGCAGCCGGGTCGGGGCTGACGCTCAGATCCTGCCGTCGGACCCGCCGCGATCGTGGTGGCCACGTGCGGGCAGGCCGCACGCCAACGCCGCGCCCCAGAGGGCGTCGCGCTGCTCGGCGCTCACCTGCGGCCGGGTGCCCTCGGTCGGGCGCGTCGGCGGCGTCGCGCCCAGGTCGGCCAGGCACTGACGCTGCTCGTCCGTCAGCTGGCGGAGCGCCCGGCGAGGGCCGCTGAGCCCGCACGCCTTCGCCGATTCGCGGAGGTCCTGCCGCTCCTCCTGCGTGAGCGCAGGTCGCTCGCTCTGGCTCCCCGGCGTCGGCAGGGTGACACCCTGCCCGGAGAGGCAGGCGCGCTGGGCATCGGTCGGGCCGGGTCGGGGGTCGGTGCCGCTGGCCGCGGTGGCCAGCGAGTTCAGGACGACGACCGGCACGACGGCCAACGCGACGAACAGCGCCAGGTGCCCCATCCGCGTCGTGACGCGTCGCCGGATGCCGCGGTCCTGGTGCACGGCACTCCCCTCGATCGGCCGCCCGAACCGGTGGATCATGCGCTGATCCGCCTGTGACCAGCCTGAACCGGCTGCCGTAGCATCGCACACGTGTCGGACTGGAACTTCGCCGCGGTCTGGGACGGCATCGCCACCATCGTCCCGGACCGCGACGCCCTGGTCTGCGGTGACCGTCGGATCACCTGGGCCGGATTCGCCGGTCGGGCCACCCGGCTGGCGTGGTACCTCCGCTCCGAGGCGGGCGTCGGACCCGGCGATCGGGTCGCCATCGACCTCACCAACCGGACCGAGTACCTCGAGACGTTCTACGCCGCTCTGAAGCTCGGCGCGGTGCCGGTCAACGTCAACTTCCGCTACCAGGCCCACGAGCTCCGCTACCTGCTCGACAACTCCGACGCCCGGGCGCTGGTGCACGCAGCCGAGTTCTCGACCACCGCGCAGGAGGCCACCGGACTCCTCGCGGCGGCCGCCCGGCCCCTCCTGCTCGAGGCCGGCGAGCCGTACGAGCGGGCCCTGGCCACGTCCACGCCACCGGTCGAGTGGACGCCCCGCACCCCGGCGGGCGACGACCTGATCTTCCTCTACACCGGCGGCACGACCGGCGCACCCAAGGGCGTGATGTGGCGCAACGACGACCTGTACGTCGCGCTCTGGGCGTCGTCGCATCCCGGCTCCCCCGAGCCGCCCGATCCGTGGGCGGCGGCGCGCGCGGGCAAGCGGGCGTCGACGTTGCTCCCCGCAGCACCGCTGATGCACGGGACCGGCCTCTTCGCCGCCGTCGCCGCGCTCGCCGGGAGCGGCACCGTCGTGCTGGTGGACCACCCCGGTCTCGATCCCGAACGGGTCTGGGACGCCGTCGCGCGCGAGGGCGTGCAGACGCTCACCATCGTCGGCGACGTGTTCGCCCGTCCGTTGCTCGACGCGCTGCGCGCCGCACCCGACCGCTGGGACCTGTCGTCGCTGCGCGCGATCACGTCGTCGGGTGTGCTGTTCAGCCCCGAGGTGAAGCGCGGCCTGCTCGATCGGCTCGACGGTGTGACCATCGTCGATTCGCTCGGCGCATCGGAGGGCCTCGGCCCGCGCCAGTCCGCTCGCGCGGGCGACGTCGCGATCTCCCCCGCGTTCTCCGTGAACGAACGAATCCGCGTGGTCGACGAGGACACGGGCCGCGACGTGGAGCCCGGTTCGGGTGCGATCGGCCTGCTCGCGATGGGCGGGCGCATCCCGCTCGGCTACTTCAAGGATCCGGAGAAGAGCGCGGCCACGTTCCGCACCCTCGACGGTGTCCGCTACTCGATCCCGGGTGACTACGCCGCGGTCGAGACCGACGGGACCGTGCGCCTGCTCGGACGCGGGTCGGCGTGCATCAACACCGGCGGCGAGAAGGTCTACCCCGAGGAGGTCGAAGCCGAGCTGCGGAACCACCCGGATGTGTTCGACTGCGTGGTGGTGGGGGTTCCCGACGCGCGCTACGGCGAGCGCGTGGTGGCGCTGGTGCAGGTCACCGGCGGTGCCGAGCTCGACGAAGCCGGGATGGTGGCGTGGTGCCGCGCCCGCATGGCCGGGTACAAGGCGCCACGACGATTCTTCGCCGTCGATTCACTCCAGCGTTCGGCGGCGGGGAAGGCGCACCACCGGGAGCTGCGCGCGCTGGCTGTCGAGCTGCTGGCGGCCGAGACCGCACCCGCCTGACGACGTCCGATGCCTGCCGTCAGCGGTCAAGCGCCACGCGCGAGCGGGGCCTGCCAGCTCAACGGCGGGGGCGGTACGACCTCGATGTTGCGGCCCGAGCCCGCGACCCGGTCGCGGCCGGTGCGCTTCGCCTCGTACAGCGCGGCGTCGGCCGCGGCCATCAATCGCTCAGCGTCGCTGGCGTTGTCGGGCACGGTGGCGACCCCGGCGCTGATGGTCACCGGCGCCTCGTCCACCGCGCGCGAGATGCCGTTGCGCACGCGCTCGGCGACGCGCATCGCGTCGTCGCGACGGCAACCCGGCAGCAGCACGACGAACTCGTCACCCCCGTAGCGCGCGGCGACGTCGTAGTTCTTGGTGTTGGCGACGAGGGCGTCGGCGACCTCGCGCAGCACCGAGTCGCCGGTCTGGTGACCGTAGGTGTCGTTGACCTGCTTGAAGTGGTCGACGTCGAGCACGAGGAGGCTGACCGGCGTGCTGAGGCGTTGCGCGCGCGCCACTTCTCGCTGGAGCGATTCGTCGAACAACCGCCGGTTGGCGAGCCCGGTGAGCGAGTCGCGGGTGGCCAGGCGCTCGTTCTCCCCGAGCAGACGCGCGTTGCGGAGCGCGAGCGCGCTGTGCATCGACGCCTGAGCGAGCGCACGCACGGTCGACGTCGGGATGCGGGCGTCGTTCCCCCCACCCCACTCGCCCAGCGCCACGCCGAGGTGCTCCCCGTCGGCGGTGATGGGCGTGACGACGACGTTCCGCGCGCCCGGCAGCACCAGGTCGAGCAGGTCGTCGTCGACCACGCGCACGAGCATCGGGGCGCTCGTCGACCAGACCTCGTGCACCACCGGCGCGGCCTGGTCGGACACGTGGAACGGCACCACGGCGACGCCGTCGTCGCGCACGCCGTCCCACACGGTTCCGGAGCGCACGAGCACGACGGAACGCGTGAACCCCAGGCGGGCGCACGAGTGACGAACGAGCGTTGCGAGCACGTCGTCCGGGCGGATCGCGCGTTCGAGCTCGCCGCCGAGCTCCACCAGCTGCTCGAGGTGGCCGCGACTGTTGCGGAGCGCGCGCTCGTTGATCGCCGAGAAGAGCGCGGCGCAGACCGCGAACGCCAGGAACGCGATCGCGCTCACGACGGCCACGCGGTCGTCGAGCACGTTCTCCCCGTCGACCACGCCGGCGTCGGCCGCCGCGTGCAGCAGCAGCAGCAGCAGCGCGCACCACAGGGCCAGCTTGAGCCCGGTCCGGTAGGACGCCACCAGCGTCACCGCCATGACGTCGAGGAACACGAGGAAGAGGAGCGGGCTGCTGTAGCCGCCGGTGACGCCGACGCCGAGCACGACCGCGGCGCCGTCGATCAGCACGCTCCACGAGACGATGGCGACGGAGTGCGACGGCGTCACCCGGCGCAGCACCTCGATCGCCGCCACCACGACCAGGTAGACCAGCGCGACCGCCACGGCCCGACGCGCCCTCGACCCCGGCGAGGACCGGGATCACGAGCAGCGCAACCAGGTTGAGCAACCGCATGAACTGCAGGACGAGCAGTCGGTCGGAGACCGGCGATCCCGCGGAGTGCTTCGTCGCGGTCACCGGAAGCGCGCCACCTCGGGGCCGGTCCGCGCCGTCGCGAGCTTGCTGTCACCGCGGTCGGTCCGGCGGTGCACCGCGAGGAAGGCCGCGATCGCCAGCAGCAGCGCACCGATCACGGCCAGGGAGCGTCCGGTGCCGGTCGACAGCAACTCGCCGGCGGCCGACGGTCCGTCGGTCACGCTGTCGGTGATGCTCCCGAGCGATCCGAGGACCGGGAGCCCGTCGAGACCCTCGAGCCCCGTCGCCGCAGGCACGACCTCCGGAGCGGGGACCTGCGTGCCGGGGCCGTCCCCGCCACCACCGGCGACGAACGTGCCGGTCACCACGTCGGAAACGGGCGCCGCCGCGGCCGCGTCGGGGGCGGGTCCGCTCGCGGCCGCGGCTGGCGCCTCTACGGCTGCCGGCGGTGTGCCGGCACCCGAACTGGTGACTCCGCCCGACCCGGCACCCGAGCTCGAACCCGAGCCCGTACCGGCGCCGTTGACGTCGTCATCCGACTTTCCTCCTGTTCCCTGCCCGCCGACCTCGCCACCGGTGTCGCCCCGGCCTACGAGCCCGGGGGGATCTCCCGCTCCCGGCTTCCCGACGCCGGGGTCGACGCCGCCCGAATCGTCGCCGTTCCCGTTCCCGTGAACGGCTCCGGCGCCCGGCCGGCCGCCGGAGCCCTCGGTGCCCGCGTCGGGCTCCGGGGGGTTCTTCTCGGGCCACTCCTCGGCGTCGCCGGCGTCGGACGGCGCGGGCGCCGCGGGGGGCGTCCAACCACGCGTGTCCTCCCAGTCGTGGCCGGCGCCGCGGCTGGACCCGCCGTCGCCGTTGCTGCCGTTGAACGCGGCAGCCGCGCCGGCGGTCACGCCGACTGCGGCGAGAGCCAGCACGGCCAGGGCTACGAAGATGCGCCGGGGTCCCAAGGGGTGTCTCCTGCGTGGGGTTCAGGAAGCGGTCAGGGGGTCTAGTTGTGTGGTTGCTCTACCTCGCAGAGTGGGTTTTCACTCTCCGAGAGTCTACGGCTACCTAAAGTGAAACCTGTCACATTGATTCGAAGTTTTCAAGGAAAGCTCCGGACAAATGCCGGCCAGGCGAATTGACGGGCCGATGAGGGAGCTGCCTGGAGGAGCTGTCGAAGCGGTACGACCGGGCGGGCGCCGGGTACGTTGCCACCGTGACCACCGACGGCGTGCCCCTGGTCAGCGCGGACGAAGGCCAGCAGATGCTCGAGGACGGCGCGTTGCTGCTCGATGTGCGCGAAGCCGACGAATGGGATGCGGGGCACGCCCCCGAAGCGGTCTGGATCCCCATGGGTGACCTGCAGGCACGCGTCGAGGAGCTCCCACGCGACCGCCGCATCGTCGCGATCTGCCGCTCGGGCGCGCGTTCGGACGCGGTGGCCGGCGCGCTGATCGGTGCCGGGTACGACGCGGTGAACCTCGACGGGGGCATGCGGGCCTGGGCGAGCGAGGACTTCGCGGTGGTCGCGTCCGACGGCCTGCCCGGCGTCGTCATCTGATCACGGGATCCTCAGCCAACCCTCACCTCTCGACGCCACAATTCTGCGCATGGCGCGCCGGACGTTGAGCACACGGGGACGCATCCTCGCCGCGGGCGCGAGTGTCGCCGTCGGCGGTGCGCTGGTCGGCCTGATGGCTGCCGGTGATCACGGCGCCGACGCATCGCCGACCACGACACCCGCGACCTCGTCCGCGAATCAGGGGCAGTCCGGGAGCGGCACGTACCCCACTCCGTACGACGGCGGCGCCCGCACCGGCGACACCGGCGTCTCACCCCAGCCGCAGACCCGCACCGGCGGGAGCTAGCTGTTCGTCCCACCTCTGGTGGTGCTCGGAGTCTGGTGGTGCTCGGAGTCGCCGCGGTCTTCGGCCCACGGGCGGCTCCGCCGAACTGGTTACCGGCCGGTAACCTGGCCCGGTGACCAGCCGGTCAGCGCCCGGAGCCGGGCGACCCCCCGATCGCCAACCTGTCGGTCGGGCGCCGCTCGAGCGGGCGGCGTCCGTCCGCCGGCTGGGCGACGAGCAGTTCGACGTCCTGGTGATCGGTGGTGGCATCACCGGCGCCGGGGTGGCGCTCGACGCCGCCAGCCGGGGCCTGCGCACCGCGCTGGTCGAGCGCGACGACTTCGCGTCGGGCACGAGCTCGAAGAGCTCCAAGCTCGTGCACGGTGGCCTGCGCTACCTCCAGCAGCGTGAGGTCCGCCTCGTCTACGAGGCCCTGTACGAGCGCCAACGCGCGCTCGAGAACGCGCCGCACCTCGTGCGCATCCTCCCGTTCCTCGTCCCGCTGCTCACACGCGGCGGGGTCATCGACCGACGGCTCGCGCGGTCTGCTCGGCAGCGCGCTCTGGATGTACGACCTCACCGGCGGTGTGCGCATCGGCAAGCGCCACCACCGGGTCGACGTCGACGCCGCGCTGGCGCACATGCCGTCGCTCGCACGCGATCGCCTCGCCGGCGCGTACGTGTACTACGACGCGCAGGTCGACGACGCCCGGCTCACGCTCACCATCGCCCGCACCGCCGCCGCCCACGGCGCGGCCATCACCAACCATGCGGCGGTCCACGGGCTCGTGAAGGACGGCGATCGCGTCATCGGCGCGCCGCGTCGACGCCGACGGTCAGGAGCTCGAGGTGCGCGCCCGCGTGGTGGTCAACGCCGCGGGCGTCTGGTCCGACGACGTGCGCGCGCTCGACGAGGGGACGCACCCGGCATCGATCCGGCCGGCCAAGGGGATCCACATCGCCTTGCCCTGGGACAAGGTACGCAACGACATCGCCGCCATCATCCCGGTGCCCGGCGACCAGCGGATGGTGTTCGTGGTGCCCTGGGGCGACACCACCTACGTGGGCACGACCGACACCGACTACGACGGGCCCCTCGACGACCCGCCGTGCACCCCCGACGACGTCGACTACCTGCTCGCCGCGCTCAACGGGATCAGCGAGGAGAAGCACACCGCCGACGACGTCGTGGGCACCTGGGCCGGCCTGCGGCCGCTCCTGCGCACGGGGCGGTCGACCCGCACGTCCGACCTGTCGCGCCGCCACACCGTCCGGGTGGCACCGAGCGGCGTGGTGACCGTGACCGGCGGCAAGCTGACGACGTACCGGCGCATGGCCGCCGACGCGGTCGACGCCGCGGTCGCCGGGCTCGGCGGAAATGGCGGGGCGGCAGGGCCGTCACGCACCAAGCACCTGCGCCTCTTCGGCGGCGAGGGCATCGCCGCGCCCGTCGCCGCGCTGGAACCGAGCACCCACGAACACCTCATCGGCCGGTACGGCACCGAAGCCGACGTCGTGCGCTCGCTCACCGTCGACGATCCCGACCTCGCGACTCCGCTGGTGCCCGGGCTGCCGTACCTCCGCGCCGAGGCGCGGTACGCGGTGCAGCACGAGATGGCCCGCACGCTCGACGACGTGCTCTCACGTCGCACCCGCGCGCGGCTCCTCGCGCGCGACGCGTCGGCCGATGCCGCGGCCTCCGTCGCGGCGTTGCTCGCCCCCGATCTCGGGTGGTCCGACACCGAGCGCGACGCCGAGGTCGCGGCGTACCGGGCGTCGATCGACGCCGAACGCGCCCGGATCTCGTGACCCGTCGACGATGAGCCCCCTGCGCGGCAGGGTCGCGGAGGTCCCGGACGCACTCCTCGACCGGCTGGCCGGAGTGTGTCCGGTCGACCGCGCGCCCGAGGCCGTCGCCACCGCGAGCCGCGACTGGTGGCCGCTCGCGATGATCTGGGCCGACGACGGCACCGCGGTCACGCCCGCGGCTGCCGTCGTCACGCCCGGATCGGTCGACGAGGTCGCAGCGGTCGCGCGGGCGTGCAACGACGCGCGGGTGCCGCTCACCGTTGCCGCCGGTCGCAGCGGGGTCTGCGGCGCGAGCATGCCCGTGCACGGGGGCGTCGTCCTCGACCTCACCGCGCTCGCCGGCATCGTGGGCGTCGACGACACGTCGCTGGTGCTCGATGTGCGCGCGGGCACGTTCGGCACACCCCTCGAGGCCGAGCTCCGAACCGGGCACGGTGTCACCCTCGGGCACTGGCCGCAGTCGATCGACCTGTCGACCGTGGGCGGGTGGCTCGCGTGCCGGAGCGCGGGCCAGCTCTCCACCCGCTACGGCAAGATCGAGGACATGGTGCTGGGCCTCGACGTCGTGCTCGCCGACGGTCGCACGCTCCACACCGGCGGGGCACCCCGAGCCGCAGTGGGCCCCGACCTCACCCAGGTGTTCGTCGGCAGCGAGGGCACGCTCGGCGTCATCACCGGCGCCCGGCTGCGCGTGCACCCGGCTCCCACCGGCGAAGTGCGCGCCGCGTTCCGCTTCCCGTCGTTCACCGACGGGCTCGACGTGTGCCGCCGCATCCTGCGCCGGGGCGCCACCCCCGCGGTGCTGCGCCTCTACGACGCCATCGAGGGCGACCGCCACTTCGGTACGGGCGACGGCAACATGCTGCTCGTGCTCGACGAAGGCGACCCCGCGCTGCTCGACGGCGTTCTCCGTGTCGTGCGCGAGGAGTGCCGCGACGCGGCCACCGCCGATCCCGCCCTCCTCGACACGTGGCTCGAACGCCGCAACGACGTCTCCGCGCTCCACACCTACATCGAGCAGGGCGCGGTCGTCGACACCATGGAGATCGCGGCATCGTGGTCGGCGCTCCCCGACGTGTACGAGGCGGTGCTCACCGCGCTGCGCGGCGGTCCCCGACGTGCGCGGTGGCATCGGCGCACCTCTCGCACGCGTACTCCGACGGCGCGTGCCTCTACTTCACCTTCGGCGGCTTCCCGCCGAAAGAGCAGCGTGAAGACTGCTACCGCCGGCTCTGGGACGCGGCCATGACCGCGACCGTGCGCAGCGGCGCCGCACTCAGCCACCACCACGGGATCGGGCTCAACCGGGCCCGCTACGCGCGCGACCGCGCTCGGCGACGCCCACGCCGTGCTCATCGCGACCAAGGCCGCGCTCGATCCCCACGGGATCCTGAACCCCGGGAAGGTGGGCCTGCCCAGCCCCTGGGGCGACCCCGCCTGGCCGTGAGCCATCCCGGATGAGGAGGTTGCTCCCCGCGCTCCTGGCGGTCCTGCTGTCGGTGGCGCTCACAGTGCTCGCCGGTGAGGGACCGGTGGGCGCCAAGGAGAAGTCGACGCCGTCGACGACGAGCCCGGTCACGACCACGACGACCACGTGGCCGCCGCTCCCCGCCTTCGACGCCACGCTGGCGTGGGCCGACTGCGGCGACGGCTTCCAGTGCGGCACGCTCACCGTGCCCGTCGACTGGGCCAAACCGACGGGTGAGCAGGTGGGGATCGCGTTGATCCGCCGTCCTGCCGTCCTGCCCGATCAGCGCCTCGGGTCGTTGGTGTTCAACTACGGGGGTCCCGGCCAGTCGGGGGTCGACTACCTGCGCCTGGTGTGGTCGCGCATCCCGCAGACCGTGCTCGACCGCTTCGACATCGTGAGCTTCGACCCCCGCGGCACCGGTGCGTCGCGTCCGGTCGACTGCGTCGACGACGCGGTGCTCGACGTGTCGGCGGGGATCGCGCCGGTCCCGACGACACCGGAGCAGCTCGACCTCCTGCATCGGTACAACTCGCTGTACGCGGCGGGCTGCAAGGCGCGCACCGGGACCTTCGCGGGCCAGGTCGGGACGCGCAACGTGGCGCGCGACCTCGAGGCCATCCGCAGCGCGGTCGGGGACGCGCACCTCGACTACGTCGGGTTCTCGTACGGCACCGCCGTCGGCGCCGCGTACGCGCAGATGTTCCCCGCGTCCGTGGGCCGTCTGGTGCTCGACGGTCCTCCCGACTACTGGATCAGCGCGCGCGACTACGCGTTCCGTCAGGGGAAGGGCTTCATGGACGCCCTCGCCGCGTTCCTCGACTGGTGCCAGGAGTCCGGGTGCTCGCTGGCTGCGTCGGGTTCCCCACGGGACCAGCTCACCCAGCTCATCGCGCGTGTCGACCAGGGGGCGTTGCCCGCGTCGTACACCACCGACGGGGTGACGCGTGAGGGCAACCTCACGCCCAGCTTGCTCCAGAGCGCGGTCTTCGCGCTCCTCTACGACCGCTCGAACGGCTGGCCGGCCCTGAGCGACGGGCTCAGCGAGGCCGTCAACACCGGTACCGCGCCCACGCTGCTGGCGAACGCCGACCAGTACCTGGGCCGCACGCCCGACGGGCACTACGACTCGCTGGTCGAGGCCAACTCGATCATCACGTGCGTCGACCGACCGGCGAAGGGGACGCCGACGACCGCCCGCGAGCTCGCCGACGTCGCCGCCTTCCAGGCCCAGCTCCCGCCGTGGGGCGGTTCGTTCGCGACGGCACCGTGTGTGGGGATGCCCAAGCCGGCCAAGGGCGACAAGCTGGGGGACGTGCAGGTACGGGGCACGGCGCCGATCCTGGTGATCGGCACCACCGGTGATCCGGCGACGCCGTACGCGGGCGCAGAGGCGTTGGCCGCCCGGATCCAGGGGGCTGGCCTCCTCACGTTCGAGAGCACGGAGCACACCGCCTTCGGCCGCGGCAACGGCTGCATCGACGACGCGGTCGTCGGCTACCTCGTCGACGGCGCCCTGCCGCCGCCGGGCACCCGCTGCGCCCGCTAGCGCAACTGGACCTGCTTCAGGACGTGAACTCAACCTGCTTCAGGACACGATGGTGAACGAGCCCCTGGCGTCGAGCTCGTACCGGGCGCGACCGACGAGGATCTCGCCGACGACGCGGTCGGGCGTCTCCCACTCGAGGTCGAACCCCACCGCGACGCGCTCGCCGCGGTCGCTGGCGGCCGCTTCCGCTTCGTCGTCGAAGCGCACACCGAACGCCTCCAACCCCACGCTCCAGTGAACACCCGGCGTCTCGCACAGCAGCTCCGCCCACAACCCGTCGGCCCGGATCACGAGCACGTCCTGGCGCTTGGGTGGTGCGACCTCGTCGTCGCGGACGACGACCACTCCCACGTCGGGCACGGCCACCTGCGCCGCGAACGACGCGGTGGTGCCGTCGACGCTCAACCACAACGAACCGCTGAGGCCCTGGCCGTCGGCGAACTCCAACGACCAGCGTTTCACGGAGCCGGCTGACTCACGCGATGAGACCGAGCGAGCGGACCTCGTCGCGCTCGTCGACGAGCTCCTTGGTGGTGACGTCGATCTTGCCCTGGGCGAAGGCGTCGTGCTCGATGCCCTCGACGACCGACCAGGACTTCCCGTCGCTGCGCACCGGGTAGCCGAACTGCAGACCCTCGGGCACGCCGTACTGGCTGCTGCTGCAGACGGCGACCGAGTGGAAGTCGTCGCCGGGCGTGGCGAAGTGCACGCTGTTCACCGAGTCGATCGCCGCGTGCGCGGCCGACGCCGCCGACGACGCCCCGCGCTTCTCGATCACCGCGGCGCCGCGCTTCTGCACGGTCTCGATGAACGCGCCCTGGAGCCACGCGGTGTCGGTGATGACCTCCGGCACCGGGGTGCCGTCGATGCGGGCGTGGGCGAAGTCGGGGAACTGGGTGGCGGAGTGGTTGCCCCAGATGGCGACGTTGCTGACCTGACGCGAGAGCACGCCGGCCTTCTTGGCCAGCTGCGTCTTGGCCCGGTTCTCGTCGAGCCGGGTCATCGCGAACCAGCGATCGGCGGGCACGTCGGGCGCGTTCGACCGGGCGATGAGGCAGTTGGTGTTGCACGGGTTGCCGACCACGAGCACGCGCACGTCGCTGGCCGTGTGGTCGTTGATGGCCTGACCCTGGGGCTTGAAGATGCCGCCGTTGACCGAGAGCAGGTCGCCGCGCTCCATGCCCGCCTTGCGCGGGATCGAGCCGACGAGCAGGGCCCACGACGTGCCGTCGAACGCGGTCTTCAGATCGGCGGTGGCCTCGATGCCGACGAGCAGCGGGTGGGCGCCGTCCTCCAGCTCCATCACCACGCCTTCCAGCGAGGGCAGCGCGGGCTCGATCTCCAGGAGGCGCAACACGACCGGTTGGTCGGGACCGAGCAGCTGACCGGTCGCGATGCGGTGGACGAGCGCGTAGCCGATCTGGCCCGCGGCGCCGGTGACGGTGACGTGGAGGGGGTTCGTTGCCATGCGACCGAAATTACCCGGCCGCCTCCGATCCGGCGGCACCCGAGAGAGAGTCCGACGGGGTGTCGGTGATGACCGACAGCAGCAGCTCGCGCGCCTCCGCCAGCTCGGCCATCCGCTCGGCCGCCGACCCGCTCTCGCCGCCGTGGTCCGGATGCGCGAGACGGACGAGGCGGCGGAAGCGCTTCTGCACGTCGTCGCGTTCGATGGCTGTGACCGACCTGCAGGCCGAGCACCTCCATCGCCCAGCGCCGCTCCGAGGGAACGCCCGCCCAGTCGTCGGGCCCCCCACCCGAGATCGTCGTGCCCGAGATCGTCGTGGTGGTGCCGGGCCCGGGTGGCCGCATTCCGGGGAGGCCCTGGTAGCGGCGGCGCACGTCGAGGCCCTCGGGCAGGAACCCGGGGCGGGCGAGGGCGGCGTCGACGAAGCGGAACACCACCGACCGCCCCGATGGCGGCAGCTGCGAGCCCGCCATGAGCGCGCCGATCACCTGCGGTGCCGCCGCCCCGTGCAGGTCGAGCTCGAGGACGGGCCGCACCGATCCCTGTTCGACGGCGGCGCTGGTGATCCGGTGACGGGAGAGGTCGAGCCCGTGCGTGTCGCGTCTGCAGCCGGTAGCGCAGCGCGATGCGGGGGACGGTCAGGTTCCCCCGCTTGGCCACGTCGACCAGCCGGGCCAGGGCGTCCGTCTGCTCCTCGTCGAGGCCGGGCACGCACTCGGCGAGCACCGCGCCGATGAGCACACCTCCGAATGCGGGACCACTGGTGGGCAGGTAGCCGTGGTCGACCGCGACCCGGCGCGTCGGCATGTGCCGTCGGGTGTGCCGGATGTTCAGCTCGGCGAGCAGCACGGTGAAAGGGCCTCCGACTGCGTGTTCGGCGCCAGGGATCCGTGCGGATGCGCCGCCTGGTCCAGGCTAGATCCCGTCGATGATCTGGTTGAAGCGGGCGCTCGGGCGCATGGCCGCGGTGACGAGCTCGTGGTCGGGCTGGTAGTAGCCACCGATGTCGACCGGCGACCCCTGGACCGCGTTGAGCTCGTCGACGATCGCGTCCTCGTCGGCGCCCAGCGCCGCCGCGATGGGGGCGAAGCGCGCCGCCAGCTCGGGGTCGTCGGTCTGGGCCGCGAGCTCGCGCGCCCAGTAGAGCGCCAGGTAGAAGTGGCTGCCGCGGTTGTCGAGCTCGTGCACCTTGCGCTTGGGCGAGCGGTTCTCGTCGAGCACCGATCCGGTGGCGCGGTCGAGCGTGTCGGCGAGCAGCTGCGCGGTCGCGTTGTCGCTCTTCTGTGCGAGGAACTCGAGCGACGCCGCCAGCGCGAGGAACTCGCCGAGCGAGTCCCAGCGGAGGTGGTTCTCCTTCACGAACTGCTGCACGTGCTTCGGCGCGGAGCCGCCGGCACCGGTCTCGAACAGCCCGCCGCCGTTCATCAGCGGCACGATCGAGAGCATCTTGGCGCTGGTGCCGAGCTCCATGATCGGGAACAGGTCGGTGAGGTAGTCGCGCAGCACGTTGCCGGTGACCGAGATGGTGTCCTCGCCCCGCCGGATGCGCTCGAGCGAGTACGCGCACGCGTCGGCGGGCGCGAGGATCTCGATGGTCAGGCCCGCGGTGTCGTGCTCGGGCAGGTACTCGCGCACCTTGGCGATGATCTGCGCGTCGTGGGCACGGGTCTCGTCGAGCCAGAACACCACGTGGGCACCCGAGAGCCGGCCGCGCAGCACCGCGAGGCGCACCCAGTCGCGCACCGGCGCGTCCTTCACCTGGCAGGCGCGCCAGATGTCGCCCGCCTCGACCTCGTGCGACAGCATCGCGTCGCCGGCACGGTTCACGACGCGCACCGTGCCGTCGACCGGGATCTCGAACGTCTTGTCGTGGGAGCCGTACTCCTCGGCCTTCTGCGCCATGAGGCCGACGTTGGGCACCGAACCCATCGTCGCCGGATCGAACGCGCCGTGGGCCTGGCAGTCGCGCACGACCGCGTCGTACACACCCGCGTAGCACGAGTCGGGGATGACCGCGAGCGTGTCCTGCGAGATCGCCGGCCGCGTTCCACATCTGTCCGGAGTCGCGGATCATCGGCGGCATCGACGCGTCGATGATGATGTCACTCGGTACGTGCAGGTTGGTGATGCCGCGGTCGGAGTCGACCATCGCCAGCGCGGGACCGTCGTGCAGCCGCGCGGTGATCGCACCCTCGATGGCCGCTGCGCTCCGCGTCGGGAAGCGCGGCGACGCGGCTGAGCACGTCGGCGAGACCGTCGTTGGGGTTCACGCCGATGCGGTCGAACGTGTCGCCGTACTTCGAGAACACGTCGGCGAAGTACGTCTTCACCGCGTGGCCGAAGATGATCGGGTCGGAGACCTTCATCATCGTGGCCTTGAGGTGGATCGAGAACAGCACGCCCTGCGCCTGGGACGCGGCCATCTGGTCGGCGAGGAACGCGTCGAGGTTGCGCGCGCTCATGAAGGTGGCGTCGACGATCTCGCCGGCGAGGACGGGGATCGACTCCTTCAGCACGGTGACGGAGCCGTCGCTCGCCACGAGCTCGACCTTCAGGTCGTCGTCGGCGGCGAACGGTGACCGACTGCTCGTTGGAGCGGAAGTCGTCGTGGCCCATCGTGGCCACGCTGGTCTTCGAGTCCTTCGCCCACGCGCCCATCTTGTGCGGGTGCGAGCGGGCGTAGTTCTTCACCGACGCCGGCGCGCGGCGGTCGGAGTTGCCCTCGCGCAGCACCGGGTTGACCGCCGAGCCCTTCACCTTGTCGTAGCGCGCCTGGATGTCTTCCTCCTCGGGCGTCGAGGGCTCGTCGGGGTAGTCGGGCAGGTCGTAGCCCTTGCCCCGGAGCTCCTCGATGGTGGCCTTGAGCTGCGGGATCGAGGCCGAGACGTTGGGGAGCTTGATGACGTTGGCCTCGGGCCGGGTCACCAGCTCGCCCAGCTCGGCGAGGTCGTCGTTGATCCGCTGCTCGGGCGTGAGCTGCTCGGGGAAGGTGGCGAGCACGCGGCCGGAGAGGGAGATGTCACGCAGCTCGACCTGGACCCCCGCGACCCGGGTGAAGGCGTTCACGACCGGCAGCAACGACCGGGTGGCCAGCGCCGGGGCTTCGTCGGTGTGCGTGTAGATGATGGTGTGACGATCGCTCGACATGACCAGTGACCGTAGCCGTCAGCGGGCGGCCACCACGATGGCGAGGACCACCAGGTAGATCGCCAGGAGTGCCCCCGCCCAGTACCAGACCGACTGCCGGGTGAACGCCGCGGGCCGCGCTCCGATCCCCGCGAGCGTCATGTTGCATTCAGGGCATCGCGCGTGTCGTTCGCGGCAACCGCCACGCCGCACAACGGACAGGTCTCGCTCACGCGGTTCTGCTCTGGGCGCGGCGCTGCACGTTGCGCTCGGCGGCCTCGATCGCGTTGCGGAACAGCATCGCGATGGTGGTGGGCCCGACGCCACCGACGCGCGGCGTGATGGCGCCGGCCACCGCCTCGCACGCCTCGTCGACGTCGGGGAGGAGCTTGCGACCCTCGTAGCGCACGCCGCCGCCCACGACGACCGCGCCGGGCGAGATGTGCTCGGGCTGGAGGATGCCGGGCACCCCCGCGGCGGCGACGACGATGCCGGCGCGGCGCGTGTACTCGGGCCAGTCGGGCACACCGGTGTGCACGACGGTGACCGCGGCGTTGGCCGTCGACCGCTTCTGCGACAGCAGCAGCGCGAGCGGACGGCCCAGCGTGGTGCCGCGCCCGAGGATGCACACCTCGTGGCCGGCGACGGGCACCTCGTAGAACGCGAGCAGCGCCTCGATCCCGGCGGGGGTCGCCGGCACCGGGCCCGGCATCATCAGCGCCAGGCGGCCCATGTTCACCGGGTGCATGCCGTCGACGTCCTTGTCGGGATCCATCTCGAGCAGCGCGGCGTCGAAGTCGATCTGCGGCGGCGTGGGGTGCTGGATGAGGAAGCCGTCGACGAGCGGGTCGTCGTTGAACGCGCGCACCGCGGCGATCACGTCGGCCTGGGTCGCGTCCTCGGGCAGGTGCTGGTGCGGCGCCGACCAGCCCGAGCTCGCGCGCCTTCTCCATCTTCATGCCGACGTAGCGCGCGCTGGCGCCGTCGTCGCCCACGAGGATCGTGCCGAGCCCCGGCGTGTGGCCGTTGGCGATCAGCTTCTCGCTCGCGCGGGACGAGGTCGGCGAACACCGCGTCGGCGACCGGACCTCCGGGCATCATCTTCGCTGCCATCAGCGCAGGCTCCTCAATGCAGGCGTCCTCTCAATGGAGGCATCCCTCAGTGGAGGAAGTGCCGTCTCTCCGGTGAACACCATGGCGACGCCGAGCTCGTCGGCCCGCTCGATGTTGGGTTCGTCGCGCATCGCACCGCCGGGCTGCACGACCACGGCGACGCCCGCAGCCGCCGCGGCCTCGATGCCGTCGGGGAACGGGTAGAACGCGTCGGACGCGCACGCGCCTCCCGCGGCGCGACCGTCGGCCTTCTTGGCCGCGATCTCGCCCGACTCCACCCGGTTCTGCTGGCCGGCGCCGATGCCGACCGCCTGACCGTCCTTCACCAGGACGATGGCGTTCGACTTCACGTGCCCGCAGATGCGCCACGCCAGCTCGGCGTCACGCCACTCGGCGTCGGTGGGCGCCCGCTTGGTGACGACCCGCCAGTCGTCGCGCGTGGCCGCGAAGTGGTGGGCGTCCTGCACCAGGAACCCGCCGCTGATCTGGCGGAAGTCGAGCCCGGCCGGCTCGGGCGGGCCGGCGCTCGAGGAGGCGGGTGTTCTTGCGCTTGGCGATGAGCGCCTCGATCGTCCCCGGCTCCCAGCTCGGGGCCATGATCAGGTCGGCCTGCGGGCCGGCGACCATGCGCTCGGCGGTGGCGGCGTCGACCGGGTCGGTTGAGCGCGACGATCCCGCCGAACGCGGAGCGCTCGTCGCACTCGAGCGCGCGTTGGTAGGCGCTGGCGAGGTCGTCGGCGAGCGCGACGCCGCACGGGTTGGCGTGCTTGATGATCGCCACCGCGGGACCGGCCGAGTTCAGAGCGCCCAGGTCGTGCACGAGGCGCCACGCGGCGTCGGCGTCGTAGAGGTTGAGGTAGCTGAGCGCGAGCCCGGCGTGCTGCTCGACGTGGTCCCACCAGCTCGACGTGCCGCTGATGCGGTAGCGCGCGCCGTGCTGGTGCGGGTTCTCGCCGTAGCGCAGCGCCTCGCCGGTGCGCTCGAGCGCGAGGTCGATGAACTCGGGGCAGGCTCCTCGTCGGCCTGGAGCCACGCGACGATCTGGGCGTCGAACGCGGCGGTGCTCGCGAACGCGGCCACCGCGAACGCGCGCCGGGTGTCGTCGCCGACGGTGTTGTCGTTGGCGTCGAGCTCCTCGAGCAGCGGCGCGTACTGCGACGCGTCGGTGACGATGGTGACGAACGCGTGGTTCTTCGCCGCGGCGCGGACCATCGCCGGTCCGCCGACGTCGATGGTCTCGATGCCGGGGTCCTGGGCGAACGGGTAGAGGTTCGACACCACGAGGTCGAAGGGCTCGATGCCGTAGGTGGCCATGTCGTCGTCGTGCGACGGCTTCGACCGGTCGGCGAGGATGCCGCCGTGGATCTTCGGGTGCAGCGTGACGACGCGGTGGTCGAGGATGGGCGGCACGCCGGTGATGTCGTCGACCGCGGTCACCGGGATGCCGGCGTCGGCGATCGCCTTGGCCGTGCCCCCCGACGACACGAGCTTGCACGCCGCGCTCGCTGCAGCTCGCGCGCGAACTCGACGATGCCGGTCTTGTCGTACACCGAGAGCAGCGCCCTCGTGATCTTGGTTCGACTCATTCCACCAACTGTCCGGAGCACTTCGGGATAGATCCTGCGTTCGACTTCCTTGATCCGCTCGTGCAGGGTCTCGACGGTGTCGTCGGGGAGGACGGGTACCGCCTCCTGCGCCAGGATCGGACCTTCGTCGACCTCGAGCCGGGCGAGGTGCACGGTGCACCCGGTGACCTTCACCCCCGCGGCCAGCGCGTCGTCGACCGCGTGCCAGCCCTTGAACGCCGGCAGCAGCGCGGGATGGGTGTTGACGATGCGATCGGGGAAGGCGTCGTGGATCGGCTTCGAGAGGATGGTGCCGAAGCCGGCCATCGCGATGAGGTCGACCTGGTGACGGCCGAGGGCGTCGAGCACCTCGTGGGTGTACGCGACGCGGTCGAAGTCGGCACCGAAGGTGGTGCGCTCGACCAGCTCGGTCGCCACGCCGGCGGCTTCGGCGATGCCGAGCGCACCGCACGGTCGGTCGGCGAGGACGACCGCGATGGGGAGGTCGTGGTCGAGCATGGCGCGCAGGATGGTGCCGCTCCCCGACGCCAGCACCGCGAGACGAGCCACGGTTTGAACGTAGCCGAGTGACCCCCTGCGGATCCGGCTCGTCCGAGGATCCTTGCAATCAGGGTCGAGCCATGATGGGCTAGTTCCCGGTGTGCCCGAGCCGGGCACGCGACGAACAGAGAGAGGGTAGGGGTCTTGGACCTGAAAAAGTTGACTACCGGTGAGATCACCACGGCGGTCACCGGGGTGTTGCTCCTCGTCTTCAGTTTCTTCCATTGGTACAGCGTGAGCATCGACGTGGGGGCGTTCCATGCGAGTCGCGAGCCGCAATGGCTGGCAGAGCCCGGGCGCCTTCTGGGGCATCGTCGCGATCCTCATCGGGATCGTGCTCGCAGCCCACGTCATCGTCGAGAAGCTGAGCGGCGTCGACCTCCCGGAGCGACTCGGGCAGCGTGGGCTGGGGTGTCGTCCACCTGGCCGGTGGCGCCGTGGCACTGCTGTTCATCCTGATCAAGCTCCTGAACGAGAGCAGCAACACCGCGATCGGCTTCTACCTCGGCATCCTCGCCGCCGCAGGCCTCACCGCCGGCGGCTACCTGATGGCCAAGGAGGCCGGTGAGCTTCCCGGCTCGCTGGGTGGCGCGAAGGGCGGCTCGTCAGCACCCCCGCCTCCCGGACCGCCGACCGCCTGAGCCACAACCGGACAACGACATCCGTGATCGGCCCCGCCTCGTGCGGGGCCGATCTCATCTGAGGGCACGGACATCAGAGGGGCAGACATGACCGAGGTGATCGAACCGGGAAGCCCGGGCTCGCAGGCCGGCTGGGGTGGCAGGCTCGAACGCCGACCGCGGCCAGGGTTCGCCCACGTGCTCGGCGCCGCCGCCGGCGGGTTCGTCGTCGTCGGCGTGGTCGCGTTCGTGGTGGAAGCCGACGACACGGATCCCACGGCACCGGGCGTCGTGTTCTCGCCTCGTCCTCATCGCGGCCGCGCTCCTGCTCGGGCTCCGCGCGCCCGGACCGATCCGGGCCGCGTGCGTGACCGCCACCGTGCTCGCCGTGCCCCTGCTCTGGTTCTTCGGGTTCTTCGGGGGCGGCAGCGCCGGTCGCGGTGAGCTTCGGGGCGTGTACCTGCTCACGTTGGTGAGCTACCTGCTCCTCTACCTGCTCACGTGGACCAAGGGTCGCGCCATCTTCCTGGCCGGCGCGCTGCTCGTGTTCGCGAGCTGGGTGACGTTCGAGGTGGGCGACGCCGACTCGGGCGTCGTGCCGTTCCAGGGCGAGATCTCGTCGTCGAGCGACTCGACCACCTTCGGCGTGCCCGCCGACCAGTCGACGTTCTCCACCAGCGGCGACACCACCGATGGCTCCGCGACCGCGGCACTGATCATCGGGCTGGTGTTCCTGGGCGCCGCGGCCGCGCTCGACCGGCGCGGCTACGCGGGCGCGGCGACACCGTTCGTCGCGGTGGGCGCGATCGAGACCCTCGCCGGCGCCATCGTGCTCGGAGGCAACGACAGCCTGCTCCTCGGCGGCCTGCTCGCGATCGCCGCGGGTGCCGTGGTCGGGCTCGTCGGGCGGCCACGGTGACCGACGACGCGCCACGACGTGGATCGGTGTGCTCGCGGTGTTCGGCGGGTGCGTCGCGATCATCGCCGACATCGCGCCCAGCAGCGCCGCCGCGGTCGGCGGCATCGCGTTCGGCTTCGCGCTGGTGCTCGGCTCCCTCGCGTGGTGGCTCGCGCCGGTGCTCGGCGAACCCGACGACGGTGACGACGCCCCTCCCCCGACCGCTCCGCCGGGTGGCACCTCAGGCAGCGAACGCACCGAGACGTTCCCCGACGCCGCCGCGGCCTGACCCACGCGCCGCCGGCGCGGTTCGTTGTCGGTTCGACTACGTCCAGCGTCGTCCAGCCGACAATGAATCCTGGCTGAGCGCTACAGCTTCGAGACGATCCCGGCCATGAGCTCGCCGGCCTCGGTGGGGTTGAGGCCGACCTCGACGCCGGCGTCGCGCAGCGCCTCCATCTTGGCCGCGGCGGTGCCCTTGCCGCCCGAGACGATGGCGCCGGCGTGGCCCATCTTCTTGCCGGGAGGCGCGGTCACGCCCGCGATGTACGAGGACACGGGCTTCGACATCGACGACTTGATGAAGTCGGCCGCCTCTTCCTCGGCCGAACCACCGATCTCGCCGATCATCATCACGGCCTTGGTCTCGGGGTCGGCCTCGAACGCGCGCAGGCAGTCGATGAAGCTGGTGCCCGGCACCGGGTCGCCCCCGATGCCCACGCAGGTGGTGACGCCGATGTCCTTCTGCTGCAGTTCGTAGAGCGCCTGGTAGGTGAGCGTGCCGGAGCGGCTCACGATGCCGACGGGGCCGCCGGCCTTGGCGATGTGACCGGCGGTGATGCCGATGTTGCACTTGCCGGGGCTGATGATGCCGGGGCAGTTCGGGCCGAGCAGGCGGGTGTCCGGGAAGTCGCGGCGCAGCTTGTTGAAGAACCACGCCTCGTCCTGCGCGGGCACGCCCTCGGTGATGCAGACGACGAACTCGATGCCGGCCTCGGCCGCCTCGATCACCGCGTCCCTCACGCCGGGTGCGGGGATGAAGATGCACGACGCGGTGGCGCCGGTGGCGGCGACTGCGTCGCCGACGTTGGCGAACACCGGGATGCCGTCGACGTCGGTGCCGGCCTTCTTGGGGCTGGTCCCGGCGACCACCTGCGTGCCGTAGGCGCGGTTGAGCTTGCCGTAGAAGCTGCCCTGACCACCGGTCAGGCCCTGGTAGACGACCTTGGTGGTCTCGTCGACGAAGATGCTCACTTGGCGGTGCCTCCGGCGAGCTCGACGGCCTGCTTCGCCGCCTCGAGCATGGTGGGCTGCATCTGCAGCTTGTCGGACAGGTGGGGTTCGAGGATCTTGCGACCCTCGTCGGCGTTGGTGCCGTCGAGGCGGATCACGATCGGGGCGTCGATCTGCACCCGCTCGAGCGCCTGCACGATCCCGTTGGCGACCTCTTCACCCTTGGTGATGCCGCCGAAGATGTTGATGAAGATCGAGCGCACGTTGGCGTCGCTGACGATGACGCCCGAGCGCGCCGGCCATCACGTCGGCGTTGGCGCCGCCCCCGATGTCGAGGAAGTTGGCCGGGCTGCCACCGACCTGGTTGACGATGTCGACGGTGCTCATCGCGAGCCCGGCGCCGTTCGCGATCACGCCAACCGAGCCGTCGAGCCCCACGTACTGGAGGCCCTGCTCGTGCGCGAACTCCTCGCGCGCGTCGCGCACCTGGGTGGCGTCGTAGTCGGTGTAGTCGGGGTGGCGGAAGATCGCGTTGTCGTCGAGGGTGACCTTGGCGTCGAGCGCGTGCACGCGCCCGTCGGGCGTGAAGATCAGCGGGTTGATCTCGACCAGGTCGGCGTCACCGTCGACGTAGGCCTGGTACAGCTTCATGAGGATGTCGACCGCGCCCTCGGTGGCGGCGGGGTTGAGCGCGGCCGCGGCCACCCATTCCCGGCACTGGGCCTCGGTGAGGCCGTCGACCGGATCGATGTGGATCTTGGCCAGGGCGTCGGGGTTCTCCTCCGCCACCTGCTCGATCTCCACCCCACCCTGGGCGGAGAGCATCCCGAGGTGGAGCTTCGCGGCCCGGTCGAGGGTGAAGGAGGCGTAGTACTCCTCGGCGATGTCGCTCGCCTTCTCGATCCAGACCACCTTCACCAGGTGCCCCTTGATGTCCATGCCGAGGATGTTCTCGGCGTGGGTGCGCGCCTCCGCGGAGTCGGCCGCCAGCTTGATGCCGCCGGCCTTGCCGCGCCCGCCCACCTGGACCTGGGCCTTCACGACGACGGGGTAGCCGATGCGGTCGGCCACCTCCACCGCCTCGGGCACCGTGGTGACGGGCGCGCCGTCGGACACGGGGATGCCGTAGCGCGCGCGAACAGCTGCTTGCCTTGATATTCGAAGAGATCCACGGGGGGGAATCGTGGTCGATCCGGCGGCCCCACACAAACCGTGGAACCGAGCGCCTCGAGTGGTACACCGGTGGGCCGTGCCCATCGCCCGTTCCGACGCCAAGTTGCTGCTCCTCGCAGCGGGCGGCGTCATCGTCGCCGGGCTGCTCGTGGCCGCGGTGCTGCTGCTCGCGACCAGTCGCGCGTCGAGCCCGACCAAGTACCAACCGTTCGACGCCGGCGTCGCACGCGTCGATCAAGAAGGACCTGAAGAACGGTGGGCCCTTCTTCGTGGCCGACCCGTTCGGCGGCGACCGCAGCATCCTGCTGGCGATCGAGGACGGCCAGGTGGTGGCGCTCTCCGACATCAAGCCCGGGACCAAGGACTGCCGGGTGCGCTGGCGGGGCTCGATCGACTCGTTCGTCGACTGCAACGACCACAAGCTGCGCAGCACCGACATGGCGCGGTACGAGTCCGACATCGGCCAGATCGGCGCCGCCAAGGGCGAGCTGCTGATCGACCTCCGCCACCGCCGAGCCCCCTCCCGGCTGACAGGGCCCGGCTGGCGGGTCCCGGCTGACGGCTGGCTACTGCGCGCCGGCCTTTGCCAGGGGTGCCCACGCCAGGAGCAACCGCTTCTCCCCCGCGTCGCGGAAGTGCACGACCGCCTCGGTCTTGTCGCCCTCACCCACGAGCTCGAGGATCACGCCCTCGCCGAACTTGTCGTGGGCGACGTCGTCACCCACCCGCAGGCCCATGCCCTCGGCACCACGCGCGCCGGTGGGGCCGGCCGGGGCTGACGGCGCCGGACGCATCGCCGCTTCGGCGACGGCCCGGCGGTGCTCGGCCGGGTCTCGACGACGGGCCCCGTAGGTGTGACCCCGTTCCGCACCCCCGCCGAGGACGTTCATCAGCTCCTCGGGGATCTCGGAGAGGAAGCGGCTCGGCGGGTAGTAGTCGGTCGCGCCGAACAGCATGCGGCTCCACGCGTGACAGAGGTAGAGGCGCTCGCGCGCGCGGGTGATGCCCACGTAGCAGAGCCGCCGTTCCTCCTCGAGCTCGTCGGGGTCGCCGAGGCTGCGGGTGTGCGGGAACACGCCGTCCTCCATGCCGGTGAGGAACACGACGGGGAACTCGAGGCCCTTGGCGGTGTGCAGCGTCATCAGGGTGACCGCGCTGTGGTCGGCGCCGTCGCCGTCCTCGCCTCCCTCGGTGTCGAGGTCGGTGACCAGGGAGATCGCTTCGAGGAACGCCTGGATGCGGGGCAGGCCCTCGGGGATCGTGATGTCGCCGACGGTGTTGTCGGCGGTGCCGATGCCCGCGATGCCGGGCAAGCCGGAGACGTCGCCGGCGTCGAGCGCCTGGTCGAACTCGTGGCACACGCCCACCAGCTCCTGCAGGTTCTCGATGCGGCCGCGCGCCTCGATCGACCGCTCGGCCTCGAGCTCGGCGAGGTAGCCGGTCTGCTCGAGGATCGCCTCGACCGTGCCGCCGATCCCCCCGGACGCGGTGGCCTCGAAGCCGGCCATGAGCTCGAGCAGGTCGCGGATGCCTCCGAGCGCCTTGCCGCCCACGCCGGCCACGTCGGCCCGCGCCAACGCCTCGCGGAACGTGATCCCCGCACCCTGCGCGTACGCGGACACCTTGTTGACCGACGTGTCGCCGACACCGCGCTTCGGGGTGTTCACCACGCGACGCCAGCTCACCTCGTCGTCGGGGTTCACCAGCGCGCGCAGGTAGGCGAGGATGTCCTTCACCTCGCGCCGGTCGTAGAACTTCACGCCGCCCACGACGCGGTAGGGCACCCCGGCGCGCACCAGCGACTCCTCGACCACGCGGCTCTGCGCGTTGGTGCGGTAGAAGACCGCGACGTCGCCGAACCGGTGGTGCTCGGTGTCGACCAGACGACCGATCTCGTGCACCACGAACGCAGCCTCGTCGTGCTCGTCCTCGGCGTGGTAGCGGGTGATGAGCTCGCCGCCGATCTGCTCGGTCCAGAGGTGCTTGGGCCGCCGCGCCGCGTTGTTGGCGATCACCGCGTTGGCGGCGTCGAGGATGCGCTGGCTGGAGCGGTAGTTCTGCTCCATGACGATGACCGTCGCTTCCGGGAACACCTCCTCGAACTTCACCAGGTTCCGGAAGTCGGCCCCGCGGAATTTGTAGATCGAGTTGTGCGTCACCAGTCCTTCGGCGACGAAGTTGTGGGTGCGCGCGACGTCGAGGTCGTAGACGGGCGCGTCGAGCTCGACGGACTCCACGTCGGTGACGACGTCGAAGTGTCCCTCGTCGTCGACCATGACCATCCCGCGACGCACCGACGAAGCAGGTGTGAACGGGAGTGGGCGCTCGCCCAGCCGCGCGACCGGACGCACTGCCGTGTCGATGACGGACGAGAGTCGACGCACGATTTCGTCGACGACCGTCATCTCGGAAGTACGCACGTCGACTGCGCCGTGGGGGAACGACACGCGGTGAACGGGCGTCGCGCCGATCACGTCGTCGCACAGCACCACGGAGATCTCGTGATGCTGTCTCACCTCGTCGGACTCGTCGACCACTCCCGCGAAGTGCACGTGGTCTTCGGTCGAGACGATTCGGCGGCCGGACGCGGTGGTGATGGCGACGCCGCGATCGGCGACCGCGCGATGCGTGCGCAACACCTCGGCGGGGCGGAAGTCGCCGCTCCCGTAGCAGGACATGACGAGATCGCCGGCCTGCACGCCTTCGATCGGACGCGTCGAACCGTCACCCATGGTGATCCGCGTGCCGGCAATCAGGCACTGGTCCTGATCCCCCACCACCATCACGTTGCGGTGTTCTTCGGTGAGCATCCGCACGAGCTCCCACTGCGCGACGTTCGTGTCCTGGAACTCGTCGACCAGCACGTGGCGGAAGCGACCGCTCCACCGTTGCTTGGCGTCGGCGTGGTCGCGGAACAGGTGCACGGTCTGCACGAGCAGGTCGTCGAAGTCGAGCGCGGACGCCTCGAGCAGACGCCGCTGGTACTCGCGGTACACGTCGGCCACACGCTTCTCGGGCGGCGTGAACGCACGGTCGACGGCCTGCTCCCACGAGACCAGCTCGTTCTTCATCGCCGAGATCGCGGCCTGCAGGCGCCGCGGCGGGAACCGCTTCGGGGTCCATGTCGAGGTCGCGCCGCACGTAGTCGACGAGCCGGACCGCGTCGGCCTGGTCGTAGATCGAGAACGACGACCGGTAGCCGAGCAGCGGTGCCTCACGACGGAGGATGCGCGAGCACATCGAGTGGAACGTCGACACCCACATGCGCTCGGCAACCGGACCGACCAGCTCGCCGACCCGCGCCTTCATCTCGCCCGCGGCCTTGTTGGTGAAGGTGATGGCAGCGAGCCCGAACGGCGACGCCCGCTTCTCCGCGATCAGGAACGCGATGCGGTGCGTGAGCACGCGTGTCTTGCCCGATCCCGCACCGGCGATGACCACGATCGGCCCGTCGGGGGCCGACGCCGCCTCACGCTGGACCGGGTTGAGCCCCGCGAGGATCGCGTCGGAGGTGATCACCCGGAGATCGTACGCGTGTTCGGTCCTGGCAGGAAGGAGATCAGTCCGAGACGTCGGGCTGGAGCTCGAGCTCCTTGGTGGGCTCCGGCTCCTCGCGCCACGCCCGCAACAGCCGCGTGTGGTCGGCGTTCAGCGCGACCGTGAAGGCACCGGCCTCCTCGATCTCGAGCCCGAAGTAGGGCTGCCACTCGCTGTCGAGCGTGATCGACGAGGGATCGACGCCGCGCGGGAGCCGACAGAAGCGCATCCGCTCCGTGTCGAACATCCAGGTGCTGTGATTGGAGTCGATCCGTCGCATCGCCAAGCCTGGTCAGCCTACCTTGGTCACCCTGAGATCCCGCCGAGAACTTCGTGCGGAGACGATCAACGCTCCGTCAACGGGTCAGCTGGCCGCTTTCTCCATGTCGGGCGTGTACGTCCCGGAACGGGCGGCGCTGTTCAGCTTCGCCCGGTGGAGGAACGCGTCGCGCCCGGCGTCGACGTTCGCCGTGTCGCCCTTCCACGCCTTCAGCGCCGGAGCCTGGAGCGCCCGGCCGTACGAGAAGCTGAGCTGCCACGGAAGGTCGCCGAGCTGGTTCATCGCGTTGAGGTGCGCGGTGGCGAGCTCGTCGGTCTGCCCGCCGGACAGGAAGACGATGCCGGGCACCGCTGCGGGCACGGTCGCCCGGTAGCAGCGGACCGAGGCCTCGGCCACCTCCTGCACCGACGCCTGCTGCGACGACCCGTAGCCGGACAGCACCATGTTCGGCTTGAGCAGCGTGCCGTCGAGGCGGACCCGCTGGAGGAACAGCGCCTCGTACAGCGAGTCGAGCACCGCCGACGTGACCTCGAAGGAGCGGTCGATCGTGTGGTCGCCGTCCATGAGGACCTCGGGCTCGACGATCGGCACGATCCCCGCTTCCTGGCACAGCGCGGCGTAGCGCGCGAGCGCGTGCGCGTTCACGTCGATGCAGTACGCGCTGGGAAGGCCTCCTCCATCGGATTTGGCGGTGATGGTGTAGGTCGCGCGCCACTTGGCGAAGCGCGCGCCCAGCGAGCGGTACTCGGCGAGGCGCTCGCGCAGGCCGTCGAGACCTTCGGTGACGGTTTCGCCGTCGGCGCCGGCGAGCGGCTTCGCGCCCACGTCGACCTTGATGCCGGGGATGATGCCCTGGCTCTCGAGCAGCTTCACCAGCGGCGTGCCGTCGGCCGCGTCCTGGCGGAGGGTCTCGTCGAAGAGGATCACGCCGCTGATGTAGTCGCCGACGTTCTTGGCCGTGAACAGCATCTCGCGGTAGTCACGCCGGTTGTCCTCGGTGGAGTCGACCGAGATCGAGTCGAAGCGCTTCTTGATCGTCCCGCTGCTCTCGTCGGCAGCGAGGATGCCCTTGCCCGGCGCGACGAGCGCCTTGGCGGTGGCGGAAAGCGTGGCGATGTCCATGTGGTCCTTCGCTCCTCGGAATCCTTCTGGCTATCGGCCCATGCCGATGCCCTGTGCCCGCTGGAGCACCTTGCCCTCGGTCTGCAGCGACGGCGCGACCATCACCTCGGCCTTCTGGAATTCCTTGAGCGTCTCGTAGCCGGTGGTGGCCATCGACGTGCGCAGGGCTCCGAAGAGGTTGAGGGTGCCGTCGTTCTCGTGGGCGGGGCCGGTGAGGATCTCGGCCAGCGTGGCTCGGTTCGACGCCTTGACCCGCGCACCGCGTGGGAGCGTGGGGTGGAAGGTGGCCATGCCCCAGTGGTAGCCCCGGCCGGGCGCCTCGTAGGCGGCGGCGAGCGGCGAACCGATCATCACCGCGTCGGCGCCACACGCGATCGCCTTGGCGACGTCGCCACCCGTGCGCATCCCGCCGTCGGCGATGACGTGCACGTACACGCCGGTCTCGTCGAGGTGACGGATGCGCGCGCCGGCGGCGTCGGCGATGGCGGTGGCCTGCGGCACGCCGATGCCGAGCACGCCGCGGCTGGTGCACGCGTGACCGGGACCGACGCCCACGAGCACGCCGACCGCACCGGTGCGCATGAGGTGCAGCGCGGTGGAGTACGACGCACACCCACCGACGATGATCGGGACGTCGAACTCACGGATGAACTTCTTGAGGTTCAGGGGCTCGACGGTCTTCGACACGTGCTCGGCGGACACCACGGTGCCCTGGATCACGAGGATGTCGAGCTCGGCCTCGAGCACGTACTTGGCGTACTGCTCGACGCGCTGGGGCGTGAGCGACGCGCACGCGGTGACGCCGGCGTCCTTGATCTCGCGGATGCGCTGACCGATCAGCTCTTCCTTGATCGGCTCGGCGTAGATCTCCTGCATCCGCCGGGTGGCCTTCTCGTTCGGGAGCTCGGCGATCTCCTCGAACAGCACGTCGGGGTCGTCGTAGCGCGTCCAGAGGCCCTCGAGGTTGAGGCACGCCATGCCGCCGAGGTGGCCCATCTCGATCGCGATGCGCGGCGAGACCGCGCCGTCCATCGCGGAACCGATGACGGGCAGGTCGAGCTTGAACGCGTCGAGCTCCCAGGAGATGTCGACGTCCTCCGGGTCGCGTGTCCGCCGGCTGGGCACGATGGCGATGTCGTCGAACCCGTACGCCCGCCGACCCGACTTGCCGATGCCGATCTCGACTTCCAACCCGGTACCTCCCACGCCGCTGGGGGACTACCCATCTACCTATCCAGGAAAAGTTGCAGTTTCGTCCTGCCGGACCCCCCGACCTCGGCTCAGGCGCGGGTCCAGTCGCCCCAGTCGCCGGTCACCTCGACGTCGACGATGCGGGCCAGGAACCCGGTCAGGATCCGGGCGGTCGCGCCCCAGATGGTCTCGTCGGCGAGCTCGTAGAACTGCATGGCCCGCTCGGTGCCGTCGAAGCCCCACGACCAGCGCTCCTCGTGGTACACCGCGTCGGACAGCAGCTCGACGAGCGCGACGTCGAACACGCGGTCGACCTCGCGCGGGTCGGCGGTGACGATCGGCCGGCCGTCGGTGATCCCGACGAACGGCGTGATGTTGAACTGGCCGACCACCGTCCCCAGGGTCGGGAGGGCCGCGCACACCTCGACGAGCTCGCGCCGGAGGCCGATCTCCTCCTCCGCCTCACGCAGGGCGGCGTCGCGCGCGTCGTGGTCGACGGTCGGCTCGACCTTGCCGCCCGGGAACGCGATCTCGCCGCGGTGCGACGGCATCGTCTCGGGCCGACGGGTCAGCACGATGCGCGCCTCGCCGTCCTCCTCGAACACGGGCAGGAGCACCGCGGCCGCGCGTCCGCCCGGCAGGAGCGGAGGCTCGGGCGGCGGCGGTGTAGTCGGCGAACCGGGACCGCACGCGCTCGACGGTGATCGGTCCGAGTCCCCGCTCCGACGTGGTCGCGAAGGAGGCCCAGGGCGCCGCCGCGCCGGCCCGGGCCGTTGCCGGCCGCGGGATGCGCTGGCGGCCGCCGCGGGCCCCCGAGTCGTGGTTCGTGGTTACTTCTTCTTGCCGGCGCTGACCTTGGCCAGGACGTCGCGGCTCGAGAGGACGAGCAGGTCCTCGCCGTCGACCGTCACCTCGGTGCCGCCGTACTTCGAGTAGAGCACCACGTCGCCGACGGAGACGTCGACGGGGATCAGCTCGCCGGTGTGCTCCGAGCGCCGGCCCGGGCCCGCGGCGACGACTTCGCCCTGCTGGGGCTTCTCCTTGGCGGTGTCGGGGATGACGAGGCCGCTCACGGTCATCTCCTCGGCGTCACCGGGACGAACGACGATCCGGTCTTCGAGCGGTTGCAGACTCATGGATGTGCCTCCTGCGATGTGGACAAGGCCGTACGACAGAGTGGAAAAGGTGCCGGCGAAGGGGCTTTAGCACTCGCCGAGTGCGAGTGCTAAAGCTACCAGGACCGGCCCTCCCCCTACAAGTTGCGGCCGAGTCGGGGCGCGGGACGGCTCAGACCAGGCGCAGGTTGGGGTCGGCGCCGGTGTCGAGTGGGGTGGGACCGTCGGCCCGGAGACGCCACCAGGCGGTGGCGGCGATCATGGCGCCGTTGTCGGTGCAGAGCGACGGCGGGGGCAGGAACACGGCCCGCCCGGTGGCGGCGGCGGCGTCCGCCACCTTGGCCCGCAGCCGGGAGTTGGCGGCCACCCCGCCGCCGAGCGCGAGGACCGGGGCGCCGGCCTCGTCGGCCGCGGCCACCAGCTTGGCCACGAGCTGGTCGACGACCGCCTCCTGGAACGACGCGGCGACGTCGGCCAGCGCGGTGTCGGGCTGGCGTCGGGTGTGGTTCACCACCGCGGTCTTCAGGCCCGCGAACGAGAAGTCGGCGTCGCCGGGCATGGCCCGGGGGAACCGCACCGCGGCCGGGTCGCCCTCCCGCGCGAGACGGTCGATCGCCGGGCCTCCCGGATAGCCGAGGCCGAGGTGGCGCGCCACCTTGTCGAAGGCCTCGCCGGCGGCGTCGTCGACCGTCTGCCCCACCACCCGGTAGCGGCCGTGGTCCTCCATCACGACGGTCATGGTGTGCCCGCCCGACACGATCAGCACCGCGAGCGGTGGTTCGAGGTCGGGATCCTCGAGCCACGCTGCGTGCAGGTGCGCCTCGAGGTGGTTGACGCCGACGTAGGGCAGCCCGGTCGCGACCGCGAGGCCCTTCGCCGCCGCGACCCCGACGAGCAGTGCGCCGGCCAGCCCGGGACCGTGGCACGCGGCCACCGCGTCGAGCTCGGCCAGCTCGACGCCCGCCTCGACCAGCGCCTCGGCGATCACCGGCGTGATGAGCTCCACGTGGGCGCGGCTCGCGACCTCGGGCACCACGCCACCGAAGCGCGCGTGCAGGTCGACCTGGCTCGACACCACCGACGAGCACACCGTGCGGCCGTCCTCCACGACCGCGGCCGCGGTCTCGTCGCACGACGTCTCGATGCCGAGGATGAGCGTCACCAGCGTCGCCCCTCTTCGATCACGGTCTCACCCGGGAGCACGCGCTCGATCGAGTCGAGCAGCGCGGCGTACTCGGGCTGGTCGACCTCGTGGGCCCACATCACCAGCGCGTCCTCGTTGACCTCCTGGTAGTAGTTCTTGCGCACGCCCACGGGTCCGAAGCCGAAGCGACGGTAGAGATCCTGCGCGCCCGTGTTCGACATGCGCACCTCGAGCGTGATCGCGGTGGCGCCGCGCGCGATCGCCTCGCGCACCAGCACGAGCAGGAGGCGCGTACCGACCTTGGCGCGATGACGTTTCGGGTCGACGGCGATGGTCGTGACGTGGGCCTCGTCGAGCGTCATCATCAGGCCCGCGTACCCCACGAGCTCGCGCCCGACGCGGGCGACGAAGTACGCACGCGTCGCGTGCAGCGCGAGCTCCGACATGAACAGCGACGAGCTCCACGGGCGCGGGTACACCTGCTGCTCGATGCGCAGCACCGACCGCAGGTGCCGCCGCCGCATCCGCTGCACGTGCACGGTGAGCGCGGCGATGTCGGGCTCGGCCGCCATCACACCGGTCGATTCCGTTGCGGCGTCCCAGCCATCCGGCCACGCCTCCACTGCATCTCCATCACCCCCCACCGTGCCCGTGCGTGCGCCCCAGGCGATCTCGGCGTCGCTCTGACGCAGGTAGAGCGGGCGCAGGTCAGCCGGTTGCTCGAACTCCTCGCGCTCGGCGCGAGCCGTCGCCAGCGCCACCAGCGCGGCCACGCTCGGCGCCGCGAACTCGGGGCCCGCGAGCTCGGCGTGCTCGAGCTCGGCGAATTCGAGGGGGAACCGCGCGATGCCGTCACCCGCGAGCAGCACGCCGTGGGGGAAGTCGGCGGTGTCGGCGAGGAGGTCGGCCACCAGCTCCGCGGGCGCGTGCACTGCGTAGTCGGACACCCGCTGCACACCGCCGGGCACCGGTTGGTAGCGGGCGGCGAACACCTCGCGGCGGCGGGCGTCGAGCACCGCGACGATCGCGCGCCCGGAGTGCCGCAGCGGATACGCCACCAGATCGAGGCTGGACACGCCGACGACAGGGATGCGGAGCGCCTGTGCCATCACCTTCGCGGTCGTCACGCCGACCCTGAGACCGGTGAAGAGCCCCGGGCCGGTGCCCACCGCGATCGCGGCCAGGTGGCCGAGGTCCACGCCGCACTCGCCGCGCAGGTACTCGATCGCGGGGGCGAGCTGCTCGGCGTGACGTCGACCGCCGGCGAGCTGCACCGAGCCGAGCACCGCGCCGCCGTCGCCGAAGGCGACCGACACCTGCGCGGTCGACGTGTCGAGCGCGAGCAGCAGCACGTCAGCCGCCCACGGCCGCCGCCGGCAGCGTCGCGACGCTCGCCCCAGGTGAGGCCGGCGGCGTCGACCGACACGACGCGGTCGTCGTCGCCGTCGCCCGGCTCGAGCAGCACCCGGAGCTGCTCGCTCGGGAGCGCCGCGCTCGACCCGGTCGCCCCACTCGACCACGGTCACCGCCTCGCCACCGACGAGGTCGTCGAACCCGAGGTCGTGCAGCTCCTGCAGATGGTCGAGGCGGTACACGTCGACGTGGACGAGCGGCGTGGGCGCGTCGTACTCGCGCACGACCGTGAACGTCGGGCTGACCACCGGTTCGTGGATGCCGAGTGCCACCGCGATGCCTTTGGCCATCACCGTCTTGCCGGTGCCGAGCTCACCGTCGAGGAGGACGACGTCGCCGGCGCGCAGCAGCGCGCCCAGCCGCTCGACCCAGCGCGTGCGTCTCCTCCGCGTCGTGGGTGGTCGTGCGGAACGTCATGACGCGCCCGCTGACCCATCCGACGAACGGGCGAGCGCGCGCTTGATGGTGACGAAGTCGGCGCGCGCCTGCGCGAGCGCCGCGCCACCGTTGCGCAGCACCGCCGACGGGTGGAACACGGGGATGAGGACGGCGCCGTCGCGGAACGGGAACTCGCGTCCCGCGCAACTTGGTGATGCCCTCCTTGGTCTCGAGCAGCAGCTTGGTGGCGAAGTTGCCGAGGGTCACGACCACCTGCGGCTCGATGAACGTGATCTGCGCGTCGAGGTACGGCCAGCACGACTCGATCTCGAGGGGGAACGGGTCCCGGTTCCCCGGAGGGCGGCACTTCACCACGTTGGCGATGTACACCTGGGCGCGGGTGAGCCCGATGCCCTCGATCAGGCTGGTGAGCAGACGGCCGGCCCGGCCGACGAAGGGCTCCCCGGTGAGGTCCTCCTGCTCGCCCGGCCCCTCGCCCACGAAGAGGAGGTCGGCGTGGGCGTCGCCCACGCCGAACACGACCTGCGTGCGCGTCTCCGCGAGCGGGCACTTCGTGCAGGTCAGCGCCTCTCGTTCGAGATCGGTGAACGAGGCGAACGGGGGTGGTTCGAGCAGCGACACGGCAGGACCCGACTCGTGAGACGACCTGGTCAGGAGTTGGCCTGGTCAGACGGCCTGGTCAGACGGCCTGATCAGAGGGCGTTCCGATGGTACGCGACCGCGTCGCGCACCGCCTCGGCCGTCACGTCGGTGACCATCACCCGGAGCCGGTCGAGATGGGCGTCGACCATGCCGGTCGCGCACGCGACGGCGAGGTCGCCGTCGTGACGGGTGTGCGACGGGTGGATGGCGCGCGCCAAGCCGTGGTTCGCACTGCGGGCGAGCAGGTGGCACTCGGCCTTGGTGCACCGGGCATTGGTGACGACCACCGCGAGCGTGGTGTTGCCGCGACCGGGCGCGTCACCACCGTCACCGACCCTGTCGGGTGGCGTTTCGGATGGCGTTTCGAGTGGCGTCTCGAACGGCGCCTCCTCGGGGAACGCGGGGGATCCGGGCGGCGCCGACGAGGCCACGATCGGCGTGCCGTCGGCGGCGACGACGTCGCCGACCGCGTTCACGACGACCAGCGCGCCCACCACGACGTCACCGTCCCACGCCGACGCGCCCCCGATCCCGCCGGTGGTGCCGTGCTCGCCCCCGCGCCACTTCGCCACGCTCGCGCCGCGGCCGGCGCCGACCCGCCCGGTGCCGAGGGGTGGCGTCGGGCCCAGATGGGCCGGCCAGGGCGGCTGCCAGCGCGGCACGGCCCTCGTCGGGGCCGGGGCGCTCGTCGCCCGCGACCAGGAGGTCGAAGATGGCCGCCGCGGGCACGATCGGCACCGGTCCCCCGCGGGTGGGGAAGCCCCGCCCCTGCTCGGCCAGCGCACGCATCACGCCGTCGGCGGCGGCGAGACCGAAGGCGGAGCCGCCGGTCAGCACGATCGCGTCGACGTGCTCGACGCTGGCGAACGGGTCCAGGACCGCGGTCTCGCGCGGTCGCCGGTGCGCCCCCGCGTATCTCGATGGAGGCGACCGTCTCCGGAGGGAGCACCACCACGGTGACGCCGGTGGCCGTGCCCGTCCAGTGCCCGGCAAGGACACCGGGGACGTCGGTGATCACGTCAGACCGCAGTCGCGCGGGCGGCGTCGGCCTGCTCGTCGCCCCCCTGGAGGTCGCTCGTCTGCGTGCTGCGCGCGAAGTCCATGATGAGCGCATCGACCTCGTCGGTGCGCTCGTACATCAGCATGTGACCACCGCCCGGGTACTCGACCAGGCGGGCGCCCGGCACCAGCTCGGCGATGCGGCGCGAGTCGCGGCGGAGGGGTCAGAGCGTCGGCGGAGCCGACGACCACGAGCGTCGGCACCGTGACGGTGGGCAGGCCCTCGGTGAGGTCGAGGTGCAGCAGGGCCGACACCGCCTCCCGGGTGGTGGCCTTGCCGCATGCCGCCAGCATCTCGCGCGTCGCCTCGACGTGGCTCGGATTCGGATCGTCACCGAAGCCGATGCGCGCCAGGAGGAGTCCGAGGTTGCGTTGCCGCATGAACGTGCCGACGTCGGGTCCGACGTTGACCACCCGCTCAACCGCCCCGCGCACGCGCTTGGCGTCGCTCACCAGGTTGAGCGACGACGACGAGAGGAGCACGAGGCCGGCGACGCGTTCCTCGACGACTCCGGGATGGCGGATGGCGAACGCCTGTACCGCCATCCCGCCCATGGAATGGCCGACGAGAACGGCGTCGCGCAGGTCGAGCGCTTCGAGCACCGTGCGCAGGTCGTCGGCGAGGTTGTCGAGCGAGTGGCCGGTGTCGCCCACCACGGACTCACCGTGGCCGCGGGAGTCGAAGGCGACGGTGCGGAACCCGGCGGCCGGGAACGTGTCGAACTGCTTGGCCCACACGCGCGACGAGAGCGTGACGCCGTGGCAGAACACCACGACCGGTCCCTCACCCCGGGAAATGGTGTAGATGCTCCCGCCGTCGTGACTGTCGAGGATGCGCGCCTCGTCGAACACGGGGACCAGCGGCTCGCCGGCATCGGGATCGTCGCGGTGGCGCAGGCGCGCGACCAGCGCACGCTCGGTCGCGTACGCGAGACCGAACGCGCCGGCGGTGGCCCCCGCGATCAGCCCGGTGCGCTTCAGCGCTTTCGGTGCCACCTACTCCGCCTGCTCCGCCCGGGCCCCGAGGTAGGTGCGCGGCACGCGGGCGCCGATGCCGGTGACCACCTCGTAGGAGATGGTCCCCAGGCGCTCGCCCCACTCGGTGGCGGTGATCTCGTCGTCACCCTGGCGGCCGATCAGCACGACGTCGTCGTCGGGTTCGGCGGGCACGTCGCCGAGGTCGACGAGCAGCTGGTCCATCGTGACCATGCCGATGATCGGGCGCCGTCGGCCCCGGATCAGGACCTCGCCGCCGACCATCCCGAGGCTGCGGGGCACGCCGTCGGCGTAGCCGGCGGGCACGGTGGCGACGCGTCCCGACGTACCCACTTCCGAGCGGAGGCCGTACGACACGCGGGCGCCGGTCGGGAGCGACTTCACGAAGGTGACGCGCGCGCGCAGCGAGAGCGCCGGCCGCAACGTGAGATCGGCGTCGGTCACGGTCGGCGCGGGCGGCAGGCCGTAGCAGGCGATGCCGATCCGCACGAGGTCGTAGCGCGCACCGGCGACGAGCAGACCGGCGGAATTCGCCGCGTGCGCGAGCGGCGGGCGCAGGTCGGCTCGGTCGAGCTCGTCGAGCACCGCGTCGAAGCGCGCCAGCTGTTCGGTCGTGTAGGGGTTGTCGGGCTCGTCGGCGACGGCCAGGTGGGTGCACACGCCCGCCAGTGACAGCTCGTCGCGCGCGGCGATCGCACGAGCGAGCGCCGAGCGCGTCGTCGGGCGCGCAGCCGACCCGATGCATGCCGGTGTCGACCTTGAGGTGCACCTCCAGCGGAGCGCCCCGCCCGGAGTCGGCGACGGCCTTGGCCAACGCGTCGATGCCGGCCTCCGTGTACACGACCGGGACGAGCTGCGCCTCCACCACGCGGGCGGCCACGCGCGGCGCGGGCTCCGACAGGAGCATGATCGGCGCGTCGATGCCCGCCCCTCGGAGCTGCTCGCCCTCCTCGACGCGGGCGACGCCCAACCAGGAGGCGCCGGCGTCGAGCGCGGCCCGGGCCACCGGGACCGCGCCGTGGCCGTAGCCGTTGGCCTTCACGACCGCGAGCAGCGCGGCGGGCGCGGCCACCTCCCGCAGGGCGGCGACGTTGGCACGGATGGCGTCGAGGTCGACTTCGCTCCAGACCGCGCGAGCGGCGTCGACCACGCCCTCCGGGCCGTTCACTGGCGGCTCCTCACGGGTTCACTCCCAACTCCTGCAGCGTACGGCCCAGCCCGGCGACGAGATCGCCTGCGACCAACCCGGGGCCGTCGGCCGCGACCACCCGGTCGGCGGTGTGACCGTGCACCCAGGCCGCGGCGACCGCGGCCCGGAACGCATCGAGCCCGCGGGCGAGGAAGCCGGCGATGATCCCCGTGAGCACGTCGCCGCTCCCGGCGGTGGCCAGCGCGGCGCTGCCGGTGGGGTTGAGGGCGACCGCGCCGCCGGGGCTCGCGACGACGGTGCCGGGGCCCTTGAGCAACACGACCGCGCCGGCCCGCTCGGCGAGCGCCTGCGCCGCCACCAACCGGTTGGCTCCCACCGGTGCGCCCATGAGGCGCTGGTACTCGCCCGCGTGCGGCGTCAGCACGATCGGGCCGCCGAGCGTCTGGCGGGCACGCAACTGCGCCAGGTCTCCGGCGAGCGCGTTGAGACCGTCGGCGTCGAGGACGAGAGGCCTGCGGGCCTCCGCGACCAGCGTGCGGACCACGAACTGGACGTCGGGATCGCCGACGCCGCCCAGGCCCGGTCCGACGGCCAGCGCGGCGAAGCGGCCGACGTCGGCCAGGAGCACCTCGGCCGCACCGCGCGCGAGCGCGCCGTCGCTCCTGACCGGCAACGGCCGGGTGATGACCTCGGTGCCCGACGCGAGTCGCGCCGCCTCCTGCCCCGGCAGCGCGCACCACACGATGCCCGCGCCCGCCCGCATCGCCGCGTGGCTGACCAGCATCGGCGCGCCGATCATGCCGCCGGATCCCCCGACGGTCAGCACGCCGGACTGCCACTTGTGCGCGTCGGGCGCACGGGCCGGCAACCAGTCGGTGACGTCGTCACCGGTCACCATGCCCGCAGGCGCGTCGGCTCCCTCGTCGATCTCGATCCCGATGTCGACCACGGTGATCTCACCGGCGTACGAGCGACCGGGCTCGAACACGAGGCCCGGCTTGTGCGCCGCGAACGTCACCGTGCGGTCGGCCCGCACCGCCCAGCCCGGCACCGCGCCGGTGAGCCCGTCGACCCCGGAGGGGATGTCGACGGCGACCACCACGCCCGACCAACCCGCGAGCTGTTCGGCGACCCAGGCGGCATCGTCGCGCAGGGCGTCGCGCAGGCCGGTGCCGTACATCGCGTCGACCACCACGTCGGCCGACGCGAGCGCCCTCGTGAACTCGGTGCGCGCGAGGCCGTCAACGAGCGTGAACCGCGTCGTCCGGACGCCCCAGGCTTCGAGGACCCGCGCCACCACGAGACCGTCACCGCCGTTGTTGCCCTTCCCGCACACGACGACGACCCGGCGACCGTAGGTGCCCGGCAACGCGCGGCGCACCGTCCACGCCACCGCGCGCCCGGCCCGCTCCATCAGCACCTCGAGCGGCGTACCGGCCGCAATCGTCCGGGCGTCGGCCCCGGTCATCGCCTCCGGAGTGAGGACGGGCTCCACCGCGCTCAGCCCAGCGCGAGCACGACGGCCATGGCGGTCGTGTCGGTGTGGGTGAGCGACACCTGCCACGCCCGCACGCCCCGCGATTCGGCCAGTGCGGCGGCGGCGCCGTGGAGTGCGAGCGCCGGCGCGCCGCTGTCGTCGTCGCGCACCACCTCGACGTCGCGGAACGCGAACGCGCCCAGGCCGGCGCCGAGTGCCTTCATCGTCGCTTCCTTGGCCCCGAAGCGCACCGCCAGACGCGACACCGGATCGTGGTGCTCGTACGCGTACTGCTGCTCACCGTCGGTGAAGAGGCGGTCCGGGAGCGACACCCGCCGTTGCAGCGCCAGCCGGAACCGCTCGATCTCGACCAGGTCGGTCCCCAGGCCACGGATCCCGAGGGGGGCGTCGATCATGGCGGTCGGTTCAGCGCCAGCGGTCGGCGAGGACGTAGACCGGCTCGGTGAGGAGGTCGATCAGGTCGAAGGAGGCGAGACGGGTGTCGTCGAACGTGGGCGTGGTCTCCGTGACCGCGTCCCGCAGCGCGCCGTAGCGGCCCTGGTATCCCTGCAGCACGGTGCGGACGACGTCGGCGGGTAGGTGCTCGGCGAACCCCGCGTGCAGGAGCGTGAGACCGACGGTGACGTTGTCCTTGACCTCGGGGACGATCACCATGGTGCGACCGTCACGCCGGCCGCGCGCCACGGTGACGTCGCGTTGCGTGGCGACGCGGTGCTTGGTACCGAGCAGGCGCGGATCGTCGTCGGTGCGCGAACGCAGGTCGACCGAGATGCCACCGCGGTCGACCACGTGGATGGTGGCGTCGTCGGCGGCGAGGTCCCCCTCGATGCGGTAGCGCGTGAAGCCCCGTACCTGCTCGACGGCGGGGTCGAGCGCCACCAGCGTGCGCAGCGCGCGGTAGCTGAGCGCGTCGCGTGCGGCGCCCGCCGCGAGCACCTCGCGCACGAGGGGCACCTGCAGGAGCTCCTCGTCGGAGCGCGAGATCCCGACCGTGACCGTCTTGGCCTGGTGCTTGATCGCGTCGACCGGCCGGGTGAGCTCCTCGATGCCGGCGGTGAGCGCGGCGGTGAGATCTTCCACAACGCGGCTCGGCGTGCCCACCGCGCCGTGTTCGATCTGGTACACGTCGAGCGGGAGCATGCCGGTGGCGTAGCGCAGGAGCGACGCGATCCGCACCGCGGTCCCCGCCTCGAGGTGACCGTCGTAGCTGCCCACGCGCAGGCCGTCGAGGAACGTCGCCACGGGGCCCTCGATCGCGGGACCGAGCCGCAGCAGGAGGTCGTCGCCGGACGACGGGTTCAGGGCTGCACCCGACACGACCGCCTGCACCGCCGCCCGCACCTCGCGCAACGGGTGGGCCGACGTGTCGATGGCGAGCGCGGCCTCGTAGCCGAAGAGGTGCCCCGCCATGGCCGAGAGCACGAATGCGACGTCGGGGTGCACCGCGGGCACCGGGATCGTCTCGAGCGCAGCGCTGAAGCGGCGCTCGCCCTCGGTGGCGATCACGATCGGCGCCGCCCGGTGGGCGCGGTAGATGGCGATCTCCTTGGCCACGTCGTCGGCGTTCGACCCCTGGAGTCCCGCCGCGCACACCAGCACCAGCGGCTCGGCCGACAGGTCGATGTGCTTCTTGTCCTCGGTGGCGTCGAACGAGATCGACTTGTAACAGAGCTCCGACGCCTTGACCCGCACCTCGGCGGCGGCGATGCGGTTGCGACCGTTGCCGACCACGGCCCAGTAACGGCGTGACACGGCGTGGCGTTGCGCGATGCCCGCGATCGGCTCCTGGAGCGCGAGCACGCGTGCCATGGCGTCGGGCAGCGCGCGCAGCGCGTCGAGGATCGCGTGGACCGCGGCGGCGGCGGGCGCACCGACCTCGTCGGCGATGGCGATGGCGAGCAGGTACCCCGCCGCGATCTGCGCGTAGAACGCCTTGGTCGACGGCACGGCCATCTCGACGTCACGGCCGTCGGACGTGTAGAGCACACCGTCGGCCTTGTCGACCAGGTCGCTGTTGCGCCGGTTGACGATGGCGACGACCGCGGCGCCCCGGGCGCGCGCGAGGTCGGCGGTGCGGTTGGTGTCGGTGGTGGTGCCGCTCTGGCTGATGGCGACGACCAGCGTGTCGGACATGTCGTCGCGCAGCTGGAAGCCGCTGAACTCGGTGGCGATGACGGCTTCGGCGCGCACGTGGTCGTCGGCCAGTGCCGTGAGCACCGCCGCGAGGCTCTGCCCGGCGATGGCGGCGGTGCCCTGCCCGATCACCACGACCCTGCGGATGCTGCCGTCGCGCAGTCGCGCCCGCAACCCGTCGCTGAGCGTGTCGGCGCCCAAGGCGACCGCCAGGCGACCGTCGCGCTCGACGACCTTGCCGCGCAGCGTCTTGCGGAAGGACGCCGGCGCCTCCGAGATCTCCTTGAGGAGGAAGTGCGGGAACTCGCCGCGATCGATGTCGCGGGTGGTGATCTCGGCGTGCTGGAGCTCGTCGTCGTGGACGGGCAACGGCGTGCCGTCGAACGCGTACCGCTCGACGCCGGCGAGGGTGCCGGCTCGGGCGGCGTCGAGCACCACGACCTGCCCGCGCGTGGCGGCGGCGCGCTCGGGGTCGGCCGGCGTGTCGCCGTCCATCCGCAGGTAGGTGGGCGTCTCCTCCACCACTCCGTAGGGTTCGCTGGCGACGACGTAGGCGTCCTCGACCATCCCCACGTAGAGCGCCTGGCCACTCCCGCGGAGGGACAGGAGGAGTCGATCGGGCGCGGCTGCGGTCTGGGCGGCGATGCCCATGGATCCGGCGAGCTCCGACACGGTCGTGCGGAACGCGTCCTCGACGGTGTCGCCGTTCGCGATCCGACGTGCCACCAGTGCGGGGATCACCTTGGCGTCGGTGGTGATCTCGGCCGGCACCTGCAGACCCTCGAGCACCTTGAGGTCGGCGTAGTTGTCGACGTCGCCGTTGAGCGCGCCCACGACGTAGGGGCGATCGTGACCGTCGAGCTCCTCGTGGTTGAGCGGATGTGCGTTGGCCTCGGAGATGATCCCCACGCTCGCCCAGCGCGTGTGGCCGAGCACCATCACCTCGGCGTCGTCGTGCACGAGGGCGAGATGGAGCAGCGCGTCGTCGCGGATGGCGGCGCGCAGCACCGCGGTGTTGTCGCCGAGCTCGCCGATCTCGGCGGCGGCCTTGTAGACGAACGCGAGCTCGTCGCCGCTGGCGCGCACGGAGCCGGATCCGAAGAGCGCGTCTCCGGCGCGCGCTTCGACCAGTCGCCCGATCGCCGGCTCGTCGAGATCGAGACCGTGGTTGCGCACCAGGAGGTGCAGGCCCGCGGAGTCGCGGCCGCGCACCTCGAGCCGGTCGATGGCGGACAGCGCGACCTGCACCGAGTGGAACGCTTCCAACGCGGCGATCGAGGGCTCGGCAGGGGCGAGTGCGGCGACCTCGCGCGCGGTGCGCAGACGGTCGCGCCCGACGGCCCACACCGCGTCGCGGGCCCGGACGAGGGCGGCGTTGATCGCCTCGAGCGACGCCACCGCGAGGGTGCCGCCCAGACCGTCGTCGAGCTCGCGCTCCAGCGCGTCGAACCGACCGGTCAGCTGCTGGATCCGGTCCTCGATCAGGAGCCCGGCCTGCGGGTCGCCGAGGATGGCCCGGACGCCGGGGACGCCGCGCAGGGCTGCATCGACCACTTCGACCGCTTCGGCCACCGCCTGCAGGCGGCCGAGGAGACCGCCATTCGGGTGGTCGGCATCACCGTTGGCGCCGCCCGCGAACTCGAACAGCGCGCGGTCGAGTTCCTGGACAAGCTCGGCGGCGTCGGGCACAGGGCGCGTCGCGCGCCGGCGCACGACGCCGACGATCCCACACATACGGCGAAATTCTACCGACCGGCGGGAGCCGCACGCGCCGCCGCGTGCTGCACGAGGTCCACCAGGCGCTCGGCCGCGCCTTCAGCGGCTTCGGGGTCGGTGGCCTCCACCATGACCCGCACGAGCGGTTCGGTGCCCGACGGGCGCACGAGCACCCGGCCGTCGTCGCCGAGCTCGTCGTCGACGTCGCGCACCCGGCTCCAGAAGGCGGCGTCCCGAGCGAGGCCGTCGGCACCGTCGACGGCGACGTTGCGCAGCACCTGCGGGACCCGGGTGACGACCGATGCCAGCTCCGAGAGCGACCGGCCTCGCCGGGCCATGGTGTCGAGCAGGAAGATGCCCGTGAGGGTGCCGTCGCCGGTGGTGGCGTGGTCGGCGTAGATCACGTGCCCGGACTGCTCACCGCCGAGGGTGAGGTTGCGCTGCTCGAGCACGTCGAGCACGTTGCGGTCACCGACGGGCGTCTCGATCACGTCGATGCCGTAGGGCGCGAGCGCTCGCCGCAATCCCATGTTCGACATCACGGTGGCGACGACGGCGTCGCCGCGCAGCATCGAGCGGTCGTGCAGGTCGATGCCGGCGATGGCGAGGATCTCGTCGCCGTCGACCAGCTGGCCGCGTTCGTCGACCGCGATCACGCGGTCGGCGTCGCCGTCGAACGCGAGACCGGCGTCGGCGCGCGCCACGAGCACCGACTCCTGGAGCTCCTGCGGGTGCGTGGAACCGCAGTCGGCATTGATGTTCACGCCGTCGGGCGAGGCGTTGATGACGTCGACGCTCGCGCCGAGCGCGCGGAGCGCAGTGGGCGCGGCGCGGAACGCGGCGCCGTTGCCGCAGTCGAGCACGACGTGCAACCCGGAGAGCTGGCGGCCCTGGAGCGCGTCGACGAGCGTGGCGACGTAGTCGTCGAGTGCGCTCCGGTGCTCGCTCGACACCCCCACCGCAGAAGCCCTCGGGTCCCGGTTCGGGCTGGCTGACGGCCAGCGAGCGCAGCTCCTGCTCCACCTCGCGCTCGAGCGCCTCGGGGATCTTGCGACCGCCGGGCGCGAACAGCTTGATCCCGTTGTCGCCGAAGGGGTTGTGGCTGGCCGAGATCACCGCCGCCGGCGCACCCCGTTCGCGGGCGACGTGCGCGACGCCCGGCGTGGGGAGCACGCCCACGAGCACGACGTCGGCACCCTCGGCGCAGAGCCCGGCGACGAGCGCGGCCTCGAGCATGGGTCCCGAACGGCGGGTGTCGCGACCCACCACGAACGGCTCGTCGGCGCCGAGCACCCGGGCCGCGGCGCGACCGAGCGCGGTCACCAGCTCCGAGGTGAGCTCGACGTTGGCGACGCCACGCACCCCGTCGGTGCCGAATCGCAGCGTCATGGGACGGACCGGATGCGACTCAGCGCTTCGAGTACTGCGGCGCCTTGCGGGCCTTCTTGAGGCCGTACTTGCGCCGCTCCTTCTCGCGAGCGTCGCGGGTGAGGAGTCCGGCCTTCTTGAGCTGGGGACGGGCTTCCTCGTCGAGCGAGATCAGCGCCCGGGCGATGCCCAGGCGCAGCGCGCCGGCCTGACCGCTCACACCACCGCCGTCGAGCGTGGCGTCGACGTCGTACACCTCGGCCGTCTGCGTGAGGCGCAGCGGCTCGAGCGCGACGACCCGGTGCGTGAGGATCGGGAAGTACTGCTCGAACGAGCGGCCGTTCACGGTGATCACGCCGGAGCCGGGGCGCAGGCGCACGCGCGCGACGGCCTCCTTGCGGCGACCGGTGCTCTGGATGAGTGGCTTGGGCACTACGTGCTCCTACGAGAGAGATGAAGCGAAGCCGTGCCCGGAGGGCGGGACGGCGTAGCGGAATCGACCGTCAACGTTGCTTCGAGGCCAGCGCGCGGGGCTGGGGCTGCTGCGCGGTGTGCGGGTGGACGGGACCGGCGTAGATGCGCAGCTTGCGGATCTGCGCCCGCCCGAGACGGTTCTTGGGCAACATGCCGCGGATCGCCAGGCGCACGACGCGCTCGGGGTCACGGGCGAGCAGGTGCTCGAGCGACTCGGAGGTGAGACCGCCCGGGTAGCCCGAGTGGCGGTGGTACTGCTTGTCGGCGAGCTTGCGGGGGCTGACGTCGAGCTTGGCCGCGTTGACCACGATGACGTGGTCGCCGGTGTCGACGTGGGGGGCCCAGATCGGCTTGTGCTTCCCGCGCAGCAGGGTGGCCGCCTCGGTGGCGACCTTGCCCAGCACCTGGCCCTCGGCGTCGATCACGTGCCAGGCGCGGTTGATGTCAGCGGGTTTCGGGGTGAACGTGCGCAACGGATCCTCACGAAGAACTGCGGAGGCGTCGCCGCCCGGTGTGGATGGCCCCACCGGCGTCGGACGCGAAGGGACAATCTAGTCCGGGAGCGGTAGAGGCAGCAATCGGGACCTCGCCGCGAGGCGCCACCGACCACGGGCCACTACAGCACCACGGTCTCCCCGGCCGATGAACGAGGGGCACCCCACCGGCTCCACCGGATCGAGGCAGGTCCCATGCTCCGAACGCCGCTCCGACTCCTCGCCGTCGGGCTCCTGGTCGCCGGCGTCGCCGCCGCGTGCCTCCTTCCCGCCGGCCGAGCCCGGAGCTCCGGGGCTGCTCACCCTCGACAACTGGGTGAGCGGGCGCAACAAGATCTGGGACATCGCCTTCCCGAACGGGTGGCTCCCGGCGCTCTACACCGAGAACGACTCCGGCGTGATCTTCGCCCGGTTGAGCGACACCGACCCGGGTCGACCCCTGGGCGCGGTCACCCAGTTCGACGGCAGCTTCGACCCCACGGGCGAGGGTGGGCTCATGGGCATCGCGTTCGAGCCCGGGCTTCGGCAGCACCGACCGGCCGCGCCTTCGTCTGCTACTCGACCAGCACCGACAACCGCGTGGCCCGCTTCGACGTGAACCTCGACGCCGGGCCCTTCGTCTCGCTCGGCAACTGGACGACCATCGTCACCGGTCTCCCCCATGCCTCGTTCCACGACGGCTGCCGCGTGCGCTTCCAGCCCGGCACCGGCGCGCTGTTCGTGAGCACCGGAGACGGCGCCACCGCCACCGCGCCGCAGTCGACGACGGTGCTCGGCGGCAAGATCCTGCGGATCGACCAGAACGGCGCTCCGTGGCCCGGCAACGCGTCGGGCTCGATCTGGTACACCCGCGGGCACCGCAACCCGCAGGGGTTGGCGTTCCGTCCCGGGTCGAACGACCCGTACTCCGTCGAGCACGGCCCCGACGTCGACGACGAGGTCAACCGGCTCGTCAACGGCGCCAACGGCGGGTGGAACCCCGACAACGGCGCCGGGGCGTACGACCAGTCGAAGCCGATGACCGACCCCGCGCTCGACCCGGGCAACACCATGACCCCGGTGTGGCGATCGGGCGCGGTGACGGTGGCGCCGTCGGGCGCGCACGTTCCTCTCCGGGCCCCAGTGGAAGGGCTGGAACGGCGCGCTGGCGGTGGCGTGCCTCGACGGCAGCCCGTCCGTCGGGCAACGCCTCCTCGTCATGCACCTCGACGGCGCGGGCACCGCCCTCACCGGAGCCCCGGTCACCGCGCTGCAGCGCGGCGTGCGCCTGCGGTCCGCGGTGCAGGGTCCCGACGGCAACCTCTACGTCGTGACCGACGGCAACAACGGCACCGGCGCGATCTGGATGGTCGTCCCCTGACGTAGTCCGTCCCCGAGCGGTGAGTAGCGTTCCCGGCGTGAGCGATCTGCGACCGCGCGCTCGACGTGCTGCTCGACGCGCGGCTGGCGCCGATCGTCGACATGGTGGCGCGGCGGGTCGAGACCGGCACGCACGAAGCCGTGTACGAGGTGGCGAGCGCCGACGGCGCGGTGTCCTTTCGCCGCACCGGCCCCGGGCCCGACGGCTACGAGCGCACGGGCATCACCGGCGCCGACCCCCTCGCCGACCAGTCACCCGACCGGCTCGTTGGTCTCGCCGCCGAGCGCGCCGACCCGCACCCGCCGCGGGCAACCAACTCGTACCCCTACGCGTACGACCACGTCGCGCAGCTCTTCGACCATCCGGCCGCGCCCGACCTCTGCGTGCTGCACTCCGCCGCCCACAACTGGGAGGACCAGGGCGGCCACCGCGGTGAGCACGGTTCGCTCGGCGTGGTGCAGGCGCGGGCGCCGTTCGTGATCGCGGGGAAGGGCGTGCGCAACGACGGGCTGGTGCCGCGTGCGGGTCGACTGGTCGACGTCGCGCCGACGATCGCAGAGCTGCTCGGCTGCGCGCCCGACGAACGCGGCCACCACCTCGCGGGTCAGGACGGCGTCGTGCGCGACGACGTCCTCGACGTCGCCGCCGGCCGACCGCGTCACGTCGTCGGATTCCTGTTCGACGGCGTCAACCCGAACGTGCTGCACGCGATGGCGGCGTCGGGTGAGGCACCGAACGTCGCCCGCCTGATCGCGATGGGCACCGCGTACGAGTGGGGTGCGATGGCGGGCCTCCCCACGGTGACGTTGGCCAACCACACGTCGATCCTCACCGGTCGACTGCCCGGTCACCACGGGATCCTGCACAACGCGTGGTACGACCGGGCGACGGGTGAACAGGTCATCACCAACTCGCAGGCCACGTGGCCGTGGGCGATGAGCCACCTGACCACCGGCGTCGAAACACTGCACGAGGCGATCCACCGGGCCGATCCGGGTGCGTTCACCGCGTCGGTCAACGAGCCCTGCGACGTGGGCGCCGACTACTCCACCTTCGACTTCTTCCGGCGCGGCGAGGTGCCGCCGATCCCCGAGTCGCCCGAGGGGTTGCCGCACACGACCGAGCGGTTCGTGCGGCCGTCGAAGGAGTACTCGTGGTCCTCGGTGGTCGATCACATGGGTGCCGAGCAGGCCGTCGGCATCTGGAGCGGCCACTACCGCGACCAGTCGTACCCGTTGCCCCGGTTCACGTGGTGCAACTTCACGCTCACCGACTCCGCGTTCCACGAGGGGGGCCCGTTCTCGGAGATCGCGGAGGCGTCGGTGCGTGACTCCGACGCGCGCGTCGGTGACGTGTTGGCAGCGGTGGAGCAGGCCGGCGTGTTCGACGACACCGCGTTCGTGCTCGTCGCCGACCACGGCATGCAGGAGACCGATCCCGCGGTGCGCGGCGACTGGGACGTGGCGCTGCGCGAGGCCGGCGTCGAGGTCCGCGACGAGGGCTACAGCTTCCTCTACACGGGAGACGCAGCGAAGCCATGGCCGGAGGCCGGGACGGCGTAGCGGAGTCGACCCAGCAGAGTCGACAACTAGACCGCCTGGCCCACGAGGGTCCCGATCCCGAACGTGACCGCGGCGACGACCGCGCCGATCACCGCCATGCGCAGCCCGGCCCGTCCCGCGTGCCGACCGGTGAAGATCGAGGTGGCGGCACCCACCGCGAACAGCGCGACGATCGACAGCGCGGCGGCGACGATCGTGGGTGCGACGCCGCTGCCGAACAGGAACGGAATCACGGGGAGCGACGCGCCGGTGGCGAACGCGACGAACGACGAGCCCGCGGCCACCCACGGCGAGCCCAACGTCTGCGGGTCGAGTCCGAGCTCCTCGCGTGCCAACGTGTCGAGCGCGACGTCCTTGCGGCTCATGATCGTCTCGACGAGGTCGTGTGCGGCCTCGGGGGTGATGCCCTTGGCGCGGTAGATCATCTCGAGCTCGTCGCGCTCCTCCTCGGGGAACGCGCGCAGCTCCTCCTGCTCGATGCGCAGCTCGTTCTCGTAGAGCTCGCGCTGCGACCGGATCGAGATCCATTCGCCCGACGCCATGGAGAGCGCACCCGCGACCAGACCGGCGATGCCGGCGAGCAGCACCACGCTGTTGTTGCTCGTGCCGCCGGCCACCCCCATGACCAGCGAGAAGTTCGACACCAGGCCGTCGTTCACGCCGAACACCGTTGCGCGCAGCACCCCGCCGACCTCGCCGCGGTGGCGACCTTCGGACCGGGCGATGCGACCACCTTCGGCGATGCCCTGCATGGCGGCGATGGTGCGGCCCGCCGCCCGTTCCTGGTGCACCATCACGTCGGTGGCCTCGGCATCGGCCTGGTAGCGGTCGGCCTCCGCCGCCTCGGTGCGCAGCATCAAGGGCAGCACGGCTTCGGTGCCGATGAAGCGGGCGAGGAAGCACAGTGCGCGCACCCGGAACGGCGTGCGCGGCGTGCGTGGCTCCACGCCGGCGTCGCGGCAGGAGCTGCTCCCAGTGCTCGGCGTGACGTTCCTCCGCGGCGGCGAGCGTGAGGAACACGTCACGTCGCTGCGGGTCGGCGTGCTCGGCGAGTCCGCGGAACAGCGCGCCGCCGTTGATCTCGTCGGCGTACATCTCGCGCAGGCGCGCGATCCTCGCCGCGTCGGAAGCGGCGTCGGAGGCTGCGTCGGGTGCCGCGTTCGTCACAGGCAAACGGTACCCACTCCCCACGACGAACATCTCGAAGTTGACCGTCGCATGTGTACGCGAACTTCGAGATGTTCCGGAGAGAGGGTTCAGTAGCCGACTTCCCAGAGACAGAGTCCCTCAGGTGCGCCTATCCTTCCTGCCGCGTTGCGGTCGCGGGCGCGCAGGATGCCGAGGAGCTCGCCGGGACGGACCTTGCCCACGCCCACGTCGACCAGCATGCCGACGATCGAGCGCACCATCTGCCAGCAGAACGCGGTCCCGGTGATGTCGTAGCGCAGCACCCCGTCGCCCAGGTCGTGCCACGACGACTCGAGCACGCGTCGCACCGTCGTCCCGCCCGAGGGACGCTTGCGGCAGAAGGCCGCGAAGTCGTGCTCGCCGAGGAACGGATCGGCGCCGAGGCGCAACAACGAGAGGTCGAGCGGTTCCGGCACCCACCACGCCGTGCGGGCGAGGAACGGATCGGGCGCGGGCCGGTTGACGATCGTGTAGCGGTACGCGCGCCAACGGGCGTCGCGCCGGGCGTCGAACGGACCGTCGACCATCGCGGCGTCGCGCACCACGACCTCGGGCCCGAGCTGGCGCGTGACCGACCATGCGACCCGGTCGCCGTCCACGTCGTCCCCGATCGGCAGCGCCACCACCTGACCCCATGCGTGCACGCCGGCGTCGGTGCGGCCCGCGCAGGTCAGCGCGAGATCGTCGCGTTGGAGGACGCGCGTCGAGCACGTCGCGCAGGACAGCTTCGACAGTGCGCTGCCCGGGTTGCGCGGCGAACCCCCGGAAATCGGTGCCGTCGTACGCGACCGTGAGCTTGAGCACACGTTCGCCCCCCGCTCGTTCGAGCGGAAGCTGCGTCACACCAGTTCGATGCGCGCCATGGGCGCGTTGTCGCCCGGGCGCGGGCCCAGCTTCAGGATCCGCAGGTAGCCACCCGGACGGTCGCGGTAGCGCGGACCGATCTCGGCGAACAGCTTGTGCGTGACGTCCTGATCGTGGATCGTCGCGATCACCTGGCGCCGCTGGTGCACGCCACCCTTCTTCGCCTTGGTGATGATGTGCTCCGCGTAGGGACGCAGCATCTTCGCCCGGTTGACGGTGGTGACGACGTAGCCGGCCTCGAACAGGCTCGACGCCATGTTCGCCAGGATGAGGCGCTGGTGCGCGGGGTCGCGGCCGATGCGCGGACCCTTCTTGGGGGTCGGCATTGGTTACTCCTTGGTCCGCAGGGCGAGGCCCCGCTCGTCGAGCTTCTGCAGGACCTCGTCGAGCGACTTCGAACCGAAGTTCGTGATCGCGAGGAGGTCGTCCTCCGTCTTCGTCACCAGCTGGCCGATGGTGTCGACTCGGGCCCGCTTCAGGCAGTTGCGCGGACGCTCCGACAGCTCGAGCTCCTCGATGGGCAGCTCGAGATCGGGCGACGCGGTGGACGGTGCCACCTCGCCGAGCTCGAGGCCGCGAGGCTCGTCGCTGAGATCGGCGACCAGCGCCACCAGGTTGCGCAGCGTGTCGCCGGCCGACGAGAGCGCGTCACGCGGCGAGATCGAACCGTCGGTCTCGATCTCGAGGGTGAGCTTGTCGTAGTTGGTGGCCTGCTCGACGCGGGTGGGCTCCACCGAGAACGCGACCCGCCGCACCGGCGAGAAGATGGCGTCGACCGGGATGAGCCCGATGGTCGACGTGCGCTTGTTGCGCTCGGCCGACAGGTAGCCGCGGCCCTGCTCGACCGTGAGGTCGATGGCGAGGCGGCCCTTGGCGTTGACGGTGGCCAGGTGGAGCTCGGGGTTGAGGATCTCGACGTCGGCGGTGACCTGGATGTCGCCCGCGGTCACCTCACCGGGACCGCGTGCGTCGAGGCGCAGGGTCACCGGCTCGTCGGCGGTGCAGGTGAGCACCAGGTCCTTGACGTTGAGGATCAGGTCGGTGACGTCTTCCTTCACGCCGGGGATGACGTCGAACTCGTGGAGGGCTTCGTCGAAGCGCACCTGCGTGGCCGCCGCACCCGGGATCGACGAGAGCAGCGTGCGGCGCAGGCTGTTGCCGAGGGTGTGGCCGAAGCCCGGCTCGAGCGGCGCGATGGTGAACTGCTGGAGGTTGCCCTCGGCTTCGCCGGCCTCGACTTGGGGACGCTGGATGATGAGCATGGATGCATCGCCTCTGATCTGGTGATCTGGCCTGCCCGGGCCGCGGGCCGCCCGCGGCCGGTGGGACGGGGAATTACTTGGAGTAGAGCTCGACGATGAGCTGCTCGCGCACGGGAACGTCGATCTGCTCCCGCAGCGGCAGGTCGCGCACGACCGCCTTGAAGTCGTCGGCGGTGACCTCGAGCCACATCGGCACGGTCCGGTCGAGGGTGTCGAGGTTGTGGCGCAGCACGATCATCTTCTGCGCCTTGGTCGACATCGCCACGACGTCGCCCTTCTTCACCTGGTACGACGGGATCGTCACGCGCTTGCCGTTGACCACCACGTGGCCGTGGCGGACGAACTGCCGCGACTGGTTGCGACTGGCGGCGAAGCCGGCGCGGAACACGACGTTGTCGAGCCGCAGCTCGAGTGCGCGCAGCAGGTTCTCGCCGGTGATGCCCTTCTCGCTGTTCGCGACGGCGTAGACGTTGCGGAACTGCTTCTCGAGCATGCCGTAGATGCGCTTGGCCTTCTGCTTCTCACGCAGCTGGAGCAGGTACTCGCTGTCGCGGATGCGACCGCGACCGTGCTGGCCGGGCGGGTAGGGCTTGCGCTCGACGGGGCACTTCGGCGTGTCGCACTTGGCGCCCTTGAGGAACAGCTTCATCCGCTCGCGCCGACAGAGGCGGCAGACGGCTCCGGTGTATCGAGCCATGACTCAGACCCTCCGGCGCTCGAGCGGGGAACAGGTGCGACAACCGTTGTGCATCGCTTGCGTCGCCATGACTCAGACCCTCCGGCGCTTGGGCGGGCGACAACCGTTGTGCGGGATCGGGGTGACGTCCTTGATCCCGACGACCTCGATACCGGTGTTCTGGATGGTGCGGATGGCGGTCTCACGGCCGGAGCCGGGACCCTTCACCACCACGTCGACCTTGCGCACGCCGTGCTCCATGGCGCGGCGCGCCGCGGTCTCGGCCGCGAGCTGCGCCGCGAACGGCGTGCTCTTGCGCGAACCCTTGAACCCCACGTTCCCCGCCGAGGCCCACGCGATGGTGTTCCCCGACTGGTCGGTGAAGGTGATGATCGTGTTGTTGAACGACGACTTGATGTGCGCCGTCCCGTAGGCGATGTTCTTGCGCTCGCGCCTCTTGGGACGACGACCGCCGGCAGCCGGCTTGGCCATGCTTGCGTTCCTTCTCCTGCGTGCTGGTTACTTGCGGGCCTTCTTCTTCCCGGCCACGGTCTTCTTGGGTCCCTTGCGCGTGCGCGCGTTGGTGCGCGTGCGCTGACCGTGGACGGGGAGGCCACGGCGGTGCCGGAGGCCCTCGTAACTGCCGATCTCGACCTTGCGCTTGATGTCGGCGGCGACCTCTCGGCGGAGGTCACCCTCGACCTTCAGGTTGTTGTCGACGTAGGTGCGCAGCTGCGCAACCTCTTCCTCGGTGAGATCGCGCACGCGCGTGTCGCGCGAGATGCCGACGCCGTCGCAGATCTCCTTGGAGCGCGTGCGGCCGATGCCGAAGATGTAGGTGAGCGAGATCTCCAACCGCTTCTCGCGGGGGATGTCGACTCCCGAGATTCGAGCCAACTCAGTTCTCCTGCTGCTTCATGTTCGACTAGCCCTGGCGCTGCTTGTGGCGAGGGTTCTGGCAGATGACGCGCACGGCTCCGTGGCGGCGGATCACCTTGCACTTCTCGCACATCTTCTTGACCGAGGGTCGGACCTTCATCGCGAGTTCTCTCTCACTTGTAGCGGTAGGTGATGCGCCCACGACTGAGGTCGTAGGGCGTGAGCTCCACCTGCACGCGGTCGCCCGGGAGGATCCTGATGTAGTGCATGCGCATCTTCCCGGAGATGTGCGCAAGCACCTTGTGCCCGTTCTCGAGCTCCACCCGGAACATGGCGTTGGGCAGCGGTTCGACGACCGTTCCCTCGACCAGGATCGTGTCGTCCTTGGGCTTGGCCAGGACTCTCCACCTACTTCGTGCCGGGCGCGGGAAATGCGCGCAAAAACCTTCTAGGGCCGACCGACCATGCTATATGAAGCGACCCGGATTCGACAATCGGACATTTCGCCCCGCCCGACGTCGCCGCGTCGGCAAAAGGTAGCGATTCGTTTCACATCTGCAACAGATCGCTACCTTTTGCGCGGTCAGGCGCTCAGCGTGGGAGGGTCAGGACCTCGGGGCCGTGGTCGGTGACGGCGATGGTGTGCTCGAAGTGGGCGGAGCGCCGGCCGTCGGCGGTGACGACGGTCCACCCGTCGTCGAGCACCTCGGTCTCCGCGGTTCCCGGCGTTGACCATCGGCTCGATGGCGAGGACGTGCCCCTCCTTGAGCTTCATGCCCCTGCCCGCCGGGCCGTAGTTGGGCACGTTCGGGTCCTCGTGCATGGCGGTGCCGATGCCGTGGCCCACGTACTCGCGCACCACGCGTGAACCCGGCCTGTTCGGCGATCCCCTCGACCGCGGCACCGACGTCGCCGAGGCGGTGGCCCTCGACCACCTCGTCGATCGCCGCCTCCAGCGAGCGCCGGGTGACCTCGATGCAGGCGCGTCGACTCGTCGTCGACCTCGCCGATCGGCACGGTGATCGGCGGCGTCGGCGTGCCAGCCCTCGATGATCGCGCCCGCAGTCGATCGACAGGATGTCGCCTTCCCGCAGCACGACGTCGGCGCTCGGGATGCCGTGCACGATCACGTCGTTGGGCGACGTGCACACCACCGCGGGGAACCCGTGGTAGCCGAGGAAGTTGGAGCGCGCGCCCCGCTTGGCGATGCACCTCGCGCGCCGACCGCGTCGACGTCGAGCGTGCTCGCACCCGGCACCGCGGCACGGCGTGCATACCTCGTGCATCTCCGCCACCACCTCGCCCGCTCGGCGCATGAGCGCGAGCTGCTCGGCGTTCTTGCGCGTGATCAACTTCGACCGAGCAGCCGGACGCGCCCGTCGATCTCCTTGATCAGGCGCTCCTGCACCTCGGGGCCTTCGCCGACGCCGTCGACGACGACCAGCTTCCCGAGCTTCTCGTAGAAGTCGATGATCGGCACCGTCTGGCGCGCGTACACCTCGAGCCGGTTCGTGACCGCAGCTTCGGTGTCGTCGTCGCGCTGGACGACCTCGCCGCCGCACACGTCGCAGGTCCAGTCGACCTTCGGGCGGTGGGTGACGTGATAGCTGGCACCGCAGCTCACGCACACGCGGCGACCGGCGATCCGGTGGAGGATCGTGTCGGTGGGCACCTCGATGTTGAGCACGAGGTCGAGCGGATGGTCGGTGAGGACCTGCTCCAGCTCCTCGGCCTGCACGAGCGTGCGCGGGAAGCCGTCGAGGATGAAGCCGTCCTCGAGCGGCCCGCCGGCGGCGAAGTGCTCGTCGACCACGCGGATGACGATCTCGTCGGGCACCAGCTCACCGGTGTCGAGGTACTGCTGCACCTCGAGCCCCACCGGCGTGCCCGTGCGCGACGGCCGAGCGGAACACGTCGCCGGTGGAGAGGTGCTCGACGCCGTAGTGAGCAGACAGGAGCGCGGCTTGCGTTCCCTTGCCGGCGCCCGGCTTGCCGAGCAGGACGAGGCGTACCCCGGATCCGTTCATGTCAGGCCAGGAAGCCTTCGTAGTTGCGCATCATCAGCTGGCTGTCGATCTGCTTCATGGTCTCGAGCGCGACGCCCACGGTGATGAGGAGCGACGTGCCGCCGAACGGGAACTGGGCGATGTCCCAGAACGCGAACACCAGCAACGGTGTGACCGCGATGACCGCGAGGAACAACGAACCCGGCAGCGTGATGCGGTTGAGCACCTTCGCCAGGTAGCGCTCCGTCGGTGGTCCGGGGCGGATGCCGGGGATGAAGCCGCCCTGCTTGCGGATGATGTCGGCCTGTTGCGCAGGGTTGAACGCGATGGCCGTGTAGAAGTACGAGAAGAAGATGATCAGCAGCGTGTAGAAGAAGATGTACCACCAGCCCTGGTGGTTCACGAGGTTGTCGTTGATCCACTCCTGGACGCCGGTGAAGTTGTCGCCGAGCGCCGACGCGATGAGCGCGGGGAACGACAGGATCGAGCTCGCGAAGATCACCGGGATCACACCCGACTGGTTGACCTTCAGCGGGATGTAGGTGCTCTGGCCGCCGTACATGCGGCGGCCCACCACGCGTTTCGGCGAATTGGACTGGGATGCGTCTCTGCCCCGACTCGACGAACACGATGCCGACGATCATGGCGACGCCGATGAGGATGATGGTGAAGAACTGGAACTTGCTGCCCTGGCTCCAGATCGCGGAGCCCTGCGCCGGGAGACGCGACACCACCGACGCGAAGATCAGGATCGACATGCCGTTGCCGATGCCGCGTTGGGTGATGAGCTCGGCGAGCCACATGACCATCGCGGTTCCCGCAGTCCACGTGAGCACGATGAGCGCGGCGCGACCGGCGCTGAAGTTCGGGATGAGGTCCTGACCCTCGAACCCCGAGAAGCCGAGCAGACCGCTCTTGCCCTGGTGCAGCGCGAACACGAAGCCGGTGGACTGCACGATGGCGAGACCGATGGTGACGTACCGGGTCCACTGCGTGATCTTCTTCTGCCCGACCTGACCCTCGTTCTGCCACTGCTCGAGCTTGGGGATCACGACCCCGAGCAGCTGCATGATGATCGACGCCGTGATGTACGGCATGATCCCGAGGAAGAAGATCGCCACGTTGGTGATCGCGCCACCGGAGAAGAGGTCGAGGAACCCGACCACACCGCCGGTGCTCTCGGCGTTGTGCTGCAGCTGCTTGATCGCGTCGAAGTCGACGTACGGAACCGGCAGGTGAGCGCCGACCCGGTAGACCGCGACGATGAAGATCGTGAAGAGGATCTTGTTGCGGAGGTCGGGCACCCGGAACATGTTCCGCAGGCGGGAAAGCATGGGGGCTCGACCTCCTCTCTCGGGTCCGGGCTCTAGTACGGGGCGCAGGCGCGGGAAGGGCTTGCGGGCAGGATCTGGGAGCTTATCGGTTGGTCAGGGCGTTCCCACGGGCCGGGGGACGGCCGTCGCCCCACGGTGCCGGGATGATCTCGACTCGGCCACCCGCACCCTCGATTGCGGAGATCGCACCCTGCGAGAACGCGTGCGCGCGCACCGTCAGGGCCTTGGTCAGCTCGCCGCGGCCCAGGATCTTCACGAGGCCCCGCTTGGCCACCAGACCGTGCGAACGCAGGACGCCGGGGTCGACCTCGTTGCCGGCGTCGAGCGACTCCAGCGTGTCGAGGTTGACCACCACGTACTCCACCCGGAACGGGTTCTTGAACCCTTTGGCCTTGGGTGTGCGCCGGTGCAGGGGCGTCTGGCCACCCTCGAACCGGGCCGCGATGTTGTTGCGCGCGCCCTGACCCTTGGTGCCCCGGCCCGCGGTCTTGCCACCCTTGCCCGCGATGCCACGGCCGACACGTCGGCGCGGGGTCTTGGACCCGGGGGGCGGTTGCAGATCGTGGACCTTCATCAGTTGACCTCTTCGACGACGACGAGATGCGGCACGCGGGCGACCATTCCCCGGATCTCCGGGCGGTCGGGCAACTCGACGGTGTGGTTGATGCGACGCAGGCCGAGCGCCCGCATCGTGCCGCGCTGCTTCGGCTTGGTGCCGATGGTGGACTTGACCTGGGTGACGCGCAGTGTTGCCATCAGGATCACACGACCTCGGTGACGTCGGTCTTCTTCATGTTGCGCTCGCGGTATGCACGCAGCATCCCCGCGGTCGACACCTCTTCGGGCGACTTGCCACGCAGGCGGGCGATCTCTTCGGGGCGGCGCAGCTCACGCAGGCCGTTGATGGTCGCGCGCGCGACACGTTGATCGCGTTCGACGAACCGAGCGACTTCGCCAGCACGTCGTGCACGCCGGCCGCCTCGAGGATCGCGCGCGCCGCGCCACCGGCGATGACACCGGTACCGGGGGCTGCGGGCTTCAGCAGCACCCGTGCCGCGTCGTGCTCGCCGATGATCGTGTGGGTGATGGTGTCGCCCGCGAGCGGGACGTTGAAGAGTCGCTTGCGCGCCTCCTCCATCCCCTTCTGGATGGCGGCGGGCACTTCCTTGGCCTTGCCGTAGCCGAGGCCCACGTTGCCGGCGCCGTCGCCGACCACGACGAGCGCGGTGAAGGAGAACCGCCGACCGCCCTTGACGACCTTGGCGACGCGGTTGATGGCGATGACTCGCTCTTCGTACTGGCCTTCGGCCATGGGAGTGTCCTCTTCCAGTCCTTCGAAATGCGGTTTAGAGCGTGAGCCCGGCTTCGCGCGCGCCGTCGGCGATGCCGGCGACACGGCCGTGGTAGCGGTTCCCGCCGCGGTCGAAGACCACGGTGTCGACGCCGGCGTCCTTGGCGCGCTCACCCACGAGCTTGCCCACCTTCTTGGCGGCGTCGACGGTGCCGGAGCCACCGCTGAACGACTTCTCGGCGGTGGACGCCGACGCGACCGTGACACCCTGCACGTCGTCGATCACCTGCGCGTAGATGTGCTTGTTGGAGCGGAAGACAGCGAGGCGCGGACGCGCTGCGGTCCCCCGCACCTTCTTGCGGACCCGCCGGTGACGGCGGTCCCTTGCGACCTGTCGGTTCTGCATGCTCGTTCCCTTACTTCGCCGACTTGCCGGCCTTGCGCAGCACGCGCTCGTCGACGTAGCGGATGCCCTTGCCCTTGTACGGCTCGGGCTTGCGGATCTTGCGGATGTCGGCGGCCACCTGGCCGACGAGCTGCTTGTCGAAGCCCTTCACCGTGATCCGGGTGGGGCTGGGCACCTCGAACTCCACGCCCTCGGGCGCGTCGATCGCGACCGGGTGCGAGAAGCCGAGCTGCAGGTCGAGGCGGCGAGGACCCGCGGCCGCGGCGCGGTAGCCGACGCCGACGATCTCGAGCTCCTTGGTGAAGCCCTCGGAGACGCCCGCCACCATGTTGGCGACCAGCGACCGCGTGAGACCGTGCAGCGAGCGGTGTTCGCGCTCGTCGTCGGGACGCGTCACGATGATCTCGTCGCCCTCACGCGAGATGGTGATGTCCTCGGGCGCGTCGTGCTCGAGGGTCCCCTTGGGGCCCTTGACCGTGACGTGGCTGCCGTCGAGGGTCACCTCGACGCCGCTCGGGATCGTGATGGGTTGCTTGCCGATTCGTGACATCGGGGTGCTCCGTTACCAGACCTGGCAGAGGACCTCACCGCCCACGCGACGCTGGCGCGCCTCGCGGTCGGTCATGAGTCCCTGGTTGGTCGAGATGATGGCGATGCCCATGCCGCCGAGCACGCGGGGCACGTCGTGCGAGCCCGAGTAGACCCGGAGTCCGGGCTTCGAGACACGACGCAGTCCGGAGATCGTGCGCTTGCGGTCGGGCGTGTACTTCAGTTCGATCTTGAGCCGGTTGCCGGGACGCTTCTCGTCCTTGGCGACGTCCCACCCCGCGATGTAGCCCTCGCGCTCGAGGATGCGGGCCAGGGATTCCTTCAGCTTCGACGACGGCATCAGCACCTCGTCGTGGAACGCGGTGTTCGCGTTCCGCAGACGGGTGAGCATGTCGGCGATCGGGTCGGTCATCATGAGCGCACCTCCCCCATCACTGCCCGCCTCACCACGATGCCTTGGTCACGCCCGGAACCTCACCGGCGTGCGCCATGGTGCGGAAGCAGATGCGGCAGAGACCGAAGCGCTTGTAGACCGAGCGCGCGCGGCCGCAACGGCGGCACCGCGTGTACCCGCGCACCTTGAACTTCGGGGTGCGCTGCTGCTTCTGGACAAGGGCTTTCTTCGCCATGTGTTCCTTACCCCTGGTTCTGCTCGTCGCGGCGGAACGGGAATCCCAGTGCCCGCAGGAGTGCGCGGCCCTGATCGTCGGAGGTGCCCGTGGTGACGATGGTGATGTCCATCCCGCGGACGGTGTCGATCTTGTCGTAGTCGATCTCCGGGAAGATCAACTGCTCGGTGATGCCGAACGTGTAGTTCCCCCGGCCGTCGAACGACCGCGGGTTGAGCCCACGGAAGTCGCGGATGCGGGGGATGGCGACGCTCACCAGGCGGTCGTAGAACTCCCACATCCGGTCGCCGCGCAAGGTGACCTTGGCGCCGATGGCGTTGCCCTCGCGGAGCTTGAAGCCGGCGATCGACTTCTTCGCCCGGGTGACGAGCGGCTTCTGACCGGTGATCACGGTGAGGTCGGCGACGGCACCGTCGAGCAGCGACGACTGCTGCGTGGCCCGTCCGACACCACAGTTGAGCACGATCTTCTCCATGCGCGGCACCTGCATCACGTTGCCGAGCTCGAGCTCGCTCTTGAGCGCGGGCACGATCTCCGTGAGGTAGCGCTCCTTGATGCGCGGACGGCCCGACGTGGTCGTCGCGGTGCCCGACGTCTTCGTGGGGCTCACAGCTCGGCTCCGCACTTGCGGCACACGCGGTGCTTCTCGCCGTTGGGATCGATGCGGTACCCGACCTTCACCGGGCCGTCCTTGCCGCACACCAGCATCAGGTTCGACACGTGGATGGGCATGGCCTTGTCCTGGATGCCGCCCTGCATCGTGGCCTTGGTCGGCTTCTGGTGCTTCTTGGCGACGTTGATTCCCTCGGAGCTCTCGACGATCACCTTGTTGCGCTCGGGGAAGACGAACGCGATCTCGCCGCGCTTGCCGATGTCCTTGCCCTGGATGACCTGGACGTGGTCACCCTTCTTGAGCTTCATCTTGGGCCTGGCATTCGTAGCCATGCTCACAACACCTCCGGGGCGAGCGAGACGATGCGCATGAACCGCCGGTCACGCAGCTCCCGACCCACCGGGCCGAAGATGCGCGTGCCTCGCGGCTGCATCTGGTCGTTGATCAGCACCGCCGCGTTCTCGTCGAAGCGGATGTAGCTGCCGTCGGGGCGGCGGCGCTCCTTCTTGGTACGGACGACGACGCACTTCACGACGTCGCCCTTCTTGACCGCTGCGCCGGGCACGGCGTCCTTCACGGTGGCGACGAAGATGTCGCCGATGCCCGCGTAGCGCCGGCGGGTACCGCCGAGCACCTTGATGCAGAGCACCTCGCGCGCGCCCGAGTTGTCGGCCACCTTGAGCCGACTCTCCTGCTGGATCATCGCTGCCTCTCCAGCACTTCGAGGACGCGCCAGTGCTTCAGCTTCGACAGCGGACGCGTCTCCGCGACGCGGACTCGGTCACCTTCGTTGGCTTCGTTGTTCTCGTCGTGCGCGTAGAGGTGACTCGTCTTCTGCATCGTCTTGCCGTAACGACGGTGCCGGACGCGGGCGACCACGGCCACGACGACGGTCTTGTCCATCTTGACGGAGATCACGATCCCTTCCTTCACCTTGCGGCGAGTGGTCCGTGTCTCCTGAGTGGTGTCGTCGGCCATGGCCTACTCCTGCGCTTCCAGCTGTTCGGCGGCGACGATCTCGCGCTCGCGCAACAGCGTCTCGATGCGGGCAACCTCGCGGCGCACCTGGGGGATGCGGGCGATGTTGTCGAGCTGGCCGGTGGCGTTCTGGAAGCGGAGGTTGAAGAGCTCTTCCTTCGCCTCGCCCAGCCGGTGCTCCAACTCGGTGTCGTTCAGATCTCGCAGCTCTGCTGCAGCCTTCGTCATGTCAGCCCTCGTCCTGGCGGACCACGAAGCGGGTCTTGATCGGGAGCTTGTGCATCGCGAGGCGCATCGCCTCTCGCGCGGTGGGCTCGGGCACGCCCGAGAGCTCGAACATCACGCGTCCGGGCTTCACGACCGCGACCCAGTGCTCGGGGTTGCCCTTGCCGGAACCCATGCGGGTCTCGGCGGGCTTCTGTGTGACCGGCTTGTCGGGGAAGATGTTGATCCACACCTTCCCGCCACGCTTGATGTAGCGAGTCATCGCGATACGGGCCGCTTCGATCTGGCGGTTGGTGATCCACCCGGGCTCGAGCGCCTGGATCCCGTAGTCGCCGAACGTCACGCGCGTGCCGCCCTTCGAGATGCCGGTCATCCGGCCTCGATGCGTCTTGCGGTGGCGAACCTTGCGGGGCATCAACATGTCGTTCAGTCCTCGTCGCCGTGGAACTTGGGGGTCTCGTGGTGCTGACCCTGGCGAGTGCGACGCTCGATCTCCTCTTCCTCGGCGAGGAGTCGCTCGAGCTCGGGGTCGGCCTCCTTCACCAGCGGGGTGGCTTCCTCGACGACGTCGTCGGGCGAACCCTCGACCGGCGTGGACTCACCGGCGGGACGGCGACGACCGCCACCCGCGGAGACGACGCGACGCTGCGGGCCCTGGCCCGACGTCTCGCCGACGGCCATGGCCGCTTCCTTCTGGATCTTGTCCTCGGCCGCGGACTTGTAGGGGAGGATCTCGCCCTTGTAGATCCACACCTTCACGCCGATGCGACCGAACGTGGTCTTGGCCTCGGCGTCGCCGTAGTCGATGTCGGCGCGCAGCGTGTGCAGCGGCACCCGACCCTCGCGGTACCACTCCTTGCGCGACATCTCTGCGCCACCGAGGCGCCCGGCGCACTGCACGCGGATGCCCTGGGCGCCGGCCTTCATCGCGGTCTGCACCGCACGCTTCATGGCGCGACGGAACGACACGCGACCAGTGAGCTGGTCGGCGACACCCTGCGCGATGAGGGTGGCGTCGAGCTCCGGCTGCTTGATCTCCTGGATGTTGAAGTGGATCTTCGGGTTGCCGGTGATCTTGAGCAGCCCGGCGCGCAGGCGGTCGGCCTCCGCACCACGACGGCCGATCACGATGCCCGGACGCTGCGGTGTACACGTCGACGCGGAGGCGGTCGCGCGTGCGCTCGATCTCGACCCGGCTCACCGCGGCGCGCTCGAGCTGACGCTTGAGGTAGTCGCGGATCTTCCAGTCCTCGATGAGGCTGTCGCGGTACTCCGCGTCCTCGGCGAACCACCGCGACTTCCAGTCGGTGGTGATCCCGAGTCGGAACCCGTACGGGTTGACCTTCTGTCCCATTACTTCGACCCTTCGGGCTTCTCAGCCGTCTCGTCGTCAGCGTCGTCGTCGGTCGGCTCTTCGCTGGCCGCCTCCGGCGCGTCGTCGGTCTCGGCTGCAGCCGTCTCGACGTCTTCGGTCTCGGCGTCTTCGCCTGCGGTGGACGAGTCGGCGTCGACGTCGTCGGTCTCGACCTCGTCGGTCTCGACCTCGTCGACCTCGACCTCGTCGACGAGCTCGTCATCGTGCTCGTGGTCGTCGTGATCGTGATCGTGGTCGTGCTCCGCCTCACGGGCGGCTTCGCGCTCGGCCTTGCGCTGGCTCCCCTGCACCCGGCGACGACGGCTGGCGCGCTGCGCCTGGTTGTCGGCCACGTCGCGCTGGCGACGACGGTCGAGCTCGACGTCCTCGTACCGGGCGACGATCAGGGTGACGTGACTCGTGCGCTTGCGGATGCGGGTGCCGCGGCCGCGTGCACGCGGACGCCAGCGCTTCGCGGTGGGGCCCTCGTCGGCGAACGCACGCGCGACGTAGAGCTCCTCCTCGGGGATGTTGTCGTTGTGCTCGGCGTTGGCGACGGCCGAGTCGAGCAGCTTCATCACCATCTCCGCCGGACCGCGCTCGCAGAAGCGCAGCGTCTCGCGCGCGTTGGCGACGTCCTTGCCCACGATGAGACGCAGGACCTGGCGGACCTTGGTGGGAGAGGTGCGGTGATGGCGCAGCCGCGCCATCACCTCCGGGGTCTTGGTGTCGGCCATCAGCGACGACTCGATCGTTCCTGTCCGGCGTGGTACCGGAACGTGCGGGTGGGCGCGAACTCGCCGAGCTTGTGACCGACCATCGCCTCGGTGACGTAGACCGGCACGTGCTTGCGGCCGTCGTGCACCGCGAGGGTGTGCCCGACCATGTCGGGGGTGATGGTCGAGCGGCGCGACCACGTCTTGATCACCTTGCGGTCACCCGACGCGTTCATCGCGTCGACCTTCTTCTGCAGGTGGTCGTCGACGAACGGCCCCTTCTTCAGGCTGCGCGGCATCGATTACCTCCGAGCACCGCGGCCACGACGGCGGCGGATGATGAGTTCGTCGGACTTCTTGCCCTTCTTGCGGGTGCGCCCCTCGGGCTTGCCCCACGGCGACACCGGGTGGCGACCACCGGAGCTCTTGCCCTCGCCACCACCGAGTGGGTGGTCGACGGGGTTCATGGCGACGCCCCGCACGTGCGGGCGCTTGCCCTTCCAGCGGTTGCGGCCCGCCTTGCCGATCTTCACCAGGCCGGCCTCGCTGTTGCCGACCGAGCCGACGGTGCCCCGGCAGTCGATGGGCACCCGGCGCATCTCCGTGGACGGGAGCCGCAGCGTGGCGAAGAGCCCCTCCTTGGCGACGAGCTGGATGGAGGCGCCGGCGCCGCGACCGAGCTTGCCGCCCGCGCCGGGCTTGAGCTCCACGTTGTGCACCGTCGTGCCGACCGGGATGTAGCGCAGCGGCAGCGCGTTGCCGGGACGGATCTCCGACCCCTGCCCGCTCTGCAACATGTCGCCGACCGCGAGACCCTGCGGGGCGATGATGTAGCGCTTCTCGCCGTCGAGGTAGTGCAGCAGCGCGATGCGCGAGTTGCGGTTGGGGTCGTACTCGATCGACGCGACCTTCGCCGGGACGCCGTCCTTGTTGCGACGGAAGTCGACGACGCGGTACTTCTGCTTGTGGCCACCACCGCGGTGACGCGAGGTCATGCGCCCGTACGAATTGCGACCGCCGGTGCGCGGCTTGGGCTTGGTGAGCGACTTCTCCGGCTTGTCGCGGGTGATCTCCGAGAAGTCGGAGACGGTCTGGAACCGGCGACCGGGACTGGTGGGCTTGCGCTTGCGGACCGGCATCGTCAGCCCCCGAAGATCTCGATGGTGTCGCCCTCGGCGAGGGAGACGATGGCCCGCTTCGAGTCGGGCCGAGTGCCGTAACCGCCCGTGCGTCGGTTGCGCTTGCGCTTGCCCTTGCGGTTGACGGTGTTCACGTTGGTGACCTTCACGCTGAAGATCGACTCGATCGCCTGGCGGATCTCGATCTTGTTGGCGTCACCGGCGACGACGAACGTGTAGACGTTCTGGTCGAAGGCGGCGTACGACTTCTCGGACACGACCGGCTTGATGATGATGTCGCGGGGGTTCTTGTTGCTCACGCGCCCGCCCCCTCTTCCACGGCACCCTCTGCGGTTTCGGTGTCGGTGTCGGCGGCGGACGTCTCGTCGTCGGCCTTCGGACTGAAGCGCGTCACCGCGGCTTCGAGCGTTGCCGTGCTGAAGACGAGCCAGTCGTTGACGAGCACGTCGTAGGTGTTGAGCTCGTCGGGGATCACGATCTGGATGCGCCCACCGAGGTTGCGGAACGACTTCCACACCGCGTCCTCGTCGCGCTCGAGCACCAGCAGCAGCCGGGCGTCGCGCTCCCCGGGGGTGCGCAGACCGAGCGTCGCCAGGAGCTCGATGGCGTCCTTGGTGCGGGGCTCGGTGATGCCCCAGTCGTCGAGCACGAGCACCTTGCCCTCGGCGGCGCGATCGGACAGCGCCGAGCGCAGCGCGAGGCGGATCATCTTCTTGGGGGTGCGCTGGCGGTAGTCGCGCGGCTTCGGGCCGTGTGCCACACCGCCACCACGCCAGTGCGGAGCCCGGATCGAGCCCTGACGGGCGCGGCCGGTGCCCTTCTGGCGCCACGGCTTGGCGCCACCACCGCGGACCTCCGCCCGCGTCTTGGTGCTGTGGGTGCCGGAGCGGGCCGCCGCGAGCTGCGCGGTGACGACCTGGTGCATGACCGCGGTGTTGGGCACGATGCCGAACAGCTCGTCGGGCACGTCGACGGTGCCGGCGCCCGAGCCGGTGGCGGTCTTCACGTCGAGCTTCATTCGGCACTCCCTGCCGCGGCACCGGTGGAGTGCACCACCGGTCGCTTGGCTGCGTTCTTCACGAACACCAGGCCGCCGTTGGGGCCGGGCACCGCGCCCTTGATGAGGAGGATGCCGCGCTCGGGATCGCCCTCGACCACTTCGAGGTTCTGGGTGGTGATGCGCCCGTTGCCGTACTGGCCCGCCATCTTCATGCCCTTGAACACCCGGGCGGGGGTCGCGCACGCGCCGATCGAACCCGGTGAGCGGTGCTTCTTGTGGTTACCGTGCGACGCGCCCTGGCCCTTGAAGTTGTGCCGCTGCATCGCGCCGGCGAAGCCCTTGCCCTTGCTGATGCCGGTGACGTCGACCCGCTCACCGGCACCGAACAGGTCGGCGCCGATGACCTGTCCGATCTCGAAGCCGCTCAGGTCGTCGACCCGCAGCTCGGCCAGATGGCGTTGCGCCGGGGCGTCGGCCTTCTTGAGGTGGCCGAGCTCGGGCTTGGACAGGCGCTGCGGCTTGGTGTCGCCGAACGCGAGCTGGACGGCGGCGTAGCCGTCACGCTCGGGCGTCTTCAGCTGGACGACGCGGCAGGGCCCGGCTTCGATCACCGTCACCGGCACGACGCGGTTCTCGTCGTCCCAGATCTGGGTCATGCCGAGCTTGCGCCCGAGGATCCCTTTGGCAGACATGGTGAGTCCCGATGTTCCTTCGGTTTCACGCGAACGCTCCGCCCGGAGAAAGGACCCCGGCGGAGCGTCGATCGGTGGTGCTGCACGGTTCTGGGCCAGGCCCAGCCTGCGCAGACGTCGGTTGGCGAACAGGAAAAAGGAGGCGCCAGCGAGGCGAGGTGGCCGTGGGGCCGCCTGACTGGCGAGCCCGGAAAGACTACAGGCAAAGGGACGCGGCTGCCAAGCGGGCAAATCATCCGGCTCGGGTGACGACGCGTCCGCGCCGCCCGTCGTAGGTTGGCGCTCTTGTCGGGTTCCTACATCATGCCGCCCGCGGGATGGTCGCGCTCGGATTCAGCAGGTTTCGGCGCCTTTGTCACCTCTGAGCGGTTCCGCAGCCCCGACGGCACCGTGGTCGAGTGGACGTCGCGGGAGCACCGCAAGCAGGCCGGCCGACTCGACGCCGAACGCGGGAGCACGTGGTGGGCGCCGACCGCGGTCGGCTGGTGGATCGGTGTGCTGTTCGCGATCGGGTCCGTGTGCTTCACCATCGGCGCCCTGCCGGGGTACGTCGGCTGGGTCGGCACCGACGCCGATGCGATCACGTTCTTCGTCGGTTCCCTCTTCTTCACCACGGCCGCGTACCTCCAGTACCTGCAGACCCTCAATGCGCCCCACGGCCTGCGGCCGGGGACGGAGCGCCTGCGGTTCTGGACGTGGGAGCCGGCACGCATCGACTGGTCGGCGAGCGCGGTGCAGCTCGTCGGCACCGTGTTCTTCAACGTCACCACGCTCGCGGCCATCGACATGAGCTTGAACGCGACGCAGGCGCACCGGCTCGTGTGGGTGCCCGACATGGTCGGCTCGATCTGCTTCCTCGTGGCGAGCGGGCTCGCGTGGTTCGAGGTGAGCCACGGTTGGTGGTCGTTTCACACCCGGAGCATCTCGTGGCGCATCGCCGCGCTGAACCTCGCCGGTTCGATCGCGTTCGGCGTGTCGGCGGTGGCGTCGAAGATCGTGCCCACCACCGGTGAACCCCGCAACATCCTGCTCGTCAACCTGGGAACCGCCGTCGGCGGTCTCTGCTTCCTCGCCGGAGCGCTCTTCCTGCTCCCCGAACGGACGGCTCGCCGTCCGTCACCAGTCCCGCAACCCGCCTGAACCCTGGAGGTTCCCATGGCACTCCACACCAAGACCAGCGACGACTCACCGATCGAGCTCAACCCGCTGTACTCACAGCAGGCCGAGGAGAGCCACGCGCCGCGGCACGCACTCCCGTTGCACGAGCTCGACCCTGACGTCGCGTACCAACTCGTGCGCGACGAGCTCATGCTCGACGGCAACTCGCGGCTCAACCTCGCGACGTTCGTCACCACCTGGATGGAGCCGCAGGCGCAGCGGCTCATGTCGGAGACGTTCGACAAGAACATGATCGACAAGGACGAGTACCCGCGCACCGCAGAGATCGAGCGGCGCTGCGTCAACATGTTGAGCCGCCTCTGGAACTCGCCCGACGAGGAGCAGGCGACCGGCACCTCGACCACGGGCTCCAGCGAGGCGGCGATGCTCGGCGGCATGGCGCTCAAGTGGCGCTGGCGCGACCGCCAGAAGGCCAAGGGCAAGCCCACCGACGCCCCCAACATGGTCATGGGTTCGAACGTGCAGGTGTGCTGGGAGAAGTTCTGCCGCTACTGGGAGGTCGAACCGCGCCTCGTCCCGATGGAAGGCAACCGCTACCACCTCAACGCGGAAGAAGCGGTCAAGCACTGCGACGAGAACACCATCGGCGTGATCCCGGTGCTGGGTTCCACGTTCGACGGCAGCTACGAGCCGGTCGCCGACATCTGCGCGGCGCTCGACAAGCTGCAGGCCGACACCGGCCTCGACATCCCCGTGCACGTCGACGGTGCGTCGGGCGGATTCATCGCTCCGTTCCTCGACCCCGACGTGGAGTGGGACTTCCGGCTGCCGCGCGTCCAGTCGATCAACACCTCCGGCCACAAGTACGGGCTGGTGTACCCGGGCGTGGGCTGGGTGATCTGGCGCAACCCCGACGCGCTCCCCGATGACCTCGTGTTCGACGTGAACTACCTCGGCGGTGACATGCCGACCTTCGCGCTGAACTTCTCGCGGCCCGGCAACCAGATCGCGGCGCAGTACTACAACTTCCTGCGTCTCGGCTTCGAGGGCTACCGGCGGGTGCAGCAGGCGTCACGCGATGTGGCGCGGTTCCTGGCCGACTCGATCGGCGGCATGGACCACTTCGAGCTCATCACGGACGGCAGCGAGCTCCCGGTGTTCGCGTTCACGCTGAAGTCGGCGATCGAGAACTACACCGTGTTCGACCTGTCGGAGCGCCTGCGCGACCGGGGCTGGCTGGTCCCCGCGTACAGCTTCCCCGAGAACCGCCAGGACCTCTCGGCGCTCCGCGTCGTCGTCCGCAACGGCTTCTCGCGGGACCTGGCCGATCTGCTGGTCAGCGACCTGCAACGCCACACCGATTACTTCGACAAGTTGACCTCGCCGTTGCCGGATGCAGGTGGCAAGAGCTTCAGCCACTGACATGGGCCGGCTCGATGACAAGACGGTCATCGTCATCGGGGGCGCGCAGGGCATCGGGCGCGGGTGCGTGCTCGCGGCCGCCGCCGAGGGCGCGCACGTGATCATCGGTGACCTCAACGAGGACGGCGCGCGCGCCGTGGCGACCGCGGCGGCCGCGCGCGGCTCGGGTGCGATCGGCATGCGGGTCGACGTGGTCGAGCGCGAGCAGGTCGACGCGCTGGTCGACACCGCGCTGGCCGAGTTCGGTCACGTCGACGGCCTCGTGAACCTGGCGTACTGGCACGACGGACCCGCGCCCGTCGCCGAGCTGTCGGCAGCGTCGTTGGCGCGCGAGCTCCATGTCGACGTGGTGGGTTGCCTGGTCGCGATGCAGGCCGTGTACCCGCACCTGCGCGAGCGTGGCGGCAGCATCGTCAACTTCAGCTCCACCGCCGGCGTGGAGGGCCTCGCCGAACGATCGGCCTACTCGGCGGCGAAGGCAGGCGTCCGCCTCCTGAGCCGCACCGCGGCGCTCGAGTGGGGCCGCGAGCAGATCCGGGTCAACACCGTGTGCCCGTTCTCGATGTCGGAGAGCCTGACCGCGGCCGTCGCCGCCGGCACCGTCGACCAGGCCCACCTCGACGCGGTCAGCCCGCTCGGCCGTCCGGGCGACCCGGAGCGCGACATCGGAGCCGGGGTCGCGTTCCTGTTGAGCGACGACGCCCGCTACGTCACCGGGCAGACGATCGCGCTCGACGGTGGCGGACTCGCCACCTGACTGAAAATCGGGTTGACGAATCGGACGCGGTCAGGACGCGTGCGGTCAGGACGCGTGCGCGAGCTGGAGCTGAGGACACCGGTCCGTCGCCGCCTGGAGCAGCTCGACGACGCTGCCGCGGACGTCCTGCCGCCAAGCAAGTCGCAGCGCGCCGTGGATGGTGCTCACACGGTGGTCGGTCCACTCGGCCAGGTTCTCGGCCGCGTCGTGGAGGTGCTCGTCGCTCACGAAGTGTGACGGCGCCGCGAACTCCGCCAGCACGAGCAGCTCTTCAGGGGTGATCGCAGAACCAGAGAACACCTGCAGGGTCTCGTCGTTCATGACTACCTCCGATCGCTCCCGCGGTGTGCCCGAGGCGCGACCGGATCAAACCGCTCCGGACACTCCGACCACCAGTGACGAGACGTAGCCACTCGACGCGTTGCCGGTCATCGACGGCGTCTGGAGCGAGACGCCGTCACTGAACACCATGTCCGAGTCGAGGGAAACGCGCGACATGTTGCTCGCACTCTGCTCGTACCCGCTCGTGCCGTACACGTCGTCGCACACGTCCTTCGGAAGCGCGAGCTGCGACGTCACGAGCTTCGACGAGCCACTCGTCGCCGCGTCGACGTTCGGGTACACCTCGAAGTGCACGTGGGGCCAGCGTCCGGAGTAGCACGCCGGGAAGACGCTCGTGAACGTGACCAATCCGTTCTCGTCGATCGGTTGCACCCCGCGGAGGTAGTTGGTTTCGGACGCGCTCTGGTACATCGAGTAGTTGCCGTCGCGGTCGCAGTGCCACACGTACACCGCGCCTCCGTCGAGCGGCTTGCAGTTGTCGGCGACGTCGACGACCGTGAACTGCATCGTGTAGGGCACGCCCTCGGCGGTCCCGGACGCGCCGTCGAAGCTGGTCGTGATGTCCTTGCGGACGACGCCGTTCTCCGACAGCGCGTCCGGTCCGTTCGAGCCGTCGCCCGGAAACGGGCCGCCCGTCTCCTCGGGGATCCGCGAGCAGTCCGACACCGTCGCCGCGGTCGACCCCGTGGTGGTGGTGGCACGCGGACGTCGTCGACGAGTTGCCCCTGGTGGTGGCGGTGGCGTTGGTCGAGTCGCTCCCGCTCGAGCACCCGGCGACGGCGAGGCCGAGTCCTCCCAGGAGCACGAGCGCGCCCCGGCGTGACACGGGTCGGGTCAGGGGGTCGGGTCCGTTGCGATCTGCATCCGTCATGCCGACAGGATGCCCGCCCCGCCTTCACCCAACCTGAGAGAACGTCAAGAACGGCGTGAGTCAGCGAACTTACGGCCGTGCGCACACGAGACCTGTACCCAGCGTCGAAAGTTCGGCATCTGCGAGCTTGTGAAGTGGGAAGTGGGCGGTGAGTTTCGACGGTCGCGGCGGTCCAACCCTCATGACCACTGAACTGCAGCAGTTGGGCGGACGTCTCGTCGGCGATTGGACGACCGAAGCGACCCATCCCATGGTGCCGGGCACCGTCATCACGGGACGGGGCCGGTTCGAGTGGCTCGACGGCGAGGAGTTCCTGATCTTCCGCTTCCACTACGACCACCCCGAGTTCCCCGACGCGATCGATCCTCGGCGACACCGACGGCCTCCGCATGCACTACTTCGATGCTCGCGGCGTCCACCGGCTGTTCGAGTTGACGGTGACCGACGACGGGTGGACGGTCGCGATGGATCGACACTCGCCGGCCGGTTCGTTCGCGTCCGACGACGTGCCCTTCGCGCAGCGGATGACCTACACCTTCGAGCACCAGGATCAGACGATGTCGGGCAAGGGCCAGTTGTCCCATGACGACCTGCACTGGGAAGACGACCTCGAGATCACGTACCGCCGCACGTCGTGATGTCCGGTCACGGCGTGATGACGTAGCGACCTCGGGTCCCGCCCTTCCCCACCGCCCGGTGGGCGCCGACGACAGCGTCGATCGGCACGACGGCGTGCACGCGAGCCGGCAACGCACGCGACGCGGCCTGGGCGAGCAGCTCGGTCAATCGCACGCCGTCAGGGTGCGTCACCGTGTACCAGGACGAGGGCCAGTTCCTGCAGCACCGCGGCGTCGGCGACCGTGTCCCATCCGTGCTCCGAGTCCTTGGTGTCCGCGGTGAAGTCGGCGCCGAGGCCGGGAGTGGGCCGAGGCGCACATGGGCGAGGTGCTCGCCAATCGCGAGCAGTACGACACCCCGGGGTTACGACGCCTGGATCTTGATCTCGATGTCGACGCCGGCGGGGAGGTCGAGGCGCTGGAGGCTCTCGACCGTCTTGCTCGTCGGCTCGACGATGTCGAGGAGGCGCTTGTGGATGCGCATCTCGAAGTGCTCGCGCGAGTCCTTGTCGACGTGCGGTGAGCGGATCACACAGAAGCGGCGGATCTCGGTGGGCAGCGGTACCGGACCACGCACCTTCGCCTGCGTGCGCACGACCGTCTCGACGATCTTCTTCGTCGACTGGTCGATGATCTCGTGGTCGTAGGCCTTGAGCCGGATCCGGATCTTCTGACCCTGTGAAGCTGCCATCTGCGTGTGTGTCTCCGGATCCTGGCTCGGCCTGCGTCTGCTGCTGCTAGTTGGTGATCTTGGTGACGACGCCGGAGCCGACGGTGCGACCACCCTCACGGATGGCGAAGCGCAGACCCTCGTCCATGGCGATCGGCTTCTGGAGCTCGACCGTCATGACCGTGTTGTCGCCGGGCATCACCATCTCGACGCCCTCTTCCAGCTCGATCGAGCCGGTGACGTCGGTGGTGCGGAAGTAGAACTGCGGGTGGTAGTTGGCGAAGAACGGCGTGTGACGACCGCCCTCCTCCTTCTTGAGGACGTACACCTGGGCGGTGAAGCCGGTGTGCGGAGTGATCGAGTCGGGCTTGGCGAGCACCTGGCCGCGCTCGACCTCTTCCTTCTTGGTGCCGCGGAGCAGGGCGCCGATGTTGTCGCCCGCACGACCCTCGTCGAGGAGCTTGCGGAACATCTCGACGCCGGTGCAGGTGGTCTTGGTGGTGGGACGAAGACCGATGATCGCGATCTCCTCACCGACCTTCACCATGCCGCGCTCGACCCGACCGGTCACGACGGTGCCGCGGCCGGTGATCGAGAAGACGTCCTCGATCGGCATCAGGAACGGCTGGTCGATCGCCCGCTCGGGCTCGGGGATGAAGTTGTCGACCGCGTCCATGAGCTCGGTGATCTTCGGGGTCCAGTCGGAGTCGCCCTCGAGCGCCTTGAGCGCGGAGACCCGCACGATGGGCGTGTCGTCGCCGGGGAAGTCGTACTCGTTGAGGAGCTCACGCACCTCGAGCTCCACGAGCTCGAGGATCTCCTCGTCGTCGACCATGTCGGCCTTGTTGAGCGCGACCACGATCGACGGCACGCCGACCTGACGGGCGAGCAGCACGTGCTCACGCGTCTGGGGCATGGGGCCGTCGGTGGCGGCGACCACGAGGATCGCACCGTCCATCTGCGCGGCACCGGTGATCATGTTCTTGATGTAGTCGGCGTGGCCGGGGCAGTCGACGTGCGCGTAGTGGCGGTTCGGCGTCTCGTACTCGACGTGCGCGATGGAGATGGTGATGCCACGGGCCTTCTCCTCCGGCGCCTTGTCGATCTGGTCGAAGGCGTAGAAGGAGTTGTTGGTGGGGTCGTTCTCGGCCATCACCTTGGTGATCGCAGCCGTCAACGTCGTCTTGCCGTGGTCGATGTGACCGATCGTGCCGATGTTGAGGTGCGGCTTGGTCCGCTCGAACTTGGCCTTGGCCATGGCTGTCCCTAACTCCCTTGCTGTCCGTGAGCTATTCGCCGCGAACGCGCTTGACGATTTCTTCGGCGATCGACTCTGGCACCTGCTGGTACGAGTCGAATTGCATGGTGTACGTCGCGCGACCCTGGGTGCGCGAACGGAGGTCAGTAGCGTAGCCGAACATCTCTCCGAGCGGGACCTGAGCCCGTACGACGTGAGACGTCCCGCGCTGCTCCATCCCTTCGACGCGGCCACGCCGCGACGAGAGGTCACCGATGACGTCACCCATGTAGTCCTCGGGGGTGACGACCTCGACGTTCTCGATCGGCTCGAGCAGGACGGGCTTCGCCGCCCGGGCCGCCTTCTTGAACGCCATCGAGCCGGCGATCTTGAATGCCATCTCGCTCGAGTCGACGTCGTGGTACGAGCCGTAGGTGAGGATCACGCGGATGTCGACGAGGGGGTAGCCGGCGATCACGCCGCCCTCCATCGCCTGCTGGATGCCGGCGTCGACCGCGGGGATGTACTCCCGCGGGATCACACCACCGGTGATCTTGTCGACGAACTCGTAGCCGCCGCCGGGCCCGGTGGGCTCGAGCGAGATGACCACGTGGCCGTATTGGCCCTTGCCGCCGGTCTGGCGGATGTAGCGCTCCTCGATCTTCTCCACCGGCATGGTGATGGTCTCGCGGTACGCGACCTGCGGCTTGCCCACGTTGGCGGCGACCGAGAACTCGCGCACCATGCGGTCGACGAGCACGTCGAGGTGCAGCTCGCCCATGCCGGAGATGATCGTCTGACCGGTCTCGTCGTCGGTCCGCACCTGGAAGGTGGGGTCCTCCTCGGAGAGCGCGCTCAGCGCCCGGCCCAGCTTGTCCTGGTCGACCTTCGTCTTCGGCTCGATGGCCACGGAGATCACCGGCTCGGGGAACTCCATGCGCTCGAGCACGATCGGGTGACCCGGGTCGCAGAGCGTGTCGCCGGTCGTGGTGTTCTTGAGACCGACGGCCGCGACGATGTCGCCGGCGAAGACGGCGTCCTTGTCCTCGCGGTGGTTGGCGTGCATCTGCAGGAGCCGGCCGATGCGCTCCTTCTTGTCCTTGGTCGCGTTGAGCACGGGGCTGCCCGCGGCGAGCTTGCCCGAGTAGACGCGGAAGTAGGTGAGCTTGCCCACGTAGGGGTCGCTCATGATCTTGAACGCGAGCGCGGCGAACGGCTCGTCGTCGTCGGCCTTGCGCTCGAGCTCGTGCTCGAGCTTCACGTCGAGACCCTCGACGGGAGGGAGGTCGACCGGGCTCGGCAGGTAGTCGACCACGGCGTCGAGCAGGGGCTGCACGCCCTTGTTCTTGAACGCGGTGCCGCACAGCACCGGGACGACGTCGCCCGAGATGGTGGCCGAGCGCACGGCGACGCGCGAGGTCGTCGGCGGTGATCTCCTCCTCCGACACGTACTTCTCGAGCACGTTCTCGTCGTACTGGCTGATCACGTCGACGAGCTGGTGGCGCCAGGTCTCGGCGTCGTCGGCGAGCGCCGCAGGGATGTCGACGGTCTCGTAGCTCTCGCCCATGCCGTCGTCCCACACGAGCGCCTTCATCGACAGGAGGTCGACGACACCCTGGAACTCGCTCTCGGCGCCGATCGGGAGCTGCACCACCGCGACGTTGGCGTCGAGGCGGTCCTTGATCATGTCGACGGAGCGGTAGAAGTCGGCGCCGATGCGGTCCATCTTGTTGATGAAGCACATCCGCGGCACGTTGTACTTGTTGGCCTGGCGCCAGACAGTCTCGGTCTGGGGTTCCACGCCGGCGACCGCGTCGAAGACCGCCACCGCGCCGTCGAGCACCCGCAGGTTGCGCTCCACCTCGACGGTGAAGTCGACGTGGCCGGGGGTGTCGATCAGGTTGATCCAACAGTCGCGCCACTTGCAGGTGGTGGCGGCGGACGTGATGGTGATGCCGCGCTCCTGCTCCTGGACCATCCAGTCCATGACCGCGGCCCCCTCGTGGACCTCACCGATCTTGTAGGTGCGGCCCGTGTAGTAGAGGATGCGCTCGGTCGTGGTGGTCTTGCCCGCGTCGATGTGGGCCATGATCCCGATGTTCCGCACGCGCGCGAGCGGCACCTCCCGGATCACCGGACCACCCTTGCTCTTGACCTGACTCGCTTCAGCAGCCATCTCTCGGATTCTCTTCTCTCATCTCCCCCGAGGGGACCGGGGAGAGCGAACTATGGATGAACGTTGACGGACGTGGGGGTGTTCCCGGCGCCTGAGCCCCGTGCCGGTGTCACCAGGTCGGCGGAGGCGAACGGTGGATCGCTCGGAGATAGGCCCGCCGGCGGAGACCCGGCTCGAAGAGCCCGATGTCGACGGAGGAGCCATCGGCAGGGGCTCGGCGGATGAAGGGGCCGTTCCGAGCGAGACGCCGGTCGTCGCCGGCGACCGGGACGAAAGAACCGGCTAGGCCGTTCAATACGTGAGCACGTCCGGGGTCAAGCGCATCACCACCGGTAGTGAGCGAAGGCCTTGTTCGACTCCGCCATCTTCTGCAGATCGTCCTTGCGCTTGATCGACGCGCCGATCCCGTTGCTGGCGTCCATCAGCTCGTTGGCCAGCCGCTCGGCCATCGTCTTCTCACGCCGCTGGCGCGCGTAGCCGACGATCCAACGGATGGCGAGGGTGGTCGCACGCCGCGGACGCACCTCGACCGGCACCTGGTAGGTGGCACCACCGACTCGGCGGCTGCGCACCTCGAGGGCGGGACGCACGTTCTCGACCGCGCGCTTCAGCACCGCGACGGGATCGCCGCCCGAGCGCTTCTCGATGTCGGCGAGGGCGTCGTAGACGATCTTCTCGGCGATCGAGCGCTTGCCGCGCTGGAGGATCTTGTTGACGACCTGCGTGACCACGACCGACCGGTAGACCGGGTCGGGCATGAGGTCGCGCCGCGGTGCGGGTCCCTTGCGAGGCATCAGGCGTCCTTCTTCGCGCCGTAACGGCTGCGGGCCTGCTTGCGGTTGGCGACGCCGCTGGCGTCGAGCGCACCGCGGACGATCTTGTAGCGCACACCCGGGAGGTCCTTCACCCGACCGCCACGCACGAGCACGATCGAGTGCTCCTGGAGGTTGTGCCCGATTCCGGGGATGTAGGCGGTCACCTCGATGCCCGAGGTGAGGCGCACCCGGGCGACCTTGCGCAGCGCGGAGTTGGGCTTCTTGGGCGTGTGGGTGAACACGCGCGTGCACACGCCACGGCGCTGGGGCGAGCCCTTCAGCGCGGGCGTCTTCGACTTCTCGGGCTTGGTCTCCCGCCCTTTGCGGACGAGTTGCTGGATCGTGGGCACGAAACTCCTACGCGTGTCGAACAGACTTCGAGATCTCGGTGAGCGGACATCGGGCCAGGTCAGAGTCGATCAGTGGGAACCACCGACTCCGGGCCGACCCATCATGCTAGCGGAACCCCCAGGCCCCACGCCAGGCGTGTGCTGACGGTCTGCCCGCCGGCCCGCGTGCCGGCGATGATCGGTGGAACCCCCGGCAAGCAGTTCCCGAATCGGCCTTCTACAGCGGCCGGACGACCTGCCGCAGGTTCCGGGAGCTGACCGCTCGCACGAGGGCGGAGTACCCCGGACGGAACGCGACCTCGGCGCCGAGCCGGAGCTGATGGTCGGAGGCGATCACGAGGTGGTCGCTGCTCGCGCCGATGATCTGGAGTCCGGGAGGCGCGCTCAGGTCGGTGGGGTCGGTGTCCTGGTGGCCCAGCCCGAGCAGCGAGTGCCAACCGTGCTCGTCGTCGACCGCGGCGGTGCCTGCGGGCGGTGCGAACGTCGACTGGGCGCGCGCGCCCCAGGCCCGCCGGGGTTTGAACTTCGACTCGATGACCTCGGCGATGACCGTCACCGCGTCCGGGTGCAGTCCCGGGATCGGCTCGCGGTCGAGCGGGTCGCGGCCGAGCAGGATCGATTCGCCCAGACGGAGGTTGTCGATCCGTCCGACCGCCGTGGTCGAGTGCAGCCACCCGAGGTTCACCGAGCTCCCGCCCGACACGACGCCGAGCGCGATGCCGAACTCCGCTTCGACCGACTCCGCCAGGTCGGAGAGCTCGCCCATGTTGCGGTCGTCGGGGACGACACCGTTGCGGCACGCGAGGTTCGCGCCGATGCCGCGCAGCTCGATGTTCGCCAACCCGAGGCAGCGGGCGACGGCGTCGGGCAGATCGCCGGGCATGATCCCTTCGCGCAGGTCACCCAGCTCCACCATGAGCATCACTGCGTGCACGCGTCCGGCGCGTGCGGCGGCGGCGGAGAGCAGCTCGACGAGCTCGACTTCGGTTGCGCAGCTCATGTCGGCGACGGCCACCACGCGGTCGACCTGACTGGCGAGTGCCGATCGGACCAAGACCGTCGGCGCGTCGATGCCGTCGGCCCGAAGGCGTTCGAGGTTCTCGACCCGCGAGTCGCCGACCGCGACGACGCCTGCCGCGAGCAGCACGCGACCGAGCGCGGGCAGTCCCCCCAGCCCCTTGGTGATGCCCGTGACGGAGACGCCCCGCTCCGCGGCTCGGCCGACGAGCACGCGGGCGTTGTCGCCGATGAGATCGAGATCGATCTCGATCCGCGGCGACGTCACCGAGCGGCGACAGCCGGCACCGGGCGGAGCATCGGGAACGCACGGAACACCATGTCGAGGAGCGCGTCGGTCGGCCGTGAGAGCGCGTCGGTGGTCGGGATGCCGAGCACGGCTTCGTACCCGGCGATGGCGACCGAGATCTCGGCGTCGGTCATGCCTTCGTGGTTGATCGTGATGCCGATCACGGTGGTCTGCGCGAACGTCTCGATGAGGTTGATCTCGCTGACGACCGTGGGCATCGGCACGTTCGGGAAGTCGCTGACCGTCATCCGCGCCGGTGCGTGCTGCAGCACCACTCCAGCAGGAAGGCTGCCGCGCAGGATCGCGGTCGAGCTGAGGTAGGTGGGGTGGCTGAGTGCGCCTTGCCCCTCGACGATGATCACGTCCGGGTCTTCCACTTCGAAGGCCTCGACGACCGCCGCCTCGAGCTCGCCGGTGACGAACTGCGCGGGAACCGCGTCGAGTGCGACGCCGTACTGCGCGCCCTGGATGAGCGAGGTCTGGCCGGTGCCGACCAGCACGGCGCGGACGCCGGCCTCGATGAGCACGTCGGTGAGGATCGTCGCCGTCGTTCGCTTGCCGATCGCGCCGTCGGTGCCGAGCACCGCGATGCGCGGACAGGTGACCTCGTGGATGCGCCCGGAGAACATGTGGAGATCGGTCTTCGCGCGCGGCCGCCGGACGTCGAGGATCTCGACGTCGTGCGCGGCCGCGGCGGCGGCGAACTCGATGTCGTCGTTGAGGAATTCGTGGAGCCCGTTCACGATGGCGAGGCCCCGACCGATGGCCTCGAGGATGACCGCGCGCTCAGGCGGCGACAGCAGGCCGCTGGTCGGCGCGACCCCCACCACGAAGTACTCGGGCGCGTCCCGCAGTGCCGTGGTGAGGTCGGCGACCACCGGGATCCCGTTGCGGGTTCCGTCGAGCAGCTCGCCGGCGTCGCCGCCGGCCTGCGTGCTGTCGATCACCGACGTGATCTCGTACACCTTGGACTGACGAACGAGCCCGTTGGCGGTCTTGCCGTCGATCTGGGTGAAGTTGCCCTCGCAGAACACGGTGGCCTTTGGTCGCGTCCGATCGCGAGTGGGGAAAGTCATCGACGCTCCTGGGGTCAGAGCTCAAAGGAGGCGACGGGATCATCCCGACCAGGAGAGGGTCGGCGGTCAACGAGGCGTCCCCAATCAGCATTGGGGTGACGGGTCACCATACCGGACGTTCCCGCCACGGCGACTCGCGCGACCGAGGGCGTCTCTGGTAGCCCGGGTACCCATGACCGCTCCCGACACCACGCCGCTCGACAACGCGGTGTGGCACTCGCTCACCGGTCCGCAGCGCGCGTTCGCGGAGGCCGAGGGGCTCGCGGCCCGCTTCGACCCCGACGTGTCCGTGTTCGCGGCCCTGGGCGAGGACACCGACGCCGGATGGCGGGACCTCGCGTCGCTGGTCGGACCCAGCGGGATCGCAGTGCTGTTCCGCGCCGAGATCCCGCAGCTCCCTGCCCCGTGGACCCGCCTCGACGGTGGACGCGGCCACCAGATGGTGCTGCGCGACCTCGCCCCGGTCGACGTCCCCGACGCGCGCCCCCTGGGTCCTGCGGACGTCGGCGAGATGCTCGCGCTGGTGGAGCTCACACGCCCCGGCCCGTTCGCGGCGCGCACGGTGGAGCTCGGTGGGTACGTCGGCGTGTTCGACGGCGACCGTCTGGTGGCGATGGCCGGTCAACGACTCGCCCCGCCGGGGTTCCGGGAGATCAGCGCGGTGTGCACGCATCCCGACTTCCGTGGTCGCGGCCTCGCCGCCGGGCTGACCGCGCTCGTCGCCCGCGCGATCCTCGGGCGCGGTGAGTGGCCGTTCCTCCACCACGCCTCCGACAACGACGCGGCGCGGCGCGTGTACGAGGCGCTCGGCTTCGAGTTCCGCCGGCAGGTCGTGTTCGCCGCGCTCGGCGCGCCGTAGCCCCGCCGTCAACCGAGCAGGCCGTCAACCGAGCAGGAGGACGCCGACGGTGGCCACGCCTGCACCCGCGAGCACGCGCGCGGTGGGGACCCGGCGCACGACGAGCCCTCCGAACGCACCGACCGCGTGCAGCGCGGCCGTGATCGCCACGAACCCGAGCACGTAGAGCACCGGGTTGGCGGCGGCGGGCGCCTCCGCGCCGTGGGCGTTGCCGTGCACGAGCCCGGCGGCCGCGAGCAGCGCGAGCAGCCCGACCGCGTCGGCACGGGGCGCCAGCGCGACCGCGAGTCCGAGGCCCACGACCGACACCACGATCGCGGTCTCGACCCCGGGGAACGCGACCCCGGCGAGGCCCAGCGCGCCGCCGGCGAGCATCCCACCCAGGAACGCGGCGACGACCGCCCACGGTCGCCGCACCGACCCGCCCGCCGCCGAGGGTGCCAGGGCGGCGATGCACCCGACCGCGACCATCGCGAGGAGGTGGTCGATGCCGGTGAGCGGGTGCAGCGCGCCGTCGGCCAGCCCGTGGAGGTGACCACCCACGTGCGCACCTGCCGGCGCGGCAGCCAGCGCGGCCGCGACCGCGCCGAAGAGCGTCGCTCCGGCCGCACGCGCGACGAGGCGGCGCCGGTGGATCACCGGTGCCGCCCGTCGGTCGTCATGTGCGCGGTGCTGCCTACGACGCCGTCGCGTCGCCGAGGTCGGCGTTGAAGCCGGTGGCCGGTGCCTCGACCGCGGCCTCTGCCGCGGCGGGGTCGCCGATCACCGCACCGAACCCGGCCACCGAGACGCTCTCGGGAGCCGGCGCGCTGGTGTCGGCCAGCCACGCCGCCAGGTCGAGGTCGGCCTCCATGTCGGTGTCGGACGAGTAGAACGGCAGCGGCTCGTAGTCGGGCGCGGCGGTGGAGATGTCGCGGTACCGCGGCATCCCCGTACCGGCCGGGATGAGCTTGCCGATGATCACGTTCTCCTTGAGACCGTGGAGCCCGTCGCGACGACCCTCGATGGCCGCCTCGGTGAGCACCCGCGTGGTCTCCTGGAACGACGCCGCCGACAGCCACGAATCGGTGGCCAGCGACGCCTTGGTGATCCCCATGAGCTCGGGACGGCCCTCGGCCGGCTGCTTGCCGTCGGCCACCAGATCCTGGTTGGTCTTGGCGAACTCGCGGGCGTCGGCCTTCTGACCCGGGAGGTACGCGGAGTCACCCGACTCCGACACACCGACCCGGCGCAGCATCTGGCGCACGATCACCTCGACGTGCTTGTCGTGGATCGACACACCCTGCTCCCGGTAGACCTTCTGCACCTCGTCGCTGAGGTACTGCTGGGTCTGACGGATGCCCTTGACCTCGAGGATCTTCTTCGGGTCGAGCGGCGTCTTGTGGTCGCCGGTCAGCTGCTGACCGGCCACGACCTCCGCCCCGTCGGCGACACCCGGGAAGAGGTGCGTGCGGCGCATGACCGCGTGCTCCTCTTCGGTGCCGTCGTCGGCGACGATGGTCAGGATCCGCTCGCCCTTCTCGTTCTCACCGATGCGCACCACGCCCGAGCTCTCGGCCATGATCGCCGCGCCCTTCGGGGTGCGGGCCTCGAAGAGCTCGACGACGCGCGGGAGACCGTGCGTGATGTCCTCACCGGCGATGCCGCCGGTGTGGAACGTACGCATGGTGAGCTGCGTGCCGGGCTCGCCGATGGACTGGGCGGCGATGATGCCGACCGCCTCGCCCTGGTCGACGAGCTTGCCCGTCGCCAGCATCATCCCGTAGCACGACGCGCACACGCCGCTCAGCGCGTCGCACGTGAGCACGGAGCGCACCCGCACCCGGTCGACGGACGGGTCCGTCGCCAGCGTGCGGACCTCGGCCTCGCCGACCTCGGTGTTGCGGGGCATGACGGTGCCGTCGGACAGCTTGACGTCGTCGGTGAGGAGACGCCCCAGCAGCTTGGTCTCGAGGATCCGGATCGTCTCGGCGTCGCCGTCGACGTTCTCGACCCAGATGCCGCGCGTGCTCTCGCAGTCGTCCTCCCGCACGATGACCTCCTGCGCGACGTCGACCAGACGACGCGTCAGGTAGCCCGAGTCGGCGGTACGGAGGGCGGTGTCGGCGAGACCCTTGCGGGCACCGTGGGTGGAGATGAAGTACTCGAGGACGGAGAGGCCCTCACGGAAGTTCGACTTGATCGGCCGCGGGATGATCTCACCCCGCGGGTTGGCCACCAGGCCGCGCATGCCGGCGATCTGCTGTACCTGCATGACGTTGCCGCGGGCACCCGACCCCACCATCATGTCGATGGGGTTGAACTTCTCCTGGCGCATCTCGGCCTGCATCGCGTCACGCACCTTGGCGGTCGCTTCGCTCCAGACCTCGATCTCCTTCTGACGCCGCTCGTCGTCGGTGATGACGCCGCGCTCGTACTGGCCCTCGACCTTGTCGGCCTCGGCCTCGAAGTGCTCCAGCAACGCCGCCTTGCTCTCCGGCGTCTTCACGTCGGCGATCGAGATCGTGAGCCCGGAACGGGTCGCGAACTCGAAACCGAGGTCCTTCAGCTTGTCGAGGCTCTCGGCGACGACCGCACGCGGGTAGCGCTCGACCAGCATGCTGGCGAGCTCGGTGAGGTCGCGCTTCTTGACCGGCGCGTCGTGGAACGGGAAGTCGCCGGGGAACGCCTCGTTGAAGAGGAACCGGCCGAGCGTGCTCTCGACGAGCACCGACGAGTCGCCGTTGTTCCCGTTGCGTCGGAGCACGATCGCGTCGGGGTGCTCCTCGTCACGCTCGGGGTAGTCGGCGGCGGGGAACCGCGACCCGGGCATGCGCACCTTGATCATCTTGTGCAGCGCGAGGCGGTCGCCCTCGGCCGTCGACGGCGCCAGGCGCTCGTCGTACGCCAGCACGGCCTCGTCGAGCGACGCGAACGCCCGCGTGGCGGGTGTCTCGTCGGTGGTCTCGGTGAGGTAGTAGGCGCCGATGATCATGTCCTGGGTGGGGACGGTGATCGGGCGACCGTGCGCCGGCGACAGGATGTTGTGCGCCGACAGCATGAGGATGCGCGCCTCGGCCTGCGCCTCCGCGGAGAGCGGCAGGTGCACGGCCATCTGGTCGCCGTCGAAGTCGGCGTTGAACGCGGTGCACACGAGCGGGTGGATCTGGATCGCCTTGCCCTCGACCAGCACCGGCTCGAAGGCCTGGATGCCGAGACGGTGGAGCGTGGGCGCCCGGTTCAGGAACACCGGGTGCTCCTTGATCACCTCTTCGAGCACGTCCCACACCTGCGGGCGGGCGCGCTCGACCATGCGCTTGGCCGACTTGATGTTCTGCGCGTACTCGAGGTCGACGAGCCGCTTCATCACGAACGGCTTGAACAGCTCGAGCGCCATCTGCTTGGGCAGACCGCACTGCTGCAGCTTGAGCTGCGGGCCGACCACGATGACCGAACGGCCGGAGTAGTCGACGCGCTTGCCGAGCAGGTTCTGGCGGAACCGGCCCTGCTTGCCCTTCAGCATGTCGGAGAGCGACTTGAGCGCGCGGTTGCCGGGGCCAGTGACGGGACGCCCGCGGCGGCCGTTGTCGAACAGCGCGTCGACGGCCTCCTGCAGCATGCGCTTCTCGTTGTTGATGATGATCTCGGGTGCGCCGAGGTCGAGGAGTCGCTTCAGCCGGTTGTTGCGGTTGATGACGCGGCGGTACAGGTCGTTGAGGTCGGAGGTCGCGAACCGGCCACCGTCGAGCTGCACCATCGGGCGCAGGTCCGGCGGGATCACCGGGACGGCGTCGAGCACCATGCCCATCGGCGAGTTGATCTTGCGGTCGTCGTCGTCGACGCGGTTGAACGCGGAGATGACCTTGAGCCGCTTGATCGCCTTGGCCTTGCGCTGGCCCTTCGACGTGAGGATGGTGTCCTTGAGGAACTGCTCCTCCGCCTCCATGTCGATGCGGGAGATCAGGTCCTTGATGGACTCGGCCCCCATGCCACCCGAGAAGTACTCCTCGTAGCGGTCCTGGAGGTCGCGCCACACGCGCTCGTCGTCGACGAGCTGCTTGGGCGAGAGGCCCTTGAAGGTGTCCCACACCGTCTTGAGGAAGTCGATCTCGGCGTCGGCTCGGGCGCGGACGTCTTCGAAGTCCTTGTTCCGGGCCTTCTCGGCGCGCTCGAGCTCGTTCTTCTTCGCGTCGCGCTCCTCGAGCTCCTTGAGCTCGGCCTCGTACTCCTCGTCGCGCTTGCGGAGCTCGAGCTCGCGCTCCTTCTCCACGTCGCCGATCTCGGCGCGGATGTCACCCTCGAGCTGCTCGAGGTCCTTGTGACGTCGCTCGTCGTCGACCCACGTGATGATGTGCGCGGCGAAGTAGATGACCTTCTCGAGGCTCTTCGGCGCGATGTCGAGCAGGTAGCCGAGCCGGCTCGGCACGCCCTTGAAGTACCAGATGTGCGTGACGGGCGCGGCCAGCTCGATGTGGCCCATGCGCTCGCGCCGCACCTTGGAGCGCGTCACCTCGACGCCGCAGCGCTCGCAGATGATGCCCTTGAAGCGGACGCGCTTGTACTTGCCGCAGTAGCACTCCCAGTCCTTCGTCGGACCGAAGATCTTCTCGCAGAAGAGTCCGTCCTTCTCGGGCTTGAGCGTGCGGTAGTTGATCGTCTCCGGCTTCTTGACCTCGCCGTTCGACCACGTGCGGATCTGGTCCGCGGTGGCGAGCGCGATCGACAGCTGGGCGGAGTCGTTCACGTCGAGCACGGTTCCTCTTTCTTCTTCTTCGTCGTCTCTGGCTGCGTCGGGTGGAAGACGCGGACTTAGTAGGCGGGCTGACGGCGGCGCTGCTCGTCTTCCTCGTCGGTGCCCCGTTCGGGCCGCGACAGGTCGATGCCGAGGGATTCCGTCGTGCGGAACGCGTCCTCGTCGAGCTCGCGGATCTCGACCTCTTCGCCCGCCTCGTTCATGACGCGGACGTTGAGGCAGAGCGCCTGCATCTCCTTGATGAGCACCTTGAAGCTCTCGGGGATGCCGGGCTCGGGGATGTTCTCGCCCTTGACGATGGCCTCGTAGACCTTCACGCGACCGAGCACGTCGTCGGACTTGATGGTGAGGATCTCCTGGAGCGCGTACGGACGCGCCGTAGGCCTCGAGCGCCCACACCTCCATCTCACCGAAGCGCTGGCCACCGAACTGCGCCTTGCCACCCAGCGGCTGCTGCGTGATCATCGAGTAGGGGCCGGTCGACCGGGCGTGGATCTTGTCGTCCACGAGGTGCGACAGCTTCAGGATGTAGACGTAGCCCACGGTCACCGGGCTGTCGTAGGCCTCACCGGTGCGGCCGTCGTAGAGCGTGGCCTTGCCGTTGAGGTCGACGAGGCGCGCGGTGCCCTCGAGGTTGCCGGCACCGTCGTCGTGCATCGTCTCGAACAGGTGCCGGATGGTGCCCTGCTCGCCCGACTGCTCGACCTCGTCCCAGTGCGCGCCGTCGAACACCGGCGTGGACACCCACACCGCGGGCTCGGTGACGGTGCGCGTCTTGCGCAGCGCCGGTGGCGCGACCCGCTGGCCTTCCCAGCCGTGGCGCGCCGCGTAGCCGAGGTGCGCCTCGAGGACCTGGCCGACGTTCATGCGGCTCGGGACACCGAGCGGGTTGAGCACGATGTCGACGGGCGTGCCGTCGGCGAGGTAGGGCATGTCCTCGACCGGGAGGATCTTGGAGATCACACCCTTGTTGCCGTGACGGCCGGCGAGCTTGTCGCCCTCGCTGATCTTGCGCTTCTGACCCACGTACACGCGGACCAGCTGGTTGACGCCCGGCGGGAGCTCGTGGCCCTCTTCGCGCGAGAACACCCGCACGTCGATGACCTTGCCGTTCTCGCCGTGCGGCACCTTCAGCGAGGTGTCGCGCACCTCACGGGCCTTCTCACCGAAGATGGCGCGCAGCAGGCGCTCCTCCGGCGTGAGCTCGGTCTCACCCTTGGGGGTGACCTTGCCCACGAGGATGTCGCCCGGGCCCACCTCGGCGCCGATGCGGATGATGCCGCGCTCGTCGAGGTCCTTGAGGATGTCCTCGGACAGGTTCGGGATGTCGCGCGTGATCTCCTCGGCGCCCAGCTTGGTGTCGCGGGCGTCGATCTCGTGCTCCTCGATGTGGATCGACGTGAGGACGTCGTCCTTCACGAGGCGCTCGGAGATCACGATCGCGTCCTCGTAGTTGTGGCCCTTCCACGGCATGAACGCCACGAGGAGGTTCTTGCCGAGCGCGAGCTCGCCCTCGTGGGTGGACGGGCCGTCGGCGATGACCTCGCCCTCCAGCACCGTGCTGCCGATCTCGACCCGGGGCTTCTGGTTGATGCAGGTGCCCTGGTTCGAGCGGCGGAACTTGGAGAGGCGGTGCGTGGTGCTGCCGCGCTGGCCCTCGTAGTCGACGACCACGGTGTCGCCGGTGACGTCGACGACGGTGCCGTTGCCCTTGGCCAGGATCACCTCACCCGCGTCGCGGGCCGCGCGGCCCTCGACCCCGGTGCCGATGAACGGCGCGGTCGCCCGCAGCAGCGGGACGGCCTGGCGCTGCATGTTGGCGCCCATGAGCGCGCGGTTGGCGTCGTCGTGCTCGAGGAACGGGATGAGCGCGGTCGCCACCGACACGATCTGCTTCGGCGACACGTCCATGTAGTCGACCTCGTGCGGGTCGACGAACGCGAGCTCACCGCGACCGGCGCGCACCAGGACGCGCTCGTCGATGAAGCGGCCCTTGTCGTCGATGTTGGCGTTCGCCTGCGCGATGACGTAGCGGTCCTCGTCGTCGGCGGCGAGGTACTCGACCTCGTCGAGGGCGACACCGTTCTTGATCCGCCGGTACGGGGTCTCGATGAAGCCGAACCGGTTGATGCGCGCGTAGCTCGCGAGGTAGCCGATGAGGCCGATGTTCGGGCCCTCCGGCGTCTCGATGGGGCACATGCGGCCGTAGTGGCTCGGGTGCACGTCTCGCACCTCGAACCCGGCGCGCTCACGCGACAGACCGCCCGGCCCGAGGGCCGAGAGGCGGCGCTTGTGGGTGAGACCGGCCAGCGGGTTGGTCTGGTCCATGAACTGGCTGAGCTGGCTGGAGCCGAAGAACTCCTTGATCGCCGCCACCACCGGGCGGATGTTGATCAGGGTCTGCGGCGTGATGGCCTCGACGTCCTGGGTGGTCATGCGCTCGCGCACGACCCGCTCCATGCGCGAGAGCCCGACCCGTACCTGGTTCTGGATGAGCTCGCCGACGGAGCGCACGCGGCGGTTGCCGAAGTGGTCGATGTCGTCGGGGTAGTAGTCGGCGTCGTTGTTGTGGAGCTTCACGATGTACGACACCGTGGAGAGGATGTCGGCCTTCGACAGCTGGTAGTCGACGGGGCCGGCCTCGGGGTCGGCGTTCGGGATCGTGAGGTCGTACTTCTTCAGCGGGAGCTTGGCGTACTCGTCGCGCATCTTCTTCGACACCTTGTGGCGCCCGACCTTGGCCATGTCGTAGCGCTTCGGGTTGAAGAACAGGTTCTCGAGCAGCGCGCGCGCGGAGTCGGGGGTGGGCGGCTCGCCCGGTCGCAGCTTCCGGTAGATGTCGATGAACGCGGCGTCGGCGTCCTCGGTGTGGTCCTTCTCGAGCGTGTTGAGCATCGACTGGTAGGGGTTGCCCTGCGGGTCGGTGATGAGGTGCGCGAGCTCCTCGTTGGTGTCGCCGAAGCCGAGCGCCTTGAGCAGCACGGTGACCGGCTGCTTGCGCTTGCGGTCGATGCGGACGTAGACGATGTCCTTCTTGTCGACCTCGAACTCCAGCCACGCGCCGCGGCCGGGGATCATCTTGGCGTCGACGACGTCCTTCTCCGGCGACGTCTTGTCGGGGTTGATGCCGAAGTAGACGCCCGGCGAACGCACGAGCTGCGACACCACGATGCGCTCGGTGCCGTTGATGATGAAGGTGCCGCGGTCCGTCATCATGGGGAAGTCGCCCATGAAGACGGTCTGCTCCTTGATCTCACCGGTGCCGGCGTTCATGAACCGGGCGGTGACGAACAGCGGGCGCGCGTAGGTCATGTCGCGCTCGCGGCACTCGTCCTCGGAGTACTTCGGCGGGTCGAAGATGTGGTCGGACAGCTCGAGCTTGAGCTGGCCGGTGAAGTCCTCGATCGGCGAGATGTCGGAGAGGACCTCGGCGACACCCTGCTCGAGGAACCACAGGAACGACTCGCGCTGCACCGCGATGAGGTCGGGCAGCTGGAGTACTTCGCGCAGCTTGGAGAAGGAAAGGCGTTCGCGGGACGCGAGGGAAGCCAACGTCACTCCTGAGTGCTCAGAGGGAAGGGAACAGACGAGCTGTGATCGTGCTGCGGGCGCGCGCGAGCCGAAGGAACGAACTCAACGAGGGCACGGACGAGCAGACACGACTGTTCAACAGTCTATGGCCCGATGTGTTCCCGTGCAAGAGCAGGAAAGGGCAGACCCGAAGGGGTCTGCGTGCTGGCGGCAGGATACGACGCCCCACGGGCGAGGTCAAGGTTCCCGGCGAGGTCTGTGCAGAATTCTGTGCAGAATGTTCTAGGGTGTGAGGACATGGCCCAGACCGAGCGGGTGAGCGTGACGGAGGCCAGCCGGCGGGGCGTCGCCCGGCTGGTGGCCGACGCCGCCCACGGCACCGAGGTCGTGGTGGAGCGACACGGCGAGCCGCTCGCCGCGGTGGTGGCGTACGACCGCTACCGCGAACTGGTGCAGCTGCGGGCCGACCTGCGCGACCTGGCGCTGGTGCTCGGGCGCGGGGCCGACGACGACGGGTCCCGCCACGCGCTCGACGACGTGGTCGACGCCTTCGGCCGCGCGCGCGCCGGGCGTGAGCGTCGAGCTCACCGACCCGGCCGTCGACGACCTGCGCCGCGCCGGGCCGGTCGTCGCCGCGCTGGTCCTCGGTCGGATCCGCATGCTCGAGGCGGCACCCGAGACGGGTGCGCCGCTGGTCGATCCCCGCACCGGCTTTCGCGTCCTCGACGCCCTCGACGGCGACGCGCGCGTCGTCTTCGGCGTCGACGGCACAGGCGCGGCGGGCGCGGTGGTGACCGTGCACGAGATCTGGATCGACGGAGCCCGCTCCGACGGCGAGGCCTACGCCGAGGCGCTCGAACGGGTCCGCGCCGCCGACCCGTCCGAGCAGGTGGCGCTGGCGCGCTCGGTGCAGCGACTCGCCCGGCTCACCGGCGTGCGGCCGGTGCCGAGCGACCGCCTCCGCGCCCCGGTGCCCGACTGGCTGGCCGACGCGCTCGTGCGCGACGCCGGCCTGACCCGTCTCGCCGTGGCCGCTATGGACGCGGCCACCGCGTTCGAGGCGTGGAACGCCCGAGACCGCAAAAGGTAGCGACGTGTTTCATTGCTGAAACAGATCGCTACCTTTTGGCGGGCTTCGGAGCGCGGCGCGGGCCCGCACCGGCTACTTGAGGGTGACGGCTACTTGAGGGTGACGGTGGCGCCGGCCTCTTCGAGCTGCGCCTTCGCCTTCTCGGCGTCTTCCTTGGAGGCCTTCTCGAGGACGGGCTTGGGGGCGCCGTCGACGAGGTCCTTGGCCTCCTTCAGGCCGAGGCCCGCGACGATCGCGCGGACCTCCTTGATGACCTGGATCTTCTTGTCACCGGCGGCTTCGAGGATGACGTCGAACTCGTCCTTCTCCTCGGCACCCGCGGCGGCGGCGTCGCCACCACCGGCGGCCGGGGCCGCGGCGACCGCGACGGGAGCCGCGGCGGTGACGCCGAACTCCTCTTCGAACGCCTTGAGGAAGTCGTTCAGCTCGAGGACGGTCATGTTCTTGAAGACGTCCAGGAGCTCAGGGGTGGTCATGGTTGCCATGGTTTCTCTTCTCTCTCGTGTCTCGTGGATCTCGGGTTACTCGGACTCGGTCGCTTGCTCGGCTTCCGCCGCGGGCGCGTCGTCGGCCGGCGCGTCGGCAGCCGGCGCATCGTCGTTGGCCGCGTCGGCAGCGGCCGCGTCGGCAGCGGCCGCGTCGTCGGCGGGCGCATCCTCGACCGGAGCCTCGTCGACGGGCGCGGCTTCGCCTCCGGCGACACGCTGGTCGATCAGCGCCTGCACGCCGTACGCGAAGTTGCGGGTGAAGGCCTGGAACAGGCCCGCCGCCCGGGTCAGCGGCGCCTGGAACACGCCGGCGATCTGCGTGAGCAGGACCTCACGCGACGGGAGGTCGGCCAGCGCCTCGATCTCGTTCGGGGTGATGACCCGCTCGCCGAGCAGGCCGCCCTTCAGGACCAGGGCATCGTGGTTCTTCCCGAACTCCCGCAACGCCTTTGCCGCCGCGGCGGCGTCGCCGTGTACGAACGCGATCGCCACCGGGCCCTCGAAGAGGTCGGTGATCTCGTCGAGACCGCGGCCCTCGATGGCCCGTCGGGCCAGGCTGTTCTTGAACACCTTGTACTGGGTGTCGGTCTGGCGCAGCGACGCGCGCAGCTCGGCCAACTCGTGGACCGTCAGCCCGCGGTACTCGGTGAGCACCGCGGCGTCGGACTCGTCGAGCTTGGTGCGGATCTCGTCGACGACCGCGACCTTCTCGGGTCTCGCCATCTGATTGCCTCTCGCAGAAATGGACAGGGACGTCACCGCAGACACGCGGGACGTCCCGTCAGGAGCGAGAGCGCCTCGTCCGGCGGGGAGTGGCCCCCCAACATGGAGAGCGGCCCCATTACCTCGTGAGAGACCGGAGGTCTGTGGCAGATGAACGTGTGGAAAGGGGAGAGCGTACTACGACGCCGCGGCTCCTTGCTCCTCGAGGTGCGTCGCCGCGGGGTCGACCTTCACGCCGGGACCCATGGTGGAGCTGGTGGTGACCGTCTTCAGGTAGCGGCCCTTGGACGATGCGGGCTTGGCCCGGAGCAGCTCGTCGAGCACGGCGTGGTAGTTCTCGACCAGCGCCGAGGTGTCGAAGCTGGCCTTGCCGATCGGCACGTGCACGTTCCCGTAGCGGTCGGTGCGGTACTCCACCTTGCCCGCCTTGAACTCCGCGACCGTCTTGCCGACCTCGTTGGTGACGGTGCCGGTCTTGGGGTTGGGCATCAGGCCGCGCGGCCCGAGGGTGCGGCCGAGCTTGCCCACCTGGCCCATGAGGTCGGGGGTGGCGATGGCGACGTCGAAGTCGAGCATCCCGCCTTCCACCTGGGCGATGAGCTCGTCGGAGCCCACGAAGTCGGCCCCCGCCTCCTGCGCCTCGCGGGCGGCGTCGCCCTGGGCGAACACCGCGACCCGCGAGGTCCGGCCGGTGCCGTTCGGCAACGACACGGTGCCGCGGATCATCTGGTCGGCCTTGCGGGGGTCGACGCCGAGGCGGAACGCGGCCTCGACCGACTCGTCGAAGTTCCGCGTGGCCATGGCCTTCACCAGGTCCATGGCCTCGGTCGGGGCGAACAGCTGCTCGCGGTCGTAGCGGCGCTGCGCGTCGACGGTCTTCTTGCCGGGCTTGCTCACGATGTCGCCTCCAGGGCTCCCTCGGTGGTTGCCCGGATCCGCCGACGAGGTCCTCCGGCGGGGGCGGGTTCGCAGGTGACGGGCGCTACCCGGCGATCTCGATCCCCATCGAGCGGGCGGTGCCGGCCACCTGGGCGATGGCACCGTCGAGGTCGATGGCGTTGAGGTCGGGCATCTTGGTCTCGGCGATCTGGCGCACCTGCGCACTGGTCACCTGACCGGCCTTGTCGGTGCGCGGGTTCGCCGCGCCCTTCTCGATTCCTGCCGCCTGACGCAGCAGGAACGGCGTCGGGGGCGTCTTGGTGACGAAGGTGAACGACCGGTCCTCGAAGATCGAGATCTCCGCCGGGATCACCATGCCGCGCTGGTTCTCGGTCGCGGCGTTGTACGCCTTGCAGAAGTCCATGATGTTGATGCCGTGCGGACCGAGCGCGGTACCCACCGGCGGTGCCGGGGTCGCCTGGCCCGCCGGGATCTGGATCTTCACGATCGCCGCGAGCTTCTTCTTCGCCATCTTCAATCGCTCCTTCGCTGCGGCGCAGGGTACCTGCGCCGCGGGCGCTCACTCGCTGGCGAGCGCCTCCACTTCGTTCCGGCGCCGCATGCGCCAGACCGGATGACCTACAGCTTTGCTACTTGCCCCAGCTCGAGCTCGACAGGGGTCTCCCGGCCGAAGATGTTCACCAGCACGGTGAGCTTCGAGCGAGCCGACGTCGATGTCGGAGATCACGCCGTTGAAGTCGGCGAACGGGCCGGTGGTGACCCGCACCTGCTCCCCCACCTCGAAGTCGAGGCGCGGCCGCGCCCGCTTCTCCACCCCGACCTCTTCCTTCTCGCCGGAGCCGAGGATGTTCTCGACCTCCTTGCGCGAGAGGGGCGTGGGCCGGGCGCCGTTGCCGACGAACCCGGTGACACCGGGCGTGTTGCGCACCACGTACCAGGAGTCGTCGTCGAGGGCCATGCGCACCAGCAGGTAGCCGGGGAAGACCTTCTTCTGCACGACGACCTTGCGGCCGCCCTTGAACTCGATGACGTCCTCCATCGGGATGACGACCTCGAAGATCTGCTCCTCGACGTTCATCGAGCGCACGCGGCTGGCGAGGTTCTGCTTCACCTTGTTCTCGTAGCCCGCGTACGTGTGCACGACGAACCAGTCGCCGGGACGCTCGTACGGGCTGGGCTCGCGCGGGCGCGCTCCTCCTCCTCGTCGTCGAGGACGTCGAGGAGCTCGGCGTCGGCGAGGTCGCCGGGCTCGGAGACCTCCACGATCTCGACGATCTCCACCACCTCCTCGACCTCGTCGACCCCATCGGCCACCGGGGCGTCGTCACTGACGTCGTCGACGGGCGCGTCGGTGCGTTCGTCGGGCGCGTCGTTGTCGGCTGGTTCGGGGAACACTGCAGTCATCACGTCGCTCAATCGAAGAGGAACAGCACGAATTTGGAGGAGGCGTAGTCGAACCCGAAGATCAGGGCGGTCATCACGATCACGGCGATGAGCACGATGATCGTGGAGTTCACGACCTCTTTCTTGGTGGGCCACGCGACCTTGCGCAGCTCACCCTTCACTTCACCCAGGTACTCCTTCGGACCGATCTTCTCCCGCTTGGGCGCAGAGGACGGGGGTCGGCGCTTCCCACCCTCGGACGCGGGCGACTTGGGCTTGTCGGTGCCCTGCTTCGCCATCATGCGCTTGGTCTGTCGGTTCATCGCCACGGCGGCGCCGTCCTCAGCTCTTGCTCAAGTCGTCGTTCACTGCAGGGCAGGAGGGACTCGAACCCCCAACCGCCGGTTTTGGAGACCGGTGCTCTACCAATTGAGCTACTGCCCTCCGGGCGCGGTCGGGCCGGAGTGGAAAGGATAGCAGTGAGTCCGCGAGCGGCCGCAGGCGGCGGACGCTCGGTCAGCCGGTGAAGCGGGGCTGCACCGTCACCGCGGCGACGACCGGCATGGTGTTGGTCACGAGGACGGTGGCCGACTGGCCCGCGTGGACGATGTCGACCCCGATCGACGTCGCCTGCGGACCCGAGGTCTGGCACGGATCGTCGGGGTTGTCGGCCGTGGCGGCTCCCGCGTCACCCCAGCGTGCGGTGGCGTCGGCTTCGGGCCCGGCACCGCTCCCCGTGCAGGCGTACGACACGCCGGTCGCGCCGCCCGTACCGGTCTCGGGCACCGTGCACTCGGTCGGTTCGAGGAACCCGATCGTCTGACCGGCGGCGGGCTGCACCGTCCGGGAGTCGTCCACCGTGAAGGTGGAGGAGCCGGGGCGAGCGAAGGTAACCCCCGTGGGGGCTCGTCGCACCGATCCGGTTCAGTTCGTCGCGGGCACGGCCCGGCGTCGTGACCGGTGGATCAGCATCACGGTGGCGGCCGTCCCCGCGGCCACCGCGGCGCCACCGATGGCCCCGGCGTACGCGAGGCGACGTCCGTTCAGGATTGCCCGGCGCGCCTCACGCTCACCGGCCTCCTCGAGCGCGGCGAGGGTCTGCGCGAGCAGTCCCGGCGCGGGTTCGAGGTAGCGGGTGCGCAGCAGCTGCAGGCCCCGGAGCATCCGGCGGTAGCGCGCCAGCTCGGCCTGGCAGCGCAGGCAGGTCTCGATGTGGCGCTGCACCGACAGCTCGACGGCGGCACCGTTGTCGACCGCCTCGGGGAGGATGCGCGCGACCTCGTCACACTGCACGGTCGTGCCTCCTCGGCTCGGCCTGCTCGTCGTAGAGGACGTCGCGGAGGCGCTTGCGCCCACGGTGGAGCCGGACCTTCGCCGCCGCCACCGAGATCCCGAGCTCCTCGGCGATCTCCTCGTGCGACAGGCCGTAGACGTCCTTCAGCACCACGAGCACCCGCAGCTTGGGCGGCAGCTGCTCGACCGCGCCGGCGAGACGCGGCGAGCGCGGCGGACTGCTCCGCCGACTCCTCCGGCTGCGCCTCGATGCGGGTCTCGATCGGCTCCTCGACCATGGCGTCGAGGGCATCGGCCCGGTGGCGGCGCCGTCGCTTGACCGTGGTGTAGGCGGTGTTCGCGGTGATGCGGTACAGCCACGTGGTGAACTGCGCGTCACCACGGAAGCCGTCGAGACCCTTCCAGGCTCGGAGGTAGGTCTCCTGCACCACGTCGCGTGCGTCCTCCTCGTGGGCCGTGAGACGCAGCGCGAGCGTGTACGTGTCGACGTAGGTCCGGCGGACCAGTTCGTCGAAGGCCGGGCGGTCACCGTCGCGGGCGGCGGTGACCAACCGGTCGAGCTCGTTCGGCTCCCTCGGCAGTTCGTTGGTGGTCATCTGTGACTCACCGGGGCCCGGTGGGGTTACCACCGGACCGGCGACCACCGGCCGAGGGGGAGGAGCAGGACCCGGTCAGCGGGTCTCCTTGTGGAGCGTGTGACGGCGGTCGAAGCGGCAGTACTTCTTCATCTCGATCCGCTCGCGGTCGTTCGTCTTGTTCTTGATCGTGATGTAGTTGCGGCGCTTGCAGTCTTCGCACGCCAGGGTCACCTTGACCCGCTTGTCGCTCGCCATCTTGGATTCGCTCCTGGACTTTGCCGGTGGTAGCGGTGGCGGGACTCGAACCCGCGACGCCGCGATTATGAGCCGCGTGCTCTGACCAACTGAGCTACACCGCCGTGCAACGGCTCCGGACGGAACCGCAGAGCCCCCTTACGGACTTGAACCGTAGACCCCTTCCTTACCATGGAAGTGCTCTGCCGACTGAGCTAAGGGGGCGGAACGGAACAGGATAGCAACGCCGACGCCCGCGGTACCTTGCGGAGATGGGTGACGTGGCGATCCGGGCGGCGGAACGGCGTGACGCCGACGGCATCCGCACCATCTACAACCACTACGTCAACGAGTCGACGACCCTCTTCGACATGGTCCCCCGCACCCTCGACGAGCAGGTGCAGTGGATCGACGAGCACTCCGGGGGCCATCCGGCGGTCGTCGCCGACCTCGACGGCGCGATCGTGGGGTTCGGGTCGCTCTGAGCTCGTTCCGCTCGCGACCCGCCTACAACACCACGGTCGAGGACTCCGTCTACCTGCTGACCGAGCACCAGGGCCGGGGCATCGGCCGGCGGCTGCTCGAGGAGCTGCTCCGCCTCGCCTCCGCCCACGGCTTCCACTCGGTGATCGCCCGCATCACCGGCGACAACGACGCGTCCATCGCGCTCCACCGCGCCTGCGGCTTCGAGATCGTGGGCATCGAACGCGAGGTCGGGCCGCAAGTTCGGCCAGTGGCTCGACGTGGTCGAGATGCAGAAGATGCTCTGACGCGAGAACGCCCGCCGCGACGGCGGGCGAGCGTTCGAGTGGGCCGGGTTGGATTCGAACCAACGTAGCTTTCGCAGCAGGTTTACAGCCTGCCCCCTTTGTCCACTCGGGTACCGACCCGGGGCCGCGTAGAGTATCAGGCCGCCCTTTCCGCGCTCCCAGCGCGACGACCCTTCCGGAGACGAGCCATGCCCACGTTCGACGTCGTGTCCGAGCTCGACATGCAGGAGGTCCGCAACGCGGTCGACCAGGCCTCGCGCGAGATCTCCACCCGCTTCGACTTCAAGAACACCGGCAGCTCGATCGAGCTGAAGGAGAAGGAGATCGACCTCGCCACCGAGAGCGAGGGGCGACTCACCGCGCTCACGCAGGTGCTCGAGGAGAAGCTGGTGAAGCGCCAGGTGTCGCTCAAGGCGCTGGGCTACGGGAAGGTCGAGGAGGCGTCGAAGGGCACGGTGCGCCAGACCGTCACCCTCAACGTCGGCATCTCCACCGACAAGGCCAAGGAGATCGGCAAGTTCATCAAGGAGCTCGGGCTCAAGGGCGTGTCGCACCAGATCCAGGGCGACCAGCTCCGGGTGAGCGGCAAGAAGCGCGACGACCTGCAGAGCCGCGATCGCGGCGATGAAGGACCACGACTTCGCCGTCCCGCTGCAGTTCACGAACTTCAGGGATTGATCGTCGTCATCTGACGCGTGGAGTCGTCGCCTGCCGCGCGCGAGAACATGCGCGGCGTATGGTGACGCGCCCTCGACCCAGGCGCGCGAGTGGGGGATGATCGGATGCTGGGGATGATCGCGCGGCGTCTGCTGAGCCTGATCCCTGTGCTGCTGGTCGTGACGTTCGTGGTGTTCCTGCTCACGGAGCTCGTCCCCGGCGACGCCGCCCAGAGCCTCGCCGGCGGCGCCAACGCCACCCCGGAGAAGATCGCCGAGGTGCGCGAGGACCTGGGCCTCGACCGCCCCGTGCTCGAGCGCTACTTCGACTGGCTCGGCGACGCGGCGCAGCTCGACTTCGGCAAGTCGTACCAGAGCTACAACAACGTGGCCGCGCCCGACGTCGCCGAAGAGATCGAGGAGCGGATCCCGGTGTCGGTCGGGCTCGCGTTGGCGGGCCTGTTCGTGGCCATCGTCCTCGGCATCCCCCTCGGCATCCTCGCCGGCATGCGCCCCGGGGGCGTGGTCGACCGATCGAGCGTCACGGGGACCAGCTTCGGGCTCGCGATCCCCAACTTCGTGCTCGGCTTCTTCCTCATCCAGGTGTTCGCGCTCTCGCTCGGCTGGTTCCCGGCCCAGGGCTACACGAAGTTCTCCGAGGACCCGAGCGCGTGGTTGGAATCGATCATCCTGCCCGCCTTCGCCCTCGGCGTCATCGCGGCGGCTTCGGTCGCACGCCAGACCCGCGCCGCGCTGATCGACGTGTTGCAGTCGAACTACGTGCGCACCGCGTTCGCGGTGGGTACGGGTACTCGCCGCACGGTGGTGAAGTACGCGTTCAAGAACGCGTCGATCCCGACCGTCACGGTCATCGGCCTGCAACTCGCCGCGTTGATCGGCGGGGTCGTCATCATCGAGCAGATCTTCGTGATCCCCGGTCTCGGCACCTACATGCTGCGGGCCCTGTCGTTGCCCGACGTGCCCGTGATCCAGGCGGTCACGATCACGTTCGTGCTGATCTACGTGACGCTCAACCTGATCGTCGACATCAGCTACGGCTACCTCAACCCACGCGTGAGGACTTCGTGAGCGGCAACGAGATCTTCGGCCAGGGGCCGCTCGCGGGCGACACCGTCCCGAGCCCGCAGCTGATCGAGGATCCCGGGCATCGCGCTCGACGAGGCGACGGTCGGCACGCGCACTCCCAGCCCGTGGTCGCGCGCGCTCAAGCGACTGCTCCGCGACAAGCCCGCCATGATCGCGCTGGTCTTCCTCCTGCTCATCATCCTCATGGCCGTGTTCGCGTCGCTGGTCGCGCCGCACGACCCGGACGCGCTCGGGCACACCGTTCGAGACGCCGAGCCTCGACCATCCTCTGGGCACCGACCACAACGGGCGCGACACCTTCAGCCGCATCGTCTACGGCGGCCAGGTGTCGTTGCGCTCGGGCTTCCAGATCGTGGGCCTCGCGGCGCTGATCGCGGTGCCGCTCGGGCTGCTCGCCGGGTTCCGGGGCGGCGGCACCGACGTGACCCTCATGCGGATCATGGACGGCCTCTCCAGCTTCCCCCCGCTCGTCCTCGCGCTCGCGGTGGCGGGCGCGCTCGGCGCCGACCTCGAGAACGCCATCCTCGCCATCTCGCTCGTGATGATCCCGGGGTTGGCACGCTTGACGCGCGCGCAGACCCTCGCGATCCGGGAGGAGACGTTCGTCGAAGCGTCGCACTCGATGGGAACGAAGCCGGGACGGATCCGCCGCAAACGCATCCTGCCCAACGTCGCATCGCCCCTCATCGTCGTCGGTGTCGCTCGCCGTCGGCTTCGCGCTCGTCGCCGAGGCCCAGCTGAGCGTGCTGGGGTTCGGGGTGCAGCGGCCGAAGTCGAGTTGGGGCGGCATGATCCAGGACGGCCGCCTCTACCTCAGCGAGCACCCGTGGCAGGTCTACGTCCCGGCGTTGGCGCTGGTCTTCACCGTCCTCGCCTTCAACACCCTCGGCGACGGCGTCCGCGACGCGTTGGGCCTCGGGCTGCCGAAGGGCAAGCAGGGCATCAAGGGTCGCCTGGGGCTCACCACCGTGACGCGTCCGGCCGACCAGGTTCCGCCGCCGGCCTCGGATCGCCTGCTCTCCGTCACCGATCTGTCGGTCGAGTTCCTCACCGAGGCAGGCCCGGCGACCGTCGTCGACCACGTGAGCTTCGGCGTCGACGCCGGGGAGGTCGTCGCGCTCGTCGGCGAGTCGGGCTCGGGCAAGACGGTGTCGTCCCTGGCGGTCATGCGTCTGGTGGCATCGCCGCCGGGCCGGATCACCAGCGGTTCGGTGATGTTCGACGGGCGCGATCTGCTGTCGCTGTCGTTCAAGGAGCTGCGCAAGGTGCGCGGCGACCAGATCGCGATGGCGTTCCAGGACCCGATGACGAGCCTGAACCCCGCGTTCACCATCGGCACGCAACTCGTCGACACGATCCGCCTGCACCGCACGATGAGCAAGTCGGCCGCGCGTGCGCACGCGCGCGGCGAGCTGCTCGAGGTCGTGGGCATCCCCGATCCCGATCGACGGCTCGGCGACTACCCGCACCAGTTGTCGGGCGGCATGCGTCAGCGCGCGTTGCTCGCGCTCGTGCTGTCGTGCGAGCCGAAGCTGCTCATCGCCGACGAGCCCACCACCGCCCTCGACGTCACCGTCCAGGCACAGATCCTCGACCTCCTGCGCTCGCTGCAGGCGCGCACCGGCATGGCGGTGATCTTCGTCACCCACGACCTCGGGGTCGTCGCCGACCTCTGTTCGCGCGTGCTCGTGATGTACGCGGGCCAGGTCGTGGAGGAGGCGACGGTCGAGGAGCTGTTCGCCCGCCCGCGCCACCCCTACACCGAAGGCCTGCTCGCGGCGATCCCGCAGGCGGGCACGGCGGGCGAACGGCTCGCGTCGATCCCCGGGGTGGTGCCCTCGGCCATCGCCATGCCGACGGGGTGCCGCTTCCACCCCCGCTGCCCCTACGCCATCGCGGAGTGCGAGACCGTCCCGGTCGAGCTGACCACCGTGTCCGACGGCCACCGCGCGCGGTGCATCCGGGTCGACGAGCTCGCTCTGGAGGGCGCGCAATGACGTCCGGCATCCCCGACGCCGTGCCCGTCGCGACGGGCGCGCTGCTGTCGGGCACCGGCGTCACGAAGCACTTCCCGATCCGGCGCGGCATCATGCGCCGCACCGTCGGTCACGTGCGCGCGGTCGACGGCGTCGACCTCGCGGTCGAACCCGGCGCGACGGTCGGCCTGGTGGGCGAGTCGGGTTCGGGCAAGTCGACGCTCGGTCGCGTGCTGACCCGATTGCTCGACCCCACCGCCGGAACGATCACGTTCGACGGCGCCGACATCACCACGGTGCCGTCACGTCGGATGCGCGAGCACCGACGCGGCATGCAGCTCGTGTTCCAGGACCCGTTCTCCTCGTTCGACCCGCTGGCGACGATCGCCGACAGCCTCGCCGAGCCGATGCGCAACTACCTCGGCCTGAACAAGCAGCAACGCGATGACCGCGTGATCGAGCTGCTGCGCACCGTGAGCCTCGATCCCGACCACCGCAACCGCTACCCGCGCGAGTTCTCCGGCGGTCAGCTGCAGCGCATCGCCATCGCGCGAGCCCTCGCGCTGTCGCCCAAGCTCCTCGTGCTCGACGAGCCGGTCAGCAGTCTCGACGTCTCGATCCAGGCCGACATCATCAACCTGCTCGGCGACCTGCAGGAGGAGCTCGGCGTCGCCTACCTCTTCATCGCCCACGACCTCGCGCTCGTCCGTCACGTCAGCGACCGCATCGCGGTGATGTACCTCGGCCGCATCGTCGAACAGGGCCCGGCCGACGAGGTGTACGAGCGCCCGAAGCACCCCTACACCGAGGCGCTCCTCTCGGCGATCCCGGTGCCGAACCCGCAGCGCCAGCGCGAGCGCGAGCGCATCGTGCTCCAGGGCGACATCCCGTCGCCGGCCGCACCGCCCGCGGGATGCCGCTTCCACACCCGCTGCCGCTACGCCTTCGAGCCCTGCAGCACGGTCGATCCTCCCGAGCTCACGACCCCCGACGGCACCACCGTCGCGTGCCACCTGCACACCGACGGCCCGGTCCTGCACGGACTGACGGTCCTGGGTCTGCCCCGCGCGAAGTCGGACTCAGACCAGAACTAGGGTTCCGCGTCCTGAGCCGGGCCTGGAGGGGCCGGCGCTGCGCAGCACTTGGGGGAACGACTCATGGCACGACGTCGTACGAGGCGCGGGCTGGTCCTCGCACTCACGCTCGGGGTGATCCTGGGCGCACTCTGGTCCGGGCCGTTGTCCTCGGCCGGCGCGCAGTCGGGCGGCTCCGGCGGCGTGCTGCGGATCCCCTACGACCTCACTGCGTTCGGCGGGGCGCGCTGGGATCCCACCACACCGACCAACCCCGACATCTGGTACGCCCAGCGGTGGATCTACGACTCGCTGATGCGCCAGAACGCCGATGGCAGCTACTCGCCGGGCCTGGCGAAGTCGGCCACCGCCACCGGACGCGCAGACGATCGTCGTGGAGCTCAAGCCGGGCATCAAGTTCTCCGACGGCACGCCGCTCGACGCCGACGCGGTGAAGTTCAGCATCGAACGCACGATCGCGGCGAAGAACGTCGGGTCGGTGCGGGCGGAGCTCAACGAGGTGGAGAGCATCACCGTCGACAGCCCCACCAAGCTCACGATCAAGCTGAAGACGCCGATCGCGGGCCAGTTCTACAACCTGCTGTCGCAGGGTGAGACCTACGTCGTGTCGCCCACGGCAGTGAACAGCGGCACCCCGCTCGACGAGAAGCCGGTGGGCGCGGGACCGTTCCTGCTCGACTCCTACACGCCCGAGGGCAAGGCCGTCTTCAAGAAGAACCCGAACTACTTCGAGAAGGACAAGATCAAGCTCAAGCAGGTCGAGCTCATCCAGACCACCGCGTCGGGCATCGACCCGCAGGCGACACCCAACTCGTTGCTCGACGGCATCACCAACGCCGCACAGCTGCAGGGCCTGACCGGGAGCGAGCAGCTCACGAGCGGCGGGCTCAAGCTCGACGTGAAGCCGAGCGAGACCACCGCGATCTACGCCGCGCTGTGCAAGAACAAGCCGCCGTTCGACAACCTGAAGGTGCGCCAGGCGATCAACTACGCGATCGACCGCGACCAGATCAACGACCTGCTCTACCAGGGCACCAGCCAGCCGATGTGGGGCGACTGGACCACCGAGAGCTCGTACTTCAACCCGAAGAACGACAAGCTCTACGCCTACAACCCGAAGAAGGCGAAGAAGCTGCTCAAGGAGGCCGGGGTCGAGAACCTCACCTACGACCTCATGAGCAACTCCACGCCCGACACCACCCGGGTGGGCGAGATCATGAAGGAGCAGATGGCCGAGGCGGGCATCACGCTGAACCTGACGAGCACGACGAACATCGTGCAGGACTTCTTCACCGACCAGAAGTGGCCGTCGGCGCTGATCCCGCTCCGGCGTGCGGGCCTCGACAAGGTCACCCGCAACCTGCAGCTCGGCAGCATCGGTGACACCTGCAACTACGACGACCCGAAGCTCAACGCCTACATCTCCAAGCTCAAGGAGCTGGGCGCAGGTTCGAAGGAGTACACGAAGACCTGGCAGGACCTGGAGGGCTACATCGTGGGCAACGCCCTCCACCAGTTCATCATCTGGTCTCCGGCAGTGAACGCGTACAACCCGGAGGAGGTCACGAAGGTCGCCTACGCCCCGGACGTCCTCGGGCAGCTGCGCTTCGACGCCTTCAAGACGCAGGTGAAGAACTAGTCGAGACGACATCGACGATCGAGACGACGCTCGGCGCCGGGGGCTCAGCTCCCGGCGCCGAGTCGTTCACCGGGTTCGGCAGGCCAACACCGCGCTCGACACCCGGTCGGAGAACTGGTCCTGCTGGGCGTCGGTGAACTCGTCCAGCCCGAGGCGCGCGACCAACGCCGGATCGGCAACCAGACGGTCGGCCGCGCACCGAGTGACTCGCGGTGGAAGCTTGGCGCCGAGGAGCTCGAGCGCGAGGTCGTTGCGATCGACGAGCAGCGTGACCGCGGCGTCGAGCACGTCCTCACTGGGTGCGGCCGTGGTCCCGGTGTCGCACGCGGTGAGGTGCACCCGGTCGCCGACCCGTTCCGACGTCGCCGCGCTTCACGACACGCCGCACAGGCGCGTGGTTCCCTCCGGCAAGGTGAGCACGACCGCGCCGGCGTCGATCGGCCCGATGCTCAGCACCTGCTGGGCAGCGGGATCGAGCGTGGCGACGACGTCCTCGCCCCGCACGCGGCCGTCGGGCCGGGCAACGCGCATCAACAGCGTCCCGTCACCGCGGACGCCGACCGCGACGCCGCCATCGGTGAGGAGCTGCACGCGTGCGCCGGCACGGCCCTCGAGGTCGACGCAGTCGGCGCGCCCGTCGACCCGTGTTGCCCGCGCGCCGTGGAGGTCACCGACCTTCACCGCCGCGGGGTTCGACCGGAGGTCGGCGAGCGAATTCGGCGCGACGACCAGCCCGGTGCGGGCGAGCACGGTGTAGCGGTCGGAGGCGCGCAGCCCCGACAACGACGGCAGCGCACCGTCACGGTCCAGGGCGACGATCTTCTCGACCGTCACCTGTGGTTCGTAGATGTACATGGGGTGATCGGTGAGGAACTGGTGTCCTTCGCGCGCCAGCGCCGCGGTGTTGAGCAGCGCACCCTTCTCGACCTCCTTCACCGGTTCGATGGCCGCGACGTAGTCGTCGAACATGCGGACCTGGGCGATCACGCCGACCAGGAGCAGCACACCGATCCCCGCCCCGACGACGACCGCGAACCGCGTCCCGGCCATCCGCCGAATGCACCAGTCGGTGGCCGCGGCGAGCAACGGGAGCGTCAGGACGATGGTGATGTACGCGTACCGTGAGGTTGCGGGACTTCCGATGGCGCCGCGTCGCCATGCGGTCAACGCCAGCGACACCGCCGCACCGAGCGCGAGGGCTGCGGGCACCAGGAGCGTGCGCGGGATCGGCCGTCGGGTGAGCTGCCACACCAACCATGCCAGCGCCGCCAGCACGATGACGACGCCGAGCCCGCGGAGACGCACCAGGTCGCCGAGCGCGTCGGTGAACCCGTCCCAGAGGTAGCGCGGCACCTCACCGGGCGTGGCGTCGGCGACGTCGGGCGCGTTGCGTCCGTACGCGAGGTACCACCACGCGTACGCGACCGCCGGCAACGCCGCGATCGCGAGCGCCGTCCGCCAACCCCGGCGCACGAGTGCGACCAGGCCCACGACGCCGAGCATCGTGATGCCCAGGCCCGAGCACGTCATGCCGATGGTCAGCAGCAGCGAGACCCCCGCGTCGCGCGGGCCCAGCCGACCGCGTTCTGGCAGCAGGAGCAATGCCCCGAAGCCCAGCGCGAGCGGCGCGATCAACGGCACCTGCCACACGTTGGTGAGGTTCTCGAGGCCCACGCCGGTGATCGCGACCAGCGCGGTGAACCCGAGGGCGAGCCACGGGTCGATCGCCGACCGCACCATCACGTGCCAGAGCAGGACGACGATCGTCAGGTGCACCACCACGAGGAGGATGAGGTAGGGCCAGTACGTCGAGATGCCGAGCACCGCGTACAGGGCGCGGAACACCAGGATCGGCAGCGTCGTCCAGTGCTCGTTGAAGGCGTCGAACACCCCGAGCTGCCCGGCGTGGGGATGCACGCTGCGATCGAGGAGGATGAACCAGTCGTCGCCACCGAACCAGAGGTTGCGGGCGCGGTACAGGAGCCACGCGCCCGCTCCGACCACCATGAGCCACAACGCGAGCCGGGCGCGTCGGGTCTGCATCTCCACCGACGTGGCCGTCCGCGCCATGACGCGCGGACGCTACCAGTGGGTCGCCGCGGGAAGCGGTCAGACGGTCTGGCTGGTGCGCAGCCGCCGCACGCGCTCGGCGGTCGGTGGGTGCGAGCTCCACAGGTTGGCGAACTCCACCTTGCGCCCGCTGAGCGGGTTGACGATGTACGCCTGGGCCTGCGCGGGGTTGACGTCCATGGGCCGCTGCTTCACGTAGGCGTCGATCTTCTCGAGCGCGCGGGCGAGGGGCTCGCCGTCGTGCAGCAGGTGCGCGCCGCTGGCGTCGGCCTGGAACTCGCGGCTGCGCGACAGCGCCATCTGCATCATCATGGCGGCGATGGGAGCGAGGATCGCCATGGCGATCGCGCCGAAGGCGTTACCGCCGTCGCGGTCGTTGCCGCCGCCGAAGATCGCACCCCACATCGCCATGCGGGCGACGAAGGTGATGCCGAGCGCGACCGCGGCCGCGACCGAGCTGATGAGGATGTCGCGGTTCTCGACGTGCGACAGCTCGTGGGCGAGCACACCACGCAGCTCGTCGCGGTCGAGCACCTGCAGGATTCCCTGCGTCACACAGACCGCGGCGTGGTGCGGGCTGCGACCGGTCGCGAACGCGTTGGGCTGCATCTCCGGTGACAGGTAGAGCTTGGGCATCGGCATGCCCGCGCGCTGCGTGAGCTCCTCGACGATGGTGTAGACCTCCGGCAACTCCTCGCGGCTGACGGGCTTGGCGCGTGCCGCCTTGATCGCGAGGGTGTCACTGAACCAGTAGGAGCCGCCGACGAACACCAGTCCGATGGTGAGCCCGATCACGAGCCCGGTGCTCCCGCCGATGGCACCGCCGACGAGCATGAACAGGGCGCCGAGGGCGGCGAGCAGGACGGCCGTCTTCACTGCGTTTCGCATCGTGTTCCACCTCGTGGGTCCGGGGGACGGACCCGACGTCGGTGCAACGCTACGAGCAGCGCCCGCGTTCCCGAGCGCCGCGTTCTCAGCTCCCGCTCAGCGAGCGGTGGAGAGGGGAGGGGGCGAGCGGGGCGGAGAAGAGGAAGTCAGTCGTAGTAGCCGCTGTGGAAGTAGACGCAGGGGACGCCTTCGGAACGGAACATGGCCACGTTGCGCCGGTCGTCCTCGAAGGCGAGGCGCAGCTCGAAGCCGTAGTTGCGGAGGTCCCACACCGAGGCCTGCTTGAAGTCGCGGGCCATGTCGTAGTCGCCCCACGGTCGCATGAGCAGGACGTCCCACCGGATCCGGTAGCGCCGGAGCCACGCCTCGGTGAGGTGGTGCACCCGTTCCGGACGGGCGGTGAGCAGGACGATGCGCAGCTCGGGATCGAGCAGGTCGAGGAGCACCTTCATCTCCTCGATGACGGGGTCGTCGCCACACGCCTCGAAGAACGCGTCCCAATTGCGCCGCGGCGACTCGAGGTAGTGCTGCCGGCTGACCGCGTCGGACAGCACGCCGTCGATGTCGACGACGACGGCGGGGCCGGGTTCGACCTTGCCCTCGTGCCAGGTCCAGTGATCGGGGACGTAGCCCGCCCCGGGATACAACGACACCGCCGATCCGACCCCTCAGTCCTCGTCGGTGGCCGTGGCGAGGTAGCGCGCCTTGATCCCCTCGACCACCGAGGGATCGGCGAGCGTGGTGGTGTCGCCGAGCGCCTGGTCCTCGGCGACGTCGCGCAGGAGCCGGCGCATGATCTTGCCCGACCGCGTCTTCGGCAGGTCGTCGGTGAAGAGCACGGTCTTCGGCTTGGCGATCGGGCCGATGGTGTGACCCACGTGGTCGCGCAGCTGCGCCACCAGCTCGTCGCTGGCGTCGTTGCCGGCGCGCAGGATCACGAACGCGCTGATCGCCTGACCGGTCGTCGCGTCCTTGGTGCCCACGACCGCGGCCTCGGCCACCGCGGGGTGGCCGACGAGCGTGTGCTCCACCTCGGCGGTCGAGATGTTGTGACCGGACACGAGCATCACGTCGTCGACCCGTCCGAGCAGCCAGTAGTCGCCGTCGTCGTCGCGCTTGGCGCCGTCGCCCGCGAAGTACTTGCCGGGGAACCGGTTCCAGTAGGTGTCGCGGTAGCGCTCGGGGTCGCCCCACACGCCGCGCAGCATGGACGGCCACGGATGCGTGAGCACGAGGTAGCCCCCACCGGGGATGTCGACAGGGTTGCCGCCGTCGTCGACGATGTCGGCGCCGATGCCGGGGATCGGCCCCGTCGCGCTGCCCGGCTTCGCGGTGCTCACCCCGGGCAGGGGCGTGATCATGATGGCGCCGGTCTCGGTCTGCCACCACGTGTCGACGATCGGGCAGCGACCGCCACCGATGTACTGCCAGTACCAGACCCACGCCTCGGGGTTGATCGGCTCGCCCACGCTGCCGAGCAGACGCAGCGAGGACATGTCGTGCGCCTCGATGAACTCGGGGCCCCACTTCATGAAGGTGCGGATCGCGGTGGGCGCGATGTAGAGGATGGTGACGCCGTACCGCTCGACCATGTCCCAGAGGCGGTCCTTCCCCGGATGGTCGGGGGTGCCCTCGTACAGCACGCCGGTGCACCCGTTCATCAGGGGCCCGTAGACGATGTAGGAGTGGCCGGTGACCCACCCGACGTCGGCCGCGCACCAGTAGACGTCGGTGTCGGGACGGAGGTCGAACACGTTCTGGTGCGTCCACGCGACCTGGGTGAGGTACCCGCCGGTCGTGTGCATGATGCCCTTGGGCCGCGCGGTGGTGCCGCTGGTGTAGAGGAGGTAGAGGAGGTCCTCGCTGTCCATCGGCTCGGGCGCACACTCGGCCGACTGCTGGGGCACGAGGTCGTGCCACCACACGTCGCGACCGTCGACCATGTCGACGTCCTGCTCGGTACGGCGGAGCACCAGCACCTTCTCGATGGTGGGGCACTCCCCGACCGCGACGTCGGCCGTCCTCCTTCAGCGGGACGATGCTCCCGCGGCGCCACGCGCCGTCGCCGGTGATGAGCACCTTGGCGCCGGCGTCCTGGATGCGATCGCGCAACGAGTCGGACGAGAAGCCGCCGAACACGACCGAGTGCGCGGCACCGATGCGCGCGCACGCCAGGAGCGCCATCGGCAGCTCGGGCACCATGCCCAGGTAGATGTTGACGCGATCGCCCTTCTCGACCCCGAGCGCCTTCAGCGCATTGGCGAGCTGCGAGACGTCCTGCAGCAGGTCGGCATACGTGATGGTGCGGGTGTCTCCGGGCTCGCCCTCCCAGTGGTAGGCGACCTTGTCGCCCCGACCGGCGGCGACGTGGCGATCGAGGCAGTTGTACGAGGCGTTGAGCTTGCCGCCGACGAACCACTTGGCGAACGGGAGATCCCACTCGAGCACGGTGTCCCAGGGCTCGAACCAGTCGAGGAGGTCGCCCGCCTGCTTCGCCCAGAACGCCTCGGGGTCCGCGTTCGCGTCGGCGTAGACATCGGCGGTCGCGATGCGCGCCTGCGCGGTGAATTCGGCGGACGGCGGGAACGTGCGGCCCTCGGCCAGCAGCGACGCGATCGTGTCCGTCTTCTCCGCCATCACAGACCCCCGTGCTCGAACCGGATGGACAGCGGCGTCACCCTACCCGGGGCGCGCGACGGTCAGTCCAGGCGACGGACGCTCGCGGCGATGGCGTCGAGACCGGCCTTGCGGGCGTCGAAGTCGGGCCCGGGCATGCCGCTGAACCAGAACGCGAGCGTCCCCTGCGGAGCCCAGTCGACGAAGTACTCGTACGTTCGGTACCCGGCGGGGAAGAGGCCTCGACCCGATGCCTCGACCTCCTGCACCGTTGCGCTTCGTCCCGCGACGGTGGTCTCCGTCGACGAGACGAGGACGTCGGGCGCGGACACGCCCGGTCCCTGCCGGGTCACCGTGATCCCACCCCAGTCGAACGGCCGGTCGCACGCGCTGCACATGACGAACGGTTTCGGCGAGAAGAGCGCGCAGGTGTTACCGCCGCTGGTCAACTCGACGAACCACCCGGCCGGGACGTCGTAGGCGAAGTGGAGCGTCGGGTTGAGGTCCGAGCTGTTGCACGTCACCGTGCGCGGTGCCGCACCCGCGAACTGCACGCGCAACAGGTTCTCGGCGACGACGACCCGGAACGGCCGCTCCTCCGCCATCCCGATCGCCCACGCGAGCGTCCCGTCGGTCCTCGGAACCTGCCTCACCGCGGTCACACCCCGAGGCGAGTGCGCCTGCACCTCGCCACCGATGTCGCGGAACGCGGTCGGCGCCAGGCCCGAGAAGGTGATCACGTACCAGGTGCTGCCGTTGCCGTCGTCCGCGAACGGTGAGGCCTCCCGGCGCGCCGACGAGCGCGGGGTCCCGAGGTCGAACGAGAAGTCGACGTCGTCGACGCAGTCGCTCGCCTGGACACCGACGCGGACGGCGGACCGCGTGGCGTCCCTGCCCCTGGTCGACGACGGTCCGTCCTTCGCCAACTCGTCGGCCCCGTCGAGCGTCGGGCATCCGGAAGACCCGGTCGTCGGAGCGGAGGTCGCCGGCGCGCCGTTGCTCCCGGCAGGGGTGTGCACCGACGGCGAGTCGTCGGAGCCCGAGAACACCGCGAACCCGCCGATGACGAGCAGCGCCACGACACACGCCGCGATCCCGGTGACCGCCGCAGCTCGGCGGCGCGCGCTGCGGTGGGCGCGCAGGCGCGCGGCGGCGGGATCGAACGCGGGGACGGACCCGGCCCGATGGGCGGCGAGCTGCCGCAGCTGGTCGTCGAGCTCAGCCATTGGTCACCGCCCCCAGTCGCTCGCGCAGGTGAGACATCGCGCGGGAGACGTGCGATCCGACCGTCGACGCCGAGATGTCGAGCGCGACTGCCGTCTCGGAGTACGTCCATCCGCACCCGTGCACCAACCACACCGCCCGGTACTGCGCAGGTGAGAGGGATGCGAGGGCGTCGGTGAGGCCGGGTTCGACGTCGGGTACCTCGCGGTCACCGTTCCACTCCAACCAGCCTTGGCGGCGCGCGGCGTGACTTCGACTGCGCCACCCGGTACAGGTACCCGGTCGGATTCTCCATCGTCATCACCCGTTCTCGGTGTTGCCACACGTACGCGAACGCCTCGGCCAGTGCATCGGGGACCTGATCGGCCCGCAGGTGCCCGGTGAGGGCGCGCCGGAGTCCCGGTTCGACCTCGCGCACGAAGCACGCAAACGCGTCATCCCGATCGTCGTTCATGCCCTCATCGGGTGTAACCGGCCCGGCACGGGTTCGCGCCACGCGGCGGCACTCAGCGGGTGAAGACGAGCACGCGATGGGCGCCGAGTCCGGAGGGGTCCACCAGCGCCGCACCCTCGGTGACGCGACTGCGTTGGCGCACCGCCTCGAGGTCACCGACGTGAGCACGGGCGTCCCACTGGTCACGGGCGTCGGCCACGAGGCCGTCGATCCCGAGCTCGGCCAGCCACGCGGCCTGGTCGAGGTCGCGCTCGAGGTGCAGCCCGACGCGTTGCGCCGCGTGCACGAGGTACTCGAGCGGCACGTCGATGGTCAGGTCCTGGTCGCCGGGTGCCGCACGCGGCGCGACGCCCCGATCATGGTCGCGGTAGGTCCGGAGCCAGCCGCGCTGGCCGCGCGCCACGAGCTCCGCTCCCGTCGCCACGTAGTCGATCACCACCAGTCGGCCCCGTCGCAACGCCACCGCGCACGCGCGCAGCCACTCGACGAGCGCCGTGGGTACGGGGACGCGCGCACCGTCGGGCGGGTCCGGGACCACGAGGTCGGCCTCGGCCGAGAGCTCGCCCGCCGCGGGTACGAGGCTCTCGACCAGCGCGTCGCCGTCGACTGCAACCCGCACCTCCCACCAGGTGCCGTCGCGTCGTTCGACGATCCGGAACGGGAGGTTGTCGAGCAGCTCGTTGGCGAGCACCACGCCGTCGAGCCCCACGGCAGGCAGGTCGTCGAGCGCGGTGGCGATGGGGCCCATGCCCGCGACGGGCAGCGGAGCGTCCTCGTCGTCGCGCACCATCGGTCCGAGCGCGTCCTCGAACGGCTCGACGGTGAGCAGGTCCCGCTGTGCGGCACGCAACGTCGGCGAGCGCTCCACCAGCACGTACCGGAGCGCGCCTGCGCACTCGGGGGCGGCGGCGAGCACGTCACGGGCGAGCCGGCCGCGCCCTGCGCCCGCTTCGATCAGGAGGAACGGATCGGGCGCCCCGGCGTCACGCCACCATCCGTCGAGCGCGCGTGCGACGAGCGCACCGAAGAGCGGGCCGACCTCGGGGCTGGTGACGAAGTCACGCCCGGCCCGGCCCGCGCCCCGCGCCCGGGTGAAGAAGCCGTGCTCGCCGTAGAGCGCGAGGTCCACGAACGCGTCGAACCCGATCGGCCCCTCCCGCCGGATCCGCGCGGCGATCTCCTCGTACGCGTTCGTCATGCCTCACCCCCACGTTCCTGCGTCAGAGGAACGGAACAGTTCCGCAACTCTGACGCATGTTGGGAGCGTTGGATGGGTCAGATCGGGAAGGCGAGCTCGCCGATGCGGGCGACGAGCTGCGGGTAGATGCCCACCACGACGGTGACGGCGACGCAGAGCCCGATGGCCACGGTGAGCGCGGCGGGAATCGGCCTCGGTGTGGTCTGGGCCTCGGGGGCCGGGTCGTGGAACCACATCTTTCGGGCAACCCCGGCGTAGTAGAAGAACGCGACGACCGACCCGAGCGCGGCGATGACACCGAGGGTGACCGCCGACGGCGAATTCGCGTCGAGGACGGCGCGGAACATCACGAACTTGGCGAACCAGCCCGCGAAGGGTGGGATGCCGGCGAGCGAGAACAGGAAGATGGTGAGCGTGATGGCGAGCCCGGGCCCGCTCTGCCCCAAGCCGGCGTAGGTGTCGATCTCGGCGCTGCCCGTGCGGCGCGCCACCGCGATCACCACCGCGAACGCACCGAGGTTCATCGCCGCGTAGATGAAGAGGTAGATGAGGACCGCTTCGAAGGAGACGCGCGCCGCCCCGCCGTCGCCCGCCACCGCGAGCGGCACGAGGATGAAGCCGCCCTGCGCGATCGACGAGTAGGCGAGCATGCGCACGATGTTGGTCTGACGCAGCGCGACCAGGTTGCCGTAGATGATCGACGCCGCCGCCAGCACCCAGAGCACCGGTTCCCACGAGTCCTGCGACGGGAAGAACCCGTACCGGATGATCGTGAGCAGCGCCACGAACCCACCGGCCTTCGACGCGACCGACAGGAACGCGGTGACGGGGGTGGGCGCGCCTTCATAGGTGTCGGGGGTCCAGAAGTGGAACGGCACCGCGCTCACCTTGAACGCGAAGCCGGCGATGGTGAGGAAGATCGCGACGCCGAGCAACGTGGACGTGCCGTGCACGATGATCGACCGGCGGATGTCGACGAGCAGCGTGGACCCGCCGGTCTCGCCGAAGACGATCGACATGCCGTAGAGCATGATCGCCGATGACAGCACGCCGATGATGAAGTACTTGATCATCGCCTCGTTGGACTTGGAGTCGTGCTTGCGCCACCCCGCGAGGACGAAGGTGGGGATGGTGATCGTCTCCAGGGCCACGAAGATCGAGATGAGGTCGCGCGCCGACGCCATCGCCATCATGCCGAGCACCGACGTGAGCATCAGG